>NZ_JARYZI010000024.1 GCF_029914245.1 Fusibacter bizertensis
GGAAGCGATTATTGGAGAGATTCCAAGTAACGTAAACACACCGGCAGGATGTAAGTTCCATACAAGATGTCCATATGTAAAAGATATCTGTAAAGAGATGATTCCGCCAACAAAAGAAGTGACACCTAGACACCACGTCGCATGTCACTTTGCTGGAGAAATTTAGATTAATAAATCCAAAGCAAAGCAGTTATAAAGATTTAATTTGGAGCTATAAATATGAATTGATTAATAGGTTATTACAATTGTGCTCAAAACACTTTTGTGATAACCTATTTTTGTTAGTTTAAAGTAATTGTAATCAGAACAAGTGAGGATAATATGCATACATTAAAACGTAAATTCATGATGGACTTTCACACACACTGTAACTATTCACCAGATTCGGATACGCCCATGGAAGATATGATCATGGCAGCTATACAAATCGGGATTACTGATTTGGCATTTACTGATCACGTCGATATAGATGCTGATATAGATAATTATCCTCAGGACTGGGATTTTGACAGAAATGCATTTGAAAAAGATATTTTTAGTATGCAAGAAAAATATCAGGAAAAGATAAATATTTACCAAGGGTTAGAAGTTGGAGTTCAGCCACATTTGATTGAGAAAAATGCAGAAATAGTAAAAGGAAATCAGTATGATTTTGTAATTGCATCTCTTCATTCTGTGGAAAAAAGAGATTTATATCATAAAAAATTCTTTGAACATCACAACGATATAGAGGCGGTACAAATCTACTATACTGAGCTAGAAAAAAGTCTTCGAAAACCTATGGATTTTAGTGTTCTTGGGCACCTAGATCTTTATCTACGTTATAAGCCAGAACTTAAGAATGTTGCAGCAAAGCATTATGATGATATTGTGCATGTGATTTTTAAGAAGATTATAGAAGATGGAAAAGGAATTGAGTTAAATGCAGGTGGTTTTAGATATGGCTTAAATCAAAATAATCCTGGGATGACTTTGCTTAAGTTATATAAGGAGATGAAGGGAGAAGTAATAACATTAGGTAGTGATGCACATAGTCCCAAATATCTAGGTAGTAATTATAAAGAAAATTGTGAACTGCTAAAAAGTATCGGATTCAAGTATGTAACAACTTTTAAAAAAATGAAACCTGTATTTCACAAATTATAATAGGAGAAGGTGTATGACGTTTATTGAAAATTTAAAAACGATTGGGTTTGAGATGGGAATTAAATTTATTTCGGTAGTCTTGGTTTTGGTTATAGGCTTTAAGCTTGTTAATATAATAGAAAAAAGATTACTTAAGTCTAGATCATGGATTAGTATTGACCCCACATTGAAGTCATTTTTAAGATCATTTATGAAAATGGGTTTAAAAGCAATGGTACTCGTTACTGCAATATATACTACTGGTATTGAGATGACAACTTTTGTAGCTGTTATAGGTGCAGCGGGATTAGCAATTGGACTAGCATTACAAGGTAGCTTATCTAATTTAGCAGGAGGTGTTTTAATCATAACGCTGAGACCCTTTAAAGTTGGTGATTATATAGAAGGAGCAGGGCAAGCAGGAACAGTAACTGATATAGGATTGTTCTATACAAATCTAACGACACCTGATAATAAAGCTGTAATAATTCCAAATGCAAGCATAGCAAATAGTTCTGTAGTTAACTATGGTGTATTTCCAACACGAAGAGTAGACCTAGAATTTTCGGTATCATATCAATCCGCGATAAAAGATGTGAAGCGAGTTATTAGTAATGTTGTTGATCAAAATTCCTTGATATTAAGAGAGCCTGAACCATTTGTTAGACTGGCTAAACATGGTTCAAGTTCGTTAGATTTTAAAGTAAGGGTTTGGGTAAATGCATCTGATTATTGGGATGTGTATTTTACTTTAATTGAAGAAATTAAAGAAGCCTTTGACCGTGAAGGTATCGATATACCTTATCCACATTTAGTTGTGATATCGAATAATGAGAATTAGTCATTATAATTCAACCATCTGCTTTATATTTTAGAGTAGATGGTTTTTATTATTGATAACGTTTGAGGGCTTATCTATGTCACTATAAATGTTAAGATTTGTTAAGGAAATTAATACTTAGGCTTAATGAAATTGACGTCTGATAACTTTAGGACCTAAATAGAGCCCTAACCGTAGTAAATGTCACTATATAAAATAAATTATACATAATACTAGAGCCCTTACAATTTGTGGTCTTCAAAATACTAGTCAAATTGTTCGGAACACGTAATATTCTGTTAATTTGAAAGATATAGTTAACACTTTTATAGAAAGTGAGTTAAATCAAAATGTTTCGGGATTTTAACATTCGAAATATGACATATTTTTATATTTTATTTTGACTAAATTTAGTGTAGAATGAGAAATATCTTAAAACGAGATGTGAACAAACTTAAAACAAAACAATAATTAATGTAAATAGCTAGAATAAATAATTGTTGGAAAAGTGTTTTAAGTTTTTTATTTATACTTCAGGTTTTATTAAATTGAAATTACAATTATTTGAACAAATTGTGTATATTTTGCTTGCCTGTTCAAATTTTCTTTTAATTCGAATTGTCAAACTATTTGAACAATTCAACACAAAATCGAACAGTTGTTAAATAGTTTAAAAGTTTACAGAATCAATCAATTTATTTATGTTATGAACCTTAGGGTTTATATATAGCAGCATGAGATAAATTTTATCTCGAGTGTAGCATTTAAAGAAGGAGGATTATTAAATGAAGAAGTCGTTAATTTTATTGCTTTGCTTAGTAATGGTCGCTTCTGCTTTCTTAGCAGGATGTAGCCCAAAAGAAGAAGCAGTAACAGAAACAACTGCAGCAGGAGAAACAACTGCAGCAACAACTCAAGAAACATCAACTGAACCAAGTGGTACATTAGTAGTAGGTATCACAGAAGCATCAGGTAACTTCAATCCACTATACTACTCATCAGCTTATGATGGATACGTAGTAAACATGGTATTTGAAGGTCTTATCTCAAGAAACTTTGATGGCGAATATGAAGGTAGCGTTGCAGATAGCTGGGAATACTCAGAAGATGGCAAATCAATTACTTTCAACTTAAAAAAAGACAAAGTGTTCTCTGATGGACAACCTTTAACAGCTAATGATGTTGTGTTCTCTTATTTAATTCTTGCTGATCCATCATACACTGGCCGTTACAGCTCAGCTGTTAAAGACATGGTTGGATATGATGAATACTATGCAGGTGAATCAGATACATTCTCAGGCGTTGAAGCGATTGATGATTACACAGTAAAATTCAACTTCAAAGAAGCACTTCGTGTTAACTTTGAGAATTGTACTTATGCGATTCTTCCAGCACACTACTATGGAAAAGACTTTACACCAGGAAACACTGCTTCTGTAGAAGCAATTACTACTGATGCTATGGGTTCAGGTCCATACGTAGTATCTCAATTCAAAGAAAAAGAATTAGTATACCTTGAAAGAAATCCACTTTATGTTGGCGAAGGCTACATGGTTAAAGAAGTTATTCTTAAATTCGTAGACCAAACTACAGATATCGTTGAACTTACTAGCGGTGGTGTAGATTTATTAGCTGGCGTAATTGATCCTAATAAAATTTCTGAAGCTAGAAATGCGGGTCTTTCTATTAATCAATACAACAGAAGCGGTTACGGTTATATCAAAACAAATTGTGAAGCTGGCCCAACTGCAGATGTTAAAGTACGTCAAGCACTTTACTATGCATTCAACGTAAAGGAATTCGTAAATAGCTACTACTATGATGCTGATACAGATCAAGTTCTTGCTGTTACTCAATACCACCCATTCTCACAAATTTCTTGGGCGATTGATGATGCGTTACTTGATTCTATGATCGAGTACGATTTCGACCTTGATAAAGCAAAAGCATTACTTGACGAAGCTGGCTGGTTAGTTGGCGCTGATGGTTTAAGATACAAAGATGGTCAGCCATTAGAACTTAAAATCGCTGCTATGCCAGATCATGATATCTTAGCAACTCTTATTCCTATGTGGGAAAGAGACTGGGGTCAAGGTTTAGGCGTTAAATTGTCAGTTGCGTACCTTGAATTCAACACAATTCTTGACTATGTCATCTACAACTCAGATGCAAACGTAGATAACTGGAGTTTATTCTTCTTAGCTACAACAATTACAACTCCAGATCCACACACTCTTTATACTTCATTCCACTCAGATTATATCGGTAGCGGTATGGATAATACAAGCCGTTACAGCAACCCTAAAGTGGATGAACTTTTAGACCAAGGTAAAGCAATCATGGATATCGAAGAAGCGAAACCAGTTTATGCTGAAATCGCTAAGATTCTTAATGAAGAAGCTGTAATGATGCCAGTATATGCTAACACTTACTTTGATCTATACGCTACAAAATTAGTTGACTTTAAAACAAGCTCACTTTATGACTGGGTAGCTGCTCTTAAAGATGCTAAAATTGTTGAATAAGTAATCGGTAATGATTTTAATAGGCGGTCTTAAATGACCGCCTTTATCACCCAAGAAATAAAGAGTGCTAAGGAGTGAAGGGATGCTAAAGTATATATTGAGGAGACTACTACATTTAATACCAGTGCTTCTGATCATTACGATCATTTTGTTCGCAATGCTTCAAATCATGCCTGGTGATCCAGTTAATGCATACTTAGGAATTGGATCAAATGCAACAGTAGAACAACAACAACAGATTAGAGAAATGCTGGGTTTAGATCAACCCGTTCATATTCAATA
>NZ_JARYZI010000033.1 GCF_029914245.1 Fusibacter bizertensis
TCCCCAACGATATTGCTTACATTTAATCTTGGATTTAATGAGCTGTAAGGATCTTGGAAAATCAATTGCATCTGTTTTCTAAGGTGCTTAAGTTCATTACCTTTAAACCCAGCAATATCTTTACCATTGAAGATAATTTCACCTTCTGTTGGCTCGTACAATCTAACAATTGTTCTACCAAGTGTAGACTTACCACATCCTGACTCACCTACTAGACCTATTGTTTCGCCTCTTAAGACATCAAAGGATACACCATCTACTGCCTTAACGTTTGCTATCGTTTTTTGAAGAAAACCACCTTTTATCGGGAAGTATTTCTTTATATCTCTGACTTCTAGTATCTTTTCTTTCATCTTAACCCTCCGTTTTGCAGTGTAGGAAGCAAGCAGACGTATGGTTTTCACCTACTGTATATGTGCCTGGTTGCTCTGTCTTACATCTTTCCATCGCAAACTTACATCTTGGCTGAAAATAGCAACCTTGTGGCAATTCAAACGGGTTAGGTACTACCCCTTCAATACTATTCAGACGTTCTCTGTCTTCATCTAGATTTGGAATTGATTCTAAAAGACCGATTGTGTAAGGGTGTTTTGGGTTTTTAAAGATGTCCACTGCTGATGCGGATTCTACAATCTTACCCGAATACATAACAAGTACATGGTGTGCCATCTGTGCCACGACGCCAAGGTCATGTGTGATAAGCATAATCGCTGTATTTGTTTTCTTTTGTAAATCATTCATTAAAGATAAGATCTGAGCTTGGATCGTTACATCAAGTGCTGTCGTTGGCTCATCTGCAATCAATATCTTTGGATTACAAGCAAGTGCCATCGCGATCATCGCTCTTTGTCTCATACCACCTGATAATTGGTGAGGATAATCCCTTACTACCTTTTC
>NZ_JARYZI010000034.1 GCF_029914245.1 Fusibacter bizertensis
TAAGTTGTGTGGCGTAGACCCGAAACCGGGTGACCTATCCATGTGCAGGGTGAAGCTGAAGTAAAATTTAGTGGAGGCCCGAACCCATATCTGTTGAAAAAGGTTGGGATGACATGTGGATAGCGGAGAAATTCCAATCGAACCCGGAGATAGCTGGTTCTCCTCGAAATAGCTTTAGGGCTAGCCTTGAGGTAAAGAGATACGGGGGTAGAGCACTGAATGACCTAGGGGCTTTCACCGGCTACCGAAGTCTATCAAACTCCGAATACCGATATCTTATACTCAGGAGTCAGACTGTGTGTGATAAGATTCATAGTCAAAAGGGAAACAGCCCAGACCATCAGCTAAGGTCCCAAAATATAAGTTAAGTGGAAAAGGATGTGGGATTGCCCAGACAACTAGGATGTTGGCTTAGAAGCAGCCATACATTTAAAGAGTGCGTAATAGCTCACTAGTCGAGTGATCCTGCGCCGAAGATTACCGGGGCTCAAACTTATTACCGAAGCTATGGAATTAGAGTAATCTAATTGGTAGAGGAGCATTGTATACGGGGCGAAGCACGATCGTAAGGACGTGTGGACTGTATAGAAGAGAGAATGTTGGCATGAGTAACGAGAGACGGGTGAGAATCCCGTCCGCCGAAAACCCAAGGTTTCCTGAGGAAGGTTCGTCCGCTCAGGGTAAGTCAGGGCCTAAGCCGAGGACGAAAGTCGTAGGCGATGGACAACAGGTAAAGATTCCTGTACCACCGAGAACCGTTTGAGAGAGGGAATGACACAGGAGGTTATGCTAAGCGCGTGATTGGTTGAACGCGTCCAAGCAACGAGTCTGAGAGGTAGGCAAATCCGCCTCTT
>NZ_JARYZI010000003.1 GCF_029914245.1 Fusibacter bizertensis
TATCCCTTTGTATGGGGCAGGTTACCCACGCGTTACTCACCCGTCCGCCGCTTTCATAAGTTTCTCTTTGACCGAAGTCTCAGTTCCACTTAATCGCGCTCGACTTGCATGTGTTAGGCACGCCGCCAGCGTTCATCCTGAGCCAGGATCAAACTCTTAAATATAATTTTAAAGTTTGCCTGTTATCTCATAAATGAGCTAACTTGCTTTTGTAAGATTTCTCTTACGTTTGTATAAACTTTCTGCAAAGTTTATCCGGAAACAACTGTTAAGTTGTTTTATTGTTTTTCTTTGGAGTTTCAATTTAAATTGCTTTAAATCGACATCTTCAAAAGAATTACGTTTTTGGTTTTTTTCATTTGCGCTATTCAATTTTCAAGGTCCTGTTTTAAATTCTCTCATGTCCGCAATGTCTTGCGGCGACTCTATTATGATATCATCGATTATTTCTAATGTCAATATCTTTATTTGAGTTTTCAAGAAAGTTTTTTACATAGATTTTACATAAATGTCGGTGTTTCATTTGTACTCAAAATTAGATTGTTTCAAACAACTAATTGCTAACAAATACCGCTTAGTTATAATAACACCATTTATTTTTTGCGTCAACCCCAAAATTAAAAGAAAAACTATTCTGATAATTCAACTAGATTAGACCCTTTTAGCCATTGTAAATTTGGTTCTTATTCAATAATTATCTCTTCTTGTAAAATTCAAATTTATAAAAAAAGCTGACCCTTTCAATTATATGAAAAAGTCAGCATTTATTTAATTTTAGGAACAAGTTACAAATACAGTATCTAAGACCTATTGAACTTGGTTAATTCCTATTTCAAAAGCCTTAATATTGATATCAACAAACTTCTCTTTAACTGTTTCTTTAATCACTTCATTCCAATCAACCATTTCTACAAGCCCCATAGCCTTTACAAGAGCACCAACTACGATTACATTCATAGTTTTAATATTGCCTAGGTTTTCAGCAAGTTCTGCAGCTTTGAAAACAGTTGTATTGATCTTTGATGATATATCTTCAATTACACCTTGAGGATATTCAGCGGCTCCTGATAAAATTGTAGCAGAAGGTATTTCATAGGCATTGATAACTACTTTCCCATTAGGTTTTACAAAATCTAACCATTTAGGAGTTTCCATCGTTTCAAAAGATACAAGTACATCAGCTTGACCTTTCCCAATAATTGGAGAATAAACTTTTTCTCCATATCTTACTTGAGTCGTTACACTACCACCGCGCTGTGCCATACCATGTACTTCGCTCATTTTAACATCATAGCCAGCCTTAATTAGACCAGTTGCTAATATTTTAGATGCTAATATGATACCTTGACCACCAACACCACATAAAAGTATATTTTTAACTTCAGACATTCTATTCACCAACCCTTTCTATGGCTTTGAATGGACATGCTTGGAGACATACTTCACAGCCAACGCACATATATTTATCTATTTTAGCTTTCTTAGTTTTATTGTCAAAACTTATAGCTGGACAACCAGTTTTCGTACAAACTCGACAACCCTTACATTTATCTTCAATAACATGACACTGTTTTTTACTTAAATCAAACTCTTTAATATCTGCTTCTGAAAAGTTTTTAAGGACACATGGCCATCTTGTAATAATTACTGATGGACCATCAAAAGCAAACGCCTCATCAAGTGCTGATTCTACTTCTTTTAATTTAAGTGGATTTACAGTTACTACATGCTCTATTCCTATAGCTTTTACAAGATCCGGAATATTGATCATATTTGCTGGATCGCCTTGTAATGAAAAGCCTGTTCCCGGATTTTCTTGATGGCCTGTCATACCAGTAATTCTATTGTCTAAGATTACACTTACTGTATTACCTTTGTTGTATGCTACATGAATTAATGAATTTACTCCTGTATGGAAAAATGTTGAATCACCAATAACAGCTACAACCTTCTTATCTACATTGTTCTTAGCAAATGCTTTAGAAGCGCCATGCCCCATAGAAATTGAAGCACCCATACAAATTACTGAATCCGTAGCATTTAAAGGCTCTGCTGATCCAAGTGTGTAACAACCAATATCACCAGTTATAACGACATTTTTCTTTTTACTCAGTGCAAAAAAGAAACCTCTATGGGGGCATCCAGCACACAAAGTTGGAGGACGGCCTACAATTTGATCTGGATCGGGCTTTACTGTTTCTTTTTCAATGCCAAGAAGGGCTTTTGCTACTATATCAGGATTAAGTTCTCCAATTCTGGAAATTTTTTCTTTACCGATACAAGAAATACCAGCAGCTTTCATTTGTTCTTCAATAAATGGTTCAAGTTCTTCGATTACATACAGCGTCTCAACTTCTTTAGAAAAAGCTCTAATTTTATCCATTGGGAGCGGGAATGTAAAACCTAATTTCAAGTATGATGCATCATCACCAAATACTTCTTTAGCATAGTTATATGCAACACCGGAAGTAATGATTCCAATTTTTTTAGAGCCCCACTCAATGCGATTCAGTTCTGTTTCGTTTGAAAATTGCTCTAATCTCACCAATTTATCTTCTACGATAGGGTGAAGCATCTTTGCATGTGCAGGTGCTGAAATAAATTTCTGTGGTTGCTTCTTATATGGAATGATTTCTACATTTTTACGCTCGCCAAGTTCTACCAATCCTTTAGAGTGACAAACTCTTGTTGTCATTCTGAATAAAACAGGAACATCAAATTTTTCGGAAATTTCAAATGCAGCTTTCACATATTCTTTTGATTCTTCAGAGTCACTAGGTTCTAACATTGCAATTTTAGCAAACTTAGCATAATATCTATTATCTTGCTCGTTTTGTGAACTATGACAACCCGGATCATCTGCAGACACAAGAACAAGACCACCCGTAATTCCAGTATATCCAATTGTGAAAAGTGGATCGGCAGCAACGTTTACACCAACGTGTTTCATAGCTGCAAGCGTTCTCGCACCCGCCATTGATGCGCCAATCACAGACTCTAAAGCCACTTTTTCATTTGGTGCCCATTCAGCAATTAAATCTTCTTTGTACTCAATCATATTTTCGAGAATTTCAGTACTTGGTGTACCTGGGTATGCGCTAGCGTATGTTACGCCCGCCTCGAAAGCACCTCTAGCAACCGCTTCATTACCAGTTAATAAAACTTTCATCTGTTAAACTCCTTATTTTGTATGTCTTCGCCAATGACAACTCATAAACTCAAATACTATTTTTGACCCTTATAAGATGCAATTACACTACCAAGTGCAATTGAATTCAACTTCGCCTCGTAACTATCTGCTCTTGAAACTAAAACTACGGGAACTTTAGCTCCCATAATTATCCCAGCAGATTCAGCTCCTGCTAGATAAGTCAATGTTTTACCGATACCATTTCCAACTTCAATAGTAGGTACTAATAAAATATCAGTATCTCCGGCAATTTCACTTTTAAACTTTTTAATCTCAGCTGCGTCTTTAGAAATTGCCAAATCCAGAGCTAGAGGCCCCTCAACAATAACATCTTTACCAAACTTACCTTCAGTACATAACTCTTGAAGTTTTCTAGCATCCACTGTTGTAGGCATTTTAGCATTAACTTTCTCTTTAGCTGCTATTGCAGCTACTTTTATAACTTCATTACCTAAAGCTCTACAAACATCGATAGCATTTTCAGTGATTTTGACTTTTTCCTCATATGTTGGCTCAATATTCATGCCACCATCAGTGAGGTAGATCAATTTATGATAATGAGGAACATCATAAATCATCACATGACTGAGCAAACGATCAGTTCTTAGGCCAAACTCTTTGTCTAAAACCGCTTTAAGTAAAATTGACGTATCAATTAAACCCTTCATTAAAAAATCGCCTTTTCCTTCTGACACAAGCTTCACTGAAAATTTCGCTGCTTCTGTCAAATCAACTATATCGTGAATTTCATAGTTTTTTAGATCTAAGCCATCTTTTTTAGCAATTCTTTCAATTTCAGCTTTATCGCCTACTAAAACAGGATCTACTAAATTTTCCTCTGCAGCTTTACAAATTGCACCGAGCACATCTTCATCTTGCGCTGCAGCAACAATCAATTTCATAGTTTTGCCTTTTTTTGCAACTGCTAACAATTCGTCAAGTTTTTTAATCATAATTTCACCTTTTACATTATTTTTAGATGTGTTCCACAAAAATTTTAATCTCATCTCATTCTACTATAATTTGTTGAATGCTTCAATAGTTTTCATTAATAATAAAAAAACTTCATATCACAAAAATAAAAGGTCCATAGACGAATTTGTTCGTCTAGGACCAAAATATTTTAGATCTCTACATAAGCTTTTTATTGATATGATCTTTCCACATTTGTACGACTTCATCATCTGGTGCAAGTTCACTAGCATTTTGAAAATACGATCTAGCAGTCAAATCATCACCTCTATTATAATAGACAATGCCCAAGTTGCATATTATTTCAGCATTTTGTGGCGATAGTCTTATTGCTTCTTTAAAATATTTTTCTGCTTCATCATAATCACCAAGTGATAAAAGGCAAATTCCAAGTTCATTCATCGTCTGAATATGACCAGTATTCAATGACATAACTTTTAAAAAATACGAGAGTGCATCTTCATATTGTTCTTGCATTCTATAACCAACACCGATAAAAAATAGTAAATTCCACCATTCATCGTGATCTTCTTCCAGCGCTTTTAAAATCTCAAGTCCTTCGTCGACTCTTCCAGATAGTATTAGCTCATAACCTTTTTCATAAGCAGCCTTATCTTTTACTCGACCAAGTCCAACTACAACTTCTTCTTTCATTTCATCTGTCAATCCTATTCGAAGGGCATGAAGCCAATGCATCTGAGCAAACTGAAAATTTTCTTCATTATAAAACAGAAAACCTAAACTAAAATGAGAATAAGCAAAGTCAGGATCAAACTCCAAACATTTCTCAAAACAATACTTTGCAAGTTTTTTTAGTTCACTTCTCTCATCCTCATTGGCTAAATCTTGAAAGCTTCTTCCCATATTATAGAATGCATCAACATTGCTTGGGTCTAATTTTAGTACTGCATTAAAATATAAAATTGCATTGGCATAATGCTGATCATCTGCAAGTCTTAGGCCATCCATCAAGATACTTGTAACTAATTTGGCATGCGTATCTGTAATTTGGTTATCTAATGCCACTAGTAGGGACACATAAAAATTATAGTGTTCAATTCTAGCTTCTGAACCAACAATATAAACTAAACCTTTAATCAAACCTAACACGGGAATTTCTTCAACCTCATTGGCTTTTATACCTTTTGCTAAATCATCTATAAAAACAGGTAAAGTAATGTTCTCTGGAAAATCAACACCTTTAATAGACAGGCTATGCCCAGGTTTTAATTCAATAAAGACAACTTCATCAATAAATCGTTTCAACATTTTAGCCATGATATCATTAAATTTATTATGCATTTGTAAATCCTTTCATTCTAAAGAGATTTGTTAACAGTTCAGCTTATTCAAGTACACGTCTAATATTTTTATCTATAATTTTTCTTTTAAACAAATCAAAATAATCAAACTCATCCGAACGAATTACATCTATAGTTAAGTCGTCAGCAACTTTAACATGGATATCTTCAATGTACTCATTCGACAATTTTATGCCATCACATGCTACAATCACCTTTCTCTTATGCGCCTTTACAATATTTATATCCAATATAGTTTCAATTGGAACAATCATCGTTGAACTCATTGGTCTATTGACACTATTATCATTCGGCGTTAACGGTGTAATTTGATATACGGGAATATCAGAGTGAATTACAGCGCCACCAGCCCAAATTGCATAACCAGTAGCTCCCATAGGTGTAGAAATGATTAAACCATCTCCTGTAAAATAATTAAATGGCTTCGTGTTTAAGTAAACTTTCGCTTCCATTAATTTAGGCTCTACATGTTTTATAGTTATTTCATTGAAAGCGAATTCAGTATAAACATCACCACTTAATGTTTTCGTATTTACCATTAATAGCGGATATGAATTTATGCGATAATTTTTACTGTCTAAAACATCAAATATTTTTTCTAATTTGTTGGGCATAATCGTTGTTAAAAATCCTAACGTACCAGTATCTATCCCTACAAAGGGTTTACGAAGATGTTTATACTTTCTAATAGCGCTGAGCATCGTGCCATCACCACCAATAACAACTATTACATCTGGATCTTCATTTACAATTAGCTTTCCCTTTGTTTCAAGTAATTCTGTCAACTCTTTTTTTACATGCATTGAATCTGCTTTTATGTTGTGATGAATAAGCACTCTATTCATTAAATAACCTCACCTTCTTTGATAAATTTCGAATCTTCTATTGTAATTATAGCAGTTTGGTCAGATTGATTATAATCAAACATAACCACATTAATCTTTTGTTTCACTACTTTATAATCACTTTTGATTAAAGTCATTATATCATAACCTAATGTAATAAATTCTACGTTTTTGAGTATTTGTTTTGCAGGTATATTCCCATCTATATTTAGAGTCTCTTTTCTAAATGCTTCATCATTTAATAATTCTAAACGTTTATTGTTAAAATTCTTAATTTCAATGTAATTAAAAAGTGGTTTTTGACCTTTTAAATTTGCATAGTGATAATCTACTTTTAACAAGTCTAAAAAAACTTCTAGATTTTCATAGTTCTCTTTATAAAAATCTGCAAGAATTTCATATAGTCTATAAGTGCCAATTGCTGCGTCAAAATAATAATTCCTGTTAAAATATGCTGCTAAATTTAAATAAAATTCGCTTGGAGAAATTTCATTACTTTTAATCACATAATTTAAAGAGTGGACAAACTTTCCTGAATTATAATAATATTCAACTAGCGTTTCTATCTCTTTTAATCTAGTCATCTCTTTAAAGCTTATATACTTATTTTGAAGTACTTCATAGGGCGATTCTTTTCTTATCAAATACTGGTGTTCTGGTGCTTCTACCTGAATTTTTGTTCCTTCAAGGATTTTTAAAAAACCAAGCTGTAATTGTTCTGCACCTATATTGTATACTTCATCAAAAGAAATTAAAAACCTCTCAAATGTTTCATAAGGAAGGCCTGCAATTAAGTCAACATGCAAATGAATACCACCGATCTCCATAATTTTCATACATGCAGTTTTGACTTTTTCAAACTCAATTGGTCTGTGAATTGCATGCATAGTGGGTTGATATGTGGTTTGTATACCTACTTCAAACTGAAACAATCCTGATCTTGCTTTTTCCATTACATCGTAATAATCCTGATCTAAAAGTGACGCAGTTATTTCAAAATGAAAATTCGTCACACCATTGTCTTGGTCTACTAGATAATTTAAAATTTCAAGTGCATGACTTTTTTTTGCATTAAATGTTCGATCTACAAATTTAACTTGTGGCACTTTATGACTTAGGAATTGGTCTAAATCATGTTTTACTCGTTCTAACGAGAAATAACGTACACCTTTTTCTGCAGAGGATAAGCAATAAGAACAATTATATGGGCATCCCCTGGAACTTTCATAGTATAAAATCTTATTGCCTAAAAGTAAATTAGTATCATATGCAAACGGTACACAATCCAAATCCTCTATTAATGGCATCGGTGAATTACTGATAATTTGGTCATCATCTCTATAGATGATTCCTCTAGTTTGAGTAAATGCTTCAGATTTATTGTTGCTTTCAAGCTGATTAATCCACTCATTAAAAATTTGCTCACCCTCTCCTACCATAACCGCATCTAGAAAAGCATGTCTCTCTAGTTGGGTTTTAGGATTATAAGTAACTTCTGGACCTCCAAAAATAATTTTTGTATGATGATTGATTTGTCTAAAATTAGTGAATAATATACTTAAAGGTTCAATATTCCAAATATACGTTGAAACTAGTATATAATCATAATCTCCTTTGATAATATCTCTTAGCACATAATCCATCTCGTTGTTTATCGTATATTCCTTTAGTATGATCTCACTTTTATGATCGGGATTATGCTTACAAATATAATTTTTTAAATAATGAATCGCTAAATTTGTATGAATGTATTTCGAATTCAACGACATTAGTAATATTTTCATTTTAACTCCTTCAACACCTTTAAATTGCTATCAATAGTAAAACTTATTACTTAGTATAACACGACTTAATAATTCTAGGAATTACAAATTACACTGTGGTCGTGATATAAAATATGTTATACTTAAAAAGTATACAATTGGGAAGCACTGAAGAAGTAATCTCAATCATCAGAAATGATCTAGAAACCTGTATATGCATAAAAAATTATCTACAGACGAATTAGCTTCCATAATAAAAAGGACTCAAGAACTTAATCAAAGAATTCAAGAAATTGATTTGCAATCAAATAACAGCGACAATAAGGAGAGGCCATGAAAATACTTCATTTTGAATACAGTGACTTTTTTAGACGCGTCGTTCATGATATGGCATTGAGACTAGGTTACGATTATATTGGAACTAGTAACGGTGATGATTTATTTAAAATTTTAGCAAAACACGATATTGATGTGATTTTTACAGGTATGGAACTCAGCGATATGAGTGCTGAATCACTCATATCAAATATAAAGAGCTCAAAATTTGATTTTCTACCTATTGTAATTTTAACTTCCAGTGAAATTGCAGATATTCACAAAAGGTTGAAAGGTATAGAATTTAGTGATTTTATTGTTAAGGAAAACCTTACCATTCAATCTCTAAAAAAATGTGTTAATCGATTTGAAAAAATTTAACTAATAAAAGAATCTTCGGGCATCGAGCCAGCAGATTCTGTCACAAAACAGTTATGACTTAATAAAAGAGCTGAAATCACAATTGATTTCAGCTCTTTTTATACAGTTTACATTTTCTCTGGCGCTTCTAGACAAACAAGATGAAGTGCACTCTTCAAAACAATCTCAGTCGCTTGAACAAGTGCTACCCTTGCCGCTCTTATCTGCTTATCATCAACTAGAATTGGATTGTCGTGATAAAATCTGTTAAAACCTTGAGCAAGTTCAATTGCATATCTTGCTACTGTATGCGGCTCATAATTTTTATGAGCAAGTGCCACAATCTCACCAAATTTTGACAACGTCCTTACAACATCTTTTGATGCTTCATCTGTAAGTGCCGAATAATCAGGTGCAACGTCGTCATTTATCTCAACTTTACGTAGAACACTACATGCCCTCGCATGCGTATATTGAACATAAGGACCTGTTTCTCCTTCAAAAGAAAGCGTCTTTTCTAACGAAAAAGAATAGTCCTTTGTCCTTGAAGTATAAAGCTCTTGGAATACAACTGCTCCAACACCAATTTGTCTAGCAACAGCTTCCTTGTTTTCTAGTTCAGGACTCTTTTCATTGATGATTAGTAGTGTTTGTTCCACAGCTTTATCAAGCACATCTTCAAGAAATGCAACATTGCCTTTACGTGTAGAAAGTGCGCCATCTTCTAATGCAACCATACCGAATTCAACATGTACACAATCTTTGTACCAATCATACCCCATCAATTCAACAATTTTAATCCATTGTTGAAAATGAAGTTTTTGTGCACTTCCAACTACATAGATATTTTTATCAAAATTATAATGTTCTTTTCGATACTTAGCAGCTGCCAAATCTCTCGTCAAATAAAGAGAAGAACCATCTTTTTTCGTTACTAAGGCAGGTGTTAATCCATAAGGTTCAAGATTGACAATCTCTGCGCCTTCAGATTTCTCAACGATGTTTTTATCTCTTAACTCTTTAACAATTGCAGGCATTTTATCTGAATAAAAACTTTCTCCTGCATAAGAATCAAATGTAACTCCTAATTTTCCATAGACACGGTTAAAAACTTTTAGTGACATATCTTTAAATAACGTCCAAAGTGCTACAGCTTCTTCATCTCCATTTTCAAGTTTCGTGAACCAAGCTCTTGCTTCATCTTCCAAAGAAGGATTATCTTCTGCCTCTTGATGGAATTTTACATAAATTTTCAATAATTCGGGAATTGGATTTGCGTCGATCAGTTCTTTGTCACCCCATAACTTATAAGCGACAATTAATTTTCCGAACTGTGTTCCATAGTCACCTAAGTGATTAATTGCAACAGTATCATAACCTAAAAACTTATAGATTCTGTGAAGTGATTCCCCAATCATCGTGCTTCTAATATGCCCCATATGAAAAGGTTTCGCTATATTAACTGATGAATATTCAATGATTGTTTTCTTATTGGCACCAATACTGGAAGCACCATATTTAGAATTTAGTTTTAAAACTTCCTCAATTATATTTTTTGCAAAATGCTCTGAATTTACCGTAAAATTCAAAAATCCAGCAATCGCTTCAACCTTTGAAAACAATTCTTCGTTACTTACTTTGGATGCAAGTTCTTCTGCAATCGCATTGGGTGCCTTTTTGAATGCTTTTGCAAGTTTAAAACATGGAAATGCATAATCGCCCATTTCAGTGTTTTTAGGATGCTCAACTAAAGTTAGTATTTCATCGTAGCTCAAAACATCGATATTTGCTTCCAATGCTTTAGCAATTGATTCTTTGTAATTTATCATAATGCCTCCTCAAAAAAAAATAAAATCGCCTCTAAATAAGAGACGAAAATTTCCGCGTTGCCACTCTTTTTAGAAGGGATTCCTTCTCACTCAATGTCGATAACGGTGACAGCCGACCTTTCGGTATCTCATGGGCTCTTTTCACTACAATGTATTATCGATCTCACACCCACATCGACTCGCTAAAAAGGGACATTATAATTACTTTTCCAATCATAGATTTTTCAATTTGTGATTAAGTTTAGCATAAAAACAGTGTTTTTTCAATAATTTTGTTCGCTTTTTTATATTTTTAATGGTAAATCCCACATAATTATGAAGACTTACATATTTTCTGTAAAGTTTTTATGAATTCACATGATAATATTTCTCTTATTGTCGTTTAAATAGTATAATCATCATATGGTAACTTGATTTAAAATTTCACAACATTATTTACACGATCAAAAATTAAGGAGCAAACAATGCCTAACATCAATTATTACAAGAATCGAATCAGGAATAGAATCAAGATTTTGACGCTTACCGAAGGTCTTATAGTAATCAATGTCATCATGTTTTTACTTACTCAGCTATTCAATTTAGTCTCCGGTGATGGTTTGCTAACTCTTGGAGCTAAAGTTAATGCTTTAATTGGCCTTGGCGAATATTGGCGTTTATTTACCGCGATGTTTCTTCATGCAAGTATCATGCATTTGATTTTCAACATGATGGTACTTTATATTCTCGGTAGAGATATAGAACGTTTTTTTGGGAAAAAGAAGTTTTTGCTCATATATTTTTTATCTGGATTAGTAGGATCAGGAGCAAGTTTTCTACTTGTACCAGGTGTATCCGTTGGAGCCTCTGGCGCAATATTTGGTCTTATGGGTGCTAACTTGTTTTTATACAAACTCAATCCATTGGTTTACAAACGTCTTTATGGTACCGATTTGTTGATCCTTATAGGCATCAATCTAGTGCTTGGATTTATAACCCCCAATATTGATATGGCTGGTCACATTGGTGGTTTAATCTCTGGATTTGTAATCGCAAGTGCATTAGGCTTAAACGTTGAAAAAATATGGGTTAAAAAAAGAGCACCTTATCAAATGCTCACTGTATTACTTTTAGTTCTACCTATTGTATTTGGTACTTTAAAGATTCAATCTAGTGAAGACCTATTTGTCTCAGGTGCATATTACTATTACACTGAGGGAAAAATTAATCGTTCTTTGGATGTTATCGAGAAAGGGCTTAAAAAATATCCAGAGCAAGCTGACTTACTTTATATGAAATCTATACTAGACAAAAACTAATCTCAATTTTTGGTTAAGTTATCGTCTCAACTAAAACATTAAAATTCTTAATGACGTTTGATGAAGGATTATCCTCTTCAAGCGTCATTTTATATTGCCTTACATCCACAAGGTTATACTTATCAATTTCAATTTTATTTGCTTTGCTTGTTTCAACTCCAGTTCTTAAAAACCGAATCTGATCACCTGGATTGGCTTGTGCTAAGATAGAAAGGTCTTCAAAAATAACATTTGCAATTTTCGTATACCCACCTGTTGCTTGTCTATCCGCCATCATAACAATTGGCATGCCATCACCTGGAATCTGTATTGCTCCAAACGCAACAACATCTGTGATAATGTCCGCATTTACTTTATGTGAAATCTTATTCCCCACTAATCTAATGCCCATTCTATCAGAAAACGGACTTACTTCATAAACGTTACTGAAAAACTGCTCAATCACTTCACTAGTAAATGCATTGATCTGAGGTCCGTCACATACACGAATTAACTTATCCTTTAATCTAATTTGTGAAAAATAAGATTGCTTACTTGAGCTCTTACTCTCTAAACCTATCTTTGCAATTTTTTTAATATTTGATACTTGTTCATCAACGAAAATTTCATCATTTAGCTTTAATTGCCTTCCTAAATAGCCACCTAGTTTTGCTTTCAAATCGGTGGAACATGAACTTTTATAAAAATCCACTGTATGCCAAGTTCCCTTAACTGCGATGTAATTTCTTAAACCAAAACTGACATTTTTGATCTCAATTTTATCATCTTTTCTTAGCTGGTAACTTTGCCACAACTGGATTTTCACTTCATTAATATAAACTTCACTATCTGCACCCGTAATTGAAATTTCGCATTCACAGTCTACTACCATACAAAATTGCCCACCTGTCACTTCAATTACTGGTTGTTCACCTTCACTTTCAATTAACAACAGTGCAATATCATATGCAAAATTATCCATTACACCCGACTGCGCCAATCCAAGCGATAACCCTAAAAATCTTCCTCGATCTTGAATAGTCGTCAATAATCCCGGTTTCAAAATTTTCAATTTAGTCATTTGCATCACCTGATTCTAACATGTTAAAAGTATGAACATCTATTGGATAAAACTCGATATTACATCCTGCACGCAAGATACAAGATTGGTCTTTACTAGGATCAAACAATTTAAGAGGTGTCCTCCCTATGATATTCCATCCGCCAGGCGAATCGACAGTATAGATTCCAGTTTGTTGATCTGCGATACCTACTGACCCAGCTTTTACTTTTAAACGCGGTGTTTTAAGCCTCGGTGTAGCAATTTGAGGATCTAGTCCACCGAGATATGGAAAACCAGCTGAAAAACCTAAAAAATACACATAATATTGAACACCTGAATGAATATTTATCACTTCATCTATTGTCAAATTATGAGCAATCGAGACTTGATCAAGGTCTGGTCCATCATATAATACAGGAATGCGAACAACCTCACTTTTAGAATCTTCTAAAGAAACATCTAAGGATATATTAGCTATAATCTCTTTAAGGTTAGATTCATCAATTATATAAGGGTCATAATGTACTGCAATCATATGATACGTATGCTGTATAGCCTTAATGCCTTCTACTTTTAACACTTCGAGTTCATGACAAAGTGTAATTACAGTTAAATTAATATGTCTTGAAATCTTTTGATCAAAATATATGCCCAGTGTTCTATCATTTAGCGTCACATATGTCATTAGATTATTCCTCAAATTATTCACTTTTGACTTCGATTCCTGATTCAACTAAGGCACTTTTTAATTTATCAGCTTTCACAGCTGCACCTATTTGATCGCCATGGATACAAATTGTATCTGCTTTTAGCGTAATCATATCGCCATTCTCTGCAGAAATCTGTCCAGTTTTGATGAGATGAATCATTCTTTTGACAATGATCTCAGCGTCATTAATGAGCGCATTGTTTTTATTCCTAGAAACAAGTTGACCATCACTTTGATAAGCGCGATCCGAAAAAACCTCAGCATAAAAAGGATGGTCCAATAGAAAAGCAGCCTTTTCAGTTTCACTCCTTGAAAGACCATATATTTTAATCGAAGCATCAAATCTTCTAACAGTTAGTATCAATGTTCTCGATAGATTTAAATCATTTGCAACTATATTATATAGTGCACCATGTAGCTTCACGTGATTAATCTCGGCATCATTTATTTTACAAACACCCATCAAAGCACCTAATTGATATGAGATAAGCATTTCTAGCTCATTTGAGTCAATTGGAAAACTACGTCTACCAAATCCAAAAATATCATTGAAACCAATATGGGCACCAATTTTAACGCCATACTTTTTACAGAGTTTAACCGTGTGATCCATTATCTTATAATCTCCTGCATGGAGCCCACAAGCTATATTTGCAGATGTTATAATGGGAATTAGACGGTCATCCTCGCCAACTATGAAGTCGCCATAACTTTCTCCTACATCAGCATTTAAATCTACCTTGAACATCTCAACCTCCAAATTTACTTCAAGATAATCACTGTTGCTCCGTTTCCACCTTCGTTGTAAGCAGCATCTTCAAATTTTTTAACGTGAGGATGTCCTTTGAAATAGGCTTGTAAGCCCTTTCTAAGCGCACCAGTGCCTTTACCATGAATGATTCTCACTTGACTAAGTGAAGATATCGCAGCATCATCCAAGTACTTATCAAGTATTGCTATAGCTTCTTCAGTATTATTGCCCCTTACATCTATCTCAGGACTAATACTGGCTGTTTTTGAAACAAATTCTCGTACTTTATTGTAAACTTTTTCATCTTTTTTCTTCTTACTAATCACTGAAAGTTGCTTTAGATTCACATTCATCTTCATCAATCCGACTTGAACTGACAAATCACCTTTATCATTGGGAAGGGTAATAACCGTTCCTTCTTGATTGATGCTAAGTACCCGTACCGAATCACCTACTAAAAGTTTTTCTGGTGCAAACTCATTGATCACATCAGCATCAATTGCAGAATCAGAATTTTTATTAATACCATCCGACAATCTACGGCGCATCTCTTCGATTTCTTTATTTCTCGATTGATCTGCAGAAGATTTAATACTTCGAAGCTCTTTAACAATCTCATCGGCTTCATCTTTTGCTTCTTTTAAAATCGCTCTCGCTTCATCTTTTGCTTTTTTTGCAAGATCATCTCGTTGTCTTAGCCATTTATCCTCTTTATCCTTCAGAGAATTCTTTAGCTTCTCAATCTCTAGTCGCATCCTGATTGCTTCATCTCTTTCAGTTTCAATCTGCTTTTGGTTTTTCTCAATATTAGCAAGAATATCTTCGAAACGGATATCATCTTTATGGATATATTCACGTGCTTTGGCAATGACGGTTGTATTTAAGCCGAGTTTTTCAGAAATTTCAAATGCATTTGATTTTCCTGGGATACCAATTAATAGTTTATATGTTGGACTTAGTGTTTCAACATCGAATTCAACACATGCATTTTCAATACCTTCAGTAATTATCGCATATTCTTTAAGCTCAGAATAATGTGTTGTAGCAAGCGTACGAATATTTTTACTTTTAAGTTGATCTAATATAGACATTGCAAGTGCGGCACCTTCTGTAGGGTCAGTACCCGCACCGAGTTCATCAAAAAGTACCAAAGAGTTTGCTGTTACGTCTCTTAAAATTTTAACGATATTTGTCATATGAGATGAAAAAGTACTTAAACTCTGTTCAATACTCTGTTCATCCCCAATATCAGCAAAGACTTCATCAAATAACGTGAGTTCCGTTCCATAATCAGCAGGTACATGCAATCCCGCTTGAGCCATAAGCGTGAGTAAGCCCACTGTTTTTAAGGTTACAGTTTTCCCGCCTGTATTTGGTCCCGTTATCAATAGCGTTGTAAAGTGATCACCGAGCCATATATTACTTGGTACAACAGAATCTTTTGGCAATAGTGGATGTCTTCCATTTTTAATTCTGAATCTTTTATGTTGATTTATTTCAGGCTCAACAGCTTTGATGTCTAACGCGAATTTACCTTTAGCAAATAAAAAATCGATTTTGGTTAGAATCTCAATATTTACGGCTATAGCAGGTGCAACAACGGCAACTTCTTCTGTTAACATTCTCAATATTTTTTCGATTTCTGCATGTTCCTGCATCACCAGTTCTCGAAGCTCATTATTGAGTTCAACAACTGCTAGTGGTTCAATATAGAAAGTACTTCCTTTTGCAGACTGGTCATGTACAAGTCCTTTAACTTGATTTTTGTGTTCACTTTTAACAGGAATTACAAAGCGATCCTGCCTAATAGTAATCAATGAATCTTGCAGATATTTTTGGTATACAGGCGATGTAATCATCGACTCTAACTTATTTCTAATTGCTGCATTCTTGCTTTCTATGCTTTTTCTTATCCGTCTTAATTCAGAAGATGCATTATCGGAAACTTGAGATTCCGTTAAAATACATTGTTCAATATGTTTTTCTAATTCTATATGATTTTGAAGACCATCTGCAAGTGTAAAAAGAACAGGATATTTATCTTTGTTTACACCATTAGACGATATATATTTTTTAATACTTCTTGAAGTGCGCAGCCCATCTCCCACTTCGAGTAATTGTTTAGGTGATAAGCACCCTCCAATACTTGCCATTTTAAGAGACGCAGTCAAATCAAAAATAGGACCAATAGGCGGCGTACCTATTTGAAGCATCATCATAACTGCTTCAGAGGTTTCCTTTTGCCAACTTTGTACTTCTTCATACTCTGAACTAGGCTTAAGTGATTGACACATGTCTTTGCCAAGTGATGAAGTCGCTTTGCTTTCTAACATGTCAATTATTTTGTTGTATTCAAGAACACGTAATGCTTTTTCGTTCATATTTTTCCTCCTATAGCATCCAATCATGTCTTATAATCCTACTATTAATGCTACTTTACTCAGAATTTATTCGATTCCTTTTATAAAATTTCCTTTTGTGTGTAGTTCGTGATCAAATCGATTTTGATCTCTTATTTCGTCAACAGAATCACTCTCTAAAATTGAAGATAACAGACGACTACAATCAAAATTATAACAATCCATTGCAAGTCTATATTGGTAAACTCCAATTTTTTCTAGCGCTTTGATTTGGTCAATCAAATTTATTTTTTGGTCAGACATAACTTCAGCACGGCAATGCTCTGGATCGCAAAATAATGGATATGCAAGATTGTGATCATCAACTAATGCAAACTCATTCTTTTTACATAGCATACACTTGTCATGTCCAACAAATGCGCCTCCAACCGGACAATATTCAGACAACATAAGTGGTAAATGTCCATATATAAAAGCACTACTGCAATTTTTAAATTTTGGATTGAGTTTTGTATTGCTAGTTTTGATTTCCTCTTTTGTCATTTCAGTTGACCATACAAAACTTTTGATATTCTGTCCTTCGAGTTGTTTTACTGCAGAGGAATTAATAATATTTAAAGGGTAGTCTGCTTCAACTTCAAATGCATATGGCGCTAACAGTTCAAGTTGTCCAATATGAGATATTCTAATAAAACCATTTGGTCTTGTATTGTGATATCGTTTTAAAAAAAGTTGAATCTCAACTTTATCATCACTCCTTATAATTCTTGGAAGAAGTGGAATCACATCGTAGCTTAAAAGAGCTTCGAAATTTTGATTAAATCCTTTAAAGTCATTGAGATATAACTTAACTTCAAATGATTTTGAATTAAAATCTAAATTTTCAAGTTGAGATAATTTTTGGTTCAAATGGTTGGCATCTCTAAAAATCAGATGAAATGAATTTACTGTATTTTGCAGTTCATCTTTATTTATTATTGAATCATCATTATTTTTTATCGCTTTTATGCTCTGATCATTGCTTTTTCTCCGATTATACCTAACTGATTGCATACTCAAAAATTCTTCGATACATCTTCTTCTCATAGCATTAAGTTCGCTAACTGGTATACTCACCTCAGTATCAATCGTACAAATAACACTTTCAATTGCGACAGGCGTTCCACCAAGTTTTGAAAGCTGTTCAACAACGCGTTCTTCATTCAAGGCTTTAGAGATTGCTCTTTCCACTATTTTATCAGAGTTAATCGTAATTTTAGTTGCTTTTGGATCAGAAAATTCACCAATTAAGACTGGATTTTGACCGAGTTTTGCTTCGAAACAAAACTTGACGAAGTATATTATTTTCTGGATTTCGCTATTTTTTAACATTTCATCGATAAAAGTCTTGTCATATGTTTTATATAAAACAGCATTTTCTGGTACCTTATGTTTAAATGGGATTTTAACAAACGTTTCTGAAGCGGCCGTTTGCACACGTGTATCACCGATCATAATCACATCGGCCCTTGTACCAACTGTTTTTCCTTTAAAACGATATTGTAGTTCATCACCTTTGTTGAGTTGATCTAAAAGTTGAAGTGTCATCTTCCCATCACTAATTGAAATCACCTTAGCTGCAGGTGTCCCGTATGAACTCGGAATTTCAAAATTCATTAGTTTCTCATAAGGTGTATCGAACATAAAACCATTGCTGAGTTGTCTATTAAAAGTTCTCTTGAAGTTATCTCCACTTACTTCGTCAAATCCCTCGTCTAATCCACGTCTGTAGGATGATATTACTGAATAAACATAATCTGCGCCTTTCATTCTACCTTCAATTTTAAGTGATATATTATCCAAAGTTTTGAGTTTTTCGATCTGATCATATGTCATCAAATCTTTAGGACTCATGAAAAAGGCATCATCAGTTTGAAATCCTGTCGATAAGTTTTTTACCTTGTATGCTTTTCTGCATGGCTGTGCGCAAGCACCTCTATTTCCACTTCTTCCGCCAATGTAACTACTCATTAAGCATTGTCCTGAATACGATATGCAAAGTGCGCCATGTACAAAAAATTCGATTTCAAGATTTGTATTTTGGCTTATTGACTCAATTTCTTGAAAACTCAATTCACGCGAGAGAACAACACGTGAAAACCCCATCCTTTCAGCATATTTAACACCTTCAAGATCATGAAATGTCATCTGTGTGCTCGCATGACAATGAAGTTCAGGAAAACGTTCTCTTATTTCCATGAGCAAACCAATATCCTGTAGAATAACTGCATCTACATCATTCTCATATAAAAATTTGATGAAGTTCATCACATCTACAAATTCTTCTTCTTTTATCAACGTATTAACCGTTACATATACAGAAACACTCATCATATGGCAGTAACTAATAACTTCTTTTAGCTCATCATCGGTGAAATTAGATGCCGAACGTCTTGCACCAAAAGATTTCCCGCCTAAATACACTGCGTTTGCGCCTGCGTTTACTGCTGCAACTAGAGCTTCTTTAGAACCTGCTGGTGCTAACAATTCAATTTTATTCATATCCACCTCATATTTACATAAAAATAGCGCCTTTGTCCAAGGCGCCTAATGTTTATTTCGTCGTTTCATCATCAAAATCAATCATACTAGACTGACCTTCTTTATGAGAAAACTCTTTTTCAAGCTCAAGAACTTCATTTCTCGATTTTCTTAAATTTTCTTCCTTTGTACGTAAATCTATATCCAGTTTGTCCATACGCTTTTTAAGCTGCGCAACGCCCGTCTCATATATATTGGAAGAGTCAATTAATCTCGAAAATTCTTGTATCATTTTTTCGTATGCCTGACTACGTTTTTCGTACTCGGAAACAACAGCACCCAATTCATCTCTAGCACTTTTCAACTCATACTGTGGTGAATTGATTCGCTTTTCCAACTCTTCTTTTTCGATGATTACTTTAAATAACTCATCTGCGATATTCAGAGCAGTTAAAACACCAATCATTGAGGTACTTAGCTTTTTATTTCCATTATAGGTTTCTCTCATTTTGTCATCGACAAAATTAGCAACACGCTGCATGTGCTCACGCGCATCTTCGCTCACTAAAGTATAATCTCTATCCATTATTTTGACGGTTACTTTATTTTTATCGCTCATTTGATCACCCCTATAACTAACTCTCTTTCTATTATACTAAATAAATTAAAATTTTAACATAAAAATGGTGTTTTTTTGCTATTTTATTAGATTAAAGCACTCTTTAACTGCAAGTTCTGCAAAAGTGACAGGTTCAATTGCAATACATTTAATGTCATTTCCATGACTTAGCTCACGCATTGCCGCTAACATGTAACGAACCTGAGGTGCAAGTAAAATAGTATCAATTTTTACAAAGCTACTATCCATCGCATCTTTAGTAATCTCTGTAGCAGGTGCAAACAAAAACAAATAATCTACATCTAGATATTTAGAAATTGCTTTTTTGTCATATAAAACACCACCAAAATCTATACCCGCTTTATAGCCCTCGGTTTCAGCAGCTGCTGCTAAAGATTTTAAGAAATGTTGTCCTGAGAGTCCGCCATTACATACCATCAAAATGACCTTCAAATATAACCACCTATCCTTTTACAAAAATCTAATCCAATAAACGAATGCCTTCTTCAAATATTTGAATTTTTCCTTCTTTTAACAATCTACCTACTGCTCGCTTAAATGCGCGCTTACTGATGTTCAATTTTCGTTTGATATCTTCTGGTTCACTTTCATCATTGAGATATAACACGCCTTCTGAATCGGTAAGAGCTTTCATAATGATATCAATATCATCATTAATTTGAACAGCCGATTTTTCTTTAACACTTAAATTTACTTTACCATCTTCACGAACTTTAGTAATTCTCGCTTCAATTTTCGCACCTTCTTTAATCTCTTTATAAAGCTCATGCTTAGGAATAAGTCCGTGGTAACGATCATCCACTGCAAAAAAAGCACCCATTTCTGGTTTGATTTCGTAAACAGTACCTTTAACGTGCTCACCTACCTTAAAATGGCTTGCATCTTGTAAATGATTGAAAATTTTCATACTTGCACTTAATTGGTCTTGGTTGTCCAAATATGCGATCACCAAAACTTTGCGCCCCTTTTGAGGTTTTCCCTTAGTTTCGTTGTACGGCATATACAAATCTTTGTCCAATCCCATATTGAGGAAATAACCACTTTTTATACTACTTACCACTTCAAGGTACGCTATTTCACCTAAAGATATAAGTGGTGTTTGGATCGTTGCAGTTAATCTTTGTTCAGAATCTCTATATATAAATACCGTTAATTCATCATCAAGTTTCAAATCCTTTGGTGCAAATTTATTTGGAAGTAACACCTCAAATTCACCATTTTTCTCGTTGCTTAAAAATGGTCCAAAATCGGAAAATCGATTGACATATGCCTTTTGAATCTTACCTATTGCAAACATGTCTTCAGCTCCTTATCTTATAGTCTGATAATCATTATATCATTTTTTATGCCATTGTAAATGCTGTATGTATACATACCCGATTATCAAGCCATAACACAGTTTAGAAACCAAGTTAATGAAAATCTAATCGTGATTCACTAAAAAACAATGAAACAAACCTTCTCATATATTAACTATAGTTTCTATCTTAATAAGAAACAAGTTGTGACTTCAATAAAAAAAGCCTCGGAAAATCCGAGGCCTTTGTAAATTATCTAATTGGTGTTACGTTTTCTGCTTGAGGACCTTTAGGACCTTGAGCGATAGTAAAGCTTACTGGCTCGCCTTCTTCTAAAGATTTAAAGCCTTCTTTGTTGATTTGTGAGAAATGTACGAATACATCATTACCATCTTCACCAGTGATGAAACCAAATCCTTTTTCTGAGTTAAACCATTTTACTGTTCCGTTAATCATTTTTGTTCCTCCAAAATTTTTAATTCCTAGAAAACCTAAACTGTACACCATTAATAAAATTTTGGAAGCTCGGTAATCATACGAAAACATAGGTTCCAACTTATTAACTTTCTTGTTACAGGTGAATCTAAGGTACAATTAATGATACACTTTTTGTGATATCAATGCAAGTATTTTGATAAAGTTTTAGAGAAATTTCTGCAATATTATGATTTTTCTGAACTGATTCTAATTTTTGTACATCTCTTCAATTTGTTGTTGAATCTCATCGGAATCCAAGAATTCATCAAACTCCATTGGCTTATCAAACAAGCCATTTGGTGTAATTTCAATTACTCTATTGGCAATAGTTTCAATAAATTTATGGTCATGAGAAGTAAACATCATTGTACCTTTGAATGCAATAAGTCCGTTATTAACAGCTTCTATTGATTCAAGGTCCAAGTGATTTGTAGGCTCATCTAGAATTATTACATTAGCTTTTGAAAGCATCAATTTAGAAAACATGCAACGTACTTTTTCACCACCCGATAAAACACTTGATCTTTTTAAAGGTTCATCACCTGAGAACAACATCTTACCTAAAAATCCACGGATAAAAGTTTCAGTTTTTTCTTCTGAGAACTGTCTTAACCAATCGATAAGGTTCATATCAGCACCTTCAAAAAACTCAGTATTATCTTTTGGTAGATACGCTTGAGAAGTAGTAACACCCCATTTAAAAGTTCCTTCATCAGCAGTTTCTTCACCCATTAAAATTTTGAAAAGCATTGTTCTCGCTAATTCATTCCTACTCATAAAGACAATTTTATCACCTTTATTAACTGTGAAGCTTACGTTATCAAGTACTTTTACGCCATCTACCGTCTTTGATAACCCTTCGACTAATAAAATATCTTTTCCAGCTTCTCTCTCAGGTGTAAATCCTACAAATGGATATCTTCTAGATGAAGGCTGAATATCTTCAATATTGATCTTTTCAAGCATCTTTTTACGTGAAGTAGCTTGTTTTGCTTTCGAAGCATTTGAGCTAAAACGCGCAATAAAGTCCTGTAATTCTTTTACCTTCTCTTCTTTTTTCTTATTCTGTTCTTTTAGTAATCTTGACATCAATTGGCTAGATTCATACCAGAAATCATAGTTACCAACAAACATTTTTGCTTTTCCAAAATCGATATCAAGCATATGCGTACACACGTTATTTAAAAAGTGTCTATCATGCGAAACAACAATTATTGTTTTTTCATAGTTGATTAAAAACTCTTCTAACCACTTGATTGCTTTGAAATCCAAATGGTTAGTTGGTTCATCCATGAGTAAAATATCTGGTGTACCAAATAGGGATTGTGCCAATAGGATCTTAACCTTATCATCTGAGTGAACATCAGCCATTTGTTTAGTGAAACAGCTTGGTGTAACGCCAAGTCCATTCAATAATTTCTCAGCATTAGACTCCGCATCCCAACCATCAAGTTCAGCGAACTCGCCTTCCAAGATAGCTGCTCTCATCCCATCATCTTCAGTAAAATCTTCTTTAGAATAAAGTTCATCTTTTTCTTTCATGATGTCATAGAGTCTTTTATGTCCCATGATCACTGTATCCATAACAGAAAAAGCATCAAATTCAAAGTGATCCTGTTTTAAAACTGCAAGTCTTTCTCCAGGTGTAATAAATATTTCACCAGTTGAAGGTTCAATATCACCCGAGAGAATTCTTAAGAAAGTAGATTTACCTGCTCCATTTGCTCCAATTACACCATAACAGTTTCCGGGTGTAAATTTTAAATTAACTTCATCAAAAAGTTTGCGATCGCTAAATCTCAAACTAACATTCGTAACTTGTATCACGTTAATAGCCACCTTTCAAATAATATCCGTTCAACAGTGCTTTTGCACTTTATAACACTCAACTATTAATTATATCAGCTTTTATACTTTGTTCAATGGTTTTACTAAATATAACTAACCTGTAACGATTCGTTTTCCTCTCCATTTACCTGATTTCAACCTAAAGAACATTATTACACCTCTTAGGATTTCATCTGCAGCCATTGCAATCCATATTCCCACCAAGCCTAAGCCAAAGTGAATCCCTAAAACATAAGCAAACAAAGTACTCACTAACCACATTGAAAATATACCTACGCCAACTGGAAAATTAACATCTCCTGCTGCTTTTAAGGCAGAAATAATCACAAGATTAGACACTCTGCCAATTTCTACAAAAATATCAATCAGTAAAATAGTCGCTCCTAAAGTTACTATCTCTTTATTTGAGCTGAAAATACCAATTAATTTGTAACGTAATGTAATAAATATAAGAGATATTACCACAGTATATGCAAGAGATTGCCTAAATGATTTTAATGTAATACGGTATGCAGCATCTTCCTTACCCGCTCCTACTAACTGGCCTACTACAATTTGATTCGCCTGTGCGATTGCCATTGAACCAAGGAATGTAAACCAAACAATGATTTGGACATAAATTTTTGTTGTAACCGTGGTTGTACCCATCATATTAATAAACGTAAAAATAACCATTTGTGAAAACTGATATGATATCGGTTCACCTGCTGATGGTAATCCTAATTTCATAAACTGCTTAAAAAGCTGTTTAGGAAAAGGGAGTAAATGCTTTATTTTAACTGACATGTTTAAATTTTTGATGAGAATCACTACCATGATGAGTACTGCAAGACCTCTACTGAGTACTGTGGAAATCGCAACACCTTTAACACCTAAAATTGGAAGACCGAATGGACCAAAAAGGAATGTATAATTACCAATAATATTGACAATATTCATCAAAATAGCAAGATACATAGAAAGCTTGGTAATGCCATGACTTTTTAAAATAACCGATGACAAACTAAAGAAAGCTGGTACAAAAAGAAAAGTCATAATCACACTCAAATATGCCTTTGCATCGACAAACAGTTCCTTTGGCATCTTAACTAAATTAAAGAAATCCGCTTGGAAAACAGAAAAAGACAATCCCAACATAAGTGCTAAAACCAAGTTCATGCCATAACCAAGTGTATAGATCTTATTTAGGTCCTCTTTTTTTGAAGCCCCTATATACTGAGCAACCATAATCCCGGTTGCAGCAGAAGTAATGTTAAATAAAATTAAAAGCGTGTTTGTAATTTGATTGGCATTTCCAACCGCTGCTACTGCTGAATCTGAATATTTACTCAGCATAATCGCATCTACATTTCCCATAAACATAAACAACAGTAATTCAATAAATATAGGAACTGCTAACTTAACTGGATTTGTATTTTCATCTATTCTCGACATAATGCCTCACTTATTCTTTATCAAGTTCTGTGTGTTAAAAATGATCTAACCAACATCATCATAACTTAGTTGTTTTAAAGTTTCCACTCCTAATTCATGTGAAATAATCCATTAAAATTCACATTCAATCAATCATTTAAATCAATTTTGTGAAAACTAAAAACGAATCTCAAATAAAATATTTGAGATTCGTCAATAACCGCTATAACTAACGTAATTGAGCTCCTATTTTTTCTTCCAATGCCTTGAGCACTTTATTAAAAATTTTATTGACTTCTTCATCAATCAACGTTCTGTCTTCTGCTCTAAAGATCAACTCATACGCAACCGACTTATACCCCTCAGTAATTTGCTTGCCTTTATACATATCAAACATTTTTACTGATTCAAGTAAATGGCCTGCTGTTTCTTTTACAATATTTTCAATCTGCATCGAAGTGATTTCATCACTAACCAACACAGCTATATCTCTTTCAACGGCAGGGTATTTAGGAATTGCTTTATATTTTTTATCTTCTCTCGCTAATTGAAGCAAAATATTATAATCAAGATCGGCAACATATGCTCTCTCAGACAAATCGTAATTCTCCAAAACATGTGGATGAATCTCACCCATAATGCCTAAAACATGGCCATTCCATATAATATTTGCACATCTACCTTTATGATAAGTTGGGTGATTCGTTTCTTTTTCAAAATAATAGTCTGTTATTCCTAATCCCTTTAAGACACTTTCTACTATTCCTTTTAAAGTAAAGAAATCCTCATGTTCACCTATCATTCCAACAACCATTGCCTCTTTTTCAATTGGTAAACTAACAACAGGAGTTTCTTTAGGGACAAATATACTTCCAATTTCAAAGATTTTTACATTTTTGTTTTTTCTATTATTATTACGCGCTAAAACTTCAAGAACATTAGGCACCATCGTCGAGCGCATCACGCTAAATTCTTCACCTAACGGATTGATAAGTTCAACTTGTTGTCTAAGCATGCTTGTTTCAGATACATTAATCTTATCAAGATCTTTTTTTGAGACAAATGAGTAAGATAAAATTTCGTCAACCCCATTTGCCAACAACTCAAATTTAACACGATCTTTAATAAGTTGCGCATTTGTTTTTGCCCCCCAAACATTTAGTTTAGGTAAAGTCATCTTAATTTTATCGTATCCATAAATTCTGGCAACTTCTTCAACCAAGTCTATTTCTTTACTTAAATCTAGTCTATAGTGTGGCACAACTGCCGTTAAACCCTCTTCTTTTTCTGTTTTAATGTCTAGTTTTGCTAATATTTCTATCACTTGACTTTCAACCAGTTCTGAACCAATAACACGATTGATGCCCTCAACTGTATATGGAATTTTTACTTGTTTTTCACCATTTGGATAAACGTCAATCGTACCTGGCAAAATCACACCAGCTTTAAGTTGTTCAATCAAGTAACAAACTCTGTTTACAACTTCCATTGGCAATACATTACTTACGCCTTTTTCAAAGCGTGAAGAAGCTTCAGTTCTTAAACCTAACTCTTTAGATGTTTTTCTTATGCTTGATTTATCAAAACTCGCCACTTCTATCAACACTTTTTTTGTAGTCTCTTTTATCTCAGTGTTTGCACCACCCATTACGCCAGCAATGCCTATTGTTTTCTTTTCATCAGCAATGACTAGCATCTCTGAAGTAAGGATACGTTCTTTACCATCTAAGGTTTCAAAGAGCTCCCCTTCACCAGCACGCTTTACAATAACTATACCATTTGAAAGTGAATCTAAATCAAATGCGTGTATAGGTTGACCATATTCAAGCATAACATAGTTTGTAATATCTACTATATTATTAATCGGTCTCATACCAGCTTGCATTAATCGAAGTTGTAGCCACATTGGCGACGGTTCAACTTTTATATCTGTCACAACTTTTGCAACATAGCGTGAGCAAAGATCAGAATCTTTGATCTCAACACTTGCATATTGATCTATAACTGAAGCATTATTTTCAACATAAACTTTAGGCAACTCAGCTTTCAAATCAAAACTTGCAGCAATTTCACGTGCCATCCCTACCATGCTTAGACAATCTGGTCTATTGGGCGTAATTTCAAATTCAACCACTGATTGGTCTAAATCTAGAGCTTCTAAGATATTCATGCCTAGAGGATATTCGCGATCGAGAATTAAAATACCATCATCAAATTCTTTTGGAATATTTGAACTTTCGAAACCCATTTCTTCAAGCGAACATAACATGCCGTTAGAAACTTCACCTCTAAGTTTACCTTTTTTTATCTTGATCTTTCCGGCAATAATAGCGCCATGAATAGCAACTGGGATCACTGCCCCTTCAAAAACATTGGTTGCACCTGTAACGATTTGAAGCACTTCATTACCCACATCAACTTGACATATACAAAGTTTTTCTGCGTTTGGATGAGACGTTATTTTTGTGATTTTACCAACTACAATATTTTCTATATCATCCTTTAGATTGTAACTTCCTTCATTGTTTGAACCCGTCAAAACGAGTTTATCAATTAATTGTCGTTCTTCTATATTTGAGAAATCAACATATTCTTTTATCCATTGCAAAGGTACTCTCATACTATCCTCCGATCGATTTTATTAGATTAAAACTGTTTGATAAACCTTATGTCGTTCTCGAAAAGAACACGAATATCATCAATTTCATATTTGAGCATCGTAACGCGATCAAGTCCCATCCCAAAAGCAAAGCCATTATACTCTTTTGGATCAATTCCACATTCTTCAAGAACGTTTGGATGTACCATACCGCATCCTAAAATTTCTATCCAGCCGCTTCCTTTACAAAAACGACAACCTTCGCCTCCACACTTAAAACAAGATACATCTACTTCGCCGCTTGGCTCAGTAAATGGAAAATAGTGTGGTCTGAATTTTGTCTTTGTTTGGCTTCCGAATAATCTTTTAGCAAACATATCAAGTGTGCCTTTTAAATCTGCCATAGTAATGTTTTTATCAATTACTAGTCCTTCGATCTGGTGGAACATCGGAGAGTGTGTCGCATCGATCTCGTCGTTTCTAAAACAACGTCCTGGTGCAATAATCTTGATTGGTGGTTGCTGACTCTTCATCGTTCTCACTTGAATTGGAGAAGTTTGAGTTCTCAAAAGAAGATCTTCAGTTATATAAAATGTATCAGATAAGCTTCTAGACGGATGATCAACAGGTGCGTTGAGTGCGTCAAAGTTATGATAAACAGTTTCTATTTCAGGTCCTTCAGCAATTTTAAATCCCATCCCTAAGAAAATCTCTATCGCTTCATCAAGTGCGACATTGATAGGATGTTTATGCCCTCTAAGTGTTCCTTTTGATGGCATCGTTACATCTATCGACTCTTTTTCAAGTTGATTCTCAATTTCAAGCTGTTTCTTATCATCAGTAACAGATTCTAGTAAATTTTCAATTTGCTCTCTGATCTCATTGGCAACTTTACCCACCAAAGGTCTCTCTTCTTGAGAAAGGTCCTTCATATTTTTCAACACTAAAGTGACTTCACCTTTTTTTCCCAAGTATTTGATTCTTAAGTCTTCAAGCTCTTTTAAAGCTTTAGCATTTACTATTTCTTCTTTAGCTTGTAGCAATAAAGCTTGCAGTTTTTCTTTCATTTCCAAATCCTCCTACACCTTATTTTAAGCACAAAAAAACCTCATCCCCTAATGGGACGAAGTTATCTCCGCGGTACCACCCAAATTAATTGCTATAACGCAACTCACTCGATTCCTTAACGCGGACTACGTTACTCCCTACTAATTTCAAGAGCACATCTCCAGAGTGAACTTCAGCCTCATCAACATGGAGATTCTCACCATTCTCTCCCTCTCTTTGTGTCGATAAAAAACTTACTCTCTCTTTCACAGATTTTACATGTTTTCAATATCGCTATCATAACACAATTTCAAAACGTGAACAAGTTTTTTTCTAGTTATTCTTACAGCGAATTAAGTTTGTACATCATTATACCTGCTGCTACTGCAGCATTTAAGGACTCCGCTTTACCAAAAATAGGTATTTTAACTTTGTTATCAGCCATGTTAAGGATTTCTGCTGACACACCATTGGCTTCGTTGCCAATTATCAAACAATTACGTGACTTATAGCAGCTTGATTCTCCGTAGTCCTTTGCACCCTCAAGTGCTGTTGCAATTATATTAAAACCATATGTTTTCAATTCTGAAATAGCTACCTCAACTTCTTCAAGTGCGATTAATTTAATATTTAAAATAGAGCCTGCAGTGCTTCTTACTACTTTGGGACTATAAGCGTCAACAGTTCCTTTAGCCAATAAAACAAATTCAATTCCAGCTGCATCTGCAGTTCTGATAATCGTACCTAAATTACCAGGATCTTGCACGCGATCTAGTAGTAAAATATTGAGTTTTGTTTTATCTGCCATAGATTTTTCAATGAAATCAATTTCCAATACCTCTGGCATATTTATAACACCTAAAAATCCTTGAGACTGTTCTGTTTGAGTTATTTCTTTAAATAGATGAGATGGAAACACAAAAACTTCTGCAGCTTCCAGATAAAAGTTTTGGGCTTTCAGTTCCATTTGATTCCAAGAATCTATATCAAACAATAATGCTTCAAACTTTAGTTTCAGCTCAATTGCTGTATCAATATACCGTTGCCCTTCAAGCAAATAAAGTCTCTCAGATTCTCTATACTTTTTCATATTGAGTGACTTAAATCTTTTGAAATACTTATTTTTATTTGAAGTAATCTCATTAATTGAGCTGTTCATTATTGCCTCCAATTTTAAAAAGTGACGTCTCAAGGACGTCACAAATTTTAATTTTTCTCTATTTTTTTAAGATCGGCATTGTTACCAATTACTATGAGAATATCGTCTTTTAAAAGTACACGATCAGGTTCAACGTTAATATCCACATGATCATCTCTTCTAATTGCAATAACGGATATCTGATAGCGTCGTCTCATGTTAATTTCGACAAGTGTTTTCCCAACCCACTCATCATTCATCTTAATCTCTAAGATGCTATATTCTGGTGCTAAGTCAATTAAGTCAAGTACATTACTAGAAACTAAACTCTTGGCTATTTTTACACCCATCTCTTTTTCAGGGAATACAACTCTATTTGCACCTATTTTATAGAGCACTTTCGCATGAGCTGGATTTTGAGCTTTTGCAACAATGTGCTTTACTCCAAGCTCTTTAACCAACAAAGTCACCAGTATAGATGATTGTATGTCAGAGCCGATAGTAACAATTGCAACATCAAAATTTCTAATTCCAAGTGCTTTAATTGCATTTTCATCAGTTGCATCTGCTTGTACTGCATAAGTTACTTTATTGGCTATATTTTGAATAACATCTTCTTTATCGTCTACGACCATTACTTCGCTTCCTAATTCAGCGAGTTTAATTGCGACACTTTGACCAAATCTTCCGCATCCTATTACAACAAATTGCTTCACATTATACCTCCGAATTTATATAATTGCATCATTTGATTAACCTACGATTATTTTACCTTCTGGATATCTTAATAAGTCTTTTTTATTTTGAGAAGCTTTCTTGCTAATAGCAATAACAATTGTTAAAGGACCTAATCTACCAAGGAACATCATAATTGTTAAAATAATTTTACCCATCACACCTAAATATGGTGTAATTCCCAAAGATAAACCTACGGTACCAAATGCACTCATCGTTTCAAATACAATCTGTTCTAATGAAAAATTACCCTCAAACACAGTCATCATGAAAGTCATAATCACCACTAAAAATGAAGATATAAACACAATTGCCAAGGCTTTGCTAACCGCCTCTTTTGAAATTCTACGATTTGAGAAATTGATATCATCGCTGCCTCTAAAAACCGAAATTACATATAGGATTAACATGCCAAAAGTGGTTGTCTTTATCCCCCCGGCTGTAGAACCTGGCGAACCACCAATAAACATCAAGATCATGGTAATAAAACGTGATGGAACTGTCATATTATTCAGATCTAATGTATTAAAACCAGCAGTTCTTGGTGTAATCGAATGGAACATTGAAGTTATGATTTTTTCACCCAATGTATAGTTCCCTATAGAATTAGGGTTATCAAATTCTAGCACAAAAATAAAAACAAAACCAAATAACAGCAAAGCAGCGGTCATTAGCAATACCAATTTAGTATGAAGCGAAAGTTTCCTATAACTTTTAAATGTTGACAAATCTGCAATTACCGCAAAACCAATACCACCAAGTACAATTAATGCCATAATAACAATATTTACAATTGGATCTCGAGCAAATGGTGTTAGACTTTGATAATTACCCATAATATCAAATCCTGCATTACAAAATGCAGATATCGAGTGGAACACAGAATAGTAAAATCCATTTTTGAAACCATAAAGCGGTACAAATCTTATAGATAAGAGCAGTGCACCTACGATTTCTACAGAGAAGGTCGCCATAATGACATACTTAGTCAGTCTAACAATACCGGATATCGAAAATTGATTAAGCGCTTCTTGCATGATCATACGATTTCTTAGGCCAATTCTCTTGCCAAGCACAATTGCAATTGACGTCGTCATGGTCATAAAACCAAGGCCACCAATTTGAATCATGATCAAAATAATAGTTTTTCCAAATACAGACCAATAGGTCCCAGTGTCAACGACAACTAACCCAGTAACACAAACTGCTGAAGTTGCCGTAAATAACGCATTAATAAAAGATGTGATCTGTCCTGATTGGGAACTGATTGGAAGCATTAATAACAATGCTCCGATGATAATGACACCCCCAAAACTCAATACCATAATCTGTGCCGGTTTTAAAGATCGTGTCATTCTTTGTCTTAATTCCATCGCTGCCTCCAATGATGTAAAAGCATTTTATTTTTCATTGATTCACAACTTACATTGTATCAAAATATACATAAAAAATCAAAAATAAATCGACATGATATAACAGATCATGCCGATTTGATTTCATCTAAAATATAGTATAGTTACTTTTAGAAACTATTTTTTTTGCATTTGCGCTTGTAATGCTGTTAATGCAACAGTTCCAACGATATCGTCAGCATAACAACCTCTTGATAAATCATTAACTGGCATCGCTAGTCCTTGGCATATTGGACCATAAGCATTAGCGTTTGCTAGTCTTTGTACAAGCTTGTATCCAATATTTCCTGCATCTAAATCAGGGAATATAATTACATTTGCTTCACCAGCAACCTTTGATTCCGGTGCTTTTTTCTTACCAACAGAAGCAACGATAGCAGCGTCAAACTGGAGTTCGCCATCAAGTGCTAAGTCAGGTGCTATTTCTTTAGCAATCCTAGTAGCTTCAACCACTTTATCTACATCAGCATGAGATGCTGAGCCTTTTGAAGAAAATGAAAGCATCGCAACTTTTGGCTCAGTGTGTACAAGTGATTCAAAAGTTTTAGCTGAACTTATTGCGATATGTGCTAATTCTTCAGCAGTTGGATTTGGATTAAGTGCACAGTCACCAAAGATAAACAATCCATTTTCGCCATATTCACAATTAGGTACTTCCATTAAAAATACTGCTGAAACAAGTTTTGTTCCAGGTGCAGTCTTTAAAATCTGAAGAGCCGGTCTTAATACATTTGCAGTTGAATTTGCAGCTCCTGCAACCATACCACCTGCAAAGCCCATTTTAACTAACATCACACCAAAGAACAGTTCGCTTTCAAGTAAAATAGCTTTAGCTTCTTCTGGTGTCATACCTTTACTTTTTCTTAGATTTGCAAGTTCTGCTGCAAAAGCATCCATTTGATCAAAATTCTTTGGATCAATGAAAATTGCTTCGTCTATCTTCCACTCACCTGCACCAGCAAGAATTTCATTTCTATCACCTACTAAGATAACCTTAGCAATCCCTTTTTCGATAATCTTATGAGTTGCTTCGATTGTTCTCGGATCAAAAGCTTCAGGCAATACAATTGTTTGAATGTCCTTGCGAGCAATTTCAATTACTTGGTCTAAAAATGCCATAAACACACACTCCTTTATTAATTATTCACACGTTCATTATATGCTATTTAAATAATGTATACAAGATACATCCTCATATTTAATCATCTTTTTTTAGGTTAATTTAATTTGACTTAACCCAGTCATTTAAATGTGTTTCAAGTATTTTGATTGTGTAAACTTACTATACACTTATTGTCCAAATTACAAACACAATTTGATAAACGTAAAAAAGGAGCGTATCAAGTTATCTTGATCCACTCCCTATATTCTACTCAATTTTACAATTGGCCTTTTGCTAAAGTTACTAAGTTAGCAAAATCTTCTGGATGATTAATTGCCATTTCAGAAAGTACTTTTCTGTTGATGTCAATGTTTGCTTTTTTAAGACCGTTCATGAATTTAGAATAGCTTAAGCCATTAATTCTTGCACCAGCATTAATACGAGCGATCCATAATTTTCTAAAATCTCTTTTTCTTAATTTTCTACCTACGTATGCTGATCTTAAAGATCTCATAACTGCAGGGTTTGCTGCTCTAAATACTAAGCTCTTTTGGCCATAGAAGCCTTTAGCTAATTTAAGAATTTTTTTATGTTTCTTCTTTGCGTTTACTGCGCCTTTAATTCTTGCCATGTTTCAAAACCTCCTTCTATTTAATTATCCTATAAATAAGGTAACATTGTTCTAACACGTTTCATATCTGACTCACTAACAACTGTAGATTGTCTTAAGTTTCTTTTTCTTTTAGAAGATTTTTTTGTCAAAATATGGCTTGTAAACGCCTTACTTCTCTTAAGTTTTCCGCCACCAGTTTTCTTAACTCTTTTAGCAGCGCCGCTGTGTGTTTTCATTTTTGGCATAGCTCTTTCCTCCTTCCAAAATGCTCGCTTTATTTATTAGGTGCAAAGATTGCAACTAAGCTTCTACCTTCAAGTTTTGTAGGTGTTTCAAGTGTTCCAAAGCCTTCAATTTCTGCAGTAAATTTTTTAATTACTTCAAATCCTTGCTGTGTATAACCCATTTCACGGCCTTTGAATCTTAAAGAAACCTTTACTTTGTCACCACTTTGTAAGAATTTGATTGCATTTTTTGATTTGGTTTCTAAATCGTTTTTCTCGATATTCAGACCCAAACGAATTTCCTTAAGTGTAGCGCTTTTTTGTTTCTTTTTCGCTTCCTTATCTTTCTTCTGTTGTTCATATCTGAATTTACCAAAGTCCATAATTTTGCATACTGGTGGTTTTGCACCTGGTGCAATTTTCACTAAGTCAAGTTTTTTCTCTTGCGCTAATGCAAGTGCTTCTTTTCCAGACATAACTCCCAATTGCTCGTTGTCATCACCAATTAGTCTCACTTCAAGGTCACGAATTTCTTCATTGATTTCAGCTATTTTAATAAGATACACCCCCTAGGTTCTATAAAAATAAAAACGGCAGATACGAATATCCGCCGTTAGCAACTCAACAATCAAAACTGTTAAATACTACGAACCATATGAACACAAAGTTATATGGTGAGAAGCGGACTTCTACTTGTTAACCTCAATAACTATACCACGATAGAAATCGTGTGTCAAGCCTATTGATCTATTTTTTCAAATTTTGTTTTTAAAGAACGCTCAGCAACTTCAGCTAGCAAAGTATTTATAAATACATCGAGCTCTAAGCTTCCAAGTTCGCCAATATCTCTTGAACGCACTGATACTTGACCTAGTTCAGACTCCTTATCGCCTATGATCAGCATATATGGTCCTTTTTCAAGTTGCGCTTCTCTGATCTTGTATCCGATTTTTTCAGCACGATCATCAAGCTCAGCTCTAATCCCCATAGCTCTAAGTTTCTTAGCAACTTCTTCAGCATATGGAATATGTCGATCCGCGATAGTGAGTAGCTTAACTTGAACAGGAGCAAGCCATGATGGGAATTTACCTGCAAACTCTTCTATTAATATACCCATAAATCTCTCAATTGATCCAAATGCAACTCTATGGATCATTATCGGTTGATGTTTTTCACCATCTTTTCCGATATAGCTCAGTTCAAAACGTTGTGGTAACTGCATGTCCAGTTGTATTGTTCCACATTGCCAAGTTCTACCAAGACAGTCCATCAAGTGGAAATCTATTTTAGGACCGTAGAAAGCACCATCTCCTGGATTGAGTTTGTAATTAATACCTAGTTCGACGAGCGCTTCTGTCAGTGCCTCTTCAGCTCTATTCCACTCTTCATCACTTCCCATAGAATTTTCAGGTCTAGTTGAAAGTTCTACATGGTAGCTAAATCCAAAAGTTTTATATACTTCATCAATCAAGTTAACAACACCGATAATTTCATCTTTAATTTGCTCTGGCAACATGAAAATATGAGCATCATCTTGAGTGAAAGATCTTACTCTCATCAAGCCATGAAGGGCTCCAGATAATTCATGTCTATGCACTCTACCCATTTCAGCCATGCGAATTGGGAAATCTTTATAAGAACGCATAGCAGTTTTATAAACAAGCATACATCCAGGACAGTTCATAGGCTTAACCGCAAAATCTTCATTATCGATCTCAAGGGCATACATATTGTCCTTATAATGATACCAGTGACCAGAAGTTTCCCATAAATGTCTGTTAAGCATAATTGGTGTTTCTATTTCAACATAGTTAGCTTTATCATGAACTTCTCTCCAATATTTCAAGAGATTATTTTTAACTGCCATACCTTTTGGTAACATAAATGGGAATCCTGGTCCTTCTTCCATCAAAGCGAACAAACCAAGTTCTTTACCAATTTTTCTGTGATCTCTTTTCTTTGCTTCTTCAAGCATCTCAAGATATGCGTCTAGCATAGAAGCTTTAGGGAAAGATGTACCATATATTCTTTGAAGCATTTTATTGTTTTCATTTCCTCTCCAGTATGCGCCAGCAAGAGAAGTTAATTTCACACTTTTAATTTCTTTTGTCGAACTCACGTGACAACCAGCACAAAGATCTACGAAATCACCTTGTCTATAAAAAGAAATAATCGCGTCTTCAGGCAAATCGTTAATCAGTTCAACTTTATAAGCCTCACCTTTTTCTGCCATAAATTTGATAGCTTCATCTCTAGGAAGTTCGAATCTTTCAAGTTTAAGATCTTCTTTTACAATTTTTTTCATCTCAGCTTCAATGCGATCTAAGTCTTCCGGTACAAATTTATGTTCAGTGTCAAAATCGTAGTAAAAACCATTTTCAATTGCAGGTCCAATTGCAAGTTGTGCATCTGGAAATAGTCTTTTTACTGCTTGCGCCATAATATGAGAGCTTGTATGTCTAAAAGCATGTGCACCTTCAGCGTCATCGAATTTTAAGATGCTAAGTTCACAGTCTTCTTCTAATTTATATGATAAATCGACGGTTTTACCATTCACCGCTCCAACAACAGCTTCTTTGGCAAGTCTTCCAGAGATAGATGCTGCAACATCATATACAGTTGTGCCTTTTTGTACCTCTCTCACTGATCCGTCTTTTAGTGTAATTTTAATCATGTTAACCTCCTTTTTTCCTTTTTATTTTTTGACTTAAGTCAAAGTAAAAATCTTCGTACAACAAGTACTTGGATTCTATCACAAGGTAGATGAAACTAAAAAAACCTCATCTCTAGCATACGCTAGGGACGAGGTTATATCGCGGTTCCACCCTAATAGCTCTTAACGAGCCACTCAAAAGACCTTAACGCGGCCTAACGCAAACATTTCAGTATTCACTTACTAAATTTGAGCTAAAAGTTAGTTTTCCCATTACGCTACTTATGTGTTCTCACAGCTACTGAACTCATTCTCTTGAAGTTTATATAATGGTACTCTTCTTTATTAACGCTTTTATTAATTTAAAATAATGATAGCTTACTGACTGAAAAATGTCAACTGTCCATACAAAAATAATTGTAAACAATTTATTTTAAAGCATACAGAACAATTACCCCTTGAAAAATCCCAATAAAAAAACCAATAACACCACCTAAAACTTCAATATGTTTAAGTTCAGTTTTCGCTATCTTAAGTGTCATCTCTTCGATTTTTTCAAAGTCATAAGCGTTTATTTGATCTTCAACCATTTTACTGATATTGATAGATTCTATCGCTTTGTGACTTAATTGTTCACCAAGTTCCACAATAATTTGCTCACCATTTTCATCAATCATTTGTTCGATATTTTGCAAAATCATCCCTTTAAACATCGATGGAATAATCGAAGGCATCTTTTCATTTGCTACAACCATAACTTTTTGTTTAATCAAATTTATAATTTGCTGTTTATCCATATCTGTAATCATTTTATCGACTATTTTTTCGATTGATATGAGTTCATCACTTATGACATCGCCGATTGATTTAGCGATCTCAGCTTTTCTTTTAGGGATAAGCCCTTGTATAACAAATGGTGTACCTTTTATGCCTATTGGGTTTACAGGTCTAAACATCAATTTAATTGCGATGACGTTGGTCATCCATCCAATAATCGCACCTATACTTGCTAATATTAATAGTTTTAACATTTGAACACCTTCTATCTCTGATAGTATAAAATCGAACCTACATCTACTAACAAGCCTTGATGTAATTCGACTACTTTAAAACTCTGATTTTCGATAAACTGCCTAATCAGATCGCCTTCTGGATGGAAATCAAGCGATCCATTAATGATTATATTTTTTTCAACAGTACCACCCACACCACCAATAAAACCATATTGAAACCCATCTAGAGCAATGTTTCCAGGTTCTATCTTAAGCACTTTGTAGCCCTGTTCCTTTAATGCTTTGTACATACCACCATCAGATGTAATTGCAGCTATTTGCCCTATAGGTAATACACTGCATCTTGCATAACCTTGATTGACATCAATAATATTGAGTTTTGTTTGATCTAAGATGATTTGATCGGTAATGCTTTTTTTTAGAAACAAATGATTTTTCATCGGGAGCACATTGTATACAGCATCATATGGATATGTCACATCTAACAAAGTCTTACCGCATATGATTTGATCATCTTCTACCCCTAGGCTTAAAAGATATTCTTCGTATAAATTGTAAATACTAGGCTCCAATATAATTTTATCACCAATGACTGCAAGTGATAAATCACAGTGATGCGCAACTCTAATATCTACACTAGGGTTTGACGTTATTTCAACAACATGATGGTTATCAAAAAAACTATTTTTTCTAATTTTCTCCGCAACTTCTGCATTTGTAAATATTATTCCCATAGATGCTCACTTTTATGATAGAACTTCGTTTGGCGCTTCTATAAGTGCAGTTAATTCAAGCTCACTAAAAATATACTTTTGATTACAAAAATGACAAACGAGCTCAGCTTCACCTTCTTCATCAATGATTGCTTTGATTTCAGTTTTGCCTAAACTTATAAGTGCGTTCTCCATCTTTTCTCTACTGCAATCACACTTGTAGTTAAGTTCATACTCTTCTAATTCATCAAAACCAAGACCAGCTAAGACTTGTCCAGCAATTTGCATAATCGTTAAACCTTCTTCAAACTGTTGTGTTAAAGGAGGCATTCCCTTTAAATTTGATTCAAGTTGTTGGATTGTTTCTTCGGTAGTCTCAGGGAGCAATTGAACGATAAAGCCACCAGCGTATTTTACATGTGCATCTTTTCCAAAACTTACCCCTAATGATACAGCAGTAGGCTGTTGTTCTGATTGAGCAAAATATTGTGCTAGATCTTCAGCAATTTCTCCAGATACTAGATTACACTGTCCTAAAAATGGTTCTTTCATGCCTATGTCTCTTATTACAATGATCTTTCCATCTTTGCCTATTGCTGTTCCTACATCAAGTTTTCCGTGCTCGTCGAAGATATTAACAGCTTGAGGATTATTCATATAAGCCTTCACATTTCCATGAGAATCCGCAACAGCAACCATGAGCTTTATTTCATTTGAACCTTTGATTTGTAACGTTACTTTTTCTTTGTCTATTTTACTCATCATTCCCATCATCGATGCAGCAGTAATCGTTCTACCAAGTGCAGTTGCAGAGATAGGTGATAAATCATGTGTCGTTCTCGCATTTTCTACCATTTCTGTTGTCTGTGCCACGTAAATTCTTACTTCCCTATTAACAGACATCCCTGTTATTAATTTACCTTTCATTTTGCCTCCGTAATTTGAACTTCAGTTTTCTTTTTTAATATAAAACAAATTCTTTGAGATTGTTCATGCTTTTGTTTAAAACTATCGCCATCAACGATATCCAACACCTCAAAAAATGGGTTGATAACAGTTAAAACATCTTCTATTTCATATGCCCTTTGAGTGTGGAATTCTTCATATCTCTCATATCCGTTGCCTTCGTCTTTGAATATAGTTAATGAGAAATTCAAGAGATTGAGTGTTTCATCATATTCATTTTCCCATATATATGCTTCACTCTCAAAAGTTTCGGCAAAAGTGTTATTACCAATTATTTCTTTTAATTTATACTTTGAGCTCAAATCAAACACAACAACCCCCTCTTCATTTAAATGGAGGTTAATTTGTTGCATTACTTTTGATAAAGTATCGATATCATGTTGATAGTTCATGCCATCACACATACAACAAACCATATCGTATTTTTTTTTCGTACTAAAATTCGCCATATCTTGATGATAAAACTTAATCTTAGCACCACAGTCATAGGCCTTACTTTGAGCAATTGTGAGCATATCTTCTGAAATATCCAGTGCTTCGCATAGATATCCCTTTTGTGATAAGCCAACACTAATTGTCCCTGTGCCACAGGCTAACTCAAGTATACTCCTTGGATTAGTCATATGCTTTTTTGCAATACTATCTAATTGGTTGATCCACAAAGGATAATCAATATCATATTGCATTAGATCGTAAACTGAAGCGAACTCTCTATAAATTTCCATATTATCTTCCTTAAATTAAAAATAAGCCAAATAGATTACGAGCCCATACATCATCATCGCCAGCACGATAGGTAATAACTCAATTGGGTTAATATTAAGTGGTTTGTTCTCCCATAGTGGTCCATATCTATCCGAATTTTTTTCAAGATTTATGTTTTCTAAATAATTGCTCTGATCACCAGATCTATCTACATCATCTACAATTCCATTTGTCATTTCTAACCGTGGAAACTGAGTTCGCAGACTTTTCAGTAATCCTTTTATACCTATAATACATACTGCACCAATTAAAACATAGAAAACCATAACGCCTAGTATAACACTTGGCGTATTAAAAATCAATTCATTTGATTCTTGAGGGATGACGCCACTAGATGAAGAAAGATTCGTTATAAATCCCATAGTAACTGCAATACCATTATTCGTCATATGGGCAATCATGCCTGAAAATATCGAACCCGTCAATTGTACGAGATATGAAAACATAATTCCAAGAATGATTGGACCTAAAAAATTCTGCGGGTTAAAATGAAATATTCCAAATAAAAGTCCACTAAAAATCGCGCCCCATTTTCTCCCTAGCTTGCTCTCATAAGCATTGAGTATAGCACCTCTAAAAAATATTTCTTCACAGATACCAGCCGAACCTGCAATTACAGCAAAAAGTAGTGCAAACTCTGCACTATTTGATGCTGTTGGAATCACTGATACAATCGAATCACCAAACAACTCAATAAAAAATATCGTAATTAAATTAGCAACTGCAACTGTAGGGAGCAATAATGCTGCTAAAATGATAATCTTGAGCACAGCACTAAAAGGTATACTTTTAAATCTAAAGACTTTCTTCACATCTTTTTTTGTTATAAATGCATATAGTAAAATCGGAATTGCCATTAATCCAAATTCTGTGATCAGTAGTCCTGAGATAAGTTCTCTGCTCTGAACATATGCTCCTACAGTTAGAAAGAGCAATGCCAATAGGATAAAAAATATATTGGCTTCTTTTATAGAGAATACACGTTGTCTAATTTTTGATTCACTCATATGTCCTCCTATATTTGGATACTACCTTTATATGTTAAGATATTGATATAGGACTGCATACCATCGAGTAATATCCTGTTATCAAAATTAAATTTCGAATTGTGCAAGGGATATACATAGTCTTTTTCTTCATTATATGTCCCCACAAAATAGAAAAGCCCCGGTACTTTTTCTTGATAATAGGAAAAATCTTCGCTAATCATCTGTGGTTCAATGACTTCACACTGTACGCCATGAAAATTTACAAACTCTGTGAAAAGCCTTTGATCATTAACCACAGGTGGATACATATCTCTATATTCGATTTCGATTTTCACTTCGTATGCAGCTTCAATACCAGCCAAATACTTTGTCATTCTTGTCTTAATTTGATTGTACACTACTTTATCAAAAGCTCGTATTGTTCCTTCAAGTCTCGCCTTTCCAGCTATGATGTTACGACGTTCTCCTGCATCCATTTTCCCTATTGTTAAAACAGCTGGATTAATTGGACTAATATTTCTACTAACTATTGATTGAAGACCTAAAATAACTTCACTCGCAATTACAATACCATCTATACCAGTATGAGGCATGGCGCCATGTGCACTCCTTGCATAAATATCTATATCAAATTCACCAGTCATCGCCATCATAGGACCAGGGCAAAGGCCAATCTTTCCTTGCGCTACCGATGGGAAAACATGAATACCATAGATTTCTGAAACATTGTATTTTTCAAGTATCCCTTCATTGACTAAAACTTCAGCCCCTCCAGGTCCTTCTTCAGCAGGTTGAAAAATAAGGAGTATGTTATCTACTATTTTAACATCACTACTCGAAAGCACTCTAGCTAGTCCAAGCATCATTGCCATGTGCCCATCATGACCACAGGCATGCATAAAATTATCATGGGTTGAATGTGTTTCAAATGAACTTTCTTCTTTAACAGATAAGCCGTCCATATCGGTTCTAAATGCAAGTGTTTGTGTTGGTGAAATCCCTTTAAAAAGCGCAACAATACCAGTACCACCTACAAGTTCGTATTCAACATCCAATTCTTTTAAAACATTTTGTATATACGCGCTGGTTTTATATTCACAAAATCCAGCTTCTGGAATAAGGTGTAATGCTTTTCGATCTTCGTAAACTTTTTCTTTTAATTGCTCTAGTATTGTCATATTCACCTCGTATAACATTATTTTTATTATTGACGTCACTTTTTCATAGTGATAGTATATATATAATTATCCAAAAGACTGCATGTATACAATATAATTGGGAACTAATTAACCCATCTTTGGACATCACCTTAGTGTCAATCATTATTATATTTTATATGATATGGATTAAGTATTCAAGGTTAGCGCTGTTAACAAAAAAAACAATTATATTTAGGAGGTTTTTATGAAAAAAATCAACTTGGCTGTAGTCGGTGCAACTGGCATGGTGGGAAGAACATTTTTAAAAGTACTAGAAGACAGAGATTTCCCATTTGAAAAACTTTTTTGCTTTGCATCAAAAAAATCAGCTGGCGAAATCGTTGTCTGTAAAGGTAAGGAATATGTTGTCGAAGAATTGACCGAAGCGTCATTTGATCAAGATATTGATATTGCACTTTTTTCTGCTGGTGGAGATATCAGCTTGAAGTTCGCACCGATTGCTGCCGCAAAAGGTGTTGTCGTTATTGATAATTCAAGCGCGTGGAGAATGGATCCAAATGTCCCTCTTGTTGTACCAGAAGTAAATCCACACGTCCTTAAAAACCACAAAAATATCATTGCAAATCCAAATTGCTCTACTATACAAGCGATGGTAGTGCTTAAACCATTATATGAAGCATTTGGCATTAAAAGAATTGTCTATTCTACTTATCAAGCAGTATCAGGTTCTGGTGTTAAAGGTGTTTATGATTTAGAAGAAGGCTTAAAAGGTAATAATCCATTAAGCTGTTATGCGCATCCTATTGCTGGTAACTGTTTACCACAGATAGATGTTTTTGAATCAAATGGCTATACAAAAGAAGAAATGAAAATGATCGATGAAACCAAAAAAATCCTTGAAGATGACGCACTTAAAATTACTGCTACCGCTGTACGTGTGCCGATCTTTTATAGCCATAGCGAATCCGTCAATATTGAACTTGAAAAACCTTTTGAAGTTGAGGCAATTAAATCATTATTAAGCAGTTCAAAAGGATTGGTATTACAAGACGATCCTGCAAACGGGATATATCCTCTTGCCGCTTCTGCTGCTGGAACTGATCCAGTTTATGTAGGTAGAATTAGAAGAGATGAAAGCCTTGAAAATGGTATCAATCTTTGGATTGTTGCAGATAATATCAGGAAAGGTGCTGCTACTAACGCGATTCAGATCGCTGAAACATTAATTGAAAGGAACTTAATATGAGTATTTTTAAAGGTTCAGGTGTTGCATTAGTTACACCCTTCAGTGAAGATACCCTAAATTTAGAAGTTCTATACCAATTAATCGATTGGCATATTGCTGAAGGTACAGATGCCCTTATTATCAGTGGCACTACTGGTGAAGCGTCAACAATGACGCTAACTGAAAAGAAAATTCTTTTTACAGAGACAGTCAAGTATGTTAACAAACGCATCCCAGTTATCGCAGGAACCGGTACAAATAGCACAAAAACTTCTATTGAGAACAGCATACTCGCAAAGGAATGTGGTGTTGATGGACTTTTGGTCGTAACGCCTTATTACAATAAATGTACACAAGAAGGTCTTTATTTACATTTTGAAGCAATTGCAAATGCTGTAGATTTGCCTTTGATCCTGTACAATGTACCCTCGAGAACTTCTGTTAATATGTTACCTCTAACGGTTTTAAGACTATCAGAAATTGAAAATATAGTAGGCATCAAAGAAGCTAGTGCAGATATCACTCAAATTACTGAACTATTCAGACTTGTACCTCCTACATTTGATATCTATTCTGGAAACGACGACCATGTACTGCCAATTATGGCTCTTGGTGGTGCCGGAGTAATAACTACTGTTGGCAATATTATACCAAAGTTAGTTCATGAACTAACATCAAGCTGTTTAAACAATGATTATATGGGGGCGAAAGCGCTTCAATTCAAAATTAATCCCATGGCTCAATCGGTCTTCACTGAAGTCAATCCAATACCAATTAAAGCTGCAGTACAAATGCTTGGTTTTGAAGTAGGAAATGTCAGGCTACCGCTAACACCTGCTCTTGATAGCACCGTTAAACAACTGGAAAAAGTGATGTTAGCTCTTGAGGTGTCAAGATGATTCGCTTATTTATTTGCGGGATCACTGGTGCCATGGGGAAAAATGTTGTTGCGCAGGCAAAAGCATTTCCTGAAATAGAAATAGTTGGTGGATTAGGACATGTAGAGATCGAAAGAGAAAATAATCAATTTAAGGTTTTTTCAAATTTTGAATCTGTTGACTTTCCTATAGACTGTATCATCGATTTTTCTACTGCTAGCATTGTAGATGATTTATTGCACTTTGCACAACATCATAAAATACCTGTTGTTTTATGTACAACAGGTTTGACAGAAAAAACGCTTGATCATATTGAAACAGCAAAACTTCAAATTCCAATTTTTAAATCTGGAAATATGTCTTTAGCAATCAATCTTTTGATGCGTCTAGTCAAACAGGCTGCTAGTGTGCTTGAAAATGATTTTGATATTGAAATAATTGAAAAGCATCACAATAGAAAATTAGATGCACCTAGTGGTACAGCAATTATGCTGGCCGATGCAGTAAATGAAGGCTTACAAGATCCTAAAATAATCGAACTTGGTAGAAGTGCACATGGCTCAAAAGACCAGTCCATTATAAATGTACATTCTATTCGAGGTGGTAATATCGTTGGTGAACACGAAGTTTTATTTGCAGGTGCAGAAGAACTAGTTACGCTTTCACACTCAGCACTAAGCCGTTCAGTTTTTGCAAAAGGCGCACTGGATGCTGCAAAATTCTTAGTTGGCCGCACTCCCGGTTTATATAACATGGATGATCTTGTTGCACAAAAGTTAAACTCATTACTTTAAATTGAAAATATACGTTACACATAGTTAAACACAAGGAGGTATCATGCAAGAATACGATTTAACTAACCCGTACGAGATAGCAAAATTTATTAAAAATGCAACAAAAACGACACCGATGAAAGCATATATCCAAGTAAATGAATCTTTATACAGCGATACAGTCAAGCTCTTTGGCGATTGTCCTTTTTATACTGCTTTTGGTGAAGCTGATGATATCAAAGCGTTTTTAAATACAAACGAAAGTAAAATTCTCTTTTATGAGCTAGAAAACGATCGCCGTTTATCTGCGATTCCACTGCTTGATCTAACAACAGTTAACGCAAGAATTGAACCTGGCGCTTTAATTAGGGATCGTGTTGAGATTGAAGACCAAGCCGTCATCATGATGGGGGCAGTGATCAACATTGGTTCACATATTGGAAAAGCATCTATGATCGATATGAATGCCGTTCTAGGTGCGAGAGCATACGTTGGTGATCATTGTCATATTGGTGCTGGAACTGTACTCGCTGGTGTACTCGAGCCACCAAGTGCAACACCAGTTGTTATTGAAGACAATGTGCTGATAGGTGCTAACTGTGTTGTATTAGAAGGTGTCAGAGTAGGAGAAGGCGCTGTAGTCGCAGCTGGGTCTGTGGTTACAAAAGACGTCCCTAGTGGTGCAGTGGTCGCAGGAACACCTGCAAAAGTTATTAAATTAAAAGATGATCAAACAATTAGCAAAACACAATTGTTAGATGACTTAAGATAAACCGAATGACAAAATTAATAGAGGCTATCTTGGCGCGATAAAATCGCATTAAGATAGCCTCTTACTATTCGCTACTTAGTTGTTCCATAACTAGTCTACAAAAGCAAATACATGGTCAATATTACGATAATAATCGCCATAGTTAAGACCATATCCCACTATAAACATATCTGGAATTTCAAATCCAACATAATCTGGTACATACGATACTTTTCGTCTTGAAGGTTTATCTAATAAAACGCATGCTTTAAGACTTTTAGGATTTCGCTTTGATAAAATCGCCATAACACCAGTCATTGTAAGTGCAGAGTCAGTAATGTCATCTACTATGAGGACATCAAACTCAGAAAGATCATCAGCTGTAATATCTTGTACGATCTTTAGTTGACCTGTACTCTCCTCGCTGTGACCATAACTTGATGTTGTCATAAATTCTATTCGAACAGGCAAATCAATCTTTCTTACTAGGTCAGCTGTAAAAATAAAGCTTCCTTTCAATAAAGAGATTACAAGTAAATTCTTATCTTTATAATCCTCTGTTAATGTTTTGCCTAGAGCTTCTATTCTTTCATCAATTTTTTCTTTTGATAATAAGATTTCTCTTCTCTTATTCTCAATTCCCATTTTTACCTCCAATTTTCAACTAAGTGATTATCAATATTTTATAGTAGTGGCCTGTGTTTTTCAAGTGAATTTACACTTTCAAAAAAATTAACAATTATTACAAGAAATTAATCAGCCTAATGTCAGAAAATATTGTGAATTTGCACACAGAAATAGTACAATGAAATTAACTACTTGAAGGGGGATTACACATGGAACACGACACAAAAGTGAAGAAAGCAATAACGATGGAAACTTTTGTCTTTATTTTTATTGCAGGTGTTGTATTTAGCTATCTTGGATCGGTTATGGGGGTCGACAAGATGTTCAACACTATTATGAATACGGCTCACTATCTTTTGATTGACGTCGTATTTTTTATTATGGCAATCGCAGTTTTAGCAGGTGCATTTGCTGCACTTTTATCTGAATTTGGTGTTGTCGCATTAATCAATAAGATTATTTCACCAATTATCAGACCCATCTATGGTTTACCCGGTGCAGCTTCTATAGGTATGATCACAACTTATCTCTCAGATAATCCTGCGATTATTTCCCTTGCACACGATAAAGGTTTTAAAAAGTATTTTAAAAATTACGAAATTCCAACCTTATGTAATCTTGGTACTGCTTTTGGCATGGGATTAATTGTAAGTACTTTTATGATTGGTCTTGGAGATGGTACGGAGTTCATTGCACCTGTTGTTATTGGAAACTTTGGTGCCATAATAGGTAGTATTGTAAGCGTTCGTATCATGACAGGTTTTACCAAGAAGTATTACAACATTCCTAAAGGACAAAAAAGAGAAAAGATGGATTATGAGGACTTCAACAAAGTAAGAGATGTCCGAGTGGGTAATCTTTTTGAACGTGTGCTTGATGCAACTCTAGAAGGTGGAAAAAGTGGTGTTGAACTTGGACTGGCAATAATTCCTGGTGTTGTCGTAATTTGTACTCTAGTTATGATATTCACTTTTGGTCCTGCAGAGACAGTCAATGGTGTTGCCATCTATACTGGTGCAAAAAAAGAAGGTGTTGCTTTATTTCCTAAAATCGGGGAACTTCTAAGCGGTATATTAGACCCTCTATTTGGTTTTACAAGCGCAGAAGCAATAGCTTTCCCAATTACCGCTCTCGGTTCAGTTGGTGCTGCTATGGGTCTTGTAAAGGACTTCCTTGTTAAAGGCCTAATCGGACCTAATGATGTCGCTGTATTTACTGCCATGGGCATGTGTTTTAGTGGTTATTTAAGTACACATGTTGGGATGATGGATGCACTTAACGTAAGAAAACTGGCATCTAAAGCAATTATTTCTCATACAGTTGGTGGCTTAATGGCTGGAATCTCAGCACATTATATCTACGTCCTCTTTACTATGCTTGTAAAATAAATGCGAATAATTAGATATAAAATTACAAACAGCAGCCTGCAAGGGCTGCTGTTAATATATATACTTATTTTTTTGACCTTGATATCTGAATCAATTCTTTTAATAATATGATGATTTTGTTTAATGAAAACTGAATCGAAACTAGAATAATGAAAAAAAAGATAATTCCAATCCATTCATATTTAATACTTCCCATAGCATCCTCCTTATTAAAAATAGTTTTTTGAAACGACAAACTATGTACTATTATTTTAACACAAATGATTCCAACTAAGTTGTCAATTTCGTTTTGAAATTTCTAAATTCTATGCTATACTATCATCTGTAACCATATTCAAAGAGGAGGCCGCTCTGTTGAAAATCAGCTCGGATCAGCAACTTAAATTTAAAATAATTATTTTATATATTCTTAATCAATTCTCAGTTCCACTTACGAATCAACAGTTAACAGACTTTATTTTAGAGCATGATATTATGAACTATTTCGATTTACAACAATACTTAAACGACCTCGTAGCAACTTCCATGCTTGAATACAGTATGAGTGAAGGTGACCGTTATTATATCATTACCGAGAGCGGTAGAAATACTTTAGAACTGTTTTCTGATCGTGTCTCACAAACACTTAGACGTACTATCAACGATAGCGTTGACATGAAAAAAAAGTCCTTTGTCATTAAGACCAATATCACTGCTGACTACTATAAAGAAGACGATAACGATTACATCGTTCATTTATCTGTAAAAGAAGGTATATATACCTTAATGGATATTAAAGTAAATGTTGTTTCAAATAAACACGCTAAACAAATCTGTGAGAATTGGGAAAAAAAAGCCCAGTATCTATATGGTGATATTTTAAATAAACTTGTTGATGATACAGAGCAATAGCCTGTATCATTTTTTTAATATCAGGAGGATAATTAAATGCAACTACTAACAAAAGCATATAAGCGGTTTATAACAGCTGCTATATTACTCGCTTTAATTACTAGTACTTTTTCAATTTCATCTGCAAATGAATCAATTGATATCCCCATGAAAATAGGCATCTTAGATGGAAATATAGTAATTTGGGGGAACTCATATTCAAATCAAGCATTAAAAAATCCACTGGTTCTTATTAATGGTGTGATTTATTATCCTTTAACACCTGAGTTTACCCAAGTCTTGGGTTTTTCAATGCATCAAACAGAAAACAACGAAGTGATTCTCACCCATAGATCTTCAATTGGAAAAAACATGATAACGGAAAGGAGTTTTGGTTCTCCATCATCCTCTAGCATCCTCAATTTATCAAGTTTTCAAATTAGGGCCTCTGGATACACGCTTTATTCAGAAAAACCTATCTATCAGTTTGCGAACGTACCTTATGTCGCTATAGAGTTCACACCGATACTACGTTCTAAAATCACGATACAGGCCAATGTCGATCTGGAGATTCTCACAGAAACTACCTATAACAAAAGATACCCCACCACTTATAATACTTATGATAAAGTTGATCAGTCAAATTTTGTCAGAGATCAAGGGAGTGCAGCTTCATGTTGGGCTTTCGCAGCAAACACACTATTCGAGTTAGCTGTTGAAAAGCAATACCATGAAACTTTGAACTTTTCAGAATCACATCTCATTGAAAATACACCCATTAAATCCACTTATGCAAGTGGCGGTAATTTCCAAGCATCATCGATCTACTTTCTTAACAAAAAAGGTCCAGTTATCGAAAGTGCTACCCGAGCAGGTAGCGAGTCCGTTCTAGATCAAGTTCCTTATCAGTTAGATGAGTATCTTGAGTTTAATAATAATATCAATAAAATGAAGGAAAATATAATAGAAAATGGTGCGGTTTTAACTTCTATCTATTTAAATGAAAGTGATGAAGCTGTTTACAACCAAACGACTAACGCCTACTTTAATAGCAATGATAAAAAAGGAAGAACACATGAACTGGTACTTGTTGGTTGGGATGATCAATATAGCAAATTAAATTTCACTGAATCTCCTACCAAAGACGGTGCTTTTATTGCACAGAACAGCTTTGGAAACAGTTGGGGTGATAATGGTTTCTTTTATGTTTCTTATGAAGACGTGCATATTAAAGAATATGTCTATGCAATAGATAAAATAAGCCCCATAACTGATTATTCCCCCTCCAAAGAAAGCTACTATTATGATACAACTGGCGTAACACATTATGAAAATTTTAATGATGCACCACTTGTAACTGGTATCAATAATTTTACAGCTAAATCAGATAGCATATTAACTCAAGTTGGCATATATAATAATGAGGAAAATATTCACATTTCAATATATACTGGCAATTCAAAATTTCCAATGTCACTTGATCAAAGTCCCATATATGAAACCAAACTGCTTGAAAAAGGTTATCACACCTTAACGCTCCCCGTTGGTCTACCACTTATAAAAGATGAAAAGTTTTGGGTTGCTGTTAAGTATGAAGGTAAACAAAATTTCATACTACCTATTGAAGCACCGTACCCAGGAATCAGTTACAATGTTTTCGCTGCACCTGGACAAGGTTTTATTGGATCTGAAACAAACTTTGTAGACCTTACTGAAATTCGTCCAAACGCTAGTGTCGCTATACGAGCTTTTGCTTTTCCAGTCACTAAACCATAAAAATAAAACACGCAAAATGAGTGGCTTTCCTGTTAAGGGATCGCCTCAAATTGCGTGTTTTTTATATTTTATAACGCTTTTAAAACTGCAGTTCTTACTTCACCAATCATATAGAGTGAACCAAATCCTAAATAAAGTACCTTTTCATCAGAATTATGATGTACTTCATATAATTTCTTGATGGCTTCCTGAATACTTTCTGAATTAAAAATCACAGTCACGCCTTGATTTTCGAAGGCTACTTTCAATGCATCAGAAGACAATGCTCTTGGATTATCAGGACGAGTAATAATAACTGCATCTAGAAACGGTGCTACTTCGCTAATCATACCGTCTATATCTTTATCTTTTAAAATCCCCACAAGTCCTACTACTTTATAATCTTTCTTAATGATCTTTAGACTATTTACAAGACCTCTAATGCCATGCAAATTATGAGCGCCATCAATGATGACAAAGGGATCATCAGATAGAATCTCCATCCTTCCAATCCACTTTGTCATCTTAAGACCTTCTTTTAATGCTTCACCGTTAATTTCAAAACCAAAACGTTCAACAAGTACTTCTATTGTCTTGATGGCAACAGATGCATTCTCAGCTTGATAAGGTGCAAATAAAGAAAGTGAAAACTTTTTATCTTCAAATTCAAACTCAAGATTACCGAGGGCTGCATCTATAACTGACAAACTCGAAAAATCTACTGTTAGCAATTGATTATTCATTTCAGCACATTTGCTCTTAATCACCTCTAGAGCAGTTTGGGTTTGGGGATAACTGACTGTTATCCCACCTTTTTTAATAATACCTGCTTTTTCAAGTGCAATTGCTTCGATTGTATCTCCAAGGTATTCAGTATGGTCAATAGCAAGCGGTGTAATTACAGATACTAACGGAGTTTCAATTACATTTGTTGCGTCTAATCTTCCCCCTAAACCAACTTCTAGTACCACTACATCACATTGATGATACACATAATAAAGCATAGCAATTGCGGTAACAACTTCAAACTCCGTAGGATGATTGAAGCCTTCAGCAACCATATTATCTATCTGTACTTTAACTTCCAAAGTAAACTTAGCAAGTTCATCTGCTGTGATTAAAGTATGATTAACTCTGATACGTTCATTGAATGTCTCTATAAAAGGCGAAGTATACAGCCCAGTTTTATATCCCGATTTTACCAACACAGAATGGATAAAAGAACTCGTAGATCCTTTCCCATTGGTCCCCGCTACATGAATAAATTTTAATTTTAGCTGTGGCGAATCAAGTCTCTCTAACAAGTTTTTGATATTATCGAGTCCAAGTTTACTGCCAAACTTATACGTTCCGTGTATAAAAGCTAGTGCTTCTTCATATGTCATCGCATACCTCAATTGTCTACTTTATTTTCGTAGATATACTTTCAATTCTAGCATTAACTGTCATTAACATTTCTTGATATTTAGTTTCCTTTTGACGTTCTTCTTCTAGCAACTGTGCTGGCGCTTTGTTTACAAAACCAGGATTGTTTAATTTGCTAATTACCCTTTCAACTTCTTTTTCGAGTTTTGTTCTTTCCTTGGTTAATCGCTCCATCTCTTTCTCAAAATCAATTAAGTCATCAAGTGGCAAATAAAGCTCTGCGCCATATATAACTGCTGAAACAGAATCTTCAGGCACTTCATTTTTATCAGCAACAACAATAACCTCAGAACATGAAGCAAGTGTTATTAAATATTCTGACTGCTCTAATAAAATCTTTGCAACACTTTCATCAGAAGCAAGAATCATACATTTTGCTTTTCTTGATGGTACAACATCCATTTCAGCACGAACATTTCTTAAATTTCTAATCGCATCCATGATTAGGTTCATTTGTCCAACTGCAGTTTCATTATGATAAGCCTTCTCTTCTTTTGGCCATTGATCAGTTACTAAAAGTCCTGTGATATTAGGCATGAAACTCCAAATTTCTTCAGTAATAAATGGCATAAAAGGATGTAAAAGTCTAAGAATATCTTTAAGAACTTTAACAAGTACTTTCTGTACAGTTTGTTTTGCCTCAAGATCTTCTCCATAAAGTCTTTTCTTCGCAAGTTCTATATACCAGTCACAATACTCATTCCATGTAAACTCATAGATCTTGTTCGCTGCGATTCCAAGTTCATATTTATCAAGTGCTGCTGTAATTTCAGCAATCATCGTTTCAAGTCTAGATAAAATCCATTGATCAGAAAGTGTGAGTTTTTCAGTACCATCAAGTTCAGGTAATTCTCCTTCAAGACCCATAATCACAAATCTAGAAGCATTCCAAAGTTTGTTTGCAAAATTTCTAGAAGATTCTACTCTTTCCACTTGGAACTTCAGATCATTACCAGGGCTATTGCCCGTTGCAAGCATAAATCTTAGAGCATCTGCTCCAAACTGATCGATAACATCAAGAGGGTCAACGCCATTTCCAAGCGATTTACTCATCTTTTTGCCATTTGCATCTCTAACAAGACCATGGATAAATACATCATCAAATGGTTTCTCACCCATAGAATCAAGACCAGAAAAGACCATTCTAATTACCCAGAAGAAAATAATATCATATCCCGTTACCAGTACATTGGTTGGATAAAAGTAATCGAGCTCAGGTGTCTGATTCGGCCAACCTAACGTAGAGAAAGGCCAAAGCGCAGAACTGAACCAAGTATCAAGTACATCTTCATCTTGTCTAAAATGAGTCCCTCCACAACTAGGGCAAACATCAGGCATCTCTTTTGCAACAACGATCTCAGGACAAGACTCACAGTAGTAAGCTGGGATTCGATGTCCCCACCATAGTTGTCTTGAGATACACCAATCTCTAATGTTTTCTAGCCAGTTCATATATACTTTAGTAAAACGATCTGGAATAATATGCATTTCTTCTTTTTCAACTACGTCAATAGCTGGACCTGCCAAAGGCGCCATCTGTACAAACCATTGATCTGATACTCTTGGTTCAATAATCGTACTACATCTATAGCATGTACCAACATTATGTGGATGTTCCTTTATTTTTACTAAGTAGCCTTCAGCTTCTAAGTCTTTAACAATTTCTTTTCTACAAGTAAAACGATCCATACCTTGGTATTTACCAGCGTTTTCATTCATAGTAGCATCTTCATTCATGCCGTTTATTTGTTCCAAATTATGTCGCATACCAATTTCAAAATCGTTTGGATCATGTGCTGGTGTAACCTTAAGTGCGCCTGTTCCAAAGTCCATTTCTACATAGTCATCTGCTATAATCGGAATTTCTCTATTAAACAGTGGTAATAAACATTTCTTACCAATTAAATGTTTATATCTATCATCTTCTGGGTGAACTGCTACACCGGTATCAGCAACCATCGTTTCTGGTCTTGTCGTCGCAATTTCTAAAAACTCATCTGATCCAACCACAGGATATTTTACATGCCAAAATGCACCTGGTTTTTCTTCGTGCTCTACTTCTGCATCAGATAAAGTCGTCTTACAATCTGGACACCAGTTAATGAGACGATTGCCTCGATAGATTAAGCCTTTATCATAAAGACGTACAAAGACTTCGGTTACAGCTTGATTACAGCCTTCGTCCATGGTAAATCTTTCTTTATCCCAATCACAGCTAGAACCTAACTTTTGCATTTGATTGACGATGATACGGCCATACTCATCTCGCCACTTCCATGCTCTTTTTAAGAACTCATCTCTTCCAAGTTCATCTTTAGTTAGACCTTCTTTCTCTTCAATTGACTTAAGCACTTTTACTTCAGTTGCTATACTTGCATGATCAGTTCCTGGAAGCCAAAGTGCTTCATATCCTTGGAGTCTCTTCCAGCGAATTAGCACATCTTGAAGTGTCTGATCTAATGCATGCCCCATATGAAGTTGACCCGTTATATTTGGGGGTGGCAAAACTATTGTATATGGTTTTTTATCTGGATTGACTTTAGCACTAAAGCTTTTCTTCGCCAACCAATTCTCATAAATTCGATCTTCAAATTCCTTTGGATTGTACTTACTTTGCATAATTTCCTCCCAAAATATAATTACTTAAACATTATTATGCTTACAAAAAATAAAAAAAACATCCGTCTTAAAGGGACGAATGATCCGCGATACCACCCTAATTCCATCTCATGTGAGATGACACCTCAATGCATATAACGGTGCTCACCGAATCTACCTACACACAATTTAATCCTTAAATTGCTTTAACAGACTTTCTCAAATGCGACCTTCATTGCCTTTCATTTGGTAGATCTTACAGCCTTGAATCCACCTCTCTTATAACTTCCAGCAACTACTCCTCATTTTCACAGAATTTCATTTTCATATTGTTCTAATTATAATCAAATCACCTTAAAAAGTCAACAACTCATCCCCCTTTTAAGGCTTTCTAATTCTGTTCTAACGCGAATTTAACCTTTATCCTTTATACTTTAGTTAAATAATGATTTGAACTTATACTTTGGAGGTTTATATGAACGAGTCAAGGAACAAGCTACTAGGCATTCTATTAGTAATAGCCGGAGGAATTTTAGTACTAGATTATTATCATATTATTCATTTTAGCTTTTGGGATTTTTGGCCACTCATTTTAGTTTATATTGGTGCGAAAGCTGAAAGAGATTATTTTGCTGGTTCAGCAAGTGGTAGAAACTTGTTAACAGGCGCGACTTTTCTCACATATGGTTTGTTTTTTTTACTAGGCAATTTTACGACTTGGGGTATTCAAGGAAAATTATGGCCCCTTTATATTTTAGGACCAGCAATTGGTTTCTTACAGATGGCATACTATGGCCATAGACCAAGAAGTAATTACCGAACAGGTTTTGTCCTTTCAGCTATTTCTCTCGTTTTTTTAGTTGAAAATTTTATCAACCTCAATTATGATTTGATACTTTTTGTTGGACTTATTGCTGTTGGTCTATTTATGTTAAGAAAATCTGATCCTGTAGAAAGTGATGACAGAGATGAAGATGATGAAAGATATTAATTAATACGTTATTTTTAAAAAGAGCAGTGGTACCAATTCTTTAACAATTAGAATGGTACCCACTGCTCTTTTTTATTAATTACAGTTCATCAAATTTTAGCTGTATATGTCGTCCACTACTTTCCAACATAAAGCTTAACTATTTCAACTAGTATATCAACTGTTTTTTCCATTGACTGTACAGGAATATACTCAAATTTACCATGAAAATTATGGCCCCCAGTACAAACATTTGGACATGGTAGCCCCATATATGAAAGTCTAGCACCATCTGTTCCACCTCTAACTGGTACAACAATCGGTTTAATTTCCAAGTTTTCCATAGCTTGTATTGCATTTTCAATCAAATGGAAATAAGGCAATATTTTTTCCTTCATGTTGTAATATGAATCAACAATTTCAATTTCAACAGTTCCATTGCCATACTTAGCATTTAAAAACGTCTCAATTTCTTTGAAAATCTTCTTTTTTGCTTCAAATTTCGTCATATCATGATCTCTAATGATATAGAGCATGCTAGTTAATTCTACCGAGCCATTGATATCATTAAGATGGTTAAATCCTTCATAAGCTTCCGTATATGCTGGATTATCAAATGTTGGTAACATCGCATGCAATTCCATCCCTATGAGAATCGCATTTTTCATCTTGCCTTTTGCAGAGCCCGGGTGAATATTGGTACCATGGATTTTGATTTTTGCAGTTGCCGCATTGAAGTTTTCGTACTCAACTTCACCAAGTTCACCACCATCAACCGTATAACCAAAATCTGCATTTAATTTCTCAAGGTTAAATAAATTAGCGCCTCGGCCAACTTCTTCGTCTGGCGTAAAAGCAATTTTAATCTCACTATGCTTAATGTCTGGATGTGTAATCAGATATTCTGCCATTGTTAAAATTTCTGCAATTCCAGCTTTATTGTCAGCACCGAGTAAAGTTGTACCATCTGTTACAATTAGATCATTTCCAATATAATGTTCTAGATGTTCAAATTCTTTTGGTGACATCTTAATTTGTAATGATTCATTAAGTACAATTTCACCGCCATCATATTTTTCTACGATTTTAGCTTTTACATCTGCACCAGACATATCTGGAGATGTATCCATATGAGCAATAAAAGCAAGTTTTGGTCCCGGTGCATTACCACTTATATAACCATACACATACCCGTTTTCATCTAGTTCTACACCCTCTATCCCAATAGCTTTCATTTCTGCTATCAAGTAGTTAGCCAAATTCAATTGTTTTTCTGTTGAAGGACAAGTTTCAGATTCTGGATCTGATTCTGTATCGAAAGCAACGTATTTTAAAAATCTTTCATGTACCTTAGTCATAATAACCTCCTCGTAGTTTCTATATCATTTTTTACAGCACTTTTTAGTGCCTCTAAAATCTGAGTTAATAAGGGATGTTCTGATGAAGCATAGTTTATGTTATCAATTGAAGCTATTGGCAAAATATTGATAGACGTACCAGATAAAAAACAAGCATCAAATGTAGCTAAATTTTCATAAGAAATATTCATCTCTATATTTTTTACGCCTATTACTTCAATCACCTTCAAAATTTTCTTTCGTGTAATGCCCTCTAAAACATCTTTTGTTTTTGCAGAATAAACGCAATTTTCTTTAACAAAAAATAAGTTAGACCGGCTCCCCTCTGTAACATAACCCTCAGAATTTATCAAGATCACTTCAAAAGCATTATGTTCCTTCTTTAATCGATTGATTTTCTCAGTAAATTCACTTCTGAAAATTTTGGCGTGAGGATTAATGCGCTCAACCTGATGTGATATCGTTTTAACACCAATTTGATATTCGTCTGTCGTGGGGTAATAAGAAATCACAAAAAAAAGCGTCCATATAAACTGCTGTTCTTCATCTCTCCCTATTTCAATTCTAATATTGTTATCTTTTATATTCGTTTTGGATACTAAGGTGTTTAGTCCTTCTAAAATCGATATTGGAGAAACCACTTGGCTTTCTCCAATCATTTCTAGCGATTGAGTCATCCTCTCCATGTGCCCTTCAAAGAACATCGGAACACCATCCAAAAGACGTATCACTTCATATACTGGTGGCTGTGAAAACTTTATAATATCGGTTGAAACAATGAGTTTCCCATTTTGAATTCGATATTCTGTCAACTGGTTCAACATATTTCGTACCTCCAAATATATTATATGCTAAATTATACTAGAAAAAAAGAGTCAAACAATAGATTGATTGTTCTACAATCTTCTTAATTGTTTAACTCTTCTTTGTATGTTATGCAATATTGCTCACTACTCTGTTCTTATAGCTTCTAGCGCACTTAACTTAGTCGCTCTAACGGCCGGATAATAACCTGCGATTAAACCTATCAGTGTTGAAAAACCCATCCCTGATAAAGATAACCAGATTGGTATGTCTGAGAGTAACGCAGGTCCATAATACCCAGACTCGCCATTCATTCCAGATAAAATCGAATTGATAATTGCAGATATCCCATAGCTAATTCCGATTCCTAGGATTCCACCAAACAATCCAATCATTGCAGCTTCAAATAAGAATAGTCTTTTTATATCTTTTAATTGTGCACCAATTACTTTCATAACCCCAATCTCTTTCGTTCTTTCATAGATCGACATTACCATAGTATTGGTAATTCCAATGGCAGCTACAAATAGCGAGACTGCTCCTATGCCACCTAGTATTGCTTGAATTAAACCCGATGTTTGTTTTTGATTTTCAAGTGCATCAGTTAAACTATAGGCTTCATATCCCATTTCTTTAATCTGATCTTGAACCTCCTGAACGTTTTTGATATTATTCACGCTTACTTTCATCTCATCATATTTATTTTCTTTAGTTTTAGAGCTACGCGAACCTTTTGAGCCATTATTTTGATCAGCTGTTTTGTTTTTTCTATCAAAATCAGTTTTAAGTTTTACATAATTATCATAATCCATAAACACATCCCAAGAATACGTATAATCTTGTTCAGAAGTAATACCTGTTGGTGTGAGTATAAATCCTCTTGGTCTTTTCCCATCATAATATTGAGAAGTTGGGAGCATTTCAATTTTCGTGTTGAAAATATCGACTACTGGTGGATTTTGATAAGGATTCCTCGAATTGGGATCATAGAAATTTTGTTTTGCATAAAAGCCAAACAGAACTTCGTTATTTCCTTCTTTTGTCGGAAGCGTACCTTCACTTAATTTGATACCCATAAGTGATAATTTATCAAAATCTACCGCCTTGAGACTGGTATAATTTTCATATTTCCCTGCATAGATTTTCGATTCAAATCTTTTGAAGCCAATCACAAAATCAACATTGTCAATTGCCTCAATAGTTGCAATCGTTTCATCATCAAGATATAGTTGTCCATCTGAAGCGCTTGAAGAGCCCTCCATACGATATTGATTTGCATAGATATCAATCATCGTCAGACTTCCATACTCCTCTAATTGTTGTTCAAATGCCTTGTTCATCCCTAAACCTAGCGAAACCATAACAACAATAGATGCAGTTCCAATAATTACACCTAGTACAGTAAGAATAGTTCTAGCTTTTCGACGCAATAAATTCTTAATGCCCATCAAAGCCAAATCAAAACTATTCATCTAACTCCTCCATTTCTTTTTTGTGTTTTTTAGCTTTTAGTACTTTTCGAATGATAAATGCAACAATTGCCAAAACAACAATAATTGCAATGATAATCTGCCATAATGGCATGCCTTTTTTTTCTTCTTCTATTGGCATACCTGGATCAATCGGGAATTCTCCGCCGCCTTCTTCAAAAGTTGGCATCTCAGTAACCATATAAGTAAATGGTTGTTCTAACGTTGAAATGGTTCCAAGTGCATCTTCAAATGTATAGATTAACTTTCCTTCAAATGAACCACTTTCATAAGCAAACGCTTGAGCTGAGAAGAATTCGCTTTTTCCAGCTTCAAAATTACCAACAAAGTAACTGCCTTCGTTAGTTTCAACACCTTCTAGTTTAACAATCATGTTGTACATAGTGGATTTACCTAGATTGTAAAATTCTTGTTCAATATAGAATGGTTGCCCTGCATAGATCTCAAACGGCACTACCATCTCCGCTGTTTCAAGTCTTACAGGTTGAGCTACAGCAATACTTAGTACTTCGCTTTCTTCATATGGAGACTTATTAGCATCATATGCATTACCTTTACCATCTTCGTACTCCATCTTAGCCGTTACTGTATAAATTTTTACATTGGCATCAATTTTAGTCTTAAGATTAATTGTTTGTGTATACACTTGACCTGGTCCGATGCTCGCGATAAAGAAGGAACTCGATGAATCAACAGGTGTGAAAACATTGTCTTCACTTGTTAAAGTCACTTTAATATTTTTTGTTCCCTCAGTTGTACTTGTATTTTTAATATTTAATGTCAACGGATAATTTTGTCCTGCATAGACATATTCACCGCCGTAGTTATAATTATCAACAATTAATTTTGGTTTACTTGAAGTATCAGTTTCGCTGCCTTCAACGTATAAACCCACATATTCTTGAATGGTTTCTGGTTCTACATTTGTTGCATCTTTTGGTACATAAGCAACTTTGATATAAGAATGATAATTTTCAGTAGCTGTCTCAGCTTTTGCCATTAATTTAAAAGTCATTGTTTTTGATGCCCCAGGCGCTAAATTCTTAACGACAACTCTAGATGTTGCCTTTGAAATAAAGACATCTGGGTAATCATAACTTACATCTGCTGTTGCAATTTCTACATTACCATTGTTGGTAATTGTAAAAGCAACCTCGAAGTCTTGATTTGATTTAACTGCATTTGGAAAAACAACATCTGAGATTTCCAAATCTGCATCAATTGAGTCTTTTCCCGCCATAGTGACATATGCTATTGAATCTTTAGTATATGCTTTACCAGTTTCATCAATATATGAAATTTTAAGGTTGATCGGAAAAGTACCTGCCTTAGCATCTTTACCTGCAATAACGTTAAAGTATACCATCTGTGTGTTTTTAGTTCCCAATTCAGCAAATGTTTTTGTATCAACATCCTTGTATAGAACTACACCTTCGTTAGAAAAACCCGAAGCGGTGATTTTTACATCTTTAGCAACAATTCCACCTGAATTTTTGATTTTAAGCACAAGTGAGTCTGGTGTATTTGGCTCTAAAGCACTTTGTCCAGTTTCATAAGAAAAAACACCTAAGATAGGCTCAACATTTCCATTATCAACTTGTACATATACTTTTTCTGTAGTTGAGTAGCCATTATCATCAAAGTTACTATACTCAATTAAAACATTGAACTCATATATCTTCGATTCAGCCGTTGGACTCGTTGTTACATTGAAAATTAACTCTTTTGAATCATTTGGATTTAAAAACGAGAAAGTTTGTGACAAATTTGCTATATCACTTCTAAAAGGATGTTCCCCTTGTATACTAACTCTTACATTTTGTGCTACTACATATCCAGCATTTTTAATGTTTACCTTAAATTCAGATTTTTCACCTGCTTTAACTACTTGAAGTTCTCCATCTGCAACGACTCCAAGCACTGGCTTATAAGGATCTGATACTGCAAAACTAAATGAGTTTAATGTCAACATTAAAACCATCATCATTACCATTATTTTTTTGATGTTCAACTTCATTTTATTCCCCTTAATATTCGACTTTTTGAGTGTATTAAACATGTACATAATTTTCTTCATAAGGTTTGATGTACTTTTCATATACATCATCAACACTTCGTTCTTCGATACTTTGTATATCTCCATCACGGATATGAATGACTTTGTCTGCATAAAGTGCGACTTCTGGATCATGTGTTACTATTACGATTGTTTGTGTTTTCTCACGCGCCATCTTCCACATAATATGCATAACTTCTATAGAAGTTTTAGTATCAAGGTTACCCGTAGGTTCATCGGCAAAGATAATCTCAGGCGTACCAACAAAGGCTCTAGCAATCCCGACGCGCTGTTGTTGTCCTCCACTCATCTGGCTTGGCTTATGTTTGTAACGCTCTTCGAGCCCTACCATTTTAAGATATTTTTTTGCGATTTTTTCTCTTTTGGCCTTTGGAACTCTTCGAAAAATTAAAGGCATCGCTACATTTTCAAGTGCCGTAAGTGCTGCTAATAAGTTATAAGACTGAAATATAAAGCCAATATATTTTTGTCTAAATCCCGCTAAACGTTTTTCATTCATTTTCTCAATTGGATTCCCTTTTATTTCTATAGAACCCTTAGTCGGCTTTTCTAGGCCGGCCATCATATTAAGTAATGTTGATTTTCCAGAACCAGAAGTTCCCAATATACAACAAATCTCTCCTTTATAGATTGACAAGTTGATCTTATTAAGTGCAACTACTTTTTCATTTCCAATCTTATAAACTTTGCGGAGATCTTTGACTTCAATGACACAGTCTTTTTTTGTTACTTCGGCTGATTTTATGTCTTTTTTTGCATCACTATTCTCTATCACGTTATGACCTCCTTTCATTGTGATTAATGGTGCTTTATTCTCTTCCCTATCATAACGCTTAATCCTTTACTTACACTAAGGAAAACATTAAAATTGCATTAGAAAACTCAAAATTTCATTGCCATGAAAAATTAGAGAAATGACAAGTGCCAAAATGCCACAGATAGAACCAAAAGTATAAAATCTGTCTTTTCTTTTAGATTTTCTATAAAAATCTAGTTCATATTCCCATGCATATTTGTTTGAGTTTTCTGTTTCTGTAACAATAGGTTTTTTCATCATATTTGTTTGTTCGAGAATCTTTCGTTTGTTTTTTTCAAATTCTAATTGTTCTAAAATTTCTTTACTCATGAATTCACCTCTATTAAGTTTGCGTTTAATTGGTTGATCATTCGCAAAGCTATTCCTTTATGACATGTAAAAAATAGTATTTGTCTATCTTTTGAGATTTCATCTAGAATCTTCAACGTCTCATCAAATCGACTTTGATCCCAATTGATAAGTGCTTCATCTAAAACGAGAGGCATTTGATTTTCTGGATCTAAAGCTTCAATTACAGCAAGCCTGTATGCAAAGTATAATTGCTGAATTGTACCTTTACTAAATGCTCTTTTAGCACTCATTAATTCACCATTAACTAAAAACTGAAGTTCATATTGATTATTCTCTTCTTTAATAAGTACTTGAGTGTATTTTTGAGCTGTCATAACTGACATAAAGTGACTCACGCGATGAATGATATCCGGTTGATTTTTAACGCGGAATTTTTCATCGGACCACTTTAAAATCTCAAACGTTACCATCAGCTCGTCACGCCTTCTAATGACTTCATGTAAATTTTCTTCACACGCTAAAATATCACTTTCAATACGATCTAAATCAAACTTGCATTTCATGATCTCAATTGTAGAAGTAAGTTGAACAATTGCCTCAGTCAACTCCTTATCCCTAACCTGCAAAACTCTAATTTCATCTTCTAATTTGTCAATGTCCATTACATCAAAATTCACTAGCTGTTCTAAATCAAATTGATAGTTACTTAACTCTTCTTTGAATACTTTGATACTGTTTTGAAGTTCCAAATTTTTCATCAATTGGTCCTTACCAAATTGAAGGTTCCCCTCACCAAATCTTTTGATAGTCTCATAAATTGAATTAAGTTCTTCTTCATTTACACTATATTCGGATTTGACTTGTAATAAGTTGTCTTCTAAATGTGCTATTTTCATTTTCTTCGCATTTTCTAACTCATTTGACTGAATCAAAGTGTCAATCTGAAGTAGTGCATATTGTAAAGTCAATCGAACACCTCTAGACGTATCTAAATTGGCACGTTTAAATAACTCTTCAAGTTTTGCCTCTAGTTCATGTTTTTGAACTAAAATCTGATCCCATTTTTCATTAAGTACTTCCTCATCAAATAATAAGGTGATCAACTGTTCAAGTTTACTTAAAAAGCGTTGACTATCTTCCCTAAAAACATATTCAGGTAATTTAATACCATGTGTAGCAATATCAATTTGTTCCTCAATCCTATCTAAATCTACAAAATTGACTCTTGCTCTCTTTTTTGATGGCATTAACTTTGCAAGACTATATCCTAATATGCCAACACCTAACAAAGTTACCTGTTGAACTGGTTTTAATACAAAGCCTAAAAGCGTTAAAACAATTCCCAAAGACATCAAAACAAAATTATACTTCTTGTGATTAATAGCTTCATACTTACTTTGCATTTCGTTGATTCGGTTTGTTTCTATACCCTCTGAATATTTTTGTAATAAAGAGATGAGATCCAGTACTTGTATTTTTTTTAAGTTCTCTTTGACCTTATCTTCCATTCCGTTCCCAAAAAGGAGTCGATATTGTGCGTCAATTTTTTCACCCATTCTAATTAATTCTTCAAGTTTGGAATGTTCTTCATGCTCAAAACGCATTAACTCATTTTGTTGAAATTTCAAAGTATCAAGTTCAGAACTGATTTCAAAGAGTTTTTCATCATGAGCCGACATAGGAATTAGCTGACTTTTGAGCTCTAATATGCTTTCAATAATTTGATCGCATTTGTTTTTTAAAGCAATAAAATTTTCTTCTTTGCTTTTCATATCCGACAGTAAACTGGTAGAAAATCCTTCAAACTCATCTTTTTTGAAAACTTTTTTATTTAGACTTTCAATTTTTTCCATCAACTCTTTTACAGGTAAAATTTTTCTAAGGTTTTTCAGTTCAGCCTCTCGTTTTCTCTTCAAATCCTCATTTGAAATTTGTTCCGATTTATATTGATCGAGCCTATCAATTTCCTTATGCATTAAATCATAATTTTCCTCAGCCCTAATCTTCTGGATTTTCAACTGTCCTAATTCGGTTTGAAGTTGGTTAATCAAAGGATTTCCCCGTTTATCTCTTCTCCATAGCGAGTTGATCTCTTGTTCAAGCGAAGTAAGGACATCAGATGTCTTTCTCAAGTAATCTGAGCCATAGTTAAATATGAGTTTCTCTTGCACATTTTCCCAAGTCTCTTTCTCCACACTGTTGAGATCCTCAGCAGACAAATAAAAAACTTTTTCAAACATACCTTCACTAACGTGATGAATAAAAGGTAACGCTTCATTTCTAAAAGTTTGAACGTGTCCATTACTCATTTGAACTAAATTTAATTTTGGTACACTCTTTAGACTCCGTTCAACCAAAAAAAGTTCCTCTAAATGATTAATTTCTGTAGAAAAAACGATTTCTTTTTTATCCCAATTTGTATAGGGATGTTTATCTCGATTGGTTGGATTAAATCCAAAGAGTGTAGAGTAGATACTATTAAAAATGGTTGTTTTACCCGATTCATTATCTCCGATAAATATATTTAGACCTTTCTTTAATTGGATTTCTCTATCTAAAATCCTACCATAAGTTTTGTATGAAATTTTATTAATCACCATTTTTTTCCACCACCATTCGTTCAATAAGTTCATCACTTAATCCCATTATAACTTGTGTTAAATATCTTATCTGTGATTCCCTTGTATTAAGTTTATTGTAAATTGGTAGTGATAGTAACCGTTCTAAAAGATCTTCATCGTATTCACTATCTGATATGGTCTTTAATGCAACTGATAAAACTGTATTTTCTTCTATGAGTTCATCGGTGTTTACCGGATGTGTAAGTTCAGAGGATTTGATTTCCACTTGAAGTAAGCCCGTTCTATTCTCCATATAATCGACTAAATACTCGATATTTTCTGATGTTCTCAGTTCATTTCTAAGCACTGTTTTTCCCGACAATACAATCCTTACAATAATGTTCTTAGCTGGCATCGGGCATTCTGAGATAATGGGCATTACACAATCGACAAGCCATTCTTGAAGCAAAGGTAGGTTGATGACATCTGAAGGAATTTGAAGTGCAATTTGCTCCCAGATAATTTCACTAAAATTAACAGGTTCAACTTTAGTTTCAAAATCATCCAAAGTTACTAAATAACCACCTTTCATCCCAATCTCTTTAACGTTTAACCCCTGTAAATTTCCTGAATACCCTACCTTAGGTGCTAACAACTGTCTCATATGAATATGACCAAGTCCAAAATAATTATAATTCAGTTTTTCTATATCTGATAAAGCAGTTGCCATATAACTCGTTTTATCAGAAGTCGTAAGCGCACTTGGTACACTTGCATGTGCCATACCGATCCAAATTGAATCATCATCTTTACATGGAAAAGTTTGGATCAAGTTTCTCTGTTCGTTTTTCGATTTATGTCCTACACTTAAAATTTTAAATCTAGTCTGATCTTTACTAGTACATTCTGTACAAGTCACTTGATCGTCCTCATACAGATAAAAATTGGGATGTTTTTCAAGTGATTTAAGAAAATCAGCTGTTTGCATCGGATCATGATTTCCTGAGCAATAAAAGATAAATACATTCTTTTCTAATAATCGTTTGAGTTGATCGAACACAAAACTTTCATCTTCAAATGAGATTTTGTCGTGATCAAAAAAATCGCCTGCAATTAGGATGCCATCAACTTGTGCAGATAAAGCAAAATCAAAAGCTTTCATCAAACTCATTTTCATAGCTTCTTTTAATCTATTTCTAATACGTTCGTTTTTATTTGAATATCCAGCATTCATATGAACATCAGATATATGCAGTAATTTCACCATATTTCCTCCAAGAAATTCTTTCTGTCATTATCACTTCAATTATAGTACAAGCTAGACAAAGTAACCAGTATATTGTAGACTAATTGGGGTTAAAATCACATAATCTACAATATATTGAGTCAAAGGACCTAATAAAATAAAACTGCAATGTCATCAATTTGTATGTTAAAATATTGGAAAGAGTATCACTATGGAGGGCTAAATGAATCTCAATCAATTTACGTCTTGGAAATTACTATATGAAGATGAAGAGTTGTGCTTTTCAAGCGCAGTTAATACCATAAATCAATTGGACGTGTTTTTTATTACATTTTTTGTACCAGAAAATATTTCTAAGGCAACTAAACATTTAATGGATGCTCACCTCCATAATTTTGTTGCTTTAATCGAAGAAGAAGGTAAACTGCATCTGATTCTTAAACAGCAAAAAGGAAGAAGCATTCAAAAATTCATCAAGCGTTCAAACTTAGAATATGATGATCGCGTACAAATCGTTTACGAATATCTGAAAATGTTAGAAAAATATGATGCGTTTAATAATGCTATCAAAATTCAATTACTCGATGAAGAACAATTGCTGATCTCAGATGAAGGACTCGCTTTTCGTGAGTTGATTGATTACACTTTGAGTAATACCTATAGTGAGTTTGAGGTATTTAAACAACTTGGTTTAACCATTGATTTAATCATAAGTGATGCTGAGGGGTATCATAGCCAGTTTGTAGACAATCTTATTTTGGGACATCATAACTATAGTTCTATTAAAGTAATCAAGAAAGATTTTAAAGATATTTTTATTTTTGAAAAACCAGATGCTTTAGAATCCATAAGTTCAGAATACAATATAATACTTAATGATTTAGAAGCTGGCCCCCCACTTCCCTACACTAGTGTACCTCATAAAGATCTAAACCCATTACCATCCGCAACCATTGATTTAGGTGCACATCATGAAGACCTGCATCGTGAACTATTTGAATTACTTGGAAAAGATTCACAAATCAAAGAACCCGATACACTTGAACTTGAAGAAGAACTTGAAGAAGAACTTGAAGAAGAAATCAAAGAAGAAATTGAATATGCTATTGAAGAAATTATTGAAGAAATTACTCTCCAAGACACAGATATTCTGGTCGAAAATAGCCTATTGGATGATGACATAAAAATACTAGAAACAGATGAACACCTTATTGATCACCCCGAAAATAAGTTGATACTTGAGCCAGATCCAAACTTATCAAAACAAGATGAATCCCTTTCTTTTGAGGATAGCAATCAATCTCAAAACGAGACTGTCAATACTCACATTGAAAGCACACCATTAGATTCTGATAAGCTACATCATACGACATCATTTAAAGCGCAATACGAAGATGAGTTTTCTCTACCTGAGTCACTTCCAAAGTCTTCTAAGCAAAGAAATATGGATGATGAAGATCTTTTTGATGATGATGTTTTTGACCTTTTTGATGAAGCTGAAAATGAAAAAGCATCAAAAAAATCCTTAAACTCAAAATGGGTCATTATTCCCATTTGTATACTCTTATTAGCGCTTATTATCTTTTTTACTTCAAAAATATTGTTTTCAAACGAACCAATAGTTGTACGTTTTGATGTCGAACCTCTTCGAGATAACCATGTTGCATTTATGAATAAAACAACTGGTATTAAAAATGTACAAGCATATGAATGGGAAATTTACTATCATGGTGATCTAATTCAGACCTTTACCGACGAAAATCTGTTCCCAATTTTTGATACAGAAGGCACATATACAATTGTTTTGAAGGTTGAAGATAAGAAAGGAAATTGGAGTGATCCTTTCAGTCTCGATTACTTTGTAGAGACAACCGAAGAAATAACCACTAATCCATAATCAGATTTATTTTAATATAACCGTTTAGACTAAAACTCACTAAGGATAATTTAATGAATAATATTTTAGGAAGTATGCGCAAGACGATTCAAGAACAAGAGATGATTCAGCCAGGAGATAGAATCGCAGTTGGCTTATCGGGTGGTAAAGATAGCATGGCATTATTGCATGAACTTAGCCGTTTTCAAAAATTTAGCCCTATTCCTTTTGAACTTGAAGCAATTACAATAGATATGGGATTCAACAATTTCGATTTGGATGCTGCTAAAGTGTTTTGTAATCAATTGGCAGTTCCATATAGGATTGAAAAAACAGATATTGCAAAAATTGTATTTGAGATAAGAGAAGAGAAAAATCCATGTGCACTCTGTGCAAATATGAGAAGAGGTGCACTTTCAAAAGTGATGAACGATAGAAACCTTAATGTGCTTGCGCTCGGACACCATGCAGACGATGCATTATCAACTCTATTCCTCAATATGCTTTATGCTGGAAAACTCAATTCGCTAGAATATAGTTCATATTTGTCTAGAACAGCCATCACCGTTATTAGACCATTTCTCGATACTGCTGAGGCTGACATTATTGGATTTATAAAAAGTAATTGCATTCCAGTTTTAAAAAGTCCTTGTCCTATGGACCGACATACCAAACGCGAAGATATGTCCCAACTTTTAAAAACTATTTATAAAGACAATCCGCATAGCAGGAAAAATTTATTAACTGCTATGAGAAATGAAAATCAATGTAACTTGTTTAAATAAATTTATTTCTAACTCAAAAACTAATAAAGTGCCTCTCGCAATTCACATGAGAGGCACTTTACTTATTTTCTTCAATAGTTTCTAACACTTCTGGTGGACTCACCCTTTCTTTTTGAGCTAAGCTCATTTGACCAGTTCATTGTTTACAAATCATTTTTATCAATTCGTGTTATCTGTCTTAAACCTCGACCCAAAATATATACTTGAATCCTCAGTGATTCACAACTTGGTGTGCTTTTCAAAACAGTTGACATAACACGAACTCGTTACAAGAATCTAACAAATTTTCTTTTAACATAACAATTCTAACACGTTTAGTAATCTGGCGGACTCACTCCTTTGTATATAACCTAGAATGGTTGCTTTAACTACGTTCCATATGAAATTGTTGAACTGGTTTCTTATTCTTATTATACCACATTTTTTAAAAAAGCAAAGCTTTTTTTACTATTTCGAAACAATTTTGTTTGTTAATTTATACACACTGTTTACATAATCATCAACCCTTTGTTCTATATCACTTACCACCATAATTTCACCTGGGTCATTGGCTATTGCCATTGCAGCAAAATGTGGTGGCAGCCTAAATCCTTTATTGATAGTTAAAGCACCAATTAATTGTCCTGCTACAGAATCATTGCCTGAATTACCAGAGACAATAATACTTAGAATATATTTTTCATTAAAACTAATTGAACGATATAATGCCGTCAATCTATTTATAACTGCCATTAATTTTGCCGAAATGGCATCGTTATAATTGGGGCATATCCACACAACAATATCAGCTGTTTCAATTTTGGGATACAGATCTTCAACTACAAAACCACCGTAAAAACAACCTTTCTCAAGTGCATAATACATACAGGTTTCAAAACTACAGCCGTAACAATCTGATATTTTGCCCTCTTCAACATGTAGTTCATCAATATCCATCTTTATTCCTGAAAGCTTTGCTTTAATCATTTCCCAAAACATCAAGGTATTTGATATATCTTTATGACCAGCATGAAGAACAAGAACTTTCAAACGCTCTCGAGAAATTGTTTCGTATTTTGCTAAGCGATGTAAGAGTTTTTGAATCTGTATCGCTTCAATCTCTTCCAAATTCTCATTGAGTGTTTTTGCCCAAGTTTTAAAATTTTGAAAATTTGCTACACGTTCGACTATTGGATGTCCAATAAATTCACAACCCAATTGATTTGATAAAAACATAAATTTTCTCGCATATGACTTTGTATAACATTCTTTTGGCGAGATGATAATTAAAGCACCAATGATCTCAGCTAGCTCTGAACAATTATCAATTTCAACCTTTTTCATCTGTAGTCGCAAATAGTCATTTGCTTGTTGACATTCACCTATTTCATCCAATTCGATAACAAAAACAACTTTTTTACGAGATGTTTTTGCTACATTTTTGGTCGTTGAATTCATTACTTTAATCTTATCAAGTAGGGTCAACTGATGATTAGTAAAATCCCTTATTTCAATGCTGTCCATAACTCCTCCAAATGAGAATAAGTTCTTTTGACACGCTTTAATAATGTATCTGATAAAACTAATTTTTCAAATTCAACAATGTCATCAAAACGTCTATTTAGTCCTCCCCAGTATATTCCACTTAAATAATTTGCACTATAGTGAAACTCTCCTTTTAACATCTTAACTACAGAGTTGGCACCTGAGGACAACGCAGGAGCAATGTAAGGTTTAAAACCAATTGCTCTCATGTCCAAATTAGAATGTATAACCTTTTCCGTCAGCAACTCTGAAATTTCTTGATCTACATTGTTATAGTTTTCGGTAACAATTAGGTCTTTACCATGTGGTCCAAAAGAACGTCCTGTTTCTCTATAGTTATACCCTAGTACATCACTATAATATTTTGCTCTAGCATCCATAACCCCAAGTCCAAACCCAACAACTTGCTCAGGTAATAACCCCTTAAAATCCTTAATATTTCTATTTTCATCGGTATTTGAACTTTCATAAACCTTTTTACACAGTAGGTCCACTGGATCTGAAACGACTCCAAATATTCCTTTAAAGTTAACCTGTCTTGCCTTCTGAGCATAGATAGATATCAACTTAGCATTTTCTTCAAATTGAATCATTCTCACATCTTTCACAGTGTCACCAACTGGTGGTACAGCCTTAGATGCACAGAATAAGAACAAGTCTGTATCAAAAAGTTCTTCCATCTCAATCGCTCTAATTTTAAGAGACGGGTTCACATCAATTTGATTAAGTTCCATTTCATATCGTGCTTTAACAGCAGGATTAATATCATATATCCCGAGTTCATCGATTATGTCACCGCCAAGTAACTTTATACCTATCGCTAGCAATCCACCTACATCGCCGAGTCCCAACATAGTGACTCTTTTTTTTCGTTTATTTGTTTTTGATTTAGTTAAATTCTCAAGATAAAATTCTAGTGAATCTACCCCATAATGGTGTTTAAGTAAATTCAAGTTAATAGCAGGAATTAATTTCTTATTTGAAGTGTAAAGTTGATCAAGTGATTCAGTGATCACCAACCCTATTTGATCCTCATCAATTTCTGTGATACATTTTGTCGCATCAAGTTCTGCTCTAAAAACATATATTGGGTCATACGAATCTTTGCACTTTTCTGAAGTTAAATCAGTTGTTTCTTCTGTAATTATTTCCCAATTTCGATAATAATATTTATTCATTTTCCCTACCCTATATAAATTGATTTCATTTTTCTAAGTTGCTCTAGATCGTCTTTGATATATTCAGATGGCCTTATGTTATCTGCGTAAAATATGTGCTTACCCTTATCTGGGTATCTAGGTGTATTTAACACTTCGCCGAGACGATCTATCGTCAACAACCTGTCATTAAGCCTTTCATAGGCTATTTCAAGTGCTGACATGATTTCTATCGCATTAATCAACGCAGTTTCAGAGACATTATAAATAGCTTCTTGTGAAGCATCCATAATATAAGAAGCAGACGAATACGGTAGAATCAAGTTAACTGAATTAATTAAATTACTATCGGGAATACTGCCTCTCCAAATTGCATCACCATCAATAAAAGGATACAATTTACTTTCGTAAAACCACACTTTAATTTTAGGTATAAAGTAAGCTGAATCCACATTAATATTCATTGATTCTGCAATTTCTTTTCCTTGTCCCGACATAATTGCTACTATGAATTTCTGAACTTCTAAGTTATATTTTTTAAAATAAGGTTCCAGTGCTTGTACCCTATACCCTTTATTCAAAAGGTCATCCACAAGAATAACAGGTCTATTAAACGATTTTAGCATTTTAATTTGATTCTCAATGTCCAAGTAAAATGGATATTCTTTAATCTGATGTGTTAATAAATCTGGTGAAAAATACTTTTCAGCATGAAGCGTCTTAGTTACTGTATTTGGGATCAACCAACGTTTAAAAACTGCACCAAAAGGAACACACATTGCACTGCCCACCGTTTTAGGAATAATCGGTACTGTAGGCATCTGATTTTCTTCACATACCTTTTTAATCAAGTTTTCATAGATCATCGCCCTGTCAAAGTTGAGTACTAGATTTCCAGGATACAATCCCGTGAGAGATTTTTGAAGTCTATGACGTGCTCTAGACATCGCTTGTAAAATATCCTGAGAACTTCTATAAGGCTCTTTAAACATCGAGTGGATATCCAAATTTAAGGTGCATGGCGACGACATATTCACAACATGAACATGTTCGTTGGTCTTATTCGATGAAATATTTACAAAACCCTGCAGTTCTAATACATCAATTACGTCTTTAGTCGTATTTGATTTCAGCCCTTCTTTAAATACACTGTAGGTATAATCTCTCGATAGGGCATGTGCTAATGTTTCAGTCAACATAATTTGTTCCACATTTCTAACATCAGTCCCTTTGCGTTTGATAATTCCATCAATTACAGAGATTCTACCTATCGATTGGGTTCTAATATATCTGATGATATTTTGATCAGAAAACTCATGGTGAATTTCCGTTGCTCTCAACCAATGAGAAATACTTATAGCAACAATTTCACCACTTCTCTCTAAACTTCTAAGTACATAGATTTTGAAACTCTCTTTAGTAGCTAAATCCTTGATCTTAGCAATCGTCTCAAATGCATCTGATCCAATTAAATCGATAAACTCTTCATATAAATAATCACTTACATCATCAAGTACTTCAAGAAAAATAGATTTAGTCGTCATCATACTCTTGAACATTGGTTCGCGCTGATACAATCCTTTTTCATAGATATAATTTTGCGCTAAAGGTTCAATCAGTGTTGATATATCTCTTTTTTCATCAATAGAATCTCTAATTAGTGTTGAACTAATATGTTCATAGTCTTTGGGAAGCGTAAATCTCAATGAATCAGGATGAAGCATTTCAAATTTTTCATCTAGCATAAGATGTGCATCATTAGATTCATGATCTGCAAATCTCTCATATACAATATGTGGTATCTCGTGTATCGTTTTCTTTTCTTCTCCTTTGTAAGCAGACGCATTGAGCACAACATCACTGCCTACAACAAGAAATATTTCTGAATCTGGAAACAGTGATTTAAGTTTTTTTAGATCTTCATCATTTGCGATATTGATTGAAATATCTCTAGGAAATTGAAAAATATCGATTTCACTAGCAATAGATTTTTTGATGATATTTCTTCGAATCAAGTTAGGCTGTGTTCGTTTCGACCACGAAAATTCATCAACATATAACGTCACCTCGAACCCTAAGTTTTTTATATCATTGGCAATTTGCTTATGACTTAAAGTAAAAGGATCAAAAGCACCAGGAAAAAATGCAATCCTCCTATTGGGCTTTAATTGAATCGGACCTAAATGGTGACTGAATTCTGATATAAAACTATAAATATATTTTAAGCTTGCAGTATTATTATAAAAAATCAATTCTTCAGTCTCATCTGTGTTAATCATCAAAGACATTACTTTCTTAATCACCAGTTTATATAAATATTCTTTCTTACGTAAACTTAAGATTTTATCTGTCAAAACATCTTTTGCAATCACTGAAAATGCCATTTGATTCACATAACTTGAACCATGCACAAAGCCATTGAAAAGCACTCCAAACAACCTTAATACTCTGTGATTATGGTTTTCAACAACCTCTTTAAATGCATAACGATAGTCAGCATACTGAGCAATAGCATACCCAACTGTCTTTTCAATAAGTGCAATGAGTTTATTGTTATTTGTACTCATTTTCTTCTCGAAACTTTCTATGATTTCATCAAGTTCTTTAGGTTTTACTTGTAGGATTATTTTACCAAGATATGGTGGAATGTACTTGGTGAATTCATAGCTTTCCATCTCAAGAGCACGAATGAGTTCAACAGCGATATCGTTTTTTTGTTCATACGATAGATGTGGTACTAGATTAAGTAACATTCTACCAGCTGTATTTCGAACAGATTCAAGCGCACTGACTTTTAACAAATTGCATAAATGCATCGCCATATAAAAACAATTTTCATAATCATAAAGCAATGTATTGCGCATTAACAACTCAATTTGAAATCGCTTTGCAACATCAATTGTTGCCGATTTAAGATTGCTCAAAAATATATTACTTGTATACTGTAAGTCATCTTGGCAGATAACCCTGAAATGTTCAATTACATTTTCTTCAAGTTTTAAGTTTTCAGCAAGCTTAAACCGCGCATAATTTTCAGCTGGATCATCTAAAGCACTTGGATAACCAACTAAAACTCTAGCAACATCTGCTTGTTCTATTACCTCTTGACTTGCATATGGCAATATAGAGTAGATTAAATTATAAGCTCTTAATCTCACTTTAAAATCTTCGTCTGTTAGCAGATTAGATACAAAATTTAAAATGGTATAAGTTTGCTCATGCGTAAACTCAGAAAATGGTAAAATCCTTGCAGCTTTAATTAAATAAAATCTAATCACTTCGTGATCACTATATTCCGTAAAAAAGTTAACCGTTAATTCAAAACTTTTAATGCGTTTTTCATGTCCACTTAAGTGTTTAAAATAGGCATCTAACATATCGCGCATGCTATAACTGATATATTTTTTATGCCTATCTATTATCTTATTTTCTGGATTAATAAACTTATCAATAAACGTCTTCAAAAGACCAATCGTGTCAAGAATATTGGTTTCAATTTGAGCACTTGGGGGTGTCTCTTTCCTAATTTCTTCATCATATGAAGCTATTATAGTACCAATTAATTCTGCACATTGCTTTCTAATATCCTCTTCTGGTAATACTAATTTTTCATATAAGAAATTAAGCATTATTTGCTTCTGCTTCTGAGTCAAATAATTATAGTATTCTTCTAAAATCGCAATATAGCCTCTTAAACTCGTTAAGTCTCTACTATTACGAACTGGTTCTAACATCTTATTAAGAGAAGCTTCATCTCTAAGTCTATACAAAAGTTCAATATTATGCTCTATAGAAGAAAAAATAACATTTTGTGTAATCTCAGTACCTTGCATTAGTGTAAAATATTTTCTTTTATTTACTACAGCATCAGGTACAGATTGGTCGTAAGCCTCATTGGGTTCAGTTTTTATTCCCAAATCAATCAGAAAATCTTGAAAATCTCGCAATTTAGCATAAACTCGCTTGTATCGATTTTCTTTAGCCTCATCAACATTATCTAACTTATCTAAAATGACATCAAACGAATCTTTAAGGTTGTAAAAATGCATATAAGATTTATGATTAATTCTTTCAGCTTTCACCCTAAAATCACTGTATATCAAAATCAACGACTCAATTGGTAAAGCATCAAGTTCAAGATCCCAAGTAGAATGGTTAATTGCTACATTTCTAATGTACACAATTCCCCTTTTTTCAAACCACTCACCTGTGTAAAAATAGTGATAATATGCGACTCTATGCATCTCGTCAACTTTACAACCAAACTTTCCAACATCATGTCCTATTGCTGCACCTGAAACTCTTCCTAAGTCAATAGGAAAACCAGCATTTTTTAACTGTCGTGCTGTCTTCATAGCGAGATGATTTACACCACAGATATGATCTAAAGTCGTATAGCCAATCACTTCTTGGTTTAACTTCATCATCTCATATACATAATCATGTTGATATGCATGCTTAAACAGTAGGTATTCCGACTTATCTTCCAGTTGTTCAATTTCACTTTCCGTTAATAGTTCCAGTGGATACTGACTTTGCCATGTACCATCTTTCGATTTCATTTGCCAATGCGCGATAATTTTCAACACACGAAGATAAACTTCAGCCATTCTGTTCTTAGAGACATCTAAAGAAATAGCCACAGCCTCTGGAAACGAAAACTTCAAACTATATTGATAAAAATATTTTAACCATTCATCTTCTCCAACTTCATGGATAAAAGACTCAAAAAATGGTGACAATAATTTAAAAACATCTTTGCAGTGATACTTGTTTTCATTGACCATCACAATAAGTTGCTCTTTAAATCGATCATCACCTGTTAAATCTACTATTTTTTTGCGTGTTAAACCAAAGTTTTTCAAAAATGATCTATTCAATAATTCCTTTTCAATTTCCCCTAAGATAATTTGTACACGATTGATCATCACTCCACCTCATGAATTATAATGATAATATTATTATACCATAATCCAAAGTTCGGAAACGTTCTTAAAGAAACTAATTATTTTTAGAATTTATACCGATATATCTATTAGCAGTGAAAGGAGGGAGAATTATGTCTAATATTACTAAAAGCAGTGCCATATCAAATTATCGTAATGGTCCAACTAGTAAAGTTAAGAGTACGCGATCTAATCAAATTGTCACACATGTATATGGTAAAGGTGAGACACATAATACTCCCAATCATCGTTCTGGAAATGAACAGTTTATTGTAGATGCCTTTTATTCAAATGCACATAATTTAAAAGCTTCTTTTGTCAGACTGTCATCACATGACACAGATGAAGACCATATCAAAAATTATTATCGAACCCACGAAGAAGAGGTTCTTTCAGGAGCAGAAAGTTTACTTGAAGCCATAAGAAACATCGTAGAATCAAGTCGATCTTGCGATAGAATCTACGGTACCCATTTTGGTTTCTTAGTAGAGAGCATTCTCAATGATTATGAAAATCAACTCTCGTCTATTGGAATTACACATAAAAGCTATAATTATAGCTTAAACAAAAATATATTTTTCAATGTTATTTGCACATCACCAGAATCTTTTAAATTTTTATTTAGGTTACCTGATGGTATGATGGAATTGCTAGCACGTGTTTATCTCAAAATCCAAGGAATAACTGATAGCACTAGAATTCAAGGCCGAATTATTGATTATAGAACTTGATCTACTGCTTTACTTTTAGGTAGTGTATGGCATTGATTTCAGCTCCTATAATTATAATTAATGACAAGAAATACACCCAAACCATAAAAGCAATTACAGCTGATAACGAGCCATATAAGATCGAGTAATCTGTTAACTCTCCAACAATTTTGGAAAAAACGAAATTTGTTGATATTGAACCAAAAATTGAAAATATTGCACCTGGCAAAATATCAGCTAGGTGCATTTTTTTATTGGGTAGAAATGCATAAATCGAAAGTATCACAATTACAAAACTTGACATTAATAGTATATTTCTTAAAAAATGAGCCAAATCTAACCAATATGAATCAATTTTAATGGTGATCATTGTGTTGAGAAATTGAAAAACACTTTGAAATACCGTTGGTACCATTAGCGAAAGAACAATAATCAGGGTAAACATAAGTGTGTAGAACATTCCCATTAATTTTACCATAAAGAAGTTTCTTGTTTCAGTCACTTCATATGACATGTTGATGGATCTTTGTAGTGCATTGACAGCTCTCGACGCAGAATATAGCATCAAAACACCTGAAATAGAAAGAACAGCAACACCTTCAGTAGAAATAGTTTGACTTATAAAATCTGCAATCATTAAACTGATGTTATCGGGTATAAAACGTTCAAAGATTTCCATTGCATAATCATAGTTAATTTTGAGCTTAGATATGATAGAAAGTAAAAAAATTAATAATGGAAAAAAAGATAGCACAAAAAAGTAAGCCATTTGTCCTGCAAAAGCTGTTAAATTATGTGTCTTGTATCTTTGATTTAATAGTTTTACAAATCCAAATATTCTTTTAAATGGTAATTTTCCACTCATTATTGCCTCCGTTAATAGTTTCATAAGACTTTTTTAATGTCTATCCCTCTTATTCTACCTTTCTTTTTATCAAAAGTTAATTGTAATTTTCGTCGCTAGCGCATAAACTATTAATAGAGCAACGTAAAAATAACAGGAGGCAACTATGAAATCAGGAAAATTCTTTATACTGATTCCACTTGTCATCGTCATAGCAGCTGTTTTTTTAGGCAGTTATTATACGCTAGACAACGCAGAGGAAGCAGTAATTGAAAGATTTGGTAAACTAACAAGTGTTAATACCACAGCAGGTTTACACTTCAAAGTCCCATTTATTGACAAAGTAATCATCTACAACACAAACGAAATTTATTCACTACAGTATGGGTATAGACCTTTGAGCGCTGCTACTACGGATTCTGCTGCGACTTATCAAGATGTTGATAGTGAAGCAATCGTACTGACCAAAGGTTCATACCTCATCAATATTGGAGCAGTTATCCAATATAAAATTACTGACACCGCTGCATATCATTATAATGTAGATGATCAGGAAGGCACAATTAGACTTGCTTTTGAAAGTGTTTTAAGAAGCAACATCCAAAACCAACTTTTAGATGAAGCTTTGGTAAACAAAGATAGCATTGCAAATGAAATTATGCCTGACTTAATACGTAAATTAGCGAAATACAATGTGGGCATTACACTCCAAGAAGTTAAATTGACAGACGTTCTTCTACCAGAAGATGTTCAATATGCCTATGATGATGTCAATATCGCTTCAAATGAAAAAGATTCTTATAAGAGTCAAGCTGACAAGTATTCAAACGAAATGTTACCAAAAGCACGTGCAGAAGCTTATCAAATGATTCAACAAGCTGAATCTTACAAAGCAGAAAAAGTTGCACAAGCAAAAGGTGATGTCACTAACTTTAACCAAGTATATGATAAATACAAAGTTTCTAAAGAAATCACTAAAACAAGACTCTATATCGAGACAATGGAAAAAGTGCTTTCAACTGTTAAAAATAAGTTCATTATTGATTTTGATAATGATAATGTACTTAAATTCTTACCACTCCAAACGAATGGAGGTGCTCAATAATGAATATTAATCAAGGTGAACCAAAACAAGAATCTCAAGAAAAAGTAAATTCATCGTTTGGACAAGATATAGGACCAAAATTTAAAACTGCTAAAGAGCATGCTAAAAAAGGCTTCTTCTCAGTGATAGTTTTTATCATTATCTTTGCTTTACTCGTTGTACTTGCAAACAGTTTTTATATTGTTAGAGAAGATGAAGTTGCGACTGTAAGAGAGCTTGGCGAGATTAAAGCTGTTATCGTTGACTCAAATAGCAATCTCGCTCAAGAACAAAATGATCTTGACTCAAGATTTAAAGATGTAAAAATTGATAAAGTAAAAGGTTTAAAATTTAAAACACCTTTTATCACAACTGTAGAAAAAGATACTAGCAAATTATTAACATATGTATCAAACACTGCGAAAATCAATACAAAAGACAAAATCAAATATGAAATTAACATGTATGCACAGTGGCAAATTACGCATCCAGGCATATTTAGATCTTCACTTGGAACAGTAACAGGTGCTAACACAAAAATTGATGAAATTGCATATGCGGTTATCATTGATAGAGTAAATCGTTTAAGCAGTGATGATTTTCTAAATAATAAAGAAGCACTCTCTAATATTCTTCAAGAAGCTATGGATGAACTTAATACAAACCTAGCAACGCAAGGTATACAATTAACAGATATTGATGTTTATCGTACAATTGTACCTATATCAAATATCGAATCAACTTATAAAAAAATGGTTGCAGAGCGTGAAGCTATTGCACAGCAAATTAGATCTGAAGGGCTTGAGATTTACCAAAACACTGTAGCTGATACAGACAGAAATGTAGCTCAAATCAAATCAAGTGCCATCGAAGAATCTGAACAAATTCGTGGTGAAGCTGATGCAACTGCTCTCGAAATTTATGCAGATGGATTCAGTAAAGACCCAGATTTCTATGAATTCTGGAGAACATTAAAATCATACGAGATAACAATAGATGCAGATACTGTGATGTATATTGATAAAAACAACAGTTATCTACAATACTTCTCAAATGGTGTTAATTCTTTAAATCAATAAAAAACTAAAGGACGCATATAGATGATCTTTTTTCATCTACATGCGTCCTTTTCATATTTAATCGATTATTTTAGCAAAGCTATACGTTTGGTGATTTGTTCCAACTCCCCTATGTCAATCGTTTGATCCTTATCGGAAATTGACTGTTCAGGATGAGTATGTGCTTCAATAAGTAAACCATTTGCCCCACACGCTATTGCAGCTTCCGACATAATCCCTACAAGTGCTCTAATACCTGTACCGTGACTTGGATCAACTATAATTGGATAACCTGTCTCCTTTTGTATAATAGGAACAGCCGTTAAGTCTAGCGTATTTCTAGTGTATTCTTCAAACGTTCTTATCCCTCTTTCGCAGAAAATGATGTTCTCATTGCCAGCTTTAGCAATATGCTCAGCTGCTAAAATCCATTCTCTAATCGTTGCACTAAATCCGCGTTTTAAGAGAATTGGTTTCTTAGTCTCTCCTACAGCTTTCAGTAAAGAATAATTATACATATTCCTTGATCCTATTTGAATGATATCTACATGCTTTATAAAAGCATCTAAATGCTGTGTATCCATTAGCTCAGTAACAATCGGTAGTCCTGTTTGACGCTTTGCCTCTAATAGGTATTCCAGGCCTTTTATGCCCAATCCTTGAAAATCATTTGGATTAGTTCTAGGCTTAAATATCCCACCTCGCAACATATTTGCACCTGCCGCTTTTGCCGCTTTAGCGATCTGTATAATTTGATCCTGACTCTCCACAGAACAAGGTCCAGCTATTATTATTGCATTTTTTCCACCGATTTTTATACCATCTATATCTATTTCTCTTACTTTAAAATTTGAATTCATTATCTTCCTCACTTGACTATTTGCGCACAACACCGTATCCGCCATAAACTGCCTTCTTATCTGAAACCGTGATAACTGCATTGTCTTGAACGGATTTGATTAAGTTTGCACATTCTTTGATTTTTTTTCTTTGTACGTACATTAAAAGAACGTATCTAGGGTGGAATTTCCCTTCACCTTTTAAAACCGTTACAGCATAACCTTTGTCTCTCAATGCTTTTACAACTGGTTCACCATGTTCATCTTTTAATATAACCTGCATTTCAGCTAAACCGATACCAATTTTCTCTTCTATCCAACTGCCAAGATAGTTACCCACTGAAAAACCAAGTGCATAAGCAACTATTTTTAAAGGGTTTTCCATAATATTATCAAGAACTGTACTTACCAAAACCACCCAAAGTGACACTTCGAAGAAAGCAATGATTGCGCCAATTTTTCTCTCGCCTTTTGTGATCAGAACCATTCTAACAGTTGCCATTGAAACTTCAATTACTTTTGCAAATACGATAAATAAATAAATCATTCTTTGTCTCCTTTTAAATCAATCTAGACTAGTGTTTTGAGTTTTGGGTATAATATAGTATTATAAGAATAGTACAGGCTTTGATACTGTACCATTATACATCATTTTATGGTGATTGAGAACATAACTAGGAGTATTAAATGATTGACACACTTATAGATTTAATTCAAGGACACAAACCAAATACAAGTGGTGTAAGACGACAATCATCAGTTCTTATACCTTTAATATTAAGAGATGGGTGCTGGCATCTGCTTTTTGAAAAAAGAGCCCTTACATTAAAATCACAACCTGGTGAAATTTGCTTTCCAGGCGGTTCAATTGAGGAGATCGAACATTCAAGAGAGGCGGCTATAAGAGAAACATGTGAAGAACTAGGGATTCTCGATTCTGATATCCAGTTGATTGGACAAATTGATTCTATATTAACCAGCTTCGATATGATCATCCATTGTTTTGTCGGTATTATTAAGTATGATTTTGACAAAATTCCTTTTTCGAAAGATGAAGTAGATCATATTTTTACAGTACCCGTTCAGTATTTTGTTAAGCATCAGCCAACGACTTATATAATTGACTCCAAATTTAAGTTGTCTGATGATTTTCCTTATCAAAGTATTCCCGAGGGTAAAAATTATAATTTTAAGACCATGAAATATCCAGTTGTTTTTTATGATTACGAAGATTATACCATTTGGGGTTTAACCGCTCGCATGACCGAGCAATTTATCAATATGCTAGAGCAAAGTCACATTGATGCTTTTATTTGCGATCAACCCTAAAGTTTATGATTTGCCAAATATAAAATGGACTCTCACATAACACATGAAAGTCCATTCACTGGAATTTGGCACGAATATTTGGTTCATATTCAGTTGTATTATAAGATTCTTTCAATATAAGCATTCCTCCTATTTAATCAAAAACAAAGTAATTGGTATCATTTTAAAGCTTGTAGGAAATACTCATTCATTATTTGAGGCCACTGCCTCTTACGGACGTCCCAAATTCCATCTATAAAAAACCAAAGTGGTTTGTTATATTGACTTAATACCCCTTTTGATGAGAAAATAAACAATAAATTGTACTGGAGGTATCGCAATGGAGCTATCAAATATATTACTACCCTCCCACTCCGTGGAAGTTACCGTATCTGTAAGAGATGAAAATTTAAAAGCAACAGATTTAATACTTAGAACGGTTATTGAGACTGGCTTCAAAGACGGTGTATTTAAGATCATAGCCCCAATTTATCATGGAAAAGTATATAATTTCCATATTGATGAATACCTACTCGTTACATTTTCATCACCAGATCCGTCTAGCAAAGACCTATTTTCGGTAAAATGTCGAATAGTTGATCGCAACTTTGCACATAATTTATCTACCATTAAACTTATGGTAGTGGATAAACCTACAAAAGTTCAACGTAGACAATCTTTTAGAGTTAATATATATAATACTTACACCTTTAATTTTAGAAACTCTAATTACGAGTTAATGACAAAAGACATCAGTTCTTCTGGCATGTTGGCTTTATCCACAATTCAATTGCCTAGTAATACTATAATAGAAATTACTTTTGATGCCAATCCTAAACCTAAGGAAGCTCTTGACTCTGACTACCAAGATTATAAAATATTTAAAATAAGGTGTCGTATCCTCGATAGCATGCCTCAAGTAGAAATTAGACGCTATCTAAATCGTATCCAATTTGAGGGGTTAACTGAAACTGAGTCACAATTTTTAATACAATACCTATACGCAAAACAAACTGAGATTCTACATCTCAACCCTGAGATAAGTCAAAAGATCACAAGCTACTTTGATCATGAAGATGATAACTTTATAGATATCTATTCAACTGAATACAAAAGATTACAAGTATTTGGTCTTATTGGAACTGTCGGAATATTTATTGCATTTGTAATGCTTCTTTTTTCAAGACCTAAGAAAATGTATGTTCTAGATTATTTTTTTGATTTTTATCGCCCACAATTTTGGAAAAGTGAATACCTTTTTGGCGCTCTCATTGTCGCTATTATAATTGTGATTCTCGATCTTATTGGGTTAACGTTAAACCTTAGGGAAATAAGAAAAAACAACAGCACGATTCATTGGCCGTTACTTTTAACACTAATGATTGCACTCTCTATCATTATTTTTGTGTATATCGTAACTTCTATCAATCAACTACCATTGTTTTAACTTGATCGCCTTGCATGATTTCCATCGTGTTAAGGCGTTTATTTATGTGATTAAGTACATGTCTTTTATTAAAAATCCAGCTTGGTGCTAACACATCTTCTTTTTTACCATCACCAGTTAGTCTATGAATCACAATTTTGGGGTGTAGTTTACTTATCGCTTCACAAATCCATTCTATATACTCTTCTTCATCGAGTAGTTCAAATGGCCTTTCACTATAGATCTTTGCCAAGGGCGTATTCTTTACAATATGAAGCATATGAAGTTTGATACCAAAAGGTTTTATTGCAGTTATATAATCTATGGATTTTAAAAAATCCATCTTTGTTTCATTGGGTAAACCTGCAATTAGATGCACTACAACTGGTATTCCTGCGTTTTTAAGCAGCTGAAAAGTCTTTTCAAATGCTATCATATCATAATGTCTATTGAGCCAACCAGCACGATCATCATGAATGGTTTGAAGTCCAATTTCTACCCAAAGTACATTAAACCGTTTAAAAAGTTCAATATGCTTATCATTTACACAATCTGGTCTTGTCGCGATGACGAGTCCCTCTACTCCTTCGCAATTTAAGGCTTCTCCATAGAGGTTTTCTAAATCTTCTAAAGGCTTATAAGTATTGGTATAACTTTGAAAATACCCAATATAACCACAATCATTCCATTTTGAAGACAATAATTTTTTCTGGCTCTCTACTTGCATAGCCAAATCTATATTTTTACACTTTTCACCATTTACAATTAACCCTGAAAAATCACCAGATCCTTCTTCAGAACAAAATACACATCCCGAACTTGATAATGTGCCATCTCTATTAGGGCAAGAAAAACCTCCATCAAGTGAAAGCTTAACCATCTTCTTACCATATGTCTTTTTCATATAATCGCTCAAACTATTATAGCGTTGTATCACTTAATCACATCCTGTCTTTAAGGATTTCTATACTCCTTTCGAGAATACCTGAAAAATGAGCCAAGGTCAAACCATAATTGGTCATTGGAACCTCAACTTGTTCAGCTTGATCAATACGTGTTAACATCGTTTTGCGATTTACCATACATGCACCACAGTGAATTACCACATCATAAACTGACAGATCTGAAGGAAAATCATGTCCCATTGCAAACTCAATTTTGATATCAGGGCTGATATGATCATGAATCAGCTTTGGAATTTTTACCCTTCCTATATCTTCATGAGAATGATTATGTGTACAATTTTCACTGATCAAGACTTTAGAAGTACTGTCTAAATTTTTTAACGAATTGAGTCCATTTAGCAATTTTTTAATGTCGCCCTTTTGTCTTGAAAATAGAATCGAAAATCCGGTCAAAGGAATGCTTGGAGGCACTATCTTACTCACTTCACGAAAAGCTTGTGAATCAGTAATAACTAAATCAACTTTTTTTAGCTCTGAAAGTGTATCAGCAAGTTCAGTATCTCTCACCACATGACATTTAATGCCATGATCCAAGCAATCACGAATGATTTGAACTTGAGGAAGAATAATTCGTCCCTTTGGTGCTTCAGAATCAATAGGAACTACGAGCACAACTGTACTGCCATATGGAAGAAGATCACCTACAAGTGGTGCTTCTTCACTTAAAGTATCTAGTTTCTTCATCAATACATCATTAAGTGCATGAATATCGCTTAACACGCCACTGTTGATGAGTTGAAATTCTGTATTTAAACCTTCTAATTTCATACTTCCTTCATCTGTTAAAAGGTCTTTTTTATTAACGACTAAAAGATGTGGAATATTAAATCTTTTGAAGACATCTACCATACTGTGATAAGCAGTAATGTCTGGATTTGAACCGTCCATCACATAAAGAGCAAAATCTGTTCTACCTAGCATTTGCTTAGTTTTCTCAACTCTAAGTGAGCCTAGTATGCCCTCGTCATCCAATCCAGCCGTATCGATGAAAACAACTGGTCCAAAAGGAATGAGTTCCATCGCCTTAAAGACAGGATCAGTGGTAGTTCCTTCAAAAGTAGAAACCACAGCGACATCCTGACCAATAATCGCATTAAACAGTGATGACTTTCCAGCGTTTCTATTGCCATAGATTCCTATGTGAACTCTATTTGCATTTGGTGTTTTATTCATAATAACTCCTTGTATAGTAAACTTTTTATTAAGCTATAAGAAAATATCTCGGACACCATCGTTTAAATCTTGAATGCCCTTTACTACGGTTTCTCTTGTTTTAACATCACTAATTTTCTTAATTTCTTTATCAACAAATTCATCTACTTGGATATTTAAGGCTTCATCACCGAAATCTAATGCATATTCCTTTAAAGTCATCAAAGCATTCGGTTGACATACATGTTGAATTTGTCCTGACTTAGCAAGGGACATAAAGCGATCTCCTGTTCTTCCCATTCTATAACAAGAGGTACAATAACTCGGTATAAAACCAGCTTCAATCAGACCTTTAATCACCTCTACCGGTGATCTCTCATCTGATACTTTAAACTGTGCTACTTCTTTAGGGCCCTCTTCACTTTCTTTATAACCACCAACACCAGTACATGAACCTGCACTTAGCTGTGAAACACCATGATGAATTAGCTCATCGCGAATCTCTTTTGTTTCTCTTGTTGAAAGTATAATACCTGTGAAAGGTACTGCAATTCTTAAGATTGCAACGATCTTTTTAAAGGTCTCATCATCTAGTATATGATTGAATTCATTGAGCTCCATTCCTTCTGCTTTTTTGATTCTCGGTACGGAGATGGTATGGAATCCAACGCCATAATTGTCCTCTAAATGCTGATTGTGAAGCATTAACGCAAGCACTTCAAACCTATAATCAGACAAACCGAAAAGCACTCCTGCTCCAACGTCATCAACACCAGCTTGCATTGCTCTATCAAATGCAGTTAAATGGTATTCATAATTACCTTTTAAAGATCTAGGGTGCATTTCTAAATAGGTAGGTTTGTAATATGTTTCTTGAAATAATATATAAGTACCAATTTCAGCTTCTTTCAATTTTCTGTAATTCTCTACTGTTGTAGAAGCAATATTGACATTTACTCGTCTGATGTTACTTTTTGCTGTCGCTTCATCGTAAATAATTCGAAGTGTATCAATTACGTAATCAATTGTACAATTTACAGGATCTTCTCCCGCTTCGAGCGCAAGTCGTTTATGTCCCATACGTTCTAAGATTCTTACTTCTTCACGAATCTCTGCTTCATTTAATTTGCGTCTCGGAAATTCGTTTTCACGTTTATAGCCGCAATAGACACAATTATTAACACAATAATTACTCACATAAAGGGGTGCAAATAAAACAACCCTATTGCCATAGATTGATTGCTTAATGTCTGATGCAATTTTATATATTTTTTCAAGTTGCGAAGGTGAATGTGCTTGTAATAAAACTGCTATTTCTTCAAGTTCTAATCCCCTTTTTAACTTTGCTTTCTCTATAATTGTATCGATAACTTCATCAGTAGCATCTTTCGTTTTTTCAAGCACTGATTCAATTAATGCATGATCAATAAAATTTGCTTCACCATAGTTCTGATCGCCATACTTTGCCATATCTTCCTCCATTAAGCTTCAATTGTCTTTTTCGAAATTGAAGTTTTCACTGAAACATGTTTTAAGTTACCCAACTTTCCTGTTAGACTATTGATTTCATCAACAGTACCTAAAATAATAATCGTAACAACCGATAAACCATACTGATCAAAAGGGATACCAGTACGCCCTTTAACGATACCTCTAAACTCAGCGATAATCTCATTGAATCTTTGTTGTACATCATGTGGTTCTTCTAATATCGCACTTATAACTGCTATTTTCTTATCCATATATCCCCCAAACAACTTTTACGCATTATATGTTATCAAATGTAATTAAACTCATAAAAAAACCTTCTCCAAGGAGAAGGCTAAAGTCAACATGAAACAACCCTAATAGGGTTAAACTATAGCTCCTGCCTTTCAATTCAGATAACTCTTTCTTGTTAGGTGGAATATGGAAATCACACATTCTAAAGAAATTCTCGAGAATATGATCTTGTTAATAGTTTATCAATACCAGACTTATTTGTCAATAATATGTCAAACTTTTAAACTTAAAATCTTGTTGCCCTAACTTGGTTTCTACCTTTCCGTTTTGAAATGTAAAGTGAAATGTCTGCACCTCTCAGTAAGTCATCTTCATTTAACAATTCATTAGATGGAGAAAAGTGCGCAAGACCAATGCTTATGGTTACTTTTTCACCGATACCCTTCTCAATATGTGGCATATCTGCTAAATCGACTGACTTTAAAATATCATATGCGATACTTTCAACTTTTGTTTCCTCTAAATCTTGAAAAACGACTAAAAACTCATCGCCACCATACCTATAGATATATGGGGTATAGTCTAAACAGATTTTTGTGAGGATCTGAGCTACTTTTATAATTACATTGTCTCCCTCAACATGTCCATAGTAATCATTGTATTCTTTAAAATAGTCAATATCGCACATCAATGTTGATATCGTCATCTTTTGATCATTGAATTGGCTTAAAATTGGTTTAGCATCTTGATTGAGTGCATATCTATTGAGCAATTGGCTTAGTCCATCTTTTTTTGAAATAGTTTTCAGTTGTTCATTGAGCTCTCTCATTTTAGCAGTTTTTAGTGCGTTAGCTACTGCGATGGCAATATATGATGCAATCGCTCTTAACATATCTATCTGCAAATGATCAAAGCCATTAATTGTATACTTTTGAAGTGAAAAAACACCGATTACTTCTTCATCATCAATTAAAGGGGCATAATATACTGTTTCATAAGGCACAGTTATGTCTTTAAAATTCTTATGCAACGGTTCAAAATCATCTAGCACCATATGACTTAGATAGCCTGTATAATGATCTCTTTTCTTCCTGACAACCCAAGTTCCCATACTACTTTTATTTGAAAGGGGCACATCATAGCTCTGATTAATGACACCTTTTTCATATGTGATTCGGTTAAACAGTACCTCACGGTTTTTGTCATATAAGCCAATTACCAATGCATCAAATTGAACAAAACTAGCAAGTTTTCCAATTATAATCTTAATTAGGGCATCATAATTTAGTTCCTTAGAAATATCTTTAGATACTTCATTGATGAACTTCATATTTTCAATAAGTCGATCTGTATTATTTTTTAGTTGTTGTTGAAGTTCAATATCAATTCGTTCTTCATGCTGATACAAACTCATCTGATATAAATTGCTTAAAAGTTGCTCATCCAGTACAATTATACGTTTATAATTCCATTCTATTTGAGGATTGATTTCCATATATTGAGCAATTTTATTGACATGCATTCTCGCTTCTCTCTCAAGTTCAAATTCCGCTTGTCTCTCGGCATCTTCGCATAATTTTATACCGATCTCAAAAGCACGTTCATAATCACACATTTCAAAATAGATTTTGCTCCTCAGCAATCTCGCTTCATTGATCCCTACAATATCTCCGATTTCTTCAAAAATATTTTCTCCATTTAATGTAGCTTCAAGAGAATATTTTAATTTTCCTTCGAGTATCGCTATCTTAGCTTTATTAAGAAAAGTGATCCCAACATATTCTTTAACTTCTGGTTTCAAAGTAAGCATCGCTTCCATCTTTGACATATGTGTTTTTGCTTGTTCCAGATTATTACCATCAAAATATAAATTGATAATATTATGCGTTATGAGAAAATACAGTCTATAATTATGCTCTCTTTCTGCTGACTTTTGAGCTTCTAAATAGTACTCAACTGCTCGATCGTTCATCTTAATGGTGCCATAAAGTATCGCAATATTGTTGAGAATCCCACTTTTAGCGGCCTCTATCTCTAACTGTTGCGAGAGACGTAAAGATTGATGATAATAATTAAGTGCAATATTATAACGCCCATAATAGCTGTTAATATTTCCAAGCAAATTACAAAGTCTTCGCTTAATATTGTGTAGTTGTAATTCTTCAGCTATTTTCATTGCCTCAAGTGCCTTTTCATTGGCAGATGAAGGTTCACCAGTGCTCAGTAAGTAAGTAGCAAGATTTACAAGTGATCTGGCTAGCACCGCTGGTTCATCTAACGCTTGACTAAGTGTTATCGCTTCATCAATCAACTTTTTCTTGGTAACCAAAGTGATAGCTTCATCATTTTCAATTTGATCGTTAATGTTATTAATTTCGCTGATTTTCAACTGCTAATCACCTTCTTTATTATTATTAGATAGCGCATTAATGAATTTAATTTGAAGATAAGTTCCCATCACTAAGCACATCTCATCAATATCAAAGTCTTTCGTATGAAGTGCTCCATTGGGTTGATCTTTTACGCCGCAACCCAGATGATAAAAAGCGCCCTTTGCCTCGTCTAAGAAATATGAAAAATCTTCTACTCCTAATGATGGCAATTCTTTTTCATGTACTGATTCGATACCTAATGCTTCATGCGCCTCACTTCGAATAATACTTGTCACTTCCAAATGATTTACAAGAGCTTTGTAACCTGGTTCAAAGCTCACCTCTCCAGTAGCGCCATAATAATCGCAAGTTGAAGTTACTAGATTTTCAATCTTATCTTTCAAAAAAAGCCTAGTCTTTTCATCTGTTGTACGCATTCCACCTGAAAAAACAACCTCGTCTGATATAATATTGTCTTTCACGCCACCGTTTATTTTTCCTATAGTAATCACAGCTTGATCGAGAGGTGAAATCATTCTTGAAATTAAAGTTTGAATAGACACAATCACTTGAGCTGCAATTACAATAGCATCCACACCTTGCTGGGGATATGCACCATGTGCAGCTTTTCCTTTAATCGTTATTGAGAACGAATCAGAGGCTGCGTTAAGTTTTCCATCACGAATCTCTATTTCTCCAACTGGCATATAGGGCATAACGTGAAGTCCAAGCATATAACTTACATCCGGCGATCTCATAACACCCTCCTCAACCATACGTTCAGCTCCACCTACAGTCTCTTCAGCAGGTTGAAAGAAAAACTTCAGATTACTTTGAAGCATTTGATTCCGTCTTGAAAAGTACTTAGCTACACCTAATTGAATCGTCGTATGTGCATCATGTCCACAAGCATGCATTACACCTGGTATAGTCGAGGCATAAGATGAGATGCTTTCTTCTTGAATTGGTAGAGCATCAATATCAGCTCTCAAACCAATTGTTGTGCGACTATTGTCTGAGAGTAATACCGCACAAACACCAGTTTCTGCACTTGGGTAATTATTAATTCCCATTTCATTTAATTCATCAATTATGCGTTCTTGCGTTGTGAACTCAAATTCACTTAACTCGGGATGGCTATGAAATTGTCTCCTCAACGCTATTAGCCAATCTTTATATCCAATAACTTCTTTATATATAGGATCATCATAGTATTTCATATTTACTCCTTATTGGCATCAAAATCTATCCATATAGTCAATTCGCGTAATATTTTCTTCATCCAAAATAAGCCTTGGAACTCTTATTGCAATTCTTGCTAATAATTCATTTCGATTAGTTTGTGCAATTTTGGCGACTTCAGAGAGTGTCGGTGCATGTTCATCGAACAATATAACTTCATCACCCACACTTAATGATGGTAATTCTGTTACATCTACCATGCACTGATCCATACAAAGCAAACCAATAATAGGTGCTTTTTGCCCATTGATAACGACAAATCCCGCATTAGATAAATTTCTAGGTAAACCGTCGGCATATCCAACTGGTAAAACTGCAAGTGTTGTCTTTCGTTTTGCTACGAACAGATAGTCATATCCAACACCTTCTCCTATCTCTAGATATTTTATCTGAGAAATATTAGTTTTAAAGCTCATCACGGGTTTAAGCTCAAATGCTGTTTTACGGCTACAATATCCGTATAAAATTGCGCCTAACCTTACCATATTATAATGCTTGCTAGGATAAGCAACTGCACCAATACTATCACATGCATGTTTAATCGGAATATTTACTTGTAGCTCTTTTAGTTTTTTTAATAGCTCATCAAACTTATCAAACTGCTCTTCATCTGCTTCAACATTTTTTAGCGCTAGATGGGTAAACAATCCTTCAATTTCAACAAATTCATAATTCTTAATCTCCAGCACGTCACTTATGAGTTTATGGATCTCTTTATACCCCAATCGATTAAACCCAGAATCAAATTTCAAATGAATTTTTGCAACTTTATTATCATATGATGCATTTAGATTTAACTTTCGCGCATCTTCCAGATCAAATATTGTTAAAGTAATATCGTGCTTAACAGCAAGATCATAATCTTCCTCAAACGTTTTTCCCATAACTAAGATCGGACATTCAATCCCGTGATTTCTAAGTGACTTAGCTTCAAAGATATTGGCTACTCCTAGATAATCCACTCCCAATTGCTCTAATTTTTTTGCGATACTTACAAGGTCATGTCCATATGCGTTTGCTTTTACGATACCTGCGATTTTTACATTTTCTGGCACCATTGCTCGCATTGATTGATAATTATGACTTAATGCAGATAAGTCTACCTCAGCTCTAGTTCCTCTCATTATCATACCTATCCTTACTTCTTATCTCTTAAATTTTAACATTTCAGCCTGTATCATTTCAGTTGAAATTATATCATCACAAATCGAATTGATTATAATCGCTCAAATTACTTTTTTCAGAGCTTCAAGATCGAGGATCTTAAAAGACGATTTGTGAAAATCAATTAAGCCTTCATCTTTCATTTTGCCAAGTTCGCGCGAAATTGACGGCCTTGCGACATTAAAAAAATCTGCTAGTTCATCTCTATTCATAGGCAATGAAAACACTGAAGTATCTTGTATTTGCCACTGTTCAATAAGATAAGCACTAAGTCTTCCTCTCAAACTTCTAATTGAAAGATAATCCACTTTCCTGCTAAGCAACAATGCTTTCCTTGACATAATTTTCAACATGTTTTGAATCAATATTTGATGTGAATCACACATTTTTTCACATCTTGTTATGATGTTTTCAGGCGATACAAAAACGATTTCACTATCAAATTGCGCAGTAACATTAACTGGCCAAACTTTTTTCTCAGTAAAACTAATCATCTCACCAAACATATCACCTTGCCTCAATACGGTTAATATCGCTCTATTTCCAGCAATATTCTCCTTGGCAATGACGGCCTCGCCTTCAATAACTATACCGATGCCATAAAAAGGTTCTCCAGCTATTGCTATGCTTTCATTTTTTTTATACCTATGAATTCTTGGATTAAGACATTGGATCATATTGTGAATACCCGCTTTATCGATTCCCTTAAAAAGTGAGGTTCCGAAAAGACAATCTATTACTTTTTCTTCAATTTTCATAGTTAACTCCTATTAGTGTATATACTCAAGCATAGCATTTTTAACAAAAATTTAAAAGTCGATTCAAAAATAAAAAAGCGATTTCAGTGCATATAATTAGATTAAAAAAAGAGTCATATAGGAGAACTCCTATATGACTCTTAACATACAATTATAAATTATTGCTGAACTTCTGGTTCTACTTTTTCCATCGTTATACCAGTAAAACCATAGAATATAGAAACAAGTGGATTTACTAAGTTTAAGATACAGTAAGGAACATAAGTCCAAGGCGTTAATCCTAAAGTAGCAATCATAAACGCACCACATGTATTCCAAGGAATAAGTGCAGAAGTCAATGTACCTGAATCTTCAAGACATCTTGAAAGGTTTTTAGGTGCTAAACCTCTTTTATCAAATGCATCTTTAAACATTCTACCAGGAATAACGATTGCTAAGTACTGATCACCAGCTACTAAGTTCATACCAATTGCAGTGAAAATTGTTGCAGTTACAAGTGTACCAGTTGATTTTGCAAGTCTTAAGATTTGATTTGCCAATGCTTCAAGCATACCTGTTTTTTCCATAACGCCACCAAAAGTCATCGCGCAAAGAATCAGAGAAACTGTCCACATCATACTGTCTAAACCACCACGTGATAATAATTCATCAACAAATACTGAACCTGTTTCTACACCAACACCATAGTGAAGTGCATCAACAACTGCTCCAATAGACGAGCCTTGGAAAACCATAGCTGCTAGTCCACCTAGGATTGCTCCACCAAATAATCCTGGAATAGCTGGTACTTTCATAACAACGATACCAATTACGATTACTGGAATTAAAAGTAACAAAGGATTAAGTGAGAAACTTGCTGACATAGCAGTGTTCATTTCATTAATCATTGTTAAATCAAGTACATTTCCTGAGTATTTAAAACCTAGTACTAAGAAAAATACTGTTGCGATAATATATGAAGGACCTGTTGTAAAAATCATATGCTTGATATGATCAAACAATTTTGCACCAGCCATTGCAGGCGCTAAGTTTGTTGTATCAGATAACGGAGACATTTTATCTCCAAAATAAGCACCTGAAATAATTGCACCACCGATAATTGGAACCGGAATACCTAAGCCTTGACCGATACCCATAAGTGCAATACCTACGGTACCAGCAGTTGTCCAAGATGAACCAGTTGCAAGAGAAACAATAGAGCACATGAATAATGTAGCTACTAAGAAGATTTTTGGTGATAGAATTTTTAAACCATAGAAGATCATTGTCGGAACAACACCTGATAAAATCCAAGTACCAATTACCATACCGATGATCATCAAGATAATAATTGCCCCCATTGACATCTTGATTGTATCTACGATTCCTTCTTCAATTTCAGACCATTTCATATCTAGAGCAAACATACCCACAAGTGCAGCAACTATTGCTGACGTAAATAAAGGAATATGCGGTGACGCCTCAAGTACTTGAATTGCGTACCAGAGTGAACCAATTAAAAAGATTACTGGAATTAGTGCGATAAGCGGTGAAACTTTTCTTTTTTCCATAATGATTATTTCCCCCTTTTTTTATTAACCACGGGTTATAACTAACCCAATCGCCATTGTGTTAATTATATTTAATCATTACTTGAAAATTTAAAAAAAATCAAAAAAATACATTTAGTTTTCTGATAATTGTACACTTTTTTTACATTTCATCAACAATTAAGATAAGATTATCCATAAATTTCTTGATATTGATTTTACCACCACTTCCTTTTTTTCCTCTAATGAACTCCATTTCCAGCCTCACTTGATCAAAATCAAATAAAGTATTGCTATATTTCACATAATTTTCGTTTAGATAATCTTCGATTCCCAAATTAGCAATGTTACTTAAACCTTTATTAATTGTCCTTCTTATTCTTTGTTCCATCGCTTTTGGATTGTCTGACAAATAGTTTGAAAGGTCTTTGAGCTTATGGTTACTTCCTTGTTTATCAGAGCTCATTATATGTAGACAAAGTCTTGAAATATCATCGCAACCAACTTCCCCAAGTATCCCTAATCTTGAAAAAATCATTTTAAACTTCTTCTCGATATCTTGCTCATCGTTTTGTTTATGCTTCTCACTAAACGAAACTTGTTTTATATCTTCAAGTGAAAGCACCTGTTTAATTTTATTGAGATGTGATTCTAAAGTGATTTGATCGGTTAAGTTCTTAATGACTTGTCTAATCTCTTTTTTATTTACTGGTTTACTTATAAAAAAAGTTATTCCTTTATCGTAAGCATCACCCACTATTTTTTTTGATGATACTTGTGAAATCATGATACATTTACTATTTGGGCATACGCGTTTAAATCTTTCTACTAATGAAATACCATCAAGTTCTGGCATCAATAAATCGACAATCAATATGTCTGGTTTTAAAAGACAAATTTCATCTAGAGCAGTTAAACTTTTGTCACAAGTGCCAATAATCTCACCTAATTCGCCATCAAGCACAATTTCTTCAATCATCTTAATTACGATGATATCATCATCAACTATATAGATCTTCATGCGTCCCCCTATATTACTTCTACTATTTCACTTTTCCAGCTATACTTTATTTTTGGGAATTGTAAGTTTGAATTTTGTACCTACTCCAATTATTGAATCCACTTCGATTTGTCCGTCAAAATATTTATCAACGATATCTTGTACAAGAGACAATCCAATTCCTCTATTGGAGTTACCAGTATCATCATCATATTTGGTTGAAAAACCAGGTTTGAAAATATATGCAAGGGTATCTTGAGTCATACCGCATCCATTATCAGTTATTATAAAGTAATGTTTATCTTGATCCTCAGAATGGAGAAGCTTAATTTCACCATAATTGCCAATTGCTTCGATTGCGTTGTTTACCAAATTTCGCAGCACTGACATCAGCATACTATGTTCATGAATTTGAGTTTCACTATGCACATCAAAGACTAATGTTATGTTTCGATGCTCATTATCAATACTTCTTTGTGTAGATAAATAGAGCATTTTTGTGAGATCCATTAACTTAAGCATATCAAATGGCGTCTCTTTTAGAATAATCTCGTCAATACCTTCAATAACTTTAAAATAATTCTTTTTTATTTCATGTACATTTTTTGCGATGTTAAGCGCCTTGGTCTTTTGGGCTTCGAAGGTCAACCCATCATATTCTCGGTACAAGCTAAAAGCTTCATCCATTACAGATTCAACATGTTCAGTATTATTTTTCAAAAAATACATTTCACCCCTTAGTTCCGAGAGCAAATTCATTTGCATTCTGTAGCGCTCATCATGCTCTTCTTTTCTAAGAAAGAAATTATAGTATTTAATTGCACTAATCAGCACAACTGCAAGTGTAGCTCGAATAACAGCAACTAACATTAGAGTCGCCATAACAGAATTTGAAACATAATCTGCTACACCAAACCTTGAGATAAACTCAGCTGCATTCCCTAAAAAATCGGCCGCAAGTGCTGCAAAGAAAAAAGTATAAAGTGTTTTATTTTCATTTCTAAAAAATAGAATTGTAAATACAATACCATACATTAAATCAAAATAGAGAAAATTAAAATCTGCCCAAAATGCGTTAGCAAAGCTACCATAATAATAAAAGCCCGTCAAAGTTCGAAAGATTAAGCCGACACTTCCTATAAAGATGCCAGTTACAGCAGGAACCAAACGTCTATCTAAATAATAATAAATAGGTAAAATAACAACAGCTAGATTAATCGTATAATCAAAAGGAAATATTTTAAGATAAAAACCTGAAATAACAGCATCCACAAATGCTATCAAGATCATCTTCGTTATCTGTACAGTTGAAAAACGCTGTGCATTAAGTGTCATTTTTCACCTCTTTAGATTTGATAATAAATTCTACTACACCCTTGTATTCTTCAAGCGCAAGTACACCACTCTCACTTAATCGATAGAGACCTTTATCTATCCTTTCAAACCATCCGTGAAAATTTTTACTCATGATTGAGCTTGCCTTAGTACTTTTTATTCCGTAAGGTTCAAACTCCTTCGCTCTACTTAATCCTAGTGTTTGTATCAGATAGGCAATATATATACATTCTTCTCTATAAGCAGTCATTAACTTTGACTTACTCGATCCCGCCTTGTTAAAATCACCGCTTCTTCTGTTGAATTCTTTTATAATTTCAGCACGTTTCCTTTGCTTCTGTCTCTTGCTCTTTTCAAAGTCAAAATGTTCTGGCTTAAGAAGCTCTGTAACGATTGGTTCAGTCGCTCTAAAATTAACGACTAATAGACCAAGGTTAAGTCGTTTCAAAGTCAAAAGTGTCATTTTAAACCTTTTGCTCTCCACTGCTTTAAAATCATGCACAACTGCAATATAAACTAAATCTGCTATACTTTGTCTTTCAACAGCCTGATTGATGACTTCTAGGTTTAATTTTAATTTTAGCTCAACAGCAATCAATAGTTCGTTAAACATGCCCACCATATCTATCGACTTAACTTCAGCTTTCACAGCACAGTTTTGTGTTTCCAGCCAATTTTTAATTGGGTGATGCAAATCAGTTTCTTTCAGACTCACAATTGCCTCCAAATCACTACTTTCATCTATTTTAATCAATTCTACATCACTTGTCCAGTAATCACAAACCTACGACCTTAAACAAAAAAAGATGGCTCAAGGGTTACAAGTTTTACTTGTACCAATGATGCCATCCTTATTATTAAATTTTACGCCACCAATTTAGGCCTTCATCGGACTCGAAATAATTAAAACCAAGCTTCCTTAACACCTGCGTCGATGAATAGTTATGTGGTTCAACGCATGCAACAATACGCTCTATGTGCTTCACTTCTTTTGCCCACTTTATAAGGGCTGCAGTTGCTTCAGTAGCATAACCATTTTGCTGATATTCAGATACTATTTCATATCCTATTTCAACTTCAAGTTGGTCATCGGGAGGACCTTTAAAACTTATCCCACCAATGATAACATTTTCATCTTTTAAGATTACTTCCCAACTGGTATACCAAAGAATATCTTCAGGATGCGCACTTGCTTCATAATGAGCACTAGAGAAAACATACTTGATTTCTTGGTCTTGTATGGGCATGGTTACACTTACGCCTAAATTGGTCTGTACGCGCTCATAATCATGGATATAATGATAAAGATTTTCTAGGTCGAGCGCGACAAGCCTTAGTCTATCTGTTTGAATTTCTTCCATATTAGTTTGTTAGAATGCGTCAAAGCCTTGCTCCATCCACCAGTCTTTGATGAGATCGTCATAGGCTCTTGAAAATTGCTCTAAGTGTACTTTTTCCCATTTTGCAAGCACTTCGAAAAGTTGTTTGGCAGCTTCAAAAGTAGTTTCAGTCATTGCATTTTCATAGAAAGTAACTGATGCACGTTCCATTTCAATGCCGATTCCAAATACAGATACTGCTAAGCTTGCATTTTTAGTTTGAAGGTTATCCCATCTGAAAATTTCAGGACTTGGCGGATTTTCTATCATCGCCAAAGTTGAACTGTCTTCTGGATTACCACTTAATTTTTTGAAGGCATCTTTAAGCCAATCAATATGCTTAAGTTCTTCATTTGCAAGATTTAGGAATGCTTTTTTTACATCCTCTTCTGGTGTATTATACGCAGCCATTTTATAAAACTCATAGCCTTCTACTTCGTTGAGTATTGCTTGTTTAAAAACTTCTACATCTCTTTTTAACATAATCAACCTCACTATTTAGTCATTTTTTTAGCCAGATATACCAGTGGAATTGCACCGGAACCTGTACCACCTTTAGAATATATACCTGAAGCTTTATCTTTAAAAGCAGTTCCAGCTATATCTATATGTACCCAAGGTACATCTTTTGCAAACTCTCCAATGAAAATTCCAGCAGTAATTGTGCCTGGTGCGCCTGCTGTATTGGTTAAATCTGCTTGGTCATGTTTAACTAATTCTTTATATGCATCAAAAACAGGCATTTTCCAAACTTTTTCGTCAGCTTTATTGAATGATTTCTCAACAATATGATAAAAATCGTCATTATTTGTCACAACTGGTGAGGCAACGGATCCCAAACAATGAATTGCAGCACCAGTAAGCGTCGCAATATCAACAACATGAGTTGCTTTTTCTTCATTTAAGCCATATGTGACAGCATCAATCAGCGTTAGTCTGCCTTCTGCATCCGTATTACCAATATAGATACTTTTTCCACCCATAGAGGATATAATATCACCAGGTTTATAACTCAATCCCGAGATCATGTTTTCACATGCTGCAACAATACCAATTACATTTGCTTTAATATCTAATCTTGCGATTGCTCCCATTGCTGCTATTACAGCACTTGCGCCACCCATATCATCTTTCATCGTCACCATGGATGCAGTGGGTTTAATTGATAGTCCGCCTGAATCATAGGTCAATCCTTTACCTACAAGTGCAAGTCTTTTATCCGATTCAGGTGCACCCATATGTCTCATTACAATGAGTCTAGGTGGATTTGCAGAAGCTTTTGCAACTGCGAAATACGCGTGCATCCCTAGTGCTTCGATCTGATTTTCATCTTTGATTTCAATCTCCAACCCATAGGGCTGAACATAGTCTTTTGCTATCTTCGCCAATTGATCAGGCGTCATAATATTGGCAGGCATATTTGTAAGATATCTTGAAAATACATTTGTTTCACCTAAAATCACACCCTCGTTAAGGCATGATTCATCTAAATCATTTCCCAAAACTGAAATCGTTTCTAGCGTACTCGGTTTAGCATCTGTTTTATAATCATTAAATTCATAATCGCTCATTATAAGCGCACTAAATATCAATTTCTGTAGTTTTTTATCAACAACAGCTACACTTGAAAGTGCCTTTAAATCTAAAACGATATGAGATACTTTCTTCTTTTTTAATCCTTTTATTGCTTCTCCTAAGCTTTTGATAAATTTAGTTTCACAAAACTTTTCAGAATTGCCCACGCCTATTAGTGCAACATCCTGTAATTTTTCTTGTTGGACCAAAGTCATAAACTGAACTTCTCCAATTTTGCCTTCAAAAGTTTCTTTTTGTTTTAAGTGTTCAATCGGTAATCCATAGGCTTTGCTTACATCGAGATCATTTCCAGTACAAACGATCAATCCGTCTGAATTTTCGATGCTTGACGCTTCTCTTAAGTGAATTTTCATAATGCCTCCTATATTTTGTTACCCTAATTAATTCTATTACTATTGTAACATACCTATTTTTCAGAGAAAATAACCACTTTTATCAAATTTGAAAAAAATGTAATAAAAAACTTGACGTAAAATAGTTACGCATTCGATATACTGTTGATGATAATATAAAAATAGACAAACTATATTTGTGAGAGGTAAAGATGATATTAAAATATAGCGTGCCCAATATGGACACTTGGACTGGCAGAATAGATTCTACAGAAAATTATGACGCTTATAGATGGCATCAATGGATCCAGCCACTTGACTTGAACGATAACAATGTAGTATTAAAACCATTTGTAGCTGGCGTTGCTATCATTGGATTTGTAAGTGACGAAGGGGTTAGAAGAAACTTAGGTAGGACAGGCGCTTCTAAAGGGCCTATGAGCATTCGCAAAGAGCTATGTAGCTTGCCTTGCTGCTTTACACAAGACTTTAAACTATATGATGCTGGAAACATTCATTGCAATGATGGCGATTTAGAAAGTAGCCAAGAAGCACTTGCAGATGCAGTCTCTAAAATCTTGTCTCTTGGTCTTTTCCCTATAGTTCTTGGAGGCGGACATGAAGTGGCATATGGTGATTACAAGGGTTTGATGAAATCAGGCCTCGCGCCAGGGATCATCAACTTTGATGCACATTTTGATATCAGGCCCTATCCTGTACAAGGTACATCAGGTACTATGTTCAGGCAAATTTATGACGAACTTGAAAAAAACAATAAACCATTTGACTATTTTGTAATTGGGATTCAAAAGCGTGGCAATACCGTAGATCTGTTTAAAATAGCAGATAGAATGGGAGCAACTTATTTAATGGCTAAAGACATCGGTGAAGGTGACCTTACTGAGGCGTTAAAAAAGCTGGATGCCTTTACTAAAAGACAAAACCAGCTTTATGTTACTATTTGTACAGATGTTTTCTCATCAGCTTTTGCACCAGGTGTTAGTGCAACACAACCACTTGGACTTCACCCTGAGCGAATTTTAAAGTTCTTCAAACAGATTTTTAGAACAGGCAAAGTGGTACTTTTCGATATAGCTGAAGTCTCACCTAGATATGACAATGACAACATCACTTCAAACTTAGCAGCAACTTTTATATTTTCTGCAATTAACTCCTTGGCTGCACTTCATCAAGTTTCAGTTTGAAATTTTAAATTTCATGAATCAACTGAGTCGTGAAAATCTCTTCGGCGATTGATGGATCTGCTTTTCCTTCAGTCGCTTTCATCATTTGCCCCATAAACGCCCCAAGTGCTTGCTTTTTACCTGCGCGGTAATCGCTAGCGATTTGTGGTGTTTTTTTAAGGATCTCTCTCCCTAATACAAGTAACACTTCTCTATCGACAATAGGCCACCAGTTTTTATCATCCAAAATTTTTTGTGGACTTTCTGTTGTTTGCCACATTGAAGATAAGACCTTCTTAGCAATATTTGTGCTAATTTTACGCTCACCTACGAGATTAACAAGCGCTGCAAAGTGTTCATGTTTAATTGGAATAACAACATTTTCACTCCCTGTATCTAAAAACTTACTCACTTCCATTATTAAAAGGTTGGCGAATATTTCAGGCGTTTTCGTCATACTGGCGGCCTTCGAAAAATAATCCGCAATCGCTTTATCTTTAACCAATTGTTCAGAAATGTCACCTTTTATGCCATACTGCTGTGAAAACAACACCCTATAGTCTTCTGGTAACTGAGGTAATTTATCCTTTATCGCTTGAATTTCCTGTGATTTTATAACTATTGGCATCAAATCCGGATCTGGGAAATAACGATAATCATGAGCATCTTCTTTGCTACGCATTGCAAATGATTGGTTTTTTTGTGCATCCCATCTCCGTGTCTCTTGAACCACTTCACCACCACCCTCGATGACTGCAATCTGTCTCTCTTTTTCACTTTCTATGGCTTTCATAATAAAAGCAAATGAATTTAAGTTTTTCATCTCAGTTCGCGTGCCAAGAGTTTGACTGCCTTTTTTTCTGACTGAAAGGTTCACATCACATCTAAAAGCACCTTCGTTCATCTTGCAACTAGATATGTCTAAATAAAGCATCGTCGCTCTTAATTTTTGAAGATATGCTTTAACTTCTTCTGCTGAGCGCATATCTGGTTCAGATACGATTTCAATAAGAGGCACACCACCTCTATTATAATCAATAAGCGTACCACCAGAAGCTTCATGAATTAGCTTACCTGCATCTTCCTCTATGTGCACGCGTGTAATGCCAACTTGCCGGTTGCCCAAAGCTGTCTCTATATTCATGTAACCACCTAGTGCAATTGGTAATTCATTTTGTGAAATTTGATAAGCTTTAGGTAAATCTGGATAAAAATAGTTTTTACGATCTTGTCTCCCCTTTTCTGTTATAGAGCAATTCAGTGCTAGACCTGCTTTTATAGCTGAAGACACCACTTCTTTGTTTAAAACAGGTAATGCACCTGGTAGACCTAAACAAACTGGACATACATGTGTATTTGGTGCACCTCCAAACTCAGTTGAACAACTGCAGAAGATTTTACTTTTCGTATTTAATTCAACATGCACTTCTAAACCTATGACACATTCATAACTCATCGCTCAACCCTCCATAGTTTTTTAGTTTGTTCAAATGCAAAGCCAGCAGAAAGCAATGTCGCTTCATCATGCGCCTTACCTATAAGCTGTAGTCCTATGGGCATATGGTTTTGATCAAAACCACAGTTGATTGAAAGCCCAGGCAGTCCCGCTATGTTAACTGGTACTGTATAGATATCTCCAAGATACATTTCAACAGGACTTTTTCCATGTTCTCCAAACTTAAAAGCTGTGCTTGGTGCAACTGGTGAAAGCACAAAATCATACCTTTCAAATAACTGTGTATACTCTCTTAAAATCATCGTCCTAATCTTAAGTGCCTTTTGATAATAGGCATCGTAATAGCCTGAGCTTAGCGCATAAGTGCCAAGTAATATTCTACGTTTCACTTCTCGACCAAACCCCTCACCTCTAGTGCGTTTGTAAAGTTCTTCAATCGACTGAAAATCATCTGTTCGGTAGCCGTATTTTACACCATCAAAACGTGCTAAGTTCGATGACGCTTCAGCAGATGATATCAAATAATATGCAGGTAGTGCAGCGTCAATTGCCTTTAGAGATACTTCCTCAACAATCGCCCCCATGGATTCAAAGACTTTTGCAGCGTGAAGTACCGCTTCTTTTACTTCTATTTGTATGCCTTCGCTAAAAAAAGCCGTTGGAAGTGCAACTCTCATGCCTTTAACTGATTTACCTAGGAGTGCATCTATGCTCAGAGCTTCATCTGGGCCACTAGTTGAATCCATCTCGTCGTGCTTAGCAAGCATTTTATATACCGCAGCCACATCTTCAACACTTCTTCCCAAAGGACCAATTTGATCTAAAGATGATGCAAAAGCAATAAGACCGCTTCGTGATATTCTCCCATAAGTAGGTTTAAGGCCAACCACACCACAGAAACTTGCAGGTTGACGTACAGATCCACCAGTATCTGATCCTAGCGTATAAGTTGCCATATGTGCAGCTACTGCTGCTGCAGAACCGCCTGAACTTCCGCCAGGTACTCGATCTGTATCTACTGGATTACGCGTTTTTTTATAATAAGAATTTTCAGTAGATGCACCCATGGCAAACTCGTCCATGTTTACTTTTCCAAGCACCACAGCATCTGCTTCTTTTAAAAGTTTTACCACAGTAGCATCAAATGGGGATTGATAACCCTCTAACATCTTTGATGCGCAAGTAGTTGGCATGCCTTTTGTGCATATATTATCTTTTATTGCCATAGGTAAACCTGAAAGAGGGTGTAACGCTTCACCTTTTCTTCTTTTTTCATCTACTCTATTTGCTGAAGCTATTGCACTTTCCTCTGCCACATGCAGGTAAGCACCGATCACTTCGTCTTGACTTTTTATATTGTCTAAATAAGCCTTTGTTAGCTCAACACAGGATATTTTTTTATCCTGAAGCATCTTAGCTTGCTCTTTCATTGATTCAAAAATAACGGATTGCATAAAGCCTCCTACTCTACTGTTTTAGGAACAAAGAAACAATTTTCATATTGACTTGGTGCATTTTGAAGTACATTTTGAGGGCTAAGTGAGTGCTTCACTTCATCTTCTCTGAGTACATTCTCACCACCACCGACATAGTTAAGTGGTTCATAAGTTGAAACATCTATATTGGCGATTGCATCTGCAAATGCGATGACATCGTTTAAATCCTTTGCATAAATTTCCTTCTCAAAAGGTGATAGTTCAATCTTTGCAAGTTCTGATACATATTCAATCACACTTAAGTCCAAAGTTTCTTTTCTTTTTTCAAACTCCATTGCACTTGTTAAGAAGAGAGACAATTCTTCAAGTTGCACTTGATCCACTTTTGAAGGAGCGTCCATCATGGCACAAGAACCATCTCTCATCTTTGGAAATGCAATGACTTCTCTGATACTCGAAGCGCCTACTAACATCATCACTAATCGGTCAAGACCAAATGCAAATCCACCATGTGGTGGTACACCATAGTCAAAAGCTTTTAACATGAATCCAAATCTACTTTCGATTTGTTCATCGGTGAAACCCAACATTTGGAACATTTTGGCCTGTAATTTATGATCGTGAATTCTGATACTTCCACTACCAAGTTCTATGCCGTTTAGGACGACATCATATGCCTTTGCTCTCATTTTTTCTGGTGCTGTATCAAATAGTTCAATGTCCTCGTCCACAGGATGTGTAAAAGGATGATGCATGGCAACATATCTTTTAGCTTCACTGTCATATTCAAACTGTGGAAACTCAGTGATAATCACAAATGCATAATCATCTTTTTTTCTAAGTCCAAGCATGTCTCCAATTTCAAGTCGAAGACTTCCAAGTATAACACTTGCTTGCTTATGGGGTTCAGCACAAAATATAATAAGATCTCCTGCTTTAGCATCAGTTTGTCTAAGGATCTCAGCCATCTGAGCCTCAGTAAAATACTTTGTCAGAATAGATTGGATGACGTTATGTTCATCAATTGAAATCCATGCCATGCCACTTCCACCGAAATCCACTGCCTTTTGCGTCAAATATTCAATCTGAGTACGCGTAAAACTTTGTCCACCTTTGACATTAAGTGCTTTGACGACACCACCTTGGTCAACTACTTTTCTAAATACTGAAAAATCACTTACGCGCATCATTTCAGTTAAATCTACCATTGGCATACCAAATCTTAAGTCTGGTTTATCAAACCCATAACATTCCATGGCTTCATGGTATGTCATCCTTTTAAGCGGTAACTTAAGTTCATAACCAACAGCATCACGCATTATATTTTGAAAAAGCTTTTCTAGTATCTCAATGACATCCTCTTCATCAACAAAAGAAAACTCCATATCTACTTGTGTAAATTCTAGTTGCCGATCCGCTCTTAAATCTTCATCTCTAAAACATTTTGCAATCTGAAAGTATCGATCAATGCCACCAACCATTAAAAGTTGTTTATAGATTTGAGGCGATTGAGGTAGTGCATAAAAACTGCCTTTACTCATACGACTTGGCACTAGAAAATCTCTTGCACCCTCTGGTGTACTTTTAGTAAGGAGTGGTGTCTCAACTTCAAGGCAGCCAAGATCAACAAGTTGCTCTCTTACTGCTTTTGTAACTGTTTGCCTCATCATCAGATTGGATAACATCTCTGGCGTGCGAAGATCTAGATACCTGTATTCCATTCTAAGTTCCTCTTTGATATTTAAAGATTCTCCCACTTTAAAGGGTGGATTCTTTGCTTGAGAATAAATGGTCAATTTGTTTGCTCTTATATCCACTGCACCTGTTGGAAGGAGCCAATTAATTGTATCTTCACTTCTATTTTCAACTAATCCAGATACTTCTATGACAAACTCGTTTCTAATACTTTCAGCTTTTTGAAAATCTGCTTCACTTAAGTTTGCTGCATCAAATACAACTTGGCAGATACCTGTTTTATCGCGTAGATCAAGAAAGATTACACCTCCAAGATCCCTTCTTCTTTGTACCCAACCTTTGAGAACGCTAGTTTGACCAACATGCTCTGGCCTTATGCTCCCACAGAAATGTGTTCTTTTAAGTTTCATAAATTTACCCCTTTCTTTATTATCGAGAGCATCACTTTAAGGTATACAAAAATAAAAAGCTCTCATCCCTGTTATATAAACAGGGACGAAAGCTTATTTCGCGGTACCACCCAAATTGATCAATTGATCCAGCTCATCGATACGGACAAAATTGTCGATATCTACCGAAGGTAACGTTTCGGATACGACCACGCCTACTCGCCTAAGCTTTCAGCCTGATAACTCAGAGATGTTCTTCATCAAAAGCTCAGTGCCGAACTTACACCCTCATCGGCTCGCTATTACCTCTACTTTATGATTACTCTTCTCGTCAAAGTCTTTAATATATTGAACTGATTATATGCATTATTAAAAGAGATGTCAACACCCTTTTGCATATAAATTAATTTTTCTGATAATTAACTGCTTTATTTTGTCAACTCATCTAACATGATCAAGTAACTTATAGCTTCGTCGCGATTGTTGCCACACATCTCAAAACTTGGCTTCAAACTGCCACACACTGAAGGTCTTTCAGCATGATCAAAGATTAGACACCTCATCTTATCATCCAGATGAATACAAGGCGTATGACTTGGTTTACCATTAGGTAAAAGTTTTGTTTTAGTAGATATTGACGGGATAATGCAACATGCACCACACCCTATTCTACATTCCATTACCTGTACATGATGGCTTCAATTTCTTCCACCGTTTTAGGGATATGACTTGATAATATTTCATTTCCGTTTTCAGTGATCAGTATATCATCTTCAATGCGTATACCAATGTTTTCTTCTGCGATATAAAGACCAGGTTCAACCGTCAAGATCATGCCTTCTTTCAATAAGCCATTTCTGCTACCGATATCATGAACATCAAGTCCTAAATAATGACTTACTCCGTGATAATAATACTTAGAAAGCTCTGAATCTTCTTTGATTAAACCAATTTTTTTAAGTTCATCTGTAAGTGTTCTCTGACAAACCTTATTGAGTTCTTCAAATGGAATTCCCGGTTTCATCGCATCGATCACCGCACTTTGTGCTTTTAGCACGATATTATAAATCTGCTTTTGGCGGTCAGTAAACTTACCATTAACCGGAATAGTTCTAGAGATATCAGCAGCGTATTGTTGATATTGAGCACCCAAATCTAAAAGTACTAAATCTCCATCTTTAAGTTTTTTGCTATTTTCAACATAGTGCAAAATCACGCCATCGCTTCCAGAAGCTGCAATGGTTTCGAATGAACATCTTTCCGCGCCATTCATTCTTATATGATATTGAAAAGTTGCTTCTAATTGATACTCGTACAACTCATTTTTTAGTGCTTTCATAATTTCTTGTATTCCAATACTAGTAATATCAATTGCTTTTTTTACTAGTGATACTTCTTCATCTGATTTAAGGACTCTAAGTTCACATAAAATATAATGTAAAGATTTAACGGTTACAAATGGATAACGCTTGGTAAAATCATGGGCAAATACCGATGCTGGGCTATCCATTTCATCCCAATTCATCTTTTCAAGATCTAAAAATAGTCTTTCCACTTTACCATTATAAACAGTCCTTGAAACCCATGAAACAAAACCGTCAAGGTACTGAATATCTCTAATACCAGATATTGATTCAGCAGCCTCACGCGTTAGTTTTCTACCAATCCATTTCTCTATATCATAATCTGGTTTTTCTATAAAAAGAGTCGCTTCAAGACCTTTTATCGTTTTAACCATTGCAATGATAAAATGTTCTTGCGTGCAACCTGTGAAATAGTAAAAGTTTTTGTTCGGTAGAAAAGAATAGTGTGAATCCGCTGTGCTTTTTGGTGCTTTACCTGAAAATAGTATCGCCATATCTCCAACTTCAAGGAATCCTTCAAGTTGAGCTCTATGCGCCTCGTACATTGTTGTCATGTCGTATCCTCCCGAAAAAATTGTTTAGTGTCTCACTACTATACAGTTTATCATATTATGTTAAAATAGAGAGAGTTAAATTTTCAAAATACCTCTTAAAGGAGTTTAAATATGCATTTACTCAATTGCAACCAAATCAGTAAAAGTTATAGCATGACAAAATTATTAGATGACATCGATTTTTCTATCGATTCAAACGACAAAATAGGTCTAATTGGTGTCAATGGAACTGGTAAATCTACATTTTTAAAAATCATTGTTGGGCTTGAATTCCCTGACTTTGGTCAAGTGGTCACTGCCAAAAACATCAAAATCAACTATTTGGCACAAGAGCACGATTACACCGAAGATCTCACTGTAATCGAACAACTCTTTCACGGAAATTCCGAAGCAATGGAAACCATTAGAAAGTATGAGATAGCTATTCAGGAGTTAGAAGAGAATCCGGATGACACTGAACTTCTCAGTACCTTTAATCACCTCTCTGAAGTAATGAACGCCAAGCAATTATTTGATATTGAATTTCAAATGAAAAGCATCCTTGGTGCACTGGGCATATATGACTTAGAAGCAAAAGTACAGACACTATCTGGTGGGCAAAAAAAACGTGTCGCACTAGCTGAAGCACTTGTAACACCATGTGATTTACTCGTACTTGATGAACCTACCAACCATCTAGACAGTAAAACGATTCTTTGGCTTGAAAACTTTTTAAAAGCGCGAACAGGCGGTCTATTGATGATTACCCATGACCGCTATTTTCTCGATCGCATCGTTAATAAAAGTGTTGAACTTTCTAGAGGAAAATTATATGAATACCAAGGAAATTACGAATATTACCTTGAAAAAAAAGCTGAAAGGATGCTGCAACAAACAAGCAGTCATCAGAAAAACCAGAATTTATACCGTCGCGAACTCGCTTGGATGCGCGCTGGTGTTCTAGCGAGAGGAACAAAGTCCAAATCAAGAATTCAAAGATTTGAAAAAATTCAAGAAGATATAAAACAGTTTAATGATTCTTCTGTTCAAATTGAAGCAGGTTTTACACGTCTAGGAAGTAAAATAGCTGAAATTAAAAACATCGTTATGCAATTTGGGAACAAACATTTATTTGATACTTTTGAGTACAGTCTTGCACCAAATGATCGCATCGGAATAGTTGGCGATAACGGTGTCGGCAAGACCACTCTACTCAACATTATCGCACAAAGAATCACGCCTATTAAAGGGACTGTGGAAATTGGTTCTACCGTAAAATTTGGTTATTTTACGCAAGATTTTGAAGGTTTTGGTAGTGATGACCAGCGCGCGATAGAGTACATTAGAGATATCGCTGAATATGTTACAACGCCTTCTGGATATCGCATTAGCGCTTCAGAACTAATGGAAACTTTCCTCTTTCCAGCTGATCTACAATGGACGCCTATTGCTAAATTATCTGGGGGTGAAAGAAGAAGATTACAGCTTTTAGGAATCTTGATTGGTGCACCCAATGTACTATTGCTCGATGAACCAACCAACAACCTTGACCTTGACACACTTAAAGTGTTTGAAGAATACCTTGATCAGTTTCAAGGTGTAATATTAGTTGTGTCACATGATCGCTATTTTCTAGACCGAACTTGTGATAAATTACTTGCAATTGACAATGGCAAACTCAGCTTTGCCAATCAGAGTTATAGTGAGTATTTAGAAGATCACATTCATGATGAAGCGCAAGAAGTAAACTCAAAAACACCTGTGAAAGCAAAAGCAGATATTGATACAAATCAAGCTTCTGATCAAGAACTCAATCGCACCAAAAAGGAGAAATTGACGTTTAAAGAGTTAAAATTGCTTGAAACTTTGCCTTCAAATATCGATAAACTTTCAGATGACTTAGGCTTGTTGGATAAGGAAATTGAACGCTTTAGTACAGATTTTTCCAAACTTACGCAATTAACAGAAAAAAAAGAAGCCCTTGAACTTGAGCTTCTTGATTTGATGGAACAGTATGAAGCATTAAAAGAGAAAGAATCTTTAATTGCTGCTTTGTGATAGTTTAGTGAGTGCTTTAGAGTGAGAGTTGATGACGTTAACCTCTTGGTTTACATCGGTTGATATCTCAACTTGATGCTGCATCACCGACTTAATTTCGATGAATTTTTCATTGTTATTTTGAAGTGTAGCAGAAGCATCTTCAATGGCTTTTTCTAAAAATGAAAATTGATTGTAAATTTGTTCTATTAATTTTGCTTCTTTGGCGAGCTCTTCACTTACAGTGTTGAAGCTCGCTTTCATTTCGTTATAATAGGCCCCCAAAGTACTCATATTATCATTGCCTTGATTCATTGCTATTTTACCAAGATTAGCTTGATCAAGTGCGAGTTCAGTTGAAGCTATAAATTCTTTTGTGATTTTTCTAATCCCATCAGCAAATTGTCCACTTTCTTCTGATAATTTTCTTATTTCTTCTGCTACAATTGCAAAACCTCTGCCGTGTTCTCCAGCACGTGCTGCTTCAATTGAAGCATTAAGCGCTAATAAATTGGTTTGATCAGCGATTGATGATATCCCATCTAAAAAGCTATAAATATCCGACATTTTAGTTGACAGTATGTTGATGGTATCATGACTTTGAGCTATTGCTTCTTCAATTTGTTTCATTTTATGTTGCATTTCGGTAATTGAGTCTCCGCTCTCATCCACTTTTCCGTTGACACCAGTAAAAAGAGTCTCTATAGTCGTCATCAAATCAAATGTTTCTTTTACATAGTCACTAGAATCTTCTACACGCAATTTTGCATCTCTTAAGCTTTCAGAAGTATTGGAAACTCTTTCAGAAAGTGATTCGATTGACAAGTTAACCTCTTTAATACTTATCAAATTATCATTCATCTTAACTTGAGCAGTTGATGCTGATGCATCTATGCTATGACTTGTCTGATTTATCTTTTCAAATACTAAATTCAATTGATCAAAAGCATGCTTGCTTTTTCGTCCTTCCTCTTGTGCTGAACGCAATGTTTCTTGCCCCCACTTTGAAAGAAGCAATAAAACGATAAATGCACAAAAGTAAGCCCCCATACGTGGTATAAAATCGCCTAAACCTAGATTGGGCTCTAGCAGAAAGGTCGGTTTTATCAAATATAAAGCAGATAGAATTGTAGATGACCCCAAACCAAAACCAATCATCAACCTTAGGTTGAAATAGAGTGACTGCATAATCAAGGCTAAAAAGTATATATTGAACATTCTTGATATGCCACCATTAACAATTGACATACCAATGGCTGCTAAAAATGGTATAGTAACAATCACTTCACCTTTGAATACTCTATTAATTGGCAACAGACTAAATATAGTTGAAAAAATTGAAGCTGCTGCAGTTAAAGTCACTGCTTCTATACCATAAGCGACACCACCATTAATAAATGCTGTAATCGATAATATTACTGAAAAGGCCCAAACAAACCCTACATTAGCACGAATCGCTCTTTTGTAATCATAATCCATAAAAACCCCCATCATTTATTTTCTAAGTTTAATTATAAAGGTTTTCGGTATACCTTTATCATATACATCACTGGATTTGTTAGGTTCTTCTGTTAATGATACAACCTTAAATCCGACATTCGCAGCTGAGGTTACTATTTCACCCAATGTCCAATTTCTTAAAAAAACTTTCTCTGCTTTTTCACTTTTTTCACCAGCAATATATTTGCCATATGATACTGTCTTTTCAACCAAATTAGAATCAAAGTAATCACCCTCTACTTTGTGCTTCCTTACTTTTGCAGTAGAGCCCCTAGAAGAAATAAGCTTAGTACTAACAGGATGAAAGTCTCTGATGATTAGTTCTCCACCAGATTTAAGCACTTTATATAGCACATTATAAAAGACTTCTAAATCGAGGAAATAGTGAAGAATTCCCATCTCAGCAAATGCCAAGTCGTATTGGTCATCCACCTCCAGCTTTAATATGTCACACAAAATATAATTAATATTTACGCCTGCTTCTTTGGCGAGTTCTAATGCATATTGCTTATTTGATTCAGAAAAATCAACAACTGTCACTTGTGCGCCAAGTAATGCTAAAGCAACTGCTTTATTGCCATTTGACCCCATTACATTGAGGATGTTTTTTCCCACAATTGAGCCAAATTGTGATTCTAAATTGATAATTGGCCCATGTGGATTAGCTTTAAGCTTTAAAGCATATGTTTCAGGAGGGCCAAACCGCTCTATCCAAGCAGATACATGTTCCTGCTCCCAAGCATTTTTGTTTATATTTTCGTTCATTTATACCTCGCTTTATCACTTAATCACATTGCTTTATATTGTATTTTGTATTTTATATGCTTATTATTATAAACTTTTTTTGAGAATTTAACCATACTCTATGTAAAATTCAGGTAAATGACGCTTTATATTTAAAAGCATCATCCTATTAAATTGTCCTATATTGACGAACTAAACTAGATAAGGTAAAATTTAAAGGTTGTAGTCGTTTATAATGAAAATGTAGAATTTTGACAAATGTCATTAAATAGTGTTAAAAAAGTAAAAAGAAAAGGAAGTAAATATGTCTGATATGAATCCGGAAATCGTACAAGAAGTAAAAAGGCGTAGAACTTTTGCGATCATCTCCCATCCAGATGCTGGTAAAACTACACTAACTGAAAAATTACTGCTTTACGGAGGGGCTATTCGTGAAGCTGGAACTGTTAAATCAAGAAAATCACAAAAACATGCAGTTTCTGACTGGATGGAAATTGAAAAACAAAGAGGCATCTCAGTTACATCCTCAGTTCTTCAATTTAACTATGAAAATCACTGTATCAATATACTTGATACTCCTGGTCACCAGGACTTTAGTGAAGATACCTATAGAACTTTGATGGCTGCTGATAGCGCTGTTATGGTTGTTGACTCTTCAAAAGGGGTAGAAAGTCAAACTAGAAAACTCTTTAAAGTGTGTAAAATGCGTGGAATTCCAATTTTCACCTTTATCAATAAGATGGATAGACAAGGTAAAGATCCATTTGAACTACTTGAAGATTTAGAAAATAGCTTAGGCATCCGATCTTATCCTATGAATTGGCCAATCGGTTCTGACAAAAATTTTAAAGGTGTCTATAACCGCGCCAAACAACAGATTGAGATGTTTAACGATTCTAACCATGGTCAAAACATTGCCAAGATCGATTCAGGTGATTTATCAGACCCAAAATATAAAGAAATGTTTGGCGCAGATTTACACCAAAAATTACTGGATGAGCTTGAACTATTAGACCATGCTGGTGATCCTTATGATCTAGATAAAATTCTCCAAGGTGAATTGACGCCAGTATTCTTTGGTAGTGCGCTTACTAACTTTGGCGTTGAACCTTTTTTACGTTCTTTCTTAGAACTTACACCACCGCCCATTGCGAGAGTAAGTAATGAAGGTGAAATCGACCCGAACTCTGATAATTTTTCTGGGTTCATATTTAAAATTCAAGCCAATATGAATCCAACCCATAGAGATAGAATTGCTTTTTTAAGAATTTGTTCTGGTAAATTTACAAAAGGAATGCAAGTCAATCACGTACAAGAGAACAAAAAAGTGCGTCTGGCACAGCCACAACAATTTATGGCACAAGATAGAGTTGTTGTTGAAACAGCTTATCCTGGTGATATTATCGGTATTCACGACCCTGGTATTTTCAGAATTGGCGATACACTTTGTGAAGATGCTTCTGGTATTAAATATGAAGGTATACCAGTATTTGCACCGGAACATTTCGCCAAAGTTTATACTAAAAATGCACTTAAAAGAAAACAATTTATCAAAGGTATTGAACAACTTTCTGAAGAAGGTAGTATACAAGTTTTTAGAAGACCAAACATCGGTGTAGAAGAACTAATTATAGGTGTTGTTGGTGTTTTACAGTTTGAAGTTTTAGAGTACAGACTTAAAAATGAATATGGTGTTGATGTTATCATCGAGTCCCTTCCATATCGTTATGTGAGATGGATCACTTCTGATAACTTTGATAAAAAGAATTTCTCAATGACAATGGACACTATGCTCGTACAAGATGAATATACTAATCCTGTTTTAATCTTCCAAAATGATTGGTCCATCCGTCAAATTGAAGAAAGAAACAAAAATGTAAAATTAGAAGAAATATCACTTAGAAAATAAAATTAAAGCACTACTTGATGAATTTAGAATCAACAAGTAGTGCTTTTTTATTTTTGAGTTATCATTTTCAAACCAAATGCACTTGCTAGACCACCCATAATAACTACTAATACCAACATGACAGCTGATAAAGTTAGCGGATTGGTCTGCATATTTATATTAGTTACAAATGGTAGAATATCTTCACTCATCATTGCTACAAGGTTAGAAAAAAAGGCAAACAATATAATTGCAATTAAACCACTGACAATTGAAATTCCAATGCCTTCAATATAAAAAGGCGTATTGATAAATCGATCTGGAGCACCGAGAAGTTGAAGCGTATTAATTTGATTTGCGTGTGCATGCACACCTTCTCGTATAATATGAGATGTAATGATAAAAGTTCCAAAAGTTACAGCCAACGTCATCATCAAACCAATTACACCAATCAACTTTGAAAAACTACTTATTTTCATCAATATATCTTGATTATCTCTAACATACGTAACATGGTCTAAACTTCTCATAGCTGTGACAATAGGATCAATCTGCTTAATATCAATTTCAAGTTCTAGATAAGGTACAAAAGGACTACTCTCAAATTGATCAAGGATATTAGCTTCTTCTCCCAAAACGACAGCCATTTGATATTCTGCTTCATCAGCAGTAACTTTATTAACAACTTCAACACCATCGATATTTTTTATGTTATCAATTAGTGTCTCCAATGCGTATGCATTTAAAGTCTCTTCATAATATACACTCACTTCTGCTTCATCCTTTAAGATTTGAGAAAAACGCATACTGAAAAACCATCCTGAAACGGTTATAAGTGCAATAAAAAAAATCAAAGCCAAACTTATAATTGACAATATACTTGAATTTCTATTGAGCTTAAAAATCGTCATAACTTCATGTAAATAATATCCTAAATTCTTAAAAACTGACTTCATCCCTCGCTCCTCTCTATGATAAATTTTCCCTCGTCCATATTGAGGCGTATGGTTGAATGAAAAGATTTCACAAGATGTGCTGCATGTGTGGTGATAACTACACTTGTCTGTTGATCAGCAAATGATGCCAGTAGATTTAATACATTGATGGCATTCTCTTGATCTAGGTTACCAGTTGGTTCATCAGCAATTATCAATTTAGGCTTTCTCGCAACAGCTCTTGCAATTGCAACGCGTTGACACTCTCCCCACGAGAGCTTATCAACAGTATGATCGCGTTTATGACCAAGCCCTACCCGCATTATATATTCAGTAGCAATCGAAATCATTTGCTCATGTGTAAAATCCAAGAAACGCAGACCAATCATCACATTATCTAAGACACTTCTACCTTCAATTAATCTAAACTCTTGAAAAACTGGTCCAAGTTTAGTTCGTAGTTTTCTTATTTCTTGTTCTTGACCAGCAATCATAGGCTGATCTAACACACTGATGTTACCATTACTTGGGACTTCAATTCCAAGAAACAATTTGAGTAAACTTGTTTTTCCAGAACCACTTGGTCCTAAAATTACGACAACTTCACCAGTCCCTATCTCAAGGTCAAAAGGCTTTAAAGCCTGTGTTCCATCTTTATATTTTAGTTCACACTGAATTGCACTGATCATCATTCACCTCAAAATAAACTTATTGTTATTTGCATCACTATTTTATCTTCATACTGGTCAATTCTCTTAATTGTATTCTTTCCAAGTAAAGATTTTAACTGAAAAATCATATCTCCTTCACTGAACAAATCGAGAATTGCACTCTGACTCATAGGGAGCTTATAAAAAGTTCCTCCAGTCACAGCATATTGTATGGTTTGATTATCAAGTAATATAAAACTACCTTCCAATTCTATTTCATATTCTGGAAATGCAAGCAATACTGCATCTTTACGAAAATCAAACTGAAGCTTTGGAAAATCTTTTTGAAGTGCTAAAACAGCATTAAACTTAGACTCTCTTATGGTTCCCGTCGTATTAAATAATGACAAGTTAAGTTCTACTGTATCTTCAGGTAATCCACCAGTTCGTATCAGTTGATTGAAACTAGCAATTGTTTTTGTAAAAAGCGGTTTTAAACTATTCCAAAGTGATTCGATTGACTTTAAATAAGCTTCATAGTGTGACTTTTCCGAACTAAGATTTTCTAAATAATCCTCTAGTTCTAATTTTGCCTTTGCTTTATCTGAAATTTTATTTGCTAAATCAGTTTTTTGATTTTCTAAATCTAGTTTTACTTCTTCAAAAGTTACTTTTTCACTTTCAAGAGCTACATTGATATTAAGGGTATCTATCATCAAACCATCCACTTTTTTTGATAAATCTCTTAATAAATTAATTCTATATATAAAATCTTTTAAAGACTTCGAAGAAAATATAACCTCAACACTTGAAGCAACACCTGATCTTTGCTGAATTTTCAACACTTCTCCGAGATTAGACTTCAAAGCTCCATACCTTTGCTCCATTTCAATAATATTGGTACTGAGCGTTTCTATTCTAGAATTTGTAGTCTTTATTTTTTCTTCGATTTGAATAGTTTGTGTCTGTAGCAACTCGATCTCTGACGACAAAACAAATAACTTCTCAATAATCAACTCTTCTTCTGAAGTTATTTGATTTAATTTATCTTTAGCCTCTTGCTCTGTAGGTTCAGCATAAGCCATATTTAAATTTGCAAATGCCACTATAGCCACTACCAAGATTACGCATAAATATAGTTTTGTCTGTCTTATTTTCTTCATAATTAGCCTCATATTTTCTGTTTAGCGATGAAAAGACCATCCTTAAAGACATTGTAACAGAAAGGTTCACAACAAACGATAAAAAACGAATGATTTATATGTTAAAATAATGAATTTGTCAATAATCGTTGGCAAAAGATTGTTAAATAGCTTATAATGGTATAGAAATCAGAGTTGAAAGGAGGCACTATTTTGCACAGAATTTTACCGAATATCCTATTTATTGTTATCATCTTTATTTTGGCAACGGCTTTCCCGTTGAGTACGGATATTTTATCACTTGATTTATCACAAAAGATTGTCGACAAGCCCGTTGAAGAAGTCGTCATTACCCCCAAATTATCTACAGTTATCCCTGAGAAGCAAGATTCAATTCTTAATCCAGAGTTGTATTTTGATATAAAAAGCACTACCTCAGTCTTTCCGGCAGAATTATTGTCAAACTACTCAGTTGATATCTACTCAGCTACTGAAAAAGTAGCAACTATACCACTAATCAACTTTAAGGCTGTCACTATTTCTAATGTGGAAAACCAAAAGAGAATTTCAGTACCCAAAATAGACTTGTTAGCTGGACAAGTTGAAGGTTATTATACTTTTAAACTTGTTGAAGATCATAAAAGTTATGATTATAATTGGTATGCATCGAATATCAATTATTCCAAAGTTTTACTTCAGACAACTGACCAAGTTTCTTCTGGTAATTTAGGCATGACACTTTATTATCCGACAAGTGATTATCAATACTTAGTGCCTATTTCAAGAATTATCAAAACACCTGATAACCGTTGGAGAACACTTTATACAGCATTAACCAATGGACCTAAATCTGGGTTAGGATTATACGAAAATGCGCCAATTATACCTTATGCACCAAATATTAAAATTTCTAAAGGAATTGCATCTATCTATATGTATAGTGCTAATTTGGCTGGATTTGAAGATAAATATCCACTTGTTGTAGAGAGTATCTCAAAAACTTTTATGTCACTTGGTCAACTTGAGGGTGTTAACTTCTTGCTTGATGATTCATCAAACAAAACATTTTCTGGTGTTGATTTAAGGACGACTTTCACATCAGTTCAAGAGAATAGTGCATATATGGCTTATAACAAGGATTCAAATTATTTATTATTACTACCACTTGCACTTACAACGAGTAATTTTGATGATCAAGTCAATGAGATTATTTCGGCACTTAAAGGACATTCCGAAAGCTCTAGTGACCTGATCGCTGTTATACCTGAGGAAGTAACCTTACAAGGCTATACTTTAAACGGTTCCAATTTACAATTGAATTTTAGTGAAAATATAACAAAAGTTTTAACTGATTATCCAGAATACGAACGTTTAATGTTTAAAGCGCTTCTCTATAGTTGCACAAGCTTAGAAAACGTAAACACACTGCAAATTCAAGCCAATGGTGTTAACATATCAAATTCACAAGTTGATTTCACTTCACCAGTTTCTGCAGATCAATACATTAACTTAGAACCTTAACATGTATATCAAATATTTCAACTTTAAAAAGTGGAAAACAGCTCTATACTTAGGCTGATTCCGCTTTTTTTTACTTTTCTTCATAGATTGAACCCGCTAATAATTCTAATTTATTGAGATCTAAAACACTGATACTTTTCTTTGTTTTCTTTAGCACTTGATTTTTTTCTAATTGTTGGAAAGCACGATGTAATTGGCGATATGTCGTCCCTATAAATTCAGAGACGTCTTGTAAAGAGTCTTTTAATACAATTTCATCAGATTTAATCTCATGTGCCATAAGATAACTTGCCAATCTATTTTTCACTGGGTATAGCAAATTCAATGAATGGTGTCGATCTGCATAAAGTAATTTTGTCGCTAAGGATTTTGAGACATACCAAAGAAACGGTGGATAATCAATTGCCCTTTGTCTCAATACTTCAATTGGGATTCTAATTAGTTCAGATGGAAGAACTGCACTAACTGAACAAGAAGCTTTCACATTATTTACAAGTTCAATTTCTCCTAACGAATCAAAAGAGCTATAAAACTGAATCAAGAAAGCCTTTCCATTTTCGTGAATTTGGAATACTTTCAATTTTCCTGTCACAAAAAAATAAAAATATGGCATATCTGAATTCGCAACTAATATATCTTCATCTCTTGAATATCTACAAAGTTCTGCAGATTCCAATACTTCAAATGGCAAAATTTCATCTATCTTATTTTTCATGATCAGTAACTCTAAATATTTCTTATTTTCAGTAATTTGCATTTCACCACCTCGCTTTAATAGAAATAATTATATCTTAAAACATGACATATGTCATATTTTTTAGTGCTTCAACCCTTTATACTATATACATAACAGTTTCATACTGTGTTACTAATTTTTTAATAGATTTAAAGAAAGAGGTACATATGGCTAAATCGCTAGCTTATTTCACTGGACTGATTTTATCAATCATGGTTACATTTAATGGTTTGCTAAGTGGTGCAACGAATACCTATTTTAGCAACATTGTATATCATGGTATTGGGTTGATTTTCTTTGGTATTATTGTTTTTGCAATAAGAGACAAACTAACACATGTAAAACTAAAGCCAATACATTTTATACCTGGTATATTAGGTTCACTAACAATAATTCTGAATAACGTTGTAATTGGCGCTATTGGTGTTACTTTAATGATTGCTTTTACATTGGTTGGACAAGTGCTTACATCTCTGGCAATTGACCACTGGGGCCTGTTAGGCAAAAGCATTACAAAACCAACACAAAAACAATGTGTTGGAGTTGGAATCATGATTGTTGGTTTGACAATTATGGTACTATAGGAGGAATATATGTCATCATTTATCATCTATTTATTTGCAATTTCATTAGGCGTTTTGGTAACCGTGGTTCCGATTATCAATGGTGAGAACACAAAACAACTCGGGACATTTCGTGTGTCATTGTTTCATTATTTCTCCGCATTTATAGTAGGTATTATGTTTTATTTAGTATTAAATTCAAGCACACCAGTTTATCAACTTGGTCAGGTTCCTTGGCATTATTATCTAGGTGGTGTTTTAGGACTTTCTGTGATCTTACTGATGAACTATTATTCCTCAAGGATAACTGCACTTCACATTTCGATTTTGCCTTTTCTTGGTCAAATGACCATGGGCCTTATATTAGACTATTTTCTATTTAATCAGCTCAACTTCAAAACCATAATTGGACTCGTAATCGTTTTAACAGGTCTATATATACAATCCTCACCTACGCCTTTAAAAGTATCAAAAGTTAATAATGTTTTATAAGAAAAGGCTCTATAAAAATATTGGTGTGGGGTAAAACTCACCACAACATTAATTATAGAGCCGAATTTATAAACAAAGTATAGTCAAAACAAAAAAGAGTGGGGATCATGAGATCCCCACTCTAACTATTTACTTAGATCCGTAAATTATACTTACTTTATACTTTTAGCAAGATCAAACTGATGAACCACATTTTTAAGCATGTGCACAATAGGAAGATTGTAAGGACACTTCGTTTCACAGCTGCCACAAGAGACACAGGCATCTGCTTTTACTGCTAGCCCCTCATATCTCGTAACTGCCCATTCTGCTAGATGATACCGTGTAAGATAGCCTTCCATCAAAAACTGTGTTGGAATATCAATCCCTTGAGGGCAAGGTAAACAATAACCGCACCTTCTACAGAACGCTTCACCTAAAGCAGCTACAATTTCATTCATTTCAAGAATCTCTTCCTTTGAAAAATCAATTTTCATATTGGCAACAGCTGCATTTTCAGCGACTTGATCTACATGATCCATCCCAGGAATTGCAACACTCACATCATGATTTGATAGAATGAATTTCAAACTCAAAGTCCCATTTTGAATTGCGCCACCTGCAAGAGGTTTCATGACAATTACACCAATCCCTCTTTGAGCAGCAACTTTAAATAGTGATTCTCCATGTCGTTCCACAATATTATATGGAAACTGAATGGTTTCAAATGGCATCTCCTGAATGATCTGATTAATAAAATCAGCACTATGTGCAGTGATGCCAATATGCCTAATCTTTCCATCTGCTTTTGCTTCTAAAAGAGCTTTATATGCACCATTTTCAGACATCACCAAGGCATACTGTTCAATGTCTTTAACATTATGACATTGATAGAGGTCTATTACATCAACCTTTAAATTACTTAAACTTTTTTCAATATCGGCTCTCATATCTTCATATGTCCTTGCCATTGATTTTGTTGCAATGACAAAGTGCTCACGCCCAACCGGTACCATGGCATTACCAATCATCTCTTCACTGGTTGTATAACCACGTGCTGTATCGATAAAATTCAATCCTTCGGAATACAGCTTTTCAATTAATAGGTTTACATTTTCCTGATCAAGTCTTTGAATCGGTATGCCTCCAAAACCTACTGGGGCAATTTTAAGTCCAGTTAATCCAAGCTCTCTGTAATTCATGATGCCTCCTAATAATTAGAGTACTCTTGCCTTTCCAGCATAAACGATTCCTTTAGCTGAATCAAGTGTAATATCAGTACCGTCTTTTAAGAGCTCAGTTGCATTTTGTGCACCAACAACACATGGCTTTTTAAGACTAAGTGCAACTATAGCACCATGAGAAGTATAACCACCCTCTTCTACGATTAGGCCAGATGCTTGTTGGATATATGGCATCATATCTTTATCTGTTGAAGTTGAAACCAAAATATCACCAGGCATGAATTTACCTTCTAATTCTTCCGGAGTACTTCCTACACATGCTTTACCTCTTACAAAGTCCTTAACAAGTCCAGTACCTTTGATTAACACTTCGCCAACCAATTGTACCTTCATGATGTTTGTCGCGCCAGAAACGCCTACAGGGACACCAGCAGTGATAACTACAAGGTCACCATCTTTAATAAATCCCTTTTCCTTAGCTTTTTCAACTGACATATCAAAGATTTTATCAGTAGAAGTTCCTTCACCTATAACAACTGGGAACACACCCCATACCATATTCATTCTTCTACAAGATGCTTCTGTGATTGTACATGCGATTATAGGCGCTTTAGGTCTAAGTTTAGAAACTCTTTTAGCAGTAAAACCTGATGATGTAGCAGTGATAATTGCAGTTGCTTCAAGCTCTAAAGCTGTATTTGCGGTTGCATGACTTACTGCAGAAGTTACACCTTTCTCATCAGCTAGTGCTACTCTTTTTTGAAGTAATTCTTTATAGTCTAAAGCTTGTTCTGCTGCATGTGCAATTTTTGCCATTGTTCTAACTGACTCAAGTGGGTATTTACCAGCTGCTGTTTCACCAGAGAGCATAACCGCATCCGTACCATCGTAGATTGCATTTGCTACGTCAGTTGCTTCAGCTCTTGTTGGTCTAGGATTACGCATCATAGAATCCAACATTTGAGTAGCTGTAATTACTGGTTTTCCTTCTCTGTTACACATTTCAATCATTTTCTTTTGAACGATTGGTACAAACTCAGTAGGAATTTCAACACCAAGATCACCACGTGCTACCATTAAACCATCAGAAACTTCAAGAATTTCCTCTAAGTTATCAACGCCCTCTTGGTTCTCAATCTTAGAAATAATATGAATTTCATGTGAAAAGTTATCTTCTAAAACTTTTCTAATTTCTAAAACGTCGCCTGCTTTTCTGATAAATGAAGCCGCTATAAAATCAATACCGTTTCTTATACCAAAGACGATATCATCAATATCTTTTTGAGTAATTGCAGGTAAGTTGATTTTAACACCAGGAACATTGATTCCCTTGTTGTTTTTTACATCACCACCATTAAGTACTTTTGTTTTAATTTCTTTTTCTGTTGTAGATAAAACTTCAAGCTCAATTAAACCGTCATCGATAAGCACTTTATCGCCAACAACAACATCTTGTGGCAATCCTACATAAGAGATTTGGCATTTGTTTTGGTCACCAAGATACTCTTCAACTGTTAAAGTGAATTCTTGACCTTCTACTAATGTATATACTGGCTCTTTGAATTTACCTGTTCTAATTTCAGGACCTTTTGTATCTAGTAAGATTGCTACAGGAACACCCAATTCTTCTCTTACTTCTTTGATCATTTCAATACGTGCTAAATGTTCTTCATGGCTACCATGAGAAAAGTTTAATCTTGCTACACTTAAACCACTTTTTACTAACTCTTTGAAAATCTCTCTTGGTTCACTTGCTGGTCCAATCGTACAAACGATTTTGGTTTTTCTTAACATAAAATTCCTCCTAATAAGTCCTTTAAAATTACCCATATATTAAATTGCCAAAATTCTTGCCAATTCGTATATACCTTTATCATAGTCTTTCTTCATATTTAAAGCTTCATCAAAATCAAGTGCAATCATTTGATTACCTTTAATACCTACCGCTTTTCCATACTGCCCTTCCATAAGTAATTCTACAGCATGTGCCCCCATTCTCGATCCTAAGATTCGATCATTTGGTGTTGGGGTTCCACCTCTTTGTAAATAGCCTATAACACTAACCTTTACATCGGAGCTGGTTTTACTTTTAATTTGTTCTGCCAGTTCATAAGGTTTACCTACACCTTCCGCTAGCAAGATGATACTATGCAATTTTCCACGTTTTTTGCCACGAATGATCGTTCGACAAAGTTCGTCTACATCTGTATCGAGTTCTGGAATAATCACAGCTTCAGCACCACCTGCAAGACCACCATAAAGTGCAATGTCACCACAATTTCTACCCATGACTTCAATGATATTCACCGTTCCATGGGATGATGATGTATCTCTTATATTACCAATTGCACTAACAACAGTGGTAAGTGCCGTATCAAAACCTAAAGTATAATCCGTATAAGCTAAATCATTATCTATGGTACCTGGAATACCAATTGTAGGGAATCCAGCCTCAGCCAATCGCTTAGCGCCATTAAAAGATCCATCTCCACCAATAACTACAAGGCTATCAACTTTAAACATTCTTAACATCTGAAGACCTTTATTAAACCCTTCATCAGTTTTAAAGTCAAGACACCTTGCGGTCCTTAGCATCGTACCTCCACGATGAATAATATCACCTACAGAAGTTATATTTAAGTTTTCGATATCGCCTTCTATTAAACCTTGATAGCCTCTATAAACTCCTGCTACCTCGAACCCATGATATATGGCAGTTCTAACCACAGCTCTTATGGCTGCATTCATACCTGGTGCATCGCCACCACTTGTTAGTACACCAATTTTCTTCAAAGTTCTCACTCCTTTTGGTATTAACCAAGTTTCACATTTCCCAAACCGACAATACCTTCAATTTTCTTTATTATTTCTTCTGTTACTACAATATGACAATTTGTTTTAAGTTTTTTTTGACTATCTTGAATATAAAATATGACATCCGATTTTCTACCTTTCCTCAGGTAAGTTTTTTCATGAATCTTCAATAGCTTGTGTACAGTCTCCATTGATTCTCTAGTTTCCGTTTCAAAACGAACAAAAAACTTTTGAGGCTTTTCTGAACCTTCTATCGGACTAATCTTCTCTGCTATAATTTTGGGTGGTTCATCCTCTTTTAGTTGCAATCTACCCTGAATCAGAATTTCTTGATCCTTTACCATTAGAGCTTGTACTTTCTCATAAGTTTTTGGAAATACAATAACTTCAATCTGATCATATAAATCTTCAACTGTCAAAAATACCATTTTACTGTTGTTTCTTGTTATTTTATCAATTTTTGCGACGATAAGACCACCAGTGATTATCTTCATATTGTCTTTCAAAGTAGTATCAATTTCTGCCGCATCTTCCTTAAGTTCTGCTAAATTCATAGTTGTTAAGGATTCTAAAAGTTGCTTATGTTTATCAAGTGGGTGTCCCGTCAAATATATACCCAACATTTCTTTTTCAAACTGCAATAATGTTTGAGTCCTTAATTCAGGGATACTTGGCATCTTATTGCCCATTTCTTCAGAAGTAATCTCAGGTAACTCCATATTGAAAATAGAAAATTGTCCTTCTGCACTTTTTCTTTTAATTGCATGGATTCCATCGATTGTCTTTTCGTAAATTGCGAGCAACTGAGATCGCAAATGACCAAGTTCATCAAATGCACCTGCCTTAATTAAGCTTTCAACGGCTTTTTTGTTAAGTTCTGAAGCGTTTACAGTTTCACAAAAATCATAAAACCCTTTAAAAGGTCTCTCTCGACGCGCAACAATGATAGCCTCAATTACACCTCTTCCTACGTTTTTAATCGCATTTAGACCGTAACGAATTGCACTATCTTCCACCGTAAATCCTTGAAAAGACTTATTAACACTTGGGGGGAGAACCTTAATACCATGTTCTTTAGCATCTTGAATATAAAGTGCTAGTTTCGATTGGCTTCCCATTACACTCGTCATCAAAGCTGCCATAAATTCAACTGGAAAATGACACTTCAGATAAGCAGTCTGATATGCAATAATTGCGTAACCTGCTGCATGAGATTTGTTAAATGCATATTTTGCAAAATCAACCATATCATCAAAAATTTCGCTAGCGATATTTGCAGGAACGCCATTTCTAACGCACCCAGGTAATTCGATGGTACCGTTTTCATCAATCTTTCCATTGATAAAATATGCGCGCTCTTTTTCCATGACATCCATCTTTTTCTTACTCATAGCACGTCTAACAATATCACTTCGACCATAGCTATATCCTGCAAGTTCTCTAACGATTCTCATAACTTGTTCTTGATAAACAAGACAGCCATAAGTGACTTCTAATATAGGTTTTAATAGCTCTGCCTTATATACAACTTGGCTTGTATCGTATTTGTTTCGAATATACAGGGGGATTGAATCCATTGGTCCCGGTCTATATAAAGATATCCCAGCAATGATATCTTCAAACCCAGTCGGTTTTAATTCTCTCATAAACCGCCTGAATCCAGTAGATTCTAATTGAAAAAGTCCTAAGGTATCACCACGTCCAATCATCTCATAAACTAATGGATCATCTTGTGGGATATCTTCGAGCCTGACTTTTTTATTTTGTCCCTCTTCAATTAATTGTAATGCATTTTTGATAACTGTCAATGTCCTAAGGCCTAAAAAATCCATTTTTAACATTCCAAGTTCTTCAAGCAGTACCATATTGAACTGGGTTGAAATTCCTCCCTCTTGAACATATAGAGGTACATAAGTGTCTACAGGATTTTTTGAGATCACCACACCTGCAGCATGTGTTGATGCGTGGCGAGGTACACCCTGTAACTTAATAGCAGCTTCCATAAGCGCTTTAGCTTCAGCTGAACTTTCCACTAATTCAACTAGCTTCGTATTTTTTTTCAACGCTTTTTCTAAAGTCATCCCTAATTCCATGGGAATCTCTTTGGCTATTTTATCGACTTCCTGATAAGACATGTCCATCACTCGACCAACATCTCGTATCGCTGCCCTTGCAGCCATAGTACCAAAAGTGATGATTTGAGCGACTCTATCTTTACCGTATTTATCTACCACGTAATCTATTACTTCAGATCGCCTTTCATCCTCGAAATCAATATCTATGTCTGGCATCGTTATTCTTTCTGGATTTAGAAAGCGCTCAAAGATCAAATCGTATTTAATTGGGTCAACTTCAGTAATATCAAGTACATACGCGACTATACTACCACCACAGCTCCCTCTACCAGGGCCTACAGCGATATCCTTTGATTTAGCATATCTGATAAAATCCCAAACGATTAAGAAATAATCATCATAACCCATTTGATGGATTACATTTAGCTCATACTCGAGCCTTTCAATATGCTTTTCATATGCTTCATACTTATGTCTAAGACCCTTATAGCAAAGATCAATCAGCATTTGTTGACCATTCTTACCTTCTAAGGTATATTCAGGTAAATGTGTTTTAGAAAAATCAAAATCGAAATTACATTTTTCGGCAATTCTTACGGTGTTTTCAAGCGCGTCGGTTCGTGCAGAAAAAAGAGCGTACATTTCCTCAGGAGATTTTAAATAAAATTCTTTAGTCGGAAACTTCATTCGGTCTCGGTCACTGAGTACTTTACCTGTCTGAATACAGAGTAGAATATCGTGAACGGCCTCATCCTCTTTTTCTAAATAATGAACATCGTTGGTTGCAACTAGTGGAATATTCGTTTTTTCACTTAAAGTAACAAGCCGTCTATTAATTAATTTTTGTTCCTGCATCTGATGATCCTGAAGTTCTAAGTAAAAATCACCTTTATCAAACATATTACTCAAACGCAAAGCCATATGTTCAGCCCCAATTAAATCACCTTCAAGTAATAAACGTTGAACATCTCCAGCTAAACATGCACTTAATCCAATTAGTCCTTCGGTATGTTGACTTAGTAGCTCATAATCTATCCGGGGTTTGTAGTAAAAGCCATCAGTATAGCCTGCTGATACTAACTTAATGAGATTTTTATAACCCGTCTCATTTTTCACTAACAAAACTAGATGGGCTGCATTTTTATCAATACCAGCCTCTTTATCAAATCTTGTTCTTGGTGCAACATAAACTTCACAGCCTATTATTGGTTTCACACCATTTTTCTTAGCTGCTTTGTAAAAATCAACTACACCAAACATAACGCCATGGTCAGTAATTGCCACGGCGTCCATTCCTAATTCTTTTACTTTACCAAATAATTTCTCAATTCTTGCAAAACCATCAAGCAAACTAAATTCTGTATGCAAATGTAAGTGCACAAATCCGTTAGCACCCATGTTTTCTCCTTATTTCCCCAAAACCTGTGCTTGCCATTGCTTCAAAATGATCGTTCTCATTTCTGGTGAAAACTCTGTCATCACACTTTCTAGGAAGTCACTATATTTAACGGTCGTGGATTTTAATTTTACTGACTTAAGTGTATCTAAAGTAGTCTTTGGTGTAATCTCAAGTGAATAAATAGGTAAACTCCCCCAAGATTTAGGATTAAATTTACTAGCTTGCATTTCTGAACCCAACAATGCATTTAATGCAACCATAGCACCTGTTTTATTGGGCGAGTTAAAAGCTATAGAAGCTCCTTCTGTAAAAGTAGCGACTCCATCAGTTAGAACAAAAGTAGAAGCGTTTTCTGGATACTCATATTCTTTTAATCTATCTGTAGCATAATTATAGTCCATGTTTAAACTCATCATCAAAGCGCCATTGTTAAATAAGTCATCTAAGGCTTGAGTCGATTCTGGATAAACAGATCCATTGTCTTTAAGGTCTGGTTTGAGTGCAATTAATTGATTTAAACCTGGTTGAATTGCATTAAGAAATTTAGTTTGATCAATTGTGCCAGACATAAAGGGTTCTATATCCATATATTGTCCAATAACACTTAATACAAAGGCTTCACCTTCTATAGATGTCATAGGATTTGGATATGTGAATTGACCTTTAAACTCTTTGATTAATCCCCAAAATTCATCATAACTCGTTGGCTTCTCATAAAAAACATCTTGATTATAAATGAAACTAAGTTGATTTCTACCATATGGCACAATATAGCCTTGAGTTGATATACCTTCGCGGTATATATAGTTTAATGCAGCAGTATCAATAGAAGCTTTAACTTCTGGTATTTTATCAGTAAAAGGACCATATAATAAGCCCTTGTTATACGCATTCTTAAAACCGTCTTTTTCAAAGATAATAATATCATATTCACCCGAATCAACTTCATTTGCTTTATCTGAGGCTAACTCATCAAGCGTTTTTAATAAGGGTTGTTCAACTACTTTCAGCTTAATATCGTAAGTTGTGCTTAAGTAGCTTGCAAAATCATCTTTTAGCCAATCAATGACTTTCGCATTAGAATGCTGCAAAGCTATAGTTACAGTTGACGCTTCCGCACTTTGTTCAATTAATTCCCACTGTTTTTGTTCCTGATCATTGCCATAGTCGCATCCTGTAGCTACAAATAGCATTACTAGTATTAACGCAAGTAATCTCTTCATGTTAACCCTTCCTCTTACTTATTTGATCCGCTAGTTCCATGATTTTTTTGAGTCTATGATTAACACCTGATTTTCCTATTGGTGGTACAATCATTTCTCCAAGTTCTTTCAAAGTTGCTTCTGGGTTCTCAACTCTAACTTCTGCAATTTCTCTTAACTTATCATCCAGATAATCAAGACCGACACTCATTTCGATAGAATTAATCGCTTGAATATGTTCATATGCAGCATCTGCAGTCTTAGTGAGATTAGCTGTTTCACAGTTAACCACTCGATTAACATTGTTTCTCATCTGCTTTACGATACGTATATTTTCATATTCTAATAAAGTTTGATGAGCCCCTATTATGTTCAGAAAATCAACAATCTTTTCACTTTCCTTTAAGTAAACAATATAATTTTTTTTCCGTGTAGTGACTTTGGTTCCCAGATCGTAATTATCATTTATAAAATTAATAAGGTCATTTGCAAATACTTCATTATGAGTAATCAACTCTAAATGATAACTTCTTTCAGGAGCACTAAGTGAGCCACCTCCCAAATAGATACCTCTCAGGTATGCTTTTTTACAACAATTTTTTTTGATGATTTCTTTGGGCATTCGATCATTTAATGTATAACTTTCTCCATCAAATTTAAGTATCCCTAAATCTGTCAGGATGTCATTTGCTTTTTCGATAAACATCTCATAAGAATGGTGTTTGTTAAGTACCTTATTTTCTTTCATGATCAACTCAGTATGTAGCTTATATGTCTTTTTAAGCAAAATAAAAACCAAACGTGCCACAGCTGGGTTTTCAGTTACAATTCTTAAATTCATAGCATTATAACCACCGAATTCAAGCGCACCACTTACTCTTATAATGCCTGATAGGACAGCACGATTACAGCACCTACCTTCAGTTCTTATTCTTGTGAGTTCATTTTTTGATTTAGATGAAAATGACATTTAATTTTCCTCGAAAGTTCTTATTATTTCTAAAGCTTTAACGAGAATATCTCGTTCATCATCGTATTTGGCCAATTCAACCACATTGTCTTGATGTATAAACTTTGCACTTATAAAGCCTTCCTCACGTTGCGGATGAGCATTCGTATGAATTGCTTTCATAAGGTACCAGTATACTTTTTTTTCAATAATATGATTATTAGACCAGTAATTCTTAAAACGATAAGAAGTTTCACCAATTGGCGTTAAGACTTTAGCCTTAATCCCCGCCTCTTCTTTAACTTCTCTAACCGCAGTCTCTTCACTCGTCTCACCTTGTTCAATTTTTCCTTTTGGCAATACCCAATCACCATTTATTTTTTGTAGCATAAGAATACTGTTGCCGATGTAAACCACGCCACCTGAACTATATACTCTTTTCATAAAATCACCTTTTTAACTTTTATGCGCATATTATAGTATACCATAAAACATATGGTTTTAAGCTTAAAAAGCTCAAAAATGAGCTATTAATCGCACTCAAAATTAAAAAAAGAAGGGCTTTAGACCCCTTCTAAAATCGCCCTCTACTATCTGTATACCCTCTCAATATGTCTTAATAATTTTTTGCTTATTTTAGAGGCATCATGTCTTACATAACCTTTTTTTTCTTCTACAAAATCATCATTGATTACTTTGATCCCCATATTTTCTAGGATATCAAAATCCTCTTTTTGAAGCGCTACTGGATAAGCTGATTCTCTTTCATATCTTTCGAGCACATCACCTAATATCTCCCCAGTATTCACGACAACAAAATCAAGTTTTTCAATTTTCGTGTGTTGTTTGAGTGCTAATACATGCTGAGCTGCGGAAAATCCATCTGTTTCGCCAGGTTGTGTCATGATGTTGACGATATAAAAAACTGGTGCAGAAGATTGGTTAATTGCTTTTACAACTTCTTCAACCAAAAGATTTGGTATAATGCTAGTAAATAAACTCCCAGGTCCTAATATGATGATGTCAGCTTCTAAAATGCGTTTTACGACCATATCATAAGTCTTAGCATCTTTGGGTTCAATCCATATTTGTTCTATTCCTATGTCTCTTTTTACGGCTTCATGAGGTATGTTGGACTCTCCTACAACTGTCGTTCCATCTTCTAGCTTAGCATAAAGTACAATATCTTCCTCTGAAACAGGAAAAACCTCACCTGTAATTGCAAAAATATCAGATATTTTTTTTATCGCTTCTTCAAAACTATCTGATATGCCTACCATTGCAGCGATCATTAGATTTCCAAAATTTTGGCCTTTTAGCCTACCATCTTGAAAGCGATAATGAAATAAATCCTGTAAAATAGGTTCTTTATTAGCAAGGGCAAGTATACAGTTTCTTACATCACCCGGGGGCAACATACCCAAATCTTCTCTTAATACACCAGAACCTCCACCATCATCAGCAACAGTAACAACTGCCGTTATATTGGTAGAAACTTCTTTTAAACCTCTAAGGAGTATTGATAAGCCCGTACCACCGCCAAGTGCAACTATTTTGACCATGGTTTATCCTTCCTTCCTAGCATCTCTGTGTATTGCATTTGAAGAATAGCCATTTTTTTGATATTGCTCAGTTAGTGCATTGGCAAACGTAACCGATCTATGTTGACCACCAGTACAACCTATGGCTATTACAAGTTGTGAGCGTCCATCTTTTATCATATTGGGAATTATAAAGTCAAGTAAATTTGTCAATTTCAACAATAACTCCTTGCTTTCATCAAAGCCCATAACATAGCTACTTACTTCAATCTCGTTACCCGTTAATGCCCTTAACTCTTCAATATAATAAGGATTCGGTAGAAACCTTACGTCAAATAAAAAATCTGCATCTTGAGGCAATCCCTTTTTAAATCCAAATGATACAAAAGTCAAATGAAGCGGTAAATGATGCTCAGATAACTCAAGTGCTTTTGATATAGTATTTTTTAACTGTGACTGTGTTGTCGTATTGGTATTGATTACAAAATCAGCTTTTGCCCTTAAAGCAGCAAGAAGCTTTTTCTCTGATTGGATTGAATCTTCGATTCTTCCATTGGGATCCAGTGGATGTGTTCTTCTCGTCTCTTTAAACCGTTTTAGAATGACTTGATCATCTGCTTCAAAATAAAAGACCTGATATGGATAACCTTTTTGTTTCAACAAGGTCAAGTTATCCTCTAAATCTTTAAAAAACTTACCACCTCTTATGTCGATAACCAGTGCAACGTTATTAATGTTTTCGGAGTTTTGTTCAAGCAACGCTATAAAATTTGGAATCAAAGAAGGCGGTAAATTATCTATGCAATAAAACCCTATGTCTTCAAAAACTTTTTTTGCTTGACTTTTACCTGCTCCCGATTGGCCTGAAATAATAATGAAATTCACTTAAATCTCCCTTATTTTACATTGTATATTTTAGTTTTATCTACGCCAGCGATATAAGCACGATCTAAGGCATTGCTTACAGAACCTACATTCTTAACTTCATGCGCATCGCTACACACCGCAAAGTTTACAGGATATTTCATTGCTGCTTTTATTTCTTCTATTGTCAAATGTCCATGCGAATTATTGATTTCCAGAAGCGTACCCTTATTTGCCGCTGCCTCTGCAACTGCATCAATGTCGATTGGTCCTTTAGCTCCTGGATGTGTAACCATATTTATTTTGTTTTTTTCTATTGCCGTAACCATGGCGATTGTATTGATTTTTTTCGCTTTTTCATAGAAATGTTTCGAAAATTTACTCAAAATATTATAGATATGGATTTTATAATCTTTTTTTAAATTGCTCCCAAAATGGTAGCCAGCATTAACCCAATCGATCATTTGCCACATCTCTTCATCGATATCAATTTCACCATTTATGCCAAGTATATTGGCTTCTAGCCCGAGTAAAATATTAATCTGAGGGTATTTCAAATTCAATTTATCAATATCTGCTCTTAATATCGGATAGTTCTCTTTCTTGATCCCATATCCATTGTGAGCAGGACCATGATCTGTGATAGCAATCTCTTCAAGTCCAATTTCTATCGCTTTCTTAACGATAGACTCTAATTCATTTTTACTGTCGCCACTAAATTTTGTATGCATGTGATAATCAGCTCTTACAATCATCAATCCACCTCCTAGATGCTCTTCATGATAATTATACCACTCTTTTTTAATTTTAATTTTTTTTATCCTTATGAGATCATTTTTTTAAATTGATACTTCTATCAATGAAGTTTATAACATAATAATTAAAAGCACTAGCCCCAATATCTTAATTTAAATTAAACATAATTGAGTCAGTGCTTTATATATATAGGTCCATTATTCTTTTCCGAAGATTCTTACTTCACGTTCAAGTTCAACATCAAAAGTATCAAATACAACTTTTTGAACTACCGAAATCAGTTCCATAACTTCTTTACACGTTGCATTTCCTAAATTAACGATAAAACCACAATGTTTTTCAGAAACTTGAGCATCTCCATGCCTTAAGCCCCTTAAACCCGCTTCTTCAATAAGTTGTCCGGCAAAGTAACCAGATGGTCTTTTAAATGTGCTACCAGCACTAGGTAGTTCCAGTGGTTGCTTGCTCACTCTTTTCTTAGTGAGTTCATTAGTAATTTCTTTGATCATTTGAAGATCGCCCTTTTTCAAACGAATTCCCACTCGCAACACAATATAATTTCGATCTTTAACGATGCTTGTTCTATAACCAAACTGCAGATGGTCTCGATCAACACGTAATACCTCACCACACATCGTCATAACATCTACCCATTCAATTACATCTTTCATCTCACCGCCGTATGCACCAGCATTCATGAAAATTGCGCCACCTAAAGTACCTGGAATACCAGATGCGAATTCAAAACCTTGTAATGATTCTCTCAAAACGACCTTAGAAAGTTTTGATAAAAGTACGCCGGCTTCAGCAATAACTAAATCATCTTCAATTGACACTTTACTAAGTGCATCAGAAATTTTAATGATTAAAGCATCAATACCTGAATCCTCAACTAATATGTTAGAACCATTACCCATTATAAAAAAAGGCTGTTCTAGTCTATGACATAAATCAATTGTTTTTTCAATTTGCTTAAAATCACTAGGTATCACTAACGCTTTAACTTTTCCGCCAATTTTAAATGAAGTATGGTTGGACATTGGCTCATCTATCAGAATTTCATGATTCGCATAAATCTCATTAAGTGCTTTAAATAGCATTTTATATCTCCAAAATTACATTGTATTTAACCTTTAACATTTTAACATAAAACATATAAGCTTACAAACAAACTATTTAATATCACCATGCTTTTCCACATGGTCTATTTCAACAATTTTATTTGATTGATCTAATACCACTACATTTGGCTTAAATGTTTTTGCTTCATTGGCATCAATCAAACAATATGCAATGATTATAACTACATCACCAGGTTGTACTCTTCTTGCTGCTGCTCCATTTAAACAAATTACACCACTACCTCGTTTACCAGCGATTGTGTAAGTTTCCAATCTTTCACCATTGTTATTGTTCACAATTTGAACTTTTTCTCCTGGTAAGATTCCAGCCGCATCAAGTAAATCTTCATCAATTGTGATACTTCCTACATAGTTAAGATTTGCTTCTGTTACTGTTGCTCTATGAATTTTACCTTTAAACATCGTTAATAACATTAATTATTGTCCTCCTACTCGACCTCTATAATTATCAATTAGCCTTGTGCTACCAAACTTTACGGCAAGCGCTATTAAAAATTCACCCTCTATTTTAGAAATGCTTTCTAAAGAACGAACATCCACTATTTGAATATAATCTATTATAGCAGATTTACTCGTTTCAATAACTTGAGTCAATCTTTGAATAAGAATTTCGGCTTCTCTCTCTCCATTTTCAATTAGTTTTTTAGCTTCTTTTAATGCTCTATTTAAAACTAAAGCTTCTTTTCGTTGTTCAGTGTCAAGATAAGTGTTTCTAGAGCTCATCGCAAGGCCATCTTCTTCCCTAACAATTGGACAAGGAATAATCTTTACTGAAAAGTTGAGTTCTCTCACCATTTTTTCAATTACGGCTACTTGTTGTGCATCTTTCTGCCCAAAAAAAGCAAAATCAGGCTGCACAATATTAAATAGTTTTGCAACAACTGACGTAACACCTTTAAAATGTGATGGTCTTGACGCACCACAAAGTTGCTTGGTTATATTACCTTCACAGTCAACATACGTTGAATATCCTTCAGGGTACATTTCAGAAACTTCAGGTGCAAAGATTAAATCAACGCCAACTGAATCACATAACGCTTGATCTCTTTCCAAATCCCTAGGGTAGGTTGCTAAATCTTCTTTAGGACCAAATTGAGTTGGATTGACAAAGATGCTTACTACTGTGAAATCCGACTTTTCTTTTGATGTTTGCATCAGCGATAGATGCCCTTGATGTAAAAAGCCCATCGTTGGTACAAAACCAATTGTTTTTCCATTTGATTTTTGTAAATCTATAATACTTCTTAATTCCTTAATGGTTTTTACTGTTATCATTTATCACCTCAATAAAGCTTATTTATAACGTCATCATCTATTTTAAAAGTGTGCTTTTCTTCTGGAAAACTACCCTCTTTTACTTCTTTAGCATATAGAGTTGCTGCTTCTATTATACTTGCTTTTAAATTAGCATATTGTTTCACAAATTTCGGTGTCAAATCGGTAAACATTCCGAGCATATCTTGAATCACTAAAACTTGACCATCGCAACCATTTCCAGCACCAATACCAATGGTCGGTATTGTCAATTGTTCTGAAATTAATTTAGCTAATTTAGCAGGGACACATTCGAGAACAACTGCAAAACAACCAAGTTCTTCTAGCATCTTTGCTTCTTCGATTAATTGTCGTGCTTGTTTTTCTGACTTACCTTGTACTTTAAAACCACCAAACATATTGACAGATTGCGGCGTTAGTCCTAAATGTCCCATAACAGGGATTTGCGCTGCAACTATTGCTTGTATACGTGATTTAATATTAATGCCACCTTCAAGTTTTATAGCATGTGCGCCTGCTTCTTTCAAAAATCGCCCTGCGTTTCGCACGGCTTCTTCATCATTGATGTGATAACTAAGAAAAGGCATATCTGCAACAACCATCGCAGATTTTGCTCCTCTTTTTACAGCCTTAGTATGATGAAGCATATCTTCCATAGTAACAGAAAGGGTATCTTCATAGCCGAGCATGGTCATACCTAGAGAATCACCCACTAATAAGCACTCTATTCCAGCTTGATCTAGTAAAGATGCCATTGAATAGTCATATGCTGTTAATACTGTTATTTTTTCATTGTTCATTTTGTGAGCCTTAAAAGTTGATGTTGTGATCTTTGTCATAATCATCCTCCTCGAGTAATTTTTCTAGCTTCTTATGAACTAACTTTTGATGATTTGTCATTTGCAAGGTATATTGCCCAAGTGCTCTATATAGTGGCACTAAATCTTTACTTAGCGCATTCAAATGTGCCTCTATAGTACCGACATCGCCTCGAACAATGGGACCAGTGAGTGCTTTTTTTGTCCCTAGTATATTGATGTTATCCAGAGTGTTTGAAACGAGCGGCCATATGGCCTTCTGTGCTTCATCAGCATCAAGTCCAAGTTCCATAAACTGGCTTAATCCAAAATCAATTACAGCGACTAGGTAATTTGAAATGATTGCAGCTCCAGCGTGATATTTTGATTTTAGTTCAGATTGAATGCCAAAATAATTAGTTATTTTTAGGTTGAGTCCCGATTCAATAAAAACATCTAAATTTTCAATACCAAAATAGATATTATCAAAACTTCGCAGATCTGATACCACATTAGGAAAAGCCATTAGTGGATGAATAGAAAACACACGGTTACTCAACTTCTTTAAAGACTCTACCGTATGCGCACCACTAGAGTGGAAAAAAAACTTTTCAGAAAAATCAATGCCTTGGGTTTCAAGTTCAGATACAACCCTATCTATTTGGTCGTCTGGAACTGTAATTCCAATCACATCTGAAATTCCTACAAGTTTGTCTAGCTCGGTATATATATCAACTTGTGATAGCCGTTGATCAAGCACAAGTGCTTTACCATGTCTAGAATAATATCCAGATATACTATACCCTTGCTCTTTAAATAACAAGCCTAGCGATTGACCTACTTTGCCAGCACCTATAAATCCTATAGTCATATCAAGCTCCATTTCCCATTGGTCAAAAAAATAAAAAACCCTTTTTGCACAAGACAAAAAGAGCTACAAATTCTGTAATCTAATCTTTCAGTCTCATGCAAATGCTTTGAGCTGTAATAAATTATTGAACAACTTTAGTTGTAATATACTCTTGAATCATCATGTATAGTCCCTACGGGTACTATCAAAAACATTATAGCACAAAGCATATTATAAATTAAGAAAAAATTGTGTCATTTCTGTAAACGAAAAAATGCTACTATGAATACAAAAGTTTTCACAATAGCATTTAATAATTATTCTTTTGTTTTTGTTTCATACATCATAGCATACTCATGATCAACTTCTGATTCACATGATTTACACAAATTATACTTGTTCACCTTTTTTTCATCGCCACAACGTTTACAAAATTTCACTTCAAATTGATTACCCTTAACGATATCCTTCATACTCAGCCTCCATCAATAGCATTATTGTATACAATTATCCTATAATGTAATTTTACTGTATGGCTGGTAATTATGCAAGTGTTTTTATAAAATCTTTCATAATTTCTTTTCTTTTTTCTTGCTGAATATGGGTCATTGCTAATATTTTCTCGAAAACTTCATAGGAAACAAGATTATATTGTTTACCTATTAACTCTAATAAAATTTTTCCTAAACTAAAATAGTCACTCGATTCATCAACTTTATCAGTTAAAAACATCATCTCAGGTGAGATGTACCCCCAACTGCCTACAAAATGATTTAGCTGTTGCCTGTTTTCAGTAAAGATAGATGTACTAAAATCAATTATAAACACATTGTAGTGCCTATCAATAATCAAATTCTCTGGTTTCAAGTCAAGATGCAATACACCTTCAGTATGAATTGCATTTAACGCTTTAATTGCATTATACAAAATAAGCTCTAAATTTTGCAATGAAGCGTTTTTTTTCATTTTACTCTTAATTAATTGAGAAAATGTAATACCATCAATATTATTCGTGTAAATTTTCAGTGACTGATGCGTCATTTTATAATCAATTAACTTTGGAATACAATTGCAATTCGATTGGTTAAGTTTTTTTAGTATAGTAAGTTCATCTAATCCCTCTTTTACATTTGTCGTCTTGCATATAAATTTAAATCCTGTTTTTATAAATTCCACTAGCTCAACTTGAGGTGTTATTTTCGAGCGTTTGTACTCGCCAAGTGAAATATCTAAAACCTTACTTTCAGTGATCAATATTCGCCTCCGTTTAATATCAAATTTATGAAACAACAATATGAAAAACGATTTTCACAAAGCTCACATTTGACTCCTACCGTTCTTCAGCAACAAAATCATAACAATTTTTACAAGCTGTATATCCTTTTTCCTTAGCAAGATTGATGACGATACCAAATTTACTTTTTCTAAGATGAAAACAATCTGCTTTATGGTATTTTTCGCCATAAGTGGTTATATAAACAGTTGCCTCTTTAAATTGCTCACCATCAGAAACTGCAGCAGCACTTAATGGTATATAAATCTGCTTCACTCTATTAAGTGATAACAATTTATACTGATACTTAATTTCAAATTGTGCAAACCCAAATCCATCAAACTCAATTTTAGTACTTATAATTTTAACAAGATTTTCAATACCTTTATTATGAATTTCCTTTTTAAAAATTGTTTTTGACAACTCATTAAGAACGTTTGTATTAATCTTTTCTTGAATTATTTTTTCATGCCCCATGAAGGGCATACTATAAAGGCTCATTTCATCTCTAGTATTTAATGCACTCCAAGTAACTCTCTCATCAACATAATAAGATATTAACGTTCCAAATAGAGTGATCATTATAATCATCATTATCGGAAATGTTACGATAGCCTCAAGTGCGATTGATCCACCTTCATCCTTTTTCATCATTTTTGATTTTCTGTTGAGAATACACATGACTCACTCCTCATAACTCACCTCTCATAAAATAGTCACACTTATTGTCACTTAGATTACACGCATGGTGTGTTATCAAAATGTAGTTTCAATGATTTCTCTTATGGGTCAATTGAATTGAAAAAACCTAATTGATGCATCCTTGATAATAATCGTCCTGAATCTTTCCACTTTATTGTAACGATATGACCTCTTGAAAAGTTTGATAAAGTATAACGCGCCTCACTACTTTGGTTTATCTCTAATTCAAAAAGAGTCATTGTCCTTTTAATTGTCTTTTCAAATGATTGAACGTATAACAATACCCTTAGATAATCTTGGTAATATAAATTTGAATTCATATTATTTTTCACCTTATCATCTGCTTTTATTGACGAGTACTTTTGTGAACTTGAGTCAGCTTTAAGTAATGCCTTTATATCCGTTCGCCAATCGGTTGATTTTTTTATCATTGCAACACCTTCACCTTTTAACAATGCATTAACATCGGTATAACTTTCAGCAGTAGACCAAAGTAGAATTCCACTACTAAAAGCGATTGCACGCCATGGCTGAGGTAACGCGACTGTCAATTGTCCCAATTGTTTTAGTTTATCTGACGATTGCATTAAGCTTAGTAAATTTGATGGGATTCTAAGTGCAATAATTGATAAACGAATTTTAGACATACTGTTTTGCTCTTCACTTTCACCAGTAATAATGTATTCAATTTCACCATTAATTGTTCTTTCAGTAGTTAGTCGATCATTAAATTCAAATTTTCTAGGACAGTTGCGATCGTAACTTTTAAAAACGGTTAATAGATATTCTGAAATCAATACTTTTTGACTAAATAATTCGCTTTCAAAATGAAAGGTGTCTTTTGTATGATCTAAGGCGTCTGGAATCTCTAATTTTTTATCTCCTATTTCTATTCCAGAAAAATTTTGTTCAAGCTTGTAAAGTGCATCTAAAATGCTTTCATAGATACTTTTACCGGTCTCTTTGATCTCCATTTTAACTACTGAGTCTACTTCATTTAAAAGCCTCTCAATGTCTGCATTATAAGCATCAATTGAAGATACTAGCTGTTCCTTAATCAAATGTAAATTGTCAATTTCAAACTCATTTAAATTTTCAACGTCTTCTTCGGAAGCTAACTTTTCAATATCACTTTGAATCTCAGTCAATTCAAACTCAAGAATAGTAATATCCATCTCAATAACTCTAATCTTTTCTTCTATTTTGTCGACAGCTTCCAGTTCATCAGAAATTTCCTTACACCATTTTAAAAATGAATCTTCTATATTGATAAACTCCTCATATTTTTGGTTATAGAATACTGTGCTAATTGCTTCATTTTTTTCCATATCTACTACTTCACTTAGTTGATTCATTAGAATTCTCATATCAGCTTCAAACTCTCTACTTAGTTTCTCTAGATACTGTTTTATTGAATTTTTATAATTTCCAAGCATATCTACTGATTTTGCATCTAATAAAGACATTTTCAACAGATTGATTTCATTCTTCTCAAAGTATTTTTCAAGTTTTTTTTCGGTATGACTCAAACGATCCATCAAAGTTTTAAATTTCGCAAGTTGTTTATTTTGCTCAAATATCTCAAAACCTTTTTCTAGAGCTGACTGTGTAACGACAACAACCGCTGCATTGTTTAAAGCGTTTATAAATACCTCTGGATCTGTTAGAGTATCTCTATGGCTTTCAATTGTTATGTCCGAAAGATTAGTGATCAATTTGTTCTTAATAGCATATTGTTTTGTTAAATTTTCAAAAGACAAGTCCTCTGTATTTGCTAAAATTCCAAACTCATTAAAAATGAATCCATTATACCTAGATAAATATGATTCACTTGAGGCATATGCTAACTTTTGCATTTCATTTTCATTTTCTATCAATTGTAGTAAAGAATATGTTAACACACACCCCAATATAATCACAGGTAAAATAATCACGAGTAAAATGGAAATACCACCTCTTTGATCATCACATGTATATCTAAAAGCGCCCCTCTTTCTGCCCTTATCATCCATTCTTTACTCCTTTGAGTCTTCTCTTAGAAATATTTGACTCGCTTCGTTAGCAAGTGCTAAGAACGTCCTATTGTAGCGTACAATATGCCAATCACCTTTATTATTAAAATAATCTTCACGACTTGGTAGTGTGAATTGATTATTAATGGTACTTGTATTCTCTAAAATATTAATTTGATAAAACAACCAATCTCTATGTATAACTGGATATTCGTTTTTAGTCGTCAGTGTATTTATTGATGCATCTTCTAAAGTATTCATCAAAAAATATCTTGAAAAGTTCATCTCATCTAAATTCAATTGTGTTGCAAATGAAAATAAAGAGAAAATAAATAATATAATCACTAAGATTATCGGTATTATAATAACACTCTCTAAAGCGTTCAAAGGAATACCTCCTAATATATGGGATTTATACAACATTAACATTTTTTATTTATAATGTCAATATTTAACATTTTTTGCATAAAAAAAAGCATCCAAAAACAAGTTGTTATTTGGATGCTAGTATTTATCTATAAATTATACAGTTTCAACAATTTCTTGTTCTTTAAAAACTTTATTTCTATTTCTTAAACGATCCGTTTCGTTAAGAAGTCTCTTTCTCATCCTTAATGAGTCAGGCGTGATTTCAAGTAGCTCATCGTCTTCAATGAAAGTCAAAGCCTCTTCCATATTAAAGATTTTAGGTGGTAAAAGTTTTATTGCATCATCAGATCCAGAAGCACGCGTATTTGTTAATTTCTTATTCTTAGTTGGATTAACAACCATATCATCTCTTCTAGAATTGATACCGATAATCATCCCCTCATAAACTTCTGTACCCGCATCGATCATCATCGTAGCACGATCAGATAAATTAAAGAGTGAATAAGACATTGCAACGCCACCTTGTTGAGAAATTAAGACGCCATTAGCACGTTTTGGAATTTCCCCTTTATACGGTTGGAACTCATAGAATGAGCGAATCAATACACCTTCGCCTCTTGTTACGTTTACAAATTCACTACGGTAACCCAAAAGCCCTCTCGTTGGTACAACAAATTCAACTCTTGTATAACCATCTTCAGCATGCATCGTCTCCATTAAACCTTTTCTGATACTAAGTTCAGAAATTACAGACCCTGAATACTCATCAGGTACAATAGCTATAACGCGCTCAACAGGTTCACATCTAACACCGTCAATATTTTTCATCAACACTTGTGGTTTTGAAACAGCTACTTCATATCCTTCACGTCTCATGTTTTCTAGTAAAATAGAAAGATGTAACTCTCCTCTTCCAGAAACTCTAAATCCATCTTGAACAGAATCAAGTGCATCTACTCTTAGTCCTACGTTTACTTCGAGTTCTTTATCCAGTCTATTTTTCAAATGTCTATTCGTAACAAATTTACCACTTCTGCCACAGAAAGGTGAATCGTTGATTAGAAAATTCATTGATAAAGTTGGTTCTTCAATTACGATCATAGGCATCGGATCAATAAAACTTGGATTACAGATAGTTTCACCAATTGATATATCATCAATTCCTGCAATTACAACCATATCGCCAGCATAAGCTTCTTGTACTTCTGCTCTAGATAGCCCCTCGTAGACGTATAATTTTGAAACACGAGCTTTTTCAACTGTGCCACCACGTTTACTTACTGCGATCTGTTCACCTTGTTTAATTGTCCCTCTAACTACTCGACCAATTCCAAGTCTTCCCACATAATCATCATAATCAAGTGACGATACTTGTAATTGCAAAGGTTCTTCTTTTGAAACAGCATATGGTTCAACATGGCTTAAGATAGTTTCAAACAATGGTGATAAGTCAGTGCTTTCCTCTTCCATTGTACGTTTTGCAATGCCTTCTTTGGCAATACCATATACAATTGGGAAGTCAAGTTGTTGGTCATCTGCATTAAGTTCTACAAATAGGTCAAAAGTCAGATCAACTACCTCTTCCGCTCTTTGATCTTTCTTATCGATTTTATTGATGAAAAGAATTGGTTTTAAACCTCTTTCCAAAGATTTTTTAAGTACAAAACGTGTTTGAGGCATTGGTCCTTCACTAGAGTCAACTAATAAAACCACTGTATCAACAGTTTTCATAATACGCTCAACTTCTGATGAGAAGTCAGCATGGCCTGGTGTGTCTACTATATTTATTTTGTATCCATTGTACATAATTGAGCAGTTTTTAGAATATATAGTAATGCCACGTTCACGCTCTAAATCATTACTGTCCATAACACAATCTGGTACAACTTCATTTGCTCTAAATACATTGCTTTGATTAAGGAATGCATCTACTAATGTAGACTTTCCTGCATCGACATGCGCAATCACTGCAATATTGATGATGCCTTTGATATTTGACATTTAAACTCTCCTGTTTACATAAAAAGAAACGATATTTTCAACCTTTTAATTTTATACCATTTTCAAGGTAAAAGATATGAAAAGTTGATAAATAATAAAAAAAACTTTTTTAAAAAAAAGCCATTGTCATATCAAGATATGACAATGGCACAAATTGTTAGGGGAAGGAGATTAATTAACTGCTAGTTTAGTATATTTTAGATGCTTTATAATCATTAAATGATTTATACATCGAAACGCTTTTTTTTGCTTGTACGTAAGCTGAATCAACTGTGGTGTCAACCACTTTCCATTCGCCACTTACAAAGACTTCATTCCATGCATGATAAATCTCTTTTGTAGGTGTTGAGTAGCCTTTAACAAGTTTTGTGGGAACACCAACACTTCTTAACATCGCTGCTGTTAACGAAGAATAGTCATAGCATATACCGATTTTAGAAGTATAAATTGTATCCACATTTGGAAAATAACCACTTGTTACTGTTTTAGCTTTATCGTAATCATACTTGTAATTTTTGGTTACATAATTATAAATTGCTTGAACTTTATCTTCATCTTTTATTAAACCTTTTGTCAATGCTTTTGCTTTAATAACAGCTAAAGATGAATCAGAAAACTCAATATCTTGTATTGACTCTAAAAAGACACTATTGCTATTCACTAAATCCAAAGTTACATTGGCTTTTGATAATTCTTTATAACTATTGCCAGTTGTGTTTTGCATCACTCTAACTGTATAATCACCATTTCCTAATTGAAGCGGAAACTGATTAATATCGTTATCAACGATTGGGTAAGTATATCTCACACCATCTTTTTCAACTAACAATAGAATTTTTGCACTGCTTGTATCTTCAAGTTGAACTTTAACTACACCGTTTTCGATGTCTGGTTGGATGACTTGAGAAGAAGCAAATGATTGTGTTGAAGTGCCAATTAGCAATAACAAAGCTACTGCAAGACTCATCATTTTTTTCATAAAAGCTCTCCCTTCGGTAGCACGGCTGCCATTCTTTCGAAAGGCCCTATGGCTTTGCGTCCCATCGTTTCCAATGGTTTGCTATTTTCGGTGAGAGTTACTCATCACAATATGAAATTATTGAAGCTTTTCAAAAAATAGAAAATCTTCTCATTCGGTGGCTAGGCTGCCATTTTTTAAAAAAGGCCCTATAGCTTTGCGTCCCACCGTTTCCAGTGGTTTGCCTTTATCGTGAAAAGAGTATCTCTTCACAGTTACAATTACTGATTCTCTTATAGTATAACATACTTTTGGAAAAGTAAAATTACGTTACTGTTACGAAATTTTATGGATTTTGTAAAGCGTGTATGATTAATCGATGTGTAGGATTCTTTACAGGATCACACGTTACAAGTGTTAAAATTTTGTCTTTATCATTTCTATAAAGTACTGAAACTTCTGTAGGTTCAACGATTAAGGTTTCATAGACAGTATATTTATAAACAGTATTGTTTGTCGTAACTTCTATGATATCGCCTTGTTCAATTTCATCTAAACGGTTAAAAAAGATCCCGTAGGAACGACCTCTATGCCCCGCAATACCGACATTGCCAATTACTCCAAAATCAGAAGTTCCACTTATAACTGCTGCACCTCTATTTAAGTTTTTTTCTGTAGCACCCATAAGAACTGGCATAATTAGATCAATCTTAGAAATTTTAATTTTTCCAATGACACTTTTATCCACCGTTTTGGGCTTTTCTGTTGCGGCTTCAGTAGTTTCAACAACTGTCGTACTTTCCGTAGTGTTTTCAACATTCTCAACTTCTGTAGTTTCAGCCTCATTTGAGGTCTCATTTAACGCATCATTATTTTCATAAATTGCTTGAAGTGCTAAAAAATCAGACTCCGCCATTGGAGGTGCTTCTTCATTAAGCATCAATTCATTATCATATGCCGCTAACAGCCTTTGATTCCAATAATTAATGTAAAGCTTATTGCCAATAGGAAAAGCCATAATGCCAATCCCTGCAATGATTAATAACGTCGATAACCACTTCTTCCACTTTGTCATATTTTCCTCTTTTCACTTTGTATTATTCACCAAAATGCCTATAACTGTCTAGAAACATCAACATTATGCCGGAACCTATTCCAAACACGCCTAGAGCAATTCTCACGTATTGATCCATCTGTATACCATTCGTCACAAATAGCAGGACTATGGTAACAATTAATACTTTTATACCCATTTTTTTTAAATTCAAAGCGCACCTCATTGTTCTCTTTATTAAATAACCATAACATAATCTCAAATATAAAGTAAATAGGCATACATTAATGTACGCCTATAATTTCTGTTAATCCTTCTGAAATATATTCTCTTAACCATTTGATTACATCTAGATTATTGATAGGAACACCATCAAGTAGTTTCTTAATTTCTTTAGTATTTAACGTAAAAGTTTCATTATTATACGTATGTGTATAAACCAAATCCATATGTTCACATGCATTAATAATGGTGATAATCGTTTCGGGCATATCCCCAAGTGGTACTCTGTCTATATGGCTATGTTGAAAGACTGCAGTAATCTCAGTTCCCGAACCCAGTTGTGATTTAATTTCAAAGTAACCACTGCATTGCTCAGCTGAAAGCTTAAATAACGGTATACCAAGTCCAACCTTACGTGTCGTTCTTGTCGTATAAAAGGGATCAATAACTCTACGTACTGTCTCAGAATCCATCCCTGTGCCATCATCTTTAATCTTTATCGTCAATCGATCTGTCTCTAGATTTTCAATCACTGCAATTCTCAAACATTCTGCCTCAGCTTTTATAGAATTTTGAGCAATATCTAGTATGTGTAATGAAAGCTCTCTCATAATTAAACCTTCCCCGCTAAATAATCAATGACTGCTTCACAACTTTTCGTTTCTAATTCAAAGCTGTGTATAGGTTCATGTATATCTTTTAAATAATGTGCATCAGAATTGAAAATGCTTTTAAATCCACTCAACAAGTTTTCATTAAGAGGACTTTTTTCGTGGATTTCTACGGTGTGAACATTAAGTTCACTTGGAATAAAACCCAAATTGACTATGATACTATTAGATGACTTGTTAACATGTGCAGGTACAATTGTACCTCCAAATTGAATTACCATCTTCTTTAAATCTTCTAGCGATATGTTTATCGACATCATCAATGCAATATCAACCTCTTCAATCACTTGATCCTCAGCATCCATTAGCCATTGATTTCCAAATATTTTTGCATTATTTTTAATATTGGTTTTGTATCGAGCAAGTTCAGCTTCAAATAATTTTATATTTTTAATACTCGGAAAATAGCATAAAACGTGAACTTCTTCTTTCGTTTGAATTTCCATTCCTGGAATTAAGAGTATCCCAAGTTTTTTAGCTAAGAAATCTACAACCTCAACATTGCCCGCTGAATTATGATCAGTCACAGCAATTACATCTAACCCTTTAATAAAAGCCATGTTGACAATATTATTTGGGGTCATCTCATCATCACCACAAGGAGATAAACAAGTGTGTATGTGTAAATCATAGAATAGGTTCACTACTTTATACCAGCTTCATATAAAATCTTGAAAATTTCAAATACTTCTAATTGTGTAGAAAGCATTACTACACCTTGTTCATTCGCTTTATCTATAATTTCTTGTTCCACTGATATATTTTCCGGAATAATAATACAAGCAAATTCTAGTAAGGAAGCAACCGCCAAAATATTATTATGTGTTTGAACCGTAATCCAAGCGGTATCGTGCTTTCCTTTTGCCATGACCCAGCTTAATAAATCGCATGAATAAACATTGGAAATTTCTCTATCTAGATCATTTCCTGATAAATGTGAAAAACCATGATTCTCAATTAATGTTTTAACTTGCATACGCATACCACCTTATCTTTTATTTAACAATAAGCAATCTTCCAATTTGGCATATCCATTTACTATATCTTCTGCCAGTACACGACAGTTCGGTGAACCACACGCCCCGCAGTTTATACCAGGCAGCATTTGAGTGTATTCTTCAATTTTCGCCATTTTTTCTAAAGCACGCTTGAAATCAGTATCTAATTTAAATATAGGCATTGGTTGTATCGGTGTATCCCACTCCATCGTTTCTGGAGATAACTCAATATCTATATCCACAGTACGGTCCATACCGTATTTTTTTGTTAGTTTTCTAACTCTATTTTTTCCGATAAATGTATTTTCAACATTGAGTGGTCCACCTACACAGCCGTTGACACACGCATACCCTTCAAAAAATTCAAGGGAGTTAAGCTTCCCAATCTCCATAGACTCCAATACTTTGATAACTTCATCAATGCCATCAACGGCTATATAGTCATCTATATCCATGGCGTAGCTCTGGCCTCCAACTCGGGCCCAGCCAATACCCTTTCCAGTGGATCTTTGAATCGATACTTTCGGAATCACTTTATCAATGATTTTCATCACTTTATAGTATATTTCTTCTGTTGAAACGGCTTCATCTATACTAGACTTTCCAATTCCAATTGGATTCTTAATACTTGTGACTTTAGCTGGACATGGTGAAATATAAATAATCCCTATTTCTTCATCTAGATACCCTTCACTGATCAGTCTTTTTCTTACATGCCTCGCAGCTATCTCCATAGGCGCTTCAAGTTTGATAATATGTTCAATAAGAGCTGGGTATTTAATTTGTATCAGTCGTGTAATAACAGGGCAGTAAGTAGAAATAAGCGGTTTATTGACATGTGCCTTATCTAAAAGGTGATTTTCATAAACAGCTAAAAGTTCTGCAGCATGTGCAGTATCATAAACTTCATCAAAACCCAAGTCCAATAAAGCATTATATACAGTATTCATTTCATATTCTTCTGGAAATTGACCATAAAAAGAAATAGATGGGATTGCAACCGTATATCTATAGTTTTTAACCACATCTAACGAACTTACCAAAGCACCTTTCGCATGATAAGGACAAACTCTTAAACATTCACCGCAATCTATACATCTATCTTGAATGATTCTCGCCTTCCCATCGATAATACGAATCGCTTGAGTTGGGCAACGATCTAGACAATGTGTGCAGCCATTGCAGTAGTCTTTTTCTAACACTACCGAATGCCAATATTCTTTCATTTTGACCTCCATATTGAGGGATGATTAGTAATTAACTACCATTTTAATATTCGTTCCAACATTAAGTGTAGATTCGATGACAAACTCGTCACTTACTTTTTCCATATTAGGTAACCCCATACCTGCTCCAAATCCCATTTCTCTCGCAACATTAGTTGCTGTAGAATAGCCTTTAGTCATTGCAAGTTCGACATTTTCTATGCCAGGGCCTTGATCTTCTATATAGATTTCAACACATTCAGGTTTAATAAAAACTTCAATTGTTCCCCCCATAGAATGTATCACTAAATTTATCTCTGCTTCATAAGTTGCTATTGCTATTCGTCTAAGTATGTTGGCATCAATCGCCAATTGTCTTAGCATATTTTTTATTTTGCTTGAAGCTTCACCAGCTCTTGAAAAATCATCTTTGAGTATGTCATAGTGCAACTTCATCGCTAAATTTTCTTCATTTTTAAAATATGAATTCATAGATAAAATTCCTCTCACCTCTGATGCGTTACGAAAACTTATATTGTAATGCCTCTCAGTCCATTTTCATAAAGTACACCAGATACAGTAAACAATGACTCTCGAGTTGACATGAGTAATATTTGCTTATCTTCAGCTAGAGCAACCATCTCATTACATGGTTTCTTGCCTCTAACAAACAAAATTGCTTTTAGGTCCAGCATCTCTGCAGTACGAATAACTTGTTGATTTGTCAATCCAGTTATTAATAAAGTATCTTCCTCAACATAAGCGAGTACATCGCTCATTAAGTCAGATCCAAATGCTGTATTGATTTCAAGTTCTAGCCCAGGTTCGTATGCCAATACATCTGCTTTTATTATTTCCCTAATGTATTTTAAGTGCATTTTTGCCTCCTATAAGTAATCAAAAGTTAATTATTTAACAATCAATACTTACATTATAACACCTTTAACAACGGAGTTCAATTTCTTTTATTACACTTAAAAGCACGTTTTCAAGGTCTTCATTGGCATCGATTTTAACGATTCTCTCTGGATATAAATCAAGCAAATGAAGATAACCTTTTCTGACCTTCTCATGAAATTGTAATCCCTCAAGATCCAACTTGTTGATTTCTCGGTCAGGATTTTGAGAAATTCTATCCAAACCAATTTTCGGCTCAACATCCAAATACAACGTCAGGTCTGGTAAAAATCCCTCTATTGCAAATTGATTCATCTGAAAGACTTCATCAATACCAATCCCTCTTACATACCCTTGATAAACTAAAGATGAATCTACAAATCGGTCAAAAATAACTATTTTCCCAAGGTCAAGTGCTGGCAATACTTTCTCTATCAAGTGTTGTCTTCTTGCTGCAGTAAATAACAAAGCCTCCGTTCTTGCATCCATTTCATTATATTTTTGATCAAGTGTTATCTTTCTTATTTCTTCAGAGATTCTAACACCACCGGGTTCTCTAGTGATAATAAAATCCAATTTTCTTTTCATAAAGTATTCTGCAATTTTCTCTATAATTGTTGATTTTCCTGAACCTTCTCCACCTTCGATGGAAATTACAAGTGGTCTATTTAATGTCATCAGTTGTTCTCCTTATTTGTAAATAAGTTAATCCAGTTGTCATGGTCATTATTAATAATCTGATTGGTCACTGATTCTATTTTAAACTATTTTTCATGTTTTTGAAACCAGACATTTGAACCTCATCAAAAGAAACAAAAAAAGGCGCTTCACGAGCAGATCATTATCTACTCGTGAAACGCCTTTTTTATAATTCTTAAAATTGAAATTTAATGAATCACCTTATTTTAATGGAAACTTTTCTCTAGCAACAAAGTGCGTATGAAGTAATTCATGCGCTTTGTGACTATTTGGTTTACCAAGGTATTCATCATATAATTTTTTGATTTCAGGGTTTTTATGTGATTTTCTAACTTCTTTAGAAGCATCTTCAGAGTAAAGTGCTTTTGCTCTTTCAGCTCTGATGTCAATCACATTTCTAACGTTAGCAGGTTGTATCGGTTGACCACCGCCGTTTACACAGCCTCCTGGACAAGCCATAACTTCGATAAAGTGGTAATCTGCTTCGCCGTTCTTGATCTTCTCAAGTAAGATACCAGCATTAGTTGTGTTGTGCGCAACAGCAACTTTGATGTCCATACCTGCAACATTAATTGTAGCTTCTTTGATCCCTTCAACACCACGAACTGCAGTATAGTCGACGTTCTCAAGATCTTCTCCAGTTAATACGTCTGCAACTGTTCTGATCGCTGCTTCCATAACACCACCAGTAGCTCCAAAAATTAAACCTGCTCCAGTATAGTTACCCATAAATGGATCGAATGTGCCATCTTCAAGCTTATCAAACTCAAGTCTAGCTTCTTTAATCATAAGTGCAAGTTCTCTCGTTGTAATAGAGATATCCACATCTCTGTTACCATCAACTTCAAGTTCTGGTCTTACGATTTCAGATTTTTTAGAAGTACATGGCATTACAGACACAACTACGATATCTTTAGGGTCGATACCATGTTTTTCTGCATAATAGCTTTTAGCTAATGCACCAAACATATTTTGTGGTGATTTACAAGTTGATAAATGTGGTAACAATTCTGGATATTGGAATTCAATATATCTTACCCAACCTGGTGAACAAGACGTAATCATTGGTAACACGCCACCATTTTGAATTCTATCTAATAACTCTGTTCCTTCTTCCATGATCGTAACATCAGCAGCCCAGTTTGTATCAAAGATTTTGGCAAAACCAAGTCTTCTAAGTGCTGTTGCTAATTTACCAGTTACATTAGTACCGATTGGATAACCAAACTCTTCTCCAAGTGCCGCTCTAACAGCTGGTGCAGATTGAACGATAACATGTTTTGATTTGTCTTCAAGTACTTCCCAAACTTTATGAATAGCAGATTTTTCTGTTAAAGCACCTACTGGACAAGTTACCATACACTGACCACAATAGATACAAGGAACATCTCTCATGCTCATCTCAAATGCAGGTCCAACAGTTGTTTTGAATCCTCTATTTAAGAATTCTAAAATACCGATCCCTTGAACATTTTTACAAGCACTTACGCAACGTCCACAAAGGATACATTTGCTTGAATCTCTAACAATTGAAGGTGATAAATCGTCAAAAGAAGGAATTCTTTTTTCGCCTTCAAAAGGAATTGTTCTGATGCTTAATTCTTCAGACAACGACTGAAGTTCGCAGTTTTTGCTTCTTACACATGTTGTACATTCTCTATTGTGATTTGCTAATAAAAGCTCTACTGTATTTTTTCTAGCTTTTCTTACTCTAGTGTTGTTAGTGTTTACAACCATACCATCACGAACTGGAAGTACACAAGAAGCTTGAAGTGCTCTAGCACCTTCAACTTCAACAACACATACACGGCACGCGCCAACTTCGTTGATATCTTTCAAGAAACAAAGTGTAGGAATATCAATTCCAACTGTTCTTGCCGCTTCTAATACTGTTAAATTACTTGGTACTTCATACTGAATACCATTTATAGATAAACTTACATTACTCACGATAAGTACACCTCTTTCATATAATCTGGATTGGCCTAATCTTATTGTTTAACAATAACTTTCTTAGGACATTTCGGAATACAAGCGCCACATTTGATACATTTTGCTTGATCGATAACATGATTTTGCTTAACTTCTCCACTAATAGCATCAACTGGACAAACTCTTTTACAAGCTGTACAACCGATACATCCATCAGTGATAACGATAGACAATAAGTCTTGACACATACCTGCAGGACATTTCTTATCTACGACGTGAGCAATATACTCATCCCTAAAGTATTTTAAAGTTGATAATACTGGATTTGGTGCGGTTTGACCAAGTCCACAAAGTGAAGAATCTTTGATAGAATGACCCAAATCTTCAAGTCTATCAAGGTCTTCCAAAGTACCATTACCAGAAGTAATTTTCTCAAGAATTTCTAACATTCTCTTAGTACCTTCACGACATGGTACACATTTACCGCAAGACTCATCAACCGTAAAATCTAAGAAGAATCTAGCGAAGTCAACCATACAGTTTGTATCATCAACAACAATCATACCACCTGAACCCATCATTGAGCCAAGTGCAGTAAGTGTATCAAAATCGATTGGTGTATCTAAGTGAGCTTCAGTTAAACATCCACCTGATGGACCACCAGTTTGAACTGCTTTAAATTTTCTACCATTCGGAATTCCGCCACCGATATCAAAGATTACTTCTCTAAGTGGTGTACCCATAGGAATTTCTACAAGACCAGTATTGTTAATTTTTCCGCCCAAAGCGAAAACTTTAGTTCCAGGAGATTTTTCAGTACCAAATGAAGTAAACCAAGAAGCACCATTTAAAATGATCTGTGGTACAACAGCATAAGTTTCAACATTATTGATAATTGTTGGTTTACCAAAAATTCCTTTTTGAGCTGGAAATGGTGGTTTAGGTCTAGGCATACCACGTTCACCTTCAATTGAAGCGATTAACGCAGTTTCTTCACCACAAACGAACGCACCAGCACCAAGTCTGATTTCCATTTCAAAGTTAAAGTCAGTACCAAATATATTTTTACCTAATAAGCCCATTTCATTTGCTTGTGCAATTGCAATTCCAAGACGTTTAACAGCGATTGGATACTCAGCACGGATATATACATATCCTTTCTCAGCACCAATTGCATATGCTGCTATTGCCATAGCTTCGATGATTGCATGAGGATCTCCTTCTAAAACAGAACGGTCCATAAATGCACCTGGATCTCCCTCATCAGCATTACAAGCTACATATTTAATGTCGCCTTCAGACTTAGCTGCGAACTCCCACTTTAGTCCAGTAGGGAATCCACCACCACCACGGCCACGAAGACCAGATTTTTTCATCTCATCGATAACTTCGCCTGGTGTCATTTGAGTTAATGCTTTACCTAAAGCTTGGTATCCATCAAATGCAATATATTCATCTATAACTTCTGGATTGATTACACCACAGTTTTTAAGTGCAACTCTTTTTTGTTTTTTGTAAAAAGTAACATCATTAATAGATGTTTGAATTTCAGTTACATTCGCTGATTTATCAACATATAATAAATCTTTAACGATTCTACCTTTTAATAGATGTTCATCAACAATTCTTTCAACATCTTTTTGCTCTACTCTAGAATAGAAAGAACCTTCTGGATACACGATACAGATTGGACCAGCTTCACAAAGTCCAAAACATCCTGTTCTAACTATTTTTACTTCTTTTTCTAAGCCCTTTGCTTTTAAAGCGTCGTTAAACATATCTTCAATAGTTGCTGATCCTGAAGAAACGCAACCAGTACCACCACACACAAGGACATGTGATCTATAGAAATCCATTGAATTACCTCCTAAATTGGTTTACATTAAATTATTCAGTAGCGCCTATAGTGAATTCCTTCACGATATTGCCATTAACGATGTGTTCTGCAATAATTCTACGCGCTTTTTCTTCTGTTAATTCCACGTAAGTCACTTTATCTTCGCCTTCTTTATATACTTCGATTAGTGGCTCAAGTCTACATACTCCGATGCAACCAGTTTGAGTAATCTCAACTTCTTTTAAACCTCTTTTTTGTACTTCATCCATAAGTGCCGCTAAGATTGGACGAGCGCCTGCAGCTATGCCACAAGTTGCCATACCAACAACAATTCTAGTACCTTTTCTGTCTTTTCTTAAATCCACTCTTTTAAGAGCTTCATCACGTAATTGAGTCAATTCAGCTAAAGTTTTCATTCTTGCCTCCTAATTAGCGCTTTGGTATTTAGACATGATGCCAGGAATATCGCTTACAGTTAAACGACCATATACATCTTCATTAACAGTTAAAACTGGTGCTAATCCACATGCACCTATACAACGAGTCGCTTCTAATGAAAACTTTCCATCTGGAGAAGTTGTACCCACAGAAACATTTGTCATCTCTGAAATTTTGTCAATTAATTGTTGTGCACCTCTTACATAGCACGCAGTACCTAATCATACAGAGATCAGATATTCTCCTTTAGGTTCAAGTGTAAATTGTGAATAGAATGTCACAACACCATATATTTCAGCTAATGGTGTGTTGAGCTTCTCAGAAATAACCTTTTGCACTTCAATTGGAATTGCACCGAAAATATGTTGTGCTTCGTGTAATATCGGCATTAAAGGACCTTGCATGTCTTTATGCTCTTCAATTACTTTGTGAAGCTTTTCAAAATTTTCATCAGTTAAAAAGTTCTTTGCCATTAAAAAGTTCCTCCTTATCGATTGCTTTTTCGATTAACTATTACGTTCATCAAAACGTCTAATCCCTAGTGATTTAATAGGTTTAAACCAGTTTGTTAATTCCTTAACCCATTCCAAAAAGAATTATAACATATATTGTTCACAAAGTATACACTTAAGCTTTTTATGTTTTATGTTTTTTTTTTAACAATTTTATTGGTAAATAAAAGCTTACTTGCATTGCAAATAAGCTCTTTCTTTAGTTTGATTCAAAATCAAAAACTTCACTTGTTGGTGTTCTAAAATAAGCATAAATCGACTCTGCTACTTTGTGGTTTATACCATTAACAGCGAGCAGTTCCTCAACACTAGCTTCTTTTATACGATCAATTGTTCTAAAGTGTTTTAAAAGCTCGATGCGTCTTTTCTCACCAATTCCCTCAATTTCATCCAGTATTGAGTGGGTCATCTCTTTAGACCTCAACGATTTATGATACTCAATTGCAAATCGATGTACTTCTTCTTGAACTTCATAGACGAGTTTAAAGGCACTTCTTTTATCTTTTAGCCCACATCGTTCTCCGTTAAAGAAAAGATCTTCAGTCTTATGAAAATCGTCTTTTACCATACCAGCAACAGGAATATATAGCTTAAGTGCATTTAAAATTTCAAGAGCTGCATTCACATGTCCCTTTCCACCATCAATCAAGATTAAATCTGGCATTGCATTGTACTTTTCACTAACAACTCCTGATGTCTCAGCAAGCTTCAATTCTTCAAGTCCACGTTTATATCTTCTATACACAACTTCTTGCATTGACCCGTAGTCATTTGGTCCTTCAATAGTCTTTACACGGTATCTTCGATAGTCGCTTCTCTTTTTCTTTGCACCTTCAAACACAACCATACTACCAACAGAATAAACACCAGAGGTATTAGATATATCAAAGGCTTCAATACGATTGAGTGGTATATTTTCGGGAAAACCAAGGAGTTCTCTTAATTCTAATTCTGCCTTATTTCTAAAAGCTTCTTCTTTTTCAATTTTATCTTGGAATTTCATAATATATTCTTTTGCATTTTTAGCAACTAAGTCTATCGTTTTTTTCTTTTCGCCTTTTAAAGGGACTAAAAAATTCACCTTATAACCACTTAATTTTGTAAGCCACTCATTGTATAAGTTGATATTTTCAATATTCTCAGAGAGATATATCTCTGAAGGAATTTGATCAGATCCAGAATAATACTGCATAATAAATGAAGTTATAATTTCGGACGCTGTAGTTGAGTCTGCATTTGCTAAATTAAATGCCTCTCTTCCTTCGATTCTTCCATTTCTAACTTGAAATAACATGACGCATGCACGATCTTCAAAATTATAGGTTGCAATATAGTCTTGATTTTTACCATTGTTTTGAATAGCTTTTTGTTTTTCATTGAGTGCTTTTAGGGCAGCAATCTTATCTCTAAGTTCAGCAGCCTCTTCAAATGCCATTTTTTCAGCAGCAGTTTGCATCTTTTCACTGAGTTCATTGATCAACCATTGCTTTTCACCCGCTAAAAATCGTATGATTTTTTGAATGTATACATTATAGTCGTCTTTACTAATCATATGATTACATGCCCCTGCACACCGGCCTATGTGGTAATTTAGACAGGGTCTATCAATTTTGTCAGTAATTTTCTTACTACATTCCCTAATTGGAAAAATAGTCTGAATAACTTCAAGCGTCAACTTAACTTGTTCAGTACTTGTATATGGCCCAAACACTTTATAGTTACCCTTTGGCAATTGTCTAGTCATAAAAACTCGTGGAAAGTTTTCTCCAATGGAAATAACAATATAAGGGTACATCTTATCATCTTTAAGAAGTATATTAAACCTTGGAAGATTCTTCTTTATTAAGTTAGCTTCAAGTATTAAAGCCTCCATCTCGTTATCAGTGATAATATACTCAAACTCCTGAACGTTGATCACCATGGTCTGAACCTTGGGCATATGAGAATTAAACCCTCTAAAATATGAGCTAACTCTATTTTTTAAATTTTTTGACTTTCCTACATATATAATCTCACCGTGTACATCTTTCATAATATATATACCTGGTAAGTGTGGTAGCGTCTTTAGTTGTTCTTTTATATGATCTTTAACTTGAAAGCCTTGACCGTCCATCATCTATCCTTATCTATCATCGTTATTTTGAATTAAATCAACTTAATCATAACATGTCAATTCAGCATTCTCAACTGCGCAGAATATGTCAATAATTAATAATAAAATGAGAGTTACAAAAACTAGTATAGAAAACATTGCCTTTAAAAATCAATTGTATTCTATAATTAATAGATTTGCATCTCTCATAATATGTTGAAAATAGCATTAAATCCTATTTCTTCAAAAGCATTGTCAAAGAAACTCATTCATCTTAAGTAGTCTCTTTTTTTGACTTTGATTTAGTTCTAGTTTTTTTCTCCGTGATTGTTTTTTCCTCAGTAGTACTAGCTGCTTTTATTGTGGTCTTCTTCTCTTTTTTAGTAACTTCTCTATAATCATCTGTCAGCATATTAACTAGAAACTCGCCAGTATATGAACCTTTAACTCGTGAAACTTCTTCTGGTGTGCCAAATGCAACGATTTCACCGCCATTGTCACCACCATCTGGACCTAAGTCGATAATATAATCTGCAGATTTGATAACATCCAAATTATGTTCAATAACTACTGCAGTATTACCTGCGTCTACTAACTTTTGTATCACATGGATCAAATTATGAACATCTGCAGTATGAAGGCCTGTAGTAGGTTCATCAAGTATATATAAAGTTTTCCCAGTACTAATTTTACTTAATTCTGTAGCAAGCTTTATTCTTTGTGCTTCTCCACCTGAAAGTTGTGTAGACGGTTGTCCTAATTTGATATAACCAAGCCCCACTTCATTAAGGGTTTTAATTTTTCTTTTAATTCTTGGGATATTCGTAAAAAATTCTAAGCTTTCTTCTACTGTCATTTCTAGCACATCCGAAATATTTTTTCCCTTATATTTTACCTCTAAAGTTTCTCTATTGTATCTTTTTCCTTTACATACATCACACTGGACATAAACGTCTGGTAAAAAATGCATCTCAATTTTTATGATACCATCACCTTTACAATGCTCGCATCTTCCACCATTTACATTAAAGCTGAAACGACCTTTTTGATAGCCCCTCATTTTTGCTTCTGGAACCTGCGCAAAAATATCCCTGATATGATCAAATACACCTGTATAGGTTGCTGGATTCGACCGAGGTGTTCTGCCAATTGGTGACTGATCAATCTCTATGACTTTGTCAATATGCTCAAGCCCTAAAACATCATCATGTTTTCCAGCTTTTATACGGCTCTTGTTGATTTTAATAGCACATGTTTTATATAAGATTTCATTGATCAGTGTACTTTTACCTGACCCTGATACACCAGTTATAGCACATAAAACACCTAATGGAATTTCAACATCAATTTTTTTTAAGTTATTTTCATTTGCACCAAGAATTTTGATGCTTTTATCTGTAACTGTCCTTCGTTTTGAAGGAAATAGAATTTTCTTTGCACCTGAAAGGTACTGACCCGTAATTGACGCATCATTTGATAAGATCTCATCTATAGTACCCTCAGCGATGATAAAGCCACCATGTTCGCCAGCACCAGGGCCTAAATCCAAAATATAATCAGCTTGTCTAATGGTATCCTCATCATGCTCCACAACGAGCAATGTGTTACCAAGGTCTGTTAAATTTCTCAATGTTTTTAATAACTTTTCATTGTCTTTTTGATGAAGTCCTATACTGGGTTCATCTAAAATATAAAGTACACCTACTAATCCTGATCCAATCTGCGTTGCCAATCGGATTCGTTGTGATTCACCACCTGAGAGTGTACTGGCAGTCCTTGATAGTGACAAGTACTCAAGTCCAACATTCTTAAGGAACATCAACCTCGCATTGATTTCCTTTAATATCTGTTCAGCGATTTGTTGATTCATTGTATCTAATTTTAAATTATCAAAAAATATAATGGCATCTTTGACGGATAAACAAGTCACTTCCCATATGTTTTTTCCACCTATAGTTACAGCCAGCACTTCATCTTTTAAACGTTTGCCATGACACGAGCTACATTCAATCATACTCATAAACTCGTCTATTTTAGAACGAATATACTCAGAATTAGTCGCTGCATATCTTCTTTCATAATTATTAACAAGACCTTCAAAAGGACGATTAAATTCCGCTTGACCAACGTATTTACTATCATATTGGAATTTGATTTTGCGATCGCCTGTTCCGTAAAAGATTTCATTTTTCACTCTTGTAGGCAAGTCTTTGAATGGTGTATTTATGGAAGCATTGGCCTCTTCAATAAGCGCATGAATCATATTCACATAAAAAGTACCCTCGGCACTATTGGCGATTGGTAAAAGAGCACCATCACTTACCGATAATTTTACATCCGGTACAAGTAATTCTGGATCCACCTTTTTAGTAAAACCCAGTCCATTACAATCAGGGCATGCACCATATGGTGCGTTGAAAGAAAACATACGCGGTTCCATCTCCGCAATCCCTTGACCATGTTCTGCACAAGCAAACTTAGTATTAAAAGTTAAATCTTCTTTTTCGATTAAGTTAATGATGACTACACCCTCAGACAATCTAAGAGCCGTCTCTATAGAATCAGTAAGTCTCTGCTGGATTTCATCTTTGATTATAATTCTATCAATAACCACTTCAATGGTGTTTTTTTTATTTTTCTCAAGTATTATTTCTTCACTCAAATCAAGTGTTTCGCCATTGATTCTAGCGCGTACATAGCCCTCTTTTTTTAGTGCCTCTAACAATTTCTGATGCTGCCCTTTTTTCCCTGTTACCATAGGCGCTAGTACTTGCATTCTCGTGCCTAAAGGTAAAAGCATCACATGATCTACAATTTGATCCACTGACTGTGGTAAAATTTCTATGCCACAAACTGGACAATGGGGTGTGCCAACTCTTGCATATAGTAAACGTAGATAGTCATAAATTTCTGTCACAGTTCCCACAGTAGACCGCGGATTTCGACTGGTGGTCTTCTGATCTATAGAAATTGCTGGTGAGAGCCCCTCAATGTATTCGACATCAGGTTTTTCCATTTGACCTAAAAACTGGCGTGCATATGAAGACAAGCTTTCAACATATCGCCTTTGTCCTTCAGCATAGATTGTATCAAATGCCAAAGAAGATTTACCTGAACCACTTAGTCCTGTAACAACTACTAGTTGGTCTCTGGGAATTGTAACATCGATATTTTTTAAATTATGCTCCTTAGCACCTTTAATAAAAATTGAATTTTTACTCATATATAACCTCATTATGGAATATTTAAAAAAGCAAGATTAGTTCTTAACTTTTAGTGTTTTTAATTCTACAATCATATCACGAAGTTCTGCTGCTCTTTCAAACTGTAAAGTTCTTGATGCTGCAAACATTTCTTCTTCTAATTGAACGATATACTCTTTAAGCTCTTTTTTATTCATTGCTTTAATTTTATCGACATGGTACTCATCAATACTTTCAGCAGCCATTGTGGCTTTAATATCCTCTCGAATACCTTTAATAATACCTTTGGGTGTAATGTTATGTTCTTCGTTATATTGTTGTTGAATTAAACGACGTCTATCAGTTTCATCAATAGCGTATTTCATAGATGCAGTAATACGATCAGCATACATGATTACCCTACCATTTATGTTTCTTGCAGCTCTTCCTATCGTCTGAACTAAGGAGGTCTCTGATCTTAAAAAGCCTTCTTTATCAGCATCTAAAATCGCAACTAAAGAAACTTCTGGTAAATCTAAACCTTCTCTGAGTAAATTGATACCCACCAATACATCAAATACACCTTTCCTAAAATCTCTAATAATTTCCATGCGCTCAAGTGTTTTGATGTCTGAATGCATATATCTTACCTTTATATCAAGTTTCTTAAAATAATCGGTTAAATCCTCTGCCATTTTTTTAGTGAGTGTAGTGACCAAAACACGCTCGTTTTTTATAGTTCTTTCTGTTATTTCACTAAAGAGGTCATCAATTTGACCTTTGATTGGTCTTACTTCAATAACTGGATCTAGTAGGCCAGTTGGTCTAATAATCTGTTCGACAGCCTGCCCACCATGTTCTTTTTCATACGGACCAGGTGTTGCACTTACATACAATGACTGTGGAATCAAATTTTCAAACTCATCAAAATTAAGCGGTCTATTGTCCATCGCAGAAGGTAACCTAAACCCATAATCAACCAAAGATTGCTTTCTTGTCCTGTCTCCACCGTACATCGCACGAATCTGAGGTATACTCACATGAGACTCATCTACTACAAGTAAAAAATCATCTGGAAAATAATCAATCAAAGTATAAGGTCTACTCCCAAGCGGTCTTCCTGAAAGTACACTAGAATAATTTTCGATTCCTTGACAAAACCCCACTTCTCTTAGCATCTCAATATCATATCGTGTTCTTTGTTCAATGCGCTGTGCCTCAATAAGTTGGTTGTTATCTTTAAAATATTTAATTCGATCTTCAAGTTCTGCTTCTATTTTAACAATTGCCTTTTCTAATTTATCTTTAGGTGTAACATAATGCGATGCAGGATAAATTGTTAAATGTGTTCTGTATCCAAGTATTTCACCAGTAAGCGCATTAACTTCAGCAATACGTTCAATTTCATCACCAAATAATTCAATTCTATATGCCCTTTCAAATTCATAAGATGGCATAACTTCTATAATATCGCCTCTTACCCTAAAGGTGTTTCTCGTAAAATTTAAATCATTGCGCATATACTGAATTTCAATTAGTCGCTTCAAGATCTCATCTCTTGACTTTTGAACGCCAGGTCTTATTGAAAGTGTCATATTAGAGTAATCAATTGGATCACCAAGACCATATATACACGAAACAGATGCAACAATAATCACATCTTTCCGCTCAAATAGAGCTGACGTTGCACTATGCCTCAACTTATCTATCTCCTCATTGATAGAAGCATCTTTTTCAATATAAGTATCAGAATGAGCTACATAAGCTTCTGGCTGATAATAATCATAATAAGAAACGAAAAATTCAACTGCATTATCTGGAAAGAACTCCTTGAACTCTGAAGCAAGCTGGGCTGCAAGCGTTTTATTATGTGCGATTATCAGTGTAGGTCTTTGGATTTTTTCGATAATATTAGCTACAGTAAAAGTCTTACCAGATCCAGTAACACCAAGTAATATATTGTGTTTATCTCCACGATTAATGCGAGTCGTTATTTCCTTAATTGCCACCGGCTGATCACCAGTAGGCACATATTCCGACTTAATCTTAAATTGGCTCATTTCCACCTCCGAACACTTGTTCTTTTTATATTATAAAACTTTTCTCCTCACTCGTCAAATAGATGTTCTAATAAAAAATAAGGGGCTGAAAAACACAATGTTTATCAGCACCCTAAAACTCATTTTTACTATTCAAAATTTAATTTAACATCCAATAAGTCAAACCAGCAATACTTCCTATAATCAATACAACAATAATAATGAGTACCCATACAACTGAATGATCGCTCGAATAATCATCTGAACTTTCAGTTTCAATCATTTCTTCAGGATTTTCAGAGCCTTGACCCAAATTAAACTTATCTATAAGGGCTTTGATTTGTTCAGCTTCCTCTTTATAAACTTTGGTGTCCATGGCCTACCTCCAGTCTATTGTGTAAAAATATAAATAGCGAAATCAGACATATTACATACCAACTACTTAAGTTTACCTTGCATCACTTCAATAGCCTTTTGAAGTTGATTGTCATCTGCGTCTGTTGGATTCTCTAGTTCATAATACGCTTCATCTAATTCAACAGTTACATCTGGTTCAATTCCTATACCATGGATATTAGTTCCATTAGGTGTAAAGTACTCAGAAGTCGTCAATTTAAAACCAGTTTCTTCGTTATATGGTTTTACGATTTGAACTATTCCCTTTCCAAATGTAGTGGTTCCAACTATCGTAGCACTATTATGATCTTTAAGTGCGCCTGTCAAAATCTCTGAGGCACTTGCAGAACCACCATCAACTAAAACCACGAGCTGAACATTATATTTGTTTGGATCTGAGAAATATTCTTCATTATCACCATTTCTGCTTTCTGTATAAACAATCAATTCTTTACCCAGAAGGCTATCAGCGATATCAACACATTGACTAAGGTAACCACCTGGATTTTGTCTCAAATCAATTATGACGCCTTTTGCACCCTCTTTAATCAATCCATCCATATGCTTTGTAAACTCTGCCGCAGCATGCTCATCAAACATAGTAAGTCTAAGATATCCAATATTGTTATCAATCATTCTCGATTTGGCAACTTTAATATCAATCCATTCCCTAACAATATCGACATCAAACTTTTCTTTATTTGATGGTCTGTAAATAGTAAGCGTTACAGGTGTTCCAGGCTCACCCTTAATTGTAGCAATTGCTTCGTCCATCAGATCAGCATTTACTGTTTCACCGTTTACACCTATGATTAAATCTTTTGCAATTAACCCCGCCTTATCCGCTGGAGTGTCTTCAATTGGCGCGACTATTTCTATCTCTTTATCGTCATTAGGAGCCAAATAGATTCCAATTCCAGGATATTCACCTGAAGATGATTCCATATAATCTTTAAACTCATCTTTGTTCATATATACAGAATAAGGATCATTCAATACGTCGAAAATTCCTTTTTTCATCCCCTCAATCATCGTTTCATCAGATACTTCTTTATAATAGTTTTGTTCTATATAATTTTTCAATTCCTCAACTTCTCTATATTGATCAAGCGTTTCTTGATAATCTGCCAGAGTAGATTGACTTATAACTACTTTATCACCTGTATCAACCTGTAGTAACGTAGTTACAAAAAATGTTGATATTCCTGTAATTGCAACCAAAAAAATACTTAGCATAACGACATTAAACTTCTTCAATTTATACACCTCAATTTCCTTTAACATAATCTAATGGATCAACATATTCTCCATTCATTCTCACCTCAAAATGCAAATGAGGTCCAGTTGAATAACCAGTATTTCCTGTTTGTCCAATGGTTTCACCTTTTTTTACCACTTGCCCAACACTCACACTAATCACATCAAGATGACCGTAAAGCGTTGTATATCCGCCACCATGGTCGATGATTATCGCTTTTCCATATCCTGCGAACCAGTTGGCAAATATAACAGTGCCTGTTTGTGCTGCAACAAAAGGCGTTTTTCTTGGAGATTCTATATCAATACCTGTATGCATGGTATATTCTTTAGAAATCGGATGTAATCTATTGCCAAAATAAGAACTGATTGAATAGTGCCCAGGATCAGGCCACATCATTTCACCGCCAACGTATGTCGCTGCAAGTTCTAAATTCTTGATTATCTCAGTAATTTGATCTGCTTGATTTAGCATTTCATCTTCAAGTTCAGTCATAGCAGTTTCATCATTTTTTAGTTCTTCTTTATATGCAATTAGGTTTCTTAATGCAATAGTCATTTCATCTTGTTTATTCACCTTAGAATCAACTAAGATTTCTAAATCAGTCTTTATAGATTCTAATTCAAGCTTTTTTGCCTCTATAATATCTCTTTGTTCTTTCAAAAATGTAATTAAATTCTGATCATGTACTACGATCATTTGTATCATGTCAATCCTTGAGAGCAAATCAGTAAAATCCTCAGCGCCAAATAACACTTCTAAATATCCAATAGAGCCCGTTTTATACATAACCCTTAGACGATCATCTAATAAATCATTTTTTTCTGCAATCTTCATTTTAGCGTCTTCTAGCTCATCAGATTTTTTAACAATTTCATCCTCAGTATTGGAAATCTCTATTGTTAATTGATCAATCTCGGATTCCAATGTTTTTATACTAGACTCGACGTTCTTTATTTTTTGATTCGTTTGAGATTGAAGACTCTTGTTTTGATCTATTGAGGCATCTAAAGCCTCTAATTTTTGGTTGAGTTCTTCAAGTTCTCGCTCCCTTTTTTTCAGTTCATCGTTTGCAAAAGTAATCCCAGTTATTATCATAACAAAGGCTAGAAACAATGAGAAAATAGGTAACATTCTTTCTGATTTCATCATTGTCCTCCTAAACATTGAGATACTTCCTCATAGACCAGATACTACCTAAAGCACCTATCCCCGCACCAATAATCAAGAATAGAAATATAACATCTTTCATTATACTTTCTGGTGGGATCACATATGCAGAAACTAGAACATAAAAGTCCGAATGCATCATATTAAAAACGTAATCATATGAGATTTTCATTAACCCTGCTGAGATTCCAGCGCCAATTAATCCAAGCAATGTCCCTTCAGCTAAAAATGGCCAACGTATAAACCAATTGGTTGCACCAACATACTTCATAATATTAATTTCTCTATGTCTAGATGTAACTGTTAACTTGATGGTATTGTGAATGATAAATGTGGAAATCGCAATTAACACAAATATAACGATAATACCAGTTTTTCTCACAGCTTCAGTGATTGATAGAAGTTGCTCAACTATATCTTGATAAGACTTGATCTCTTCAATTCCATCTAAATCTTTTATCTCTGATAGAACTTCACCCGAGTAATATATATCACGAAGATAAATAATTAATGAGCTTGGTAAAGGGTTAGATTCAAGCCCTTCCAATAAGTATGCGTTATCTTTCCAAGACTCTTTCATACGTTTAAGTGCGTCACTTTTACTTTCATAGGAAACTGACATAACACCATCAACAGATTCAATCTTTTCTTTAATTTTAGTAATTTCTTCAGAAGTTAAATCATCAACTAAATAGGCTTGAATTGAATCAAATTGGTCTTTTGCAGATTGCGCCATGGCGTTGATGTTAATTATAATTGCGAAAATAATGCCAAGAATCATCAAAGTTGCAGAAACAGATGATATTGAAGCAATACTCATCAATCTATTTCGCCATAAACTTTTAACTGCTTCCTTTAACGTAAAAATCGGTTTAATCGTCATAGCCATACACCCCTACTTTGTCATCTCTTGCAATCTGTCCGTTTTCTAGGGCAATGACGCGTTTTTTCATAATATCGACAATTTCTCTATCATGAGTTGCCATAAGAATCGTAGTTCCCCTACGATTTATGGTTCTAAGCACCTTCATAATCTCCCATGATGTATCTGGATCTAAGTTACCAGTAGGTTCATCAGCTATTAATATAGGTGGGTTATTGATAATTGATCTTGCAATTGAAACTCTTTGTTGCTCTCCACCTGATAATTGGTTAGGATAAAAATTACCCTTACCTGTTAACCCAACTAATGCCAAAATCATTGGTACTTGCTTTCTTATATTTCGATGTGGTGTTCCAGTTATCTCCATTGCAAAAGCAATATTTTCATAAACTGTTTTGTTTGGCAATAAACGAAAATCCTGAAAAACGACGCCTACTTTACGCCTGAGATACGGAACACGTCGTCTGTGCAACTTTGTAATATCCATATCATCTACGACCACATTGCCAGTAGTCACGTTCACTTCTTTTAGGACGGCTTTAATAAAAGTCGATTTACCAGCACCACTGGGACCCACTATAAACACAAACTCACCTTTATCTATCTTAACATTGACGCGATCGAGCGCTTGAACACCATTATCATACTTTTTTGAAACATTTTGAAACTCTATCATATATTTCTCCTACTTAGTTTGCATAAAGGATTAGGCTGTTAACGTTTACAGAATCGGTTCTCTGATATTATTATAATCATTATAGACCACTTCGTAAACCCTATATCCATTATACCTATACTTCTATGCAATTTTAATAGTATAATTGATTATAATTATTAAATAAATATTACACCGAGGTGAACGAAATGGACAAACGCCAACTTAGGAAAGCAATTATTTTAAAAAGGGCAGATCTAGCACCACAATCACGAACAAAGGCAGAACAAATGATTGGAAAGCAGTTATTTGATATGCAGTGTTTTAAAAATAGTCACCATGTCTCTTCATTTGTAAGTTTTAGAGATGAAATAGAGATGCAAGCTATAAATGAAATGATCCTTAAAGAAGGAAAAGTTTTGGTTTTACCTTACATTGATATGGCGGTTAAAAAAATGACATTTCATGTTGTTAAGTCTCTTGATTCACTTATTAAAAATACTTATGGTATTTTAGAGCCCAATCCTGAACTACATCCACAGATTAATTTCAAGGATATAGATTTAGTTCTAACGCCAGGCGTAGCATTTGATCAAAAAGGCTTTAGGCTTGGATATGGGGGAGGATTTTATGACCGTTTCTTCAGTCAAATTGAAAAGACGATTCCCAAGATAGGAATCGCCTTTGAATTACAAGTCGTTGAATCACTTGAAGTAGAATCGTATGATCAACCGATTACGCACCTCCTCACAGAAACAGGACTACGAATATTTAACCATTGAAAAAGTGAAAGTAAGCAAATGGTACGATCCTATTCCTCAGAAGACTTACTTACTTTTTTTTGAGAGGCTCTAGTTGTTTTTTCAGTAACTGGAGTCTCTTTTGTTTTTGTTTTGGATTCTTTTGCTAAGTGCTGTAAACGCTGATCTACCATTGCATATACTGTACCTTTCTCAAAATTACCATCTTTTGTGCGTTTTCCTGGTTTGCGACCGGTTAGTATCTCAATGCCCTCATCAACATGTGAAATCGCCCAAATGTGGAAGGTTTTATTGCGAACTGCATTGACAATTTCATCATCTAGCATTAGATTTTTAACATTTTGAATAGGGATAATAACACCTTGTTCATTGTTCAACCCCTTAATTTTACAAACTTTATAATACCCTTCAATTTTCTCGTTAACACCGCCGATAGGTTGAATATAACCACGCTGATTAACAGAACCAGTCACTGCAATTGCTTGATTAATTGGAACACCAGATAAGTCCGAGATCAAAGCATAGAGTTCTGTACTAGATGCACTATCTCCATCCACTCCAGAATACAGTTGTTCAAAAACAATACTTGCAGTCAATGCTAAAGGTTTGTCTTGAGCAAACATTTTTCCTAGATAGCCCGTCAATATCATAACGCCCTTATCATGAATTTTTCCGCTTGTTCTCGCCTCACGTTCAATATTAATAATGCCTTGACGACCTTGGTAGGTTGAAACTGTAATTTTAGAAGGCTTTCCAAAAGAATACTGGCCCGATCCAACCACTGCAAGTCCATTAATTTCTCCAATTTTAAAGCCATTAACATCAATTAAATAGACACCTTCTTTGTATAAATCCATTGTATTCTCTTCATATTTGTTTGCTCGTAATTTTCTCTCTTCTAAGGCTTTTTGGACATGTTCGTGTGTCACTGTACCTTCTTTATAATAATTAGCCCATGCATCCGCTTCTATGATGATGTCTCCTAACGTTTTAAGATGTGCTGTCAGCTTGTTTTGGTCATCCGATAAACGAGTTGCATGCTCAACTAGAAGTGCCACCGCATCAGGCGTAAAATGACTTAGACCCTCCATTTGACATTTTGTTGATACAAATCGAGCAAACTTTTCGATGTTTTCCTTATTTCGATCCATCTCTACATCGAAGTCTACCATAACCTTGAACAATTTTTGGAACTCTTCATCGTATGCGTTTAAAATGGAGTAGGTATAATAATCTCCTATTATGATCACTTTTACATCTATTGGAATCGCTTGCGGTCTAATAGTTTGAGACACAAGAGCACCAGCTGAGGCAGCACGTGAATCAATGGTTACAGACTCATCTAAAAGACTTCTTTTCAGACTCTTCCAAGAATATGGATTACTTAAAATATCTTTTGCAAGTAGAATTAAGTAACCACCATTTGCACGATGCAATGCACCTGGCTTAATCATAGTGAAATCAGTCTTCATTACACCCATTTCATTTTGATATTCTATACTACCAGCCATATTATAGTAAGTTGGATTGGATTCAAATATAACAGGAGCTCTTTTCGCCTCACTATTGTCTACAAATAAATTAATTCGATATCTCTCAAAAAATGTTTCAGGGTTATGTTGAGAAGCCGCAAATAATGCCAATGGATTGTTTTCATCATCATCCTCTTCTACTTCTTTAAATGCCTCCAAATTTTCAACGATATCATCTTCTATTGAATCAATATAGTGCTTAATATCCTCATTGTCTTTGTTTTTATCTTTGATACTCTCTAAGTGAAACTTAACAAGATGTCTTACCATTTGTTCATCTAAACTTTTGAGTTTGTTTCTTAGGTTTTCCTCTTCAATTCTTAGCTTGTTGAATAAATCAATGGTTTCCAAACTCAACTTTTGAGAGTTGCTCATCAAAACTTCATATTCCTTTTGAGAGATGCTATGATAATCTTCTTCGTTCATTGGTTTTCCATCTTTTAATGGGATACTTACTATGCCTTTCTCAGTTAATGAAAATAAGAAACCATACTTTTTACCGAGTTCGTTTAACTTGTCAACGATACTATTGGACTGTATATTATATTCTTCTACTAATTTTTGCTTTGCATTTTCATAATCTCTACTGGAAAAAATCTCAATAATACCTCTTCTCAAAAAACGAATAGAGCGATCTACTTGTTTAATGATATTTTTTCCTTGCCCATTAGTTACTTTTATCGCTATGGGATGGTATGGATCTTTAAAATTATTGACATATAACCAATCGCTTGGTGCAGATCGTTTAATGGCTTGTTCTTCAGTCAGCATGTTAACAAAACTATTTCTACCCGTGCCCCATTGTCCAGATACATATATGTTATAGCCTTTTCGAGTAACTCCAAGTCCAAACTCTAGTGCATTCTTAGCCCGATCTTGGCCTATGATACCTCGAATTGGGCTTAGCTCTTCAGTTGTTTTAAACTCAAAAGACTCTGAAGCGCATTTGTTCGTCAATTGGTCAGGTTTTAATCTTAGATTGTCCATTAAAGGCCTCCTGTAGAATATATATTTTATCATAAGTATTGTCATATCTATTTGTTACCCTTTTTTATACTCTAATAACAAAAAATCTTCAGTCATGAAATTTACATATTTTTACCAAAATTATAAGCCGTTAAAAAAAGCTGTTGATTAGATCAACAGCTTTTCAAAAAATTAAAATTTTAAGTTTTTTAGTTTATCACCAAACAAATCAGATAATGTTGCAGGAGCAGAGTCTTCTTCCGGCATCAAGCTTTCATAATCTTCTAAATCCATGCCAGTAACAGCTTTCAAACTTAATGACATTCTATGATTATCAACGTCAAGTTCTAGAACCATGACTTCAATTTCATCACCAACTTGCACAACTTCATTTGGTCTTGTGACATGGTTCTCAGATAACTCTGATATATGCACTAAGCCTTCTACGCCTTCTTCAACTTCAACGAAAGCGCCAAAATTCATCAAACGTGTCACTTTTCCTTTAACAACATCACCAACTGCATATCTTGTCGAAATTGTTTCCCAAGGATTTTCTTGTACCTGAGCGAGTTTTAGTGAAACCTTTTCTTTTTCTCGTTCTACTTTAAGTACAATCACATCAACTACATCACCTACATTTAAAATCTCAGATGGATTTTTCACACGACGCCATGACATCTGAGAAACATGAATTAAACCATCTATAGCACCTAAGTCAACAAATGCACCATAATCCGCTAAACGAACAACAGTACCAGTGAGTTGGTCATCTACATTGATCCTAGATAGTTGATCTGACTTTTGAGCTGCTAATTGTCTTTTAAGTACATTCTTATGAGACGCGACAACTTTTTTAGTTGCCATTTGATATTCAGATAACTCAACCTCTAATGTCATCCCTATATAAGATGATAAATCTTCAATATATGAAAGCGCCAACTGTGATGCTGGTATGAAAACCGATGCACCTTTATAGAGGCCTACTACACCACCTTTAACGGCTTCTTTAACTTTAATATTAAAAGTAATCTGACCATCAAATAACTTTTGAAATTCATCCCATACGATTATTTCAAATGCTTTTTTTAATGATAACAAAACATTACCATCGCCATCGTCTAATTTTAAGATATAGACCTTAATCTTTTGACCTTCCTTAAAATCAATTGGATTGCCATCAGGAATCTCTGCTTTTGGCAAAATTCCATCTGCCATGTAATTGATATTGACCATCACTTCATCTGAGTTAGATGATATGACAGTTCCTTCTACAACATCACCTGAATACAAACGTTCTGTAGTACCATATTGATTTAGTAATTCTCCCATAGTTTGATTTTCCATTAGATTTTCCTCCATTTAATTATTGAATTCAACCTTAACTAATTAATCTTCAATGTGTTTTGTGAAAAGTACCTTCAACATGAATTTAGGTAAAATAAGCATTCTTTTAAACCTAGTCGGTTGCTTTATCAAACGATAAAACCACTCAAGTCCGAGTTTTTGAAAGATAACTGGTGCTCGTCTCACAGTACCTGCCCAAACATCCAGCGCACCACCTACCCCCATGGCAACACTTGCATTTATTGTTTTCTTATATCTATGGATCCATTTTTCTTGTTTAGAAGCACCAAGTGCTACAAACAATATATCTGGTTTTTTTTCATTGATTTCATCTAATATCTTAAGTTCTTTACCGGTTTCAAAATAGCCATCTCTCGTGCCGACTATATTTAAGTTCGGGTGAGCTAGTTTAATATTTTCAGCTGCCATTTCAGCAACTCCAGGTTTTCCACCAAATAAGAAAATTGATTTACCGGCTCTGTTACAATACTCAAGCATTAAATCCATTAACTCAATGCCAGGCACCCGATCATTTAGCCCCAAATGGTGTACTTTTGATGCAAGTACAATACCGATTCCATCGGGGATAACTAAATCGCCTTCATTAAGAACCACCTTAAACTCATCATCCTCTTGTGCCATCATGACGATTTCAGGATTTGGTGTATAAATTGTTCTTAATCTCTCATTGCCCATAAATCCAATAAATTTCTTATTTGCCTCTTCCAAGGTTACATTATCAAAACGTACACCGAAAATTTTCACAGTTGATGCGGCTTTTTCAATTGCCATAATTCCTCCATTAAAGTACCTTTTTAAGCATGATATCGTTTATATCCAATCGTTTCCTCAAGGTTTTCTTTGCTTCTAAAACTTCCAACTTTTTAACTGCATATTGATCTTCCAATGCTTCAACTGCATCTATTATGACCTCCGAAGAAAATGTAGACATACTACATACTGGTTTCATAGAAATCATATCCATAAAGTTTTCAATTTTAGGGTCGTAGCTGACTCCAATAAATGGAATCTCAGCGACTAAAGAGAAGATTAGCGAATGCAATCTAGAACCAACTAACATATCTATATTTTGAAGTATACTCATAAACTCATCAGAGTTATATTTATTGTTAATAAAATACACATGTGAATCGGTAAATTCATGAATGTCTTCATAAATTTTAGTATCATTCTTATAATAAAAAGGGATAAAAATTACAGAGTGTTTTTTTGCAAGTTCATTAGCAAGCTTTATCAACTGTGCTCTTTTTTCCTCAGTTCTAAAGTCTTTTTGTCTTATTGCTATTGCAAGACGTTTCCTCGAGTCATCAATAATGCCTAACTCTTTTAGAATTTTTTCACCAACGTCTTTTGGCTGCATATCCATCGCAATGACTAAATCTGCAGATACTGAAACTTTTGATGGCTTTACACCAATTTCTTCAAGGAGCTGTCTTGAATTGTCATCCCTTACCGTTGTATGATCAACTTTATTTAAAATCTTAGCAACTTTACGTTTATTACTGTCTCTAATTAATGGGCCAATTCCATTGCTTATCAAAAATACTTTTTTTCTAAGAAATAAACCCATTTTCAAAATAGCAAGATAGTAGTGTATACTTCTAGCACTTGTATCATCTTGTAGCAAACTTCCTCCACCACTTAGCAGAATCTTTGATTTTCGAATTGCATTGAATACTTTAAAGGCATCACGTCTATTGATGGCTTTGACTCCAAATTTTAACATCGTTTCTTCTGGGCTATGAGACAAAACAGTAATCTCAACATTTGGATCTAGTTTCTTTAACTGCTGTGTTAGTGTTTTCAAGATTGCTTCATCACCAATATTATGAAAACCATAAAACCCAGAAATAACTATTTTATTCATATTTTTTACTCCCAAAATGTGACACATATACTTTATTTAATAAATCCAATATTACGATGACCACTATGCCAATCACTAGTGAAAATGCAAGTGATGTTAGTTCTCTTACTGTTGATAAATATACTGGTGCTCTTGAATGACAGAATGTATTCACCACTGATGTCAATCCAATTACAGCACCAAACAAACATGGGAATAAAAGTTTGTTATATCCTCTTGCAGCAAAATATATACCTGCTGAGAGCGCAGGAAATGCTAAGAAAATTTCTTTAGTCCTCGGTCTAGCTAAAACTACATCTTCTAAAAAGTTTCTAAAAATCAATTCTATATCCAACACTTCAATATTAGTGTCATGTCCTGAACGCGCTAGGTAAACATAGAAAACACCAGCTAGCGCTACCGCAATTAAAGCATAATATAACTTTACATCTTCCGTAAGAAAACGTTTTATATCATCAATAAAATAAGTGTTCTCGTCAAGCTCTCTTACTTGACGCTTATAGCCCAATTTTATTATATAGATGATTACAAAAGCAAAAATTGGAAGAAGTAAGCTCGCCTTAACACCTCTGAAGTAACTAATTTCAAGTAAATAATCAGCTCTAGAGATATAGCTCGCAACATATAGTCCACCAAGTAAACACATTGTAACAGCAACACTTAACGCAGTTGCATACTTAGCAATTATACCTTTAAGTGTAAATACTTTATTACTCAACATCATGTCCTTAACAAACTCGATTAAGAATAAAATCGCAAGTATTGGGAATACATTGGCAGCTGTAAACGCAAAGAGTTCAATACTCAAATTGGGCGCAACAAAATTAATTGCAACAATACCTAGTAAACCAACAGCAAATAGAATCCACTCAAATTTCTCAGCTATATCAAAAACGAGTTTTAATAAAATTAATCCTAATATCAAAAGACCAAAAGCAGATAGGATCACCAAGTAAATAGAGGCATTATGATATGGCATAACACTTGGTTTTCCAATTGTTATATGATGTGCTTCCAATCGAGTCGCCAATCCATCAAAGGTTTTCTTATATTCATCTAAGTCCGTATAATAAGTGAATTTACTATCTTTGTAGGGTCTAAAATAAATGACTCTAATATTTCTCTCTGTTATTGCACGATATAATGTATTCTCGATTTCCTTAGCACCTTCATAATAGCCAAGGTAATTGTACCTCTGTTGAATGTATTCAATCATCGGGAATACTCTCACGACATTATAATCTAAGTCTTTAGCTAAAGTATCAATACCACGTTGTTCTGAAAATCCAAGTTGATCTGCAGCTTCAACCATTCCTATTGGAAGATTAAGCGCTTTTAATTTATCATACAATTCTTGAGAATAATTACCCTTTTCAGCGGTATAACTCATGACCTCTCTACCATTAAATATAATGACATTAGGCATTGCGTCGTACTTTTCCACTTCATTAAAATAAGCATCCACGAGTTTATCATTGTATTTATCATAGTTACTTGGTCTTAAGTTTACATCTAATCCAGTATTAAGAACATTGTTCACTTTAACAGGATCATATCCCATACCAATATCTTCAATCACTGATGATACGGCTTCTCTTGGTAATTTTATTCCACGTGATAGATAATCTTTGTATCTCATATCTTCAGTAAAATAAATATCCTTAATTGTTCCCTTTAGAACAATCGTTTTAACGGATCCTTCGTCAAAAAAATGATAAAATTCAGAATCATATCTTGCTTCAATTCCCGATTTTAAAAAATCATAAATAGAAGAATCGTAAGTCCTCACAACAATATCAAAGTCACCCGTTTGATCACTATTTAGATATTCAAGTGCCTTTGGACCATAATTCTCTTTCCAATCTAAATCTTTTATAAGATTTTTATACAAACTGTATTCAAGTGGTTTTTGTTCATCCACCATACTATAAAGTGTTTCTTCTTTTAATACAACCCCTGTCACACCCGCATCTTTAAGCACAGTAAAAAGTTCTGATTCAGTCATTCCTTGTTGATTTGCCATTATCGCAAATTCTTCGTAATCCGCAAGAATTTCAACACTTTTCGTTTGCCTTTCTACATCTATGCGACCGTAAAGCAACACACCGGTTGCAATTACGCTAATTAATAAAATTACCAAATATAGTTTCTTTTTCAAGTAATGCCTCCACTATTTGTGATTATCATGAAAAAACCTGCATATAAATATACAGGCATTATGTAGCGTCATCATATAAACCCAAGCTGATCACAAGTGCTTTATCAACACGTAACATCACATCACCCTCAAGTTGTCCCAGCTTTTGAATTAATCTTGTTTTGTCAATTGTCCTAACTTGCTCTAATAATACAACTGAATCTTTTAGCAAACCAACCTGTGAAGCACCAACTTCAACATGTGTTGGAAGCTTTGCTTTGGCAATCTTTGCGGTTATTGCTGCTATAATTACAGTCGGGCTATATTTATTACCAATATCATTTTGTATAATCAATACAGGTCTTTGTCCACCCTGTTCCGAACCACGAACAGGAGATAAATCCGCAAAAAAGACATCGCCTCGTTTAATATTCACTTCCTAAATCATCTCCATTCAAATAGTACTTATTCTCCATAAGCACATGTAGGTGTATTCACCAATAATTTTAATGATACCATAAAATTATATTTTCTACCACAAAGAACTCTATTTTTGCCTCAAAATCATGTCTACAACTTCAAACGCCTTTCCATCTAAGATATATCGTCTTGGAACACGTTTGCCTATCATACATACAATTTCATAGTTTATTGTACCCAAAATTTCAGCATACCTATCAATATGAATTTGTACTGCGTCAGCTTCACCAAATAAAGTAACAGTATCACCTACATTTACTGTTAAATCATTTACCTCCATCATACATTGATCCATACAAATTCTACCTATAATTGGTTTGATCACACCGTTGATGATCCCTATTGCTTTATCAGTCAGTTGCCTTGTAAAACCATCAGCGTAACCAATCGGCAACGTTGCTACTTGAGTTGGTTGAGGTGCAATGAACTTTAGACCATAACTTACGCCTTCACCTGACTCAACAGTTTTTACATGTGCTACTTTAGCTTTTAGAGACATTACTGGTCTTAACTCCACACGGTCTTTTTTCACATCATTAGAAGGATACAGCCCATACAGCATGATTCCTGCTCTTACCATATCAAAGTGATATTCAGGAAGATCAATAATACCTGCACTATTACATACATGCTTAATCGGTATAATTACATTGTTACTTTCTAGTCGCTTAATCATATCTTGAAACAAACGAACTTGATGATGTGTAAAAGTCTTATCAAGTTCATCCGCAACTGCAAAATGAGTAAATATCCCTTCAATTGTCAGGTACGGCATCTCTGCAATTTTGCAAATATCTAAAACAGTTTGATCATTAATCTCCATACCGATGCGTCTCATACCTGTATCGAGTTTTATATGAACCTTTAATTTACATCCTAACTTTTCAGCAGCCTTGTTAAAAGCATAAGCTTGTTCATAAGAATATACTGTTTGAATAATTCTCATTTTAATTGCATCTTCGATTAACTCATCAGGTGTATAGCCTAACACCATAATTTCAGTTTCCGAAAAAGCACTTCTAAGTTGTAGTGCCTCTGATAAAGTTGCAACAGCAAAACGATCTGCGCCATTTTTAAGAAGGGTTTTGGCCACTTGAAGTGCTCCATGTCCATACGCATCGGCTTTAATAACTGCAGAAATTATAGTACCTTCTTTTGTAATCCTTTTTACCTGCACCATATTATGTGCTAGATGATCGAGATTAATATCAGCCCAGACTGGTCTTGTCAATGTATTCATAAACATTTCTCCATCATTTTATTTTGAAGAATCGCATCTTGTCACTTAAGTCTATAAAACGCCATTTTGTTGATCATAGTATGAAATACCTTGTTTATTTTACCGCTTTTTTGCAAATAATACTATATTAAATTTATCTTTTACAAACTAAGGGCGATGGCAAACGCTACAGCATAGTCTTTAGAATGTGAAATCGATAGTTCTATGGCAGTAATTCCCAAAGATTCTGCAATAGTCTTCGCATTTCCTTCTAAAACGACAATTGGCTTACCCATTTCATTTCTTAGAACTACAATATCAATTAAATTAAACCCTCTTATGCCAGTACCAAAAGCCTTTGATATCGCTTCTTTTGCTGCGAAACCTGCTGCTATAGTTTCAACTTTCATTTGTTTTTCTTTAAACAACTGATTCTCATCATCAGAAAAATTTCGCGTTAAGAATCTTGGATTTCGTTCTAATATCTCTTTAAATCTTTTAATCTCTACAATATCAACACCATTTCCATAAATCATCACATACACCTCTAAAATAATTGTTAGTAACTGTTTCACATTTTGTGATAAAATAAAATCAAAATTCAAGGAGAACCTATGCTAATCTATAATGCTATACACACTGCAATTAAAGCCCATGAGGGACAAATCAGAAAACTTGATCAAGATATTTATGTAGCACACCCTATTGAAGTTGGTATCACTTTAGCCAAACACAACTTATCAGATGAAGTTATCATCGCTGGGATTTTACACGATACAGTAGAAGACACACCACTGACACTTGAAGATATCAAACGTGAATTTGGACCAATTGTGGCTTTATATGTCAAATACTGTTCAGAAACCAATAAAGAGGATTCTTGGAAAAAACGAAAACTAAACTATCTTGCAAACTTATCTCAAGCACCTATGGATGTTCTCTATATTGTATGTGTAGACAAGCTAACAAATATAAAAAGTATTTATAGGCATCTAGACAGATTAGGTGAACCCTTATGGGATAAATTTAATGCTGGCTATGAAGACCAAAAATGGTATTATACTGCAATTCTTGATTTGTTAAGACCTATTGCTGATCATCCCCTATATGCTGAACTTGAACACCAGATCGCAATTGTTTTTAACCATTAATTCTAGGATATAGATTAGATTCGTGTTTTTTGTTGTCTCCAGTTCAAAGCCGTAAAGAAAAACATAAACACGATTGAAACCAATATTGAGCTTATGATGGCAATCGCCCCATATCGATCTGCAACTTTACCAGTTAAATACGGCATGATAGTAGCGCCAATACCACCGCCTGAGATGACAATTGCGGTTGCTACGCCTGATCCACGGATATGTCGATTGGCATCAGCTATCGTCAGTGGATAAATGCCCGCAAGTGATAGACCTATACATATAACAGAAAGGGCTATCCAAACTTCAGAAGTGCTTAACCAAAATATAAACATTCCCAAAAATGCTGTAAAGCTGACACAGACAAGGTACTTTGCTTTATCCATCTTTCTCCCAAAGGTTCCTGTTGCAAATCGCCCGAATATCATGGTTAACCATAACGTCGACAGTAGCCCTTGAGAAAAACCTTCCGAGAAATTAAGTCCAGTTTCAAGATAACTTACCATCCAACCACTAAAAGCGTTCTCAACCCCTACATAGAAAAATAAAATAAACATATATATGATAATGTAGCGCCAAGGCAATTTGATTCGGTGATTATCATTTTGCCTCATTGGCTTAATAAATGGAATTTTCATTTTGATAGCTATAATTTCTGCAATCAAAGCCATGAGTGCTAAAATAAACATCAAGTGTTTCCAAGTGAAGCCTATCATTAAAAGACCATTGAATAACAATGGAACAACAAAAGCGCCCACGCCAAAAGACATATGAAGTAAGCTCATGGCTTTTGAATCCCCTTCGCTTGAATCATTCACTAGTATGTTTACAACTGAGTTACAAAATCCCCATCCAAGTCCTAATACCAACACACCAAAATATATTGTAACTAAACAGTTAGAAGAAGCTAAAATTAATAACCCCAATATATAGCCTGCATTTCCAATCAATAGCACCCATTTGTGGCCTATACCATCCACTAAAATCCCACTGATCAACCCATTTATTAAATAACTCGCAGAAAATATTGCCAATATTAACCCACCTTGTTCAAAGGTCAATGTGAATTCTCTTCTTATATATGGCATTGTAGCGCCAAAAGAGATGACGATCATCCCCATGACCATAAACCCAAAATAATTTCCCCAAATAATTAAACGATTATTCTCCATTACTTTGACCAATCCTTCCTTAAACCATAAATGGCTTAATCGCTGAAGTAGATGTGCAGTTAAAGTTTATTTCTTTTTACAAGCAAAGTCAATATCCCATTTTTTACCATGACAAATCAAAAAAAAAGACGCATCCAATGCGTCGGAATTGACAATTTACATTTATTAAAAAAGGGGGGATAAATGTAAATCTATATGCAATTCAATCTTATTAACCTGTCAACGATATTGATATTATCATTTGTGAACTATATCGTCAATAGAAAAACTGTTAACATTCATTAATGTCGCTTACGGTTTCTTAACAATTATTTTCATGTGTTATTAAGTTGATTCTATCTGTTTTTTAACCATTCATTGGTTTCGTATTAACGTAGAGTAGATATAATAAACTCAAATCATAGTAACTTGAAATCAAACGAAAATAAGGAGGAATTAAAATGTCAGTTACACTTGAAAATATTGAAAAAATAATCGAGCGAACTAAAGTAAGTTATAAAGAAGCGAAAGAAATGCTTGAGTCATGTGGCGGCGATGTAGTTGAAGCAATTGTTCAAATTGAACAACAACAAGCAAAATCACAATCAGATGATTCAAAGGCAAAAAAGGCTGCTTTTGAAGCAAAAAAAGAAACCCTATTGCTACAAGCTAAATTCTGGGGAAAACAAGCACTGAAACTACTCAAGAAGGCTATGTTGATCAAAGTACTTTGGAAAAAAGAAGATAAAGTTCACCTTGAACTTCCACTACTATTGGTTTTGATTTTTGCGGTGTTCGCAATGCCATTTTCAGTAATCGTACTCGTTCTGCCATTTTTCTTCGGTATTAAAATGCAACTTAAAAAGAACAATGGCAAAGTTACTGATATAAGCGACTGGATTAAGGAACATACACCTAATTCAGATCAAAACAATTAATTCTATCCAAATTCTAACCATTCTTTGGTGATGAGTTAATGAATATTTGTTAAAATAAATTAAGTTAAGGCGTAAGTCAATTAAATATTATAGGAGGCATAATATGGCAGTAAGTTTAGAAAAAATCGATATGCTCATGGAAAGAGCTAACATAAGTTATAAAGAAGCTAAAGATGCACTTGAGATGCATGATGGCGATATGGTAGAAGCACTTATCTATCTAGAGGCTTCAAATAAAACAGCATATTCAAAACCCGGTCCTAAACCTAATAGACCACCACATCCACACCCACGTTCAGGTCAAAGAAGAAATCAAAAACAGAACAACGATTTCTTTGACGATATGAAAAAATTCTTTGCTAAAATGCATAAAACTAGTTTCGTAGTAGGCAATAAAGGTAAACGTGTCTTAGATATTCCTTTAACTATTGCAGCACTACTCATCCTTTTTACTATGCCAGTATCAATGTTTCTATTGATCGTACCTTATCTATTTGGATATAAAATTTCCATATTAGACAACGAAGGAAAAAATGTGAATTTCGATAAAACATTCCATTTCGGCGAAGACAAAGAGGAAGCTCCTAAAGAAAATGAAGATCGTATGGAGTAATAGGGTATCAAACACTCAGAGAGAAGCCATCGGTTTCTCTCTTTTTACTTTAAAATAGCCAATTGAAATGCTATAGTTGTAATATAGATGAATATAGAAATGAAACTTTGGAGGTAGAAAATGCAAAGGATTTTGGTTGTTGAAGATGATATCAAGATTGCACGATTTATAGAACTGGAACTTACACACGAAGGGTTTACTGTTGAAACCGCAAATGATGGCAGAACGGGGCTCGAAAAAGCACTAGAAGTTGGATTTGATCTAATTGTACTTGACATTATGCTTCCTGGACTCAATGGCATGGAAGTATGTAGAAGAATCAGACTCAACTCTGAAGTTCCTATTATCATGTTAACTGCAAAAGATGATACCATGGACAAAGTCATGGGACTTGATTTTGGCGCTGATGATTATATGACTAAGCCATTTGCAATTGAAGAACTCCTAGCAAGAATTCGACGTATATTTCGAAAAGTCACCATGCAAATCCCTGTGAATACAAACTTGTTTTTGTCTGGCAGTCTCAAAATTGATTACAATCAATATATAGCATATTATGACCAGACACCAATAGAACTCACTAAAACAGAGTTTGATTTACTTCATTATTTGGCTGAAAATAGAAACATCGCTTTGACAAGAGAACAAATTTTGGACAAAGTATGGGGCTATGATTATTTTGGTGAAACAAAGATAGTGGATGTCTATATTCGCTATTTGCGTAGCAAAATTGACGATTGTTTTAACACAAAATTCATTCACACGGTTAGAGGGGTAGGTTACCTATTTAAAGATGAAGATCATAAGTAAAGAAACCATAAATTCAACAGAAACAAAGCATTCAAAGCGAAGAGACAAACCAAGGGAAACATCTGCAACAAAGTCTAAAAATCCCGCTAAAAAAGTTATTAAAACTCAGATGAAACAAGTTATAACAGAAAAATCCATTAAACCACCAGTTCAACCCTCAATAGTAACTACACCACCAAAGGTTCAAAAGAAACCTAAACTTACTAAAGATGAAGTTACTAAAAAAAGAATCGCACACATTGAGGCTGAAAGAGATAAACGCAAAGCAGGTCAGTCTTATTTTTCAGTAAGTTACGATCGTTTTGTCTCGTTGATTCGGTTTAATATCACGTTTAAACTCACCATTGGTTATGCTATAAGACTTGTTTTTTTAATCGCATTTTTATTCTTTTTTGTATATATCTCATTCTCATATTATTTATTTTACGATGCACAGCAAACGATAAAAGAAGATATAAGGTATATCGGTCAAGTTATGTCTCAAGAACAAAATTATCAAGCAGACATAATTACTGATTATCTAGATTTTCATACGCTTTCTTATTATGTATATGATAGCCAACATATTCAGATCTTTTCAAATACTGATGACCCAGTAAATTTTGATACAGCTATGCAGATTTCAGAATATAATTTAAGAGATTTTCCAAATTTTCCAACCTTGTTTGAAACAGATTCTATTTTGCTTGAAGATGGTACGATGTACTATATTGCGTTAAAATCAAATATGCAAGAGCAAACCAATAATATTGAAGCTACTTTTCCTATTGGTTTTGTACTTTGCTTTGTTTTGATTTTATCCTCCATACGTTCAGCTTCAAAAATGGCGAAAAAACATCTTAAGCCAATTGTGACTATGACAGATCAAGTTAAAGATATGTCGGCAAACAATTTGAGTACTAGGCTCAATGTAAGTGGTACAAAAGACGAACTCAAAGACTTAGCACTTACTTTTAACCAAATGTTAACTGACATTCAAAAAAGTTATGAACGTGAAAAACAATTTGTTTCAGATGCGTCTCATGAATTACGTACGCCTATCGCAGTAATCAAGGGATATGCAGGTATGTTAAACAGATGGGGAAAAGATGACCCTGCTATCTTAGAAGAAAGTATTCAAGCAATTCTCGGTGAAACGGACAATATGCACAGCCTAGTTGAAAGTTTATTGTTTATTGCTAGAAATGATAAAGGAACACTCAAAATGGATACTACCAAGTTTAGTTTTAGTGACTTGGTAACAGAGATTGTCAAGGAAACACGATTGATTGACACGCAACATCAAATTATTGACACACTTGAAACAGACATTTTCATCCACGGTTCTGCAGACAAACTCAAACAAGCATTTCGAATCTTTATAGATAACTCTATCAAGTACACCCCCGATTCTGGAGAAATCAAAATTACATTAAGACGTTCAGAAAAACACTCAATTATAGTACTCTCCGATAATGGCATCGGAATTTCTAAAGAGGATCTTCCAAATATCTTTGATCGCTTCTATAGAGCTGATAAATCCAGAACAAAAATGCGAGAAAATCAGCACGGTGGAACTGGACTTGGTTTATCAATTGCCAAAATTATCATTGAACAGCATGGTGGTACAATTCATGTTGCTAGTGAACTTAACGAAGGAACTACCTTTACTATTTTTTTACCTATACTTGATGAACCAGTTACTGATATCCTAGAGGAAGAGCCCCTAAAAGAACTGCAAGATGATGAATTCGGAAAAACATCCTAAAAAAATCCCATGACCAAGATACACTATCTTAGTCATGGGATTTATCTTTATCTATATCTGTATCAATTAACTTTCATCTCAAATTTTAATAAGTAACAGCAAATAGAACCACTTGAGATGAATTTACACCATTATGTTTAAGTCGATATTTTTTTATCTCATCAACTTCAACCAAAGTATAATCTAACAATAATAAATCTTCACAAGGTAACAAGATACTCATAGTATCTGAAACATTCAAAGAGATATTTCCTTCTCTTGAATAGATTCCAAGTGTTAACTTGTGATCTGCAAGTGGTAGCCTCTCATCAAATGCTTCTGGAAAAATACTACCTAATTCTTTACCATCCTCAGAAACTTTAGCTGCGTTTAGTATGCCATACGCACCTTCATTTAACATAAGGTTAAAGTCTCTTGCAATTCCTTTGCTTTTTGTCTCCCAGTCACCCTTAAAACAATGAGATTCATAAGGATTCAGTGTGATGCTATACATTGGCTTTCCATTTTGATGATGTGATAAGTGTAATTGATGATCAAAAGGCATAATCCAGCGTTTAATCCCAAAAAGAACTGTAAAATCCGAAAGTTCCTTAGTTACTGTCGCCGAACTAACTCTCCATAAAAAATCTCTGTTTTTATAATCACCATCATGTGGATAAATTTTTAATTGAGTCGTTTCACCGTGAGTCCATGTATTGCTCTCATAATTTTTTTTTTTGATAATTTGATACTGCATTTTTTGCCTCCAAAAGTACAATCTAATGCTATTGTACCTTTTTAAAGACAAAATTCAAATCTTTATTTTAATATAGCCTCTAAATCTTCTAGTTTATGGACCATCATTTTGTAGTTCTGTTCACTGGGTTGAGAAGCTAGTTTCAAGTTTACCCAACAAGCATCAATTCCAGCATTAAAAGCGCCTGCAATATCAGCTTTTAAAGAATCACCTATCATCAGAACCGTATTTCGATCTTTGTGTCCAATTTGCGATAATGCTTCTGTAAAAATTCTCTCGTCAGGCTTACTAAACCCTACTGCCTCCGAGATAATAATTGCGTCAAAAAATATATATAAACCAGACAGTCTAAGTCGATTTTCTTGAACAGACTGTATACCATTGGTCAATGCAACCAATTTATATTTTTTACTCAGATTTGTACATAGTTCCTGAGCATATGGAACTTTTTGTATTCCTTCTCCTAAACGCTTTGTATAATATTGACTAATATCTATCGGATCAAAATATAGACCAAGGCGATCTACCAATTGAACAAACCTTTCAGTCTTAATTATGTCACTTGTAATTTCTCCTCGTTCTAGAGCTCCCCATAACGGCTTATTAACAGCATGATACATTGCTTCAAATTCTTCAAATGCTATCTCACCACCATATTTTTCAGCAGTTTTTTGTAGCGCACTGTATTCAGCATGTTCAAAGTCAAAAAGTGTATTGTCTAAATCAAATAATAATACTTCATATTTTTTTGTCACGTACGCCTCCAAAAGCCAATTGCTAAATTTTTGAAATATCTATTTCATTTTCAATGCGGTTAATAATATAGAAACCATAATTATGCATATCTTCCTCACTATAATCAATGTATTGATGATCAAGTCGTCTCATAATGCCACCCGCTTCATGTACAATACACTCCATAGCACATGTATCCCACTTCATCGATCGACCAAAATTATAATAAACATCATATAAGCCCTCGGCAATCAAACAACCTTTTATTGCACTTCCCATTTCAGTTACACTTAAAATATCTTTAGCAAACGCTTTCTGCAAAGCTAAAGTTTTCTTTGATGGATGTGACCTACTGATTAATAAATTAAATGGCTTTATTCGACTTGAAACAGAGAGTTTGACAGGCACACCTCCATCCTCAAGCCTAAAAGCACCTTGATCTTTGGTTGCATAATAAAATCGTTCTCTAACTGGAATATATATAACACCTAAAATCACTTGATTGTTCTCAACCAGTCCAATACTAACTGAGAACTCACCATTTTTCTTAATGAACTCTTTTGTGCCATCAAGTGGATCTATGATCCAACATCTACGCTTAACAAACCTGCTGGCATCATCCACAACCTCTTCAGATAAAAAACCATCTTCTGGAAAATTATTTTCAAGTATATCCAAAATAACTTGATTTGCCAATACATCAGCTTCTGTCACTGGGGATTGATCGAGTTTATAAAGCACTGAAAAATCTTTAGCATACACATCCAGTATTTTATCTCCTGCGCATTTTGCAGCATATAATGCTGCTTCCAATTCTTTTTTCAACATATCATCCCCCTCATCACATCTCATATAGATAATCAATACTGGTAAAATAAATATACTTTTGTTTGACTTGTTTTCCAGATAATTCGACAAGTGCTTTTTCATATAAATCTAATTGAATTTTATACCTACTAGAAACTGAATCAATGGTTTGATGTGTAACTCTATCTGTCTTGTAATCCACAAGCACTAAATCATCATGCTCTTCGAAATATATATCGATAATTCCCTGGATCAACTGACCATCTTCTTTAAGCACAAAAGGCGTTTCTCTGTAGATTTTTGAAGCTAAACGCAACCTACTCACAAACTCTGAATTTAGATAATTTTGAATCTTAGTGATATCAATTTTATCTACAATGGGCAACTCAATCAAATTCTGATTCACTAATTGATTGATAAAGGTAGCAATTTGATTTTTATCAGCACTCATATTGATGTCAATCTTTTCTAAAACTAAGTGCATAGCAGAACCAACCTTTGCAGGTGTAATACCAACTTCTTCAGATAGAAATTTAGGCGCTTCATACATCTTCGCTAGCTCAAATGTTTCTTGTTCGCCTTCCTTTTTTTTGCTTGAAACAGAAATTTTTATTGGCTTATATTCACTAATTTTGTGAACAGGTTCAAATGATAATCTCTTATCTACTTCCTCATAATAAGCAGTTTTTTTAGATGTCTCAACTAATTCATCTCTTGGAGTAGTTACCATTACTCTAAATTTTTCGATTTGACTTTTCTCTTTATATTCCTCTTCAATAGTTGCTTTTGCCAATCTTTGTTGATCGAGATAATTAATTTTTACCTCTTTATCGCTAATCAGGCTGGTCATAATCCAATCTATAAAGCCACCTGCGGTGATAAGTGAAAGCATATCTGTCGCTCTCTCCCAATGTTTTTGTTTCTTCTGCACATCTCGAACAGTTGCAAATAATATCAACTGATCTACCGGCCGAGTTAAGCCAACATAAAGGACACGCATTTCCTCAGATAAAGTCTCTCGTCTAAGTTGCTCTCTTATGGCAAATTGAGGTAATATCTTAGACTTAACACGCATCTCGCTATTAACTTTGCTTAGGCCAATTCCCAAATGCTTATGTAGCATCAAATCACCTTGTGCATCCATAAAGTTAAATTTTCTTCCTAATCCACTCATTATTACAATTGGAAATTCAAGTCCTTTTGATTTGTGAATACTCATGAGCCTCACAACATCTTCATCTTCTCCAATTACATTGGCGACACCTAAGTCACCACTGCCGATGTTCATTTTATCAATAAAATCGATAAAATGACCTAGTGTAACAATCCTGGAGCTCTTTAACTCATTTGCACGATCTACTAATAGCTTTAAATTAGCTTGCCTAGAAACACCACCTGGCATCGCTGATGCATAATAGAAAAAATTGGATTGTCCAATTGCTTCCCATACTAACTCGTCAAGTGGTAAATACTTTGATTTCATAACTAGATCATCGATCATACGAACGAAATCGATTAGTTTTTGCCTACTTTCCATAGGAATTAATTCATTTTCAATGGCAGCAAATATACGTTTGTAGTAGTGCTGTTTTTCACTTACCGATGATTTAATCCATATGATTTCTTCAATACTCAGTCCAACAATTGGGGATCTTAAAACGGTAAGTAACGGTACGTCTTGATATGGATTATCTACGATCCGCAAAAGTGCCATAACAAATTTTATCTCAAGTGCATCAAAGTATCCTGAATTACTATCAGCATAAAGTGGGATACCTGCCTCCATAAAAACTTGCTCAAAAGTAGGTGTCCATGAACGCGAGCTTCGCAGTAGAATAACAAAGTCACGATAAGAGCAAGGCTTAACCGTTCCTTGTTTAGGATGATAGACTGCACTTCCTAGACGCTTTTTTATCACATTAGCAATTGCATTTGCTTCTAGTTCTTCAGTTTTTAATGCCTCCACAAATTCGTCGTCATCATCCTCAGAAATATCACTTTCGTCATATTCATCATCAAAAGCATCACCAATATCTATTTTTGATATTAGGTTTATTTCCATAAATGGACTTGAACATGGCTCAAAATGCATCCCCGGATATAGTTTTGCATCTGAATCATAGGTAATTTCACCTAAATCATCCGACATTATCTCTTGAAAAACCTTATTTACTTTATCCAGAATATCGCCTCGAGTACGAAAATTTTTTCTTAAGTCGATCCTTATATGTGTTGGTGAACCGTGCTTTGCAATATGCTCATTTACCTTGGTTAAAAGTACATCATCAGCATCAAGTTGATCATACTCATTTGGATTATGATCAAGCTTTTTTATTATATCCTCAAATTTTGTAAAGGCTTTATACTTACCGATAAACAATTCTGGGTCAGCAAGTCTAAACTTATAGATACTTTGCTTCACATCGCCAACCATAAAAAGATTAGTTGGTCTACATACACTCTGAATAATATGTTCCTGAATGCCGCTTGAATCTTGGTACTCATCCACAAATATATATTCAAATCGGTCTCTATAACTTTGACTGATTAGTTCATCTTCTAAAATCTGAATAGCAAAATGTTCTAAATCATTAAAATCCATCAAGTTTCTTTTTCTCTTAAGCATTTGATACCGCTCTGAAAAAGCGATTGTCAGTTGGCTAAGTTGATTGATCATAGGTGTCATCACATCTAGTTCAGAATCAAACTCACCTATGCTTTTATAATCAAAAAACACTTTGATATTTTCTACCACTTGCTTTTTAATCATCTTATCACGAATATTTGATTTTACTTCTTCTATCAGCAACTCGTCGTATAATTCTCTTTCGCCTTTCTTAATACTTGCAATACGATCAAATTTGAGGTTCAAAATCATTTGTTCAAATGCAACGATATCCTCTGAAGCTTCAAGCAATTGACTTAATTTCTTGATATCAGACTCAAGTGTAACTAAGTAGGGTTCAGGTCCTTGAGGCAAAACACAAAGCGATTGCGCATATTCGAGAAGTGATATACCACTATTAATTTTTTCTTTAAAATAATACATCATCAAATCAATCCATTTTTTCCGCATTGGATGATCTCTATTTTCAAAAATAGAAATTTGGGCTTCTAACCATTGATTAGGATGAGGCTGACTTTGAATAAACCCATATATTTGCAAAATCATTTCAATTAGTTTTTCGTCACTTCTGTTGCCAGAGTACGCTTCAACAAATGCTAAAAAATCCGGATTTTTCAATTCATAAGCGTCTTCAAGCACTTCTTCAATCGCCTGGCGAACTAAGATGAGTCGTTCTGGTTCACCCAACATTTTAAAACCAGGGTCACAATCAATCTTTTGAAAATTGTTTCTTATCACATCTAAACAAAAGGCATGAAAAGTCTTGATACTAGACCTATTGAGAAGTTTGATTTGTTCATTAAGATAGACTGAGTCTCCTTCATTTTTTTCAATTACGTCTGAAAGAGCTTGTTCAATTCGACCTCTCATCTCACTTGCTGCAGCGTTGGTATAAGTTACCACCAACAATTTATGAATCTCCACTTCACGTCTCAATATCAATTGCGTAATGCGCTCAACTAGTACAGCAGTTTTTCCCGAACCTGCTGCTGCAGACAAAAGTAAGTTAGCACCTCTCATCTCAATTGCTGCTTTTTGTTCTAAAGTCCACTTAGCCATGATTATCCCTTGAACCTTTCTATAATCTCTACATGCGAATACGATTTGAAATTTCTATATTTGTTTCCTTCAAACCGCTTATCAAACTGACAAATCGCCTTGAAATCGCAGTATTGACAACTTACAAAACCATCAGATTTGCACGGAGAGATATCTATTTTGCCATCTAACAACTCCGCCCCTATTGTGCTAATGGTTTCATTGACATGCTCAAGCATTCCTTCAAATGCTTCTAGTGGCATCACTTTTGAATCTTTTGTAAAATCACCATCCACTTTTAATTTCACTTGGATCACATTAGAATGGTTTTTTTCATAGAGTTCAGTATCCAGTGATTTCAAAACTTTAGCACTCTCAAGTGAAAATCCATCCATCTTAAGCTCTGAAGCAATCTTCTCAGCAATGCGCTCTGCAACTTGTTCAGTACTTTCAATCATGGGATCATCTATTCTAAAATAGAATGCACCTGCTGGCAAAACTTGTTCAGCTGAAAAATACTGTGGGTTATCAAGGCATGCTTTTAGATAAACCATAAGTTGCATTTGTAGACCATTATAAATATCAGAAAGCGATAGTGCTTTCCTACCAGATTTATAATCAATAATCTTTATATAGTGTTCATCATCTATAGTAACTTTATCAACTCGGTCGATTACACCTTGTATTAACAACGTTTCATTATTTTGTAGCTGGACTACTATCGGTGGTACAGCCCCAGCGCGATTGCCAAATGCAACTTCAAAAGCTGTTGGCTCAAATAAACCACTTTGCAGTTGTTGGGTCAATAACCAGCCAGCTTTTCGAGAGACGCGTTTTAACTTCTGAATCAGGTATTGATATTGAAATCTAGAATGATAAATTTCATAGTTTGTCATATCATCTATAATATTGGTCATCAACTCATTGACTTCAGGCTGCAATAGCGTTTGCCAATCCAGATGCTTTGCAAAAATTTCCTTACCAAATTTTTCAAGTGCACTATGAAATAAAACACCAATATCAGGTGCCCCTAATTCAAATCGTCTGTTTTCTATTGGTTTAAGGCCTGCATCAACAAAATATTTGAAAGGACATTGAACAAACTCTTCAAGTTTTGAAACACTTGATTTAATAGGTAAATCATATACTCTTTCAACCATCTCGCGGCTTAACTGTGACACGGCATTGGAGTGTGCAAGACCTTCTACAATTAACTGAGCATATCTATTCTCATTTGAACAATACCATAGAAAAACACTTGACCAAATTGAATCAACTGGATATCCATCTAACTGTCGGCGTAATGACATCGACAAATGCTTAAGCGTTGCTTTTTTTCCAGAAATGGTATACGGAACATCAACATTCATAACGCGTTCATCAATCACTTTAAGATTGGTTGTAATCTTTAACAACTTTGTGATGAGATAAGACGGCCTAAGTGCATTACCCTCTGCATTGGCCCTTGCATAACTAAATGTGATCCGATCCATTGGCCTTGTTAATCCAAAATATATATTGAAAATCTCTTTATCTGCAAAAATAATACTATCAGCTACGATCTTAACACCCTTTTCGTTAAAGAGTGCCTTTTCAGCGTCTAGTAATAACTGTTGATCATTTGCAAGTTCAGGGATTATACCATCATTAAATCCTAGGAAGAACATCACTTTAATTGGATGTGATCTTGATCGGTCTAAGGAACCTACCAACACTTGATTTTCTTCTAGTGGGAGTATCCCTACTTCTATAGCATCAAATCCAGCTTCAAGCATCTCATAGAGATCATCCCAAATGACAACTTCATCTCCCATGAGTTCAATAAGTTGATCAAATAGATCCATGGTCTTGTTCCAAATCTGTGTAAATTGCTGCGCTTCATTTATTTTTCTATCCGATGTGAATTTTGAAATAAATTGTTCAATTTTCTCTGGAATTTCAAATGCACATAACATCATATAAATTTTCTCTACAACTGTGCGCACTCTAACTTTTTGATGCCTTAGCTCCGGGTAAATAACATTAAAAATACGTTCTCTAATTTGGTCAATTAACAGAACTTGATCCTCGTCATCCATTATTTGATTTTGAAGTTTAGACAAATTCATCCCTTTCGCAGTGAGATAAAGTTCAAAATCGGCTGATAGCAAATTATCATTTGAAATAAATCCAGGTTTTACGAAAGCAATTAAAGTTTCAGGCTTTACCCCCTCAGCGAACAATTTTACATAGGCCTTAATTGTATGGATAAGTGGATTACTTGAAACATTGACTTTATCATCGATAAAATATGGCAGGTCCATTTCATCGAAAATGCGCTTAATATTAGTTTTATACCCCTCAATGTCATTTGATATAACGGCAATATCCTTCCATTGGTACTGACCCGTACGTAATAATTCTAATATCTGGGCGCCACAAAACTCTACTTCTGACATCTGATTCTCAGCTGCAAAAATTTGAATATTATCAACTTTGCCTTCAAGTTTTTTATAAGGGTATGCTTGGATATTTTCTGCAATATGATTAATTGCCACTGAGGCCGGTTTTCTTTCACACAAAACTGTTTGAAGTGCTACTTTGCTTCTTTCCGCAATTGCCACAAATTTCGAGAAGGCATAATTGGTATGCCTAAAAACTTGTGAGGACATATCACCGTCAGAACATAATGATAGTGTAATATTGTTACAAACAAAACTCATACGTTCCATAAGTTCAAACTCTTGCTGCGTAAAGCTATCAAAACCATCAATCCACACCTCAGCATCTCTAAGCAGATCGGATTGCTCAATATGTTCAAGTGCAAATTCAAAAAAATCCTCTTCATCTTGATATTGATCAGACTTAAGAGCTTCATATGCTTGATATATAACCCTTATATCTTCTAATTTGTTTTTTAAAATTGGATATTCTTCAAAACCTTTAGTCGTTTCTTGCAAAAGTTCTGGTGTTACTCTATTTTGCTTTAACTCTTTGATTAAATCGTGAAATTTCGTCAAAAAACCCATTTTTGTATTAGCTTGTTTGTAAAGCACCAACTGGTTTTGATTTTTAATAAAGATGCGTCGTAATAACATTAGTTTCCCAACGTCGTCAATTGCGATCCCTTTGGGCCGACCAACTTCTTGTATGATTTTATGTGTTATTCTTTTAAAACTTACAATCTCTATACCAATAAAACCTTCACTTTGCATATGCATTATAAGTTGCTTTTCTGCTTCTAATGTAAACTGCTCAGGAACAATCAATATTATTTTTTGTTTTTTTTGGTGTGCGTTTGCGATTTCATTGTAAATATGATGCGTTTTACCACTTTTGGCTTTTCCATAAAGAATTCGAATCATATGACCTCCAGAATCCGCTTAATTACTATATTTTACCACTAAAGGAACGATACATCAAGGCGATAAAGCGTTGAAAATACGCATTATGACTATACTTTAAGTGATGTATCCGTTATAATCTAACTATCACATATGTGGAGGGAATTATGAAGATATTTAAGACCACACTAATTGTTATTATAGGCATAGTCCTTATGTTAGATGCTTTTTTATTGCCGTTTCAATTTCTTGCTTTTGATGAAGGTTATTATTATAAACTTTTCAGCGAGCTAAAAGTACATGAACAAATTGGAATTGACGATGCTGCTTTAAATCGTATAACACAAGCTTTGGTTTCTTATATTGATAATGGCAGTGGAGACATCACATTAAAAGAATCAGTTAACGGAAATGAGGTTCAATTTTATAACGACAAAGAAATACAGCATTTACATGATATTCAGGTTCTTGTTAAGGCGGCTAGAAGCTTTTTAGTCTGGATGAATATCCTTATGCTACTCTGTATCATTTTGCTTTGGTGGAATGGTAGAGATAATGCCACTCATTTGATAAAAGATTTGTTTAGACCCTTTAAGTATGCATTCTTTATGACTATCGTAGCTTTATGTGGTTTAATTTCTCTTTACTTTATTGATTTTGATTGGGCTTTTAGAAAATTTCATGAAATCTTCTTTACAAATGATTTATGGCTATTAGACCCAAAGACAGACCGCCTTATTATGCTTATGCCACTTGAGTTCTTCATAACTTTTGTGTCAAAGTGGTTAACCAGTGTTAGTATCATCTTAGCCGTATATTTTACAGCTGGTTATTTTGCGCCTAGAAATTTATTGAATCGTTGAATTATTAATTCACACCGATTTACAGTCAATGAAATACTATAACTAAATAGCGAAAGGAGCAGTTCAAATCTAATTAGATATGAACTGCTCCTTTCTTTTACGTTTAAATCGCATTATACGATTTGTTTACTTTGTTTATTTTTTTTCTTACGGTACATATGTTGGTCAACATATGTGATAACATCTTGAAATGACAATTCATCCTTACCAGTATAGTAGTATTCTCCTGAAGAAATATGATATTGGATCATCGTCTCTTGAGATTCTATCTTAAAGACAAATACGAGTTCATCAACATTTTTTTTCATCTGCTTAATGGAATTTGAACCCGGTGAGCAAACACAAAATTCATCTCCTCCATACCTAAATAGCATTTCATCTTTTCCCATCATCGATTTAATAATTGCGGCAAAATCTACTAGCAAATTATCACCAATGATATGACCATATGCATCATTCACACTTTTAAAATCATCTAAATCAATAAAAGTTAAAGTAAAAGGCTTTTTCTTATTTATATTTCCAGAAATCACTTCTTCCATATAAGCTCTATTATATGCACCGGTTAGTTTATCTAAAATCAATCTATCATTGATTGCCTTTGAACTACTTCTAGATAATGTAGTCGTCTGTGTAAAAAGCACAAGTACCAGACCGAGTAGCAAGCCTTCTAATCCATATGCTACTGAAAACAAGTAAACGGTCGCAGTGATCAAAGTATAATAATGCACAAGATGAAGATATGATAAAGGCTTGAACTCTTTAAAAGCTGTTTTTGCACCTGAAAAATAAACTACTGCTGTCGTTGCTAAACTATTAGAAATTATTAAAATAAAATTCATTGTCCAAAGCAAAACTAAAGATTTCAAATTTGCATCAAAATGAAATAGAAGGCTTAGTTTTAAAGTAAAAAATGCCATTATAATTTGCAATGCTGTATTGAATACATATTTTAAATTTATGAGCTGTTCTTCATTTTTTTCTTTAAATTTTACAAGCAATCGATAGGCAAAATTATAAATTATTATTGCCAAATAAATACTAATAGCATTGTGAGACCACATGCCATATGTAACTAGTGGCATCGTCAATGTCGCTTTATACGAACCACCATAGCTAATATAGCCTACTTCAGAATAAATCAGTGCAGCTAATAAGACCAGAAAACTAGGACTTGTAAATTCAGTTGCCCCCATTGCACTACTATACACTAAAGCAGCTGCAAATAAAGACAATAGTATGATGTATGGCTTTAAAAACTTAGTCACAAATTCACCTCATTTTCAGATAACACGCTATTTTTAATTATACATCAATGAGTCAAAATAGCTACGTCGTTTCTAAAAAATAAGCCAAAAGTCCTATTTTTTTATTTAGTCATTTCCTGCTGTAAGCTCAAGTGGAAACGTATTGAAAACAGTCTGCTCCATTAAGTATGCATTTTCAAATCTTATAACCCATGATTTCAATAGTAACAATATGGAATCAAATCCAACAAAACCTTCTTTATAGTATTCTAATTGTTTAAGAAAAAATTGTTTTTCATCTTCATTTAGATCATTTTTAAAATAGCCGTAGACATGCAATAACATATTGATATTTTTTCCTGGATTAAGTGAAGATTTATAAATTGAACTCATTTCTTCTACATATGCTAAGTATACCTCTTCATCTTTTAAGTGATCATGATTTGCCACGATTTTACCTAGTTTTTTCAGTGCATTTTGATTATAGGCCATTAACAAGTACTTGTTTTGACTATGAAACTTAACCAAGCCGGCTAACAGAGATGGTTTTTTAGATACATTTCTCAATGTATAGTGTAAAAAAACACTGGTTAAAAAATGATTTCTAATGTCTATATTATTCAATCTACCTTCATCTTCAATTACAAGACTTTTAAACTGACTTTTTAAAGCACCTCCAAAAAAACCACTGGTTTTTGTTTGAAGCATAGGCGTCTTGCCAACAGATCCATAATGTTTGACATCTTTTATACCACAAGTTGGTGATTTGCACTTTAAGATAACGCCATCATAATTAGTAACATCAAGTTTTTCGATATAATTATCAACAAATTCATTCATTTTCTCAGTGTAATCTATACCAGCGTAAGAACTCATCAATTGCTTTTCACCTTTAGTGGTAACGATTCTTATGGTCTCTCTTGGAGAGGGTAAACCAATTGCCATCTCAGGACAAACCATCTCGAAATCCACATAAGGTTTTAATGCATCTATCAATTTGTTGTTAATTACACTGCCATCGTATCTACAATTACAAAATGTAAGGCATGCACTACATAAAATTTTCGCTTTCATAACGCCTCCTGCTCACAACTAAAAAAAAGGCGTCATAACTTGTACGCTCTTAGATACAAGATCTAGAAACGTATACGATTGTTACGACTGCCTCTAAAGTGTCCATTTTATTTTACTTTACAAATTCCCTTACTTTAAAACCTTTTTCTTCAAGTTTTTTTACAATCCTATCAATATCTTTTCCTTCTAGCCTAATAGAAATTTCTTGAATTCCCATAACTTCAGTGTCAAGTAGCGCAATATTGGTGATGTTGCCATCATTTTTAGAGATTGTTTCTGCGATTTTAGTTAAAACACCCTTGAAATCGTCAGTGAGTATAGAGATTTTAGGGTCGTGTAATCCATAAATTTTAGTCAAAATGCCAAACAATGAGTTTTGAGTAACAATGCCCAAGAACTCATTCTGATCACCTACAACGGGGATAAATCTTCTCTTGTTTTTGAAAAATATATCTGCTGCTTCTTCGATGAGTAAATCTGGTGTCACTGCATCAACTTTATTAAATAAAAATTCGCCCACTGGTTTTTCTAAAAATGTTTGGATATCATTGTTTCCTGATTTGAAAAAGGTGTCATAGATAAATTGTTTCGACAAAAATCCAACGAATATTTTGTTCTCCACAACTGGTAATGACAGAAATCCATTATCTTCAATAAGTTGAATCGCATCTTTGGCAGAATCAGTTGGTTGAAGAACTTTTAATTCTTTAGCAGGTGTCATGATTGCTCTTACTCTCATGTTGTTTCCCCTTTCAAAATATGATATTTTACTAACTTAGCATTACTCATTAATATATATGCCCAAATTATTTATACCATAACAATTATATCATTCTTTCTATAAAAAATAAATGAAAACAGCATTTGTTAGCACTCTTTTGCGTTGAGTGCTAATTTATCCTTGACTTTTTGTCACCCCAGAATTATCATATTTTTGTAAGTACAATTAATCAAGTTCATAATAATTAATACTATAAAGGAGTGAGCATATGTCAATTGAAAAAGGTAACTTATCTATCCATAGCGAAAATATTTTCCCTATCATAAAAAAATGGTTGTATTCTGATCATGATATTTTTGCTAGAGAACTCATCTCAAATGCAAGCGATGCAATCACAAAGTTAAAGCAACTTAGCATGATGAATGAAGCGACTATTGATGAAAACACAAAATTCCAAATTGATGTCGTTTTGGATGAGCAAGCTAAAACCATTACATTTAGCGATAACGGTATCGGTATGACGGATGAAGAAATCAAAAAATACATCAACCAAATCGCTTTTTCAGGAGCAGAGGATTTTCTTGCTCAATATAAAGATAAATCCGATAAAGAACAAATTATTGGACATTTTGGTTTAGGTTTCTATTCTTCATTTATGGTGGCTGAAACCGTTGAAATCCATACTCTATCTCATCAAAAAAATGCTGAACCTGCTATATGGAGATGTGATGGTGGTACGGAGTTTGAACTTGAAAAAGGACATAGACAGACAAGAGGAACTGAAATCACACTCCATATCAGTGATGATGGAAAAGAATTTCTTAACGAATATACACTTAGAAGTACCATTCAAAAATATTGTTCATTTATGCCTTATGAAATCTATTTAACTGTCGTAGGTAAAGAACCGTCTAAAGACGACGAAGGCAACGTTATCATCGAAGAACCTAAACCACTTAATACTACGACACCTTTGTATGTAAAATCTCCATCAGAGTGTACTGACGAAGAATACAAAGAATTCTATAAAAGCACATTTAAGGATTATAAAGAACCTTTATTTTGGATTCATCTCAATATGGATTATCCATTTAATTTAAAGGGGATCTTATACTTCCCAAAATTAAATACAGAGTTTGATACTATTGAAGGTCAAATTAAACTATACAATTCACAGGTTTTCATTGCAGATAATATCAAAGAAGTGATACCAGAGTTTTTACTTTTACTTAAAGGTGTCATTGATTGTCCAGATCTTCCCTTGAATGTTTCAAGAAGTTTTCTTCAAAATGATGGCTTTGTAAGAAAAATTTCTAATTACATTAGTAAAAAAGTTGCTGACAAAATTACTGGTCTATTTAAAACTGAACGTGAAACTTTCCAAAACTTCTGGGATGATATCAGTCCTTTCATTAAATTTGGTGGGTTAAAAGATGAAAAATTCTTTGAAACTGTAGAAAACATTTACCTTTACAAGAATCTAGACGATCAATATGTTACACTTGACGAATATCTCGCTGCTGCAGCCGATAAGCATGAAAACAAGGTATTTTATGTGTCTGACGTACTTCAACAAGCACAGTATATCAAACTTTTTAAAGATCATGACCTCGATGCAGTTATACTCTCGCATGGTATTGATTCTGCATTTATGTCTATGATTGAGTCAAAAAAAGAAGGTGTTTCTTTTGTCCGTATAGATGCTGATATTAATGAACACCTAGTAGAAGCAGAAACAATGAATGAAGAAGAGAAAAAAGAAGCGACTGAGAAATTACAAGAGATGTTTGTCAAAGCACTTGGACAAGAAAACTTAAAAATGAAGCTTGAGCCAATGAAGTCTGAATCTTTGTCCGCTATGATCGTACTTTCTGAAGAATCAAGAAGAATGCAAGATATGATGCGTATGTATGGCATGAATGGACTTGATCCAAATATGTTTAAGACAGAAACGACATTGATTCTTAACACAAAGCATTCTTTAGTTAAGCATCTCATTGAAAATGATAAAATTGAAGCATCAACAAAATCATTAATTTGCGAACAGTTATATGATCTTGCAATGATCAGCCATGCACCACTGTCTAGTGAAGCGATGACAAAATTCATCAACAGAAGCAACACTTTGCTCCTAAAACTTATCTAAAAAAATAGTCTTAAAAAGTGGATACTCTAAAAAGAGTATCCACTTTTTTTATGTAATCTCTTGCACAAATAATCAGTTTCATTTATGATAAAAACTAGTTTAATGTAAAACCATCAAAAAAGAAGAGGTTTTAAAATGAAAATTATTAATCAACTCGGTATTATAATGGGATTTTGGATTACAGGAGATTTGCTAAGTCGATTGATTTCATCTTTTGTTCAGATTCCAAGTGCAATTATGGGGATGGTCTTGTTTGCCATCGCTCTTACAACAGGTGTTATAAAAGAACAACAAGTTAAAGAAATCAGCGATTTACTTCTCAATAACATTTCATTCTTTTTTGTTCCTGCAAGTGTTGGTATCCTTGCAATTTCAGGAATGACTGCAAACATCATGTTTAAAGTCATCGCCATCGCTATCGTTTCCACTATCGTTACAATGTTTGTGACCATGTGGGTTACTCACGCACTCATTAAAAGAAAGAAAAAGAGGGTCTAAATATGTTGCTCAATATAACAGAAACACCGGCATTTGGGATACTCATCAGTATCTTAGGTTATGCACTGGGGGGCTTTGTAAAAAACAAAACAAAAAGTGTCCTTGCCAATCCAATTCTTATAGCAGTTATATTTATCGTCGCCTTTCTAATTATTTTTGATATCCCTTATGAACACTATAAAATCGGAGGCGATGGGATCCACTATTTTCTTGGCCCATTAACAGTTGCCTTAGGTATGATGCTTTATAGACAAAGACATATCATAAGAACTAACTTTATCAGCCTATTAGTGGGGATTACCAGCGGTGTTCTCACATCATTTTTTACAATAATATTTTTAAGTAAATGGCTTGGACTAGATGAAATGATGATGCGTTCGTTAGTGCCAAAATCCATTACGACACCTATGGCATTATCACTTGTAGAAATCAATGGCGGAAATCCAGTGATTACAGTAGTTATGGTAATCATCACTGGAATTGTTGGCGCACTCGTCGCACCGCTATTTGTTAAATGGTTTCCTAGTTTTGACAAAATCGCTGTTGGTGTAGGCATTGGTACCTCTTCGCATGGCGTTGGTACATCTAAAGCAATTGAACTTGGTGAAACAGAAGGGGCACTAAGCAGTACTGCTATCGGACTTGCTGGTCTTCTAACAATCATACTTGTGCCCCCGTTATTTGCTTTGTTTTTTTGATTTGCAACTACTCTGACATGCGATTTACTAACCAATCCACATCATGTGGCGTTCTCTCATATGAAACCAGTGGTTTAGTGATATGAGGACATTGATCCATAAAAGTAGGTTTATCACTGGTATAAAGAATTCCAATTGGTATACCTTCATCACCAAATGTTTGTGCGAGTTCAAACGCTTTTGTTTTATCTCTTGGATCGTGAGACTCTGGAATGTTGAATACCCTATCTTTGTACCATTTAAAAGTATTTACATGATTAAATGAAACACATGGCTGCATTACATCTATAAGGGCATAACCCTTATGTTGCATTGCAGCTTTTATCATTTCTTGAAGATGTTTAGGATTACCTGAGAAACTTCTTGCGACAAAACTACATCCGAGAGAGATTGCAAGTGCAACAGGATTAAGTGGTTCATGTCTCATACCATCAAATTGTAGCCTTGTCTTCTGACCAAGAGCAGTAGTTGGTGATCCCTGTCCTTTTGTTAAGCCATAAACTTGATTGTCATGGACTATGTGTACTAAATCTAAATTTCTTCTGATATTGTGCATAAAATGGTTACCACCTTCACCGTAAGTGTCACCATCTCCAGAAGTAATAATCATTTTAAAGCTATTATTTGCAGCTTGCGCTCCCATAGCTGCAGGCACTGCTCTACCATGCAAAGTATTTAAGCCATGCGCATTAATATAATGCGGCAATTTGGCAGCTTGTCCAATACCAGAGACCATCAATACTTGTTGTGGAGTTAACCCCCCATCATGTAAAACTTGATTGATGCTATCTAAGATACTAAAGTTACCACACCCTGGACACCAGCTTGTTGGATTGTTTGTTACAAATGGATTTTCATTTTTTACGACATTTAAATTAACGTTGACCATTTTTGATCACCTCATATTCTAATTCTATAAATTTTGCAGTAAATGGGCGCCCATCATACTTGTTAATAGATTGGTTAAACATAACACCAGTTTCCATTCTCAGTAGCATCCCAAATTGATTCATTGCATTTCCCTCAACATTGATGATCATAGTATCTGATTTAATATAAGGCGTTAAAACATCTTTCTTAATTGGAAATACATCTGAAAATGCCAAAAGTGCAACTTTTTCGCCTTTGAGAATCAGCGCATCAACAGCTTCACTCAGTGCACCATAAGTTGACCCCCAAGTAATAAATAATGTTTTATAATCCTCTACGCCCTTAAAAAGAGGGGCTTTACTTTCTGCTTTGATTGCCTCTGTTCTTTTTAGAAATTTTTGTTTGAGTGCAATCGTTGCAGTTTCTTCCTCAGTAACATGTCCATAAGGATCATGAACATGAGAATCTGTCATAACAAGTGTCTCAGCATCTATACCAGGATATTTTCGATTTCCAAATACGTTATCAAAATCATATCGCTTATAATCTGCTTCTATCTCGGTCTTAAGATAACGGTCAATCGTTAAATCCTTAGTTTCGAAACTTGGAATACTTTGTGTTGAATCCGCTAAAAGTTGATCTGTTAATATAATTACAGGTACTTGATATTTATCTGCAAGATTAAATGCCCTATGTGTAACATAGAAAGCATCTTCTACCGTTAATGGTGCTAATACAATTCTCGAAAACTCTCCTTGTGAAGCCGTTACAACAAAAGCTAAATCTGCTTGTTCAGTTCTAGTTGGCAAACCAGTTGCAGGACCTGGTCTTTGAACATTGCAGATAACGATAGGGGTTTCACTTACTGCAGCAAAACCTATAGTCTCAACCATAAGTGCAAAGCCACCACCAGAAGTACCTGTCATGGCTCTAACGCCATTTGAAGAAGCACCAACTGCTGCCATAATTCCCGCTATTTCGTCTTCTGTTTGTTCAACAATAATGTTCATCTCTTTTTCATAGGTTGATAAAAAAGTCATAATTCCAGTTGACGGTGCCATTGGATAAGCAGAATAAAAACTTAAACCAGCACTTAAAGCACCTAAAGCTACCGCTTGATTACCACCGACGAGCATGCGCTTTTGGTGATTTACTTTTGGCACTAACTCCGATTTGATTTGCTCATATCCCCAAGCTACCGCCTTTTGATTTTCGCGATTAACTTCATCTTTCCATTTTTTATTGCTCACATCTTCAAACAAATCTGCTTCAACACCAAAATGTTTTAATACAACCCCAACTGCTGCCATAGAAAAAGCATTTTTCCCCTTAATTTCTTCTGGAAACTTCTCTTTTGTAAAACTAAGGACATTTTCTATTTTAGCTTGATCTGAAATTTCTTCTTCAGTGATTAACAAACCACCTTTAGCAAGTTGTACCTGCGCACTGTTATGTGCTTCTTGATTTAATGCGATAAAAATATCCGCTTCCTCTACAGTTGCGAATACACGCTCATCGCTCACGACAATGGTAGAATAATTGTATCCACCTCTGACGCGAGACATGTAATTTTTATAAGAAAATATTTCATACCCTGATTTTTTGAGTATTTTTTCGATAAATAGCTCAACAGTATTGATGCCTTCACCTGCTGCGCCAGCGACAATAATTGTTTTTTTCATAGTTTCACCTTCTGGGTGGCTTTTATGCACTTCCCATCCTTTAATAATATTGATATTGCATATATACCATAAAAACATAAAAAAACACATGCTTTACGAAATGTTCATATTTAATATGTAATCCAACTCATAAATACCTTGAAATTCCTGTAAATAAAAAACTGGTTTTTAAAAAACTCAGGTAGAATTTTATTAAAAACCAGCTATAAGAGATATTAAGTTACCTATAAATAAATCGCAGTTGAGCTAACAAAAGCCTCTTAATCATTCGAACTTCCCTATTTTCCTCAAAAATCGTTATAAAAAGCAACGTAAAAACTTCCCACAGAAATACCCAGCCTCCTATAAAAATACCTTCTTTTACTATCTTTAAAAATATATTTTCCATACTTGGGCTATAAAAATAGCCAAAAAACAAAAATATGATTGCTAAAACTAAGTAGTTAATTACTTTACGGTGTAACCCTTGTTTGATTTTCAATTCACGTCTAAACTTAAATTGGTAAAAGTTTTCATATGCTTCAATTAGCATTTTTTCTTTTTTTTCGCTGTATTCTCCTTGAGGTAAAAAAAGATCAATAAACAAACCATATTTCAAAGGTATATCAGAAGATGAATCTCTTATAAAGTCATCAAACTCATCTTCAATATCTCTTTTTTTAAATGGAGAAGCATCCCATTCATCATAAACATCTTCATATGCATCTAAAGACACATTGATAACATATGATTTGTCTGCTTCTTCGTACTTATAAATATCTTGATAGTACTTTCTTAGACGCTTCATTAAAACCTCTCAACTGTTTACTTTATAAAGCAAAATTACCATCTTTAAAAATTTGAATTTTTTCACCTGTCTGTGTGATTCCAACTATTGATAAATCTTGGGTGCCTACCATAAAGTCTTCATGTGTCATAGAATTGTTAATGCCGTGCGCAGATAAACTATCAGCATCCATATTCTCGCCACCCTTTAAACATACAGGATAGGCTTTACCTAAAGCCAAGTGACACGATGCATTTTCATCAAATAGTGTATTATAAAATAGTATCCCCATATTAGAAATCGGGCTATCATATTGAACAAGTGCTACTTCACCGAGATAACTTGAACCCTCATCCGTTTCTAGTAGTCTCTTCAACTGTTCGTATCCTACTTTTGCGCTAAAATCAACTACTTTTCCATCTTTAAATGTTAATTCAAAGCCATCAATTAGGCTACCATTAAAATTAAGAGGCATTGAACTAACAACTCTTCCGTTAACACCATCTCGTTTTGGCGCAGTAAAGACTTCTTCTGTAGGCATGTTGGCGATAAACTCATGTCCATCGGGTGTTAAGTCAGATCCTCCAAGCCATAAATGGCCCTCTGGAAGTTCTATATGCAAATCAGTTCCTAAATCGTTTGTATAGTGGAGAGATTTAAAATTCATTTGATTTAAATAATTCATTTGCTTTTTAAGCGCTAATTTATGTTCGTTCCAAGCTGCTACAGGGTCTTCTTCATTGACCCTAACTGAAGCGTAAATTGCATCCCAAAGTTTGTCTACTGCTTCAGACTCGCTCAAATCAGGAAATACTTTTTTTGCCCACGCAGGCGTTGGCACTGATGCAACACACCATACGTTTTCATTGTTCATTAATCTATCTCTATATTCTGACACTTCGGCATTAAAAGCACGCGAAAATTTTTGAATTCTAACTGGATCTACATCTTTAAAATTTTCCGGATCAGATGCTGATATGCTTAAAAAAGCAGCGTCTTGTCTTACATAAGATAAGTAAAATTCTTTTTGCCAAGATGGAAACTCATCAAATAATTCTTCTGATGCTTTTAAATATCTTATTCTAGAATAAATTTCATCACTCCAGCTGATCACTACATCTTTTGCACCCGCTTCAAAACCAATTTCAGCTATTTCGCGTGCAAACTCAGCACATTCAATTGGTGAACGTACTACTAAAATTTGATCTTTCTTTAGATTAATGCCTGTTTTTACTAATAACTCTGCGTATTTTTTCAATTTTAAGTCTTGCATAGTACCACCTCATAAAAAAAGAATTAGGACAACTTCATCCTAATTCATCGTATCACACAATATCCATTTTTTACAAATTAAAAGTTTGTTAAAGTTGAATCTCCAAGATATCGTTAATCCCATTTAAGTGAGCTTCTAAAGCTTTTAGTTTATCTTCATCTAACTTTTCGAACTGTTCTTCCAAGAATCCTACTGCATAAACCTTGTGTTTTTCAACTTGTTTTTTTCCACTTGCTGTCAATGAAATATGCACCACTCTTCTATCTTTTTTTGATGGTTGTCTCTTTAAGTACCCAAGCTTAATTAACTTATCCACCAATGGTGTCAAATTTGAGTTAATAACGTGTATTTCTTTACTGATCTCTGACATCGTTAATTGCTTGTTTTTTGATAATAGTAGAAGAATTTGAACATGTGATGGGTACAAATCATCTAGTTTATATAGCTCATTCTCCCTGAGTAGTTTTTTGTTAAGCAACGGTATCAAAATTAAAAAATCACTCAATATACGCTCCACGATTTCCTCTCTCAATTTTTTCACTCCTTCCACTTATTTAATAATTAGCTCTCCTATGCACACTATTTATTCTGTCGGTTTTTATATATATACCAAGATATCCGTTATTCAATAATAATAATCACTTTTTTTTAAAAAAACACAAAAAAACTTGTATTTTCAGCAAAAATGGCTAAAAAACACAAGTTATTGGTAATGAATACAAAACTGAACTGGTATGCCGTTGATAAACACTGTCATTTGGCTTCTTAAAGTTACTGTTTTTCCAGGGGGAATTAACTCATACTTTTGACTGTAAACTTCCCAGGTATGACCTGTTTCATTGACGATTCCCCAAACAGCTTGCCGCTTAGGATGCTGAACAATCTTACCAATAATTGGATCATATTGGCTTACAATTGGCATAATCTGATGCAGTCTAATCTCAGAGTTGTAAAAAATTTCAAATTTTTCATTTGCACCACTAAGAGAAACTACTGGCATTAAGGCATCATTTTTATCGATTAGAAATTTGCTCTGTTTTAGATCATATCTTATTTTTTTTTGAAGCTCAATGAGCGTACGCTTTAAATCGGCTCTATTGTTACATTCTATCTGGACACCTGTTACGAGTGATAGTATTTTTTTGATTCTGACAAAACCTATTTTTTCCATATCACTATTGGGTATAAACTGAAATTTATTTTCTTTCTGATCATACAAAAAAGTTTTTAGTGTTGCACCTGCAGGTAGAACATCCTGTTGTTCATCAAAAAAATCAACCAATTTCAAACCCACTTCTATTCTTTTGTGAAGCTCATTGGTCACCAAGTTAGAAAGGGGGATCCAATCTTCTGGACTCGCATCAATCCAAATGTTTTGCTGTTCAGGATCAATTTCCAAAAGTTGATTTTCAACACTTTTCCAAATAACAACAGTGGTATCATCCTTTGAAAAATATGCTGCTTTTTGCAGGTGCGACACAAGATTGTTCGCTAGATCTTGCTCTTTTGCCAGATTAAGATAAAAGTCTGCATCATCATAATAGCCATGTGGATATGCATTTTCAACACCATCAGAAGCTAAAATAATCATATTCAAACTTTTTTCTATGGGTAACACTTTAACTTTCATCTCTAGCCAAGCATTTTCTTGAACCAATGATGCAGTTACATTACCTTCATATCTTAAGTCTCTTTGCATTGGAAAATAAACAACGCCATCTTCATAAACCATTGCTATTTTTCCGTCTCCTATTTGTAAAAAAATAAGATAATCATTTGTTCTTATAGCAACAAGCAAGGTACATCCATACTGGATTGGTGTTTCAAACTTTGGATCTTGCATGATTTTGTTTAACCATCTTGTCTGAATCTCAATTGATAAGCGCTCCTCAAAATCATATTTTAGTTCAGATAATGTGATGTCCCCGTGACAAAACTCGAAATACCCTCCAATTGCATCAAGAGCAACTTCTACTGCATACTTTGCGCCTTCATCGCTATACATATGCTGTGGCGCCCCGTGTCCATCACTAAGCGCCATCATTTGGATACCACTATCAATATCTTTATATATAAACGCATCTTGATTTACTTTATTCATTTTTATGTGTTTGGTGCCAGTTACACTGGCACCATAATTCATAAAACGCATCATCATCACCAATCAATCTCTTCAACTTCAACTTGACTCTCTACAGTAGGTGGTGGAGGTAACATTCCTTTTGTGGGGTTAATGGAAGCATTTGATGCAGCTGTTGAGGCCCAGCGAATATAATTTTTTAGTTCAGCTGCATTTTTTGCTTTTAAAGGTTTTAACTCTCCTCTAAAACTATCGCCTATAAAATCTTGGAGTACGTCCATATCTGTCTCTGATCCTATTGCAATCGAGATTCTAATAGCTTTGCTTCCCCACTTAGTTGCTTTAAGCTTTTTCAGCCCAGCTTCATAGTCATCTGTTGGCATACCATCCGACAATAAGATCATCACTGGCTGATAACCCCTTTCTCCTTGAAAATCACTTGAAAGCTTCTCAGCAAGTAATTCAAACCCACGGCCCATATCAGTCACGCCTTTAGTCGTGATATTGTCCCAAGTAAAATCTCTCACATCTACGTTCTTAGTCACCCATCTTGCTCCTGTAGAGAAAGAGAGAGCATGCACTTTGATTGCACCTTCTGCCTCTCTGGCAATTTCTCTTATATGTGGAATCGCTTCTCTGATGGCATTATTTAAAGTTTCCACCTTACCGCCATAACTCATTGAATCTGAAGCGTCTATTAAAAAGAACAAGTGTAAATCTCTATTTCCCATTTTTCCATCTCTTTCAACCATTTTTATTGCCTCCTTATTTTTTAATTGCGAGTTTTGTACCCGTTTTAAGTTGTCCTATTTGATTTCCGAAATATATTTCAAGCCCATCTTTAATAGGGATTATACCCTCTTTAAAAACTTCTTTGATAGATTCGTCGTTTAATTCATATCGCCAAACATCATCTGATAAATTTCTTATTCCCCACACTTCTGGATGTCTCGGATGAACCTCAACTTTAAGATATGGTTTCTCATAATCCATCGGGTCTAGATTGCTAATCTGGCTATTGTATAAGACTGTGTCATGGTTAAGCATCACAATTTTATCTCCAATTTTCATACGAGGTGGTAGGGTGTCAACTACGCTACCACACTTTGGACAGTGGTCTGCATAACTTAATCTTGTCTTATCATAAAAAAGTTGTTCCCCGCAGTTATAACAATACATCAACGAAGCGCGTAGTGTCGCTAACTCTTTTACCCATATGCTTTCTACGATCCGTTGATTGGGATCGTGTAATCCACTGGTAAAAGCTTCAATAAAACGTTCTTTAATAAAATTTGGATAATATGGCCAGTAAGCCTGGGCCATATCTTTTTTTCCTTTTACTGGCCTGTTGGTTTCATCAATTGGATCATATATAAATATAGGATTATGTCCATATAAATCTACAAGTGCATCATAGTCTACAATCTCAATGTCGTATTCTTTCTGACCTTGAAGCGGGTGTTGCAAGTGTAACATCCTAAAAAGTACAACTGATAATGAAAACAAATCTGTTTGTGAACTAGGAGGTTTTTCACCTCTTACAACTTCAGGTGCCATAAAACCATGTGTTCCCCATATATCTTCAGAACTTGTCAAGTTGTCAAAAGTGACATTGTCGTTGTCACAAATCTTAACTTCGCCATTTTCAAAATCAACGAAGAGATTACCAAAAGAAATATCGCGATAACACAGTCCAGATAAATGTAGCTCATAAAAACCATGTGCCATTCTGATGCAAGCATCTATAATTGGCTCAAATCTTTTCGACTTTATCTCACCACTAAAGTAATGAGATAGCTTAGTATACCGCTTCGTATCAATAACAGGCATGATATAGCCAAAATTATCTTTTGATTCACCCTCTACAATTGCTAAAGGCCAAACAAATTTATCACTTGGTGCACCTTTTTCAACTAACATCTCAATGGCATGGTACTGCTCAGTAGTTGAAGATTGCTTGTTATACCATTTTAATGCAAATTGCTCGCCGTTGTCGGTTACAAGATAGACATTTCCTTGTCCACCTCCTCCTAATTCTTTTAAGACTCTTAGTTTTCTTTCGCCATTTGAGACATAGTCGCCACTTATAAGTACATCAGACATTCTTACCTCCTCTGTTTTCTGTTTTGATTCACTTTGCTTTTTAGCATTTGTTTTTTTACTTTTATAATAGCTATTAGATTGATCGATAATTTTCATCTTTACACCTTCGTTAATACGATATATTGACTGACAAACCATATTCCCGTCACTAAGTAATATGGAATGATTGCTCTACTTGCTGTATATTCCCTCGCACCTTTAGGTAGCCTCATACTATAGAAACCTAAAATTGCATAAGATATAAACACGATTACACCAAGAATCAATTGAAGATACAAATAGAGCTCGGGGACTCTTGGTTGTACAGTGATTAAAACGACTTGAATCAGCAACATAATCAAAGGATAAAAACCAAGAATATTTAATTTAAAAAATCGCTTAGCAATAAATGGAACTATGCTCACTACCGCTATAATAGAAAATATTGTAATCGTATTAGAATTGTTGTAAATTGGCCAAGTAAAATATTGATTCAAAATTGCCATGATTTCTTTTACGTTACCAAATTTAGACTGCACGATATAATACCCTACAGGTATTGCTAAAAGCAGCATTAAATACAATCCTAAATTCATTTTATTTCTTACAAACTTTCTTTTTCTAAGCTGTTTTGTTGGTTGTGGAGTTTTATTATTTATATTATGACTTTGTGACTTTTCCAGAGTTAAATCACTAGTAACTACTGATCTTGGCATTTCATTTGCAAGGTGCTTTTTAGAAAAATTTCCTTGTGCATTTTGTACTGAACTTACGATCTTTAATCCAGAATTATTTAATTTTGTCGCTTTGAATGCCATCGCTCTAATCAATAACTCAAAAGTTTCGAGTGTTTCGTCATATATAAAGCCATACTCTTTAGTAAAGCCTAGAGCAAGTTTTTCGATCTTAGCTTGATTATTGGCTTCTATACTTAATTTTTGAAGCCTCTCAATATAGCCGCCTTTTCCAAGTAACTCTAATCTAATTTTAAGTCCGTTATTATACGGTATGAAATCATTTAGTAAACCGACGAATTTTTTAGTTTTTAATTCTATTGCATCGCATTCATTTAGTACCTGTTTCAGTTTCTGGACAATTTCATCATCTGTCATCTGTTTAGGTTTTAAACTTAGCACTTGATCACCTCGCTTTATCTTTCTATCTCTACTATATGCAATAACTGACTTTGCTTCCACATGGTTTAGTTTAGTATTCACTTAATATTTTCTTACAGTTTTTTAATCAAATCCTTACTTTACAATTGAATTTGATAGAATTTTCTGATACGATGGAAACTGAAAAACAGTTTTGAGTTTCCAAACAATTGAAAGGTAGGACTACCAATGGATCAAAAAGAACAAATTATGCATTATGCAATACGGCGTTTCAACCTTGAAGGAATTTCATTTAAACTCGATGACATCGCCAAAGACTTGAAAATTAGCAAAAAGACACTTTATAAGCACTACAGTGGCAAGGAAGCTATTTTTAGCGCGATTATTGAAAGTGTTTTCAACTCAATAAAAGTAAAAGAAAATGAAGTCTTTTATCGATCAGATTTAAATGATGTAGAGAAATTACTTGCGATTCTTGAAGTCTATCCTGATTTTGAAGTTTTCAATTATCATCATTTTGCTGATATCAAGATGGTCTATCCAGAACAGTATCTTAAAATAGAAAGCCATCTTGAAAACAATTGGGAACAAACTATAGATTTATTAGAGATTTGTATCTCTAAAGGTTACGTAAAACCTATTGAAAAATCTTTATTTAAAACTATTTTTTTGGGGATTTACAAGCAGTTGCTACTCACTGATGATCCGTATCCACAAGAGCAGATGAGAGCATGTATAGAAGTGGTTTTTAATGGTTTATTAAATAAATAAATGATGGGGGACTTATGAAAACAAAAGAACGTGTGTTTTATGGCGCAGGTGCGCTAGGAAAGGATTTGGTTTACGGTTTTGTTGCAGGGTACATTTTATTTTTTTTAAACGATATCATGGGGATTGACGCTTTATTTTTAGGAACCTTGTTTCTATTTGCTCGGGCTTTCGACGCCTTCAACGATCCTATCATGGGGATGATTGTAGAAAATACAAGATCTAAGTTTGGAAAATTTAGACCTTGGATCTTAATTGGTACAATACTCAATGCAAGTGTTATTGTACTCCTATTTACAGTTCCTGACTTATCGCCTCAAATGTTGAAACTTTATGTAAGTGCACTTTATATCCTATGGGGTATAACTTATACACTTATGGATATTCCTTACTGGTCCATGATTCCCGCTTTATCCATAGATCAAAAAGAAAGGGAAAATACAGCTGTTGTTGCAAGAGTATGTGCTGGTATTGGCTTTACTCTAATAACTGTTGGCACTGTACCACTTGTTAAATTACTTGGTGCTGGTAACGACCAAAAGGGCTATAGTTTAGTTGCTATTGGTATATCTGTAATATTTGTGTTACTAATTGGTTTAATGGTTAATAACGTTAAAGAACACATCAGTGTAGAGCAAGAAAAATTAACCATCAAAGGACTATTTCACTTATTGATACAAAATGACCAATTGCTTGTGGTTATGATTACTGTTGTCTGCTTCAATATCTCAATGTATATCACCACAACACTTGGCATATACTTTTTTAAGTATGACGTGAAAAATGAAGTTTTATATAGTGTATTTGCTGGTGTTGCTGGTATCGCACAAATTCTAGCTATGCTTTCTTTCCCACTTTTGAGCCGCTTTCTCACACGAAAAAAAATCTTTGGTCTTAGTGTTATTGCATCAACCATGGGGTACCTCGGACTCTATTTAGCCGGTCAACTAGGCTTTTTCTCAATTCCATTTTTATTCGGAAGTGGTTTCTTTATCTTTGTAGGACTAGGTCTTATGAACATCTTAACAACTGCTATGCTAGCTGATACTGTGGAATATGGTGAATGGAAGCTAGGGATTCGAAGTGAAAGTGTTGTTTTTTCAGTACAAACTTTTGTTGTAAAATCCGCATCGGCACTCAGTGCATTTATTGTCGGGATTGGATTAAATGTGATTAATTTTCAAAGAGATCAAGTTCAAACCCTCTCTACTTTAAACGGATTGCGTTTTTTGATGTTCCTCTTGCCAATATTTGGTTTGATGGCAAGCTTATTTGTCTATATGAAAATGTATAAAATCGACAGTGCATTCTACGCAAGAATCGTTTCTGAGATTAAACTTAAAAATAATTTGGAGGAAGTATGATACAAAGAATTCCATTAAACAATCATTGGCTTTTTAAACCTAGTTTTGAAGAAAATGACTTAATCAATATTGAGGATATCAATTCTTTTGAATCAATTCGTATTCCACACACCAATAAAGAACTGCCCTACCATTATTTTGATGAAAACAGCTATCAGTTTGTGAGTAGCTATAAAATCAAATTACCACACCTCGAATTTGATACTGATGAAGAAATATCCGTTTATTTTGAAGGTGTAATGGCATATACAGAAATCTATCTTAACGGGACTTTTTTGGGAGAACATTTCGGTGGATACACTCCTTTTGAAATAAATCTACCCAAAGGATTATTGCATTTACAAGCTGCTGGTCTTGTAGGGCAAGATAATTGGCTTTTTCTAAAAGTTGATTCTAGAGAACGTGATGATATTCCACCTTTTGGATATGTTGTAGATTACCTTACTTATGGTGGCATCTATCGAGAAGTGCAGCTCCAGGTTCAGCATAAAAAAAGACTTAGAAATATCAAAGTGGAAACGCCATTACTTGAACAAAATTTTAACTTGGATGTTTATTTTGATGTTACACAGTCAACAGTGCCAACGGATGAAGTAACAATTGAACTATATGATCAGAAACAGTGCCTAAGTAAACATACGGTTTCAGAGCTAAAACTCGTTGATAACCAAGTACATCTTGGCGTACAAAAGCAGATCACAAAGTGGTCTTTAGAAACACCCAAGCTCTATGAGCTAAAAATAACTTTATCTTCAAAACAAGTACCTACCTATTCATTCACTACAAAAGTCGGATTTAGAACCGCTGTATTTGAAAACGATGGTTTCTATCTCAATGGTAATAAAATAAAACTGAGAGGGCTTAATCGCCATCAGTCCTATCCATATGTTGGTTATGCCATGCCGCAAGGCGCACAGTATGCCGATGCAGATATGTTGAAATTTGAGCTTGGGGTAAATGTCGTAAGATCATCTCATTATCCACCCTCTAGACATTTTCTGAATCGTTGCGATGAAATAGGACTTTTAGTCGTAGAAGAACTACCAGGATGGCAGCATATCGGAGACACTGCTTGGCAAAAACTTGCTGTAGATAGTCTCGAAGAAATGATCCGTAGAGATTGGAACCATCCTAGCGTCATTTTATGGGGGACTCGCATAAATGAGTCTAAAGATAATCATCAATTTTACTCAAGTACCAGTTCACTAGCGAAAAAACTTGATGCTACACGTGCAACTGGTGGCGTCCGTAACTTTGCTGGGAGTGAGATTCTTGAAGATGTTTACACCTATAACGACTTTTTGCACCGAGGTAACAATCAAGCACTAGATCAACCACAAAAAATTGCAAAGCGCAAAATGCCATACCTTGTTACTGAGCACAACGGTCATATGTTCCCCACAAAATCTTTTGATTCTGAAGCAAAAAAAATTGAACATGCGTTAAGACATGCACGTGTTCTAAATGCAGCATATAGCACGACTGGTATAAGTGGTGCTATCGGATGGTGTATGTTCGATTACAATACTCATAAAGACTTTGGTAGCGGTGATAAAATCTGCTATCACGGCGTCTTAGATATGTTTAGGAACCCCAAATATGCTGCTGGGGTCTATGCGTCACAGCAAAGCAAGATGCCTTATTTAACAGTTGCATCAAATTTCTCAATTGGCGATTATGATGCATCCGAATTAGGCAAAATTGTAGTTTTAACAAACTGTGACAGTGTAAAGGTGTATAGAAATGATATTTACATCAATACATTTTATCCAGATAAAGATGAATTTAGCGCATTGCCACATCCGCCTATAATAGTAGATGATCTTATTGGCAACTTACTGTATGAAAATGAAAGATTCTCAGAAAAAGATGCTAAAACCATCAAGAGAATACTACTTCATTTTTTAAAATACGGCGGGCAGCTTCCTATTATTGACAAACTACAAATGGGGATGTTATTTGTTAAATATAAAATGTCATTTGCTGATGCAGCAGATTTGTATGGTAAATATATTGCTGGATGGGGAGAAAAATCAAAAACTTACCGTTTTGACGGTATCATTGATGAAGAAGTTGTTACTAAGGTCATAAAATCATCCTCTGATGTGTTCGAGCTTAAGATCACTGCTGACAAAACAGAGCTCTATGAAGACGAAACATATGATGTCACACGAATCTCACTTGCTTTTGTTGATCAGCACGGTTCTACACTTTCTTATGCCAATCATATTGCAACCTGTAATATTAAGGGCCCACTCGAGCTTATTGGACCCTCTACCTTTCCTTTAATTGCTGGAAGTAGAGCCTTCTGGGTTAAAACAACCGGTTCAAGCGGGGTTGCGCAAATAGAAGTAGCTCTTGACAATGGCTTAAAAGCAAACTTAGATCTAATCGTAAACTAAATGAATTTATCATAAGAAAAAGCGATGAAAGACAGTAAAGTGAAATATTCACAAACTGTCTTTCATCGCTCTTTTAATTATTTTTACTTCGCTTCAAAATAAATTTTTCCATCTTTTATGCCTAGATTTAAATACAAAGCTTTTTCAGATGATTTTGGTACTTTAATAAAATATGCACCATTTGTTTTCCCAACATTAAAAGTAGCATTTGCAGTTGGAAAAATTACCGCAACATCTTTCCCTTTATCACTTATGGTTTGAAGTTGTGTCATAAATAAGTCTAACTCAAGTGAATCGTTGAATATATACACATCATTCATCATGAACACAACAGGTTTCTTGCCTTCGTATTTTTTGACAAAATCTAATATTTTGATCCATTGTGAATAGTCATTTTTACGAATATAACCATTTTTATTGTTAACTTTTATAACAAAAGCATCTGATTTTTCAGCAATTGAGAACGCCCCACTATTGGTACTCCATGTCAATTTACTAGCTTTCATTATTGCATCGATTGTTTTAGAGTTATCTGCTTTATAAATATAACTTGTTAACTGGGCAGGTGAATTGGCTAAATCTGCAGGTAACTTATAGTCAAGCGCTTGTTTGACGCGATTGATTTCTTGTGGTGTACTTACTGTCAAAGCGTCACTTGTTATTGCTTCCACATTATCAAACATGATATAACCACTATCTTGCTTAGTTGCTTCTGTCTCAACCAAGTATATTCTTTCAAGTGTAAACGGTGCTTTTAAACCAGAAGGCAAATCTGCCGACACATATTTCCAACCTTGCCAATTAACACTACTTGCTAATGTGATATTAGTTGCAACACCTTCACTATCAATCACTTTAGCACGTAGCCAGTGACTATTGCCACCATCTCCGTTGACCCAAACCCCTATACCTTGTGTATCCACTGGTAGAATAGCCGGTTTGTTAAAAATCATATAAGCAGCCCGAGTATCAGTAGATTTACTAAAATCATATGACATAAAAGCCGATTTATTAAACTTGGCATTATTGACGGTTTCGCTATAGGCTCCTACTACTGAAGCAGGATAACCTGAAAACGTTGCTGTTGGTGTTTCAAAATCGTAATATAACTGTTTATCAATGCCCACACCTACTGGAACATAAGTTACCAATCCGTCAAATTCAAAAGTCATATACCCTTGAGTGACTTCAATTCCCGCCTTTACAGTACCTTTCAAAGCGTCATATGTGCCAATTGATGTTGGAACTGTCGATTTCACAGCTTGCGGTGATAACGCTATTGTGTTACCTTCTTCTGTGATCACAGAGAAAGTCATCGTTTTCTCTTGACCTGCATCAATTTTCAAAATACTAGGAGACACAACTAATTTTACACCATTGTTATTAACCGTTATACTTTGAGTTGTTGACATGCCATTATAAATAGCCGTAATTATGCCCTTACCAGCACTTGATGGTATAAAATAACCATTTTCAAAAGTACCAGTAACGCCACTTACTGACCACACGACATCAGAAACTTTTGGTGTTACAGGATTATAGTTCGTGTCACTTCCATTTAGTGCTACAGAAACTTTTGAACCTATGAGCATTTTTGAATTAGATAAATTAATCTTTGTAGCCCTTAACGTTGGGCTATCAACTAAAACTTTTTCTATTGCAAGACCTGTATACATCTTTCTCTCTACTTTGTCTGAAGGATAATTCATCGTTTTAATCTGCGTCGTCCAAGGTGAAGTAGTAACCATTTGAGTTGAACCGCCACCGTCGAGATTAATCGCTTCATATGCGCCAAGACCGATTAGTATGTTGGCAAATTCAGTCTGTGATACACCGCGATAAGAATTTGTTCTTCCATCAATTGTCACTAAGATAAGATGATTTCTATCTTTAGTAATCCCTAACCCCGTCCTTGGGTGCAAACCCGTAATATTCTGAGAAAAAGCGCTTACAACTTTACCATCTTTAACAAGCTGTGCACCTCCTCCGATACTAAGGTCAACGAATCTAAAGTTTACATCTTTTTTCAAAGATAGCACATCGCCAACTTTAAAATTTTTGCTCATTTCAGCTATGTCAGTTCCCACTGATGCTAAAACATAACCATTTTCAGGCATTTTGAAATTTTCGCCTGCTCTTCTAATTTCTTTAATCACATCATTAACGACTAATATTTCAAGAATATCGACGCCCAAATATTTTCCGTATGAGACTGGAGAAAAATACTTGTCAAACATAATTGTTCTATTATAAGCCAAATAAGGTTTATTAATATAGCTAAGTTTTTTAGTATAAGTACCATTACTCACTGTGTTGGTTGGTGTATTAACATAAGCAACATAAGGGACTCCCGAAGAGCTGATACTGAATGAAGCAAAATCAGCATATCCAACGCTAGTACTTAATAGTTGATTGTCTTTAACCAAGTTACCCATAGTTGTGCTGTTGTTAGTATCAAAAAAGTCACTATTGATTGCAGCGACAACAGTCTTGTCCGAGTTATTCTTCTTAACTAAGTTAGTCAACGTATCACGACTAGATAGCACTGTATCTGTTAAAACATTCATTTCAACATTTTTATCCAAGTCAATCCTAAGGACATTCATGTTGATCCAACCTTCATCTGTAAAAACCCTTATATTTTCATGTGTCACGCCGTCTGCATATGCTTCTGGGGCAGATTTTATCTCTGTTATTTTATTGTATGCAGCACTTGGTACTGTTGTTAGCACCATAGACATGGCCAATAGTGCTATACTAACTTTCCTTTTGAAATTTCTCTTCATGATGCGCTCCTATCTGTCTAATCAATACATAATGTGCCATATTCCACATCATTATACACCAACCAGATTGCATCACAATGATAATTGAATTAAAATAACATGACAAATCTAATACAATCCATTCATATTTCTTTATAAAAACGTTATTTCACATTTTAACAGGATATACGTTATAATAGTACTAACATCAAATTAAAACGAATTTTTTTGATGAACAAATATTATGAGGTTTAGAATGAAAATTAGAACAAAATTTATCATTTCTTTAATTCTATTGGTTTTATTACCTGCAATTTTCACTTTATTTATCACAAATAATTTTTTAAGTGAAAACTTTAACTTCGTTCATTTTTTTGATACTTACTATGACATTTTCGACAATTTTTCTAATATATCAGCTGATTTTGAAAATTATGTTGATCCATACAATAATTCGCCCGAGTACTTTCTAACTGAAAACTTTCAAAAGGATGCATTAGATCACTTCAGTTCAACCTTTCTAAGCGTTGAAGTTAAAGACAACAGTATAGTACAATTTACAACATACAATGATGAGATCGAAAACCTAAGTTTTCTTGAGAGATTACTCTTTAGAAGTATGACCACTGATCAACCAAAGATTCAGTATGCATTAAATCATCATCACTATGAAATACCAGGAACAGGCACAATTGATGTGATGTTGAAAATAGATAGCTCAAGACTTGAAGTTGCATATAAAGGGTTTGAAAAAGTGTTTTTTTTCCTATATGGCGCTTTTAATCTATTATTGTTAACCATTTTACTCGCTTGGATATCAAACCCAATCAAAAGAGCAATCAGACGACTCACTTACACAACAAACGAGATAAGACGCGGTAATCTTAACTCGAAATTATCATATGAAGATGAAGACGATTTTCATGATTTGGCTAAAAGTATAGAAAGTATGCGTCAATCACTTGCGAACTCTATGGAAAAGCAACACATCTTAGAACTTGAAAAAAAAGAATTGATCGCTAATATCTCTCATGATTTGAGGACACCCATAACCTCCATCAGAGGTTATGTACAAGGATTGAAGGATGGTGTGGCTCGGACAGAAGAAACTCAAAGAGAATACCTCGAAACCATAGATTCTAAGACATATATGATTGAAAGTTTACTCAACGACTTATTTGATATTACACGTTTTGATACCAATAGCATCAAACTTAATAAACAAGTCGTCAACTTAAAAGACTTCTTAACGGATTGTGTAGATGAACTAGAACGTGATGTTGCAAAAATTGGTGGCAAACTGTCGTTACATTTCATTATTAAGGATACTCAGATACATGTTGATCCTGAAAAACTCATGCGCGTTTTTATCAACGTTATTGAAAACTCGATTAAGTATAGAAGCAATAAGCCGCTTGAAGTCATCATTTTAGCAAATCAAGACGATGATGGTGTTTTTATCAACATTTCTGACAATGGGATTGGTGTAACCGATGAGGATTTAACCAAAATCTTTGATCGTTTTTTTAGATCAGATTTATCTAGAAACTTAGATATAAAAGGAAGTGGTATTGGCCTGAGCATATGTAGAGAAATCATCGCTTCGCACGGCGGAAAAATAAGTGCCTCTGGTAATGATTCAAACGGTCTAACGATATCACTTAGATTAAAGGCATATGATGAAAACATACATTAACAAAACAATTTTGGAAAGAGGTTCTCATGGAAAAAATACTAGTTATAGAAGATGATAAAAGTATCGCTAGGTTGCAGCGCGATTATTTAGAAATCAACGGCTATGAAGTTGTCATAGAAAATACTGGAGATATCACACGTATCATACCGTTACTTGATGGTGTTTCACTCATAATTCTCGATTTAATGCTTCCAAATGGAAATGGGATTGATATTTGCAAGAAGATTCAATCTTTAAAAGACATCCCGATCATCATCGTCTCCGCTAAAAATCAAGATATGGATATCGTACTAGGATTAGGTGTTGGAGCAGATGACTATATGACTAAGCCATTCAGTACCAATGAACTCATCGCTAGAGTAAAAGCACAACTCCGTCGCTATAGCAAAATGAAAAATGCAGCTTCTTCAAATTTTGAAGATAGTAATATTATCATTCGTGATTTTATGATCAACGAAATGACCAAAACATTTTCAGTTGCAGGTGAAACATTAGAGCTTACGCCAAAAGAATTTGATATTATACTCCTACTTTCTAGACATCGAGGCCGAGTTTTTGCTAAGGAGGAAATATATGAACGCGTTTGGAAATTCGATTCTTTAGGAGATGCTTTTACAGTCACAGTCCATGTAAAACGAATTCGTGAAAAAATTGAAGCTTTATCACCTAATACGCCATTAATTGAAACCGTTTGGGGTGTTGGTTATAAAATCATATGATTGACAGTCGCAATTAAATTGTGTACAATTTTTATGTAAGGTCTCTTACAGAAGGAGTATACTATGAATTATGATGCGCTTAAATTAAAAAACCAATTATGTTTTCCACTATATGCAGTCTCAAAAGAAGTCACTCGTTTATATAAACCTTTCCTCGATCCACTCGGATTAACTTATACGCAATATATCACAATGATGGCACTTTGGGAAAGTGATGGCATCAATGTAAAATCATTAGGCGAACGCCTTTATCTTGATTCTGGTACACTAACGCCACTTTTGAAAAAACTAGAATCACATGGTCTAATCAATAGAACCAGGAGTAAAGATAATGAACGCAATGTCTTTATTACTTTAACAGATAAAGGCTGGGCACTTCGAGATGAAGCCATTAAAGTTCCTGAACAATTGATACAATGTCTTCATGTAGATCCAGAAGATGCACATGTGCTTTATAAAGTTCTTAATAAAATACTTGATGAAGGCATCACAGCGCCGAAAGAAAAGAAAGTCTAAACTATAAACGAGCAGTTTTAAAGTGTGAAATTCACATTTAAACTGCTCGTTTTTGCGTAACTAGAATTCTACTTGAATATCTTTCTGATTAGATTGATTTTCTTCCCATATGGCGGAAACATCAACCCATGGTTAATTTTAGTGTTGTGTTTTAGTATTGATTTTTGATGTGAAAAAGTTCTAAAACTATCTTCACCATGATAGCTCCCCATTCCCGATGTACCAATTCCACCAAAAGGTAAATGAGGTGATGCTACATGAAGAATCGTGTCGTTGATACAACCACCTCCAAATGGAATTTGGTCTATCAAATAATTTTGTACTATTTCAGACTCTGAAAATACATAGAAGGCTAAAGGTTTATCTTTAGAGGTAATAATGTCCACGACTTCTTCGATTGAATCATAAGTCATAATCGGCATAACAGGTCCAAAAATTTCATCTTGCATGATAGCATCATCCCAAGTCACACCAGTCATAACAGTTGGTGCCAGATATAATTGTTCAAGATCATACTGTCCACCATGAATTACTTTGTTCTGATCAATGATATCGATCAATCTGCTTAGCTGTTTTTGTGAAATGATTCGGCAGTAATCAGGACTATTCTGTGGTAATGGACCATAATATTCAATAATTGTTTTTAAAACCTCCGAGATAAATTCAGCTTCAATTGATTTGTGAACATAGATATAGTCAGGAGCGACGCATACTTGTCCTGCATTGATATATTTTCCCCATACGATTCGTTTAACAGCAACTTGTATATTGGCATCTTCATGCACGATTACGGGGCTTTTTCCCCCTAATTCAAGTGTAACTGGCACTAAATTCTCAGCTGCTGCTTTCATCACTACTTTTCCTACGTTTTGACTGCCGGTGAAAAAGATATAATCGAATTTAGAGTGAATTAATTCAGTTGTTACTTCGCGACCTCCAGTTACAACTGCAATATAATCCTCATCGAAAAATTCACTAAACATTTTAAGAATTACAGCTTCTACATTTTGTGTATATTCTGAAGGTTTTAAAACAGCGGTATTGCCTGCTGCTATTGCACCTATTAGTGGTTCAATTAGCAATTGAAATGGATAGTTAAATGGCGCAATTACAAGCACAGTTCCATAAGGCTCATAACGGATACTACTCGTGCTTGGCAACACAAAAAAAGGAACCTTAACATGTTTCTCTTTTGACCATTTTTCTAAATGTTTTACAGTATGATCTATGCTTTGTAATACATATCCAATTTCTGTTGTATAGGCTTCAAATTCAGGCTTGTTGAGATCTTTTTTTAAAGCAACGACTAATGCTTCATCATATTGGATAACTGCTTGTTTTAGTTTATTTAATTGTTCAATCCTAAAAGGAATGGGTCTTGTCCTACCACTTCTAAATAATTCCTTTTGTTTCTTTAGTAATTTTTGCACAATTTGCCTCCTTATGATTAAGTCCAGTTAGACTAGAGATTCTAATCAATATATGCCCTAATTTCTACAAGTTAACCTGATTTAAAGGAATTCCATCTAAGAAAGACTTCAAATTTTCAATTGCTGAGTTTAAGAGACGCTCTCTAGCAGCTCGTGGTGCCCAAGCAATGTGAGGTGTGATGTTGCAATTATTGAGTTCAAAAAGAGGATTATGATCCTTTGGCGGCTCTTTAGCCAGTACATCTAACCCTGCAGCATATACTTTGCCACTATTAAGCGCATTTAGTAAAGCATTTTCATCAATTAATGGTCCTCTAGAAGTATTGATGATGATAACTCCCTCTTTCATTTTCTTAAACGCATTTTCATCTAACATACCCCTTGTTTCATCATTTAGGGGGCAATGTAAACTGATCACATCTGATTGACTCAATAAAACATCAAGTGAGACATATTTAAATAAGTCACCCTCTAGTTCAGTTTTAGGACGAGGTGTATAAGCGATAACTTTCATTCCAAAAGCGCTGGCAATTTTAGCTGTTTCAAGTCCTATTCTACCTGTACCAATAATCCCCATTACTTTGCCATCTAGTTCAATAAGGGGATGGTTCCAATAACAAAAATCTTCATTTCTGTTCCACTTTCCTCGTCTTACGGATTCTGAATGTTCTGCTACATGATGACAAATCTCAAGAAGATGTGCAAAGACAAACTGAGCGACTGATTTAGTACCATATGTCGGAATATTCGTTACAACAATTCCTTTCGTTTTTGCATAGTCTACATCAACAATATTATATCCTGTTGCAAGCACACCAATATACTTTAGATTTGGGAGTGCTTCTATTTGAGATTCCCTCAATAGTGTTTTATTCGTAAAAAGTATGTCAGCATCCTTTGCATGTTCAAGAACTTCATCCTTATGGGTACGTTCATAAACCGTCACATCTCCAAGTGGCATGAGGGCATCCCAAGATAAATCACCCGGGTTAAGTGCAAAACCATCAAGTACTACAATTTTCATAATAGCTCCTTTCTTATATACAGCAAACCCTGACAAGCTGCCAGGGTTTGTATAATGTCTCATTCAAATTGTCACAACTTATCGTTTGTATTGTTTTCCAGAATACTCTATTGACTTTTCTACAAGTACATCCATTGCATCCACACAGTAAGTAGAAGCAATTTCACCTAACTGAATTATAGATAACTCGGTACAGGCTAAAATAACTGCGTCACAATTGCCATCTTCCACCATTGACATCACTATAGATTCAAAGTCATGTACATTTGCAAAACTACCAGCTTTTATATCATAGATCACTTTCATCACTTGGTCTTGCATCTTAGGATTAGGTTTAACATAAATGAGATTGTTTGCAATACATGCTTTTTCATATGTGCCTGTAAAGATAGTACCATGTGTTGCTAATATGCCAACTCTGGCCCCGGTTCCAAATTTCTCCTTTATAGCACATACGGTCTCTTCCACCATATCTATAATATTGAGATGCGTCATCGCTTTCATCTGCTTCATGAAATAATGGGATGTGTTACATGGAATTGCAATATGTTTAACACCTAAGGACTCCATTGCATGTAAATCAGATGCAATTTGTTCTAAAAATAACTGGTGTTCGCCAGATAAAATTGCTTTAGTTCGATCTGGCATGGTGGCATGATTGAAAATAATCAAATTTAGATGCTCTTGATCACAATTTGCCTGTGTTCTTTCGATAATACGTTCATAAAACATCGACGTGGCCATTGGGCCCATGCCTCCAATAACACCAAGATCATATTTACTCATTTCTTAGCTCCTTAACAAACATCGCTCTACTTCCCAAACTTTCATAACTTTTAAAAAGTGTATCTGCATCATATATCATGCTTCCTTCAAGTGGGTCCATCACATAAAGCTTATCTCCAACGTAGCCATAGATTACCATACAATGTAAATTAGTTGCTGCATTAAAAAATGTATCTGTACTTTCTAAATACCAGCCATAACCAAAATTTGCCAAACTCAAATCACGTGTTGCCCATATTCCAATTGGTTTTCCTTGTTCAACATATGACATAATCATTTCCTTGGTACTTCCAGTTAAATCCAAAACTTCGTGATTCCCCGCTACTGACCTAATGTAATCTTCACCTGCTTTCACAGTTGGTGCTGCATAAACAAACCAACCACCCGGATCTTTAGGATCTCCTGAAAACGCAACGTTAGGATCTGCACCATATAATTTATTGTCTTTTTTATAAAATGGCTCCATTGGTAAATAATTGTCAGATAAAGTCACTTTATCTATGGCATAACCTGCGAAGTTTAAAAGTGAAGTCAACGCTGTTATCTCGCATCCATTTGGAAGTTCTGGTTTTTGAAGTAAAACTGGAACATCTAATTTTAATTCATCAATTTTTACAATACCCTCTTGATTTAATGAATAATTTAATACAAAAGGTTCAACAACTTGATCATAATGTAGCTCCATAATTGGTGATGACATCTCGATGATAATCTCACTGTTATTCTCTACATATGGTGCACTCGCCTCTATTTGTACAACTTTATAGGCTTGCTTAAAATCAATAAGCTGAGACGTTGCAGTTCCATCTTCACCGGTCACAAGCGTCTCTAATACTTCTTTTGTTATTGCATCTTGAAGTTCAAATTTAAACCCAGCTAGTTTAAAATCTCTACTGGTATCTTCAGCAACTACAGTTACCCTTCCTTGCTCCACACGACCTGTAATTAGGTCAACTAATTTATTGACAACATCTCTCACCGCATTTCGGTCTATACTTTCATCAACTTTTGCAATTACACGCGGATCATTTGGATCAATTCCAATATCATCAGGTATATTTCCCTTTAGTAGTCCAATATCCACAAGTAGACCACTGTTAAAGATCATCATTCCTACAACTATCAAAACTGCTATTAACAAAATAGGTTTTATTGGCAGCCTACTTTTTCTTCTTCTCATTTTTCAATCTCCTTGTCAATACTCAAACTAGCCTTTTCGAAGTAATTTGATCTTAATTTTTTGTAATTTCGGATAAACCTCTGTAAACAAATTATAAATAATTGGGTTATAAATCTTATCTACTTCACCAATTAACTCTGTTACACCTTCTTCTCTACAGAACCCTTCTTTAAACTTATAGAGCCCATCCTCATTATCAAGTTCAAAAACACCACCAAAGTCATACTTAGTGATATTGTTCTCAAGAGCCCAGCGAATCATCTCCCACTGCATGAGATAATTGGGCATCAAATTTCTTTTCACATTGGAACTCGCACCATATATATACCAAAGTTTATCACCATACATGATGCCAATAGCACCTGATAGATAATCGTCTTCATGCTTTGTTAGATAAATTCTTATGTTGCCTTCAAAAGCCCTCATCATATTTTGAAAATAGGCATAGCTTCTAATCACCAATCGATTTCTTACTGACATTATTTCATATAATTCATAAAAAATCTTAAGCGCTTCATCTGAAGTATGATAGGATACTTCGACCCCTTTGCGCCTTGACAAATTGATATTATATCTCGTCTTTTGACTAAATCTTGCCAACAATGTTTCCTCAGTATCATTTTCAAGATTGAGAATCATGTTATAAATCGGCTGAACCAAGGCATTCTTATCGACTCCTCGACCGCGTACTTTTAAACCAAGTTCCTCATAACTTTCGATTAGTGCTTTATCATATTTCACTTCTGGGTCAAAACGTAAAACAAAAGCTCTTTTCCGTTTGGCAAAAGCTTTTGTCTCATTGATAAGTAACTGTAAGGTTTCCAAATCATAGGGATCGCAAACAGGACCTCTCGTCGCGTAAAGAAGAGAAAATCCAAGCATTTTTTTGATAACAAGTGAGAAAGCACCTACAATCTCACCTTCTTTTTCGATATATATTTGTGCACTGTCCCAACCTGTTTTAATAGTTGCCCAGTTAATATCTTGAGTTGCTGTTGCATAGTCTGATTCTCTTACAAAGCGATTATACTTTTCAACAGCTTTTGAATCAGTGTAATCTAATATGGGCATTCACTGCCTCCTTTATTGCTTTATCATTTAACTATAGTTATCTACTAATTGAAATTATATTTTTTTTACAAAATAGGTTTCAAAAGTTTTGATATAACGTCTATAATATCTAAAAACTCTTAGATTTCTTTTTATGTCTCTATCTTTTGCATAATATAGTGTACTGCTTGTTTGATTGTTATCAATTCTTTTGTTCACTTCATGCTTAAGACTGGCGTGATCCAAATATTTTCTAAGTACACGTTTAGGAATCCCCAACCAAAGATGAGGTTTATCAGCATAAACGGTTTCATACTTTGACTGATAAACAAAAGCATCCACAAGGTACGCGGCTTGATTATAACCACTTCCTGTTACGAAGAAACTACTTCTTCCCTGCCTTAAATTGATTTCAAACACTTTATATTTTCCAGTTTTAGGATCATATTTCATATCGAAATTAGAAAATCCAATATAACCAATGCCTTCTAAAAATGATTTATACTCTGCAAAAATCTCAGTATCAAAGGCATCAATAATTGCAGTGTAATTTCCGATTAAAGTTGGCGTTGGATCTTCAAGTAGTGGTTGACCTAAACACATAAGTCTTACTTTTCCATCAGGACCTGATAAGCAATTGAGTACGCGCATAGAGGAATCATCTCCAGAGATATACTCTTGTAAGATTAACTCAGCATCATACGTCGACTGATAAATGCTCTTAATCGTATCCGCTAAAATTGCTTCATTTTCAATTATATATGCTTTTTGCTTGCCCTGAAACTTTGCCTCAAAATAACGCATGCTATCCGAGGGTTTAAGCACTACTGGAAATCCTAAGTCTAATGAACTTATAATTTTACTCATTTGAGGCAGTTGAGATTTACCAATCACTTTCGTTTTCGGGTAATTTAGACCTTGGGCCTCACATGTTTCGTAAAAACCAGCTTTTGAATTTAAAGTTAACATCAAATCTTCATCAATAAACGGAACGATAAAATTGCCTTCAAGTTGCTTTTTATGATGCACAATTAACTCAACATACCCATCACTACTTGCAACGAGTATCAAGTTTTTATATTGTTTTTTTAGATCTGCAGCAAGTTCGTTTAGTACCTCCGCGAACTTATCTGGCTCACCAAGTTCCTTAACAATCTTTAGATCTAAGATCTGCGAACCAAAAGTAGTAAACAATTCTCCTTTGCCAACAACTAAACTCTTTATGCCGTATGCCATATGAAAAGCTTTAGCCATACCATATGCATTGCTATCGGTTCCTAAGATCACGGGTAGAAAATCTTTCATCATGATTTTACTCCTAAATTAGTTTTGCCGAAAAATTGTTTATACCAAATTAAAAATACATAAACAGTCCAGATGTATCTTTGATAGTTTTTCTCGCCTTTGTAATGTGATTCTAAATAGTGAAGTAACAAATCTACATCAAAAAACTCAGCCGTGTCAGGATTTAAGAATTCTTCTTTGATCATCTGATAATACTTTTCTTCCTTCATCCAATATTTAATTGGAACTGGAAAACCAAGTTTAGGTCGTTTTGCCCACGCCTCAGGCAACACTTCATTGGCAGCAACTCTAAGTGCAAACTTAGTGTTTTCTTTATTTACACGTTGGTTGCTTGGAAGCGTCGAGGCAAATTCCATAACTTCTTTGTCCAAAAATGGCACTCTTAATTCTAACGAATGCGCCATACTCATCTTATCTGCTTTTAAAAGGATGTCCCCAGGTAACCACAAATGTAAATCTAAATATTGCATCTTTGTTAGATCATCTTCATTTTTCACTTCATCGTAGACATTCTGAGTAATACTTCTAACAGTAGGACCACCTCTATAAGCAGGTTTTAACACTGCCATAGCATCTTCTACTGCAAAGACTTTTGCTTCTCCGATAAATTTTTCCTCAACTGATAAGCCACCATTTGTTAAAAATCGGGTCACTTTATTTTGTGGTAATTTTCTAGTGATTCCAGAAACAGCCTTCCTTACCCCAAAAGGCACTTTTTCATAGGTATCAATTGCTGGTGAATTTTGATACCAAGGATAGCCACCAAAAATCTCATCTGCACCTTCACCTGAAAGTACTACTGTAACATGCTCTCTTGCAAGCTCTGCTAAAAAATATAACGGCACAGAAGATGGATTCGACTGTGGTTCATCCATATGGTATTGGATCTTAGGCAATGCATCAAAACACTCATCTGCTGTAATAATTTTACTGTGATTTTCGATACCAAGCATCTCTGATAGTTCTGCGGCCAATTTGGTTTCGTTGAACATCGCTTCATACTCCTGAAAACCTACTGAAAACGTTTTATTGGGTTTAAGTAGCGCTGTAATATAGCTAGAGTCTACACCGCCTGATAAAAAAGAACCCACCTTAACATCGCTGATTTTATGGTATTCTACTGATTCTTTAAGAATCTGCTTAATCTGTTCAACATTTGATTTCAAGTCATTTTCAACAACCTTAAAATCATTGTGCCAATACTTTTCTACTGAGAGCTGATCACCTTCAAAGACTAAGTAATGAGCTGGTTTCAACTTGTACACACCTTCAAAAAAAGTTTCTTCCATAGAAGAGTATTGAAAAGTCAAATAGGGTCTTAAGGCATTTTTATTTAATGTTTTGATAAACTTCGGATGCTCTAAAAACGATTTAATCTCTGAACCAAATATTAATGAACCATCTTTAGTATTTTGCGTATAATAAAGTGGTTTTATCCCAAAGTAATCTCTTGCTATAAACAACTTCTTTTTCTTAGTATCCCAAATTGAAAATGCAAACATCCCTCTGAGCTTGTTGAGAATTTCTACACCATATTCTTCATAGCCATGTAATATTACTTCACTATCTGTATGGCTATGAAATTGATGCCCTTTTTCAACAAGTGTCTCTCTAAGAGATTGATAATTATAGATTTCACCATTAAAAACAAGTACTATATCTTCATTTTCGTTAAACATTGGTTGTTTTGCTACGTCAGATAAATCAATAATACTCAATCTTCTAAAACCAAGTGATACGTTACCATCGCTATAAGCGCCATCACTATCTGGCCCACGATGAGATATTGCATCTGTCATTTTTCTAAGTACTTCAACGCCATCTATCTTATCAACATGTGTATATCCTACAAAACCGCACATATATTCACCTTCCTATTTATCTTTACGAATAACTTTCATTTTACTTTTTACGATTTCTGCTTCATTGAAAGGGATATCTTCTTTTCCTACAACTTGTGAAGTTTCGTGTCCTTTTCCAGCAATCAACAATACATCACCAGGTTTCATCGATTCAAGTGCTTCTTCGATGGCAACTTTGCGATCAACTACAGTTACATAGTTTTTACTATACTGTTTAAACGATGTCACTACATCTTCTATAATCTGTACTGGATCTTGCTCTTTAGGGTTATCTGAAGTAATAAAAGCAAAATCTGATTTTTGCGCTGCGACTTTACCCATTGCAGTTCTCTTATCAAGACCAATCAATCCTGGAGCTGCATATACGCCAAATACGAGTAGTAATCTTCCTTTAACAAATTGTCTTAGTGTATCTAGTGCTTTTTCGAGTCCATCTTCAGTATGTGCAAAATCCACTACAACTTTATAATCATTGTCTTGATATACGGTTTCAAATCTACCTTTTACACCTTTTAGTGCTTCAATCCCACTAGATATAACCTTTTGTTCAATCCCTTCTGAAATAGCCCACGCTACTACAGCGAGCGTATTGTAAATATAGATTTCACCTGGAATATTCACTCTAATGGGAATTTCACCTTGAGGTGTAACTGCTGTATAAAGTGAGTACTCTGCAGTATATTCGATATCCTTTGCCCAAACATCAGCATTTGACTTAAGGCCGTAAGAAAGACACTGAACATCACTTTTTTCTTGCAAAGTATCATACATTTTTTTACCATAAAGATCATCTATATTGATAATATTTGTTTTCTCCGTCATATAAAACAACTTTTCTTTTGCTCTATAATATTGCGTCATATCTTTATGGAGTTCAAGATGATCTGGCGTTAAATTTGTAAAAATACCACTATCAAAGTGACAAAAAGATACTCTATGCAAATCAAGCGCATGAGACGAAACTTCCATGATACAATACTCTACATCAGCTTCAACCATCTGCGAGGCAATCTGTTGAAGGGTTAATGATTCTGGTGTTGTATTGGGGGTATCAATCTTTTGATTCCCGATCCAAGTTCCCATTGTTCCTATAACGCCTGTCTTTGCTGACAGGGTATCTAATAGACTCTTTATAAAATAACTTATAGAAGTTTTACCATTTGTACCTGTAATTCCAATCACATTCATCTTTTTAGTGGGTTCACCATAGTATCTTGATGCAATATATGCTAGTGCAACTCTCGTGTCAGCTACTTCAATTATCGCTTGATGGGTGATATAATCAATATCGATAGGCCTTGAAATAATAACTGTAGATGCACCATTTTCTATTGCCTTTTTCACATAGTCATGGCCATCAACTTTGAACCCCTTAACCGCTACAAAAATATAACCAGGTTTTACCTCTCTCGAATCAAAAGCTACACCCGTTACATCATTATCTATGTCACCTTTTATAATTTTATATTCAAGTCCTTGCACACAAGAAAGTAATCTCATTTGCACCTCCATACCTTTGTATTCAAAAGTCAATCAATACATATATCTTGTCATAGAAGCCTTGAAAATGCAAGTTAAAATAACATTTTACACTATTAAAAGGGGTTATAATTATGCAAACCAATCCGACCGCAATGTATTGGAAATCTTTAGGTCATATGCGTATAAAATGCGAACTTTGTCCGCATCTGTGTATTATAGAAAATGGTAAGTTGGGAAAATGCCAAGCTAGGGTCAATCATGGGGGCATACTATATACGCTAAGCTATGGAAAAGTCGTTTCTTATGCTTACGATCCTATCGAAAAAAAGCCCCTTGCACACTTTCATCCCGACTCTACGATATTTTCAATTGGGACATCCAAATGTAACCTTACATGCTCCTTTTGCCAAAATCACAGCCTCGTTAGCTTTGATGGGAATGTCAGGACTACATCTCCAAAGGAAATTGTCACGCTTGCAAAACAAAACGGGTCTATAGGCATCGCCTACACTTACAACGAACCCACCATCTGGTATGAGTACATGCTTGAAACATGTAAACTTGCAAAAACCGAGGGCCTTATCAATGTCATGGTGACTAATGGCTATATAAATTCAGCCCCTATGATAGAACTCTTACCTTGGCTAGATGCTATGAATATTGATTTAAAAGGAACAATCAATTCTTTTTATCAAGATATATGCGGCGGAACACTACAACCCGTTAAGGAAACAATTTCTCTATGTAGCAAAAGCACACATGTTGAAGTCACTATGCTATTGATTGATTCACTTAATACAAACTGGACTGATTTTGAAAGAACTTGCAAGTGGCTCGCTGATCTGAACTCAAATCTTCCACTCCACATCAGTCGATATTTTCCAGCACATCAACTCACTATTCCAAAAACCAGACTTGAAACGCTTACAATAGCAAGAGAAATTGCACAAAAATATCTAAAAAATGTCCATATTGGAAATGCTTTTATATAAGAAAAAGCTGGAACAGCATCTTGACAATAACGTCTTGAGTGCGTTCCAGCTTTTTAACTTTATCTAATTATTTTTTTAAAATTGGTTCAACCATAGGTGATCTCAATCTAGCACCTGGGTTAAAGCCACTACCGATAAGTGGTTTAGCATATTTTATAAACGCTTCCGTTACATTGTTACCAGCAGCGTTGATAAATTCTTCTGGCATGTGCTTAGTTTTTGCTGCAATTTCTTTAAGGTCTACTAATCTGAAGTCAACTGCATAATCACCAGTTCTCTCCATAACAACAGAACCATCAAGATTATCAATCAGAGCATATTGAACTGCTTTTTCAGCAACTTCTCTTGCTTCTTTTTGATCCACATCAGAAACACAACCAAGGAAAGAACGTTGCATATATCCTAAAGTATCCGCACGTACTCTACCAATTCCTAATTTTTCTTTTACTTCAGCAACTAATAAATCGCCAAGCGCTCCTGTTCCAGAGAGTTGAACATTACCATGTGCATCAGTTTCAACGTTCTTTTGAAGTTTAGTGATAATCGCAACGCCATTTTCATCTTGAATACCTTCAGAAACAGCTATGATACATCTACCATACTTTTCATAAGTCGCTTTAACATCTGCTAAAAAGTTATCAACATTGAAAGCACGCTCTGGGAAATAGATGAGGTGTGGACCATCTTCTTCGTAAACTTTACCTAGTGCAGCTGCACCAGTTAAGAAACCAGCATGTCTACCCATGATGACTCCGATATAAACACCAGCAAGTGCTCTATTATCATAGTTGATACCAGCAAATGCTGAAGCAACGTATCTTGCTGCAGAACCAAATCCAGGTGTATGATCGTTGATCACAAGATCGTTATCTACTGTTTTTGGGATATGAACAGCTCTGAACTCATAATTTTGTCTTTTTGCTTCTTCGTTAACGATTCTTACTGTATCAGATGAATCATTACCACCGATATAGAAGAAGAAACGAATATTATGTGCTTTCATTGATTCAAACATTTTTGCACAAAACTCAGGTGTAGGCTTAACGCGTGTAGATAATAGTCCTGAAGACGGTGTAGCTGCTACTGCTTCAAGGTTTGCAACAGTTTCTCTTGTTAAGTCCATGAATTCTTCATTTACGATACCTTCAACGCCATGTACTGCGCCGTAGATTCTTTCTACTTGTGGGTACTTTTTAGCTTCAAGTACAACACCTACCATTGATTGGTTGATTACTGCAGTTGGTCCGCCACCTTGAGCGACCAATAAATTACCTTTTAAAACGTTCATAACTGCCTCCTAATTATAGACCATAGAGTTTGGTATATTTAGACTCTAAATAGTCACAATAATACTTTGAATTCAAACGCTCACCTGTAATCATCTCGATGAGTTCGTTTGGTTTTTTTAATGCACCATACTGATGTACTTTTTGGTTTAACCACTTTGTCAAAGGTTTGAAATTTCCATTTTTCAAACAACCTTCTACGTCAATTTCCTTAGACATATAATGTGCAAGTTGTGCAGCATATGCACTCCCTAGTGCATAGGTTGGAAAATAACCAAATAGACCTTCTGACCAATGTACATCTTGAAGTACGCCTTTTGAATCATCTGGTGGTGTAATCCCAAGGTAATCTTTCACCTTTTGATTCCACACATCAGGTAGATTTTCCACTTTTATGCTGCCATCGATCAATCCAAGCTCGATTTCATACCTCAACATGATGTGAAGTGAATACGTTAATTCGTCCGCTTCAATACGAATCAAAGACGGCTCTACTAAATTAATTGCTTCGTTAAACTTATCAAAAGTGACAGTTTCAAGCTGCTCGGGAAAAACTTCTTTAAGTTTGGGTAAAAAGTAACTTAAGAAAGCTTCACTTTTACAAAAATTATTTTCGAAAATTCTCGATTGAGATTCATGAAAACCATTAGATGTCCCTTGAGCAAGTGCTGTTCCCTGAAGTTTTCTGTCAAAGTTTTGCTCATAGATAGCATGGCCACCTTCGTGAGCTGTGCTAAATAATGCTGAAGCCATATCCTCTTCGTAATAATGTGTGGTCAATCTTACATCGTCGATATCGACACCCATTGTAAATGGATGTACACTTTCTTTGAGTTGTCCTTTATCAAGGTCAAAACCCATCCAGCCAAGAAGTTCTCGTGATACCTTATCTTGGAGTTCCTTGCTATAGTGTTTTTTTAGAAAGTCTGTATCAATGTGCTTGTTCTTTAGCGCGATTTTTTTGAGCAGCGGCACGATACGTGCACGCAACTCGTCGAAAAAGACGTTGAGTTGATCAACCGACATGCCATCTTCATAATCACCAATATATAAGTTATAAGGATGCCCTTCATAACCACGGTATTCAGCAAATTTAAGCAGATAATCAATAACCTCTGTTAAATAAGGTTTAAAAAGAGCAAAATCTGCCTTCGCTTTAGCATCTTCCCAAACCATTGATGATTTTGAAATTAACATATTGTATTTTTGAAAATCATCCATCGGAATCTTCGTCAATTTATCGTATTCCTTTTTTATATCTTTGACGAGAACGCGATCGATTTCTTCAAGTGCATCTAAGTTTGCCATCAAAGTGTTTAAATCTTCATTCATTTGCTCGTTTACGAGTAACTGATATTGAAAACCACTTAAAACACCTATTGCTTGACTTCTTGCATCTGCACCGCTTTTAGGTGCGCCTGTTGACGCGTCCCAAAAGAGCATAGAGGTTGAATAGCTTAAGGAATGAATTTTGTGTTCAGCTTCTTTGAAACGATTAAGTGCTGCTTCGTAACTCTGCATGTGTTGAAGTCTCCTTTCAAAATACGTTTACCGTTATGCCTCTACCCTAATACTCTAAGATTATAACAAAAAAATATTAGAGTTGAAACCTTTTAATGAGTATGATAGACTTATTTTTGGAATTTTATAAGGAGGACATTATGTCTTTATTTGAACAATGGAACGCAATTCTCGAAGGTAAAGGGTTGACACAAGAGCAATCCGAAGAATTTTGGAACGCATATCTAGCGCACGAAAAAGTGATCTATGATGAAATTCTTGCAAAAAAAGTCGAAGACGGAATTGACAAAATCACTGGTACTTTAAAAGAATTTGGTGAAAAACATGAACTTGAGCCAATATTAGCAGTTGGATTCATCGATGGTATTCACACAAGTTTTAAAGAAGAAATTTCACTAGAAGAAATGACAGAAGAGTCAGAACTCAACTATACAATCGATTTTGAAAAACTTTTCTTAAACATGCACAAGGCTAAAGCTGATTGGCTTTATAACATCCCACTTTGGAAAGAAATTTTAACCAAAGAACAGATGAAAGCAATCAAAAAAGAGTATGTTGACTCGGTAACTGTTAGAGTTGAAAACAAAATTGGTAGAAATGAACCATGCCCTTGCGGTAGTGGAAAAAAATACAAAAAATGTTGTATTGATAAAGAATAATCACTAAACCATTTTGTAATTAAAAGTTAAGACCAGTAATCATCAATATGATTAACTGGTCTTTTTTTTAGTCACAATTTGCTTGTAACAGAATTAGCGGGCTATATCCCCATAAATTTTTAACTAAACTCAAGCTTTACTAGTATGATTCACTCGCACTGTATTTTGATTTGTATAGTTTTCTACGATCAAGTACAAAAATAGGATCTGTAAATTGCTCTTCATCAATGTCTCTTAACGCTTTATTCATATCATACATACGTGCATCAATCATGTCTAGATAATGAAGAAGTTCTGCTTCTGGAATCAACGGCTTTTTAGGACTCCCATATTCAGCTTCATAATGATGCGATAAAATCATGTGTTGAATCAGCAATGAAATCTCAGGATCAATCCCCAACATCTCAGATTTTTTATCTATTCGCTTAATCCCCATGATAATATGTCCTAACAGCTGACCTTCTTTTGAGTACCCCTCTACTACACCAACTTCAGTGGCATCCATTTCATTGATTTTTTCTATGTCGTGTAATATAACGCCTGCATAAACTAAATCTAAATTGATGTTTTTATAAATCCCACCTAACGCTTTCCCAGAGCGAAGCATTCTCAAAATATGATATAGTAACCCTGATTTAATTGCATGATGATTCGACTTTGCAGCAGGATAATACATCAATTGCTCACGATAATCTTCAATCAAAGATTTTACCAACAACTTAATTTCATTTGACTTCATCTCATCTACAAAAGTAAGAATTTCTTCCAGCATAGCACTTGCCTCTATAGGTGCAGTTGGAACAAATTGATTGTAGTCGATTTCATCTTCCGGTAAGATGCCCCTGATTTTGATGAGTTTCAGTTGAACAGACTGCTGCCATTGTGTTACACTCGCTTGTATTTTTACAACTTCACCTGGATTATATATGCTTTCAACATCACCTTTTACGTCCCATAATTTAGCATTTACTTCTCCGGTAATATCTTGAAGTGTAAAATCAATATAGGGTTTGTTGGCACTTGAAGTTTTCACATTTTTTGCTTTGACTAAATAAAATCCCATTATTTCTTCGCCAATTTTAAAGTCCTTTATTAACAATGATTTCACTCCTTTTAGTTTGTTTTATGGTTAAAGTTATTTTACCATTATAATACATATTCATGATTAAAACCATGCTATCAACATAAATCCTTTCAATCAACTTGTTTTAAGGTCTAGATAAACAACGAGCACCAGTTTATGTTTTACACAACATAAATCGGTGCTCATTTGAGTTATATCTGATTTAAATATAATTGAGTCATCAACATACTTAAACTATAAAAAAGATATTATAATCTTTCAACAGTATATTTTTCTTTTAAAGCTTCAACTTTAGTAATATAAGCTGAATTTTGTTTTTGAATTAATAATTGATGTCTAATTTGATCTTTTACTGCTTCAAATGATTGTGTTTCAGCAGCTTGCTCACCTGTTTTTAAGATGATGTGGTAACCAAATTGAGTTTGTACAGGTAACGACATTTCATTTAATTTCATAGCAAATGCTGCTTCTTCGAATTCAGGTACCATTTGTCCTCTTTGGAAAAGACCCAAATCGCCACCTTGTTCTTTTGAAGGACATTTAGAATACTTAGTTGCTGCTTCTTCAAATGTAAGTCCACCTTTAATCTCAGCTAAAATATTAGTTGCTTCTTCTTCAGTATCTACAAGTATATGTGATGCCTGAACTTGTTCTTGACCTTGGAAAAACTGAGGATTTTCAGCGTAAAAAGCTTCAATCTCACTTGGCTCAACTGAAACGCCATCAACAAGTTCTTTGATGTTAAATTGTTTTAATAAGCTTTCTTTCATTTTGTTAAGCTCTATTTGGAACGCTTCAGTTTCTTCAAGTTTACTTTCCACAGCTTCTGCATAGAAAAGTTCTTGGTAGATCAACTCATCTAAAAGTCTGCTTCTACCTTGCTCTCCTTGAAATTGACCTTGGATTTGTTGTCCAAGCGTTTGATAAAATGAATTCAACTCACCTTCTGTGATCTCTCTACCATTAACTTTTGCTAAAACTTTGTTTGACATATTATTACTCCCTTCATGTTTAGGTGCTTTAAAAAGGTCACCTGAGGATAATATTATCAAAATTATCCGAAGATGACCATATGGTCTACTATATTTTTTTTATAAAACCATTAAAAAAGTTCTCAAATTCTAGTTTTGTGATCCCCAAACTTTCAAAAACTTCCTCAACGAGATAATTATCATACTTTGTATAATTGATTGACTTCCAAGCATAATAATTCGCCAAATGAACGGATTTTACAAGTTCTTGATTAATGAGTTTAGGGTTCAGTGGATCATGATGAAAAAGAGCGGCTTCGATAACAGGATAAGGTAATCCCCATAAATCAAGTAAATGTCCCCCCAATTGCTCATGGTTGAATCCAAATGTTTCTTCCTCCAGATCATGGAATCTTAACGTCGAATTTTCTTGCACTGCTTTTACTATTCCATCAAATTTCTTGGGAAAATTACTCATAAGTACAATACTGCCGATATCATGTAAAAGTCCCACTGAAGAAATGTTATTGTTTAACTTTTTGCCTAAAACTTCTATATAAAAAGCATTTAAGATTTTATTGGTTTTCATAACGTGTTCCCAGTGTAAATCTCTCGTCTTAGGATCAAGTCCATCGTTTCCAAACACCGCATTAGTTAAGATAATATTCTTAACATTAATTAATCCAATATACATAATGGCTTGACGAATCGAGCCTGTTTTTGCATTGTAAAAAGCTGTATTTGCTAGTTTGAGAATATTGGAAGTAATGGCAGGATCTTCTTCGAGTTTATTGGCAATTTCTTCAACTGAAGCATTGTTCATGATCATATTAGTCATCTGATTGTAAACTTGGGGTACAGTAGGAAGATGCTTTAAATTAGACATCAGGTTTACAAGATCCTTATCCTTAACTTTTGCATCAATCTCAAGTACTTTTTCAATTAAAGAAAATAGTTCATCAATTGAGATGTTTTTATTACATTGAATCTGGGAATTATTCATTTTCTTTGGTAAATAATGATCAGAATTCGACTGAATACTCGATACGCAAAATCTAATGACCTTAGGATAGGCATTCTTTAAATGTGTCAATATCGCTTTATCCGATTCTTCACTCTCTGAATCGACTATAACAATATCTACATCCTGACCTTCCATTAAACTGAGTGCATCAACTAAATCCACAGTATGCGATAAAGTGTATTGTTGAGATGAAATTTTATATTCAACGTTTCTAACATATTCGTTATCCTTTGAAATAATTAAGACTGAATACATGCTAGTATTATCCTCTTTCTAATTTATTCGTAAGTTTATATACCCTGTGAAGATTTATATTCACAAATTTATTGATTGCAGTTGAAATTGAGTTGATATTTATGCTAAAATTGTTATTAATGAAAGACAATCGAAGCTTATGGAATGTACCTCCCTCTGAAAATCCCTATGATACATTTCAAACTAAGCCAGATTGTTCCTGTCATTCCTTATACTAGAGTGCCATCTCTAGTATTTTTTTTTGTTATTTTAAGAAAACAATGGCTATAAATATATAACAAAGCTTTTTACGAGGATGGTGACTTATGTTTTTTGCTGATTTAACAAAGCTACATCTGTACTTAGATGGCTATTGTTTTGCTTTATTTCGAAAAATTGATGAAGAAATGGTACCACAACTACACCTTATTGATGAAAGCAATATGCAATCCGACTTTGTTAAAAACATCATGAACACCGAAAAGTATAACATTTATCTTAGTGAGTTGTTTGAGTATTCCAGCAAGAGATATCAGTTTGCTCTACAATTTGATTCAAAATCTATGGACATCTACTATAAAATCCCCGAAGTATTGGAGATTGAATTTCGTTCGCTATTAGATACCATTATATACGAAACACTTTCGTATATCAATGAATGTGTACAAGGCTTAATACTTAATGAAGAGATTCATGAACGCCACTACTCCGACTTACTTAAGCAATCAGGTAAGCGATTGCTTCAACATATTTTACAAAATGAACATGCCATTAATCCTTTCGAAAAATTTAATAAGATATCATCTCTAAGTTATGAAAAATCTTTTAGTGATGGTAAAATACTGCTACTTAATACACAAGCTTCACAAGCACTTGCATCACAGCACATTTTGAAACCTATGGTTCATTTTGAAACAAAGATCCCGCTCTCTAACACAAGGCATATCCGTAAAATTTTGGAATTAAGCAATTCTGAAGTCTATTTGGTTTCCGATGGAGAGTATCTTCACAATACCGTTGAATTCAAACCTTTACATGATTCAATAAATCATTTTTTTACAATTGAGTTCAATAATTATTTTTCATGGCAACTCACCTACAATGGTAACAAACTAATGCAAATTACCCATGAAGAGGTTTTTATCCCTAAACCTAAAGTCAGCTTCTTTAGTTTTAGTACCGAGTTAAAAAAGGTTTTTCAAGCGATTGAATCGAAAAAAGTTTTAAATCTATATCGTCTAATTTTGGAAGCCTTAAAACAACCTAAAGGTACTATTATCGTTGTGTCAAAAAATGCAAGAAGCGAAGCATTCAGGTTGAGAAATCAAGGTTTTTTAATTGATGCCTTGAGTTTATCCCCTTCAATAATTCGCTCTATTACCAGTATAGATGGTGCTGTTTTAATGGACTTAGATGGCACTTGCCATGGCATAGGTGTTATATTAGATGGTATTGCAACTGAAAAAGGAGACCCTTCTAGAGGTGCACGTTATAACTCTGCCATTCGATATGTCGAAACCATTAATAAAACACCAAATTACTCAAATTGTTTTGCTGTAGTTATATCTGAAGATGGTGATGTCGATATGGTGTCTCATTTTCTCTTCTAATTTTTATCGATTGATCAGTACTTCGTATAAAGTAATTGCTAGTATAATGCAACAAAAAACAAAAGTAAAAACAGCTAAGTATATGGATCCCTTAACCAACGAAAATACAGCTAAAACCAGCAATAGCAGTACACTTAACAACCCTCTTCTAGTTAACTTGTAATCTCCCACTCTAGCTCCTCCAAATCTTTCTTTAGACTTCTTAGCTTTTATTACACTAATTGTACTTTAAATTGTTTCTTTTTTCCAGTTCTTTTTATGATGAAACCGTTTGAAACAAAGTCTTGTTAATACAATAACTTAAATTGATTCCCCCTCCCCTATGGGGTATAATATTACTACTATGATTATATGAGGTGAGAAATGTTATTTCAAGTAAATTATTGGACAGCCTTCACCGCGGGCTTTCTCTCTTTTTTTTCGCCGTGTTTGCTCCCGTTAGTACCAGCCTATATTATGTATTTAACGGGATCATTTGATACAGCAGATATTGCTAAAAAAAGAAAAAGAGCAATTATTCAGACGCTTGGTTTCATCTTAGGTTTTACCATAGTCTTTATGATTTTAGGCGTCTCAGCAAGTTTTATTGGTCGCTTGTTTGCTCAAAACAAAGCTATTCTTGGAAAAATAAGTGGTCTAGTCATTATTTTCTTTGGTGTATATATGACAGGCTTAATAAAACTTCCATTTATGTCCAAAGATTATCGCAAAAGGACTGCACGAAGCAATGTAACTTTTGTATCTTCAATTGCAATAGGAATGGCTTTTGCTTTTGGTTGGACACCATGCTTTGGTCCTATATTAGGCGCAATTCTCGCATCTACTGCTGCAATCAGTAAGAACGTGGCAGAGGGTGTAAAGTACTTATTTACGTACTCAATGGGTATGGCAGTGCCATTTCTATTAACATCGATTTTCTTGAATTTCTTTGATCAAAAAGTCGCAAGTTTAACCAAATACTCGAAAATACTAAATAGGATAGCTGGCGTTTTTCTAATGATCATTGGTTTGCTGATTTTTACTGATAAAATGTATATCATCGCAAACTGGTTAATCGATTTAACAAGTTAGTTATCAACGGAGGGATTATGCATTTATCAAAATTGACAAAAAAATCAAAATTCAAATCATTTATAATACTTTTTGGAGTAATTTCTGTCTTATTTCTTTTTTCTGCTTGTGGATCAGATCAAACGGATCAGCAAGTTACTTTGAAACCAGAAAGTACAAGCGGCGCTGAAACCACCAATCAAAGTACCTCTGATAATACAGTTGAGACAACCACTGAACCAGAACCGTATTATATACCAGACTTCAAACTAACAACACTTGGTGGTGAAGAAACATCTCTTTCTGCTTATGAAGGACAACTTATCGTTATAAACTTTTGGGCAACTTGGTGTAAATATTGTATTGAAGAAATGCCACTTTTAGATGAACTTGATAAAAGAGATGATGTCACAGTACTTGCTATTAGTGTCAATGAAGATCAAAAAACTGTTCAAGATTATATCGACGAACACGGTTATCAAATGCCTATTTTTCTTGATGAAAAAGGTGAATTAGCCAGCATGTTTGGTGTTACAGGTTTTCCAACGTCGCTCTTTTTAGGGCCAGATTTTGAATATTTTTATCTCTATCCAGGTATGTTAGAACAAAATACTATAGATTCTATCTTAGAAGCTATTGACGAAATCATGAAAGACAGGCAATAATAGTTATAGAGCATATTCATGTATTGTCGTGAAAAACTTCGAAGGGAGAATTACATGCAAATCAATAAATCATATTTTTGGGATTTTCTAAGCAACATATTAAAAACTGACAGTCCTTCTGGTTATACCAAGAAAGTGATGCAGTTAATTGAACAACAAGCACTAGCTTTAGGCTATACCTTTGAGTATACGCATAAAGGCAACGGTGTTATCACGGTTGATGGTATTGATTCATCTAAAACAATAGGACTATCTGCACATGTAGATACGTTAGGTGCTATGATTAGAAGTATTTCTTCATCTGGGGCGATTAAATTCTCATTAGTTGGAGGACCTATTGTTCCGACACTCGACAGTGAATACTGTACACTCTATACAAGAGAAGGCGAATCCTTTACGGGGACTTTCATAAGTAATGCTGCAGCGATGCATGTTCACAAAGAGAGCTCCACATTACCTAGAACACCTGAAAATATGGAAGTGAGATTAGACGCGGTAGTGAAATCGAAAGATGATGTATTAAAATTGGGCTTACAGGTAGGTGATTTTATCTGTATCGATCCAAAAACTACTTTGGTCAACGACTTTGTAAAATCTCGTTTTCTAGATGACAAAGCCTCTGTTGCTTGTATCTTTGGCGTTTTAGAGTATCTATCAACTCATGATATAAAACCACAATACACGACTAAAGTTGTTATTTCGTCTTATGAAGAAGTCGGTCATGGGGCAGCACATATTCCAAATGATATAGAGGAACTCTTAGCTGTTGATATGGGTTGTATAGGCGAAGATTTATCTTGTACTGAGTATGATGTTTCTATTTGTGCAAAGGATTCAAGTGGACCTTATGATTATGATTTTACAAGTAAATTGATGACCCTTGCAAAAGCTAATTCACTTAAGTATGCGGTTGATATCTACCCTTATTATGGGTCGGATGTAAGTGCAGCACTTAGAGCTGGCAACAACCTTAAAGGTGCTTTGATTGGACCAGGAGTTCACGCTTCCCACGGTATGGAGCGTACACATTACCAAGCGCTAGAGAATACAATGCAACTGGTATATCATTATATTATATCAAAATAACTAAATAGATTAAGAGACCTTTTATCAGAAATTTTTCTGTAAATCGGTCTCTTTTTTTGATTGTGATAATTATTCTGTGGGTATAAATATTAAAATGTTTTATATCATGTTTTATATGACACAATTTGAAAGGAGAAATTATGCGCAAAAGAATCTACTACCTTCAACTCGCTCTACTTTTAACAACTCTTTGGGTGATATTTTTCGAAAAAATATCTATTATTATCATCTTAAGCGGTTTTTTCTTCTCTGTTTTTAGTATTTATTTTTCTGAAAAATACTTGGTTGACGATTCTTTTTATACTTTTTATCCATTCAATATTTTCAAAATACTAAGATATTCGTTGTTTATGTTTTTCGAAATCTATAAATCTGGATTTTCCATTATCCCATATATTATCAGTGGAAAAGCAAATCCAGGATTTGTTGATATCTATACAGAATTAGAATCTAACTTAGATATTGTTATACTTGCAAACTCAATTACTTTGACACCTGGAACGATTACTGTAGATGTTCAAGGACATAGTTTACAAGTTCTGTGGATCAACCCTTCAACTACCCAGCCTACTATGGCAGGAATAAAGATTAAAGGGCGAATCGAAAAAAAAATCAAGGAGGGCTTATGACACTTATTATAGCTATCTTAGTTATCCTCACTGTAATTAGTGCCATAAGGATATTGATTGGACCATCTTTATGGGATCGATTATTGGGACTTAATCTTGTCACGTCTAAGCTAATGATGCTTATTATTTTAGTAGCACTTGTTCGAAAGCAAACTTTTATTTTAGATCTTGCACTTGTGTATGCGCTACTTAGTTTTATGGGCATTATATTTATTGCCTTATTCATTCAAAGAAAGGGGCGATTCTAATGCTAGATCTTATCGGTTCAATTGTCATCGTCATTGGTGTTATATTTGTAAGCATAGGCGTAATTGGAATTTATAGGTTTAATAATTTTTACGCTCGGGCATTGGCTGCTTCAAAAGTTGATACAGTTGGTTTTATCACCATTATTCTCGGTGTTATTTTAAAAAGTGGTTTCAATTTTTTCACACTAAAAGTAATCGTTATCTTGATTGTAAATATGCTTATAAATCCAATGATCACACATTCTATTGTGCGTTCAGCTAAAATTAGCGGCTACAAAATCGGAAAGGAGTAACTATGTTAGAAATTGCTTTGCTTTTGTTAATTATCACTTCTATTGCAGCGATTCAAACGCGATACATGAGACAAGCTGTAATTTATCTAGGTTTGTTTTCATTGGCAATTTCTTTTGTGTATTTGCTCTATAGCGCACCTGACGTTGCACTTGCAGAAGCAATTATTGGTTCAACTATTTCTACGATATTATATATCGTTGCACTACAAAAATATAAAATTTATACTATTTATTATAAACTACAAAGTACTGAATTAGATGAACATGCTACTATGTCACTTCATAAACAACAATTAATCAAGTCACTTGAAAAGTTTTGTTCTAAACAAGAACTAGAAACTCAAATTATCTACTCTACTGAAGATATTAAATTTATTATGGAACAACATCAATATGCTTTAATCTTAGAAGAGAAGGAAAATACACTTGTTATATATGCTCACCCTGAAAACTATAAATTTGATGCCCTTAAAAGTTTTCTTGAAATAGAAGTACATCCAAGATACCATTATGAATTTGTAAAAGTTGAGGAGGATATTCTATGAGACGAAAATATATTGGCCTATTTATTTTTTTCGTTGGGATAGTCGTTGTTTATCAATCCAACGCGATACCTGCTCTAAACGTCAAACCTATCGCCGACTATTTAATAAAAAACACTTATTCAAAGACAGGTTCAGAAAATGTGGTTACAGCTGTTTACTTGTTTTATAGATACTATGATACACTCTTCGAAGCACTAATGCTCTTGTTCAGCATCATAGCAGTAATCTATATGTCAGTTCATGAAGGAGATAAATACGATGAATGATCATTCCCAATTACTCAATAGAACAATGGGCATTATTTACCCATTTGTGATTCTCTTTGGGATCTACATTGTCCTCAATGGTCATATTTCACCAGGTGGTGGTTTTCAAGGAGGTGCTGTTCTCAGCTCTGTATTTATCGCTAAATACTTGAGTCAGCCAATCATGTTTTTAGACTTATATAGAATACAAACAATTGAAAAATATGCATTATTAAGTCTTTTGATTCTCGCAACTTTATTTATCACACTTAATGTGTATCAACTATTTGTTCATAGTCTTGTTTACTACATGGTACTCGCCAATATAATAATCGGATTAAAAGTTGCCTGTGGCATGACGATTATTTTCTATAGATTTGCATTTTATGAATCGAGGTGACAATGAAAGAATATCTCAATGGCGAAAATGTAAGCATATGTATCTTTTTTATAGGTGTATATGGGCTTTGTGCAAGACGCAATATTTTGAAGACAATTATCAGTATGTCACTTATGCAAGCCGCTGCAATTTTATACTTTTTATCTTCATCTTTTGAAAGTGGTTCAATACCACCGATAGGACAAAACTTAGATCAATTTAAACACGTTGCTGATCCAATACCTCAAGCGCTTATGATTACTGCTGTGGTTATTGGCGTTTCTGTAACTGCAGTTTGCTTGACGATGTTCGTTTCTATGTTTCACAAATACGGAACAACTAACTGGAATAAGGTGAAAAAGAAACGAGGTGAAATTGATTGACATTACTATTATATGCATTTGTTATAGCACCAATTTTTATAGGATTACTCGGGTATATTTTTAATCGTACTTTTTTCAAATGGCTCGCTATGGTTATGCAATTGGGATTTATCTTAATTACGATAGCTCTATTAAGAGCACCTCACATGGAACTCATGCTTTTAGATATCCCGCCTCCGTTTGGGATGAAGTTAAAATTAGATGAAATTTCTAAAGTTTTCATCTTACTTAACAACTTCTTATTTTTTAGTCTAATGCTTTTTAGCAGTAAGAAAAAATACATGGACCGCCTTTTTACGTTTCTATTTTTGAGTTTACAAGGATTGATAAACGGTCTATTTCTGTCGACAGATATTTTTAACGTCTACATCTTAATTGAAGTAGCTACAATTACCGTATCAATCCTCATTATGTACAAAAAAGATAAACAGTCTATGTATGATGGTATGCTTTATTTAACCGTAAATATGATAGCCATGACTTTTTTCTTATTTGGTATAGGGATACTGTATAAGACTGTCGGAGTATTAGACTTCGAGACGATCAAGGATAAAATCATGTTGATTGATGAGCCAAAATATCTCAATCTCTCCTTTGCCTTTTTATTTACAGGTGTAAGCTTAAAGGCTGCAGTGTTACCACTTTTCAGTTGGTTACCCAAAGCTCATGGTACAGCTAGTGCACCCTCTATAGTTTCCGCAGTCTTATCAGGAATTTTTGTTAAGATAGGCATATACCTACTGCTGAGAATTCAGTTCATGTATTCTAGTGCTATTGATGTTGTTCCACTTATATCGGCAATTGGTTACTTAACTGCTATCGCTGGTTTTATTTTCGCCATTGCACAGACTGACATTAAATTGATCCTCGCTTATCACACGATTTCTCAAGTTGGCTTGATGCTTATTGGTTTTGGTGGTAATAACATCAATCAAATGGGTGGACTCTATCACGTCTTGAGTCATGGTGTTTTTAAGTCACTATTCTTTATAATCGCAGGCGTCTTAATTTATCGCTTTGAGACGCGCAAAATTGGTGATATGCGTGGCCTTTGGTGGTTATCCAAACCACTCTCTGTCATACTGTTGGTTGCTGTATTTAGCATCACAGGTGCACCATTTTTTAGTGGTGGTTTCTCAAAATACTTTATCGCTTATGGACGTTATAATTGGACAGAACTTTTTTTACTTCAGCTCATTAATTTAGGAACAATGACTTCATTTATCAAATTTATATTGTTAATTTTCAAAAGACCAACTCACGAAGTAAACTTCTTTAAGATTAGAAAAACCGAATTTACTGCTCTTATTACTTTAGCACTCACATGTGTTCTCTTAGGTACCGGAGGAAGCTTTATCAACGTCAATCTTCTCAACCAAGATTTGGTGTTGTCTTTTTCTAAGCAAATTAGCAAATTACCAAGTTATCTTTTAAGTTATTCATTCTGCTTTATAATTTACTTTACGCTTATAAAAAATAATGCTCTCCTTAAAAAATTGAGAAAAGTTGAATTGTCTTTTAACTCAATCAATATTGCGATTGTATCTTTTTTTATTTTTACAATTGCTTATCTTAATATGAACTAAGATAATATTAAAAGGAGCTAGTCAAATTTTTATGACTGGCTCCTTTTGAATTTTAATATTCAAATGCATTGATTTCTAAATTACTTCGTTCTGAAAAAAGTTACTCCTACTGCACCTTCTCCAGCATGTGTTCCAACTACTGAACCAATTTCTACTTCGTGAATTTTACCTATTTCAAATCTTTCGAGTAATAGCTGCTTAATATCAGCCAATTTATCTGCATTATTGGCATGTGCAATCGCAAGTTCATCTATTTTACCATCTGGATAATGATTGGTAACTTGTTCCACCATCCATGCTAACCCTTTTCTTGATCCCCTTGCTTTTTCAGCAACATTAACCAGTCCATTTTGAACTTCTATAATTGGTTTGAGATTCAGCATCTTACCAATCATAGCTGTCCCTGAAGACAATCTTCCACCTTTTTTTAAATTATCTAGTGTATCAAGCATACCATAAAGTTGTGAATGCGCTACTAGTTCTCTACTAAGTGTCAAGATTTCCTCTATCGATGCACCAGAATCAATTTTTTCTTGAACCTTAATTACAATCAATCCAAGCGCAAAACTCACTGTACGACTATCAATTAAATGAATACCTTCATTTCCAAGCATCTCTTTTGCAACCACCGCTGAATTATAAGTACCGCTTAGATCTGATGATAAAAAAATACCAACGACCTGATTACCTTTAGTTAATTCCTGCGAGAACAGTTCGTAAAACTCTCCCGGATTTACTTGTGAAGTTGTTGGTAACTCTTTGGTTTGACGCATCATTCCATAAAACTCTGGATTAGTTATATCGATTTTATCGATATACTCTTTCTCTTTAAACAAAACTTTCAGTGGCGCAAATTGTATGCCTAAAGTAGCAAGCTTATCTGGTTGTAAGTCGCAAGTACTATCTGTAATGAGTGTGATTTTCATATTTTTTCTCCTATGAACGCCTAGATTCACTGGCTTTGATTAATCAATGCATCAGTTACATAGTATTCTATCTAACATCGCATTTTGCTTTGAGATACGATTATTTTGAATTTCAAACTATATTTTACAAATAAATACCTCATTAATCAAGGTATTTGTTATTAAAATACTCTGTAATTTTTGTTAACGCCTCTATGAGGACATCACTTTCTTTATCATTCATGGCGGAAACCGTATATGTTATCATATCTTCATGAAACTCTCTGTGATGCTCATATGCTTCTACACCAATAGTTGTTAACCCCACCAGCACAACTCTACGGTCTTCTTCACTGCGAACTCTTGTCGCATAACCTTTCTTTACAAGATTATTCATCGCAATGGTTAAAGTCCCTACAGTCACATCTAACTTACTAGCAATTATTGACATAGGATGTACATGATCAATACCAATAGCATCAATCACATGTAATTCGTTAATGGTTAAATTGTTATATGGACCCTTTTTCAGTGCTTTTTCCTCAATATTGAGTATTTGATTAAACAGAGTCACCAGTAAATGGTTCATCACTTCTTTCTTAGAATTCATTGGCACCTCAAAATAGTTTGACTTTCAAAGTATATACATAAGTATACGCTACCGTGAAAAACCTGTCAAGGCAGTCACTTTCCTATTTTATAGGGTTAGATTTTATATTCTTATAGGTCTGGAACGAACCACTTGTTAAGATAATTGCAGCTGGAAATGTAAACCAGTTGAGAAAAGCAAATGGCGCATATTGCATAGCACTCACACCGGTTATTGCAAGTATTATTATTGCATTTACATTCCAAGGCATCAAAGGTGCTAAAGCCGTTCCTGTGTTGGCAATTATTTGTGCCAAAGTCACGTCGTCATAATTAAATTTTTTAAAAAAGGTTTTTAAATACCTGCCTGGAACTAGAATGCCCACTGTTTGATCACATGTTAATGCGTTCAAAACAGTAGATAAAATTCCTGTATTAACCAAAGCATTCTTGCGATTAGTACTGTGAGACGATACTAAATTTATAATTGGATTAATCCAACCACATTTTTCATATAGTGTACTCATTGAAATCCCTGCCATGATAATCAACACAACTTCAACCATTGCAAATGCACCGCCTATCTCTAGAGACTTTAAAAATCCCTCTTCTCCTCCACTTTTAAAGCCATTCAGCATATAAGAAACTGTATCTAAAACATTGTTCCCTTGTACAAATATGGTAATAAGTGCGGCAAAAAAAATCCCTGTTCCAAGTACCCGTGCAGATCTAATTCCTTTAAAACTCGCTATCAGTACAAAAAAAGGGACTATAAAAAGTAAAGGGGAGACCATAAAATTGGTATCAATTATCGCTTTATAAGCTAATATACTATCTACTGAAATATTACTCTTGTATTTTAAACTTAACATAAGATATACAAAACCTGCTAAAATAGCGGCTGGAATCATCACTTTACTTGTACTTTTAAAGTAAGCATTAAATTTTACATCTACAGTCTCAAGTGTGAAATTGACAAGTGCAGATATAGGTGATAAACGATCCGCTACATATGCACCAGATATTAGCGCTCCTACTAGGATACCTGGTGGCATGCCTATAGAAATCCCAAGCGAAAACAGTGCAACTCCAATAGTACTTAGTGTGCCTAAACCGGTCCCTAAAAAAAAAGCCACTAAGGCTGTCATTAAATATGCAAAAAGTAGAAAATAGACTTTATCAACCACGTTAAAACCGTAATAAATCATCGCGGGTACAATCCCTGATGAAATCCACATGGCAACGTTGACACCAATTAATAGTACGATCATGTATATATCTTTAATACTCCAAATGCCTCTCACTATCCACGTTAAACTAGTTCTAAATGGAACGCCCTTAGCTCTTACTGATAATACTGCAAAACCTAAAGTTATACTCAATCCAATTATAAGTGATTTACCAAGAAACAAACACGTAAACACACTCAATATAAAAACAATTGCAAGTATAAAACCCAGTCGCTTTGGAAGCTCATATTCTGTCATGTCAATCTCCCGAATTTATATTGAATTTTATTTTCTGTAAAGTCCAACGACCTTGTTCTTGTCGTGCCTTTTCATAATAATACACACTATTTTGTTCATCTATTAATATCACAGTTTCATATCTTGTACCATAAGCATCAAGTTCGATAAACAATGAGGATAATGATCTTTCGAGTTCCAAGTCAATTCCCGTTTCCGGAAGCTCATCATCATTGGCTATAGCTCTATTTTCTAAAATCTTAAACAAAGACTCATACAGGATTTCATCACTATACTTTGACGCCATTAGGTTTGATTCTATAAAATCACTTAAATCTTTTTTTATCCGCTCAACTTTAGGCCAAGGGGTATCTAATGATGCATTGCTTAACCCATAAAGTCCTGGTGCAAGTAATTTAATTTCATCGCCAATATTTGAATAAAAACCTAATTCATCTAGCGTACCTACGATTAAATTAAAAGGATCATAGTTTAGTTTTTTTTCAGTAAGCGTCTTCAAAAAATCCAATGGTGAACAGTTAGAATTGAAATATTCATTGATCAACAACCCTCTAGATTTTGGATCTGATACATGTTTTGAAAAGTCGCGGTAATTGGTAATAAAACCGAATTTTCCACTGTCTGTTATACCGGTCCAAGTGCCACCTTTTTCTAAATCAACCCCTGATATAATGCCATCATGCTTATGAGCATCTAAGGTCGGTCTCGCATAAAACTCATCGCGATTACCTATAAAAATCAGCGGGTATTTAGGATGGTACTTATATGCTAATGCAAGTGTACACATAGTCACCTCAAAACCATTTTTTTTTCTTGAAAAATAAAATCATTCCTACGAAAATTAAAAACGCTGTTGCTAAAAACACGGGAATTCCCAATGTACTTTCAAGACCAGGGAAATACTTGAAATTCATTCCAAAAAAACCCGTCATGAAGTTGAGTGGTATGAAAATAGCTGAAAAAATAGTGAGTATAGACATCACTTGATTTAACTGATTACTTGTATTCATCATGTTCATCTCGTAAATATTGTTAACCATTTCTCTATAAAGTGCCACAAGATCGTTAACATGATTTACATGATCTGATACATCTTTAAGAAAAACTTTAACTTCTGACGAAATCCATTCATTGGTCTGTTGTCCATTTAACTCAATCAATATATCCTTAAAAGGCATCACTGATGCACGCATCAACAAAATTTGTTTTCTAAGCTTAAACAACTGGTCCAGTTCAAGCTTTTCATCTTCTAAAATGTTTTGATCATAAGCATCTATTAGATCTCCCATACCCGTTAAAATCTCAAGTTGATGATCCACAAGTGCATCAATTATTGCATAGTAAAGATAATCTGCTCCCGAGCTTTTTAATCTTCCATTGCCTTGCTTTAGCCGTTGACGAATAAAATCAAAAACATCATCATCTTTTTCTTGAAAAGTAATAACAGCTCTGTCAGTTAAAACAATTGAAAGGTGTTCGTGAACTATTTCTCCAGCAAAATTTCCAAGTCTATCCTTAGAACGATAGACCATTTTTAAAATTGTAAACAAATACGGGGCATTAATCTCTATTTTACTTCGCTGTGCGACATGAACAATATCTTCTATTGCAAGAGGAGATAAACCGAGTAACTCACCAAGCGAGATAATCGTTTCAACTTGATTGAGTCCAATGACATTTATCCATATATTTTTATCTGAATCAAGCAACTCTGCTAGTTCTGATTCAAAGTCAATGTCAGTGAATTCATCATACGCCATATGTTCACTGTCATATGCAAAAACTTGAATTTGGGTCATGTTGTTAGGGTAATCACCTGTATAAATGACTGATTCTGGTGGTAGGTTTAACTTTGTACGCTTCATATAGTCCTCACTTCAAAGGGTCACACTTTATATACCCGGAATAATAAACTTTTCCTTCGAGAAAAACTTCAACTTGTTGATCCTCTTCGATAAAGTAAACGCGATTAATCCCGCCAATGTTTTTAACATCAACTGGTGAGTTCATCTTGTATCGTTTAGAGGCTAAAACAGCACTTGCACATGAACCCGTCCCACAAGAATCGGTTATATCTTCAACCCCACGTTCATAGGTAATCACTTCGATCTGATCTACAGATAACTTCTTTACGAAATTAATATTGGTCCCATTACTAAAAAGCACGTGATCTGTATCAAAATTTCTACCAACCTTTCTCATTTCCTCTAAAGAATAAACTTGATTATCCTCCTGAAAAATCACAACATGCGGTACACCAAGTTGCATGAACTGATAACCTATTCCATCTTTATGACCTTCACTGATGCCACTAATAGAATAGGTCCCCATGGTGATTTTAACTGTATTACCAGTTACATTTGCCCGAATTTCACCGGCTAATGTTTCAAAACTCATTTGCGAACCTGTTTTGCCTTGTTCAAACATATATAAGGCAACACATCTTGCACCATTGCCACACATTTCACTTTCAAAACCGTTGGCATTGATGATGCGCATCTTAAAATCACTCTTTTCAGAAGGTTCTATGGCCAATATACCGTCAGCACCAATCCCCTTTTTAACATCACAATCTCTCTTTGCCATTTTTGATAATGCAGCAGAGCTATAGCTAAGCGACAAATTATTTAATAGTAAAAAATTATTGCCATTGCTTTGAATTTTTCGATACTCTATCATTTTTCACCTCTTTATACCTTGATACTGTACCGTGGGTTTTTTCTTTGACATAATGCTTATCGCTTTTTGTGGACATTGATTCACACAGCGATAACAAAGTGTACATTTGCCATCTTGCTTAATTTTATCATCTACGAGATGCAGATTATCCATCGGACAAATCGCTGCACACTTACCACACTTTATACAGAGTGAATCCGAGATTTTCACATTAGCCGCCAATTTTTTCTCCCATTTTGAAAATGGAATCCGTTGCATCGCACCAAGTAAAAGTGAACCAACACCATCTCCACGTTTTCTCATAATGTTGTTGGCAAAATCAGAACAGTAAAGTTCCACTCTTTGACGTGTTACTGTTGCCACTTTCATAGCTTCAGCATCATTTTTCACTTTAAACATCTTTACATCTACGAGATTTGAAGGCATGAAAAAGTGCTCAATAGATATAATTTCAGCATGACATCTTCTTAATATACGAGCAAGATAAGCACCACCGTCACCTGAGAACATCAATTGCGTAACGATTACTGCTGTTTTTTTGTCTTCGAGCAATGGACAAATTTGTTTTACAAAACGCCACATAATCATTGGCGCCATAGAACCATACACGGGATTAGCAAATAGAAGACAATCTGCTTCTGAGATCTTTAGTGCATCTTCATCAGTGTAGTCTTCAATACTAAGAAGTTCTAAATCAATTCCATGTTTCACAAAAGCATTCTTCATTTCTTCAACTACGAACTTTGTATTCCCAGTTCCTGAAAAATATAGTGCTAAAATCTTCATCTTTGTCTCCATCATCTTGTAAATTAGTGGTTACCTATTCAACTTAATCAATATTATGCTACTAATTGATCGCTTCTTTTATGCGAATGTATTTTAAACTTACACTTGGATTATTGGTTTTTCTCGATCGAATATCAAACTGTTTGAGTGAAGACACAAGTGGCGTCAACTTAGAAAATCCATAATTTCTAGTGTCAAAATCTGGGTATCTTTTGTTGAGCATACTTCCAAGTTCCCCCAAAAATGCCCAGCCATCATCATCAGAAATTTCACTTATAATTGCTTTCACAACATCTATAAGTTCATCTTTTGAAATCATACCTGCTTTAGATTCTTGAACAATTGCAGATTTTGCTTTATTCACTTCTGGACGATCAAGTGTAGTTGCAGAGAGCACTTCAAGATATTTAAATTTTTCACAAGCTGCTATGAAAGGCGTCGGTGTTTTTTTCTCCCCCATCCCAAGTACATACATTCCTGCTTCTCTTAACCTTGCAGCAAGTTTAGTGAAATCACTGTCACTTGATACGATGCAAAATCCATCAACATTATGTGAATATAAAATATCCATCGCATCAATGATTAATGCCGCATCTGTAGCGTTTTTCCCTGAAGTATAGCTATATTGTTGAATAGGCGTAATTGAATGATTTAACAAGACTATTTTCCACGATGCCAGTTGTGGCTTTGTCCAATCGCCGTATATCCTTTTATAAGTTGGTGTGCCATGATTGGCAACTTCATCAATAATTGATTTTATATATTTATCTGAAACATTATCAGCATCGATTAAAACAGCTATTCGTCTATCACGTTGCTCTCTGCTATCATTGTTCATAATATTCTCCTTATAGGTGTTTAAGTCATATATTTATTTTATAGTGCCTCTTTATACATTACAAGTCAATTCGGCGACTTCCAACATATAGCCTAGAACCAAAGTCTCCGACATTTCTAGTCTTATCGCTAATCCCTGTACCCGCAAACTGTGCATAAAGTTTTAACCCCACATTTGCAAGTGTATCTCCTTGCTGGAGAAAACTTTGTTTTTCCAGTGCATATAGATATCTATTGTTAATGATACTTTGAAGGATACCACCATCTTTTAAATTAATGGGTAAAAAAGGGTTAATCAATTCTCCAAATCCAGCAATGTTATGATATTGGGTTCTTGACTGAACTTCATAAACAGCATCTTCATCAATTCCCATGACTTTTATCGTTTCAAGTGGTGGGCAAGGTCGATGTAATTTTTGATAATATCCTATAACAAACTGATTTTTTGTCTCATCGACAACTGACCATACCGTAGGTTTTTCGGTAATTTCTGCAGTATGTCTATAAAAAGTACCAAATTGCAAAATTTTCCGATGTTTTTTATAAAATGAAACTTGTTTTGCAATAACTTTTTTATCAAAACTTGATAGCTTTGTTAAATCAAGTTCATAGCCAAGTAAACCAAATGCTGCAACATTAAAACGCGTTTCAATCGGAGTGGTTCTAAGTACTTGATGTGAAGGGCGACCGCTCACATGAGCTCCCATTGTTGAAGGTGGGAATACCAAGGAAGTACCAAATTGAATATCAATTCTTTCCACAGCATCGGTGTTATCACTTGTCCATGTTTGAGGCATATAATAAAGCATACCGAGGTCATAGCGGTTACCTCCACTGCTACAAGACTCAAACAAAATATTAGGAAAGGCATTACATAGTCGCTCTAATAAGGCATATAACCCAAGTGTATAACGATGATTAAGTGACATTTGATCTTCTTTAGGTAAATAATTAGAATAGACATCTGTAAAATTGCGATTCATATCCCATTTTACATAATCAACATTTCCCTGTTTAAAAACATAGTTTAGTTGCTCATATATATTTTCTATTACATCTGGGTTTGTAAAGTCAAGTATCAACTGATTTCTTCCATATGAAGGTTTACGATCGTTTAGTTTAATCGCCCAATCTGGATGTTCCTTATATAATTCGCTATTTTCAGAAACCATCTCCGGTTCAACCCATATGCCAAAATCAAGTCCCATTGCTTTTATCTTTTTGCTGAGCCCCTTAAGCCCGTTCGGCAGTTTTTTTGCATCCTCTGTCCAATCACCTAACGATGTGGTATCATCATTTCGACCTTTAAACCAACCGTCATCAAGTACAAAAAGCTCCATCCCCATATGCTTTGCCTCTTTTGCAAGTGCCACAAGTTTTTTCTGATCGAAATCAAAATAAGTAGCTTCCCAATTGTTAATCAGGATCGGACGTTCTTTATACTGCCAATGTGGAGATACAACATGCGCATTTATCAATTGATGGAAATTCTGACTTAAACCATTTAGACCATTTGATGCGAATACACAAACCGCTTCTGGTGTATCAAAGGCTTCACCTGGTGAAAGGTTCCATTTAAATTCAAAATCCGAGATGCCAAGCTGAACTCTCGTCATTTCATAAGGACTCACTTCAACTTTCCCACAAAAGTTTCCACTATACATCAGTGCAAATCCGTATGCATCACCTCTGGTTGCATCTGTTTCTGGTGAGACTAAAGCAATCATTGGATTATGATTTGCACCACTGACACCTTTTTTTGAGTCAATGGTATATATGCCTTTCCTTACTGCTTGACGATGCATTTGGCGCTCTCTTATCCACATGCCATCTAACGAAATTTGTTCAAAGTCACTGTGGCTAAAATCCATATTAATGCTTTGCATATTATGAATTTGAATTACTTCTTCACTATGATTGATCAATCTACTAAACCTACAAATTGTACCGGCATCATCAATCGGTGTATAAAAAAGGTGAAGTGTTACTGATTTTACACGTTCTTTCAGTATGATTTCAAGGGTATCGCATTGAAGATTTTCATCCCTTACACTAGGTAATCCTTTAGGTGATACTTTTCCTTCGTGAAGTAAAAAAGATTCATATACAAAATCACTTGTTCTAGCGCCATCTTCCCATGAGAGGTAAATAGAAGGTACTCTATAGTCTCCTTTACCGAAACAAGAACTCTCAAGAAGTAGAGTATCAAGTGTGAGGTTGCTTCCCTGTTCATAAAGGGTAGATGATCCCACTTGCATGTCATAGTTTTGGAAAAGGTCACCCAAATAAGGTGTATGGGATACTTTTTTTCCATAATGCAAGTTGACAAGTTTTCCGTTGGGCAAGACCGTCATTATGTAGCTAACATTTTGTGTTTGAACATGAAATAAAGGTTGCTTTGAATCAGGTCGATCAATATAAATCATAACTCCCCCTAATTATTGTATTCAATATAACTATTATACCTCTTTAGTTGGAAACCATGCAAAGATTTGATGCACAAAATATCGCAATATTAATAAAAAGCGCTCACTTTTGGCCGATTGTCACTACAATTTGACCAAACATGTGAGCGCTTAAGTAAAATCCATATTAAACATCTTCTGTTTTTTATCTTTTATAATGCTTTTAACTCTTTAAAAGCTGCAAGATCAGTATGAATTTCTTCTTTGATTGGGTTCTTTTTATGCTTAATTATTTTACCGAAATGATAAATGAATACAGCTAAATTTGCAGCTAAAGCTAAAAAGCTAACAACAAATAAAGCAGTTTCGTTATGTGATGATTTAATTGCAAATTTTGAGGTATCTACAAAAGCTGGGTAACTCATAACGAACATCATCCAAAAGCCTAATGTCTGAGCTCTATGCTGTAACCATGCACCTTTCTTGATAAAAAAAGCTGGAATCGTACATGAAATGAGAAGTGCAGCTCCTGCATAAAAAGCATGATCAGAAACACAATTATAAACATATGCAAAGTTCCATATATCGTAAGCAATGATCCAAAACCAAAGTTGGTCTGACCAAATCATGTCCTTTTTCTTATCCTTACTGATTTGGATGCCAATCCAGCCTGAAATCGTGATGATATTAAGTAGTCCTGCAATACCATTCATGATATTCCAAGGGCCCCCAATGATCACAACACCATCAATTAACCCGTTAAAGCTAAAGCATTGAAAATCTCTTACAACTGCCTCTAAAATATTCACTGAAAGTATCAAAGCCGGAAAGAACAATATCCACTTGTTATTCACAGCGCCCTTGATATGTCTAATTGCAAGAAAACCTAAACATCCCGCTAAAGCAGAGTATACTTTTGCCCAATGAAACCAAGTCCCCACACTTGTACCTTCACCAGCTGTTTTAGGCCATACAGTAATTGTTAAAATAATAGGTAATACTAAAAATAATGCCAAAGAAATCCATTTGTTCAGTCTTGCCAATTCGTTTAGTGCAATTAATCCCCCCAGAACAGCAAACCACATAATTGCTGAGTACCAAGGGATTGATTCAAATAAAAACATGTTTCCCTCCTTAAAGTTTTGACTTTCGAATTTTTGTTATATTTTTGTCAAAACTACTTCACGTTTCTATTCTAGCACTTTGAAGTTAAAACACAATAAAGATTCTCAATTTTTTACAATTCATTATTCTTAACAATTGGGACCGACACCACAACCCTAGTACCAACTCCAACCTCTGAATGAATCTCTATTTTGCCATTATAAAGATCAATAATTCGTTTTACAATAGAAAGTCCTAGTCCACTTCCTTCTGTTTTATGAGCAGAATCACCCTGATAAAACTTCTCAAAGATTCTCTGAACTGTACTTTCAGTCATTCCCATACCTGTATCTTCTATAAACACTTTTACTTGTTCACTTATCACTGAAGCACGGATTATTAACTTGCCAGAATCTCTTGAAAATTTAATTGCATTTTCAATTAAATTTATCCAGACCTGCTGGAATAACTCCTCATCAGCATAAAATCTTATTTTTGATAGTTCTAACTCCAGTTCTAAATGTTTTCTACCCCAACCTGGTTCTAGTAAAACCACAACCCGTCTAATCTGTTCATCTAGATCAAAGAACTGTGTTCTATCAATGATACTTTGATTTTCCAGACTTGATAGTCTCAACAAATTAGAAGATAATTTAGATAATCTCTCCGTTTCAGAAATGATGATTTGCGCGTATTCTTTGCGCTGCTCTGAATTTAACCCATCAGTTTTCAATATTTTGGCAAATCCTCCGATAGATGCTATAGGCGTTTTAAACTCATGTGATACACTACTGACAAAATCTTTTCTTAAGTACTCCATATTTTGAAGTTCCATTACCATCGTGTTGAAATTGGCTACGAGTTGTCCCATTTCATCTTCACTTTTATAGGACACTTCCACTTCGAAATTTCCCTCCGCTACTTTTTGTGTCGCTCTTGTTAATTTTTTAAGAGGTTTCACCAATCTCTTTAACACGATTAACATCAATAAAATCGTAAAAATCATGCTCAATAACAGGGCCTGTCTAAGCGCATTTCCTACCTCTGTAAATACTTCACTATTAATCACTGGATGAATCATCACCCATTTTTCATCAATTCTAGTAATAAGATACAAGCTCATCTTTCTATGAATAAATTTTTCGGGATAGTATTTTGAAATTTCACCCGCATCAATTGCATCTATGACATCTTTTGAGACTACTTCATTGTCATCTAATAGTGCTTCTTTTGTTTCATAAAATTTGACCATCATAAAACTGTTATCAGCTAATGATACAAAATTTTCTGGTGGAATATCAAACTCATCACTCATACGCTTAAGTTCACTTACTTTATTGTCCATCATTTTTACAAGAGGGTTATAAAGCAACTGTATCGTATAACCAGATACAATTGAAAGTGCCAAAGTACTTGATAACATAAGCACAATTGAGATGATCAATATAAATTTGGTGTAAATTGATTTAAGCCTAATTCTTTTCATGCCACTCCGCCTTATATCCTAGACCTCTTATTGTGATAATTGTAAAATCATTATTTTCATCAAATTTTTCCCTCAATCTTTTAATATGAACATCAACTGTTCTTTCGTCCGCTTCAGCGTCATATCCCCAAATCTCATCCATAAGTTGTTGCCTCGTAAAAATTTTCTTAGGATAGGAAAGCAGCTTGAAAAGTAAGTAAAATTCTTTTTTGGGTAGTTCAGTTTTAATTTCACCTTTAGTTACTGTTAAAGTATCATAATCCAGCATGGTTTCACCCATATTTAGCTTATGTTCAGTCTGTATCTTTGCTCTTCTTAATAAAGCCTCAACACGTAAGAGCATCTCCTCCATATCTAGTGGTTTTACCATATAGTCATCTGTTCCAGCTTCGAAACCTCTTTTTTTATCTTCAATTAATTCTTTTGCAGTTACAATCAATATTGGTAACTCGTATTTGCTTTCTCTAAGTCTTCTCACTAAAGTATATCCGTCTAATTCTGGCATCATCACATCACTAATTAAGAGGTCTACATGTTGTAAATCCAGTAAATCAAGTGCGTATTCACCATCTTTTGCCTGTAACACATGATAACCATTTTGCTCTAAATGATATGTCATTAATTTCCTTAAACTGTCATCATCTTCAGCCAATAATATATTAATCACGTCGCCTCCCACATCATAAAAACTCATCTACACTTCATCTTGCTTTACTATACGCTTCCAATATGAATACAATATGAATATATCACCTAGACAAAAAAAAGCCAATCCATGTCTGGACTGACTTTTTTATAAATTCATGAAATCAAGTTTAGTTCTTTGATCTTAATAAATCTCTAATCTCAGTTAGTAGAACGACCTCTTCTGTCGGCTTAGCTGGAGCAGCTGTAACTGCTTCTGGTTTTCTTTTGATTTTTTCAATAATTTGAATCACTATAAAAATCACTAGGGCAACTATGAGAAAATCTACGACATTTTGAATAAAGTTACCATAATAAACAGCAACTTCAGGCTGATCACCAACAGCTTCTTCAAGAACCCATTTTAATGTTTTAAAGTCTACTTTACCTATAAGCTTTCCAATTAAAGGCATCACAATATCGCCCACAAATGAACTCACAATCTTACCAAAAGCGCCACCGATGATAACAGCAACTGCTAAATCAACGACATTTCCCCTAACCACAAATTTTTTAAAATCTTTTAGCATATTAATTACCTCACTATAAATATAATATTAATATCTACCCTATTAGTAAGATTAAAATCATTTTTATGTATAGCCTTACTTCAATTTGTGAACTTACTGTTAAATTTGGCCTTGCATCTTGCGACTGACCAGTCAGTCAGTTATAATAAATCATGCTAAAGTGAGGTGAATACATGGCAAGAGTAAAAAACAAACGCGATCAAATATTATCATCAGCATCTGAAATTTTCGCTATAAATGGATATCACGATGCAAGTATAAATGAGATTGCTGACAATGCAAATGTTGGTAAAGGAACAATCTATGAGTATTTTGATAGCAAAATGACGCTCTATATTGAAGTGCTAAAATACAACATAGAAAGGTACCTAACCCGAATTCGCAATGTGGTAATTTCCGAATCTACGTTCAATAGTATGTTAGAATCGTATATTGGCTGTCATACAGAGATTCTCAAAGAGAATTTCAAATACGCAGGCATAATGATGAACAATTCCGCTGATCTAATCTTTAATTCAAAAAATAGTCAGGAAACTTTAAAGATTCTCATGGATACGAGAGTAGAAGTTGTTCAAATTATTCTCGATATATTAACGGTTGGTCATAATGAAGGGCAACTCTCTGGATCGAATCTAGATTATTATGCAGATTTATTTTTTGAAATGCTCAATAGATCTGCTCTCCGTTCACTTATGATGCAGCATTCAGAAGAACAACAACTTATAGAAAAAGATTTACTCGTTAAAATGCTCATTAATGGCATTGGACAATAAATGATTTCACAATACAAGGAGAAACTATGATTTCAAACTACAGTGTCAGAAAACCTTTTACAGTTTTTGTTGCAATTGTACTGGTGCTCATCTTGGGCTTTGTATCTTTTAGCAATATATCAACTGATTTATTACCAAGTATTAATTTACCTTATTCAGTGATTATCACCCCTTATATCGGGGCTAGTCCTGAAGAAGTAGAGATGGTTGTGACCAAGACAATTGAGCAAAGTATGGCCTCAATAAGCAACATCAAAAGTGTCCAGTCTATATCGCGAGAAAATATGTCTTTGGTGATTTTGGAATTTGGAGAGAGCACCAATATGGATTCAGCAGTAATTGAGATGAGAGAAAATCTGGATATGTTAGGTAGTTATATGCCCGATGGCGTTGGTACTTCAACTATCATGAAACTCAATCCAGATATGATGCCTATAATGGTAGTCTCTGCAGCAGTTGAGGGACAGAAAATTTCTGAATCCTCTGCTTTCCTTCAAGATAAAATTATACCTGAACTTGAAAGCATAGAAGGCGTTGCATCAGTGGATGCTTCTGGATTGATTGAAAATGAAATTCACGTCATCATTAAACAAGATAAAATCGATGCGATCAATCAAGAACTAAGCAATCAAATTGCATTACAAATAGAAGCTGCTAAAGCAGAGGCTCAAGCCGCAATGGCAAATATGAGTCCCGCTGAACTTGCTGCTCTCGCTGCTAGTTCACCAGAAGTGACTACGCCAGAAACACCAACACCTGAAACAATGGCCATAACCATCACAAAGGAGATGGTCTCTGGCATTCTCAAAGGGCAGAATTTCAGTATGCCGACAGGCTACATTACTGAAGACGGTGTTGATTATCTTGTAAGAACTGGTGATGCAATTGAAAACTATGAGGCACTTAAATCACTCACATTGATGGTCTTACCATTTGAAGGTATGGACCCTATCACTATAGATGATGTCGCTGATGTGATGTATGTGAGCAATTCTGATGAAATGTACTCTAAAGTAAATGGCATTGATGCCATCACCCTTACCGTTCAAAAACAAACAGAATATGTTACCTCAGATGTTACAAACCACATCTTAGAAAAGATAAGTTCACTTGAAACCAGATATCCCGAGCTTAAGATGGTTACATTAATGAACCAAGGTGAATACATCGATATCGTTGTAAATTCCCTTCTCAACAATTTAATTATTGGTGGCTTATTAGCTATCCTTATCTTACTATTGTTCCTAAGAGATTTAAAACCGACTTTTGTTGTTGGCTTTTCAATTCCCGTTAGTGTAATCGCTGCATTTGTACTGATGTATTTTAGTGATATTACGCTCAATATCATCTCGATGGGAGGGTTAGCTCTCGGGGTTGGTATGCTGGTAGATAACTCAATCGTCGTCATAGAGAACATATACCGCATGAGAAGCGAGGGAAAAAGCGCTATTGAAGCATCTGTTGAAGGTGCAAAACAAGTATCTGGAGCAATTATTGCTTCAACCCTAACAACAATTGCAGTATTTTTACCCATTGTTTTCATAGAAGGATTCACAAGAGAAATCTTTACTGATATGGCCTTAACCATCGCATATTCTCTCATCGCGAGCTTAATGGTGGCATTAACTTTGGTACCAACTATGGCCTCTAAGATTTTAGCTAAGGAAGTAAAACAAGACCATAAAGTTTTTGCCAAGCTCAAGTCAAGATACAGCAAAGTACTTGAATTTGCTCTTGATCATAGAGTGTTGGTTATTGCTATTGTAATTATTTTATTTGCTGGCAGTATCTATGGTGTCACTTCCATGGGAACACAATTGTTCCCTACGACAGACTCAGGTCAATTAAATATTACACTTGAGATGCCAATCGGTTCCAAGTTTGAAGACCTCACACAAGCAGCAGATGATATTACCACAAAACTACAAACTATCGAAAGCATAGAAAGCATCGGATCAACTGTTGGTGGTGGTATGTTTGGTATGGGCGGAATGGGCTTAGCAGGCTCAGGCGGTACTAGCGCTACATTCTATATCACACTGAATGATGACCGCGATCAGTCTACAGAAGAAATTAGCAGTGAACTTACAGCACTTATCGCTTCAGATCAATACGAAGTATCTGTTTCAGGTACTGACATGAATATGGGGGCACTAAGTGGTGGCGACATTTCAATTGAAATTAAAGGTCGCGATTTTGCTACACTAGAAACCATTGCCAAAGATATAGCTTCAATCGTCTCTGGCGTAGAGGGTACAAAAGATGTTTCATCTGGAATAGAAGAAACTGCTCCAGAATTAAAGCTAGTTGTTGATAAAGAGGCGAGCATACAAAATAGTTTAACTGTCGCTCAGGTCTTCGTAGAGGTCAACAAACTACTTTCTAAAGCCTCTAAATCTACATCCATCAGCATCGATGGTAATGACATGGATATCATCGTAATGGATGAATCAGATATACAAAATACAAATAGAAACGATATTTTAAATCTCGAATTAACAACGCCTCAAGGTGAAGTTGTCAAAGTATCAGATCTCGCTTCTTTAGAAGAAAATAATGGTTTTAAATCTATCAGAAGAATTGGTCAGCAAAGATATGTTACAGTTACTGGTACACTTGCAGATGGTTTTAATGTTGGATTGGTTTCAGATGAAATTCAAAAACAATTAGATGAGTATACAATACCAGAAGGCTATACCGTAGAGATGACTGGTGAAAATAAAACCATCACAGACTCGTTTAAAGACTTGTTTATGATGTTGTTATTAGCAGTAGTATTCATCTATTTAATTATGGTCTCACAGTTCCAATCCTTACTCTCACCATTCATCGTAATGTTTACAATTCCACTAGCATTTACAGGCGGTTTCTTTGCACTCATGCTAACTGGTTTACCTCTCTCTATTGTAGCTTTTATAGGATTAATTATCCTTACTGGAGTTGTTGTTAACAACGGGATCGTATTCGTCGATTATGCCAACAAGATGCGCGCTTCTGGGTTATCTAAACGCGAAGCACTAATCAAAACTGGTACAGACAGACTAAGACCAATTTTAATGACAGCACTTACAACAATTATTGCTTTATCTACAATGTCACTAGGAGCTGGAACAGGTACAGAAATGATGCAACCTATGGCAATTACAACTATAGGTGGTTTAATCTACGCAACACTTTTAACATTAATATTTATACCTGTACTCTTTGATATTTTCCATAAAAAAGAGTACAAAGATACCAACTTTTAAGGGTGAATTAAACATCTAACCAAATTATAAGAATCGGAGCAATTTTGAGCACTAATACTAGGTGTGAAATTGTTTCGATTCTTTTTTATAAAAAAAATTAGAGTCTTTTTAATACGGGTATATTACCTATAAATAGTAGGTGATTTCATGAAAAAATATAACATATCACAACGCTTTAACATAATAGTTGTTTCAATCTTATGCATTACTATTTTTATCAATCTTATAGTGATGGGATTTGCTATGCTCAATATTACCTCAAAAGTATCCCAAGGTTATGCAAAAATGTATGCTTCAGAAATTGCTCATGTTATCGAGACACATCTAAGTAGAGAGATTGGCTTATCACTAAAATTAGCACGTACCCCTAGTATAATAGAATGGATAACTAACGAAGATCAATTAAGTAAAAAACTAGTTGCACTTGAAGAAATCAACTCTTTTATAGATCTTTTACACGATCATAACATGTTTATCGTGATGGATCGTTCTAAAAACATCTATTTTCCAGAACAAATAAATCAACAAATTCCATTAGAAATAGCTGGTGTTATTTCTAAAGACATCAAAGAAGACTCATGGTATTTCGATACCATTAACAGTGATGAACTCTATAACATCAATATTGATAAAGATCGTTTTCTAGATACCTATCGTGTTTGGATTAATGTGAAAGTTGAAGGTCCCGATGGTCCAGTTGGGGTGATTGGAACCGGGTTATACCTTGATTATTTTATAAATGAAAACATCTCCTCTAACAAGGATAAATCAGCATATACATTAATCATCAATAAAAACGGAGATATTCAATTAGATGGTACCGCCAACCGAGACTATGAGGCTTATGGTTATTCTTCGGTCTACAATTTCATCAATGAGGATCGTTTCAACGCGGAGTTGAAGGAATCATTGGTTTCTGAGCAAAGTGAAACCATTCTTAAAATACAAAACGATAATTACGATTATGCTGCTGTATCTAGCATAAAAGACACCAACTGGTATGTCATTACTTTCTACACAAATGGCACTTTTTATACCTCAAACAATTTACTCCTTTTTATTATAATGATGGTCATTTCAATTATCGCTATCATTATAGTAATCAATATATTTATCAAACATATTTTTCTAAAACCCTTTATGTTGCTGATTCAAAGTCTTCAAAATAAAAATATCTATTTATCAGAAGAACTATTTGGAACAAATAGAAAAGATGAATTTGGACTGCTTTCCAACACCATCGAACAAATGGCAGATAGACTTGTCAGTTCAATTCCCATTGGTCTTTTTTTAATTGATTCTGACTTCAATCTTATCTACTCTAATCTTAACTTTATCAGCCAATTTGCTGCGAAAGATAAAGAAGCATTAAAGTCTACATTTAAAGAAACACCTGAACTTATTTTTGCAAATCCTGAAGACTTTCAGAGGTTTAAGTCAATCTTAACGCTCAAAGAAAAACTCGTTGTTATAGAGATGCAATTTGTAAAGTTCACTGGGGAAGTTTTTTGGGGTGAAATCCACATTCAATACAGAGCAGATAATGCCTTATCACATTTTTACGAGGGCATTCTTCTAAATACTCAAAACAAAAAAGATTATGAATCTAAGCTGATTAACCTTGCAAGTACGGATTCTTTAACCGGACTCTTAAACCGTCATAAATTTAATGAACTCGTCATCGAGGAGATTGAGAGAAGCGAACGTTATGGTGGTCCATTATCAATGATGATCTTTGACCTAGATCACTTTAAACGAGTCAACGATACTTATGGTCATATCGTTGGTGATGATGTCCTTGTGGAAACCAGTAGACTTGCTAAGGAAATTCTTAGAACGACAGATATTATCGCTAGATGGGGCGGCGAGGAATTTTCAATTCTTTTACCAGGGACTACTTCTGAAGGAGGTTACATTGCTGCTGAAAAACTAAGAAAAAAACTTGAAACGCACCTTCATAGTACCGCTGGTATCGTTACAGCTAGTTTTGGTGTTTCACAAAAGCGTACAAATGAAGACTATACACAGTGGTTCACAAGAGTCGATCAAGCGCTTTTTAATTCTAAAAATTCTGGTAGAAATACAGTTACTGTATCTGAAGATCAATCAGATGAAAATACTGATAATAAAGCAACTTAAACTAAGTTTACTTAATTCTTAAATAAGATGATTTTTTTATACTCAATTAACTCAATTCAATTTAGTGAAGTTTTTGTGCTATCTTTAATAGCACTTTTTTTTTAGCTAAAATCAAGAAAACTACAAATAGTGATAAAAAAAATGCTTTTCACGAAATGTTAAATATATGTTGTATTTGAAATGATACAATTTTGTAAGTGCACAAGAAATAAAGAGAAAATGCGGTTTCGTGTATTAAAAAAATTTGGATGGGGGAAAAAAATGATGAAAAAAAAATTAGTCAGCATGATATTATTTTTTACACTAGTAATAATATCAGTACCAAGTATTGCCAACAGTTTTGTATCTGATGATCTTGATGGGAGATGGTCATTAGGTATTTATACAAAATGGATCGAAAATGGTAAAATTGTTTCAAATGAAAATGGTATGTACTTACCTCAAAAGCAGTTGACTGGGTTGGAGTTTAGTGATTTAGCTTTATCAATGAATGGATTAGAACTTAAGCTCACAGAAGGTGATAATATGATTACTAGAAGTGAAGCAGCACTCGCACTTTATAACGTACTAAAGTTAGATAAAACCGAAAATTTAGCACCATTTAAAGATTTTAATAAATTATCTGTAGATGAGAAAAATGCAGTTTCAACATTATTTGTTAAAGGTATAGTTAAAGGTTATACAAATGGCTATTTTAATCCAAGTAAAAATTTAACAAATGAAGAAGCGGTTGCATTATTAGACAATGTTGCAAGTATGGATCAATCTTATCAACAAGGTGTTTTACAAAATACGTTGTACGGTAAAGTTGAGGGCGTTGTCTTAAATAAAAACAAGTCATTAGCATGGATTGGTGTGCCATATGCTGCAGCACCAATAGGTGAATTAAGATGGAAAGCGCCTCAATCACCGATGAGCTGGGAAGGCATAAAAGAAACAAAAGCTTTTTCAGAAAAGGCAATCCAAATTGCCAATGGAAGTATCATTGGAAGTGAAGACTGTCTATATTTAAATATTTATAGACCTAATACTGAAGAGGCAAACTTACCTGTTCTTGTTTTTATCCATGGTGGAAATAATCAAACTGGAACAAGTCAGGACTTTCAAGGAGAAATGTTAGCCACAAAAACTAACAGTATTATCATAGCCATTGATTATCGTCTTGGTGCGTTAGGCTGGCTAAACTTACCTGCATTAAAAACAGGAAATGCGTATGAAGACTCAGGAAATTTTGGTTTACTAGATATTCATGAATCTTTAAGTTGGGTCAAAGAAAATATTAAAAGTTTCGGTGGAAATCCATATAATGTAACAATTTCAGGTCAATCTGCTGGTGGTAGAGATGTCATGGCAGTTTTAATTTCTCCGATTTTTAGAGGTGACTTTCAAAAGGCTATTGCGCTGAGTGGTGGTATGACTATAACTGATCCAACCACTGCGAAAGACATTGCAGTAAAAGCGTTTTCAGAACTCGTTTTAGAGGATGAAATTGTAAAAACTGAAACTGATGCGATTGAGTGGTTAAATACTGACAGCGATGAAGTAAGAACATATTTGATGAGTTTATCCGCAGAAAGAATTGCATCGCTTATGGGAAATGCATCAATAAGAATGTCTGTTTTCCCTCATCTTTTTGCAGATGGTGTAACACTACCAGTAGAAGGTTTTGATGTATTTGAAACTGGAAAATACAATAAAGTACCCGTTATGTTAGGTAGTTGTGAATCAGAGTTTTCTGTCTTTGCAGGATTTGACCCAATGTTTGCAGGTGCTTTATTTAGTGGCAAATTGGCACAAGATCCGGTACTATTTGCACAATATAATTTTGCTGAAAAGTATGGTAGCATGCTCTATACTGGATTTAATGCGGAAAGATCAGCTGAGCGTCTAGCAAATGTAAGTGGTCAACCTTCTGTATATGCATATAGATTTAAATGGGGAGAGGATATATCAATTATACCTCCAGGCCTTGGTTATGTACTAGGCGCAAATCATGGTAGTGATATGGACTTTGTAACAGGGAAAGAAAGTGATCTTGCTAAATCTAACTATACCGTTGAAAACAAAGTTGGAAGAGAATCACTCTCCGATGTAATTCAAAGTTACATTGGAAACTTTATGTATACTGGTAATCCCAATAGTACAGGTCTTGTTACTTGGGATAAATGGACCAATAAAGAAAATAGTTCAAAATTGATGGTTCTAGACGCAGGTTTAAATGAATTACAAGTCGCAATGACAACAGAATACGTAATAGATGAAGACGTATTTAAACTTATGGATGCAGATAAGACGATTTCTGAAGAAGAAAAATCAAACTTAATTTCTACGATTATGTCAAAACGATTTTTTAGTAATACTTTAGATTTACATTATAATAATTAATAAAAAGATGCTGTTGCAAATCTATAAATAGATAAACGACAGCATCTTTTTTATATTATGCTAACATACAAATCCTTGAACATTATTTCATATTGTATATATCTGTTTCACTTGATGAAGTGATAATTTTAGAAGCATAATTCCAAGCTCTATAGGTGTCAATTGATGTAAAGACAGGTATATTCCGCTCAGATGCAGCACGTCTCATGATAAAGCCATCACTTTTTGTATCATCACCATGCGTCGGCGTATTCACGATTAAATCAATGTCACCATTTGTTATTAGATCTAGTAAGTTAGGCGCTTCATTGCCTATTTTCCTCACTCTTATCGCAGTGACGCCATGTGACAATAAAACAACACCGGTTCCCCTTGTGGCACAATAATCAAAAGTGTCAGGCAAGTCTTCTTCACTTATAGAACTTTTATCTTCATCGTTTAACGTCATAAGCACCACAGGTTTACGAGAACTCTTTTCAATATCAGGTGCATTTTTTGCCGCAATAAAACCTTTATAGAGTGCTTCTGCATAGGTTCTACCAATTCCCAAAACTTCACCAGTTGATTTCATCTCAGGTCCTAATGAAATCTCAACATCAGGTAGCTTATGTGTAGAAAAGACAGGGACTTTAACCGCTATTAGATCTGGCTGAGCATATAAACCTGTACCGTAGCCTAATGTCTCAAGAGACATGCCCAGTGACACTTTTGTTGCAAGGTCTACAATCGGTACACCACTTACTTTTGAAATGTAAGGTACCGTTCTAGAAGCTCTCGGGTTAACTTCGATTACATACAGTATACCCTCACATTCAATATACTGAATATTGATCATACCCATTACACCCAGCCTTAGCGCAATTGTCTCTGTCGTTTCCACGATTATCTGCTTCATATTGTCACTCACTGTTTGAGGCGGAAACACTGTCATACTGTCACCAGAATGAATTCCAGCTCTCTCTATATGCTCCATAATACCTGGAATCAATACATTTTTCCCATCTGTTATTGCATCCACTTCTAGTTCTTTACCCACAATATATTTATCGATTAAAACAGGATTCTTTTTATCTTTAATAAAAGCATCCACTAGATAATCCTCTAATTCAATTAAGTTTGAACAAATTTTCATGCCTTGTCCACCAAGGACATAACTTGGTCTTACTAAAACAGGTAAGCCTAATTCACGGCCAATGTTTATCCCCTCTTTCACGGACATCACACCTTTTCCAGTTGGGCGATTAACATTAACGCTTTCAAGGAAAGCATCAAATTTTTCTCTGTCTTCACAAAGATCAATTTGTTCAAAATCAGTACCTATTATTTTGATATGGCGCTCCGATAAAAACTTAGCAAGTTTAATAGCAGTCTGACCACCAAACTGAAGCACTACGCCTATAGGGTTCTCTTTCTCAATAACATTGAGGACATCTTCTTCTGTCAAGGGCTCAAAATAAAGCTTATCGGCGATGCTGAAATCTGTACTCACCGTTTCTGGGTTACTGTTGATAATTATGGTTTCATAACCTAGACGTTTAAGGGAGTTCACGCAATGAACTGAGGCATAATCAAATTCTATTCCTTGACCAATTCTTATGGGGCCAGATCCTAAGACTATAATTTTATCGCGGTTTGAAACTGTCACTTCATCTATGGTTTCATAGCTTGAATAATAATATGGCGATACAGCTTCAAATTCACCTGCACATGTATCAACCATGTGAAAGACAGCTCTAATGCCAAGACTGATTCGATAATCATAAACCTCTTCTGGCGAAATACCGATTAAATCTCCAATGCCTTTGTCAGAGAAACCTTTTCTCTTTAGCTTTCTCAACATGTCGCTAGAAATCTGTTCTAACTTTAAGGATTCAATATGTGTTTCTTGATCTATAATCCATTTTAACTTATCTAAAAACCAAGGGTCTATCCCTGTGATTGCATTGATCTGCTCGAGTCTATACTCTCTTCTGATCAATTCTGCTAAAGCAAAAATCCGCTCATCATCTGCTTTCATTACTAAAGCCTTTAACTGAGTTAGTGGCAGTTTCATAAACTTCTTGTGTTTGAGATGATATTGTCCAAGTTCAAGTGACCTTATCCCCTTTAAAAAAGCCGCTTCAAAATTGGTGCCAATTGCCATGATCTCTCCTGTTGCCATCATCTTCGTTCCCAGCGTTCTCTCTGCTTTAAAAAACTTCTCAAATGGCCATTTAGGAATTTTAACAACAACGTAGTCAAGACTTGGTTCAAAGCATGCGTAAGTTACACCTGTAACTGCATTCTTAATTTCATCAAGGCCATAACCAAGTGCAATTTTAGCTGCTACTTTTGCAATTGGATAGCCTGTTGCCTTTGATGCAAGCGCCGAAGATCGACTCACTCTAGGGTTAATCTCGATTACAGCATATTCAAAACTTTCCGGATTTAAAGCAAATTGAACATTACAACCACCTTCGATGCCAATTGCTTCAATGATATTCAGTGCAGAAGTTCGGAGCATCTGATAGTCTTTATCTGATAAAGTTTGGCTAGGTGCAACAACGATACTGTCACCAGTATGGATACCAACAGGGTCGAAGTTCTCCATGTTACAAACTGATATACGATTGCCATTTGCATCTCTCATGACTTCATATTCGACCTCTTTCCATCCCTTGATACTTTTCTCTATTAAAACCTGCCCCACAGGGCTATTTGATAGCCCTGACACGATAATCGCTTTAAGTGAAACTTCATCATCAGCGATTCCGCCTCCAGTTCCTCCCAGTGTATAAGCGGGTCTAACGATCACTGGGTAGCCAATTTGAGCTGCAAAATTTACACCTGACAACACATCAGTTACTATCTCAGACTGAATCATTGGCTCACCGATTCTTAACATCATTTCTTTGAAAAGTGCTCTATCCTCACCCTGCTTGATGCCTTCTATCTTTGTGCCAATTAGTTTTACATTATAATGATCTAATAATCCTTTTTCCGATAGTTCAAGTGCCATATTAAGAGCAGTCTGTCCACCCATACCAGCAAGCAAGCTATCTGGTTTTTCTTTTTCAATAACTTTGATTACATAATCAAGTGTAATTGGTTCTATATAGATCTTATCTGCAATTTCTTTATCTGTCATTATGGTCGCAGGGTTTGAGTTGATCAGCACCACCTCAACCCCTTCTTCTCGTAATGCTTGGCAAGCTTGAGTACCTGAGTAATCGAACTCAGCGGCTTGACCGATAACGATTGGTCCCGACCCAATCACTAATACTTTTTTAATCTGTTTATTTAAAGGCATCTTCAATTCCCCCTATTCAGCATATGCGATAAATTCATCAAATAGATAATCACTTTCTCTCGGTCCCGGTGAAGCTTCTGGATGAAATTGAACTGAAAAGACAGGCAACAGGGTATGTCTCATCCCTTCCACTGAACCATCATTGACATTGACATGCGTTACCTCAAAATCTTTTGGCAATTTTGTGACACAATAACCATGATTTTGTGATGTAATATAGACACGATTTTTACCAATATCTTTTACTGGATGATTACAGCCTCTATGACCAAATTTTAGTTTTTCTGTTTCGCCTTCTGAGGCAAGTGCAATTAGTTGATGCCCTAGGCAAATCCCAACAATCGGTTTTACACCTATAAGCTTTTTAATTTCTTCAATTTCTGGCGCTAAATCTTCAGGATTTCCAGGTCCATTGGACAAAAAAACAAGATCAGGTTGATCCTTTAGAATTTCATCTGCACTTGTCCACGCTGGATATATAGTCACATCACAATTTCTTTTAAGTAATTCTCTTAAGATGTTCTTCTTTGCACCATAATCAATAAGCGCTACTTTTTTGTGTTGCTCATCACTTGAAGTCGTTAAACCATTATAACGCTCTATGGTCTTAGTACACACAGCATATACTACGCCCTTACTAGAATAGTCCTCAATATAAGATGAAATTTCAGTTTCTGATAAATCTTCAGTTGTAATGATACCTCTCATGGTACCTCTACTCCTAATCATACGTGTTAACGCACGCGTATCTATGCCTTCTATTCCCAACACTTTATTATGTTTAAGGAATTGTTCTAACTCAAATTCCGAACGAAAATTACTAGAAAAAGCACACTTTTCTCTTACGATTAACCCTTTTGCTTTAATACTATTTGATTCAAAATCGTCTAAGTTAATGCCATAATTTCCGATAAGCGGATAAGTCATCACGATAATTTGTCCACAGTAAGAAGGATCTGTCAAAACCTCTTGATAGCCTGTCATTCCTGTATTAAATACAACTTCACCCACTTGCGTGTCTAAGTAGCCAAAAGCTTCGCCTTCAAATACCGCGCCATTTTCTAATATTAACCGTGCTTTCATGTTGCCCTCCTTATCAAAACCATACACTAGAGAGGGTGCAAATCAAAAAAAGGAAGTAAGCCACACGTATATGTGTGTCTACTTCCTTTGTCTCAAGTTTTAAATATAGAGTTCCCTTGTTTTGCATACCATACCTCTTTCTGGCCTCACAGGACCAATTTAAAGTGTATTCATTAAGGGATATGATACTTGATATTTATTGCAGTGTCAAGTTTACGTTTAAATATTACAATGATTTAAATTAACTGAAAAAACAATTATTCCCTAGATGGAAAAATCTTAACAAGTATTTTAATGACAATAAAAAATAATATTAAGACGATAAAAACACCAGCTAAACCATAACCCATTAATTCTAAACCTAATTCTAACTCGTTCATATGTCCTCCCTATTTCATTAAAAGCCAAGGTACGAGTGCAAGTACCATACCACCTGCAACGATTGATCCAAGTTGTCCTGCAACATTTGCACTAACTGCTTGCATCAATATAAAATTATGTGGATCTTCTTGTTTCGCCATTCTTTGAATAACGCGAGCAGACATTGGAAACGCTGATATACCTGCTGCTCCAACCATAGGATTTACTTTTTCTTTGGTAAATAGATTTAGTAATTTAGCAAATAGTACACCACCTGCAGTATCAAATACAAATGCAACAAGTCCCATTGCCATGATCAATAATGTTTTTACATCTAAAAACTTATCATAATGCATCGTTGCTCCTATAGTGATACCAAGCAATAAAGTGACAAGATTTGCAAGTTCATTCTGGGCTGCTTTCGAGAGCCTCTCCAGCACACTTGATTCTCTGATGAGATTACCAAACATTAAAAGACCCACTAGCGGAACAGAAATTGGTGCAATAATCCCAGCTATAATTGTAATCAGTATTGGAAATGCTATTAGAACCGTTCTTGAAATTTTAACCTCCTTATAAGGCATCCTAATCAATCTCTCATTTTTAGTTGTCAGCGCTCTTATCACCGGTGGTTGAATAACTGGTACTAGTGCCATATAGGAGTACGCTGCAACCGATATTGGCCCAAGCCACTCTTTTGCGAACTTTGACGCAACAAATATAGAGGTGGGGCCATCTGCAGCACCTATGATACCAATCGAAGCCGCTGTCTTAAGATCAAATCCCAAACTTGGAAATAAAGTGTTGAGATAAAGTGCTGCCAAGGTCGTAAAAAAGATACCAAATTGAGCAGCTGCACCAAAAAATAACATTTTTGGATTTTGAAGAAGTGGTGTGAAATCTATCATTGCACCTACTGCAACGAAAATTAAAACTGGAAAAATTTCAGTTAAAATACCTGAATTATAAAAAATCTGAAGTACACCTGGTGTTCCTTCATATTCCCAAATTGAACTAAGTGGTAAATTCACTAAAATAGCACCAAATCCAATTGGTAATAATAACATAGGTTCATAATCTTTTTTTATTGCGAGATAAATTAAACCGCCACCGATAAAATACATAATGATGTATTGCCAGTGGAAATTAGCAATGCCTTGAAAAAGTTGTGCAAACTGATCCATAAAATCCTCCCCTATTTTTTTGATTCTTAAAATATAATTCTTGTTTCTTAAATAACGCTCAAAAGAATAAAAAAAGACTTTTACCCCGAAGTTAATTCGAGGTAAAAGTCTCGCTTTCAAAAAAGAGCTGTTGACCGGGCCTTTAAGACCGTCATGACGACCAACCGCACAATCAAAGTGATTGCAAGCTACTCCCTTAAACCTATTAAAGTTATTATATCATCAATTTTAGTGCCTATCAATCCAATTCATTTTCATTATTTACCGTCACTTCCAAATCTAATTTGTTGATATTCATTTGTCAGTTTTTTGAATTTGGATTTTTCATCTTCAGGTAACTGCGAACTTATATCAACGTATTCTTCATAATATTCTTTTGGAGTATAATCTAAAGGCTTTGACAAACCTTTACTTTTCAAATCGATTAATGCTTCTTTATAGGCTCTCCTCACGGGATGTTTCGGACCTTTATCGCTGTTGTTTAAATTGTTCGCACGATTAAAAAGCTCACGATAAGCATCTTTTAAATTAAATACAAACTCTCTTTCTTCACTCCCAGTTGAAACTCTTTTTTTGGCTTTAATAGCAATCTGCTGGTAGACTTTCCAGATCATAAAACAGCCCAAAAGTATCAGTAGTGTCCAAGTGATTATCGTAAAAGCCGTCTCCATTCCTGGTGTAATCATTATACCATCTTGTTGTGGTATATCCATTACACTTGGTTTAACAAGACCATCCATTTTTTCAATTTCTTCACCTGCAAATCTGCTTTTTACTAGCGCTAAGAACTGCTCTACTACCCATAATATCGGAAACAATACGATTGAGATGATCTTGAAAATAATGTCGTATATTAAGGACAAAAATCCATTTATTGCGTGCCAGGTATCAAAAAAACGCATTTGCATGGCCAGAAGTACAATTACTGATATTGCTAAAGCAATCTTACTAAATCTATCTACATTTTGATTTTCATTGATTTTAAAATTACCACTTGCATAAGCTGAGTACATATTAACGAGGTTTAACATCATAAATCCCAAAATACCATAGAAAGGAATATAATAATGCGAAACAAAGGAATATGAGCCACTTAAATTAGTCTTAAATAAAACAAAATATGAAAGAACGAAAAAAATAAGCCCATATAAGATTCGAGTTCTAAGAGACTCGATTTTCTCACTATGAATTTCTATATTTATACCTTTCATCCAAATAAAAACAAAAGCAATAAACAATGGTATTTCAAAAAAGTAGAAGGTAGTACCCAGTATGAGTATTAAGCTGCCTACAATTGCACCCATTGAAAATACCGTAAGTACTAAAGAATTAGCATTTTCAAACTTATGATTTACAAATGCACTTAGGAAATAAAGCCCGATACTGATGCCCCAAATCTTATTAAAATTTTCAATTGCAGTAGTTTCACGTCTCACAATACCTGCGATAGTGATTGCCATCATCACACTAAACAAAGTATACTCTAAAGCTTTAATAATAATGCTTGCATAACTCGATTTTTTGTTCTTAAAAAGGCGCATTTTAAGCCTCCCTTTTTTGAAGCGTTAAAGTTTGAAATTCATCGTCAGCAAAGCCTTCAAAAATTGTATAATCTATATTTCTATTGAGGCGCACTGGTTTTGTGTGATTAACCGTAGCGATTACTTTGATATTTGCGTTAAACTTAGAGATGCTGTTGAGTTCAGAAATTAAATCATCTGATAAATTACCTGTAATCAGTATGATAAGATTATCCCTTAGATTAGGCTGTGAAGCTTTTTTCAATATTTCAAGCATTGAGACACCACGGAATTCCGTTGCAAGTGCAAGTGCATCCAACGCTTTGAGTATATGGGTCGGAGAATATGAGGGCGTTAGGTAAAACATCTTTTCACCTTGTTTATCCGCAGAGTTAATTGCCAAACCCACTTCATACTTTTGCTTAAAAATATAATCAAATACTGATGCCGTAAGTTCTATACTCTTTTCTATCAAAACAGGATCAATACCCTCCCAATGCCTTGGTGAAGTTTGTACATCCAAGTAGATCATACATTTTTGATCTGCACTAAAATCCATATTCTTAACTTGAAGTTTCCCAACCTTTGCAGTTGCTTGCCAACTTATAGATCTAAAACTATCGTTATGTGTATAGTCTCGGGTTCCCACTGCTAATATCGGATCAGGTAAAATCCATCGTTTTACAGAGAAAGCTCCTAGTTGACCGTTTGGAGAAATTAAAAGTCGATCTATGGGATGAATACGAGGATGAACATAGAGTGTAGGTGTTTTCATATAATTAAAAGTACTGGTATACAATCCAAATAAATCCCCAAATTCAACTTCACTTGCGTCTAATTTAAAATACCCTCTCGCGATACATTTGAAAGTCTCATGTTTTGATACTTTTTCATAGAAGAGCAATGAAGTAACAATTTCATGTTCCCTATACGGGTGCAACGTGAATTCTTCATCATATGAAGTCGACTCATCTGTTGATTCTGGCTCATCAGATATTGCTATAAAGCTGTTAGGAAGATGACTTCTCAGTTTAATCCATGGCAGTGGTAAGATCTTCTTATTTGTCATCTCTGTAGTTAAACGAATTGATTCACCTACAGGTATGCGTTCAAGATTAAATGACCGAACCATATAAAAATGTTTTGGTGCCCATTTAGGCCACATTTTCATAAAAATATATATAGTTGCTATAAAAAAAGCAATCGTTAAAATGATAGACATATGTGCTCCTCCAACTAATATTTCTCTGTTGGTACCACTATTTGCTCTACAATTTCTTTCAAGATACTACTTGTTCTTTTAGAATACGCGTCTTTTAGTATCATTCTATGACCTAAAATTGGATTCACTAGTGCTTTTATATCATCTGGAGTAACATAGTTTCTATTTTTAACAGCGGCATAGGCCTGTGCACCATTAAATAGTGCTAGTGCACCCCTTGGACTAACGCCCATCTCCACGTCTTTGTGTGATCTTGTACCTTCGACGATATCCATTAGATAATCCATTAACACTTCCGAGAAATGTACTGATGTATAATTGTTTTTGGCAAAGGAGAGCTCCGAAACGCTGATCGCAGTCGCCAGATTATCCAAAGGATTTTCAGTTCTAAAACGCTTTAATATCTGTATCGTATCTTGTCGGTTCGGGTATCCCATCGATAATTGCATAAAGAAACGATCCAGCTGTGCCTCAGGAAGTGGAAAAGTTCCCCCAGTCTCAATTGGATTCTGAGTTGCTAATACCAAAAATGGATCTTTTAACTCGTATGTTTCGCCATCAACTGTAATCTGTTTTTCCGCCATAGCTTCAAGTAAACTCGATTGTGTTCTTGGAGTAGCACGATTGATTTCATCTGCGAGTACAATTTGACTCATTAATGGTCCTTTTTTAAATTGAAAAGCATTTGTACTTTGGTTGAAAAAGTTTAGTCCCGTTAAATCAGAAGGTAACAAATCCGGTGTAAATTGAATTCGACTAAACTCTGCATCAAAAGATTTTGCAAGAGCTCTTGCAAGTAACGTTTTACCAGTACCAGGTAAATCCTCCAAAAGTACATGACCAGAACAGATCATCGACGTCGTAATAAGATCTATTACATCATCTTTTCCTACAATTACTTTTTGTATATTCGTTTTTAACTTTTTAGCCATCTCAAAAATCTCTGTCATATAAGACCTCCACGTTATGTATTTACAACATTATATCACTGCAAAGATTAAAAATGGGAATTGTTAGAATTTCTTAACATTTCTGAAAACTTACTTTGTTTACAAAAAAAATAAGAGTGCCTATCAGTATCTGAGGAGCACTCTATCAAAATAATATTTATATATGGTCTTTACTCTACAGAGTCTAGTAGTACAAATTCTTCAGAAAGTTCATTGTATACCTCTGAAACGTCCAAATCTCCAGTGTATTTTACAAGTACATATGGATAAGTAATGATTTGAGGAACTACAGCATCTTTGCCGGGTTTGCCTTCACCAACTAAAATTTTGTAAACGCCATCATATTCTCCAAAAGTAACAATTTCAATGCCATATCCACCTGTAGGTTTTTCTCCACTAGAGATCAGCAAATAATTTTCACCATCGACTTCCCACTTAAAGTAACCACGGTTTACAATTAGCTTCTCGATCTGAATACTTACACTCTCAGGCACATCTTCAATGTATACTGTATCATAATCTAAAGCTGCTCCAAAATCATCAGCAGGCATCTCTGTAGATGTAGCTGTTGTTTCAATATTGGCTTGTTGACTACATCCCGCTAACATTATAACCATCATAAGAAGTAACAAACTGATTAATGATTGCTTTTTAAGTAACTTCATAAAATTCTCCCTTTGTCTTATATTATGTCATCTCCACATAATGTTACACTTAAATTGAGATATTGAAAAGGGCTATTTTGTGGCAAATTACGCCTCCATCAATTTTATGATGTCTTTTTCAATGGATAGTGGCTTTACTGTTGGTGCATATCTTTTGATCACATTGCCTTCTTTATCGACTAGAAACTTAGTAAAATTCCATTTTATATTATTTCCTAATGTACCCTTAGCTTCTTTTTTTAAAAATTGATACAACGGATGAGCACTGTCTCCGTTTACATCTATTTTTTCAAAGAGTTGAAATGTTACACCAAAGTCAAGACGACATGAGTTTTGAATTTGATCATTTGAACCAGACTCTTGATTTGCAAACTGATTACATGGAAAACCTAAAATATTTAGGCCTTTATCTCCGTACTTGTTGTGTAATTCTTCAAGTTCTTCAAATTGAGGTGCTAAACCACATTTTGTTGCTGTGTTAACCACTAAAACGACTTCACCTTCGTATTTGGACATATTAATATCGTCACCATTCATTGCCATTGCTGTAAAATCATAAAATTTCATAATAACCTCCTATTAATAATTGTATGCAATTTAATTGTTTGCTTTTTATTACTATACTCCAAAAAAATGAGCATGTCAATCGTCATGCTCAATTGTTTTTCTCTAAAAACTTTACCACCTCTGTCGCATTTATTGGTTTTGAAAAATAAAAGCCCTGTATTGCATCGCACCCACAAGCACGTAAGTAATTAAGCTGTTCTAAGGTCTCAACACCTTCACCAATTACAGTTTTATTTAATCGATGTGCGATTGATATGATATCGCTGATAAGCAGCTCTTCTGAATTCGTCTGATTGATTTCATTAATAAACGACTTGTCAATTTTGACAATATCTATAGGCAATCTCTGTAAGTACGATAATGAAGAGTAGCCTGTTCCAAAATCATCAAGTAAAACAGTCAATCCCATTGTTCTTACAATTTTTAGTAGTCTATCATTTCTTGAAATACTATGCATAAGATTACTTTCAGTAAGTTCAATATGCAACAATTGAGGTTCAATATCATAATGTCTGATATATTTTGAAAGCACTGTTAAAAAAACCTTTGACTCCAATTGTAGCTGAGCAACATTTATCGACACCGGTATGGTTTTATAATCACTCAATTGCCATTCTTTGATCTGCCTACATACTTCTGCTATAACCCATTCTCCAATAGGAACAATCAGTCCAATTTCTTCAGTTAATGGGATGAATTCAATGGGACTAATCAGACCTTTCTCTGGCGAATTCCATCTTATTAACGCCTCCATTGCAACAGCACGTTCTGAATTTGCATCAACAATAGGTTGATAAACAAGTGAAAACTCTTCATGAATGATTGCTTTTCTCAAATCGCGTTCAAGAGCACTTCTTTTTATTACATCTGCTATCATACTAGATTCATAAAATCTATACCCGCCACCACCTCTAGCTTTTACTTTATACATGGCAGTATCAGCAAACATATAAACTTCCGCTAAGTTTGAACAGTCCTCATCAATGGATACGATACCTATACTCGCTGACAAATAGACTTCGTGCTCACCGATATACCATATTTTATTAAATATTCCCCATATTTTTTCAGCAAACACTTTTGCACTTAATTTTGATTCAATATTGGTCAATATGATGTAAAACTCATCACCACCAACTCTGGATATAAAGGCACTAGACCCCAAACTATCCTTGAGTAAATTTGCAATATACTTAAGTACTTCATCTCCATAGTTATGCCCTAAAATATCATTGATCACTTTAAAGTTATCAATTTCAATGTAATAAGCATAGGCATGTAAAGCTTGTTTTTGTGTTTTAAGCCGCTTTTCCAACAGATTATCTATATGTTCTGAAAGCATTAATCGATTTGGAAGACCCGTTAGTTGGTCAAAGTATGCCAGTTGATAGATCGTCTCATTATTAATTTTTATTTCTTCATATTGCGCATTAATTTCTTCGTATTGAGCATTTATTTCTTCATACTGTTGCAAAAGTTTTTCATTAGAATCTGTAAGTATTTCATTTTCAGAATTAAGGGTTACTGCCTTTGTTGAAACTTTTTTCCTTAGCTTATCAATATAAAATTTTAACGCCAGTAAAGCAATACTCATCACAGTAATTGGGATTAAAATAATCATCAAGAGTTGCTTTTGTTGTTCTGCAAGATAATCTTCTGAGTGCTGATAGAAATATTTATCATACAATTCTTCGAAAATACCATTTTTTTTCAAATCATGTAATCGATTGTTGATATATTTTACAAGTTCAGGTTTGTCTTTGCTAATACCATAGGCATATGCAATCGGAAATAGATTAGTGATTTGAGGGACTATAATACCTTTTTCTCCCATTTTTACGAGAAGATTATCCATTAATTGTTGATTTTCAAATATCACATCAATTTCGCCCATTTTAAGCGCTATTATGGCATCTTCAAGATGAGCAAACGCTTCATAATCTTCTATACCCAAATTATTTATAAGCAGTTCTTCAGTATAATAACCCTTTCCCACCCCAATTTTTACGTTTTTCAAGTCATTTAATTCAATCTCTCTAAAATCAATTGAGGTATAAACAGATACATAGGTATTAAATAGATCGTTTGAATACAAAATATCTTTTTTCCGTTCATCTGTAACAGCTATAATCCCAGCCAAATCGATCTCTCTATCTTTTAGACGATTATAAACGTTGGACCAAACATCAGTAGAATAAATCAACTGATAATCATTTATCTTGAATATCAGATTGGTCAACTCTATATCAAATCCGTACATAAATTTCTGATTTGAATATGTATAAGGGGGATAGTTTTCATCTACTTGGTATAGTATTTTAGGTGAACTTGGATAATTTAGATCTGAAGCGAAAGTGATATCATTCTCAAATGAAAAGCATAGCACTAGAAATAAAATGATCATGATCATTATTGTTTTTTTTTCGATTACAAGTTTTGAATTTGCTTTATTCATATGTTCCATCCTTTAATTCTACTCATACATATATATTTTATACCCATTTTGGTCACGTTTCCATCACGAACTAGCAATTAAAAAAGGAATATCAAATCATTTATAATTTGATATTCCTTCAAAATAAAATTACTTATACATCACTAGAATGTCCAATTTCCTTTTTTAAATAAAGTTTCTGTCGAGCCATCTTTAGAATGTGCAACCACTTCCATCTCTGGACCACCTATCATAAAGTCCACATGGATCAGACTGAAGTTTGCCCCTCTTGCTTCAAGTTCTTCTTGTGTTAAGTTTGAACCATCACGCATTGCATAGGCATATGCTCTACCTAATGCTAAATGGATTGATGCATTTTCATCAAATAGTGTATTGTTAAATAAAATACCTGTATTTGAAATCGGTGAATCGTTTTGAACCAGTGCAACTTCACCTAAATATTTTGCACCTTCATCGTTAGACAACATGGCATCTAGGACTTCTTTGCCTTTTTCAGCATAATAATCTACGACTTTGCCATCTTTAAAAGTAAACCCAAATCCATCGACGATTTTGCCATTGTGACTAAGTGGTTTAGTCGATTTCACTGTACCATTAACTTTAAATTTATGTGGTGTTGTAAAAACTTCTTCTGTTGGGATATTGGCAACAAAAGCGTCTCCAGCCCAACTTTCTTTAGAACCACCCATCCAATAGTGTTCATCAGCGAGGCAGATTTCAAGATCAGTACCTGGCGCTTTGAAAACCAATTTATCATAATTTTTTTCATTGAGGAAGTTTTTATATTTCTTTAAGTTAAGGTCATGTTGTTGCCATGCTGTCACAGGATCTTCAGTACTTACTCGAGTGGCATCAAATATTTTTTGCCATAGCGCATCTACTGCATCATCATCAGACATTTCAGGATAGACACTTTTTGCCCATGCCACTGATGGAACAGCTGCTATACACCATTTTGTTTGTCCTGTCATCCTAAACTTAGTAGCAGGAGACATTGCCGCAGATGCGGTCTTTTGATCAAGGGCAACCTTCTCACCCGGTACAGCTTTTAGCAATTCTGGATCTGGTGCAATGATAAACAAATGATGATAATTATCTTCATATAATTTCACCATCAAATCAACTTTCCATGCTGGATATGTAGAAAAAACATAGTCTTTCGCATTGTCATATCTAGCTAAAGTCATGGCATCATCATTCATCATGAATTCCACGTGTTTAGCGCCTGCTGCATAAGCCTTTTTCATAATCTCTCTAGCAAGTGGTAAACCTGATTCATTTGTTCCTAAAATAAGTCCTTCATTTGGTTTAACATTGATGCCTACTTTAACAACTAATTCGGCATACTTCTCAAGTTCATTCGTGTATTTACTCATCGTCAGCTCCTTAAACCCAATTGTATTCTTAACTATTATACATGATTTAAGTTTCTGGGACAAGTATAGACCAAGGGATATAGGTTACAAACCTAAGGTACCACCAGGGTTCATAATGCCGTTTGGATCAAAATGTTTTTTAAGTGCTTTGATGATATCATGTTGATTCTTGCCAATTTGCTTTTCAAGCCATGGTGCCATGGTTTTGCCGATACCATGGTGGTGACTCATGGAAGCACCATGTTGATATATGCTTTCAAGTATGCCACTTTGATAAGTTATATACTCGTCTATATCCTCCATTTTTGCGATGAAAATAAAGTAAAGGTTTGCACCTTGAGGATACACATGTGACATATGTGTCATACAGATAGTATTGGGACGACTTTTACAAAAGGCTCTCACGCCACTGTGTACTTTTTCCATCGTATCCCAAGTTACTGAGCACTCAAGTGTGTCTGTCATAATGCCAAAATCCTGTAAATCTTCTCTCATATAGGGATCTCTAAACCTTCCGTGTTCCCATCCCTTTGTAGGAATGCCCGTTAAATAAAATCCACCATAGGCTTTACAGATTTTATGCAGTCTTGTTTTGACATTCTTTGTGAAATACTTCTCACCATCTGTAAATCCTAGAAATAGACATCTCTCGCCTTCTTTATAACCCATTGCAGAGATTATTTTTTCAAGAGGTGTTTCTTCAACGCCATAGAGTTTTAACATTACATCTGTTTCTTCTGGGTCAGATAATCTAAAAACGGATGGAAAACCAAACTGACCTTGCATGATCTCTTTTGCCGCTGCTCTTGCGTCTGACCAGTTCTTAAAGATATAGCTAAATTTTCTTTGATTTTCAGGCATGTATCTGAACACTTTCAGCGTACACTCTACTAAAACACCAAAGGTACCTTCATTTCCCATCATCAGCTGATCAATATTGGGGCCAGTTGATTCTGCGGGATAATCTTTTGTCTTGATGATGCCTATCGGCGTCACATATTCTTGACTCATTACAAGATCAGCTGCGTTTCCAAAATAAGTGGAGTTTTGACCAGCGCCTCGTGTCACCACCCATCCCCCAACAACTGAATACTCAAACGATTGTGGAAAATGTCCACATGTATAGGCGCGTTTTGCACCAAATAGCGACTGAGCATTGTTGAGTGCTTTTTCAAGTTCCGGACCACTGATCCCCGCCTGTACCGTGATTGTTTGGTTGGTTTCATTGAACGCTATCACTTTATTCATATGCACACGCATATCCATGGTGATGCCACCGAGGTAACATTCTACACCTCTTGTTACTGAAGAGCCTCCTCCATAGATATTCACTGGAATTTTGTGCTGATTGCAATAGTCCACGATCTTAGCAATATCGTCTTTATCTCTTGGATGGAGCACGACATCAGGCAGATTTTGGATCATTCCTTTTCTAAGTCTCATCAGGTCTATCATGGTTTTTCCGTAAGCGACTCTTAATCTAGAATACACGTCTAGTTTTATATTCTCTGCGCCGACGATTTGTTTTAAGGCTTCCAAATGTACTTTTTCTAGCCCTGAGGGATATTCACCTTCAACGACCTCAAGCCCCATCTCTTTTTTAACTTTAAAATCCTCATCAGTCATGTCAAACGTCTTTTTCATTAGCGCATACAGGCGACGATTCGGATGTTTAAATTCGTTGGGATCCCCCCACTTAAATATAGACCGATATGAATTTATCGGTGGTGCTTCCTCACTCCAATTTGGATAAAACTTTTCATCATTACGCATCTTATTTCTCCTCATTTTTTTGAATTTGTGCTATTTCAAAGTAGAGATCTTTTAAGTGACTAAATATTTTCAAATAGACTTTATTAAATAACGTATTGTACAAAATTGCATTTTGAGGCTGTGGCTGAAAAATATTGGCATAGCGCACCATATTAGCCACGGCTATTTCAAAATCAGGGTAGATGCCTAAGCCTACAAAACAGATGATTGCCGCACCTAGGCCAGCAGCTTCATAAGTTTCACCTTTATGCACTGGTAAATTAAACATATCTGCTGTAATCTGACAAATTTCATCACATTGAGAGCCACCACCACTCACCATCACTTGATTAATTTTCACATGTGATTTTTTCTCAATTTTAATAAGCCCTTCCATTAACCCATAATTTATACCTTCAATAATCGCTTTATACAGATGCCCACGTGTATGTACTTCACTAAAGCCAATCACAGCCCCTTTTGCATCCAGTTGCTTTAAACCAGGGGTCCAGTAAGGTTGAAGTATAAGACCTTCAGAACCAGGTGGAATATTTTTCAGACATTCATTTAATATAGTTTCTGGTGCGATTCCTCTTTTTTTTGCTTCTTGTTCTTCACGTGCTGCAAATTCGTTTTTAAACCATCTGATCATCCAGTATCCTCTAAAGATTTGAACTTCAGGGCTAAACCGTCCTGGTATAGCAGCTGGATATGCTGGCATGAAAAGAAGGGGTTCAAAATAATGTCTTGATGTCGTCTGGATCGTTGCTGTGGTGCCGAAACTCAAGCTCGCTTGTGTCACGTCGATACATCCAACACCTAAGGTTTCGCACCCCTTATCAGATGCACCTCCTATAAGTTTAAGACCAGGAGGCAAACCGGTTTTTTGGATAATCTCAGGGAGCAAATTGCCGATGACTTTTCCCGCTGGTATAAGCTGACACAACTGATCCGATTCAATTCCAAAGACCTCCCATCTGTAATCTTTTGAATTTGAAGGCCATTTTTGTTTTTTATAATCGAAAGGCACATGTCCAATTTGATTGCCTATAGTATCTACCAATATCCCCGTTAACTTATATTGTAAATAAGCAGGTAGCATAACAAAGTACTTCGTCTTACGCCAAATATCGGGTTCATTTTCCCTTACCCAATTTGTTTTAGATAACTTGCGCGTCATATCAATCGCCCTAGACATACCCGTCACTTTGAATTTAACTTGGTTCGATAAAGCAAGTGCTTGGTCACAAACGGCTTTACGTTGATCCAACCATAAGATACTAGGTCTTAAAACACCTAAGTTTTCATCTAAAAAAACACCTGTATCTCTTAAAACAGTCATACACATGCCTTCGACATATTGAATGAACTCTGCTTGTTCATCTGAAAGTTTTTTGAGTACTGCTAATATGTGATGATAATAAATGTCAGGGTCTTGTTCTGCAAAACCTGGCTCACTACTGACGTATGGTTCGAATTCAGATTTGACTTTGTGAACTAACGTTCCATGTTGATCAAATAATAATGCACGAACACTTTGTGTCCCGCAATCTATCGAAATCACATACCGTTTCATTCTCCCTCCTTAAGTGTCATTGTAGCGATGACATCTACATTGAGACCCAGTAAATTTTCAACTAACACTGTTCCAATTTCAACTGGTGTTTCAACGCAAAAGTCGTTAAGAAACTGCATAGCAGGTATAAGCTGTTCTTTAGGAATTGCCCCACTTGTTTTAACCGATATCCTTGGATGAATAGGATTATCTGTCTTTAACGTCGTCGTCAATGTCCTCACAGGATGTAATAGCTCTTCACTTGCATATAAAGCCCCCTTTTCACATGCATTGCCAGTGACTTTTATTGACCCACTTTTAGCATCTCTTTGAACCATCATCTGACAACCTTTGGGACAAACGATACAGATCATGCGATTCATAGGCTCATCCATCGGTTTCACTCTCCTTTTGAATATATTTTAATGCACTTTTTGCAGCGATTCGTGCATTTGCAGTTACATGGTCTACCAGATCAAAAACTTTAAGTGCATTCCCACATGAAAAAACACCAGGTATACAGGTCATCATCTGCCCATCTACTATAGGCCCGTTGGTTTTAGGATCTATAGCTACACTGAGCTTCTCCGCTATTTCATTTTCTGGGATCAGTCCCACAGATAAAATCAACCCATCACAAACAACCTCTTTCTCAGTACCGTAAATCACCTTCATTTGTTCATCTACATCTGCAACAGTAACGCTTTTAAGTCTCTCTCTACCGTGCACCTCTATCACTGTTTTTCGGTAATAGATGGGGATCTCAAAATCAAGTAAACACTGCTGTACATTTCGCGCCAGTCCTGAAGCGGTGTCTTTTGCTTCATATACACCTATCACTTTTGCGCCTTCAAGTGTTAACCGCCTAGCCATGATTAGCCCTATATCACCACTGCCAAGTATCAAACACCGATTACATGGCAGCAAGCCTTCTATATTTACCATATATTGAGCAGTTCCTGCGGTATAAACACCTGCTGGTCTATCTCCAGTAATGAATAGTTGCTTGTTTGTGCGTTCCCTGCACCCCGTTGCTAGGATAATGGTTTTGCAACTCAAGATTTGTACACCCGTTTGACTATTTACGATGGTTACATGAAACCCCTTTTCCGTCTTTATTAGATCGGTTACAAATGTTTTTGTCATTATGTCAATTTTGGTACTTTTCACAGCATTCACAAAATAGTCAGCATACTCCGGTCCAGTGAGCACTTTATTGAATTCAATCAGTCCAAAACCATCGTGGATACACTGTTTTAAAATACCGCCTAATCTGGCTTCTCTTTCCAAGATCAGCACTTTTGCACCTTCAATTTTCAATTGATAAGCCGCAGCAAGTCCTGCTGGCCCACCGCCGATAACGATACTGTCATAGTAATTCATTTATTTTCACCTCTGTCTTTAGTGAAATGTGCAGCAATTTTTGATTCTCCTGACTTCTTGGTAATTTGGTCCATAGAGACGCCTAATTCCGAGTGGATGATCTCCATCACTAGCGGCATACAAAAACCACCTTGACATCTCCCCATCCCCGCACGTACTCTTCTTTTTACACCGTCAATTGTGTCTACTTTAATGGGTGTATGTAGGGCGTCTAGTATTTCTCCTTTACTGATTTCTTCACATCTACAAATGATTTCGCCATATTCCGGCCTCAAAGCAATCATTTTGTTTCTTTCCTCTAAAGACATCTCCTTGAAATTTGGTATTGCCTTTCTATTTGGATTAAAATTCACATCCTGTACCATTTTTTGACTTGTCAATTCTAGGTACATTTTATCGCATATTTTTTCAACACGTTCTGCAATTGCAGGTGCTGATGCAAATCCAGGTGATTGTATCCCAGCAACATGAATCATATTTTTGAGTTGCCTTGAAGCCTCTATGATAAAATCTTCTTTATAGGTGGATGCCCTAATTCCAGTAAAAAATGTGATATCATCTTTCATATCTAAACCCTTTATCTGAGGTAATTTGAGTCTCAGCATCTCATCAATCGTCGCCCGATTGGTTTCATAGTTATCACGTTCAAATGTCTCAAGTGCATTTGGACCCACTAAAATATTGCCTTCATAGGTTTTGATGATGCCGCCACCTTTTGTGTGCTTGGAACTACGATCTCCCATAAACCCTAAAATTCCGTTCACCAAATCGGCTTTTTTCTTATCAAATAGAACAACCTCACCTTTTCTTGGATGAATTGAAAAGAACCGATCTCCTGCCATTTCAGCGACGAGGTCACTATAGACTCCTGCAGCATTGATCACGATTTTGGGCTTAATCGTATATTTTTCAGTTTGATCCTGAACATATATTTCTGAAATTTCACCCTTATTAATCAAAGTGGCATCTTTATTTATATTTTTCATACCAATCACTTTGGCATTAAGTTTCAAAGTAACGCCATTTTCTATCGCATTTTCAGCATATGCCACAGTCATTTTATAAGGAGAGGTTACACCTGCTCTTTTGCACAAAACACCCCACTTTACCCCTTCTGAAAGATGTGGTTCACGTTGATACACACTTTTTTTAGGCATATATTCTAGACCCTTAAGTCCAATCAACTTCGCTTTAATCCAAAAAAATGGCCAGATTAGTTTGCTCGATGTTGTTTTAAAAAGAATTGAAGAACCACACCAGTTGATCGGCACTTCAAGTTCTTTTGAAACTTTTTCATAGAGTGCATTACCTCTTATATTCATCTTGCTTTTTAAAGAACCTAGTGGCGATGCAATTCCAGGATGAATCATACCGTCGTTTCTAGAGGAAGCGTGAATTGCGACATCGTATTCTTTTTCAATGATACATATTTTTAAATCATATTTCGAAAGTTCTCTCGCTATGGCGCAACCTATGATCCCTCCACCTATGATGGCAATATCCCAGTTTTCATAGCGAGCAGTACTTGCTAATCGCTCGTTAAACTGAATATTCTGACTATTTTCTTTAAAAAAAATGTCGTTGATCACTTCTTTAAAATTTGTTTTTGCAGCTATTTGACCAGCCTTAACTACCTTCTGCCAAGTATCTACCTGTCCAGTAATTCTAACTGAATCCATATATAGACTACAATTGATACTACCATCTATCACTTTTTTCAGTTTCTTTTCAAGTTTTGCCCTTTGTTGGTTTCGTCTTCTACTTGAATAAATATCTCTTTTACCATACATTTGATTTTGCATCTACTTGACCTCGCAAATTCTATGAAAACTTTATTTTCATCCGGTCGTCCGGACGTTTAATTAATCATATCATATCTATTTTATTTAGTAAATAGGACAAAATAAAAGCCGATATAAATAATCTTTATACGATCATCTACAGCGGCTCATCACTTACAACTATCAAATTTCTACTTACACTATAATAAATCAGCAGGAAATGCGGAGACACCAACAGGCACTTTAAACTCGTAGTATTGATAGACACCTTCGATACCTTTGACATAAAGCCAGCGTCTCATAAACATCAAATCATCTCCTGTGTTTAGTTTTAACATTTGGGCTTCTTCCTGAGTTGCTTTGAGGATTGTGACCTCCTGTGTTAACTTCTCTATCGGTAATTTCAATATCTCTAAGATCAATTTTCCGATAGAATGCTCAAGGTTATAATCAGCTATAAGCGCTTCAAATTCGGGTCTGAAATAGAACTTTTCAAGTCCAAGGGGATGTCCATCTATCGTTCTATTTCTCTCAAAATAAAAAAGTTTCGGACTGACTATTAGATTTTCTGAAAAGATATTGTCTATTTGTGACTTTGTTAAGACTTGATTTTGATGCTCCCAACCTCTCATCTTTAAAGAATAAGATAAACTCAAAAGAGGCTCAAAACCCAGACTTGTCTCTTTTCTTTTAATAAAAGTGCCTCTACCTTGTTGTTTTTCTAAAAAGCCTTCTTTCACCAGTTCATTAATCGCCTCTCTCACTGTAGCGCGACCAACTTGGTAATCTTTCATCAGTTCTTGTTCACTCTGAATCATATCACCAATTGCATGATCATCAGATTTTATAGTCATCAAAATCTGATCTTTAAGTTGTATATATAAGGGAATGTGTAGTTTTCGGTTGAGCTTCATTTTACTTGGCCTCTTCTCTTACGGATATACAGTTTCGTCCATTTTCTTTGGCAATATAAAGTTCCTTATCTGCTTCTTCTATATGCTTCATAAGATTATCTTTGGTCAATTTACCCAGATAACCGCCAATACTAATAGTAACCACTTTATCAGCGTTTTTTTCTGCTTGTATGCTTTCGCTTTCTATACTTTTTCTCAACTGTTGCGCGAAATTAGTGGCTTCACTTAGCGTTTTTAATTGGGTAATTACCACAAATTCTTCTCCACCAAATCTCGCTAAGATTCCTTGACTAATATTTTTATTTAACGACTCAGTAATTTTTTTCAAACACTCATCGCCTTTTACATGTCCCCATGTGTCATTAAAGTTTTTAAATCGATCAATATCAATAATGAACACTGAACCCAAGATTTCATCCATCGTGGTGAATAAATCTTGATAGCTCACTTCAAGTCCACGTCTGTTATAAACTTCCGTTAATTCATCATAAAGACTTTCTTTTAGTAACGACTGGTTCTGAGCCTTTACATTTTCAAGTGTTTTATTATACGTGTCAATGTCGCGCTCAAGTTTTTCACTTAATTTCTTGAATTTTAAATTCTCACTTTTTTCTTTGTAATAATTAAATTCCACTGATAAAATTTCTAATCTTTTAGATAGATTTGACGCTTCTAGTTCCGATTGCTTCAAATGGAAATTCTTATAATACTCAAGTGCTGATTTGTAATCCCCTTTTTTCTCATAATAAAAAGAAATATTCTCATAGATTTTTACAATTTTCTTCTCAATTCCAGATAATATTGACAAATCTAGGGCTTCATTTAAATTTCTTAAAGGACTCAATCCCACCGCAACATCTAGGTCTGCCATCTCCATCAACAAATCAACCATGTAATACTTATTGTTAACTGATTTCAATTTATCTAAAGCACTTAAAAATGTTTCTTTTGCAGCGATATATTTTCCTTGTGCGACGAAGGCGCGCCCAATCTTGGTTTCAGCTTCCCCTTGCTCCAATAATCTATTCTCGTCGAGTACAATAAGGTAACCTTTTTCCAAGAATACATTTGATTCTTCAAATTTTCCCTCTTGATAGAGGACTTCTCCAATATTAAGGTATATTGCTGATGCATTGAACTTTAGATCTAATTCGAGAGCAAGTGACAATGCTTGCTCATAATATACTCTGGCTTTCTCGTACTCACCAGCTTCTCTATATACCTCACCTATATTGTTTAATATAGAAGTTTTTAAATTAATGTCATTTGTCTCCGATACTAAATCCAGTGCGCTCATGAAATTTTCTAGCGCATCAGTTAAATCGCCATAATAGAAATATATTATCCCTATAATATTTTTTGCTCTATAAATACCTTGAATGTGTTGTTCTTTTTTCATAATTTCTAATGCTTTAAAGGCATAATTTAGTCCTTCACTATGCTTTGACATCACCCTGCAAGCATAAGCCATTTGAAAAAGTGCTTTTCCTCTTTCGACTTCAAGATTTAATTCAATTGCTACTTGTTGCGCTTCAAGTGCTAATTCGAACGAGAACTGGGGATCTTCAAAGGCCTTGGACATCGCTTGCTCAATTAGACTATTAATATACGTACCTATCCTCAACTGATCCTCCTCCAAATTATTTATTCTATTTCAATTATACTACTAAAAGATGTTTATTTTAAGTTCTTTTAACTGTTCAACTACATTCATCTCCAAACTATCTTCGGTTATAATGATGTCTATCTCTTTTAACTCATAAAAACGATATACGCCAGAGTCATTGTACTTTGACTTTTGAGTTGCAAGTACTTTCTTACTTGCGTTATCTAATATGATTTTTTTTTGGTTCCCAATTTCAGCGAAACCTTCTAAAAGATACCCCTCTTTTACGCTTATACTCTTACAACTGATGAACGCCAAGTCTGTTTTATATTTGTGAATTTGTGATGAAGCAACAGGTCCAAAAAAACCACCTGTATATGCATCATATTCACCTCCAATGCTGATAAGTTTAATAGACTTATAGTCACTTAATAAAACTACAATAGCAAGCATATCGGTAATTACTGTCACTTCAATCTCTGCAAGAGCTATGTACTTCGCTATATAGTACGAAGTTGAAGACGTGTCTAAGAATATATAGTTCCCTGGCCTTATAAGTTTAACTGCCTTTGTAGCTATTTTCTCTTTCTCTTCCACATGAGACTCAAGTCTATAACCAAAAGTTGACGCTTGAAATTTATTTTTCTTTCTCTCCGCTCCACCATAAATTCTGTCGACAACATCAAGCTTCTCTAATTTCTTCAGATCTTTTCTTATGAGATCTTCTGTAACACGATATTCAATTGCAAGCGTTTTAACCAGTACAGTTCCTTGTTTTTCTACACGTTGCCTTATATCACTTAACCTTTCACTTGCAGTCATTAATGCTTCCTCCTTATATTTAAAAGTCATTAAATCTTAATACACTCAGCTTTACTTATTCTTGTTTTCTTGTTTTCTTGTTTTCTTGTTTATATATATATTATCACAAACTCTTCTTGTTTTTCTTATTGTTTTATTGTTTGCTTCTGTTTTATAATCAAACAATAAAGAAACAATATTATTTTTCTACAAAGGAGTTTATATGAAAAATTTAAAAATAACCATAATAGGCGGTGGCTCTAGCTATACACCAGAACTCATTGAAGGATTTATATTAAGGTATCATGAATTACCCATTACCGAACTATGTCTCGTTGACGTAATTGAAGGTGCTGAAAAGTTAAGTATTATCTTAGACTTAACAAAAAGGATGTTTCAAAGGGCAAATCTCAACGTTAAAGTCACTGCAACATATGATCGGGATATTGCATTGCCATCATCCGATTTTGTCATCACGCAACTCCGAGTTGGAGGAATCAACGCTCGAATTAAAGATGAGCAAATTGCATTTAAGCACCATATGCTTGGTCAGGAAACAAATGGTTTGGCAGGTTTTGCTAAAGCAATGCGAACGATCCCTGTTATTTTAGCTATTGCAAAAGATATGGAAAGACTATGCCCTAATGCATGGTTAATCAATTTTACCAATCCTGCTGGAATCATAACTGAAGCGGTATTAAATCATTCTTTTATTAAAACTATTGGTCTATGTAATGTACCTGTTAATATGCATAAGGCAGTTTCAAGGCAACTTGGTTCTGATAACTTTTTTATGCAAATTACAGGTTTAAATCACTATGTTTGGGGACATAAAATCGTTTTCGAAGGTGAAGACCAACTTCAAAGCTTGCTACCTAAATTAATGATGGATGATTCTTTTAATCCAAAAAATATTGGCAACACGCCTTATGCAATTGAACAGATATTAGGAAGTGGTCTAATGCCTTGCTATTATCACTCTTATTTTTATATGCAAGGTGACATGTATAACCATGCTTATGAAGATTTCAAAGAACATGGTACACGTGGTGAAATCGTGAAAAAAGTTGAAACTGAACTTTTCGAGATATATCGTGACCAAAAATGCGATAAAAAACCACCACAGTTAGAAAACCGTGGTGGCGCATATTATTCTGAAGCCGCTTGTGAACTTGTAAATGCAATCTATAATGATAAAAATTCACTAATGGTCGTAGATGTATTAAATAACGGTATACTATGTAACTTACCTGATAATGCAGTCATTGAAACGACCTCACTGATCACCTCGAGTGGCGCTATACCACTACCTGTAAATACGCTTACTGAAACTGCACTAGGAGAACTCTCAATACTCAAAAGTTACGAAAGGTTAGTCATCAGTGCATCTCTCGAAAACAGTTACGCAAAAGCACTACATGCGCTTACAATTCACCCATTAATCCAATCTGGTAGTAATCTAAGAACTGCTTTAGATGAAATTCAAAAAGCAAACGACACTTTTTTTAGACTTAATTAAGTAATCTTAATTTTGGTAAGCTCAAGCAATTTGTCAAGCACGTCTTCTAAGGTGTTGATACCTTGTTCAGTTCCACTTGCCAAACATGCCCATAAAAATAGGGAAACAGCTTGATCTATCCTATAGTGATTGGGCTTGTCCTTATGATGTTCTTTATGCTGTTTGTGCTGCGTACAAGATTGATCTAATAAAAATAATAACAGATTTCCAATACCATTGATTTGATCACTCTCACTTGTATAATCTTGTGAGTATTCCTGTACTTCCATATTTTCTGGGTCAATAATTGTACACCTTCCCCTACTATCTATAATCACATCTTCAGGGAGAATTTTACGATATTTGAGTTTAGGTCTTGATTTCTTTAAAGCCATCAGCGCATTAACGATTTGATAAAGTATACTCAACGTTTCGTACTGTGTTAATGCCCCATTGCTAAGTTTATAATCATAAAGTGTCATCCCTTGAATATATGGTTTCACATAATAAAGGAAATGACTTGTTTGCGTACTTTTCTCGATTCGGTTAAAACCTCGGCAATGAACAGGCGCCATTGCATTCAGGTCTTGCATCGGATTTGGGGTTTGCGTTATGGCCTTTAAAACGAATGAAGATTCATCTTCTTTACGTTTTAACAGATAAATAGTACTTCTCGAACCTGAACTAATCAGTGAACGGATATGATATGATTCAAGAAGAGTGTCACTTAATCCGCTGGAGCACAAATCAAATTCTACACTCTTTTGAAAGTCGTTTAAATCCACAAATCTACCTTCTTTCAATAGCGCCGCTTGCCTTCTAAAAACATTGTACCTTACTTTTCTTACGATTTATTATGCAATTTGCACAGTTTTTTGACTTCCAGTTGTATCCATGTAATTCCATTGCTATAATAGGTGTATTAAGGAAGTGGAGACTATATGGATAAGAAAAAGCCATCAACGGAAATCTTAGCAGAAAGTTTGATTAAAAGTTCGGATATAGACGCTTTTTTAGATACGCACAGCCACAGTGTAGTTGCAGAGAATTTTAACGATTATCTCTATCATTTAGTGGAAGTACGAGATATGAAAATATCCGACTGCTTAAGGCTCTCTATGATCAGTGAATCCTATGGTTATCAATTATTTAATGGCAAGCGACAACCTTCAAGAACTAAAGTTTTACAGCTAGCGCTTGGGCTTGGACTTGCTCTTGATGAAACCAATAGGTTACTTAAACTCGCTGAAAAATCTGAACTATATGTTAAAGATCAACGCGACGCAGTTGTCATGTTTGCACTTAACAAAAATTGGTCTCTTTTTGACACTGAGGCACTCTTAAACGAGCGTGGTTTACCATCTATTGTGAAAGCTAAGGATTGATTTAAAAGTAAAAATTTCATGAATGAGTAAAAGCTGACTTCTATAAACAAAAGTCAGCTTTTTTACGTTATTTTCAAATGCAATTGTTTTAAAATTGACTTTCATCTTTTTTGTAAAAGTCAAATTTTGGTTCTATAAATTTCAGTTTATGTGTTTCAGGAGTATCCATATGCGCTGTTACGTCATCAAAGATATGTTCCCATGACCACAGTGTTTCGTTTAAATTCAGGTATTCTCTTACAAATTCTGATGTTGATGGTGTAATAGGATGAAGTAAAGTTAAAATAGATTTTGCTGCATATATAGCATCTGCTACAACTTGAGCCCTTAATTCATCACTATCGTGATCATCAGCTTGTTTCATATATTTTGACCAATACTTACTGACGCTACGAATTACGTCATCGATGGTATAGATTACAAGATGAAACTCTTGTCTTGCCATATTATGCTCATAATCGTAAATCGCTTTGTGAAGAATATCTTTAATTTCTTCTCTGACCTCAACTTTTGGCACAACAGAATCAAAATACTTTTGAGCCGTATAAAAACATGAACGCAACAAACGATTGTAGACATTTGTCAATAAATTGCCATCTTTTAATACGACATCTGGCGCATCTTCAGGACAATTTGGGTCAAATGGTTTTGGACTAAAACTCACTGATTTTTTTGATAAACCAAGGCTTAAAAAGTGCATTCTCAGTTGATCTTTGGTATAGTGATTTAAAAGTTCATCAGCCATTGGAGGTTTTACTTCACTAGAACTACTTGCTTTTGAATCTAAGAATAGCAAATGGCAGTTTGCCACAAGTTGTGGAAAATTAACATCTTCTATACTACGTCCATCATCAGGGCGAATACCTAGATAAGCCATCAACATGCCCATCTCAGCAACCCCATAAAAATAAATATTATCTTCCCCGATAAACTGATACACTTTTGAATCTTTATCCAACCACCACTTCGACCAATCAGAACTCGGTTGATTAAGGCTATTAAGATAAGTTATCGTAAAAGAAATTGGTGCCCACAGTGACTCAGGCCACACCCAAAATGTTAGGTCATCTAAACCCTCGCGTGACGGTACAGGAACACCCCAGTCGATATTGCCTGATAGTCTAAATGGTACTAGTGTCTTTCCAGTTCTATAACGAATACCTTCAGTATCTAGCTTTACACGTGCTAAATCTCTATTTTCAAGTGCTTCAAATACATATGTCACTGATGGTTTTTTGCCATCATCCTGAATTTCATTTGCACCTAAATCAATTTCCTTGGAGATCAGTTCTTCATGGTCTTTACGTTTTACATATATGACTGGTGTTTTCAAAAATTCTTCAATTGTATTAATTACATTTGGACGTACATGTCTCTCTTTTCGCATCTTTGTAACCATATCGTTTAAGTGCTCTCTGTATGCATCCAATATAAAATACCAATTGTTCACATCCTTCAGTACAGGTTTTTCACCTGACAAAATACTAACAGGATCGATTAATTCATCTTGCATATACTGATGTCCCAGTGCACATTCATCTGCATACGCTTTATCTGATTTACATCCGTCTACAGGACATTTCCCAACAACTTGACGACCATTTAGATAAACATTTTCTATTGGATCAAAAAACTGTGGAGATGACATCACATTAAGCGTTTCCTGTTCGTAAAGCGCATTAAATAGTGTTTCAGATACTTTGTTATGCACTTTTGCACTTTCTCCAAAAGCTGATGCTCCATATAAACTTGGTTGAACATCATAGGACTTAAGTACATTTGTTTGAAGATTATAAAAGCGGTAGACATAGTCTTCCATGCTAATGTCTTCTCCACTTTCTTCAATATGCTTTTTATAGCTTGCTAAGATTGGTGAGCCATAGCAGTCAGTGCCTGATACAAATATGACATTGTCTGCCCCAATTCTGTCCTTTAAAAATCTAGTAAACGTGTCGGCATGTATAAACACGCCACCGATGTGTCCAAAGTGAAGCGGCTTATTACCATATGGCATACCTGCAGTAATCACTGCCCTCTTTGGGAACTCTGGCCTTGGCCTTTTTGGTGTATACATAAAATCCTCCTATTTATCTCACTTTATAACAAAAAATAAACCCCTACAGTCATCATGACCATAGGGGCGATAATCTCGCGGTGCCACCCTAATTCGCTAAAAAGCCTCATCAGCATAGTGCTAAGTTCTATAACGGGAACTCCCGATATTTCATCACAATTGATCCGAAATATAGCTCCGAGTCTTGTTTCATAAAGTCAATATCGATTCCTTCTCAGCTAGCGGAATTCTCTGTGCGAATTATACTCTACTACTCTTCTCTTCACGGCTTTTGATGATGAAAGTATATGCGTTTTAGTCACATTTGTCAAGTATGCCTATTTTTTATCATAATTCTAACCCAATTCCAATTTTTATATGTTAATAATATATATAGTAGAAAAAAATATTAACCAAATCTAAGGAGTCTTATATGTTGCTGGTGTCAAGGTTCAACACATCCATTGATGAATATCTGTCAAGTTGGGATAAATTAAATAAAATAACAAGATCTCTTAAGCCTATATCTGTCCTAAAACGCTATTATCATTTTTATATCATTAGAAAGCAATTGATTAAGATTTCAAAAAGTGAGCTGTCTAGGCCCGTTGCAAATTCAGACTATGATTTGACTAAGTTCAAAGATGACCCTGAGATTGATAGACTTATTCGATTATGGTTGCAATTTGACATAGGCGAAATGGATGATTCATTAAAAGGCAACTATATTGAAGCAACTGAAGCATTTATCTCCAGAGTTCGACTAAAATGGCCACAAATGGACAATGAGAGTATATTTCAAGCACTTAGAAATGTTTGGATTATGATCGCAATACAAATGATGTGTGATCATAAAATCGAACTTACAGATGCGATGTTTGCTTATAGTATGCTTTATCCACTTACAGACAATGTACTCGATGATTCAACATTATCTAAGCAAGAAAAATTTCAGTTCATTGAAGCTCTAGGCAATAGACTCAATGGGATAACAGGTAATGAAACTTCTCCCCAATACACTGATGTCTATGATATGGTTTCTCTTATTGAATCTCAATACAGCAGAGAACAATATCCATTGGTATATGAAAGCTTATGCCTTATTCATGCATGTCAAAAGGAAAGTATGAAGCAACAATACAGCCAACTTGATATCAGTCAAATCAGCAAAATTTCTTTTGAAAAAGGTGCCTCATCTGTTATAGCTGATGGCTATCTTGTATTAGGAAAGCTTGACACAGATCAATTTGATTTTCTTACTGGCTATGGGATTGTCCTACAACTTGCCGATGATTTGCAGGATATGACTTCTGATGCATTTGTCTCACACCGAACTTTGTTTAGTTTTGGCCAGACTAGAGAAACTTTGGCAGAAAATGTTGAAAAACTATGTCTACTGTCTAGTAATGTATTATTAAACATCCCTACTCAAAATATAAAATTAAAATCAAACCTCACCCTTCTTCTTGAAAAAAGTATGAACTTTCTGATTACAGATGCCATACAGATGCATCGCAATTCATTTGATAAGTCTTATATTAGAAAAATATCAAAAAATCATTTTACCGGATTAACGCATCATAGTCGTTTAAAAAAGATAGGTGAAGAAATGGTGGCACGTTGGGTATAAAAAAACCATGTATTTACATTATACATGGTTTTTAAACCGTACATCTCTACGGTAATATGCGATTGACTGAAGTGTATAATTTGTACCAATCTTCTCTAGAAATATTTACATTAGAAGCTTGGCAGATTGCTTCTAAATTTTCTTGAGATGTGGTCCCAGCTATAGCTTGCATGCCGGCAGGATGTCTCAATATCCACGCAGTTGCCACTGCCGCTTTGGTAAGCCCATATTTTTGCCCTAAACGTTCAAGCATATCATTAAGCTCAGAGTAATCTTTATGATTGATATATGTCCCTTCTTCCCAAGAAGCTTGAAGAATAGACCAACACTGTATTGTGATATTGTTCAAACGGCAATAATCCAACACACCACCATCATGATCTAGAGATGGCATCTCTTTCATATTAGCGTGTATGCCTGCGTCTATCATGGATGCATGCACCACATTGAACTGTAGTTGATTAAAAATAAGCGGATATTGCGAATTTTTTTGAATTAAAGCGACTTGTCCAGGTGTCATATTTGAAACGCCAAAAGTCTTGACCATACCTAGTTTATACAAGGTTTCGAAAGCTTCTCCAATTTCTACTGGGTCCATAAGTGCATCAGGACGATGAAGCAAAAGTACATCAAGATAATCTGTGTTTAAACGTTTCAAGCTAGCTTCAACTGAACTAATTATATGCGCTTTAGAGAGATCATAGTAACCTTTTCGGATACCACACTTAGATTGAATCAACATCTTCTCTCTCCACTCAGGTCTTTTTTTAAGGACTTCACCGAATAATTGTTCTGATCTACCTGATGCATAGATATCTGCATGATCAAAAAAATTGATTCCTAAGTTAAATGCCTTTTCTATTAAGCCTTCTAACGCCTCTATTGAGAGCTCACCCATGCGCATACAGCCCATGGCAATTACAGAAACTTCTGTATCTAATCCCATTATTTTTTTATATTTCATATTGCCTCCAACTTTTTATCATATGAAATTATATCACACTTCTCTCATTGCTTTAAGGTTACTTTAAGTTAAACCTATTATAATTAGTTCAGTGTCTTAGACACGGGAAACTAATATCTTTAATACGTCAGCAGAATCAATAACTTCCCGCCCAATCAAATGAAACATAGGCAAATTATCTGTGGGACAAACAACTGTTGTACAGCTGAAAACAATGATGTCCACATTGTACTAAATGGTACAGGATTACTTTTAGTTATCGATAACTATGATGCAAAGGTGATGCGCTTAAAAGGAAAGATTCGGTTTCTATTAAAAATGCGAGTTGCGCAGTAGAAGTTATTGGTAGTAAACCTACTAGACCCAAATTTATTTAAAAGATAACCACACTAACTAAAAAGATGTACATCACGATCAAAGGACAAAATGTCCAAATTTCATGATGTACATCTTTTTTGGAGCTGATAGTGAGACTTGAACTCACGACCTGCGCATTACGGGTGCGCTGCTCTACCACTGAGCCACATCAGCATACTATACTCATAATTTACGCCTTATGATCAATCCTTGTCAAGTATTTAAAAGCTTTTAATGTTGTGATACAATAATACATACTTAAAGTTGGAGGTATTATGAAGATACTGGCAATTTCAGATATAGAAAGTAGATACTTAGTGGATTACTTTGATCCAAGTCGCTTTAAAGATATTGATCTTATCTTGTCTGCAGGTGATTTAAAAGCGCATTATTTATCATATATTGTAACGATGATTAACAAACCATTACTCTATGTACATGGCAATCACGACAGAACTTTACTTAGAGAACCTGCTGAAGGATGCGAATGTATTGATGATAAAGTATATGAATTCAATGGACTTAGAATTGCTGGTCTAGGTGGTTGTATGACTTACAACGGTGGACCATTACAGTTTACCGATCTAGAAATGTCGCGAAGAATTTCTAAAAATAAGTTTAAATACAGAAAAGGGATCGATATCTTATTGACACATGCCCCAGTGTTTGGGATTGGTGATGGAAAAGATCAAGCGCATACGGGTTATAAAAGCTTTTTTAAGCTTCTAGACAAGTATGCGCCTGCTGTTATGATACACGGTCACCAACACTTGAATTATGGTATTTGTGAACGTGAGCATCAATATAATGAAACTAGAATAATCAATGCATTTGACTATAAAATTATTGAACTATGATTTTTACATTATCTGCAAACCATTCCATACTCATGATTTCTTCTGGAGTGGGGATAACGTCTTTTTCAATTTGAAGTTGTCCGTTGTTATCATATACAGGACCAATGAAAGGGTGATATTGTTCAGACATAATCATCTCTTTCATTAATTTCAAGAGTTTAACTGTATCGCGGGGAATTAATTCCTCTGCTGCATATAAATCAATAACACCTACATCAAGTCCCCACCAAAAATTGATGATTCTTTGCGATTGATTTGTGCTTGCCAGCATGCGCTGATAAGTACCATTTAGCATACTAGAAATCATCTTCTCATAAAACTTACCCCATTTCCAAATAGGAGCTGCGAGATAGTTGTTTGGCAATTTAGTTTCTGGGTTGATATCGCATAACATCGCATATACACCATAATCCCAGGTTACTTCTCTAGGTACAATTAGATTTTTATTACTAATCATATCTGCACCCATCTCAATTAGTTTTTCACTGATATTTGTACTCTTTTTCGGATTATTCCATTCGCCTGTCCATGCAACCAGTACCTCTGCTTTGGGATTTACTAGTTTGGCTCCAATTGCGAAAGCATTGATTGAACTGATCACTTCTGGGCTGGCATCTGTAGCAGTATAACCAATTAAATTAGAAGTAGTCATGGCACCAGCAATAATACCCGCTAAAAATCTTGGTTCGTAAGTTCGTCCAAAATAATTTGACATATGAACATATGGTCTATTCCCTGAACAACTAAAAAACTTTACTTTTGGCAGTTCAATTGCACATTTTAAAGTTGCTTTTCTAAAAACCTCACTAGTTGTAAAGATTACATCGTAGTTACCATCTTCAGCAAATGACTTGATAACCTCATAGGCACTATCATCTTCTGGAACGTTATCAATAACCCCAGTTGTAATTTGATCTTTAAAAACTTCTTCTACATAATTTTTACCCAAATCATGAGAATATGTCCAACCTGAACTTTGAGTGTTTCTCGCATAGACAAATCCAACCTTGATTTTTTTAGGTGCAATAAAAGAGGTTAACGCATCAAAAATTGTTGCCTTTTCCATATCATCAGCATTGGTTACAATGTCTAATTCTTCCTCTTCTTCTCCATAATTTGTGAGTTCTTTAATCAAACTCGGCATAATTGCCCTAATTTGTTGTTCATCTAAATAATCAGGGATTTTATACAGTTTAGCATAAAGGAGAAAAGCATCACCTGTTGTCATTGGAAGTGCTTCTCCACCTGCTTCCAAATAAATCGTTCTAAAAGGGTGATATACATACTTTTGAAAATGAATGTATTTGTTTTCTGGAAGAATATCAGCTGGCGCATATTCCTCCAAATAGGATAATAGCCTTTTGAATCGTCTTGGTTTACTTAACCAGATAGACACGAGTTTAGTCACATCAAAGAACTCTAAGAAGGCATAATAATTAACAATATCCTCATCATCAGGATCAAATTTTGGAATTAATCTGATAATCTCAGCTTGAACAGTAACCGCATCAAAATATTTAAGTACACTGACGCGTTTATTGCCTTCCATTACATAATAAAAATTTAGATACTCATAAACTTTTATTGAATCTCTAATGCCCTCTTCCAAATGTGCTCTACAAACCTCGATCCATTTCAATCCAAACTCACTTGTATCTGATTCAAGGGGTAAAAAACTCTTAGAAAATAGCATCCGCCGAGCATGATAATAAGTTCCTACTACTTTATGAAGCGGGATTTCATAATTTCCCAAAGACACGGTGCCTACGATATCTACATCTTTTAAAAGTCCATCAAGTGAACTTAAGTGCCCCGATTTACCTCGGGCTTTAAATCTATTGTATTCTTTTTTTCCTTTTGATTTGGCATCTTCATAATATTCGCGAAGTGTCATTGTCATTGCCATAATAGCCACCTCCGTAATTGGGCTTTATAAATTGGTTGCTAGTAAATAACCCATGTAAACTACATAAAACAATATAAAAACAGCGCCTTCACCACGAACTATCTTGTTGTTCGTCCTAGAAAAGATAAATAAAACAACTGTCAAAATAATATTGATAAAAAGTTCCATGATTAGCTTAGGCTCTACAACAATTGAGTGTATCGACGCCGAAATTCCTAAAACAAAAAGCACATTGAAAATATTGCTTCCTATTATATTTCCAACAGCGATATCTGTATTCTTTTTTCTTGCAGCTGTAATACTTGTTATAAGCTCTGGTAACGAAGTACCTATCGAAACAATTGTAAGACCTATAATCGTTTGACTAATACCAAAACTCGTAGCAATTTTCACACTACTACTAACGACAAGTTCCCCACCTATAATTATACCCGCCATTCCACCAAGTGTATAAACTAAGTTGGGGCCAAGTTTTAAAGATTCTCTATGAGATTCTGGTAGAAAATTATCCTGAGGCTCTTTGCTATTAAGTGCAGCTTCTACAATGTAGTATAAAAACACTGTAAAAAAAAGTAGTAATATAATACCGTCAGATTGGCTAATCACCATCTGTTTTGTACCATTTAATATTGAATCATTTGCAAGGACCAAAAGCGCTACACCCCCTAAAAGTGTAAAGGGGATTTCTTTTCTTATGGTTTGTTTTTGAACACTAAGCGCACTCAAAAATGATGTGATCCCTATAATCACAGATATGTTAAAAATATTACTTCCAAGAACATTTCCCAGTGAAATTCCATTACTTCCTTTGAGTGCAGCACTTATACTAACTGCTGCTTCAGGGGCAGAAGTACCAAAAGCTACTATCGTCAATCCAATTATAATTGGAGGAATTCTATAATACTTCGCAATTCCTGAAGCACCATCTACAAAATAATCTGCGCCTTTTATCAATAGTAAAAAGCCTAGGATTAGCAAAACATACATCATCAAATTATACTCCTTCAAAATAAATAATATAATTACTGTACACACATTTGCTGATGTAATCAAGTATATTTTCAATAAACTAACATTTGTAACACAAATTTCACGATTGCCAATGCTTTGATTTTAGTACATTTTCCTTATATTTTGATATACCACCGGCTGCTAATTTCAAACAATGACTAAGCTGACACATGTTAACTAAATAAAATTTAGTGTGTTATGTAAATATTATTAGGGTATAAATATCGCGGAGTATATACTCAAAAAAGAAAGACAGGTGGTATTTATATGGATTTATTGACTTTAGCACGTTTGCAGTTTGCAGCAACGACCATTTATCACTTTTTATTTGTACCGCTTACACTTGGACTATCATTTATAGTTGCTTGGATGCAGTACAAATATTACAAAACCAAAGATAAAGGGTGGGATACTTTAACAAGGTATTTCGGAACGCTGTTTCTTATCAACTTTTCACTTGGTGTTGTTACAGGGATTGTTCAAGAGTTTCAGTTCGGTATGAATTGGTCAAATTATTCTAGGTTCGTAGGAGATGTTTTTGGAGCACCACTTGCTATCGAAGCATTGGCTGCCTTCTTCCTTGAATCAACTTTCTTAGGACTATGGATTTTCGGACGAGATAAACTCTCCCCCAAATTACACCTAGCAACTATATGGATTGTTGCTATTGCTGCCTCAATATCTTCACTATGGATTATTATTGCAAATTCTTTTATGCAAGCACCTACAGGGTTTGTTTTAAGAGAAAGTGCATTTGGCCCTCGCGCTGAGATGACAAACTTTTTTGAACTCATCTCCAACCCGCATGTTTGGGTCCAATTTCCACATGTTTTAGCTTCTGGTTTTGCAACAGGTGCTATTTTCGTTCTAGCAATTAGCGCCATCAATTTACTAATTAATAAGAAAAACGATGTATTTAAAAGACTCATCAGACCCGTTGCATTGTTTGCATTAATTGCACTTTTGGTATCCGTCTGGGCAGGTGATGGTCAAGGCAAATACATTGCAAAATATCAACCTATGAAAATCGCTACTTCTGAAGCACTGTGGGATACAACTGAACAAGCACCGTTTAGCATTTTCTCGATCATTGATGAAAAAAGAAAAACCAATGGGATCTCTCTTGAAATCCCGTATGGTTTAAGTATACTTGCATTTAACGATCCAAACGCAACTGTTAGAGGTATCAACGATTTACAAGCAGAATATGAACAAACTTATGGTCCTGGAGATTACACCCCTCCGGTTACGCTCATGTACTATAGTTTTAGAATAATGGTATATGCCGGTAGTTTCATGTTATTGATCATGTTAATGACAGTCATCTTTGCAAAAAAATTGACAGGGCATGCTTGGTTTTATATCCTTTTAGCAGTTTTACTGCCACTTCCTTATCTTTGTAACACATTTGGATGGATCTTTACAGAAGTTGGCCGACAACCATGGGTTGTACAAGGCTTGTTAACGCTACAAGATGGTTTAACAACTGCAAGTTCAGTAGGAACAACTTCTATGCTAATAAGTTTAATCGGATTTGTAATACTCTATGGTATATTGGCATTAATTGATGTCACCTTGATGGTGAATTATATTAAAAAAGGCTTTGCTGATATTGATGAATCTGTAAAATCCGAAAGTGAGGTGCTAATCACATGGTAAATTTGACTAATTTATGGTTTCTTTTAATAGGCATTCTATTTACTGGCTTCATTTTTTTAGAAGGATTTGATTTTGGCGTTGGCATCCTACTGCCTTTTGTAGCAAAGGGTGACGAACAAAGACAAATCGCCATTGGGACAATAGGTCCTGTTTGGGATGGAAATGAAGTTTGGCTACTTACAGCTGGCGGTGCAATGTTTGCAGCCTTTCCATATTGGTATGCTACAATGTTTAGTGGCTTTTATCTAGCTCTATTTATAGTACTCGCAAGTTTAATTGTGCGTGGTGTTACCTTTGAGTTTAGGAATAAAAGTGATTCGCGATTTTGGCGAGATAACTGGGATACTGCACTTTCTCTTTCCAGTTTAATCAATGCGATCTTACTACCTGTTGCTTTTGCAAATCTTATAGGAGGTACGCCTATAGAAATAGCTAATGGCAAATTGGAATACGTAGGTGGTTTTTGGGACCTTTTAACACCTTTTACACTTGCTGCTGGCCTTTATGGCTGCTTGTTTATTGTATTTCACGGCGCTGTATATTTAGCCAATAAATCGAGTGGCGTCGTAGAGACAAACAGTTTGAAAATTGGGAAAAAACTAGGTATTTTTGCATTAATTGCATACGTACTCTTCATTGTGACCGCTTATGTATCTCTAAAAGGCACATCTCTACTTTCAGGAATCATACTGATTAGTTCTGGTATCATATTAATTATATCCTATTTAATGTTTAGAAGTGGTAAAATCAAGATAACGCTACTGCTAAACTTTCTAGTGATTGCTTTAACTATGACTGCTCTTTTCACAGGATTATTTCCTAATGCGATGATTTCAAGTTTAGGCAGTGCCAACAATTTAACCTTAATTGATGCTGCATCAAGTGATTATACACTTAAAGTAATGAGTGTTATTGCACTTACACTACTCCCTTTTATCCTAGCTTATCAATACTGGACTTTTAGGGTTTTTAAAGCGCGTATGACATTAAAAGATGTAAACTACTAAATTATATCGAGGCAATATGATAGATAAATTCTTGATACAAAAGATAAAATCAATAAAAAAGTACATTGTTTTCAACGGTTTATTAGCGTTACCTTTAGCAGTGCTTGCCATCGCGCAAGCGCTGCTAATTTCAAGTGTCATCAACAGAGTCTTCCTAAAGGGACTTCCTATACAGTCAGTTTTATCACCGCTTGGACTACTGTTTATGGTTTTGCTGTTAAGACCCTTCTTCCAAGGAGTTTTTGAGTGGTATAATAGGAAACAAACTTCAGCTGCCAAATTTTCTCTTAGAACTGAACTCACATCAATGGTAGAGGGATTAGATGATATAGAAGATGATGATCAACCTATCTCAGGACTGATAACAACACTTGCAACAGAAGGTGTTGAAAGTACTGATGCCTATTATGCTGAATTTTTACCTCACCTTATATTTATGCTCATAAACGCTACTCTTATATTGGCTTATACACTTTATCTCGATTGGATCTCTGGTCTAATCATGATGGTTACAGCCCCCTTGATTCCAGTATTTATGATCCTTATCGGTAAAAATGCAGAAGGAGAAAACCAAAAGCAATGGCTCACTTTAAAAAGGATGAATGGTCATTTACTTGATCTACTAAAGGGAATGCCCACTATACGGTATTTTCAAAAAGAGAAAGTTCAAGCACAAAATGTCAGCCGAATTAGTGAGGCTTATAGAAAGCAAACATTTAATTTAATGAAGATTACTTTTCTCTCTGCACTTGCACTTGAACTTTGCACAACGATTAGCACTGCTGTTATTGCCGTATCTCTTGGTTTAAGACTTCTATATGGTGAGCTGTCTTTTGCTCCTGCTTTAGCTGTATTGTTATTGACACCAGAGTTTTTCCAACCATTACGACAACTTGGACTGAAATTTCATAGTTCGATGAATGCCAAAAACATCTCTAGTGAGTTTAAAACTTTAATTGCGACTTACACGCAAAATCACACAATAAATATAGACAATATCATCTCAAAGCATAAGGATTCTGGTACTGAAAACCTCAACATCAATGATCATACACCGCTCTTCGAATTAGATAACATTTCATTTTATTATGTGCAAGATATACCAATTATATCAAATTTATCTTTGGCAATTCCTAATAGACAAATATTTGGAGTTGTTGGAAAAAGTGGTGTTGGAAAGACCACTTTGCTTAAATTATTATTAGGTGAACTCACACCAAAAGAAGGAACAATCTATTTCAAAGATAAACATTTATCTGATTATAATGAGTCCACATTAATCAACTCCATGACATATATGCCCCAAAAAAGTAACCTATTAAGTGGGACCCTTTTATATAATTTAAAACTTGATGCACCAAATATTAATGAAGAAATGATTACTAAATATAGTAAACTAACTGGTCTTGATGCAGTGATCAATCGTCTTCCACTTGGACTTATGACCTGTGTTGGTGAAGGTTTTCAACCACTAAGTGGTGGTGAAAAGCAACTAGTTGCTCTTACAAGGGCTTGCCTACGAGAAACTGAAATCATTCTTCTTGATGAACCAACAAGTGCACTTGATAAAACATGTGAACAACAGGTTCTTATGGCATTAAAACGCATCTCATACATGAGAACACTGGTGATTGCAACGCATAATATAACGACCTTATCACTTTGCCATGATACCGTATCGCTTGATGGAGGTGCGTATGAAAACCGTTAACCCTCTAAAAGCGTTATATTCACTTTTATTTATTAAACATCGAAAACCACTTATTTATGCTACTTTTTTTTCCGTATTAACTGTACTTTTTTCCACTGGATTAATGGCTTTTTCTGCATACATCATTTCTTTTTCAGCACTGATGCCATCCATAGCAGAAATCATGCTTGCTATAACAATCGTGCGATTTTTAGGTATTGGACGTGCAGTTTTCCGTTATGTCGAAAGACTTCTATCGCATAATGCAGTTTTTTTATACCTTAGTCAATTGCGTATAAAGCTGTACCAAAGCGTCAGCAGACTTTCTGGTGAAATGATCACTAATCTCAACCGAAAAAATGCTTTTCACCTTCTAACCTTAGACATAGAAACTTTACAAGATTATTTTCTGAGAGGTATTTTACCTTTATTGAGTTCTATTTTGATCTGGTTAATTGCAACAGTTGGTTTATGGCAACTCCATAAAATACAAGCACTGCTCTTTTTTGTGTTTTATCCGATTTCAACTATAGGGGTTGCTTGGATCATCAATCGTATCACCAAAAGTACTTCACACCAATTTACAATGGCAAAAAAGGTGTATCATTCAGACTTTTCCAGTTATGTTGATTTCCATAGTTTGCTAAAATGGCATGGTACTAAACTAGCTAAACGTAACGCCGTCAACAAACAAGCTCAGCAAACAGAACAAATATGTACAGCGATGAATCAAGTAAATATTATTTCAAGCAATTTGCAACAAATATTGATCAATTTACACATCTTAATCTTGATTATTGTAGGGATCATACTCATTCAAAATAAGGCACTTGACGGCGTTTGGTTAGCTACATTTGTATTAGCCACTTTTAGTTTGTATGAAGCAGCACCTACTGTACTTAATTTTTTTATAAAAACTGATGCATGTGTTGTAAGTGCTGCCAATATCGTTTCTTTTACTTCTAGTGAACCTAATCCACCAAGCGCATCAAACAATCATGCTTTTAAAATTTTGAGGGATGAAGAGGATCAACTAAGTTCAATTCATTATGATACAATTGATTTTAATTATAAACATTCTGATTTCAAAATAAATTTTCCGAGTTTCACTTTAGAAACAGGTAAGCACATTGCAATTGTAGGACCTTCTGGTTCTGGTAAAAGCACTTTGGCAGCTCTGCTTTGCGGATTTTATGATGAAGCAAATTATCATGATCTTGCTGAATATTTTAGTGTTGTAAATCAAGACATCTATCTCTTTAACGATCGATTTATCTCAAACTTATTTGTTAAAGAAGATCATCCAGACCTTAACATGTCATTAGAACGCTCTGGCCTTGATCCAGTTTTCTGGACTGATACAAACCCATGGATTGGAGAAGATGGTGTACGCCTTTCTGGAGGTCAAAGACAACGCTTAGGACTCGCAAGGGCACTTTTAAGAGACAAACCTTTTTTAATACTTGATGAAGCTTTCTCAGGTCTTGAACGCGAGAAAGAAAATGAAATTATGCACAATCTACTTGAAAGTACAAACCATACACTTATATGGATCACACACCGTCTCACAGGCATGGAACAGATGAAAGATATCTATGTCATGGACCAAGGCAACCTGGTCTCTAGAGGAACACATGAGCACCTTCTAAGGACATGTCCACTCTATCAATCTATGCTAAATAAATAAATTTTAGAGCACACTATAAAATAAGCGCCTACAAGTTTAATTGTAAGCGCTTATTTTGTATGATTACTTATAAATGACGTTTGGAAGCCACAAACTTAAGCTAGGAAACAACGTAATTATAATCAGGATTACCATAGATATTGCTATAAAAGGCAATACAGATTTACTTATAAATGATAATGGTTTGTTTGTTATGCCCGAAGCTACAAATAAATTGAGTCCAAATGGCGGTGTAAACATCCCAATCGCACAATTGACAGTGATAACAATCCCTAAGTGGATTGGATCAATTCCCACTCGAGTGGCAATGGGATAAATTAGAGGTACTAAGATCATTATTAGCGACGCGCCATCAATAAACATCCCACCCACTAAAAAGATCACATTCATCATCATCAAAATCACCAAAGGGTGTGAGCTAAACTGAAGCATGCTACTCGCAAGGAGCGTCGTCGCACCTTCTGAAGTCAGTAGCCATGCAAAAATTGAAGCTGCGGAAAGTAATATCATGACCTGTGCAGTTGTTACAGACGACCTAACAAACATTTGGGTTATGCTTTTGACTGTCATCTCTCGATAAATAATAAGTGCTACAAAGAGTGCATAGAAAACAGCAACTGCAGATGCTTCAGTCGGAGTGAAAATTCCACTATAGATTCCGCCTAATATGATGATCGGTATTCCCATCCCCCAAGCAGCATCTTTAAGCGCCTTAATTTTTTCTTTTATCGTATACGTTTGCGTCGTAATCACCGCTTTATGTTTTTTGCCATATAGAAATGCATACAGGATAAAACCCAGTGAAAATACAACTCCTGCCCCGAACCCCGACATAAACAAAGCACCAACTGATGCACCTGTTATCGCACCATAGACGATCATCGTCACAGAAGGTGGAATAATAATACCAAGTGATCCTGAAGCAGTTACGATTCCCGCGGAGAAGTGTTCACCATATTTTTTTTCTAGTAATGCAGGATAAAGTAACGCACCCACTGAGATAACAGTAGCCGGTGCTGACCCTGAAATTGCACCAAAGAACATACTTGCGAGCACAACTGTCATTGCAAGTCCACCAGGTAATTCACCCACCAATATATTAGCAAGCTTTATGATTCGTTTTGAAATGCCACCATAACTCATTACATTTGCTGCTAAGATAAAAAAAGGAATAGACATCAGCGAAAATTTATTGATGCCTGCAAACATTCTCTGAATGACAATCATAAGTGGAATATCACTGAAAAGCGCAAAAACAACCGTTACTGTACCTGCCAGCGCAACATATATTGGCGTCGTCATTAGCATCATTGCAAGCAGTAAAACAAATACAAAAGCAATCATGTCTTTCTCCTTAAAAGTTGTATAAATCTATAACTGGTCAGCAAGCCCCCCATGGGAACCGCACTATAAACGGTCCACATGGGAAGTTGTAGTGATGGACTAACTTGTCCAAGTTTATAGGTTTCTACCGTAAGTTGACCTCCAAATACAATCAAGAACACGCTAAATAATAGTGCCAATAAAATGCCAGTCTTCTCTACAAAGACTTTAGCTTTACGATTTTTCAAAAGTTCCATCACAATCCCCACAGATAAATGTTCGCCTTCTCTTATCACTACACTTGCACCGATAAAAGTTAGCCAAACAATAGCAAATCTCGCATATTCTTCAGCCCATATCAAACCGGATTTAAATATATACCGTAATACAATATTGACCATAAGTGCTAGGACACTAGACAACAGTGCACCTACGATTATTGTATTTTCAACTTTAGCAAGAATTTTGTCCAACATATCCACCCCTAACTTTTTATTTAATCCTCACTCATATTATTTTTGCTGGGCATCTTTTATCGCTTGATCCAATTGGTCCATCAAATCAGCTCCCAAAATATGTGTATAGTCATCTTTTAAAGGCTGCCATGCGTTGATAAAAGCAGCACGCTGTGCATCATCTATTTCGTTAACCAACGTACCACTATCCTTAATCGTCTGAAGATAGACTTCTTCACTGGCAATTGTTTCTTCGCGCTCTACTTTAGCAGCATTCATTGCTGCTGATTCGACGATCTCTTGATCTGTTTCTGATAAACCATCCCAAAAATCTTTACTGAGTAAAAACGCGTAAGCAAGATAACCGTGATTACTCATCGTTAAAACATCTTGTACTTCATAAAACTTCATATTAACAATTGAGACCAAAGGATTTTCTTGCATCTCTACTACGCCCTGTTGAAGCGCATTATAAGTTTCAGAGAAATCAATAGGCGTAGGATTCGCCCCTACCATTTTATACTGCTCTATGAGCATTGGACTTTCCATAACCCTTATTTTTCGGTTCATTAAGTCATTTGGACTTGATATATCAAAATTTGATGTAAATTGTTTAAATCCACTTTCCCAAAATGCGATTCCTTTAAGTTTCTTTTCCAAAAGCGATTCGAAAACCGTATTTTTAAACTCTGAATCTAATACCGCATATGCGATATCACGAGATTCAAAGATAAAAGGAAGGTCTACAATTTGGAGTTCAGGTGCAAAACCACTGAGCTTAGCGGTTGGTACTAGACCAGCTTGTAGCGTTCCTAATTGCATCATCTCAGTCACTTCCACATCACTTCCTAGCTGCCCTGCAGGAAAAATTTCCACTTTAATTCTACCCTCACTCTTTGTTTCAACCTCTGACTTAAACGCTAATGCACCAACATGTTGAGGTGTATTTTCAAGTAAGTCATGGCTTAATTTTATCGTGATGACAGATGTGTCGTTTGAACATCCCACTAACACAAAAACAGATATGCTTAAAATTAAGATCACCAAGCTATATATTCTTATATTTTTCATAAAAACCTCCTAAATAATTACTGCGTCTTCTAATTCTATTTTATGTTTTTTTTATAGTACAGTCATTGTAGGGCTATACTAAATAGCTTTCATTCTATTGTGCAAAATGACCATAAAAAAAAGGATGAATACTCATCCTTTTTTTATGGTCATTATTGTTACTTGATCATTCCTAAGTTTTTCTCTATTGATTAATAATTCTTAGTAAGTTGTCTTTTAAGTTCAATGGTAACATGTCCATTTTTTATCACAAATAATCGCTCTGGCATGTCTAGTATTGTATTATGGTAATCTTTTGTGTCTAAAACAACTAACGTCGCTTCGCACCCTACTTTAACACCATAATTTCTCAATTTTAGTGCTTTAGCAGGATTTTCTGTGATCATAGGTAGTGTTGTGTGTAAATCATCAGCACCGCCAAGATGCGCAACAGGAATTGCCAGCATTGCTACTTGTAACAAATCACCATTACCATAAGGTGTAAATGGATTTCTGATATTATTCGTTGCTAAACAGACATTGACACCACCGTCTCTTAGTTTCCTAACTGGCGTTACAGCTCTTCTAACATTGTATTCATCATTTCTACCACCGAGGTGTAAATCGGTCATAGGTAAACACATTACATTGATTTGCGCTTTTGCCATTAGCTCAATTATAGGGTTTAACTCAGCATCTGGCATCGCACCAAGGGTAGTAAGATGGCCAACTGACACCCTTCCTTGATAACCTTCTTTTATGGTTTTCTCACATAAATAAGCAATGGTTTGTCCTTCGTATTCATCTTTGAAATCTTGATGTAGATCTATATCTCTATCATATTTCTTAGCAATTTCAAATATCAGATCAATATGTGCTATGGCATCTGTATCATTGTAAGGTATACCACCTACTACATCTGCGCCTAATTCCATAGCTCTATGCATCATTTCTTCAGTTCCTGGTGATTTAAATATGCCCTCTTGAGGAAAAGCAACCACTTGGATATCGATAACCTCTTTATATTTATCTTTAAGCGCCATAATAGTCTCAAATCCATGAAAACCACCACTTGGATCAAACTCAGCGTGTGTACGTACATAGGTCGTTCCATTTTGGATCAACATCTCTATTGCTTCAGTTGCTCTGGTCATTACATCTTCTTTCGTAAAAGTTGATTTAAGTTTTCCAGTGACTTCAATTGCCTCTTTAAGTGTTCCTGATTTGTTTGGTAATCTACCTGCAATCAGTGCCTTATCAAGATGAAGATGTGCTTCAACCAGACCTGGAATCACCACATGTCCTTCTCCATATATTACACGATCAGCTGGAGCAACAATATTTTCTGCTATTTTCTTAATAAATCCATTTTCAATAGCAATATCAACAGGTTTATTACTTTCATCGATGATTACATTTTTAATTAAAAGTTCCATTTGTGCCTCCTAATTCAATTATGCGAAAAATGATATCACTAACAAAATTACAAGTGAACCTAATATCCACTTTGAGTTTCCTTTTACAACTTGTAAAATTGGAATTTGGAATCCAGAAGACTGCGCTTGCATCGTAATATTTACGAAACTCATCTGACTACCAAGTCCAACGCCCATTGCGATAAAACCAATAGCTTGTAATGGTAATCCAAGTGTGATTGCAACAGGTAATACAAGTGTTAATATAGTACCCACATAAGCACCAGCAGGTACACCAATTGCAAATCCAGCAAGTACAGCTACAGGTACAACCAGTGCAGATGGTGCAGCTTGTGCAACACTTACAATCGCGCCAAAGGCACCTGTTTCTCCGATGATATTGATAAAGGTTAAGAAAATACCAACTTGGAATAGACGTGTAAGGATATAAGTCGAACCTTCAATTAACGCATCTGCCGATTGTGGTAAAGTAAATTTAGTACAAAGTGCAATTAATCCTACTGTGATGATCATGTACATCATTGGTCCAAGAATTGGCATACCAATCGCTTTATTGATATAAGGTCCTGCAAGAACTGCAAATAACAAGAAAATTGCAGGCATTGTATTTAACCATAATTCTTTTGTTGTTTTATTTTTAACTTCATCAGTTTCTTCACTTTGGAAAAGTGTTTTTCTACGTTTTGCACCGATAAAACCAATGACAACTGCTACTGCTACAAAGATGAGCCAATAAGGTCTCATCGTTGCGACATATTCTGTCACAGGACTTCCAGTAAGTTTTGATACGATGCCAGACTCAAGTGATGCTGGAGATGTTGTAAATGAAACTGCTGCAGCTAAACACATCGCTGCAATTAACTCAGGAATAGCACCCACTGCTGCAAAAGCAAGTGGTGCAAGAACCATCGCAGTACCTCCGCCAATACCAGACATATATGTCGCTGCTGACATTAGAATTACGATAAATGCTGCAAAGTACTCGACTTTTCCACCAATACCTCTTCTAACAAGTGCTAAGGCTGATGTATAACCACCTGATTTAAACACTGCTGTCGCAACAGCTGAGTTGATAATTGGGACGGTAATCGAAAGCATGCTCGGTATTGCAGCAAGGAATAGTGAATTTGCTGTAGCAAGAGATATGCCACCAATAACCATAGCCATTATACCACCAATTAAACCGGCTACAAGCATATTAACTTTCATAAATAACAGTACTAATATAACTGCTAATGGAATAACAGTCAAAATCGCATATAATCCAGATGGAACTTCCTTGACAGTTTCAGTTGCTGTGTCTGCAAACACCACTGATCCTGAGAAGAGTGTAATCATTAATAATAAAATTAGTGCTATACCTGCGAACTTTGTTTTTTTCATATTTGTTCTCCTTCTTCAGAATTATTAACCCCTTTTAACCATTTAAAACAATTAATCTTATCTAACAATTTTTGTTCCAGTTTCACCATTTAATGCTGCTTCAACTTTATCAATTGAAGTGATAATAACTTGCTTTCCACCATTTTCAATATATGAAATTGCGGCTTCAATTTTAGGCCCCATACTGCCTTTTGGAAATTGACCTTCATTCATATATTTTTTAGCCTGAGCGACCGTCATCTCAGCGAGTTCAACTTGATTCGGTTTTCCATAATTCAACATCACTCTAGAAACACCTGTTAATATCATGAAAATATCAGCTTCGATTTGTGCAGCAATTAAAGCACTTGCAAAATCTTTATCTATAACAGCCTCGACCCCAATGAACTGACCATTATCTTCTACAACTGGGATACCGCCCCCTCCTCCGGCAACAACCACAAAATGATTTTCCGCTAAAGATTGAATCGCTTTTTTATTTAAGATATCCACTGGTAAAGGCGATGGTACGACCCTTCTATAACCTCTTCCGCTATCTTCCACCCATGTAAAATCTCTTGCTGAAGGTTCTTCAGACTTTAATTGTTTCAATTGTTCCTCTGTGTAAAACGGACCTACTGGTTTTGAAGGATTTTCAAACCTTGGATCTTTAGGATCAACTAAAACTTGAGTAATTAAGGTTGCGACTTCTCTAGTTGACCTTGCAAGTCTCAATTTGTTTTTCAAAGCTTGCTCTATAAGGACCCCTATACTGCCCTGTGTCTGGGCATTTAAAATATCTAAAGGGTATGCCGGCACCTTATTTTTACTCGTTTCTTCTTTAATCAGTGCACTGCCTACTTGTGGACCATTACCATGTGTAATGATAAGGTCATAGCCATCTGTCAACATTTTTACAACTGGACTTAGACTTTGCTCAATGTTTTCCATTTGTTCGGCTATGGTTCCCACTTGTCCTTCTTGTGTAATGGCATTACCGCCAATAGCAATTAATACACGTTTATGATTAGCCATTTATTCCTCCGGTTTATATTGTGCTGCAAATGCTTCTACAGCTTGAGTAAAGCAAGACATCGGTGCTTTTACAATCCCCGCTCCTACTTGACCAATTCCAGGTTCTTTGTGTGCCATACCTGTGTTAATCACTGGCGCTAAACCAAATTCGACAACTTTTCGAATATCAATCCCTGTTGGAACACCTTCGAAGTTCATATTTGGAATAATGTAGTGAGGGCTTTTTCCTATGGTAATTTCACCCATATCACGTGTATAATCTAGTGCTGCTTCAACAGATGCAGCGCCTACAAATCTTACTACTGCTGGTGCTGAACCCATTGCAAAACCACCAATACCATAAGTCTCTACAATTGTGCTATCACCCATATCAGGATTTGCATCTTTTTCAGAGTATCCAGGGAAATATAATCCAACTGGCATCTCAACAGGTGCTTCAAACCATCTTTCTCCAAGACCACTTACCTTTATACCAAAGTTTGTACCGTTTCTACTCATGGCAGTTACAAGTGTACTGTCCTTGATGTTTTTTGCAGGATCCATAATAGATTTTCCAGCAGCCATCGCTAAATTTAGGAAAAACTGTTCATTACCTGTCACAAACTCCATTACTTCTTTTAAAACTTCTTTATCTTCAATAACAGTGACTAGTTTAGGGGCAAGTTCTTTTAAAAATAAAGCAGATGCTGCAACATTTCTTTGATGCATCTCATCACCCATTGCAAGTGCTTTTGTAATGATGATTTTTAAATTCATTGGACCATATTCGCTAAGCATTTTCTTTAAAACAGGAGCGAGTACTTCTTCAAGCCATTTAAGTCTTTTAATAACAGTCTCGTCATTTGCACCAAAACGCATTACTTTTCCTAAACCTTCATTGAAAGTACAGTAGCCAACATTACCAAAAGTCATATTTTTCACTTCATATAGCGGCATAGAGTAAGTGATCATCCCAGTCATTGGTCCCACAGCCCCCATACTATGATTGTGTTTAAAGATAACGCCATCACTTTCAACGAGTTTTACAGCTTCTTCATCTGTTGTCGCAAGGCCTTCATATTTAATCGCACCAATTACAGCGCCTTTCATAGGACCACACATTTCCGCCCAAGTAATTGGAGGACCAGCATGACCTATAACGTTTTTAGCCATACCTGGCAATACGTCTTTGGCAAACTTAATATCTACGAGTACAGGTTCGCCTTTATTCACAATTTCAAGTGCTTTTTGATTTGCTATATCGATTTTATTCATGTTGTTCGCTCCTATCTTTATTTTTTAAGAAATTCTAGTAGTTCCATCATTTTGGCATTTCCACCAGCTGGTGGCTGCCACTTCACATGGGCACTTGGTACTTGCTGATCTTGTAATGCGTTGAAAAAACTTTCGATTCCAATATTTACAACTCTAAGTTCAGATTTAAATAAAGTATTTACTTTCATTAATTAACCTCCCAACTAAGTGATTCTAACATTGCACCTCTATTGACGATTAGTGCCGCTAATCTAGCTGCCTGTGCGTTGCTATCCATTACAATTACGCCCGCTTCTTTAAGTTTGTTTTCCTGCGCCATTCTAACTTGAATATCTTTTTCAGTACCACATACTGATGCAACAAAACTAATATGTCGTCCCTCATTTTGAGCCAGATTTTTTGCTTCTTTAACGACTTTAGCAAGATCACCTGCAGGATCTTCGTTAGCACCATAGCCGATTACACAATCTAATAATATAACGGCAACTTCTTCATCCATCACTTCTTTCTTAATACGCTCAACACGAAGTCTTGTATCGATCATCGGATGAGGTCTACCATTTGTAAACTCATCATCACCCATATCTAGCACTGTATTTTTAACGCTATTTTTTACATCTGTCAGCAATAAACTTGATTTAAGAGGTGTGTTAGAATACGTTTCGCCAATTATATCTCTGGCAACTAACATCGATTCATAAGTAAGTGTTCCACCAGCATATAATCCTCTCAAGTAATTTTGATTGCTTTTGAATTTTGCAGATTCATTATAAACTATTGATTCAATTTCGGATTTGTCTTTAGAAAAATAGGTTGTTATATCTTCTTTACCTTGTGATAGTCTTGCAGCAATGATCCCTGCATCTTCTAATGTTTCAGCATAGTATACGCCATTTTCTTTAGACGTCTGACGCTCTCCGCCTAGTATACAAAGAACTTTCGGTTTGCTTGTTTCCATTAATTTATCAATTACTTGATCCATCACTTCTTTTGCAGCAGGTTTAGATACGATTAAGATTACTTTAGTCTCATCATCTTCAATCAAAGCCTCTATACCCATGAGCATCATCATACCGCCCACTTCTTTTTTAAGGTCTCTACCACCAGTTCCAAGTGCTTGTGATATGCCAGCACCATATCGATCAACGATTACAGATGCTTCTTGTAAACCTGTACCAGCTGCCGCTACGATACCAACGTGTCCTCTAGCTACTTTATTTGCAAACCCAAGTGATACGCCATTGATAATAGCAGTTCCACAGTCAGGTCCCATCAATAATAGTTGTTTCTCAACAGCAACTTTTTTAAGCTCAATTTCTTCTTCAAGTGATACATTATCAGAGAACAAAAGTACATTGAGTCCCAGATCCATTGCTCTCATCGCTTCATTTTTAGCAAATCTTCCAGGAACAGAGATAATGGTCATATTAGCTGTTCCTAATTTATTAACTGCAGAGCTTGCTGTTTTAGTGCGCACCGCTCCACCTGCAGTACTTGTTTTCTTCTGGTCTAATGACATATTGACTTTTTCAATAACTTGATCAGCAATTTCTTCTGACTGTGCTAAAACGCCAATTACCATATGATTGGCATTGATGTGCTCTAAATCTTTGTCATCAATTAGACCAGAATCGTACATTAAATCCTTATTCTGATCTGTACCCATCATAACTGCTGCGTTTTCAACGCCTTCCATAGCATTTACTTCACTAGATATCAGCATAAGGGTCACTGAATCGTAGTAAGCATTTTCTTTAATAATGCTCTTCTTTACCATTTAAAATCTCCTTTAAAATTTAATGATTCGCCTGTTTTAAATTCCCCATAATCCATTTGATTCCAAACAATATCCCATTAAGTGTATCTACACCAGAACTACTACCATGTTGTGCGATTTTTTCTAAACTTCTATGTTGTAAAGTTTTATCTTCATTATCCAGCGCTTCAAAATAAAGGCAGATACTTTGGGCAAATTGACCATCAATTGCACCGCTTAAAAAGGCTTTTGAAACCACTGTTGTCTTAAACAATAAAGATTCAACCCTTTCTTCAATTCGATTTAAATGATGATTAATTTGTGAATTTTCGGAAAAAAATCTAATGACACTTAAAAATCCTATTAAAAAGTCATCTCCTGACGGCGTTAAGCCAGGGCCAAGTCCTATGATTTGATCAATTGTTCTAGTGAACTGATCAATCTGCCATTGATTCGTACATTCAAAAGGTGTAATCAATCTTACAAACTTTTGCTGAACAAGATCCAGCGGCTTAAATTGTTCATAGATCAAACAATTACCGATACCAACGCCATTATGACTAGAAGTTACAATTTGACTTTTAACCATAAATGCAGCATTCATAAGACGTTCTTCATCCCAGTTATTCATATCAGCAAGTTTGAAATTCGTCTCAAAAGGTACAGCTTTTGCAATGTTAAATATGATGTTGTCATTGCAAATACAATCTCCAACAATTTCTAGACGATCACCTGGTTTAAGAGGTAATTTTTTAAAATTGATTTTCCTTGTCAGTATCAGCGCTGCTACAGAGCGTTCGACATCTGGATTTTGTATCGTGAACATTTCATCACCAGCTACAAAATTGGCCATTTTATCAAAAACTTGAACACATATAAATTCTGATATACGTTTAATCTTGTTCATCTTCGTTTGATGAATAGCTGTAACATAAAACAAAATGACCATCCCCTTTTCTCATATTCAGTATATGAGATATAAAAAGGATGGTCATTGGATGAATTTCTAAAATCTATACAATTCAGTTAGGCATATTGCCCAATAATAAATAATCCATAATTTTTAGTCCAAGTTGAAGTTCCAATAGTGCTTCACTGTCTTTGAGATCACTTGCAAGAATTGATTTTATCTTTTCAATGCGATAAATAAAAGTGTTTCTATGAATAAACATCTCTTTACTTGCCTCCGAGATGTTGCCATTATGCGCAAAGTAAGTTTTAAGTGACTCTACAAGATTGGTGTTGTTTTCTTTGTCATAGTCTACAAGATTACCAACAGTCTTATCATAGAACTCTTTGAGTTTCTCTTTTGAAAGTTCGGCCCCAAGTAAATTGTAAATCATATAATTTTCATAGTGTGCTACTTTTGCAGCATCTTGAAGCCTAAATTCCATATTGATCGCTTCTTGGGCTTCTTTAAAACTCTTACTCATGGATAAAATTTCATAAACTTTACCGATACCAATATGCATATCAACAGCACCAAACTGTTTTTGACATTTTTCAACGATATCTCTAGCAATTTCCAAACTCTGATTTTTCACAAGTTTGGTATCTTGCTCATCTATTTGAACAAATGTTATAATCTTATTTCTTCGGTGAATTGATATTGCTTTATGTTTATGCAGATTTAATACAGCGTGAATCACTTTAGTAACTTGATCTCTAATTTTACTTAATTGTATGTTGTCTTTCCAAAAGTCATCATTGTTGGTTTTCTGCGTATTATTAAGTTCAGAAATCATACAATAATGTTTTTTATATGCATTGAGTCCATGAATTTCAGCCATATTGTTCAGGCTATTAACAGAACGAATATTATCTGATAACAAATCATCAAAAAAATCACTTCTCACGCGATGTTTTACAACCTCAATCTCTTTTGCTTTTATACGTTCAAGTGCGATAACAGTCGCACCATGTTCGAGTGCAATATAATCAATCTCAGTAAGCTTACTAACATTTTCAACGACTACCAAATAACCGTAAATTGTCCCTATTGCAATAACGGGAATTACTCTACATATTAGCGATAACTCATTTTGAATAAACTTTATTTTTATTGATTTCTTAAATTTTTCTGGATCTACTGGCAGCTTATTGTTGAACTCATTGTCAAATACGACACTTTTATAATGTAGATCAAATATACTTTCTAATTTCACTTGATTTTCAATGATGTCCTTATAAGCAAGCAGTCTAAACTTACTATCAAGTAAAATAAGTGGATTTCTAATTTTCTCTGCAATCGTTGCTGTTATATCATTTAAAGTGCCACCGCGAAGAGCGACTTTGGTAAAAGTCTCATGCAGTGATAAACTCTTTTTTAGTATAGAATCCATATTCCCATAGATTGAACTAGTGACGACATTACTAATATCTGACAATGAATACCTGTAGGGAATTTCTATGATTGGAAACCCTAATTCGTTAGCAGCACTTATCATCATCTCAGGTACTTTCTCAAAATACCTTTGTACTTTCATACCAAGTCCAGCACAATTTCGCTCATATAGTTCTTGGATCAGATGCTTTTGATAGGCAACATCATTTTTAAAGATGTAACCTGTTGTTAATAATAAATCCCCTGAGATAAGCCAATCGAAAGTATCTGGATTGTCTAGCATATTCACATTGCTAATTCGATTTTGAATGCCAGAGGCACCTGCAATTAATTTGATACCTTCAATTTTTTCAAGATGAAGTATGTGATCAATCGTTACATACATAAATGTCCCTCCTTTGCTTCTCATGCATATTAGTATATAGGAGAGTTCCAAATTTGTATAGATTTTAGAAATAGCAAAAACCATACTTCAACTTGATTTGAAGTATGGTTTTCCACTTTCTTTGTTGATTTTGTTAGGATTTGCTTAATGAATGTACTTATCACTTACCAGTAAATCCGAGATGATTTCTGTAGGTATTTCAAACTCTAAAGTCCCCATATAACCAGGTGCTATCTCATATTTGTCAAATGAGATGATTAACTTTCCTTCAGCGGTTATATAAAAGTTTTGATCTTCATTTATTTGCTTGAATGCTTCAATATCATCTTCACCTACCCAGTAAATTTTATCTGAATCGGCTTTCATATCCGCTTCCATTTTTTCAACAAGATACTTTGAGATGGTCTCAACATATGTCTGATCTTTAAAGAGACTTGGTAATGTAATCATGATACCTTCGATCTTATCAATGGTATCAAAAGAGAATGTGGTAGAGGATGACCCCACAGTATTGACATAATATCTTCCAATTGAAAGGATTTCATCAGTATCGGTCTTTACTTCATAACCAGAATCAAATCCCATATGGCCGCCTACTGCTTCAACCTCACCCATATTGGCTATAAAGTCATCATAAAGCGCTTTATTTTCTTCATAGTACTTTGCATTTAAACTGTTTTCAAGCACCTCATTATCAAGTCCGGTAATCACAGGTGTCTCAACATTTACATGTATATTTTCATTATCTATTGTTTCGAATCTGAAATTAAGCACTTTGACAATATTACCTAAAACCGGGATTTCAGAAATTGCAATTGCAAAGCTTTCATTGATATTTGCAGACCCTAATAAAAGCAACATCACAGCAGCAGCAGTTGCCACTACCCTTTGCAAGCTTTTTTTCCTACGATTCACTTTGAAGGTTCTTCTAATTTTCATTTCAAGATCATCGGGAATCTGAGAAGATTTGTAACGCTCTATTTCATTTTGCAGTTGTTCTTTTATATGTTTATCGTTAATATTCATAAGTCCTCCTCCATTTCAAGACGAAGTAATCGCAATCCTCTGTATAATTTTGTCTTAATTGTATTTTCATTTTGATCCAGCATGATCGCTATATCGGATATTTTCAAATCTTCAAAGTACCTTAAGGTAATAATCGTTTTTATCTCCGATGGAATTTGATCCATTGCTTTCTCTAGATCAATATTTTCATAATGATCTTCATGTTCTAACATGCGCTCAAGCACATTGCTTTCTGTTAAAATAAGGCGTTTGTTTTTTCTAAGATAATCAAGTGATGTATTAATCAATATGCGATAAAACCAATTATTAATTGACTCGGGAAAATTGGATTTGTGAATTGCCCTGATTGCCTTTTCCACGCTTTCTTGTATAATATCCCAAGCGTCCTCGGGGTGTTTAGTATAGCTATATGCTAATCTGTAATGTGCATTTTTATTTTCTAATAGATAAGCTTGAAGTTCATCTATTAATTTTCTTTTTTTGTCCATTTAAAATCTCCTGTGTTACAAAGTAAGCTTACACAATAATAGACGGCGTATGTAAGTAAAAAGTTTTGAGACAAATAAAAAGCAGTCCCAATTGTGGTGGCTGCTTTATCTTTTACTGGTATTTATATTATTATTTTCTATTAAATACTTGCTTAATCTTTTGAATCAAAGATGTCTTAGTTTTGGTTGGTGTTCCTTTATCTGAAATCTGTGATGTCATATTTGATTTTTGATTTTCTACTTTTGTAGGATCAACTTTAGAAGGTACAACTTGTTCTTTGTGAGCATATTCAGATTTATAAGGTGCACTTTTTCTCTGTTCATAACCCGTTTTCGACTTATTCGTATTACTTGGTCTAGGAGTATTCGGTTTAGGGTTACTCGGTTTAGGGTTACTCGGTTTAGGGTTAGTGTTTTGAGTTGATGAATTATTTGATTTTGGTGCATTATAAGGTTTATTATTTTGTACGGTCTTATGCGTACTGTTTGATCTCGATTGATTCGATTTATGATCATTTCGCTTATCACTACCAGTATGAGTAGTCGGTCTTGTTCTAGGTTTTGGAACGCGTTTTGGCATCGCGTTTACTTGTTCATCTGTAGGCAGTGGCTCCTCTGGTATAAGTGCCCCCACATGTTCTTCTATTTCATAAAGTGTAAAAAGATCATCTTTAGTGACTAAAGATATCGCTTTTCCACCATTTCCAGCACGGCCGGTACGACCGATGCGATGTACATAACTATCTTTATCTTGAGGTACATCATAGTTGATAACCAATGATAAATCATCAACGTGTATTCCCCTAGCAGCAACATCTGTCGCAACTAAAACTTCAAATCCACCCTTTTTAAATTGTTGAATAGATTTCATGCGATTACTTTGTGAATTTGCACCGTGAAGGGCTTTTGATGAATACCCCTTATTTTCCAAGAACTCGTTGACTCTATCTACCGCAATTCGGGTATTACAAAAAACCATGCAACTTTCAGGTTGTTCAACAGTTAATATACGATGTAACTGTCTACGTTTTTCATTGGCTTCAACTTTGTAATAATATTGTGTTATTGAATCGACAGTTTTAGTATCAGACTCAATCTCAATTGTATCTGGTGAATTCATATAACTCTTACAAAGGTATTGAATCTCTGAAGGCATAGTTGCCGAAAAGAGCATCGTAACTCGCTTTGAAGGTATTTTCTTAATAATTCGTTTAACTTGATCAATAAATCCCATATCAAGCATGCGATCAGCTTCATCAAGTACAAGGTATTCAATTGAACCCGTCTTTAAATTGCCTTGAGTGATATGATCAAACACCCTTCCTGGTGTTCCTGTTACTATTTCCACGCCTTTTTCCAACTTTTCTATTTCTTGTACCATACTATGCCCACCATATAACACAGTAGTTTTGATTGGTTTATATTTAGACATACTTTTCAAATCTTGATCCACTTGTACAGCGAGTTCACGTGTCGGGGTCAAGATCAAAGCTTTTGGACCACTTAAGTCGTGATTCAATTTTTCTAACATAGGGATACCAAAAGCCCCTGTTTTACCACTTCCCGTTTTAGAAATTACAATTAAGTCCTGTCCTGATAATACTTTAGGAATAACTTTTGCTTGAACTTCTGTTGGTGCTTGATAACCGATTTCTTCTAAAGATTTAAGTAAATTTTCAGATATTCCAAATTCACGAAATGTTTGTGTCATAATGCCTTCTTTCTAATTTTATATATTATAAATATTAGTTATAATTATTCTAATAGCACATCGCTAAGTTTTAAATTCATCTTATTATAACAGAATCCATCACTGATTTATAGGTTACATTCTTACCTTATTCATGTAAAATAGAATTAAGTGACAATTTCGAGGTGAAACATGAAAAGTAAATTAGCCGAACTAGGGCTCATGCTATCAGTAGCACTATGGGGAGCTTCATTTGCACTCACAAAACCCTTGCTTGATATTATGAATATCTTCACCTTTATGGCAATGCGTTTTGTCATCGGTGGCATCATATTGGTATTTTTTTTAGTAGTATTCAAACAATTTAAACTGTCAAATCAAGCATTAAAAGGTGGTTTGATTACAGGCTTATTGCTTTTTTTAGCTTTTATCTTGCACACTTATGGTCTAAAATATACAACTGTCGCAAAAAATGCATTTATAGTGGGGAGTAATGTGATATTTGTTCCCATCATACTCACATTTATCTATAAAAAACATCAAACAAAAAACATATGGTTTTCAACTATTTTAGCTATTATAGGACTCGCGCTGATCACACTTGATGGTATCCATGGTGGGATTAACAATGGGGATATTATTACGGTCTTTGGAACTATTTTTATTTCATTTTATATTCTAAAAGTAGAAAAATTTGTAAAAAATACACATGCAATAACATTAGCATCTATTCAAGTACTTACTGTTGGTGTACTAAGTCTGCTTTTCGCATTATTCAGCGAGGATCTATCACTATTGACCACAAATTTAAAAATCAACCCACAACTTTGGATCAATATACTAATTTTAAGCATTGGCTGTACAAGTATTGCATATTTAATTGCTAACTATTGCCAAAGCATCCTAACAGCTTCTAGAACAGCTTTACTCTATGTTTTCGAGCCGCTCTTTGGTGCATTATTTGGCTGGATTATTCTAGGAGAAGCCCTCGGATTGCAAGGCCTAGCAGGTGCTCTACTTATTACATTCGCTACGATTTTACCAAGTATCTCGCGATTGATTCGAGACAACTAGTGATGTAAAACTAGATCGGAACATTCGTAAAGAAAATGAGGAGGAACAATGGAACAACCAAAATTCATATTAACTGAAGAAGTAATACAACATCTAACATCAAAAAATAAATCAAATCTTACTTTTGACATCACATTGTCTGGTGGTGGATGTTGCGGCTTTTTTGAACTTGAAGATATTTCACTCGAAAAGCCTAAAAATTTAGAGCATTATTACCATGAGAATATTTCTGAAATTGACGTCTACGTTACAAAGCGTGCAAGGTTTGTCGGCAGTGCAGTTCAATTTAATCTGTTAAAAGGTTTTCTCAACAAATCTATCACTGTAAGTGGTGTAAAGCTTATAAACAAAGCATAAAAAAAGATATCTCACCCCTCAATAGAGAGTGAGATATCTTTTTTTTAGTTTATATGAGTTTGTTGTCGAGCTTAATACCAACTACATGGCATCTATGAACGCCCAAAAGAGATTCCTCAACAAATTCTAAAGTATCATCATAGGCTACTACATCTTTTTCTACATACACTCTAACACCATCAACCATATAGGTATCATATAGATCTAAAGCGTCTGGAGCTTTATAACGAATATGCGGACTCATAGAAAGGATGTTCCCTGTTGCATAATCGCTATGTGTGAGACTAAGTGAGATATCGTTATGATGATGCTGTTTAAGGTAATCCTTCAAACCATCTTGAAGTATAACATTCAACATATCACCACCTACTTTCTGACTATTATCGTCACTTTATATTTACCCATCTTGTTGATTTTTAACCACATTCTACTGAGGCAGAATCTATAGTTTTGATATTTGGGATTAGATTAACCATTCTCCCATCAAAGAACCTATTAACGCAACCGCTGTTTTAGCAGTTTCGTTTTTATGATCTATAATTGGATTTACTTCTACAAACTCGGCACTGACAACTTTCTCAGTTTGAGCAATCATTTCAAGTGCCAAATGGCTTTCACGGTAAGTTAAACCTCCAGGAACTCTAGTTCCAGTACCTTGTACAAATACTGGATCCATACTGTCTAAGTCAAAACTCACATGGATACCATCGGTACCATTTGAAGCGATTTCAATCGCCCTAGTCATTACTTCAGTCATTCCCAATCGATCTATCTCATGCATGGTAAAAACAGTAATGCCTAATTCCTTAAGAATTTTCCGTTCTCCTGCATCTAAGTCTCTACAACCAATAAAGACAATATTTTTTGTATTTAGTTTTTTATCAGTACCACCAATAGATGTTAATCTATCATGTCCCAACCCCAAACTTACTGCAACAGGCATACCATGTATGTTTCCTGAAGGTGAGGTCTCATCTGTGTTGATATCACCATGCGCATCAAACCAAATAACACCGAGATTAGACTTGTGTTGAAGAACGCCTGCAATCGTTCCAATTGCAATGCTGTGATCACCACCTAGAACCAAAGGAAAAAGGTTTGCAGACATTGCAGTAGATACTTTTTCACATAAAAGGTTATTTACCCTTGCAACTTCATCTAAATTTTTAAGGTTAGTGCCATCAGTATGAGGTGAGACAGGTTTTATTGCTACAATATCCCCCATATCTTCAACCTGATAACCAATGTTGCTTAATCGCTCTGTTACACCTGCAAATCGAATAGCCGCTGGTCCTAAACTTACTCCAGGTGTACCTGCACCCAAATCAATTGCAACACCGATAATCGCTAATTTTGAATTAATTGATGGTTTCATATTTCCCCCTATAACATCTTGTAAATTCACAATTTTGTTTCAACCTTTTTTTACCATATTATACATTTATAAATGAATACTGCATAATTCTTTTAGATTTTAACCTACCTCTGGCGATTTGTCAATTGTATGTTTGCATATAAGTGCATTGTATATTGTCATGATTTTATCAATCGGTTTATCCTTATAAGGTACGGGTATACTAGATTTATCACCATGTGGAGGTCTATATGAAGATTGCAATGATAGGAATAGGAAACATTGCTCAAAAAGCTTATTTACCAATATTGTCACGCAAAAGAAATATTGACTTGATTTTGTGCTCTAGAAACGAGTTAGTTCTTGAACGGTTATCGCTTGAATACAAGCTTCATCAACATACCACTTCTGTTGATGACTTAATTGCACTTGGTATTGATGCTGCTTTTGTGCATAGTGCAACACCTTCTCATTATGAAATATGTAAAAAGCTCATTGAAAATGGAATTGCTGTATATATTGATAAACCATTGTCGGAATCACTACTTGAAACGCGCTCACTTTTTCAACTTGCAAAAGATAAAAACATAATACTTCGTGTAGGATTCAACCGGAGATACGCACCTCTATTAACAGCGTTAAAAAAACTTCCTCCTGCTGATCTCATTATTCATCAAAAGAATCGTTTGTACTCACCCTGTCACATCAGGCACTTTGTCTATGACGACTTTATCCATGTTGTTGATACACTTAGGTATCTAATGTCAGAGCCTATCACTGACTTTTGGGTAAGTGGTAAGCGTATTTCAAATGAACTCATTGCAGTTACACTTCATTTATTTGGCAATAGTCAAACTGCTGTTGGCATCATGCATCGAGACTCTGGTAAAGTTGAAGAAAAAATTGAATATCTGTTAAAAGGAGAAAAACGTATTGTAGAAGATTTAAGTTTATCTACTCAATACTTAAATGGAAATTCAATTATTACTAACAATGATAATTGGGTTTCAGCATTAACACAAAAAGGATTTGAAGCGATTATCGATCAATTTTTAGATGAAATTACGCAAGACAAAGGTTTTAACAAAAAAGATGAAGATGCACTTATTACGCATGAACTTTGTGAAGCCATTATTGCTAGACTTGAACATACTTTAAAATCATAAAAATGAAAACCCATTATTCTTATTATATAAGTAAATGGGCTTTCATTTTTTTCATTTTTTTCATTTATATTTATATTTATATTTGTATTTACATTTTTACTACTTTTAATCGCTCAACCGCTGATGATAAGCCAAGCTTTTCATTGTTAACCATATCTGTAAACAGCGACACTAACTTAGGATCAAATTGTCTCCCCGCTTCTTCTTCAAGGATTAAAAGCGCCTTTGCAATTGGCATATCTGGTTTATAGCAACGTGTTGAAATCATGGCATCAAATGAATCTGCTAAGCATAGAATTCTAGCAGTTAGTGGAATATCTTCTCCAGAAATTCGTCGAGGATAACCTTTGCCATCATAACGTTCATGATGCCCCAATACAGCTGGAATAACATAATCTAAAGATGGTAAATGTCTAATTATATCAATAGAAGCTTCCACATGACCTTGCATAATCACAAACTCTTCATCGCTTAACTTTCCCGGTTTGTTGAGTATACTTTCGGGAATACTAATTTTTCCAATATCGTGTAGTAAAGCCGCTTGTCTAATGTTTTCAACAATATCTTTGTTTAGTCTTAGTTCAGTTGCAAGAGCAACAGCATAGTTAGCAACATTATCTGAGTGATTAAATGTATAATGATCTTTTGCATCTATTGCTGCCATTAAAGCAAAAATCGTAGATTTATAATCATCATAAACTTGGTTATAATCTAGCTCATCTAAACCTTTATCTGAATTGATAAAAGTATCAAACACCCTTATTGCATTTTTACCTTTTCGTTTTACTTGGTATACTGCATGATCAGCATTATCGAGTAGCTCTTTTACACTTTTGGCACCAAATGGTGCCACACTTATACCGGCACTAATGGTTAAACTTTTTTGCCTTTGACCTGCACTATTATGTGTGATGTTTCCTATTTGGTCACGAATTGTCTCTGTGAGTTTTCTTGCAGAAAACACGTCATATCCAGGTAACAAAATAGCAAATTCTTTACCACTATAACGCGATATATAGCCTTGTTCACCAATGGAACCTTTAATTAAATCAGCAACATTTTTAAGCGCCTGATCTCCTTGCTTCACACCATACAATTGATTATACAACTTAAAATCATCTATATTGATAATAATTAATGCCAGTGCACCTTCTTTATTTTGATCATAGATTTCACCGATTAGTTCATAGAAATAGCGACGATTTAATACGCCAGTTAAATCATCAGTTCGTGCTTCAAAATATGCTTTTTCATATGCATGTGCATTTTTAATTGCGATAGAAGCAACTGAACTAATAGACATAATCATATTTAAATCTTGTAATTTCAACTTTGATTTTCTACCAAAATCTGAAAATAAAATAATACCAATCAATGCACCATTTTCTTTAAGCCCTATACAGTATTTTGCACCTAGCCTTGAAAGTTGGTACTTTTCACTTTCCCAAATTGATTTGAAATCTACTGTCTGTTCAAACTCTTCTAATAAAAGTATATCTTCATTGTTGTTTAACCATTTCAGTATTGGATGGTCTTTTCGAATTACAAAAGACAAATCTGCCAATGACTGATCACTGTATCTTAGTATAAAATTATTAGATTCATGATCAAGTAAACCAATAAAAACTTTTTTAATTCCCGTAGATTGACTCATTGATTCAACTGTTTGTTGCAATATTTCATTCAGTTTAAGACTCTTTGAAACTTCAGTTGTAAAATGTTTCAATATTTCGTTTTGAGATTCTTCTTCTCTTACAAAGATACTAGAAATAACTTTCTTCCAGAAATAGAACAGAAGTGAAACCACCACAACAAAGCTCAGTAAATAAATTGGAAGTTCATAACCTTGCTGACCATTGACACGTCCAATAATATACTTATCAATATAAGGTAACAGATTGTAAAATACAGGGAATCCAAGCACTACACAAAACAAATAACCGACACTCTCTGTTGCCATCAATTTGAGTTTAAATAAGTGCCTTCTGATCAGAGCAAACATCAAAAAACCTGCGTTGAAAACCCCTGCTACAATATCAATAGGAAAACCTGAAAACACAGGGAGTACCAAAGCTAAGTTTCCAGCAAATAGAGTAACTATACCAATAACGATTGGCATGGCTTGTTTATTTAACCGTTTATTTTTCTTAAGGTAACCAAATAGATAATATAGCATGTGCACGATCACAACGGCAGCAACTAAAAATAAAATGGCGACATAATTTGTCATTTTGTCATAAACCATCATCGTCTTACCACCGACGTCTACTAGATTAGGCCACTTTAAAAGTATCCCTTCTGGAATATTAATTAAGAAACACAGCGTCAGTAAAACAAAATAAACATTAGAGGCTAAAGTTGCTTTCTTTCCAGTAAAAGAAACGATAAATTTAAAGTAACTATAAATAATTAGCATTAATCCACCCAGCGATACGTGATACCAAAATACATAATTGGGCCAAATTTGAAGACGCATCAGTAATGAGCCACCCGTCCACAAAATCATAGAGGATAAAATCATCAAAAAAGCATTAATGATTTTATTTTTTTCAGCATTGACAAAAATCATCAACATAAAAAGGTAACATAAAAGTGCAATACTAGAAATATAACCATATATGCTTTGACTCATTCAACTCCCCCCTCTTGTGCTACTTGAAGATTTTGAACACTTAACAACTCAATTAAATCACTATGAGATGGATTGACTTTAGTAATATTTTTTTTATACCTTTTTTCAAATGATGCAAAGGTTTGACATCTAAGTATTGTTACTTTAAGTGGATCCATCCCCAAAATTTTCTTTAGATCCCTATAATCTTGATCAATATACTTAAAATATGTCGTTAAAATTTCCTTAATTATATCTGTGCTCACTGCGTTATGTGCAAAAGCATCCTTCTCTATCTCACAATATAGATGCATAAATGGTCTATTATCTTCAGAAAACTCTTTTTTAGCAGTCCATGCAACCACTGGTAATCCAGATAATTCAATAGCGCTTTGTATGCCATGCTCAGAAATCCTTGTAAAACCAGCAATGTCAATAATGGTTGGCACTCTATCTACATATTCAAACCTTGGAATTTTAGTGCCATCTTCATGGTTTGTTAAACCAACACACCGGTACATATCACCTACACGATATCTGGCAAAAGCGCCTCCCTTTAAAAGTGTCAATACAATCTCGTATTTTTCACCCGGAACAACTTCATCCATTAGATAAGTGCGTGGTTTAAATGTCGGTTCCTCCATTAACTTAAGCATATCTTTCTCAAGTAGAAACTCATAAAAACAAGTATCAGGGAAAAAATACATTCCCTTTCTAGTCCATGTTTCTGTCCCAATAATAGAAGGTTCTGTACCTGCAAAAAGCTCCATGGGACGGATTCCCCACATATGCTCTAGATCATCTTTATAACATTTATTATCTGTACCTGCTACCATAAAACCCTTTAACTTGAATAAATCTTTTGGTAGCAAATTACGTTTTTCCTTCTTAGTGATATATTTAGCTTTTAAGATGCGATACATCATCTTAGGATGACATTTGAGCAGTGACTTTAATCCTCCTGAGCCTCCGGAAGACATACTTGAAAGACTTTGACTCACTGCATATGCAACACTTCCTAGTCCAAAGAAGAATTCTACATCGTTCTTCATTGCTAATTTAAACCCTGCTTTATTTCGTTCTGAAAAGGTCATCTCCACTGCAGTTTTAATTTCAGGTAAAAATTCAATATCAATTTCTTCACTTAAAGCTAATGGGAATAAGCCTGTGGCATAAGGCAAAGGAGCAAGTCCATATAAAAACTTATCTGTATCTTCAACATCAAATTTACCCTTTGCAGTACTTGTTGATAATATCAAGCATGCAGTAACATTTGTTCTGTAAACATCTAACATACTTCGGGTATAGGGTGCGACCTTGATAGGGTGTTTTCCACCTTCCCATGTTGTTTGAATCCAGATAATAGGATGATCAGGTAATGTGTCTGCTCGCTTTTGCAATAAAATATCAGCATAATCATCGTAAGTCGTAAGTGGCACCATTGCTCTAAACTCGTCTAGTGTTTTAGGATTCTTTCCCTTTAAAATACTTTTCCCGAGCGGACTAGCACACCATAGATTCATCTGTTCAATCATGAGCCTTTTCTGTATATCCATGTATTGTTCCAAACTCAAATCAAGGAAGCCACAATAAAAGCTCCAAATTTGATCATATTGTTTTTCACTCAGCATCTTTTTTAAGTTCATCATTTACCACCTTATAAAGATTTAATACATTTTCTAAGACTCTTATGAGAAGGTACTAAAAATGGCGTTTCTTTTTTATACGAACTATAATCCACAAAAGTATGTGGAAAAGTCCAGGCATCTTGAATTATTATATAAATGATATTCATAGTAATCCATATTATTGCGGATAGACTGACCATAAAAGTTTGATATAAAAGCGCTATTGAGAAATAAGTCCCCATATGAAACAAAACACCGGGATGTCTACTTAAACTATATACGCCCTTTCGATATACTTTTCTTTCGTGATTTTCTTTAATATAGGTCGTCTCAAAAGGCAAAGCAAAAAAGAGGGAATATATTAATAGTATTAAATTATAAACACCTGTAATTATCCAAAGCACATTAAAGTTAAGTTTGTCGAAGTATTTAACCAAAAGGCCAATAGAAGCAATTAATTGAAAGCTCGTTCCAAGCGTAAACAAATAATGTAAGAATCGATTTTGCCAAATAACGCTGTTGATATCATAAAGATAATACAAAACAAATCCCAATACGCCAATGGATAAATATACCAAAGTCAACCTCCAAAATTATATAAGTCTACATTTTATTATATCTTAACAATTTTGACCTGAAAACAACTGTTTTGAAAATAGAGTTATATTATGATAAAAATAGTCGAAAAATGCGTCTAAAGACCTACAAAATTTACATTTTCATGCACATACTTCTAAATTTTTTTATCATAAAATTGATATTTAAGTTTTATTCCAAATCAATTTTATTGTATATTTATAACAAACCTCTAGTTATAATCCAGATTCCTTATATATATGTCGTATCCCATTAGCAAAAAAAATCCTCATGAATTAGTTAAAACTAATTCATGAGGATTATATTTTTAGCTAGTAAGCAGCGTTTTTACCATCTCAATTTTTTCGAAAAGTGTGTTTGAGGTTGCATTACCATTGACACCTGAAAAATAGTCATCAGCTTCTTTTAAATTAGCAACAATAAAGTCACTTGTTGGCAAATCACTCTTTGAAACTAAATCCATCGCCATCTTAATCCAATTTCTACATTGTACATTTTGACTCTGAGCACTATAATTATTTTTTACAAAATCAAGACAAAAATAAATAGTGTCTTTAGTCGTTTGATCCATAAGCTCACCTCTATTACCCTTTATTCTAACTGTATATATTTATACCTTTTGAATCTTCAATGAAACACATTTAATCATCTAAAAAATAATGACTATTGAATTCCATTTGAAATCATTAAATCTCGATACAGAAAGTCTGATCCACTGATATGCTTAAACACCCAAGTAATTAAAAACTTTAGTATTTTCTTGCCATATGTGATTTGATCTTCATCAACGGCTCTTAGGTCCAAGCTTTCAATTTCAGCAATTAAATCATTATGTTCTTTGATATGGGCTACTTTATACTCAAAATCAATTTTATCAAAAAGACTTTCTTCATATTTAAAATGATAAATTGTGTAATCAGTAATCTCTTGTATTATTTCTACCATCTGATCATAAATATCATCTCCACCAACTGCATTTGTCAATAATAAAGATAAATCACTGGTAATCTCAATTAATCTTTTATGTTGGTCGTCTATAGATTTGATGCCTAGCTCATATTGTTGTTCCCACTGAATCATAATTATACCCCTATATAAACATTATTTACGAGTATTATAACACAAAAAAAAATTGATTTTTGTAAAATAAATGTAAACGATATAAATTTGATACCAATATAAGTAAATAGGAGTTTTCCATTCTTGCTCTAATCTTGCCAAACGAAAAATATAATTTAATGAAGTATTTTATCCCATGAAGGTAACATAGTTATGTTAATTTTCTAGCAAGCGGACTTTAAAAATGTTACAATTAGCTCATCTATAACAGCACTTAATAATTGGAGAATACTAATGCTCAAAAACCTATCCATTCGTAAAAAACTTATATTTAGTATGTTGTTGATTTGCCTTGTACCCTTTGCTTTTGGGACCTTATACATCAAAGGGACAACTGAAAAGTGGTTATATCAAAACAGCATCATTCATACGCAAACGATTCTAAGACAAGTTGCTCAACATGTAGATGAATCCATAATTGTAGCGATGAAAGATATGGCTTCTATGCTTGTCCTAGATGAAAATATTCAACACGTTGATGCTGATATCAACAACTATACCTCTTTTGCACCTGAAACATATCAATATACCTCAACTGAAAATGAGCGTAAAATTTCAAACTTGTTTAAATCAGTAGTAGATACTCATCCTTTTGTTGCATTTGTTTCATTTGGCACTGAATTTGGTGGTTACATTGAATACCCTCAGTTTAGCCCTTCTTCACCATATGATCCGAGAGTAAGAGAATGGTATATTAACGCAAGATCAAGTGATGATGTCGTAGTTTCCGAACCCTATGAAACCACTGTGAGCAAAGAGTTAGTGGTTAGTATTGATAAAAAAGTCAAATCAGATCAAGAAACGATTGGTGTTGTCAGTTTAACCATTCGGCTACATGATATCATGGGTGATGTTTCAGCTATAAAAATCGGTACTTCAGGCTACGTTAGTATCCTTAGTCCCAACAATATCATCATTAATAGTCCCATGAATCCAGATTGGATCTTAAGTAATGTACATGAGATGACCAATGATGAATTCATCAATTTTGATCAGTATAATAACAAATCTTTTGAAGGTATGTTAAATGGTGTCAACAAAGTTTTTACACTTTATATTTCTCCAATAAGTGGGTGGAAATATGTTTCAATTGTTGATAAAAGCGAAATTCTCGAGCAATCTCGTGAATTATCCGGATTGCTGTTACTTATTTCTGTTATAATGGCAATCATTGTTATTATATTTGTTTTTTTAATTTCTAGCTATATTACCAAACCAATACTTACACTCTCTCAAATGATTAAAAAGATGGCGAACTTTAACTTTGACGAATATGAACATAGTACAATAGATGAATTTTCTAAAAACAAAGATGAAATAGGTGAAATTTCCAGTGCACTAGGGGCAATGCAATCTAATTTCATAGAACTAAAAAACAGTCTAGATCATATGGACTCACAAATTCGTAGTATCCAGGTAGAGGAAACTTCTATAAAACGATTGAATTTGTCGAGCGATAATCCTTTTAAAGGTATTGCATATTCAATTAATGGTTTACTTGAGAAAGTATCGAGTTATCTTGCAACCATTAAAGAAAATAACGAAGAAATCTCGGTTAAAAACGATATGTTAATTGCTTCCGAGGAAGAGCTTATTGCACAGCTAGAGGAGATAAATACGCAACAAATAAAGATAAATTTTCTTGCTGAGCATGATCCCTTAACCAATCTCCCTAATCGTCGTTCATTTCATCGTATGCTCTCCGATGCAATTACTATGAATAAAAGAGGCGCCGTGATCCTACTAGATATGGATAATTTTAAAAGTATTAATGACACCTTAGGGCATATATTTGGAGATAAAGTCCTTCAAAAAATTGCAGAAAAGCTAACCACTATATCAACAGAAAATATTTTTGTTTCACGTTTTGGTGGAGATGAATTTTTAATCGCATATGATTTAAATGACGATAGTGAAAGTCTAGATCAATACGTTCAGACTATTTTCAACATGTTTTCTACTCCACTACTAATTGATAAACATGAAATCAAAGTTGAATTTAGCATGGGGATTTCTAAATTTCCTGAAGATAGCATCGATTTTGAACAGATTATTATGTATGCTGATTTAGCACTTTACCATGTTAAAAATACTGGTAAAAACCATTATGCTTATTTTGACAAACAAATGGCCATGCATTTAAAGCAGAAATTAGAAATTCAAAGCAACTTACGCTACGCTTTAGAGAACGATGGCTTTAAAATTGTTTATCAGCCACAGGTTGCCCTTGATTCTGGTAAAATCATCGGCTACGAAGCGCTCTTAAGATTCAAAGAACACTCAATTTCTCCTGTGGAGTTTATACCAGTTGCTGAAGAAAGTGGATTAATTATCCCCCTCGGACGTAAAGTAACCTTTATGGTGATAAAGCAAATTGCCTCTTGGATTAAAATGGGGTTAAAAGCCAAGCCCATCGCGATTAATTTTTCAGTACTTCAACTTAACGACCTTGAATACAAGCAATTTTTATTTGACACACTTAAGCAATTTGATGTTCCACCTGAGCTCATCCAAATAGAAATTACAGAACATATTTTTTTGGATAATAAATCCTCAGCAATTTCTTTTATGAATGATTTAAGATCAAATGGTATAAAAATAGCTGTTGACGATTTTGGTGCTGAGTACTCATCGCTAAGTTATCTCGCTACTTTACCAATTGACACTTTGAAATTTGATCGTGAAATGAATTTGAAATTACTAAATCACGCCAATGTAGAAGTGATTGAAAAACTTATTGCTTTTGTTCATGCACTCAACCTGAAAATTATAGCTGAAGGTATCGAAGATCAAAACCACATTAGATTATTACACTTATACAATTGTGATGTGGTTCAAGGCTACTATTTTAGCAAACCTCTTGAAGCAAATGAAATAATCGCCATTGATAAGCATATATACACGTTTTAACTGTACCTACTCAGATATCACGAACAGATTAAAGACCAATTTATAAGCTATAGCTGGCTCATAAATTGGTCTTTTTATGATTTTGTACTATCACATTACAAACTCTTGTCTGGATTATTGAGAGGAATCCATAATGTAAACTTACTGCCCTTACCTTCTTCACTAGCAACTTCAATTCTACCATTATGTTTATCCATGATATCTTTACTCAGTGCAAGTCCTAAGCCACTTCCTTTTCCTATTGGTTTGGTTGTGTAACCTTGGATAAAAATCTGATTCAGTTTATCACTTGGAATTCCCATGCCGTTATCTTCAACGCTTACATACACCTCATCTTTTACTAAACCTGTTGCAATAGTAATTTCACCAGTCCCTTCAATGGCATCAATTGCATTAACCACTAAATTCATAATCACTTGATTGATCAAACTGATGTAACAATTAATATATGGAATTTCAGAATACTTTTTGTGGAGTGTAACTCTACTTTTCCATAAATTTGATGTTAAGATTAAGACACTTTCAATTGCTTCATGTAAATCAGCATCTTTAAAAGCTGACTGATCAATTCTTGAAAAACTTTTGATGCTCTTAATAATCTGACTCACGCGATCAGAAGCAGTAGTGATCATAGAAACAGCAGGTTTCATCTGTGATACTTTGCGTTTTATTGATTCTAGATCTTCTTGTGTCTCTATCTGCGTTAGAACCATGTCTACCATCTGAGCATTGCTTTTAATTGCACCAATAGGCGTGTTAATTTCATGAACAATTGCAGCTGATATCTGACCAACTGATGCCATCTTTTCGCTTTGGATCAGTTGATTTTGTTGGTTCTCAATTAATTCTCTGTTGAAAATTAACTCATCATTTTGCATATGCAATTCTTCATTTTGATTTTCTAAAAGCTCACTAAATTCTTTGAATTTTTTTAGTATTGTATTGGAATGACCTATCATCTCTTCAATCTCAGCAGGTGGTTTCTTTATCATAAGTTGAAAACTAGATAAAGATTCGACATCGTTCATTGCCATACGTTTAAGTTGCTCATTGGTTTGATGCATAGGTTTCATAATGCCTTTAGATAAAAACTTACTGATTATTTTTATGAAAATAATTGAAAATAAGCTCAAAGCTATAATTAAAGTTACAAACAAGACATTCACACCTGTATATAGCATTGGATCCATTCTAATTGCAATCATACCAATTGATTCGTCATTTTCGTTAACTATTTCAATTTTATTTTCACTTTGAACATCCTTTGAGAATCCTGAACTTGAATCATAATTTCTTGTAATTGGGATTAACAGTTCTTTATCTTTGATAAACACATCCATCTCTATCAAACTCAATTTGATAGGGAATATGTTAGCATCATCAAAAATCTCTTTTGCAAGTACCATGATTCTCTTATAATCATCTTCATCTTGAGCCACAATTTTTAAGGATTCAGTCATATTATCTTTAATCGCCATATCATCTGGCAAATTCTCTTCTTCTTTGATGAGTTCATTGATATTTGAAATCACTTGATCTAATGAAGTAGATTCCATAAATTGTCGCGTTCCTGGACCCTTCATGGCACTTTGTGAAGAAAGAACTTCATACGTTTTTACATAATCAGATGCAATGGAGTTTGTTATATATCTAGTTACTGGCCCATAGGCATAATGAATCACAGGAATCAACACAAAAGTTGTCATCAATAACGTAAGTATATTAGTTAAGAACATGGAGTTTTGAATTTTTCTCTTAATTGAACGCTTCATATTTTTTTACCGAAACTAAATGTTTCTTCCTCTCATTATTTGTTTTTATTTAACTATTATATGGTACAATATCTCTAAAGGCTATCTTGCCTATAAAACATTATAACTGTTTTTTGAACCAGTATACAACGTTAGGAGCAAATATGAGCAAAATTTTAATTATAGACGATGAAATTATGATTACATCTACTTTATCAACCCTGATTCAGATAATGCTAGATTACGAAGTTTTTACTTCAAATGATCCAAAAGAATTAATTGAAAGTGGTCTATTGGATCGTGAAAAGATTGATCTTGTAATATCCGATTTTATTATGCCTTACATGAATGGTCTTGATTTATTATCTCTTATAAAAGAAAAACAACCGCACATCGTACCAATTCTCCTTACTGGTTATTCTGATAAAGAAAGTGCGATCAAGAGCATTAACGATTTAGGACTTTATTATTATCTAGAAAAACCTTGGGATAATAACGAACTGATCAAAGTAATTGAAAATGGCATTGAAAAATCCAAACTTGAAAAAGAACTGAAACAAAAACTTGTGATTATTGAGAAAAAAAACAATGAAATCACAAGATTATATGACCTTTTGAGAAGAGATTATGATAAAGAAATGGATAATGTATTAGAGTTTGTTATCAGCTTGTCTAATTTAGTTGAGGCAAAAGATGCATACACTGAAAATCATACTAGACGTGTTGCTGATCTAGCAATATCCCTTGGAAAACACATGTTGCTCAGCAAAGAACAACTAAAAAACATCGAACTTGGTGCAATTATTCATGATATCGGAAAAGTCTCTACTCCAGAAGCAATCTTGAATAAACCAGGGCGCTTAACAACAGAAGAATTTGAAGTTATGAAAGACCACCCAGAAGCTGGTGCAAGAATTATCAAACCCATCACCGCATTACAAAAGTCTGCTGATATGGTATTATCTCATCACGAGAAACTAGATGGTAGTGGTTATCCCAACGGATTAAAAGCCTCTGAAATAGATATAGAAACACGTATCATTACTGTTGCTGATATTTTTGACGCACTCTATACAGATAGACCTTACCGAAAAGGCATGACACTAGAACAGTCTATGGCAATTCTTGATTCAGATGCTTCAGCGGGAAAACTAGATATCAAACTTGTCGAGATTCTTCACGAAATGATCGCTAGTGGTGAACTCAAAAAAATATATCATGAAGATGAAATTTAGCAAAACATGCAGATGCATGTTTTTTTTTTATAATTAAGTGTATATATTTAGTATCAAATTGTGGAGGTATACTATGTCAGATCTTTTTGGCAAACTCAAACAAGGCATTGACAAAAGTACTAAGGTTATCGGCGCAAAATCTGCATCACTTATCGACTCCAATAAAGTCAAATCCGAAATCTCAACTTTGAACAAAAGCAAAGATGAACTACTTAGTCAAGTTGGTTTACTAGTTTATGAAGCAGATCCTCTAAATTTCTCTTATGAACTTGTTCGATCATCAGTTGAGGCAATTCAGTCTTTAGACGAACAAATTAGAAGTAAAACTGAGGAACTAGAACAAATAAAACTGGAAACTGAAGAAAAACTACATGAGATTAACAAATAATTACTCTCAAAAACATAAAAAGTGAGCTATTGAGGTTTTATCCTTTAATAACTCACTTTTTACATACATTACAGTTGAATTCACTTCAATATGCCCACTAATACACCTATATCAAGTAAAAAGCTCGCGGGATGTGGCGCAATATTATTGAGTACATCTGTATAATCCTTCCCAGCTTCATATTTACGTTGATGCGTTCCAGTTTTCCATTCTTTAACTTCTGAAACATCATATACCTTACCCTCATAGGCAACATAAGCTGGTTGGCCATTTTGACCATTGAACTTAGCCAATTCTTCAGTTGTAAAAACAATTAGAGAATTACCATTTTCATCGACAGTTGTTTCCTCCACAGCCTCAGTACTTGCATCTACACCTATTGTTGTTTCATTTGTCATTTCCATAGTCGTCTCGCTAGACATCTGCTCACTATTTGCAGTAGTACTTTCTGTAGCGACTGATGAATTTTCCTGCGAGCTGCAACCAGCCAATACAACTATAAAACCTAGTATAAGAATTGTCATCCATGTTTTTTTCATATTAACCTCACAATATTAAATCACACTGTGACAAATCAAAAATACTCACTTGATGTGAATTCTAATTTTATCACAACTGGATTTTTTCTAAAAAAGGGGTAAAAGCCTATGATTAGCTTATACCCCTTTCAAATTAAATTATCACTTCTTTTTATATACAAAATCCATTGTGCTTTTGGCTCTCATAGTCGCTAGGATCCCATCCAAATGATCATATTCATGCTGAATAAGCTCAGATAAATCCCCTTCAAGCTCTTCAAGGCACAGTTCCCAGTTTTCATTACGATATTCCAATTTACATCTCTTATAACGCTCAACGCGTACTAATAGCATTGGAAAAGACATGCAATCATCTAAGACTTCCATCTTTTCTTCATCTTCAAATATCAAAGCAGGATTGATTATGATTTTGGGGTTCTCTATATGCATGTAGATAAGACGCTTAAACGCACCAATTTGTGGAGCTGCAATGGCTCTTCCAACACCATATTCATGCCTAAAAGCCATCAAAGTATCGTGTAAGTCTTGAACAATTTCAAGTACTTCACTTAAGTCTTCTCGATTAATCTCTCGACTTACATCATAAAGACGTTGATCTCCAAGTAATAAAATTTCTCTTTTCATCACAGACCTTCCTTTTCGCTATAAATTGAGCTCATTCTTAGACAGCGCCAGTTTCTATTCTGATATGTACCATATAAAACTATCTTCATTATACCTAATAAAATCAAATGATAATCTAGTTTTTTCAAATGATAATAGATATCATTAAGACAAATGAAAGTATATAATTTAAATATAATCAAAAATACAAGGAGATGATGTTATGGAATTATTTATGAGTACTGTATTCTTTGCTGGATTGCTCTCTTTTTTCGCTCCATGTACATTCCCATTGATACCAGTCTATATAGGTATTTTAACAGATCATGATGGTAGTCATTTCAAAAAAATGGCACCTTTTATTAAAACAATGTTATTTGTACTCGGACTCTCAACGACTTTTATCACTTTAGGATTTGGGGCAGGTGCACTTGGTGCTTTTATTCAGCTGGATGCTTTTTATTTTATAGGTGGGGCACTAGTAGTGATTATGGGGTTTCATCAAATGGAGCTTATTAGGTTACCCGCACTAGAAAGATTTAAAAGTTTAAAATTCAATAACCAAAGGAAAAATAGGTATTTAAATGCTTATCTTTTAGGTTTCACCTTTAGCTTTGCATGGACGCCATGCGTTGGACCCGTTTTAGGGGCAGTACTTGTCGTTGCAGCTGATGGTGGTCAAGCACTTTATGGTGGTTGGCTGATGTTACTTTATACAATTGGGTTGGCAATTCCCTTCATTGTCTTAGCAAGTCTTTCTCAATTAGTCATGAAGCGGTTTGAAAACCTAGAAAAACACCTTCCAATGATCAAAAAAATTGGTGGTGCACTAATCGTAATTATGGGACTTATACTCATGACTCGAAACTTATCAACTTTAACAGCCTGGATAGACAGGTTATTTTAAATGGAGGTTAATGATATGAAAAAAAATAGTTTGATATTTATAGGTTTAGCAATACTCATTATAGGTACTGGTATTGCACTTGGAATTAGATCATCAAAAGAAAACATGGAAAGTAACGAAATGGCAGAAACAACCTTAGCTATGAATGATGAAGATTCGATGATGGCTGAGGAGACTATGATGACTGATGAATCCATTGCACAAGGCAATATGGGGTCAGAAGAAATGATGTCAAATGATGGCGCTTTAGCACCTGATTTTGTTTTGATGAATTTAGAAGGTGAAGAAGTAAGTTTAAGCTCATTAAAAGGTGAAAAAGTATATGTGAAATTTTGGGCATCTTGGTGTTCAATTTGCTTAGCTGGTCTTGAAGAATTAGATGATTTATCTTCAAGCGACCAAGATTTTAAAGTAATCACGATTGTATCACCTGATTATAACGGCGAGCAGTCAAAAGATGATTTTATCACATGGTTTAGTTCTTTAGATTACAAAAACATTGAAGTACTTTTAGATGAGAACGGCTCTATTGCCAAAGCTTTCGGTGTTCGCGCATATCCAACTTCTGCATATATCGGTTCAGATAGCATATTGATTAAATCTATGCCTGGACATGTTGATAATCAAACTATAGCAGAAGCATTTATGTCTATTTATTAGTTTAAGGACATTAAGATAGAAAGGACATGACTATGAAAAAATTAATATTCATTATTTTAACATTATCACTTGTAGTTACTGGATGTGGTACAGAAGCTATTACCGCCAGTTCCTCAGATGCAGTTTCACAAAAAAGCTCAACTGATATTGACTGGAACAAGGATCAATTTAAAGATATCTATCTCGCTGGTGGTTGCTTTTGGGGGATTGAAGCCTACATGGAAAAAATCACAGGCGTTTATGATGTCACTTCTGGGTATGCGAATGGCAACACTGAAAATCCAACATACGAAGAAGTTTCATACAAAGATACAGGGCATGCTGAAACTGTACATGTTGTCTATGATAGTTCTAAAGTTGATTTAAGTACACTTTTGTTATACTACTTTAAAGTTGTAGACCCAACAAGTCTTAATAAACAAGGAAATGATGTTGGAACACAGTACCGTTCGGGTATCTATTATAGCAACGAAGAAGACTTAAACGTCATTACTACCATTATCAAAGAAGAACAAGAAAAATTTAAGAAGCCTATTGTCGTAGAAGTAGCACCGCTTGATCAATTCTTTTTAGCTGAAGAGTACCATCAAGATTATCTCGCTAAAAATCCAAATGGCTATTGTCACATTGATCTATCAATCGCAGATCAATCACTTATTGATCCCGCTGATTATCCCAAACCTGATGATGCTACTTTGAAGAAAACACTCACTGATGTACAATATAGAGTAACGCAGCTTGGCGATACCGAACGTGCTTATTCCAATGATTACTGGGATTATTATGAACCCGGATTATATGTGGATGTGGTAACTGGAGAACCTCTATTTAGTTCAAAGGATAAGTATGATTCAGGTTGTGGCTGGCCAAGTTTTTCAAAACCCATTGTTGCAGAGGTTGTAACTTATTTTGAAGATGACAGTTACAATATGATTCGAACCGAGGTCAGAAGTCGCTCTGGGGATACACATTTAGGACACGTATTTGATGATGGCCCTAAGGCACTTGGTGGCTTAAGATTTTGTATCAATAGTGCCTCAATTAAATTCATCTCATATGATGATATGGAAGCCCAAGGTTATGGCTATCTAAAGTCATATGTGAAATAATAGTTTGAAAGGTGATCATATGTATAAACTCCTACTCGTTGATGACGAAGCTCTTATTAGAAAAGGCATCAAAACCCTAATTGATTTCACTAAATTAGAAATCAGCGCTGTTCTTGAAGCTGCAAATGGATTAGAAGGTTTATCTGTTTTTGAAAAGTATCAACCTGAACTTGTGATCCTTGATATCAACCTACCACATATGAACGGTCTAGAGCTTGCTAGTAAAATCAAAAAAATTAATCCTTATACAAAGATCGCCATGCTTACAGGTTATGATTACTTTGATTATGCTGTTACTGCACTTAAAATAGGCGTAGATGATTATATTCTAAAGCCCGTTTCTAAACAGGATGTAACTGATGCTATCATCCGCTTAATTCACAGTTATAATCAATTGAAAGTGCAACAAGAAATCAGCTCAGTAGTAAAAAATATTTCTAAGGAAAATGCGTCAACATATCCTGTTGATTCGATTCAAGAGACACTCGACTCACAACTTTACAACTCCGATTTATCTTTAACTTCTTTCGCTGAAAAACTTGGCTATAGTACCAGTTATTTAAGTGGTATGCTCAAATCTATTTTGGGCATGCCTTTTCAAGAGTACGTACTTAGTAGCCGTTTAGAAAAAGCTAAGTTATTGTTACTAACGACACCACTTAAAAACTATGAAATAGCTGAAAAAGTTGGGTTTCAAGATGTTAATTATTTTAACACCAGATTTAAGCAAAAATATGGTCTTTCACCTAAACAATATTTAAAAGCTGTGAGGAATCCCAATGAAAATGATGAAATGGTTTAAAGGTCTAAGATATATTCGTGTACAAATCATCATCTATTATCTGGTTACTAGCATTTTACTGGTTACCTTTATGTCGACTATTTTGTATATGAGTTTGTCAGCAATTTTAATGGATGGTGAACTTTCAAATACAACTGAATCCGTTGAAAAAAGTGGCCAATCTATTCAATTATACATTGAAAAACTGAAAGCACTATCAAATATTCTTGCCCGCGATCCAAACACAATAGACTATCTCAAAACAAATGATCCACAGATTAGGCAAAGTGTTGCGGCGTTATTAGATAACGTTCTACAAAGTGATACCATGCTATTGACAGGAATTCTAGTGAGTAAATCCGGGAGTATCCTATCAAATGATTCACATCTAGATATGCAAGTTTCTAAAGATATGATGAACGAAAGCTGGTATGTAGATGCCGTGAAAGGTGATGCGATGCCAGTGCTTACGTCTATTAGGCGTCAAGACTTTACTATGGATAAAAATACTTGGGTAATCTCTATAGGGCAAGAAATCACTGATTTAAATGGGGAGCATTTAGGTCTTATGATTCTAGACTTCTCCTATGAAGTAATCGATAACCTACTCTCCAATCTGAGCCTCGGCAAACAAGGTTTTGCATTCATCCTAGATCAAAAGGGAGCACTGGTCTATCACATGGATCCAACCTATTTTGAGGACTCATCAAAAAAAGAGGTGCTCATTAATATTGATAAAATGTCCGATGGCTATGATACTCACATGAAAAGACTAATTCATCACTATACTGTTACCGGTACTGAATGGATATTAGTTGGTGTTTCAACTCTTGATCACTTAACTGCTGCAAGACGTCAAATTATTGAGACATTGTTTATCATCATCGTACTTCTATTCTCTATATCTATGGTCATTGGTTTCATAATTGCAAACAGAATTACAAAACCTATTTTGTCTCTTGAAAATACCATGAGAGCAGTATCAGATCAAGTGGTATTTGCAGATGAAATTCCAAATTCAAGTTATGAAATAGATCGTCTAAGAATTCATTTTAATGAGATGAATCAAAAGATCTTCGATATGATGGAAAGTATTAAAGTACGTGAAAAATACTTGCGCGAAGTAGAGCTTAAATCACTATTTAGTCAAATTAATCCTCATTTTTTATACAATACACTGGATACGATTATCTGGATGGCTGAATTTAAAGATACCGAAAAGGTGGTTGCGATCACTAAATCACTCGCACAATTTTTTAGATTATCACTGAGCAAAGGAAGTCAAATGATACCTCTTCATCAAGAAATTGATCATGTCGCGCAGTATCTCTATATTCAAGAACAGCGTTATGGTGATCATCTCACCTATGCATTTGACATTGATCCTACGCTCAATGATATCCTAGTACCAAAGATCATCCTTCAACCAATTGTGGAAAATGCCATTTATCATGGGATAAAACTCTTACCTTACCCTGGAAAAATTACAATCTCTGCTAAGCAGTATAAAGACAAGGATATGTTGATTACTATTTCAGACAATGGTGTTGGTTATAGTCCAAATCGTACCAAAACAACAAGTGAAACAACTACAAAACTTGGCGGCGTTGGTCTTGAAAATGTCAATAACAGACTCAAGCTCATATATGGTGATGCCTATGGACTCACCATTGAATCTGAAATTGGAAAAGGTACAATAATTAAACTCTTTTTAACACAGTAAAAGGCAAATGGTAAAGTAAACTTCATAGCATTATTGTCTTACAAAATCACGTTTTTTATATAAAATTAAACTTGAAGCTGCTATAGTCATAGCAATGATAATTAGGATTGCTAAGTTGACTAAATTGAGACTTTCTCCAGATGTATCTGCATATCCAAAGGGTGTAAACCATTTAAGAAAACTCAAAATAGGTGATAAACTGATAATCGAATTGGCAAAATAAAACAAAGCACCTATCAATAATAAAATTTGTGAATTTTCACAGATAAACTTTGATGCACTGGCAAACGCTAACCCTAAAGTTCCTAAACTTACTACTACCACCCACATATTGATCAATACTTGATTAAAACTTTCCCAATTTAACTTTGTAAATAAAGCTTCAGTTTCAGGGATCTTTAAAACTAAGTCGTTCATAAACCCTTTTTCTAGGATCACTTCGCTAAAAAATTCAGGTGCATAGCTAAAATAATCTCTTAGTAAACGAGAAGAACCAATGAAACTCGACTTTAGTGTCGCGTATTTTTGTTGTTCTTCTTTTACGTTTGTTATGAAAGCATCATCAGTCATATTACTAAACTCATCTGCAGTCGCATAATTCTTGAAAAGTGCTATATATCGCTGTGGGTCTGATAACATTTGTTCAAATAATTGATCGGGACTGTCAAGTTCAGAACCTAACGCACTTATTAAGCCTTTGGCATCTATGCCAGCAGCGGATAATTCTTCATCACTTGCTGAAAAAGAGGTCATCAGCATCATCGTAGTAAATCGGTTGAAAAGCGATTCATCCCCCACTAAGTCTTTTACAGCTTGATCTCCTTTTTCACTGATTAAATCTATCATAGGCTGTGTTAAAACATTTTTGTTGATTGACCAAGCTGCATAAGGTTTCTGAATCGTGAGACCAAGTGCACCTACTAAATATATTCCTATAAAGAAAAGTACTATATAACTTTGTAGTACCATTAATTTTGAAACAAAAACTTCTGTTCTTGAAAAGGGCTTAAGCGCAAGATATTCTATGGTTCCTGTCCTTTCTTCTTTTGAGATCATCTCTGCACCAAAATATGCAAAGAAAATCCCCCCAACCATCATCACCCACATGGTACAATATGATGAAAAAAATCCAACAAGTGATTTCATGCCAGCTACGTTGATATTAAAAGCACCGAGTATATTATTCATCATACCAGTGGAAAGAAAAGAATCTAGCATTTCCATATTTTCTGCTATTGTCTTAAAAAACATCATGCTGATAAAAACCATACCGCCAACTGCGGCAAAAAACATGAGGACTGTTTTAAATCTTTTTGCGAATTCCACTTTATAAAGTCTAATCATGCGAAACCTCCTGGTGATAATAATGCATAAATAGCGTCTCTAAGCTTGGATTATAAATATCAACATCTTCTAATGTCAACTGACTTAAACTTGATAAAATTGTATGAATGTCTTGGGGCATTTTGTATGTGATTTTCACGAAACTACCGAGTGCTCTTATTTCCCCTAGCTTAGTTGCATCATATTGATGACTCCAATGCTCTAGCAAATTAAGTTCAGATCGATTTATAGTTAAATCCACAGTTTTCAAATTATGCCTTTTAAGCGTTTCCATACTTTCATGTTTGAGCATCTTGCCATCTTTTATCAGCCCTACTGACTTACAATTATTTTCTACTTCACTAAGTGTGTGAGAAGAAAGCATAATCGTCATGCCTTCCATATTAAACTTTATCAATAGTTTCATCAATTCATCTTGAACAAGAGGATCTAATCCAGATGTTGGTTCATCTAAGATCAAAACTTTTGGTCGATGAACCGTACTGAGTACAAATCCGATTTTTTTTCGGTTGCCAAGTGATAATGCTTTAAATTTTTTTGAAGGATCAATCATAAGGCGCTGGACCATCTCATTTTCTAGTTTTCGCATATCGGCTTCAAACGCCTTCTTACTTCTGTGTCCTTGCAAAACGGCATTTTCATGATTCAAATAGAGACTTCTATTCATGCTAAAGAGCTTCTCAACTGTAAAATCTTCATATAGATTCACTTCTGACGGCATATAACCTATAGCTGTTTTGATCTTTCTAATCTGTTTTTGAGTATCAACACCTAATATCTTAACACTACCAGAATCAGGTATTATAAGATTGAGAAGCGCTTTAATTGCAGTTGTTTTTCCAGCACCATTTGGACCCACAAACCCAAAAAAATCGCCTTCAACTATTTTTAAATTCAAGTGATCCACACCTCTAGACTTACCGTAGTACTTTTTGACATTATTAAATTCTATGCCCATCATACACCTTCCTCTGGTCTAAATGCAGTTGCATCTTCTTTGATGATTCCCTCAATAATTGAAGTAATATAATGCTTCATAAAAACCTCAAAGTTTGATTCTAATTGATCTTTATAAGGGGCAATAAAGAAAACACTTCGCATCATATCAAGTGCAACATCACGAGATACTTTTAAGTCGCTATCATCTCGTAGTAGCATTGATAACATCTGTTGATCTGCTAATAGCATCTGAGATTTTTGAGCCTGACTTGCCTTCTCTAGCAAAGAGGTTTGTATCTGTCTATCTGAAAAGGATTTGAAAATATGGCTTTTTTCAAATAAAATCATCGTCGAATATAATATATCAATCAGTTGTTCTCTTAATAAACGATGTGATGTTAAGCGAGATAAAATATCTCGCTGTATTTCAGCTTCAACTGCAATCAAAACATCTAAAAACAAGCTCTCTTTTGATGGATAAAAGTTATAAAAGGCACCTTTGGATATACCTACCTGTTTAGCTATAAATTCCACTTTAACCAGTTGGAAGGGTGTCTTTTCAAACTCTTCTTTTGAAATTTCTATCAATCTTGCTCTGATTTGTTCCTTTTCATGTTCAGAAAAAGCACGGCCCATATTTTCCTCCTGTGACCCGATAGCACATTTGGGTCATAGATGAAGCAAATTCTATGACCCAACCGGGTCTTTCAGTCATAGATTACTCTCTTTTAACATCTTTGTCAACTTTATTTTATGCTTTCCTCCCCTGTCTTTGTCTTGAGAATTTTTACGAAGTGACATATAATAATTCTAAATGATATTTAGACACACTAAACAAATGGAGGATTAGATGCTTAAACAATTTACTAGATACTACAAACCACACAAACTGCTCTTTTCACTCGACCTCATGGCGGCTTTATTAATGGCGGGAATTGATCTGCTCTTCCCTATGTTTTCCAGAAAAGTTGTCAATGATCTCATCCCAGAAGGCAACATACGTATGATTGTCTATCTATCGCTAGGAATTTTAGCGTTATATATCTTGAAAATAGGTCTGAACTACTTTATGGGCTATTGGGGACATGTACTTGGTTCAAGAATAGAATATAGCATGCGTAAAGACTTATTTACACATATTCAAAAATTAGAATTTTCTTTCTTTGACAACATAAAAACTGGACAATTAATGAACAGGCTAACAGCAGATCTCAACGATGTAACTGAACTTGCACATCACGGACCTGAAGATTTGTTTGTTTCAGTTTTGATGCTACTTGGAAGTTTTATTTTATTGGTTCAGATTAACCTAGCACTTACATTGATTATTTTTTCATTTGTGATTTTTACCATTGTCTACTCAGTCTTAATGAGAAAATCTATGATGACTACTTTTAGAAATGTAAGAATTAAACTTGCCGATATCAACGCCCAACTTGAAAGTAGTCTCTCTGGGATTAGATTGTCAAAATCATTTGCAAATGAGTCTTTTGAAATTGAGAAGTTTCATGTCACCAATCATGCACATCTACATTCAAAAAAAGATTCATTTAAAGCTATTGCTTCATATCAAGCTGGAAATGGTTTTTTTATCGATATGATGACACTTTCTTCAATGGTAGCTGGTGGGATTTTTGTCTCTAAAGGCTATATCAACTATGGCGATCTATTAGCATTTTTACTTTTCATCACTTTTTTCACCAAACCAATCAGAGCCCTAATTCAACTTACGCAACAGTTTCAATCAGGCGCAGCAGGTTTTGAGCGGTTTATGGAGATGATGAAGATGGAACCGACTATTGTCGATTGTGATGATGCCAAACCACTTAAAAATGTATCTGGAAAAATAGATTTTAATCATGTTACTTTTTCATATGAGAAGGATACAGAACCAGTACTTAAAGACTTTTCACTATCGATTTCTGCTGGGAAAACAATGGCTCTTGTTGGTCCATCTGGTGTGGGAAAAACAACTATCACACAACTCATACCAAGATTTTATGATGTCAATCAAGGAAGTATCACGATTGACGATCAAGACATAAAACACTTAACACTTGCTTCCATGAGAAATCAAATTGGTATCGTACAACAAGACGTTTTTTTATTTCATGGTTCTGTAAGAGACAATATCTCTTATGGTCGCCCAGGTGCAAGTGATGAAGAAATCATAGAAGCTGCTATGAAAGCTAATATTCATGAATTTATACTTTCTTTAGAAGGTGGTTACAACGCTTTTGTTGGCGAACGAGGTGTCAAACTATCTGGTGGTCAAAAACAAAGAATAGCAATTGCCCGAGTATTCTTAAAAAATCCACCGATTCTTATACTCGATGAAGCGACATCAGCGCTTGATAATGAAAATGAATATGCGATTCAGCAATCTATAGAAGTTCTCGCTAAAGGACGTACAACGTTAATCATTGCACATAGATTATCAACAATAAAAAATGCAGATGAAATTCTCGTTATGACTGACCAAGGAATTGCAGAACGTGGTAGTCACGAGACCTTAATTGAATCCAACGGACTTTATAATAAACTGTATCACGCTCAATTTCGTGGTTATATCCCCGATATGCTTAATAGTTAAGTTATTAAGCTTTCAGTTAATCACACACAAAAATAAAGGGGAATCCAAAATGGATTCCCCTTCAATAGATGGTGTAGTACATACTACTTACTTTTCAAATACTTATTTCCAATTACTATACTTCAGTTACATTTTTTCAATACATACTTTCAAATACTTACTTTTAACACATACCTTCAAATACATACCTTCAAATACTGATTTACGAAACTAAGATCTAAAACGTCTGCATCAGATGCAGATTTAAAACGTTTGAAACTAACTTCAAGTTCAAATTTCATTTGTAAATTGAATCTTACATCTAATCAAAGAAACATTAACGAAAAATTGTTAAACTTACTTTAAAACATTCCTTGTATGCACTACCCAACCTATTAGAGGCATTGCCTCTTGGTATATATGTACCCATCATTTTTTATATTAATCAACTATTTCATTGAAAACTTTTTAGTTGGGTATATATTAAATAGAGATTATTTAGATTGGAGGAAAGTATGAAAAGTATAAAGCAAAAAATCGGAATTATCTTTATCGGTTTAGGCTTATTAATTATTTTAAGTTTTAATAAACTCATCACTTTAATTACTGATTTGATTTGGTTTGACTCCATTGGTTATCAACAGGTATTACTCACAAGAATTTCTACTAAACTTCTTATTTTTATTCCACTTGCTATTGTCTTAACACTCTTGTTTAGACATTTCTTCAAACATCTCTATATGTATCATTATTCAAAGATTAATCAAGAAGAAATTCCTTTTAACACAAACAAGATAAAAAAATGGCTCACATATGGTTCTGTATTACTGGGGATCTTTTTATCGTCAGTTATGAGCAACTTATTGTGGCTAGATTTTTTAAAATTTATCAATCGTTTTTCTTTTGGTATACAAGATCCTGTCTATTCGCTTGACATTAGTTTTTATGTTTTTGTTTTACCATTTTTTAAAGCTGCACTATTTATCGTTTTAATACTCCTAACCTTAATGGTTATCTTCTCATTGCTCATTGAGATATTACTCTTTAGAGGGAGTTATTCACGCGATTTCTATGTAGACTTCTTTAGGCAATCTGCACATTTAATTTCTGGCATATTCTTAGCTTTTGCAGGAATATTTTTCACTCGAATTTTCGACCTTTTATATTCAGCACGTGGGGTTGCATTTGGCGCTAGTTATACAGATACACATGTTACATTATGGGCGCTTTTACTCTATTCAATATTAGCACTTGTAAGTGCATTGCTCATTTGGATTGCGCATAAAAAAGCTTCATTTAAGTTAATGAGTATCGGCCCGATTGCTTTGATCGGATGTTGGGTTGTTTTATCACTTTCAGGTTTTGTCGTTCAAAAATTAGTTGTTGAACCTGATGAAATCACAAAAGAAACACAGTATATTGAACACAATATTGCTTACACACAAATCGCCTATAACTTAAATGCTGTTGATCTTATCGAATTCCCTTATGAAGAGAACTTGACGCTTGATACCATCAACGCCAACAATGAAACGATCAAGAATATCAGAATTAACGATTCAAGACCTCTACTTCAAACCTTTAACCAAATTCAAAGTATTCGTCTTTACTATAACTTCAACAACATTGATATCGATAGATATATGATAAATGATGAATACACACAAGTATTTATAACCGCTAGAGAACTCGATCAATACAAATTAGATAACAAAGCCATGACATGGATCAATCAATATTTGAAATATACCCACGGCTATGGTATTGTAATGGCCCCCGTCAACAAAGTTACCAACGAGGGACAACCAGAGTTGCTTTTTAAAAATATTCCACCTACAACAAATACCGACCTAACCATTACTAGACCCGAAATCTATTTTGGGGAACAGAATGAAAGTTATATTATCGTAAACACCGATGAAAAAGAGTTTGACTACCCAAGTGGCTCAGATAATGTGGAAACTACTTATTCAGCTGATACTGGCATAAAACTCACCGGTTTTAACAAGTTTTTATTTTCAATTAAAGAAGGAAGCCTAAAACTATTGGTTTCCAATAACATCCAAAAAGACAGTCGGATTATTCTCAAACGTAATATTCTAGATCGAGTGAAATCTATAGCACCGTTTTTAAGCTACGATTCTAACCCATACATCGTTGTTAACCAAGATGATGGCAAATTGTATTGGATCATAGATGCTTATACAACAACGCGTTATTATCCGTATTCACAGTCCTATTCTTTTGAAGAACAAGGGATTAATTATATTAGAAATTCTGTGAAAGTTGTTATAGATGCCTATGATGGCAGCACTGACTTTTACATCTTTGATGAAGAAGACCCGATCATTAAAACTTATGCTTCCATCTTCAATGGACTCTTTAAATCAAAAGCCGAACTACCAGTAGGACTTGATGCACATATTCGATACCCTCAGGACTATTTTGATCTTCAAGCAAATGTATATCAAAAATATCATGTTAATAATCCCGTTGTATTCTATAATGGTGAAGATATTTGGGATCTTGCAACTGAAAAATATATGGATAACGTTCAGACCATTCAGTCTAATTATGTCATGTTTAAGATTGATGAAAAAGCAGAGTTTGCACTCATACTCCCTTATACACCAAAGGGGAAACCAAATATGACTTCTTTGCTTGTTGCTAGAAACGATGGTGAACATTATGGCGAAGTATTTCTATATCGCTTTCCAAAGAATAAAACTGTTCAAGGTCCAATTATGATCGAATCACGCATCGATCAAGATTCTGTAATATCACCTCAATTTACACTTTGGGGCCAACAGGGATCAAGTGTTCTTAGAGGAAATGTAATAGTGGTTCCTATTGAGAACTCACTACTTTATGTTGAACCGATTTATATTCAGTCAGACAACGCAGATAGTCTACCGGAAATGAAACGTGTTATCATCGCATACGGTGATAAAATAGTGATGGAACAAAATTTAAAACTTGGTCTTGAAAAATTATTTGGTTCAAATAGCCAACCATCACAAGAAAACGATACGGTTAGTGAACTATTGAATCAGATACAGTCACAGTTTGATGAAACACAAAGAAAATTAGATGATCTCAAAAAAACAATTGATCTGCTAGAACAACAGATCAATCCATAATACTAAATCATTCAATTAAAATATTGACTTATTATTGCCTCGGCGTCTCTTCCTGCATAAGTATCATCATTTATCAGGTAATAGTAGACGCCATCTTTTTGGCTATAAATATTATTAATATAAACCATAAATTTCATCCAAAGTGAGTCACCATGGGACAATGCTTCATAGTTATAATACATGTGGATCGCTGATGACTGATAATAAAGCTCACGTGCATTACCAGGGATACTTAAGCGATAAGTAAACTGAGTATCCTTCTCATCCAGATACGTATTTGAAATAATAAAAGCATAGGCGTTAGTAACTGGTGTTAAAAGATCATCTATGACATCGGTATCAGTGATTGTAACACTCTCAAGTTCTTGTGTGACCGGATCATATTTTTCAATCATTATAGTATCTGGCATATCTGTATAAATCTGCTCTATCGTTTTAGGATTCAAAATAGAATAATTCATAAAGCCCATCGCACCAACTACTATGACAAAGACAATCACAGCTTCTATGATCCGTGTTCTCCATCTTACTTGAGGTTCGCCTTGCTGCTTGAGATAGTCTTCCATAAATTCTAGTAGATTACGTTTCATTTCTTTAGGCATTGAATTTTTGAAAATAATTGTATGGTAATAACCACTTTCAAAAAAATATTTTTTTGTGTTAAATTCTACTTTGTACTTTTCATTTTCAAAGGTATATTTAACCTTTTTATTTTCTTGCTGAACTTCTCGATTATATTCTGGAAACCTAAGATAATCTAATCCTTTTTGAAAAACCTTTTCTACACTTACTGTTTCAAAATCTGGAATATTGTATTCATTTCCACTATATATTTTATTAAACACACCACCAATAAAGCTAAAAAAAATTAATACAAGAGTAGCAACTAAAAAACCAATTGAATCATAGCGGTTACCGGCAGTAGTGAGTATATTAACTAGGAAAAGAGCCATTACAAAAGAAAACGTACTTGAAGTATTAATCATATTTTTTCTTTTTCCAAAGATATGTTCAAGTGGAATAATCACTGCTAAAATTAGTAGTAAGACGAATATAACAATCTGAAGTACCATTGCATTCTCCTTATTTTATGTCTTTCTCATTTCCTTTTTTATCTTTTCGTTTTTCGTTAAGATCATTGAGTTTATATTTTAATACTTCGCTTCCTTTTGCTGCGCCTTTAATCGCAGCTTTGCCTGCGGCCTTCCCAACTTTTATAACAACTTTTTGAGCGAGTTTCAACTTGTACGCAGTGCTATAGGCTTCATGATACGCAATTTTCTTTAATAATTCTTGTTCACTTTGAGATTTGAAAATTGTAGATTTTACTCCTTTATCCTGTTCTTCATCCATATGTTCTCCTTGAAATGGTGTACCTATACATCTATTGAGTAATCTGACTTATCATTTCCAATCATAACCACTGTTCCTCCTACAATAAGAGGTAAATAATACGTAAATAGTCTCCAAAGTAATAGCGCAGTTATCACAATCTTTGATGGGAAAAAAATTTGATACACCAAGTAGAAGCTTCCTTCAGCACCAATTGCCGCACCTGGCAATGGGATAAACGCTGTTACCATAGAAACAAACGCTGCCGCTCCAATCATATAAAAAATAGACAGGTGCGTCATATGAAAACCATATCCAATCACTAAAGGAATACTAAAGAAGAAAGTCAATTGAAGCATAGATAAAAAACCTATAATGATCCAAGTGCCTATCCCACTATGATTCTCTTCCATTTGTTGATGGAAAAGGTTGATTTGTCTAAGAAATTTCAAAGACCTATGATTTACCTTTTGATAATTAAAATGCCTTTTTAAAAATTTAGTGACTTTAATTACAAGTCCTTTGGTAAATCTATAGTTGTATCCTATCAATATTAAACTACCGATGACTGCAAAATTCACAACAAAGCCTACAACGCCTAGATAGACAAAATTAGGGATTTGTCCTAAGAAAAATCTTGATTCAAAGATTAATACGATAAAGCTATAGATGACAAGTGCGACTTGATATATGATAAATTTCTTTGTTAGTACTGAAGCACCTGTACCCAGAGGAACGTTGAGTCTATGCAACATATATAGCTGGGCAGGTTGTCCACCAGAAGCAAATGGTGTTATACCATTAAAAAATTGGCCCGCTAATGTGATTCTCAACGTCTTCCAAAAACTCAAACGCTCTTTGGCGTGGTGTAACAGACGATGAAGTATTATCGCTTCAAAAGTCCAATAAGCACCAATCAAGAAGAAACCCAATAATAAAAAGATGGGTCTAATACCTCTGATCGCTTCAACGATATTTTTAAACTCCCCTTTAACAATAATTACAGCAATTACTATGACGAAACTGATTAAAGGGACTAGGCATTTAGTAATACGCTTTTGATTTTTTGACATAATGATCACTACTCTCCAACTCTAGCATTTGAGCATAATACTCTTCCCACATTTTGCCAACAGAATCTCTGCAGTAAAATTGGCTCCCCTTTTGAGATTGTCCTGCCCATTTTTCATAAAAAGCATGATCACTTGATAATCTCTCAATTAAAGCAGAAAATGAATTGTTATCATTCGCACGTAGATAGTAATCAAACAAAATATTTTCATATAGTTCCAAATCTCTTAAAAGCATTGGTATACCAACATTCATAGCTTCAAGTACTGTCATTGGAAATAACTCACTATAAGACGGTAAAAACATAATATCCGCCATGTTGTATATTTCGTTCATCATCGAACGATCAATAATGCCTAAAAACCGAACATTACTAGGTGGGTTTTCAACAACTTCGCTTAATGCATCGTACCCATCTGTGATTCGACCAAAAGAAAAACCACCAGCCCAGACAAACTTTTTGTCTGGACAAGATTTTGCAACTTCAACAAAATCTAATATGCCTTTCCTAGTTTGAACTTGACCAACACCAAGCATTACAAAGTCATTCTCGTCTAACCCATATCTCGCCCTAACATTTTTCTTTTCTTCCTTTGAAATTTTATAAAACTGTTCGCCAGAAACAAAATTCGGTATATAGCTAATATTCTCCTGATCAAATCCTAATGCCACTAATTTATCAATGAATATTGGGTTCACAGTGACTAATTGATCCATACTTCTATAAAACTCTAAAATATACCAATAAAAAATACGTTTCATCCAAGGTGGCAAAGTAATACTACCTTCAATGGTTTCAGGTATAAAATGAACTGATCCAACACGAACAGTTCTTTTCTTATTCATTAAAGAATGCATAAAAAAGCGGAAGTTAATTGAATGATAATGTGTTATTGCGCCACTCTTTAGTGTGTTTTTTTTAATATCATAAACATCATCTAATCTTTCTTCGATTAGGTTTAATTGTTCTGAATATGCCGATCCTACACCTTGTCCTTTTACTTTATCTGCTAACGACATCACTGAAATTCTTGGTTTGTCAATTTTTTGCATTTTCACTAAGCTGTATTTCATGATTTCATCCTTTCAATTTTACTCGCAGTAGTCCATATCTTATATATACCCTTATCATATATGCCAATTGTTAAGTTTCAATTAAAATGTCATTAAGGCATAATTAGATAAATTATTTTCTTGTACTTATATTATAGCCTTTTATGTCTATAAATCCAAATAAGTGAGAGATTCTTAAGCAATACTTAAGAATCTCTCACTTATTTTAGCAATACTTATTTGGAGGAAGGTTCAACAAATGAAAGTACATGATTTGGTCCAAGTGGTCTACCAAAGTAGTAACCTTGGAGCTCATCACAACCACAAGACAACAGAGTTCGACTTTGGATCTCATCTTCTACACCTTCTGCAACCACACTTACATCAATACTATGCAGCATGTGTATGATGCCAGAAAGAACTTTTACACTTTTATCATCAATTAACTTTTGAATAAATGAACGGTCTAATTTAACTTTATCAAAATTAATATTTGTGAGGTATATGAGCGAAGAATATCCAGTTCCAAAGTCATCAAGCGCTACTATAACACCCATTTTTTTAAATTCATTGATAAAATTCACCCCATTATACCTTATATCCATAAAAACACTTTCAGTAATTTCTATGACAACTTGAGTAGGCAAAACACCATATTTATCAAGAGTGTTTTCAAAAAAAGACAGATATCCATGATCGAGCATTTGCTTACATGAAAAATTGATCGCTATTGGAACAGCAGAAATGCCTTGCATATTCCACAAGGATATTTGCTTTATAACTTCTTCAGTGATCCATCTCCCCAATGCTTGAATTTCACCAGTTGTTTCTGCTATACCAATAAATTCCATGGGGGAGTATTTTCGATCTTTCATACGTATAAGTGCTTCAAAAGAAACTATTTTTTTAGTAACTGCATTTACAATAGGCTGGTATACCATGGTAAATATATTCTCTTTATCTTGAACTTTTAATATTTCATCAATTTCTGTATGTAATTTCAAGTGTTCATTCATAGTTGAATTAAAGTATACCACTTGATTTTTTCCTAATTTTTTCGCTTCATACATCGCCATTTCTGAGTACATAATTAGTTCTTCTGCATCAACACTATTAAGTGGAAACAATGAAACACCTGCACTAATACTGATAAAAACAGTTTTACCTTCAATCGACATTGGCAAACTTATTTTTTTTATTAGTTCTTGAATTTCAGTCCTCGTGTTGTTTTGATGAGAATTATCAATAAAAGCAATTACAAATTCATCTCCATTTAAGCGGGCAATAAACTTATCACACGCTGATTTTCCATCAATTCTTTCAGCAATAGTCTCGATCACTAAATCACCAAATCGATGACCGTAAACATCATTGATATTTTTAAAATCATCTATATCCAAAAGACAAATCGCGCCTTCTTGCTTTAAAAAAAGGTGTTCGCTAAGTAATCTGAGAAACGATTTTCTTTTAAGAAAATCTGTCAAATCATCTAATTGTACGACTGGATAAGTAAATTTATTTCTGTTTATATTTGCTTTTTTTATATACTTTTTTGTTTTCATTAGCTCAGATCTCCCATTCTCAAACTAAAAACTAATTTCTAGAAGATACTTGTTTAAAAGTTTGAATCAATTGGTTTTCGTTAAATGGTTTTACCAAAAAAGATGTTGCGCCAAGTTTAACAGCTTCCCTAACAAGTTTATCTTGTCCCATTGCTGTTACCATAACAACTTTTGCTTTTGAATCAATCTCCTTAATCTTGCGTAATGTTTCAATACCATCCATTTCGGGCATTGTTATATCAAGAGAAATAATATCAGGTTTTAATTGCAAAAAAAGTTCAATGGCTTTGAATCCATTTTCAGCTTCAGCAACAACGTTAAATTCATTGTTTTCTAAGATTCTTTTAATCGTCATCCTCATAAACGTCGCATCATCTACTATCATTACATTTTTCATTTTTACCTCCACTTCAATTATTTTCAAAGATGCATATATAAAAGCTGAATCTCCTAATCAAAAAAACATGCCGAAAATACATCGACATGGTTTTAATCATAGTCCAGAATACCCTTTCTATCTGACCACCAAATTTTCGTTAAACATATGTATTATTTAATTTTAAATACGTTTCATATGGTAAACACTTAAGAAATAAAGTACTCGTATTTCATATTTACCTCCTTACAAAAAAACTAAACAAAATGTTTAATAATCCTTCTATCATGCGTAAGCTCTATATTATTCATAAAATAAAATGTATAATAGAGTCAATGAAGTCAAATTGTAGGGGGCGTTAAATGTACGGTATAAAAAAAGCACTATCATATTTAATGGGTCGTGTGTTTCTTGATGATCTATATACCCCCTCTGAAAAAGATTTCAACATCGAAAACCCTATCCTTCTACACATCTCCGATACCCCAAGTATGTTCTTTTCAGAACTCTCTAGGATTATAAAAAAAATCAATCCTGAAATTATAGTACACACTGGCGATTTAGTCGATAATATCAAACTACAAATGCAACCTGGAGCGATAAGATATTACGAGCGCGAAGTCCTCTCTTTACTAAAAATACTTGAGTACTCCGCAGCTAAAATAATCCATATTTCGCTTGGTAATCATGATTCTCATAGTTACATTCATCAAAAATCGGGTAGAATAATAGTCCATGATTCTTATGGTGAAATTACCGCTTATGGGAAATCTATTGTTTTTAGCCATTATCTTCACGTAATAGAATCTTTTAACTCAAACTATTATTTGTATGGTCATGATTTATCTACCCCATTACAACTGAAAAAAAACACTTGTTATTTAAATGGCATCACCTCAATCCATTTAATTGATTTAATCACTGGTGGTGTTTTAAAACTTGAATACCCATGGGGTGTTGATGATGCCAGATTAAACAAAAGAAGTATAGGTATCTAAGGAGGCTTTATGTTTTCACTTATAAGAACTGGACCGAGAATTCTTTTATTGAAGTCTAACCAAATTGAAGTGCTTACTATATTCTTAAAAAATCATTTTAATGCAACCTCTTTTGACCTTGATATCGCTTTTGATAACGCAAACGAAAGCAATACAATTCTATACTTGCTTGAAGAACTATATGAAACTGTTCCTTTTTTAGATGTTAAAACTGCAATGATTGTTGAAGATGATCCACTTACCTTTATGTGTAAATTATACGCCTCTGATGGTAATTCAATGATTTCGAATATAAGAACTGCACCACATATCCTCATCATGAGAGCTATCGGGAACTTATCAGCTATGCTCACTTTGATGCAGACTGAAATGGGCGGTGAAATTGGAGAGTTCAAACATATTCTTGATAGTGGCAACGATCAAACGACTATCGTCGCACTAACCGATAGACCACTTAACAGAAACATCACTTATCAAGAACTACATCCCTATTTTCTGAGACTAGATGGTAATTATTATCATCATCTAAAAGAACTACGTATGCATGCTCTAAGTTATCTCAACTGCGGCATCGGTAACAAAGATTGGAATGAAATGGAGATCCGTATATACGATCGGTATGGTGCCTATTCGTTACATTATGATCGACTGCTTGAAGTTTTAGAAGAACTTGAACTTGGCATTGTACTTGGCGAATCATGGTCAAAAGATTATCCAAGATTCTTGATGTCGATTGAAGTATACCGCGTGCGCTTCTTTAGTTTCACCGATCCAAAAACGATCAAATATATTTTACTTGGCCTTGAATATCTTGAAGATGGCACGCGTATAGTTGATTATGATGTTTACTATAACCGTAAAAAAATAGACTGGAACGATACCATTACCAAGGAATCACCTAAAACTAGACACCAGCTCGGTACAGTTTCAAGAACTGCTACTTATAGTAAATTAAGCGATCAGGCAAAAGATACCTTGTCACAACTAGAAGAGGATATTATAAAATCAAGAACCTCATGAGAAAAAGGAGCTATTGTAGATTTGATCAATAAATCAAGTTCTACAATAACTCCTTTATTTTAATTGTTTAACATTAACCTAAAGCAACATCCAATATCATCATTACGCTGAATCCAATCATTGCACCGATCGTCGCAACATCCGTTTTAGAACCGCCTTCTTCTCTTTGCGCTTCAGGAATAAGTTCTTCAATAACAACATAGATCATCGCACCAGCAGCAAAAGCGAGGGCATATGGTAGTATAGGTCTCACATATATAACTGCCATCGCACCTAAAACACCAGCAATAGGTTCAACAATCCCCGATGCCTGTCCATAAAGAAAAGCTTTTGTTCTACTAAAGCCTTCACGTCTCAGTGGTATTGAAACAGCTGCACCTTCAGGGAAATTTTGAAGTCCAATCCCTATCGCAAGTGCAATTGCACCAGCAATAGTCGCTCCAGTTATGCTACCTGATGCTGCAGCACCAAATGCAACACCTACTGCTAATCCTTCTGGAATATTATGAAGCGTTATCGCAAGTACAAGTAATACACTTCTCTGCCATGTTGTTTTGACACCTTCTGCTTGAGAAGTATCTAAGCCTAGATGTAGATGGGGGAGAATTTTATCAACTGCATATAAAAAGCCTCCGCCTAGTAAAAACCCAATACTGGCTGTTAACCAAGCAACTTGACCGAGTTCTTCTGCCATAGCAATACCTGGTGCTAGTAATGACCAAAAACTTGCGGCGATCATAACGCCAGCAGCAAACCCTAGCATACCATTTAATACAGTCTTATTAATACTTTTAAAGAAAAATACAAGTGCTGCTCCTAGAGCCGTAACACTATAAGTAAAAAGCGTTCCTATTAAGGCTTGCTGTATTGGTGTAAATTGTTCGAAAAATGTGATCATATAACCCTCCTTTTATTCCTGTGAATTTGTATACCCATGATATTTATGGTGAAACAGGTAATCTTTCACTGTCTTCATATATATATTCTTCTAACTTGCGATAATAATCTTCATCTAAGATTTTAGTTGAAAAATAAAATTTTGGCTTTATGATACTTGAGATCTGTTTACGGTAAGCATCTAGGGTATCATCGTCAAGTTTTGGGGATCTTTCATTTTGAATAAACTTTCCATTCTTAGCATTGTAACGTCCCTCTTCTGTGATAAAACTTCGATTATTGAAAATCACAAGCGGCATTTTATCTGAAAATAAATCTCTTCCCATCATCAATCTTGAATCAAAAGGAATCCCCATTAAATTTGACAAGGTCGGAAGGATATCCAAACTAGATGCAGGTGCAGAATACACAGTTGGTACCATCTGACTATTATATAAAATAAATGCATTTTTATAGAGTTCAAAATTATCATCTATTGGATGACCTGATAATTCTTCCATCTCCTCTTTGGTCAATCCATATGGATAATGATCCGCACTTAAAGCAATTAAAGTATGATCTAACTGTCCACTGTTTTCAAGTTGTTCTATGAGATATGACAGCGCTTTTTCAAGTTCAATTTGACAAGCCAGATAGGCTTTCACATGCTCTGTATATGGAAGATCTTTTACCCTATCATAGTTTCTCGCAGACATTGCATTCCCATTAAAATCATAAAACATATGACCACTAACAGTCATAAAATAAGTGTGAAAAGGATGTTCAAAACCAAACTCTGGGAAAGTTACTTCCATCATCTCTAGATCTGATTCTGGCCAGCTTTTTGTGATTTCTAAGCCATTGCCCACACCCTTGTACGTATACCCCATATTCGGATGAGATAGATGCCTATCATAATAGGTATACGTATGATCATGATAAGCCCTACTTGTATATCCAAATGCATTAAGTTGGTTTCCAAGTGCAAATGGCATACTGTTATCACTTGATCTTTTGTAACTCCAAACACCACTTTTAGGGATTAATCCAGTTGTAGCTACATATTCACCATCAGAAGTACTAACTCCCCAGATCGGCGTATAAAAATTTTCAAAATAAATCCCCTCGTGCATCAATTTGTATAAAGTTGGTGTTAAGTTCTCGTCTACAGCAAGATGGGAAAAACCCTCAGCTGTTATCAAGATCAGATTATAACCTTGATATTTCCCAGTCCATTCATTTTTCTCACTGGGAATGATTGACTTGAAATATTGATGCATCTCAATAACAGAAGTGTCAGTTTCTGATGCAATCAGTGCATCAAAATCTATCTTCAAGGCGTTATAGGCAACCGGCTCAGGTTTTTCAATCTCCACTGAAGTTTCTGTAGTATTAATAACATCTATACTCTCTGTTGTCGCCTCATCCTCATCCGTAATATCTTCTTTAGTTGAAAGTGTTGGAATTTCAACAATAAAATCATCAATTTTAGTTGTTAGCTTCGGTTCCCAGTTAGAAAATCTTCGTTGAATATCGATCCTCATATAAGTCATTAACCCTAAATTATCAACTGCATATTCAGGGTAATGAATATTATAATATAAGTTATATGCAGAGTTATCTTCTTTAGAAGTAACTTGCAATAACCCTACCCCAAGCAATTGACATATACACGCCAAAGCAATCATTATAGAGACCTTTTTTAAAGTCAAATTTGAGCGATTCTCGTCTTGGCTTTTCTCAATTGAATTTCCCAGCTTAATGATATTTTTATATGCTAAAACTAGTGCGATTAGCGGCATAAATACTAGCAAGATAAGATACCAGTTTGAAAGTAAGGCAGAAATTGCAATGTCAGCAAATTCTAAAACTTTCCCAGTGTTCCCAGCTGAGTATGAAGTATAATAGGTTTTCATAAGTTGAAAATATATAAGCTGGGTAAGAAAAAAGAAAATGACTACTAAAGTTACTAAAAGTCGCATAAAGCGTCTAGTTTTTTTCTGCTTAAAAGATTGAATAATAAGCGATATCAACACAGCAAAAACAGCGTCAAACAGCAGAGTAAATACAAGTCCTACTGAAAAAAGACTTGAATGGTTGACAATCCGTGTTATAGATTCTAAGTATTGAAATAAAACCATCCAATAGATGGTTTCAATATGTTCAATTATTTTAACTCTAATTTGATCTAGAAAACTAAGATTCTCCAAGTTAGCCCTCCAAATCGTCCGATTTAATCATCTCAGCAACAAGATCAATGAGCTCATCAATATATGCCCCTAAACTCTTCCCTTCAACTCCCAATACAACTGTATTGCATTTATTAAACGGAATTAATAGTTTAACTGCCTCAGACTCTGAAATAGCCATTGCCATACGTGGTGATAACTCACCAAGTAATGCGTTCGCACTAACAAGTCCAATTGGTCCGCAAATACACTTTACTTTTTTTACATTATACATAATCGCATTTTCGCCAGTAGCGCCTTCGTCTGCACCAGCTTTTAACATCGCTGATGTTGCAAGTGCATTTGTACCTAGTGCAGTAACATAGACTTTATTGCCAAATTTAAGTTTCAACTTTTCTACAACTGACTTTCCAATCCCTCCACCTTGACCATCTACCACAGCAATTTTCATAATTCCTCCAGAAACTTAACAATAATTTATTTTTGATTTACACTGAACTTAATGCTTTCTTTTAACATTATAACAAATTTTTTAGAATCAATGGACATTCTAATTCAACTTTATCCATAAGTTCAACGTCACTCAAAAGTGTATGAGGCTTCCCTTGTGCCACAATTTTCCCCTCGTATAGTATAATTACCCTAGAGCAAGTTTCATATATCATGTCCAAATCATGACTGGTAATTAGCTTTGTCTTTTCAAGGCTATTGATGATATTGATCACACGTCTTCTTGATTTTGGATCTAATGCTAGTGTAGGCTCATCGAAAACCATTATATCTGGATCCATCACAAAAATGCTAGCCATTGCCACGCGTTTCTTCTCGCCCCCTGACAATTTAAGTGAAGCTCTATCCTTTAGTTCCTTAATTCCAAGTGAAGCAAGAACAGCCTCAACTGCTACATCAATTACATTTTGATCAATGCCTTTCATTTTCAGCCCAAATGCAACATCATCATATACAGTGGGCATAAATAATTGCTCGTCAGGATTCTGAAATACCAAACCAATATGGTCTCTGAAATATTTTTTAGTCTTCTTATCAAGTCGTATATCATTTAAGGTTATTGTCCCTACATAGTCCTTTTGAATGCCTAACAAGAGTTGCAGTAAAGTAGATTTTCCTGCACCATTAGGCCCAATTATGCCTATACTTTCCCCTTTTTCAATCAAAAGCTCATCTATATCTATCGCCAAAGGTCTTTGTTCATATCTAAACCTTAAATTATCAATCTTAAGCATAAAACCTCCTTACCAAATCCAGATACCAAGTATTTTTAGTATTATAAAGCCTATACTCCAACTAAAAAATGACACCCAATCCCTATGGTTAATTTGCCTATTTCCAAAATTAATTCCATTTCCATCAAAGCCTTTAAGAATCATTGCTTGATGTATTCTCTCTGCTTTATCTAGAGTTCGTAGCAATAAAGAGCCAAGAAAACTACCTAGATGAAAGAGACTAATCTTGTCTTTTAAGCCACTTCTTAATTTATATGCCAATTCCATACTTTTAATTTCACTTAGAAGCACACTTATATATCGGTAAGTCAAACTGATTTGCGTGACAAATAAATAAGGTAAGTGTAACCCCAACAAAGCTTCCTCTATAATGATTTCATTTGCCATTAAATATGTTGTGCTTATAATAAGTACACTTTTAATCAGCAATGTTAATAGAGAGATAAAACCATATGAGATTGACAGCCCCATAAAGACAAAATAATGCTTATCAAAAAATGGATTTAGAATTCCAATTCCTAAAAAAATCGGTTCTAACCATAATACCCTTTTCATTACTTGTTTTAGACTCAACTTTGAAACACTAAACAGTACAATTGGATATAGGGACATAGGAATCAATGCCATAAAAGCATATTTACCAAATGAAATAACCACAGCAGAAAAAACAACTGTGGTTAATAACATAATTGAGTGATGTCTATTTGTTAAAGCTGATTTATGTGACTTATCAATATTCATGTCCAGACTTTCCTTTAGCTTTTCTAAGGATAAAACCAAATAATAATAAAAGTGATAATGTCAAAATCCCACCAACAATTCCAGAAAATGAAGTTCCATTTAACGAAGAATTTAATTGACTATTCTCTTTAAAGTTATAATCCGGTAATAGTGTGATTTTTTCTTGAAAAGAAGAAAACCATTGATGTAGTCCACTTTGACTTTCAAGATCGGTTGATCCAACTATATTCTCAATTGACCACTCAAGACCATCAGGTAATTCTGATGCATAAAGAGAAATCACAGAACCAATAAGCAGCACACTGATAATTAAGCCAATTATCGCCCCTTTTCTCAATTGTTTTTTAGGAATTCCTTCCTTAATCATTTCTTCGTTTTGTAACATACCAGGTCTTTGCTGATAAACAAACTCTAAAACGAAAAACGTTACAAGGCCTTCAACAACCCCTATGGCTAAGTGAATAGGAATCATTAAAATCATAAATTCAAAAAAAGGCAGTTCAGTTCTCCCAGATAATACCGTTTCTATAACTACTGCAAAAGCACCTAGTGACATCGCTGTCATCGCTGAAAAAACAGTAATAATTGCTCTATAAATAATCGGTTTACCTCGTCGCATCATCGGTTTATAGATGAGTGGGTACACTACAAAACACGTAAAAAATCCTAGGTTGATTATATTTGCCCCTAAGGCCATTAAGCCGCCATCGCCAAAGAAAATCGCTTGTATCAGTAAAACTGACATCATAGAAAGAAACCCTGCATACGGTCCTAATAGGGCGGCTAGTAACATACCACCACCAAGATGACCGCTTGATCCAGTCCCAGGAATCGTAAAATTGATCATCTGAGCTGCAAAAACAAAAGCGCCCATTACCCCCATCAAAGGTAAATGAACTTCATCTAAAGTTTTGGAGACTTTCTTATAAGAAAAATAAACTGCTGTGGATGCTGCTATAGTCATTGTTCCACTTACTACAGGTGATAACAATGCATCTGCCATGTGCATAATAGTACTCCTTTACAAATTTATAGCCCAAAAAGGCATAAGTCCCTTCTTGGGCTAATTATAGTTTGTTCAGACATTGCAGCAGATACTTCGTGTATCTAATATATATCAATATAACATATTACTACGAATGAAGTCAATTACTCACTTTCACAAAAATATAAATCAAGATAATAATCCATACACCTAGAATTAAAAGTCCGTATTTCCAATTTTTCGGCCACCCTTCGCGCCACAAAAACTCAGCATCTTTCCTACTTTCAGCTATGACCTCTATAGGAATCAACTTCATCGTCAATAAGATGAAAAGTGGTAAAATAATCAGATCATCAACATAGCCCAATACAGGGATAAAATCAGGAATTAAATCTATTGGTGACAAAGCATATGCAATCGTTAAACCAGCAGAAATCTTTGCTACCAAAGGAATCTTCTTAAATTTCCATGCAACGTAAATAACTTTCACTTCATTTTTGATTTTACTCGCAAAAGATTTCAAATTATTCATCATGTTCATGATATACCTCGTTATTCATTCACTTTGAACGCTATAGCTTCATGAATTTTTTAATGACAAATCTAGCTGGCTTGTAATAAAAACCTTCCATCGATTTCTTAACATTTTTTAGCTCATTTCGAATTTCAATCTTCTGTGGGCAATGTGATTCACATTTGCCACACTGTATACACAAAGAAGCATTGCTTGGTGTTGATTTCAAACTCGTTTGCATGATGTATTTACCAATTGCTGCAAATTTACCTTCAATTTCTCTGTCATTGTAACACGAAAAACATGTTGGTATGTCTACACCAACCGGACAAGGCATACAATAATTACAAGCGGTACAAGGTACTTTGATCGTATTATTTAACACTTCTCTAACTTGATCAAATAATTGATACTCATTTGTATCAAATGCATTTGCTTCAGCCACAGATGCTATTCTGATATTTTCCTCTAACATTTCCATCGAATTCATACCCGATAAAACAACAGTAACTTCTGGATGGTTATAAATCCATCTAAACGCCCACTCAGCAGGAGAACGATCCGCATTTTCCTTGTTCATTAGTTGATAGACTTGCTTTGGTAAATTTGAAACGAGCTTTCCACCACGAAGCGGTTCCATGATCATCACAGGTAAACCTTTAGATGAAGCATATTGTAAACCACTTTTCCCGGCCTGATTGTTTTCATCTAAATAATTATATTGCATCATCACAAATTCCCATGTATACGCATCTATTATTTTGATAAATTCATCTTTTCCACCGTGATATGAGAAACCAATATTTCGAATCTCGCCTTTGTCTTTCTTCTCTTTGATCCAATCCAAGATGCCTAAACCAACAAGACGTTCCCATACACTTACTTCCGTTAACATATGCATCAAATAGTAGTCAATATAATTAGTTTGAAGACGTTTTAACTCTTCATAGAATAGCTTATCAAAATCCTCATATTTTTTTACTAAATATGGAGGTAACTTAGTGGCAATTTTGACTTTGTCCCTAAGCCCTTTGGCTAAAACTTTACCAAGTGTACTCTCACTTCCCGGATAAATATATGCTGTATCAAAGTAATTGATACCTTGTTCAATAGCATACCTAATTTCTTTCTCGACTTCAGCCTCATCCTTTGCAAAACGCATACAACCAAAACCAATTAGTGACAATTGATCGCCATTTTGGGGATTTTCTCTATACTTCATACCATACCTCCTGCTCTGTATATTGAAACCTATTTTATATCAATCAATTAAGCTATCACCACGAAATCTGAAAAAGAGTTGTCACACGACAACTCTTAAGCTAACAACGATTCTTTAGTCTTCTATTTGATATCCGTGACATTCAAGTACAGGAAGTACAAAGATATAACCAAGTCCCCTCTTGTTAACAGTGTCCATTTGCAACTCTGCTTTAATACTAGAGACAACTTCACGTAACTTTTCTTCACTGTGGATAACACTTACAATTGTTTTATTATACGGCTTATCACCTTCTACTAATTTTCTTATGCCAGCAAAAATTGGAATTTCAACTTCATTTTCAAGTAATATTTTCCCCATACCAACGCTATCTAAAGTTGTTGCGCCACATCCTAAATTGAAAAATATCTTGTGAACATCTTTTAATCTACTTATATCGTTTAAAACAAGAAATAATGCATAATTCATAATAGCCTCCAATTAATAGCTCGTACAATTCCGATTAAGAATTTCCTTCGCCCGATTTTGATATTGCGAATTTAGTCGAGATTGGTCCAACAATTTCAGTCACTATTGTAGTAGCCAGTAAGATGGTGACTACAATTGTTCCTATATCACTGTTTGGAAACTCTCTATTTACAGTGATTGCTAAACCTACAGCAACCCCCACTTGAGACAATAAACCTAACCCAATATATTTTTTAACTGCTTGTGGTGCTTTTGAAATTGATGCCCCTAGCGAAGCCCCTGAAACTTTCCCTAAAATTCTAAACAATAGATATGCTACACCTAAAATTCCGATCTGAGGGATATATGAAAAATTCAATCTTGCTCCCGCTAATATGAAAAATGCGGCAACAATAGGTGGCGCAAAATTTTCAAGAATTGTAAATGCTTTTATCTTTTGTGGAGAAGTATTGGCTACAATAATTCCCATCGCCATTGCTGACAATAACGGTGATAAACTAAACGCAGTAGCTAGACCGTCAAGCAAGAGTAATGAACCAATGATAAAAGGTAAAAGTTCGTTGTCTCTCTTTGAATATTGGATCAATACCGTTAATAGTAAACCTATGATTGCACCTACTACCAAAGAAAATATAATTTCAGAAATAGGAAGAAGCAATACTTTGTTAATTGAAAGTACCTCATTGTTGACAAATACTTTTGCAACAGCTGCTGCCATAGCATAAATAACGAGACAGATTGCATCATCAACTGCGACAACGCCTAACAAAGTACTCGTTAATGGTCCTTTTGCGTTTTGTTCTCTTAATACCATAACAGTTGCAGCAGGTGCTGTTGCAGCTGAGACCGAGCCTAAAATCAATGAAATTGCCACATCTTTTGTAATTAAGAATGAAGCAATTGTAACCATTAAAAAAGCCCCAAAGGCTTCAAAAAACGCAATTATAAAAATTGATTTTCCCAATTGTTTGATTACAGATAACTCAAGCTCACTACCGATATTAAACGCTATGATACATAATGCAAAGTCACTTAAAAATGCCATCTGATTGATTGAATCACCAGTAATGATATTAAGTCCCGAAACACCTAATAGCAATCCTCCGATTATATAACCAGCGACAGCAGGTACTTTCAGTTTGTTCATGATCTTACCACCAACTACGCCTACTATAAGCGCAATCCCCAAAATAATAAACGGGTTCATATTGTACACTCCTTAATGCTGTTAAATTCCACAATATTATCAAAAGTACAACAACCCATGAATCTATTGCAATTTCAATATATTGTTCTAATATATAGTCATTATAGCGCAATGATATATCAATTACAAACGATAATCAACAATATTATGTCTATCACAGAAAAAACAACATAAAAACACTTATATTGTTCTATCTGCCAAACAATCTAAGAATTAATCCTCGTATTTATCACTTTTTAGCATTTGATTGTATACGCCATATACTAAACCATTCATTCCAGCTTTGAAAGTACTTTCAAATGAAGGAAGTCCCCCAACAGACTGTAAGAATGGTAAGTATGTCGTATAAATAATATCAGCAAGTACTGATATATCCTCACTATCAAGCGTCTTGAAACCATCAATTCGCATCAAAAGTTTTTCAAAAAGAATAATAAAACCTTTTTTAATATCGTGAATTTGAGGATAATCTTTTTCAGTAATTTGATAGAGAAGATCAGCATTTAAAGATGAATCATGCCAAAGTACAATACAATATGACCAAATGTCATCCAAGCCTACCTGTTTTTCTTCACTTTTTTCTGCTAAATACTTCTTTGCATGATCACAAATTGGATATATTAATTCATCAAGTAGAACGCTTTTGTTTTCAAAGTGGTTATATATCGTTTTTCTAGCTACATCAGCTTCAAGTGAAAGTGCTTCAAAAGTAATACCTCCAGATCCTTTTTCGCTGATAATTTTAGAAGCAACTTGCAAGATATTATGATGAATTTTATCTCTTTTCTTAATCATTCTAGATTCTTTCTTCATAATGAGTTCCTTTCGTTCATAAATAATTAACATTTATTTGAACAATTGATATTGCTTATCGTTTAATTTAGGAGTATTATTAAACAAAAGTACACACCTTTGTGTAATATTATACACTATTGAGAAAGGAGTTTCTAGATGAAAAAGAAAAATTCTAGTATTTTAACAATATTTTTTACAGTTTTTATTGATCTGTTAGGACTTGGAATAGTGATTCCTATTTTACCAGCATTGATTATAAATCCCACTGCAAATTTGCTGCCTTTTGACACTGCATTTTCTCAGAGAACTATAATTTATGGATTTTTAATCGCTTCATATCCTATAATGCAATTTTTTGGTGCACCTTTATTGGGAACTCTTGCTGATCGTTTTGGAAGAAAAAAAATTCTTTCAATTTCATTGCTTGGAACATGGGCAGGATATGTACTCTTTATCATCGGTATATTAACCCAAGATATTTATCTACTTTTCATAGGCCGCTCAATTGATGGTTTTACTGGTGGTAATATCTCAATCGCTCAATCCGCTATTTCTGATATTAGTACACCTGAAAACAAATCGCGTAACTTTGGTCTAGTTGGTATGGCATTTGGACTTGGTTTTGTAATTGGTCCATATATTGGCGGGAAACTTTCTGATCCTACAGTTGTGAGTTGGTTTAGTTTTGAAACGCCTTTTTACTTAGCCCTATTACTCACAACGATCAATATCCTTCTTGTTTATGCAATGTTTCCAGAAACACTCAAAGAGAAAAGTACGCGCAAAATTGACCTTTTAGCTGGATTTAAAAATTTAGGCAAAGCAGCTTCACATCCTCAGATGCGTTCAATCTTCATCATCGTATTTTTACTTACCATCGGATTTAACTTTTTCACACAGTTCTTTCAAGTATTTTTAATCAGTAAATTTGCTTTTACTCAATCACAAATTGGTGACTTATTTGCATATATGGGACTATGGATTGCAGTTGCACAAGGGGCATTTCTCAGACCACTTTCCAAGAAATTTAGCCCTCAGACCATTTTATCATTATCTGTAATCTTGTTAGCCGTTACTTTTCCACTCCTTTTATTACCTGACAAATCAATTTGGATCTATGTCATCATTCCATTTATAGCAGTTTTTCAAGGGCTCACACAGCCGAATACCACTGCAATAGTGTCTGGTTTATCGGATGCTAAGTCTCAAGGTGAAATTTTAGGTATGAATCAATCTGTTGCAAGTTTAGCTCAAGCGATTCCACCTATTCTAGCAGGATTTTTAACTGCTGTTAATATTAACCTACCTACTCTATTTGCAGCAGGAAGCACTCTTCTTGCATGGTTTGTATTTATTTTCTTCTTTAAACAAAAAAAAGAGGCACTGGTAGTTGCACCAGAAGAGGTATAATCTAAATTTCAACTTCAAAAAAGGTGCTGTTGCAAATCTAAGAATTAGATTAGCAGCAGCATCTTTTTTCGTACTTCTTGGAAATTCAATGAATCTC
>NZ_JARYZI010000035.1 GCF_029914245.1 Fusibacter bizertensis
GATGATGACGAGTTATTAGAACTTGTTGAAATGGAAGTAAGAGATCTTCTTTCTCAATATGATTTCCCAGGCGATGATACACCAATCATCAGAGGATCAGCACTTAAAGCGCTTGAAGGCGAACCAGAGTGGGCACAAAAAATCGTAGATATGTTTGAAATCATCGATGAGTATATCCCACAACCTGAAAGAGCAACAGATAAGCCTTTCTTAATGCCAGTAGAAGACGTATTCTCGATCACAGGTCGTGGAACAGTTGCAACAGGTAGAATTGAAAGAGGAATCGTAAAAGTTCAAGAAGAAGTAGAAATCGTAGGACTTGCAGAAGCGCCAAGAAAAGTAGTAGTAACAGGCGTAGAGATGTTCAAAAAACTTCTTGATGAAGGTCAAGCAGGCGATAACGTAGGTTTATTACTTCGTGGTATCCAAAGAACAGAAATCGAAAGAGGACAAGTTCTTGCAAAACCAGGAACAATTAAACCACATACAAAATTCGAAGCACAAGTATACGTTCTTACTAAAGAAGAGGGCGGAAGACATACACCGTTCTTCAAAGGTTATAGACCACAATTCTTCTTCAGAACAACAGACGTAACAGGTTCAATCGAATTTGCACCGGGCGTAGAAATGTGTATGCCTGGCGATAACATTGAAATGTCAATCGAGTTAATCGCACCAATCGCGGTAGAAGAGGGTTTAAGATTCTCTATCCGTGAAGGCGGTAGAACAGTTGGCGCTGGTTCTGTTATCAAAATTACTGA
>NZ_JARYZI010000036.1 GCF_029914245.1 Fusibacter bizertensis
GCTGGTGCTGCTGCTCTTGGAGCTGGTGCCGCTGTTTGAGCTGGTCTGCTTACTGGTGCAGAAACCGCGCCGCCTACTTCTTCTACTTCTACTTCGTATGATGTACCATTTACAGATATATTAAATTTTTTCATGTTATCCTCCACTATGCTCTCGTATTCATCAATTCGCTTCTACCAGCTCTTCCCCATGTCGGAGTGGTATCGTTAGTTCTCGTTATACTTGATACGTGAATATTGTTAACTGATGTGTTCATAGCCGCTGCAACTGCTGCTGTTATTACTGCAACTAGTTCTAAATCATCTGTTTCTTCAACTGCTACTACTGCTGGTGCTTTTGGTGCTTCGGGTGCTTTTGCACTTGCTCCGCTGGTTTTCATTTTTGAAGTTTCTGCACTTTTTTCAAGTGATTGGATCACTTTTGACATAAGTACTGTCAAAGCCCATATCAAAACCAAAGCCAAAAATGTGATACCCATACCAAGTAGAATGACATTGCCTGTTGCTACAAGTTTCTCATTAAGTGGCATGTTAGCAAATGTTTCTGCATGTTTAAATTTATCTAATGCATTCATTTAACTACCTCTTCTCTTATAATGGGATATTACCATGTTTCTTAGTAGGTCTTGTTTCTCTCTTTGATGCAAGCATATCGAATGCATCAATCAATCTTGCTCTTGTAAATGCAGGCTCGATGATATCATCCACAAATCCTCTTTCAGCTGCTTTATAAGGTGTTGCAAACTCATCAGTGTATTC
>NZ_JARYZI010000037.1 GCF_029914245.1 Fusibacter bizertensis
CTTATATTTTTAGGTGTAGGTGCAATGACAGACTTTGGTCCACTTATTGCCAATCCTAAGTCACTATTACTTGGTGCAGCAGCACAGTTTGGTATCTTTATCACATTCTTTGGTGCAATTGCATCGGGACTATTTACACCAAACGAAGCGGCATCAATCGGTATCATCGGTGGAGCTGATGGTCCGACGGCGATCTTCTTATCGTCAAAACTTGCACCACATTTATTGGGTTCTATCGCGGTAGCCGCTTACTCATACATGGCACTAGTACCAGTAATCCAGCCGCCAATTATGAAAGCACTTACGACGAAGGAAGAACGTAATATCAAGATGAAACAACTTCGTCACGTCTCTAAACTTGAAAAAGTAATTTTCCCTGTATTAGCGACGTTAATCGTATCTATGATCGTTCCACCAGCAGCGGCACTTGTTGGGATGTTAATGCTAGGTAACCTTTTCAAAGAGTCAGGAGCAGTTGCAAGATTAACAGATACAGCGCAAAATGCACTTATGAATATCGTAACTATATTTTTAGGCGTAACAGTTGGTGCAACAGCATCAGCATCTGCCTTCCTAAATGTTAAAACACTTGCTATAATGGGATTAGGTGTTATTGCTTTTGCTTTTGGTACAGCAGCAGGCGTACTCTTAGCAAAACTAATGAACAAATTCTTAAAAGATCCAATCAATCCATTGATTGGTTCGGCAGGTGTATCAGCTGTACCGATGGCGGCACGTGTATCACA
>NZ_JARYZI010000026.1 GCF_029914245.1 Fusibacter bizertensis
CATACATTTTTGTAGCAGTGCTGCCATTTAGTCAGTATGCATATGTCGAAGCGTTTCCATCAATGAAACAAGAGAGTTGGATAGCTGCTCACGTCAATATGTTTCAATTTTTTTGCGGTGTATCAAGAATTCTGGTTCCTGACAATCTCAAAACTGGTGTCATAAAAACAGATTGGCATAATCCAGAGATTAACAAAGTTTATCGAGAGATGTCTGAGCATTATAACACCGCGATTATACCAGCACGCGTTCGTAAACCTAAAGATAAAGCGTCTGTTGAAAGTACTGTTGGCAACATTTCTACATGGATTATCGCTGCGCTTAGAAACGAAAAATTCTTCACATTGACAGAACTAAACAAATCCATTAGATCAAAACTCATTAACTTTAACAGCAAGCCATTTCAAAAGAAAGAAGGGAGTAGACTCAGCATCTTTCTTGGCGAAGAAAAATCCATGCTGTTACCGTTACCTGCCACTCCCTTTGAACTCGCGACTTGGAAACAAGCCACCGTTCAATTTAATTATCACATACAAGTGGAGAAAATTCACTATTCAGTGCCCCATGAGTATATCAAGTATGTAGTGGATGTCAGAATAACGAAAAATGTGATTGAAGTTTTTTATAATAATCACAGGCTTTGTTCTCACCCAAGACTATATGGTCATATCGGCCAATATAGCACCATGGAAGAACATATGCCTGAAGATCATCAAAAGTATCTCAAGTGGAATTCTAGTCGTTTTATTGCTTGGGCAGAAAAGGTTGGCCCAAGCACAACGATAACAATTAAATCTATTTTAGCCTCCTATCGTGTAGAGGAACAGGGTTATAAAAGTTGCATGGGACTACTTAAGTTAGCTGATAAATATTCACTCAGCAGACTTGAAGCAGCTTGTGCAAGGGTGTTGTATTATACACCCCATCCGAGTTATAAGAGCGTTAAATCAATTCTTACGACCGGACAGGACAAACTGACCATTGAAACTAAAAAACACGATATTGATGAAACTGAAGCTTTTGGGTTCACCCGAGGCGCAGAATATTATGGAGGTAAGAAAAATGACTAACGAATCCACAATGAACAAACTCATAGAGATGCGTTTTACAGCCATGGCAGATGCTTTTCGTATCCAACTCAGTGATAATGCTTTAAACCATTTGTCGTTTGAAGAACGGCTTGGACTTCTAGTTGACGTAGAATACACTAGCAGAAAGAACAACAAATTTCATCGTTTGATTAAGTTGGCCAAATTTGATCAACCACACGCATCTGTTTCAGATATCAATTATTCATCAGGTCGAATGCTCAACAAAGCTCAAATTCAGAAGCTATCAACCTGTGAATACATTCATGAAGCTCATAATGTCATCATCATGGGCGCTACAGGCGCAGGTAAATCATATTTATCCTGTGCCTTGGGCATGGAAGCTTGTAAAAGGTTTTATTCTGTGAAATATATCAGGCTTCCAGAGTTGGTCACTGATCTTGCTATTGCAAGAGGTGAAGGCAACTATAAGAAAATCTTCAGCCAATACAAGAAGGTTCAACTTTTGGTTATCGATGAATGGATGCTCGTAAATTTGACTGAAAATGAAGCTCGTGATGTTCTGGAAATAGTTCAGGCACGTCACAAAAGGACCTCTACAATCTTCTGTTCACAGTTTTCTCCTGCTGGATGGCATAAAAAAATCGGTGAAACAGCTTTAGCTGATGCTATTTTAGACAGAATCGTTCACGATTCATATACAATTGAAATCCAAAGCAAGGATGGTAAAGCTGACCAATCTATGCGAGAAGTATATGGGTTAAAAAATTCAAAAGCGTAAATGATCTACCACCGGAACCGTTGGTTCCATTTTCCGGATTGGGTGGTCAACACCCACCGGAATCGGTGGTCTTATTAAAAAGAATATTCATTTA
>NZ_JARYZI010000038.1 GCF_029914245.1 Fusibacter bizertensis
CTCCTTTCTAAGGAGAAATAGACATTTGCGCTGTTCAATTTTGAGGGTCTTGTGACCATGAGTGATAAGTGATTATCATAAGTGGAAATAAGAACTTCAAAAGTGAATACAAATAATGATTCGCATAATGAATCAGATGTGAATGGGCATTAGTCCTCCTGGAAACTTCGTTTCCCACGTCGGGTTCGATAAAATGTGAAACATTTTATCTCATGGGGGTTTAGCTCAGTTGGGAGAGCACCTGCCTTGCACGCAGGGGGTCAAGAGTTCAAGTCTCTTAATCTCCACCATGACGCATTAGATTAACATTTAATGCGTGCCTAAAAGAATAAAAGAAAGCATCAATTGAATTTTCTTTGAAAATCCATTTGAGAGCAAGTTTGAAATCGAAAGATAATCGTGAAATGAACAAGCATCATCCAAATTTTCTAACGAAAATTTGTCTGAGAGCAAGTTTGTTTGACGAAGTCAAACGAAAGCTAGGCTTTCTGAAATTTTGCTTTTAGCAAAATTAAACTTGCACATTGAAAATTGCATATAGAATCGACATTTAAACGCAACGCAAGTTGCGTAGCCGACGAGGAATTCATTTCTTGAAGGCACAAGTAAAAAATGTATCTAAAGTAAGATGAAGTAGCTTGTCGCAAGATAAGCATCGACTCCCTAGAAACTAACGTTTCCCACGGGAGAGCGATAACACTTCGTGTTACGCTTAGGTCAAGTTAATAAGAGCAT
>NZ_JARYZI010000027.1 GCF_029914245.1 Fusibacter bizertensis
AAGGTGCTGTTGCAAATCTAAGAATTAGATTAGCAGCAGCATCTTTTTTCGTACTTCTTGGAAATTCAATGAATCTCTTGTGGACATTTCTTTTATCAACTTAATACTGATTCAATATTTGAACGCACTCAAAAAAGCCTATTTAGCGAGTTGTGTTAACTTTCAATTAAGCTACTTTTTTGTATTCAATTACTTCGAATTGATTTTTCTTCATTTTAGAATGGAACTTGTTCAGATTTATGCCAAGTGCCATAAGTGTGATATCTGAAACAACACTTTTCATTCCTCTATGTCTGAACCGATCATATTTTAAGCCATCTTTCAACTTCGAAAACATCCCTTCTGCTTGAATTGAACGATTCATTCGCTGAATAATGCCTTCTTCTGTTGTGATATTATTATAAGATTCATTACGATATTTTTCGAACTCTGGTGAAAATTGAATGGTTTTCTTTATTCCATCTTCTGCTTTTTTGCTTTTGATACATTGACTATTATAAGGACATCCTCTACATTCAATACAGCTATAGGTTTTAAGTGTATCTTTGAGCCCAGAAGCATAAGTACGAATTCTATCTTTCACTCTCACTAATTTTTTATCGTTTTTACATAAGTAAGCATCTTCATCTTCTAGATAAGTCATGCTTTCTTTTTTACCGATGTCTTCTTTGTATTTCTTTTTTCTTTGTATCTCATAGTTTGCAGGTTTTATATAAGACCTTAGCCATTTATCATTCAAATAAGTGTAGTTTTCAGTACTTTCATAGCCTGCATCTGCCACGATATTCATAAGGTATTCACCATAAGGCGTCATCATTTTCTCTAAAAAGGGTTTTAAAGTATGCAGATCATTGCCCTTTTGACTTCCCATAACACCTACTATAAATGCACCGCTGGATGCAAACTGGATGTTATAAGCTGGTTTGAGTTGACCATTGAGCATGTGGTCTTCTTTCATTCGCATGAATGTTGCATCATGGTCTGTTTTTGAATAACTATTTCGCTCTCCCATGATTCTTAAATGCGCTTCATATCTTTTTAGTTTTGTGAGCGTGTCTTCTAAGTGCTCATAGTCTCTTTGTTGCTGTGTTTTACGTTTCCCAATACCATGTACAAATACGATATTCTGGCTACTACAAATATTTCTTATAAGGTTAAACGCTTGTTCAACTTTTTGAGTTACTTGGTCTAAGGTGCTATTTTCTGGTAAACATAGTTCCTTAATGAGTTGTTCTTTAAGTTTCTTTTGGTATTTTTCTACTGATTTACGCCACACAAAAGTATAACGACCTGCCACTGACTCAATCTTTGTACCGTCAATGTAGATGTTCTTTAAATTCACATGACCATCTTCCAGAAGCAGTTCAACAAACTGAGTGAGTAAATCTGATGAAAAATCTTCGATGATTTTTCGAAAACGGTTGATGGTTGTATGATCAGGCGGTTTACACCCATCGAGCAAGAAATGTGCTCTGGTGTCATATGTGCAAAAATCTTCAATTTTGCGACAGGAACATATACCTTCACTATAACAAAACAAAAGAACTTTTAACATGGTAACTGGGTCAACAACTGGCTTTCTCCCCTTAACGGAGTAGGTGCGAAGTAAAAAATCTAAATTCATCTCCTCAATAATATTGCACACCAATCTGACTTTGCTATCCATAGGAATATATGTTGCCACATCAAACTTCATTTTTAGTTGCATTGTGTGGCTTTTTTTTGTAAAATCAATATGAGTTAGATTGTTCGTCATAAAATAATTATAACTCATCTGAACTGGCTCTGCGAGCCAGTTCTAAACATTTATACAATAAAAATGGACCCAACAAAATCAAAATTGATTTTGCTGGAGTCCATTTTTTACTTTGGGGCTATTTTGCAACAGCACCTT
>NZ_JARYZI010000004.1 GCF_029914245.1 Fusibacter bizertensis
AAATGGACCCAACAAAATCAAAATTGATTTTGCTGGAGTCCATTTTTTACTTTGGGGCTATTTTGCAACAGCACCTTCTTATTTGTTTGCAATTATTTGAAATACGTATTCCAACATATCTGGAACTGTTTCGACGATATCTTTCAAATATACACGTTCCGTCTTTTGATGTAAATCTTTTCCCCAAGGCCCTAAATGTAATACATCAACATCCAAAGTCTTGATTTCATCATAGTTTAGATTATACGAACGCTGGTAGACAGGCATATTGTTCAAAGCTTGAGAAGGATCGAACTTTGAAGGTTTCATATAACTCAAATCAGAAATTCCCATAAAATAACTATTGTGTATTAATTCTAACTCCCTAGATAACATGAAGTTTTCCAGTGGTTCTTTTAATATTTCCAAATAATACGATTCACTTTCAACTACTGGATAAAATGGTGGCAGTAGCCCAATAACCACAACCGGATAATTGACATCTAACGCTTCTAAAAGTTTCTGCATATATAGTATTGTAAATTCATGATCTGCCAATGCATGATTTTCTTTTCTCAAGTTTTCATACGTGGCTTCTATATCTAATTTATCTTTTACTCTCATTTTAAGTTCTTCCAAGAACAGAATTTCAAAGTTAAATTCCATACATTCACAATAAGATGGCTTTGCTTGTTTTCTTAAATATTCATTGTAAGAATAATTAAACTGATTAATTGCATCTTCTAATGACCACTTACAAAGTTCCTTGAGTTGAGCAAATTTTACTTCCAAATCCCCTTTGAGAAATAGCCAATTAAAATAAGCTACTGTAAACTCCGGTGTTGTTACATCATATGACTTCTTGATTGAGTACAAATTCAGAAAAGCCGGTGGTGGCGTCATTTTCTTTTGATATGAGTCACCCATTTCTGTATTGAGTTCAATTGCTTTAACAATCTCCATAGCAATACTGATAGAATTGAGTCCACTATATGCTACACCAGAATGTGAAGGCATCCCCTTAGTCATAATAACGGGCATAATCTTTCCAACAGAACCTGTAGAGATGGTAAATTGATTTGGAAATTCTCTTTCATGTGGTTCAGTTAATATAGAGAGTTCATAGGTCAAGTGATATCTTTTTTTAAGAGAAACTAACAAAGCTGTAGCAGATCTCATACCAGCAGACTGTGTTTCTTCATCAGGTACGCTCACAAAAAGTAAATTTACACCTTTAGGTGAATTTGTCGACTCATATAACTTTTGAAGGTTAATTGCAATACCTGCTTTCATATCGCAACTGCCTCTACCATAAATCCATTCGTCATTAAATTCAGTATCTGGGCGACATGTTAATGAGTGCTCCAATTGTGTTTTTACCAACTCGGGGTCTAGTCCATCAAAATCGCCGTATGTAGTTAAATCTACTGTATCATAATGGCTCAATAATATAACTGTTTTGGAAGCGCCAATATCGTGAAGTGCCCATACGATTGAACGACCCAAATAATCCCCTTCAATAGGACTTGTACCAAAGTACTCTTGGTGGTTCACAAAATATGGCATTTGGCCAATCTCTTCAACCAAAAATTTTTCCATTTGTTTTTCATGTATAGTTCCCGAATCACTTCGTGTATTAATTAATCTATAAAGTAGTGATAACACTGAGTTCCTTTCTTTTTTCAACATAAATCTCGTCCTTTTTATATGTCAGGCTTATATTGTATTATCTCATTATCTTCTCGCATTGACAATGATTATTGACTTATTTATGTAAAAAACAACTTCAAAAAAATAGTGCAAATGCTTAATGAGACTCAAGTCCCATACATTTGCACTAACTAACATTTATCTCTAACTAAATAATTCTTTATAAGTCATAATACATTTTATATTCACGTGCTGACGGTAATATAGACTCCTCAATAGCTTCTTTTAGTAAATAATCCATCTGATCTTTTAAAATTTCTTTAGTAAATACGCCACCTGAGAGCAAATATGCTTGATCTGTTTTTAAAGCTTCAACCACTTCAAATAAATTTTTAGGTAAAGCATTAATTTTACCCCTTTCTTCATCCGACAATTTAAAGATATTCACATCAAGTGGTCCAAAGTTATGAGCAACTGGATCAATTTTATTTTTAATACCGTCAAACATAGCCATCATAAGTGCTGAAAATGCAAGATAAGGATTTGCAGTGGCATCAGCAGGCCTAAATTCAAACCTTTTTCTCATAGGTTGCGTCGCATAACCTGGAATACGTATTACTGAGCTTCTGTTAGCAGTACCAAAACAGATACTTACAGGCGCCTCATACCCTGGAACCAATCGTTTGAAAGAATTTGTACTTGGGTTTGTAAATGCCATCACTGAAGCTGCGTGTTTAAGTATACCTCCGATTGCATAAAGTCCAATCTGACTCATATCAGAATAACCGCCTTTTTCATAAAACAAATTAGCATTATTCTCTAACAACTGCATATGCACATGCATACCATTTCCAGCTTCGCCAAATATTGGCTTAGGCATAAAAGTTGCAGTTCTATCATATAATTGCGCGGTATTTTTTATGACATATTTTACGAGCATTGAACGATCGCCCATTACAACAGGTCCTTCAAAATCAAGTTCAATCTCTTGCTGACCAGGTCCCCCTACTTCAGGATGATGATACTTTACTGGCACGTTAAGAGATTCAAGTATTCTCACCATTTCATTTCGCATGTCAAAGTTTACATCTTTAGGACGATCTACATGGTACCCACCTTTGTGAGAAACGATATAGCCGTTATTATTTTCAGGACGATTTGAATTCCATACCGCCTGTACTGTATCTATTTGATATCCAGTTGATTGAGGGGTCATTTGATAGTGGCAACTATCAAATGTATAGTACTCAAACTCTGGACCTAAAAGTGCCTGATCAGCAAAGCCTTCAGCCTTCATATAAGCATCCACTTTTTCACATATATATCTTGGATCACTTTCAAATCTAGTATGTGTCTCACCTACATTATAGAGTCGCGTCATAAAAACCAACGTTTTCGCCTCATTGAAAGGATCAATAAAGTAAGCATTTAAATCAGGTTTAAAAACCATATCTGATTTTTCTACACTTAAAAAACCATAACTCGAACCATCAAATCCAATTCCATATTCAATGGTTTCACTCGTAAATCTTCTCGGTGTAATGGTAAGGTGATGCCATCTTCCAGCCAAATCCAGTAGTTTAAAATCAATAAATTCAATTTCGTTATTCTTACAAAATTCTTGAACTTCCTGATGGTTCTTAAACATGAGTGCGCCTCCTAGTGATATTTTGTTGACTCCTTTTGATGACTTATTTTTATCATATCAAATTTTTGTTGAATTGTGCAAATTTTTTGCTTATTTCCATTAGATTATACAAAATTTGTCGAGTTGTCATAATTCCTAACAATTGCTATAATAACTTTGAGGTGACATATGAAAAATATAATAATATTCTGCGATGGCGCATGTTCTGGAAATGGAAAAGATGAAAATGTAGGTGGTTGGGGGGCAGTCTTAAAATACAAAGACCAACTAAAAGAGATTTGTGGTGGTGCTGCAATGACTACAAACAACATCATGGAGCTTACAGCAGCAATCGAAGCATTAAAAACACTTAAAAGTAAAGATTTAATGGTTGATATATATTCTGATAGTGCCTATGTCGTTAACTGTTTTAACAACGGTTGGTATCATAAATGGCGAATTAACGGGTGGTTAACGTCAAAAAAAGAGCCTGTTGAAAACAGAGCCCTTTGGGAAACACTCATTGATCTAGTTGAATCTTTTCATAAAGTTACTTTTTATAAAATTAAAGGACATCTTGATCCTAACAAAAAGGCAGATGTCCGAAAATGGCATCAAAAATTTAATACCGAGCACAAAACTGCGTTATCTGAATCCGATTTTTTAGAACTAATCGCGCTTAATCATATAGCAGATCAACTTGCTAATGATGGCATGGCGCCTTTTAAATAACTATAGGATTTAGCAAGTTGTGCCATGTGATATTTTAATGTCCTCTTGATACTCACAAGCAGCTTCAATTGCAAACTCTAACCCTCTTACTATATTATCGAGATCCATGGAGGCAGAATTAGGATATGCTGTTGCTTGACTTGGAATATATGGTACGTGTATAAAGCCCCCTTTTATGTTGGGGCTTTTTTCATGGATGTAATACATTAAACCGTAGAGCACATGATTGCATACATATGTCCCTGCAGTGTTTGAAATTGTTGTTGGAATGCCTATTTTATTCATCTCAAAAGCCATAGCTTTTATTGGTAAATTTGAAAAATATGCATCTGAACCACTGGGTACGATAACCTGGTCAACCGGCAAATTTCCTGCATTATCAGGGATTCTTGCATCATCGACGTTGATGCCCACTCTTTCAATTGTCAAGTGCGTTCTACCACCAGCTTGCCCAACACAGATCACCACGTCAGGTTGATGCTTCTCTATTAAATCATAAAGCACTTTAAGCGCTTGATGAAAAACTACTGGCAAACATGCCTGATTAATAGAATGTTTACTTTGAGACAAATTTATTTTCTTCACAGCCTCATAAGAAGGATTGACTTCATCATTTCCAAAAGGTTCAAACCCTGTAATCAGAACTTTCATTTTTCCCTCCATTTTATATCAAAAGAAAACCAGTACTAAGATCACATAGAAATAATACTGGCTTAACATCTTTAATATTGAATTATAAACTTCTAACAATTAAACAGAGTCAATATCACACCTATTCAATTTATATTAGTAATTAGATTCTTTTAACTCAAAGTGCTCTTTTGGATGTAAACATGTTGGACACACCTCCGGTGCTTCAGTGCCTTCATGTACATAACCACATTTATTACATTTCCATCTAACCACTTCGTCTTTTTTAAATACTTTGCCATTTTCGATATTTTGAGCTAATTTGTTATAACGGTTCTCATGCTCAACTTCAGCTTTTGCAATAAATTCAAATGCCGCTGCAACTTTAGGAAAACCTTCTTCTTTTGCAACTTTTGCAAATTCAGGATAAAGTGTTGTCCACTCTTCGTTTTCTCCCATAGCTGCTGCTTTAAGGTTTTCAAGAGTTGTTCCAACTTTACCAGCAGGGTAAGTAGCTGTGATTTCTAAATCCCCACCTTCTAAAAAGCTAAAAAATCTACCTGCATGCACTCTTTCATTGTCAGCAGTTTCCATAAAGAAATCAGCAATTTGTCTATAACCCTCTTTTTCAGCTTGTTTAGCAAACATTTGATAACGGTTTCTCGCTTGTGATTCACCAGCAAATGCTTTTAAAAGATTTTTTTCTGTTTGTGTTCCTTTAATACTCGCCATTATTTCATACCTCCACTTATATCTTATGCCCCTACTGGTGGCACAAATGTTCTTGTAGCAAACTCTCTATCTAACATCAACATACCATGACCTTCGCCGCCAATCATCTTTAGTTCGTTAATGATTTTTTCCGCATTACCTTCTTCTTCAACTTGTTCATCAATAAACCAAATCATTAGGTTTCTTGTTGCACGGTCTTTTTCTTCTTCAGCAATATCTGCAATATTGTTTAGTAGTGAAGTCACATGTTTTTCATGTTCTAAAGTTTGCTCAAATACTTCAAGTACGCTATTCCATTCAAATTGAGGTTTTTCAATCGCATCTAAAGATACTCTACCGCCTCTGCTCACTAAGTAATTAAGAAATTTTAATCCATGGAATTGTTCTTCTTCAAATTGAACTCTCATCCAATTTGCAAATCCAGGTAAGTTAATGCTCTCGAAATATGCAGACATCGATAAATACAGATAAGCCGAATACAATTCTGCATTAATTTGTTTATTGATCACTTCTTCCAATCTCGTATTAATCATAACAGTCTCCTTTAAAATAGAGTTTAGAAATGAATTTCTAAACTCTAAACTATCTTATAATTCATTTTTCCATAATCCGTGAAGATTACAGTATTCTCTAGCTTTAATTGCTTTTTCATCAGTTTTGAATATCGCCACAGGTTCATCACCTGGATTCAAAAAAGTAATTAATGTTTCTGATTCAGTTACCAGCTCAATCCACTCAATGTAATGATCTTCTTTCATTGGGTGAAGTGTCGATCCAACAGTTACTTTGTAACCACCAGCTACTGTTTCAATTACAGGTACGTGTTTTTCAGTTGCTGAATCTGCAGATTTTTCTTCTAAAAGATTCATCTCTTGACCACAGCAAACTAAAGTGCCGCCACCAACATGTGCAACTTCTACTATGTTGCCACATACGCCGCATTTAAAAACGTCTAACTTATTGATCATATTAATCCTCCTAAGATTCTTCTCTACAATTTTTGCAAATGCCGTAAAAGAACATCTGTTGCTCAAGGATATCAAAATCATCCAGTTGATCGCCTACAGCCCCTTCAAAGTTTACATTAAAATCGTAAACTTGATGGCAATGTTGACATTTAAAATGTCCATGCGTCTCAACAAACGCATCAAAGCGCACTTCATTGTCATCAATAGTAATGGCCATAGCAATGCCTCTATCAATAAAAATTTTGAGCGTGTTATAAACTGTAGTTTTTGAAAGTGTTGGGATTTGTCCATTCAGCGCATTGTAGATGCTTTCCACTGTTGGGTGGTCTTTATTCTGCATCAAATACTCATAGATTTTAATCCTTTGATATGATGGCTTAATCCCATTGGTTTTTAAAAAATCACCTACATCGTTCATGTGTCCCTTACTCTTTTCTTTAGTTTATTTTAGTGGCTCAAACATATCTTTGCCTACGCCGCAAAGTGGACATACCCAATCTTCTGGAATATCTTCAAACGCTGTACCTGGTGCGACACCACTATCTGGATCGCCGATTTCTGGATCATAAACATAACCACATGCTACACATTCATACTTCATAATGATACTCTCCTTATACTTTTAATTTATTTCAGTTTGTAATGATTACAAACTGATAATACCATCACTGACACAAGCTGTCAACCCTTACCAATAAATATGTATTCATTATTAATAACAGTAACAGATTTGTTTCAGATACTATATACCCTAAATATACAGAACTTAAAACAAAATTTCTAGTTATATTGCTATAATTAGATATTTTTTTAAATTTTGATTTAACTTTCTGTTATTTGGTATAAAAATTGTAACACATAAAACATATTTTCGAAAGGTGGTTCACGTGAAAGAAAGAATTGTAATAATTGGAAATGGTGCTGCTGGTAATGCGGCTCTTGAAGAAATCATATCATCTAAAGGTGATTATGATATTACTGTGATAACTGCAGAAAAAACGCCGCCTTATTATAGACCAATGTTGTCTGAATATATCTCTGTAAAGGAGATTCCAAAACGTTTTTATCTACACGATCACAACTGGTATAAAGATAATAATATCAAAATCTTATATGGTACAGAAGTAACTGCGATTCATACGGATGCACAAACGCTTTCCATATTAGATGGCGACCCAATTGCATATGATAAACTTTTATTATGTATAGGAAGTCATAATTTTATACCACCTATTCCTGGTGCTGAATTAGAACATGTTATGGATCTAAGACATCTTGAAGATGCTGAGATTCTTAAAAGCAAAGCTTGGAACTCAAAAAAAGCTGTGATTATTGGTGGTGGATTACTCGGATTAGAACTCGGTTGGCAACTTAGAAAACTCAATGTAGAGGTTTCTGTGATTGAAATGATGGATCGTTTGTTGCCAAGACAACTTGACACTGAGGCATCTCAGCTCTTTGAGAAAAAAGTACTTGAAACAGGCATTAAAGTCATAAAAGGCGTTCAGACACATGAAATATATGGCACGTCCGCTGCTGAAGGTGTAAAAATATCCTCTGGTGAATCTATCGATGCGGATTTTGTCGTTATTTCAATTGGCATCAGAGCTGAAGTTAAACTGGCACAAGATGGAGGGCTACTTACAAATCGTGGAATTTTAGTAAACGATTTTATGCAAACGAATATAAAAAATATATATGCTGCAGGGGATTGTGCTGAACACCAAGGTACAAATTTTGCTATTTGGCCAGAGGCTGTAGAACAAGGTAAAATTGCTGGTCTTAACATGATTGATGATAAATCTGTCTATACGCCAGTTGTTCCTTTCAATATTTACCATGGTATGAACTTGAGATTATTCTCTATAGGAGATGTTGGTGGAAATCCTGCAAACACTTATGAAGTCATACGCAAAGGGGATGATGAGAATTTCGAAAAATACTTTTTCCTAAATGATAAGATTGTTGGTGGCGTTTTAATGGGGAACATCTCAAAGTCATCAAAACTTAAAAAAGGCGTTAGCGAAAGTATGACAAAAACTGATTTTGAACAACTTATTGGATAAATTGATGATAACCTAATTTTAAAAGGACAGATGAAAATGATCATGATCATTTTCATCTGTCCTTTTTACGTTTACTATGATTTTACTTGTTTAAATTTGCTTTAATCCATGTTGCGATGTCTACTATTACATCCTCTGAAACATTTCCTGCCGCTGTATATTCTTCCGGTTTTGACATGCCTTCACCCGTTATAAAAAGATGATTTAGGTCATCATATAACTTGTACTCCGCTTTATCTCCAAGTCCTGTTTTCCATAGTTCAAACTCAGACTCAGTTACTTGGTAATCTCTTGCGCCTTGTAAAACTAAGATAGGGATATTTAATTCACTTGCAATCGCAATAGGATTATAGTCTTTTATATCCATCCAATATTTTGGTGCAAGTCCCATGGTTTTGTTCATATCAGTATCAAGTGTCATTTCCTCAGATGAGATTAAATCTGCTGAATCTTTGATGCTATCTAATTGCTTTTGATCTGCTTCATCAATACTTCCATCTAATCCCAAAAGGTACTCGTATTGTTTTACAATTAATTCTTGCAATGGCGTTACATTACCTGCCATTATTGCTATACCTGCAATATCTTTGTTATCTTCTGCGATTCTCGGTGCTTGATTCCCGCCTAGAGAATGTCCTACTACAAATATATTGCTAGGATCAATACCGTCATAAGTCTTTAAAAAATCTACTGCATATCTTGCATCATCAATAACTTCATCATAAATCGTAAAATCAGCCACAATCGTTGGATCATTATACTTTTCTAGATGTGTATATGTTCTTTTATCATATCTAAGTACAGCGACTCCCTGCGCAATAAGTCCTTCTGCAATATCTTTAAAAGGCTTATTGCCATATACTGATTCGTTACGATCATTTGGACCTGAACCATGAACTAAAACAACTACTGGAAATGGACCATTGCCCTCAGCTGGTAAACTTAGTGTTCCTTCAATTTTGAAATCATCTTCTCCAAAAGTCACTTCTGTTTCAACAGCACCGTTTATTTCAGCATCAAAATAATCTTCTACTGATGAAATTTCTTGGTAATTAAACCCTGAAATCTTACCGTCATAAGAAAAAATTACATTATAGGCCAAATCCTTATCCACATGATTTGCACCAATAGACACAACGTAATACTCAGGCTTTTCTTGGCTTTTAATCCCATGTGTACTTTCAAAAGCACCATAAGCTTTAACCAATTGCTTGCTGATTTCTTCCATTGCCTCTTTTGTAAATTGTGCCTTCATTTCATCTGAAAAAGCGAATTCAGTTAAAATCTCATCAAATGATCCAGCCATAAATTTGTCTATAAATGCTGTTGCAATACCTTCAGCATCAAAGTCAATTTCCTTTTGAGCTGTGGTTTCTTGAGAACTACCTTGAGTTGCTTCAGTTGTTGCCATGTTATCAGTTTCTTTATCACCACATGCTGTCATACCTAGCATAGCGATGATTAGTGTCAATGCGATAATGATGCGCTTAAATTTCATGGTCATTTTCTCCTCACCTTGAACTATTTTAACAATATATTTATCATACAACAAAACTTGTTTAAAATAAAGTCCGGAAGCTAGGCAATATATTGCCTCTATTCCGGACCTTTATTCTACATTTAGACTTTAATCTACTTACTAAACTTCATTTCATACCTTACATTTTATAAAATGACACCACTTTGAAACATTTACTTGCTATAATTAAAAATCATCTTAATCATTTCTTCTAGTTTTTCTTTATCCATGTTGTCAGTATCAATTAAGCATTGAGAGGCATGAGACTCCATAACTGCCAATCCCACCTTGTGAATTGATTGTTTCACAGCCGCGATTTGGATGAGTATCTCATCACATCCCTTATCTGCCTCAATCATGTTCTCAATGCCTTGAATATGGCCTTTGATGGTTTTTAATCGATTGACAATTTTCTTTTTATCCTCTTGCTCTGTCATACTATCCTCCACCTAAATAAATAAACTCATATTTGAATCTTCAGCAGCACCTAACATCGATGCTACACCACCTAATTCTACACCATCGATCAATTCTGCTTGCGTAATTCCCATAAGATCCATAGACATATTGCATGCAACCATACGTACGCCATTGTCTATTGCCATCTTGAGCATATCTTCTAAAGAATCAACGTTATGTTTCTTCATAACCATGCGAATCATTTTTGGTCCCATTCCCAACATATTCATCTTTGATAGACCTAGTTTTTTTGTGCCTCTTGGCATCATACCACTGAACATCCTAGCCATCAAGTCTTTTTTAACACTAAGTTTCTCTGGTCTTCTTAAAATATTTAGGCCCCAGAATGTATAGAAAAGAGTGACTTTTTTACCCATAGAAGCTGCACCATTTGCGATGATTAAGGTTGCAATTGCCTTATCCAAATCTCCGCTGAATACGACAATCGTTTTGTCATCATTTACAACAGTAGGCACTTGTGGTGGTCTTTTCCTGCCTTTTCTGATTTTAGCAAAGAATGCTTTATCTTCTTTTCCCGATTCTAAAAGGGTATTACCTGTTTTATCGCACCACACACCGATATCGTTTACAAAACCTGGATCTGTCGCTTTGATATCAAGGATATCTCCTGGTTTCATCATCTCGATCGCCTTGTGCACTTGCATAATTGGACCAGGACATTGAAGTCCACACGCATTGACTTTAATTATTTGGGCATCTGAATCTTCTATTGCGTCTTGAAAGGACGCATCCTGTTCCATGTCCCCCGTTTCTGATACATGTACATCTGCTTGTGGCATAGAACCTGCACAGGCCCCATTATCATCTTGACATAAAACAGTTGAATAAGTGGTAAAACCTCCAATAAGGTTATATATATTTTCAAATCCACTTTGAACTAAAATTCTTGAAGCAGCATGACCTCTAATACCAACTGCACAATAAACCACATACGTTTTTGATTTATCTAGTTCAACCATTCTCTCTCTTAGTTGATCCACTGGGATATTGATAGAATTAGGAATATATCCCATTTCTCTTTCCATTGGCTCTCTAACATCAAGTACAACGAAACTTGGGTTCATATCCTTAAACTCGTGCCATTGGAAAGGTTTCTCCATGCCATTTAAGATATTTTCACCAACAAAACCAGCCATATTTACTGGGTCTTTTGCTGAAGAGTATGGTGGTGCATAAGCAAGTTCGAGTTCAGTTAAGTCAAAAACAGTTGCATTAAAACGAATTGCAGTTGCAATAACATCAATTCTTTTTTCCACACCATCATAACCAACATTTTGAGCACCAAGTACTTTTCCAGACATATCAAAAATCACTTTTAATGTCATTGGTAGCGCTCCAGGATAATACCCTGCATGTGAGTTTGGATGCACTAAAACTGTATAATAATCTTTCCCATATACTTTTCCATCACGTTTAAGTGTTTTCTCATTTACGCCAGTCGCTGATACTGTAAGGTCAAATACTTTTGCAACAGAAGTTCCCATTGAACCTTTAAATGGTACTTTTTTACCAGCTACATTATCAGCACAAATTCTACCTTGTTTGTTTGCAGGGCCAGCTAGTGGTATCATCGTCTTGCCACCGCCTATGAAATCAGTCACTTCAACAGCATCACCAATCGCATAGATACTTGAATCTGAAGTTTGCATAAACTGATCAACAACTATGCCGTTTCTTTGATTAATTTCTAGTCCAGCATTTTTAGCAAGTTCACTTTGTGGACGTATTCCAATTGAAAGTATAACCATGTCTACTTCTAGTGATTTTCCACTTTGTAATGTCACCTTAGTTGCGCCGTTGTGATACTCAAAAGACTTAACGCCATCACCTAAGTATAAGCCAACTTTTTTAGTTTTCATGTGTCTATGAACAATTTGAGCCATTTCAAAGTCAACGGGTGCCATTACCTGGTCAGCCATTTCTACGACATTTACTTCCATACCAAGATCATGTAAATTCTCAGCCATTTCAAGTCCTATAAATCCACCGCCAATAACTGCAACTGATTTAGGCTTTACATTGTCAACGAAGCTCTTGATTCTATCAACGTCTGGAATATTCCAAAGCGAAAATATATTAGGCGAGTCAATACCAGGGATCGGTGGCTTAAGTGGCGTTGAACCAGGTGAAAGAATCAACACATCATAGCTTTCTTCATAAACTTTGTTGTTTTTAATGTCTTTAATTTGCATTTTTTTGTTTTCTTTGTCAATTGAAATTGCTTCATTTTCAACTCTAACATCTACATTAAAACGCGATCTCATACCTTCTGGCGTTTGAACCAACAAAGCACTTCTTTCTTCAATAGTACCACCAATGTAATATGGCAATCCACAATTCGCAAAAGAAATATAAGGACCTCTTTCTAGCATGATGATTTCTGCCTGTTCATCCATTCTTCTTAATCTTGCTGCTGCACTTGCACCGCCAGCAACACCTCCAACGATTATCACTTTCTGACCCATTTCTACCTCCGGTTTGACTTAATTATATTTTTAACAAACTATTTCGCGGAAAAAAAAGCCCTTTTAGGGCTTATTTAATACTTACTATAAACCTAACAACTCATCTAATCTTGCTTTGTCAAAGCCTTGTATCACTTCATCTTCAACATAGATTACAGGTACACCCATAAATCCTTTAGACATAAGGTCTTTTCTAGCTTCAATATCTGTTGATACATTTTTCTCTGTGTATGCAACGCCTTTTTCATTAAAATAATCTTTTGCCATTGCACAATACCCACAAGAATTACTTGAATAAATTACTACATTTTTTGACATATCATTACCTCCATTATTTAGCATCTAGAGCCATATTTCATGGCCTGAATATAGTAGCCTCTTGTCAACCAAAAATTTGAGTACTCAATTTTAAAGCCTTCAAACTTCTCAATCAACATATTTTCGACCAATATTTTTATACCCGAAAATTCTTCAACATAATCATCTGTTTGCTGTTCACCCGGAACAAGCCCAAATTGTGGACCGCCTCAGCCAAAACCTGTAACTGCAATTCGATGATTGCCACGCTTGGCGATATCTTTTTTAAGTTTTTCTATTGCTGCTTCCGTTGCAAATATTTTCACTTACGCCTCCACCCCCCGCGTAGGGGTCATTTCATAACTATAATATCGCGCTTTAAAATAAATGTCAATTCATATCTTACGAATTAGGTGTGAATTGTTTGTAAACAATTCATCCAGTATTCATCAACAGGTTGTCCACAAAAAAGCCTCTTTTTTTGAAAACTTTCCTTGTGCAAATCTTTTGACATCTTTCTATTATGTTAACAGTATGTAAATTTTTATCGAACATTACTTAACATTCGAATGCATTTATTCACAATTTTCTTCATTTTCTTAAAATAAATCCCTTAAATCAGAAAATTATAAAAATAAATAGTTCGGTTATACACACTATCCACAATTTTGTCCACAATTTTTATCCCATTATTCACAGGGGGCATGATTTCTGTTAGACTAACTTTGGGAGGCATAGTATGTGGGGAAAAAGAGGGCATCGTGGAGATGCATTAGAAGATTTGATTTATTATACCAATCAATACTACCATCAATTAGGATTATGTAGAATTGATAAAGTTAGCACACCTATCAAAGTAGTTGATATAGATCATCAAGGAATGGTTACAAAAGGCTTTTTTGAAAAAAAATCTACTGTGGATTTCATAGGCATAGCACAAGGCGTTTGTTTAGCGTTTGACGCCAAAGAAACCACACTTAAGAGTTTACCACTTCAGAATATTCACCTTCACCAAATTGAGTATATGAGAGATATAGATGCACAAGGTGGACTCGCTTTTATCATCATCCATTTTAAGTTTAATGATGAATATTACCTCGTTCCATATGAGATTATTCATCAATTTTATTATGCAAAAGAGGGAAGTCGAAAATCTATTCCTTATAGTGCTATGCAGGAAGAATTTAAAATCAATAAAGAGCGTTCTGGTAGCATCTTGAATTATATGGCGACTTTAAATGTTTATGTATCTTACAAGGCACAGCTTAAGAAGGAGATTACCAATGAAAATTGAGGTTTATGTTGTTAACGCTTTTACTTTAGATGAAAAAGGGGGAAATCCTGCAGGAATCGTCTTTGATTTTGAAAATCGCTTAAGCGAAATTGAAATGCAGTTAATTGCTAAAAAGATGGCATTATCCGAGACTGCTTTTATACGATATGGCACACATGAAGTAGATTTTGATTTGCGTTTCTTTACACCAACTGATGAAGTGCCTCTGTGTGGACATGCGACAATCGCGAGTTTCTGGCTAATGACTTTACAAAAACGTTTATCAAAATCGGAATTATTACAAAAAACACCCGCTGGTATCCTTAACCTCTCCGTTGATACGACAGATAACTTAACAACTGTTTGGATGACGCAATCTGATCCTCAATGTATCAAATCTAATCTTGATTTTGATGCGCAATTTAAATCTGCTTTTCCTAGTGCAATGATTGATTCTAAATTACCAATAGAAATTTGGTCCACAGGACTACACGATATATTACTTCCTATTAAATCCAGAGATGCTCTAAACCAGCTTCAGATAGATATGACCGCACTATCCACACTTTCAAAAGATCTCAATGTCGTTGGGGTTCATGCATTTGTCAGTTCAAATGATAGTCAATTGATTTACGCTAGAAACTTTGCACCTTTATATGGTATTGATGAAGAATCCGCTACTGGTACTTCAAACGGTGCTTTAACGGCTTATTTGGCACACCATTACAACATTTCACAGTGCCATAAAAATCAGGGTCATATGAAAGACTCATATACGTACAAAGTGCTACAAGGTGAGATGATGGAAAGTCCTAGTCTAATCTTTACAAGGTTAGATTACACAGATTCTATAAAGGAACCCATAATTTGGGTTGGTGGCACTTGCTCACTAAACACAGTAATTACAATTGAGATTTAGTCAGGTTTCATTACTTTTCAAAGTCAAATAGCACATAAAATAAGAGCTATGACCTAACTTGTTTATCATGCTTCCTTTTAAATAGGAAATGTAATAGAACAAGCTAAGGCTATAGCTCTTTTATCTTTGTTTTATATTTTATCTATTTAGCCAATTATTCTGCCATCAGAGGATATGGTAACTTCACTATAAGGGACAATACACTCTGCTTTTAGCATAGCCGATTTTACAGCGGAAATCATACCACCACAGCAAGGTACTTCCATTCTCACTACAGTGATGCTTTTAATATCATTTGCACTGAGAATTTGTGCAATTTTGTCTGCATTATACTGATTGTCATCTAATTTTGGGCATCCAATCACCGTTACTTTTCCCTTTATAAAGTCTCTGTGAAAATCACCATAAGCAAAAGCAGTACAATCGGCAGCAATTAACAAATCTGCGCCATTTAAATAAGGCGCATTTGGACTAATTAATCTTAGTTGAACTGGCCACTGCATTAACTGAGACGGTATTGAACCCTGTTCTAATGTATCTATAGATGATTTAGTACTTGAAGGTACAACTTTTTCTTCATGTGCTTTTGAAGTTTGTGCCATATCTAAAGTTATCATACTCGATCTATCAAAAGATTTTGCATGTGTACCTGAGCAGCCACAAGCCATAGGTTCATCACTAGTTGCCGTTGTTTCAAGCTTGCTTTTTGCCTTGATATTCTTCCTTGACTGATCAAATACTTCAGTGTCTTTTTCAACTACGTGAATAGCATCAACTGGACATTTAGGTAAACACATACCAAGACCATCACAATAAGACTCACTCACTAGTTTTGCTTTGCCATCTATAATTTCTATTGCACCTTGCATACATGCGCCAGCACATAATCCACAACCGATACATTTTTCTTCATTAATCTCAATTACATTTCTCTTCATCGAAACCCTCCGTTTATATAACAGTAAATTACATTATAAACTCATTATAAAGGGAAATGTGTATTCAGTCTGTAACTTAAGTTACTTTTTTATAGGATTTTAGTTAAATCACCATATCATTGTAGACATCACATTTTCCTTTATAGTGATGGATCGGGATTACAGATGAATCGATACCACCAATTACTCTAGCTGGTACTCCTACCGCTGTTGATTCTGTCTTGGTATCTGTTAGTACCACTGATCCTGCACCGATTTTTGTCCCTGCAGCTAAGTGGATTGGACCAAGTATTCTCGCGCCAGCACCAATCGTAACGCGATCCCCAATAGTGGGATGTCTTTTACCAGTATCTTTACCCGTTCCGCCTAAAGTCACACCTTGATAAATAGTGACATAATCGCCAATTACAGCTGTTTCACCTATGACAACACCCATGCCGTGATCGATAAACAACGCTTTTCCAATTGTAGCACCAGGATGAATTTCAATTCCAGTTATAAACCTCGCAAACTGAGAGACAAACCTCGCAAAAAAATACTGATGATGTCTAAAAAGAAAATTAGATACTCTATAAAGAGCAACAGCATGTACCGAAGGATACAGCAAGAGAATCTCTAAATAGCTTCGCGCTGCAGGGTCACTTTCTTTTATAAATTTCAAATAAGCTATTGCTCTTTTAAACATATAGACCACCTTTATTATAAAAACACATTATTAGAAATATATTTTTCACCATTATCAGGTGAAATTACGACAACTTTTTTGCCTTTTCCAAGCTTTTCAGCAACTCTAATCGCTGCAAGTATAGCAGCGCCACTTGAGATTCCAAGGAAAAGACCTTCTTCAAGAAATAATTTCTTAGTCATCTCATAAGCTTGAGTGCTATCAATTTGCTCAACAGAATCCACTACTGTAGCATCGTAAATCTCAGGAACAAAACCTGCACCAATCCCTTGAATTTTATGCGGACCAGCTTGACCACCAGATAGAACGTGAGACTCAACAGGTTCAACAGCAACGATCTGGATGTCAGTATAATGCTCTTTCAACTTTGCACCAACACCTGATATTGTACCTCCAGTACCAACCGAAGCGATAAATGCATCAAGTTCAGGAAATGCCTTGATAATCTCAGGACCAGTTGTTTGATAGTGAAAATTACGATTGGCTTGATTGTTAAACTGCTGTGGCATAAAGTATTTTTCTTCTTTTGAGAGTCTTGTCGCTTCTTGTATCGCACCACTCATACCTCTGCTACCATCAGTAAGCATCAACTCTGCACCATAAGATTTAATGATATTTCTTCTTTCAACACTCATTGTATCAGGCATCACTATTTTTACAGGATATCCTTTAAGTTTGCCAATATAAGCAAGCGCAATTCCAGTATTGCCACTAGTTGGCTCTATAATCGTCATACCTTCTTTTAAGTCACCACTTGCTTCTGCTTCGAGGATCATCCCTAGCGCCGCTCTCGCCTTAACGCTACCTGTTAAATTCATACCTTCTAATTTCACATACACATCAGCAGCATCTTTTGATACAATATGGCTTAATTTAACCACTGGTGTATTACCAATTAAATCTAATATATTCTCACTTACTTTTAAATCTAATTCCTTTTTCATTTTACTCTCCTCTAACTAAATATTATTTTCCACTGAAAAGCTGCCAACTGAGCTGCTAAAAAAGCATTGAAGCACTCTTGATCGGGCAAAAGTGGGTATAAAAAAACCCCGTCTCACAAAGAGACGAAGTTAACTCCGCGGTTCCACTCTAATTAATCATACAAGATTCCCTTTCAAGCACCTACGTGCTCTATCTCTATATCGGGAGAACCCGGTGTAGCCTACTTTATTCGGTACACTGCTCCAAAGGGCACTTCACTATAAATTGCTTGAAAACTTTCACCAACCGTTTTCTCTCTATAAAGCGCAAAATAGTTACTTTCCTTTATCTTAGCCTTGTTTTATAATTCCTACCAAATTAATTCCAACTAATTAAGTAAGATATCTTAATTTGTATTTTACAACCTTACCTGATACCTGTCAATAAGAAAAAAGTAAACAAATTGTAACGGAATGTCGTTAAACATTTAACTTTTATGTCCTTAGTTCTATATTCATAAAAATTTTTTTATGTTAAAATAGTATCAGAGGTGATCACAATGGATTTCAGACAATTAGAAGCATTTGTAAATGTTGCTCGATATAAGAATTTTTCAAGAGCAGGAAAAGCACTTTTTCTTTCTCAACCTACTATCAGCCTTCATATTTCAAACCTTGAAAAGGAACTTAATACGCCTCTTTTTGACCGAACTTCTAAGGAAGTAAACTTGACACCTGCAGGTTCAGAATTTCTAAATTACGCACTTGATATGATCAATATGAAGAACCGAGCAATTCATAATATTATAAATTCACAAAAGAAAATTTCTGGCTCAATCACAATCTCAGCTTCAACGACACCGAGTTTAGTGTTGTTGCCTAGAGCTATAGAAAAATATCAGCGCATCCATCCAGAAGTAAAGTTTATCGTAGAAGAAAAAAGCTCAAATGTTATCTTAGAAGATGTTTGTTCTTTGTCCAGCGATCTAGGACTTGTGGGAATGCATGTTGAAAATGAACGTTTTATCAGTCGACATCTTTTTGATGATGAGGTGGTTTTCATATGCGCCAAAGACGCACCTCTCGACGGAATAGTGGATATTTCTGATATCATGGGATATAAATTCATCAGTCGAAGCGATCAATCTGCAACGCGTATCGAACTTGAACGCATGATGGTAGAATGTGGTTACGACTTAGAGCTACTTGATAATATTGTAGAAAGTGACAATATGAACCTCATTATAAGTCTAGTTACCGGTGGGGTTGGGATCTCGTATATGTCACAGCGTATCTTTAATTGCTATGCCAAAACGATGCCAATAAAAGCTTTTCATATTAAAGGGATTGCATTGACGCGCAATATTCATATGCTCACAAACAGAAGAAGAACTTTATCTCCTGCTGCAGAAGACTTTATCAAGTTATTATTGACCTTAAAAGATGAAATTTAAAAAACAAATCCTACTTTTATAGCGTATTTATCATACGTATAAAAGCAGGATTTTTTATTTTACAAGTTCATATACACGAATCACCTTACTAAGATATCCTATTTTGAGTGGTGTGCGGAATTGTACGATGCATCTTAATCACTAACAATAGTGGCAATAGCATTAGCAAGCCATAACTCATAAACAATTTATCATAACCCCAAATATCTGCTATAAAGCCGCCAAGCAGGGTGAAAATAAAATTTGCGACACCAGATGAAACTGCTGAGTATATGGCAATTGCAGATGTTACAATTGCTTTAGGTGTTATCTCACAAATCAGTTCAACAAATAAAGGGACAAAAATCCCCACAGTCAGTCCTCTCATCACACCTGCTACAGCAAACAATACAAATGTACTACTGAAGCTTAAAAGAAACATCCTAGCAATAGAAACTGAATTCATGAAAATCATTAAGCGTGTTACACCAAATTTCTGAATTAATCTTCTTGAATTGAAAATCAAAGGAACTTCAACACAAACAGAAACAAAAGTGAGTAGACCTAATTTAGATAGATCTATCGAATTACTTCTTATATATAACCCCAAATATTGATCAGCTCCGAAAAAAGAACCAATCATTAAGAAACCATATAAAAGTACGAAAAGGTACTTTTTCTCCCGAAAGAGCGCTTTTAAATCTGCTTCAAAGTGACTTTTCAAATGGACGATCTGCGTTTCTTTGATGCCCCTCGTCAAAATAAAACTGATCATGTAACCAACAGATGCAATATAAAAAAGCCAAACAAGTCCTAGCTTATTGGCTATGGCAGCAACGACAAAAGCACCTATTGCATATCCCACAGAGCCCCATACTCTTATATAACCAAAGGAGCTTTGGGGATTGTTGTTAACATATTGTATCGCCATGGAATCGACAAGTGGATTTTGACCACATAAAAATATTTGATACATAAAGTAGATCACAACGACTACATAACTGTTGGTAAACAATGTAATAATTCCGGCAATTATTGCATTAACAATGATCAACAGTTGCAAAACGCGCTTTCTCTTACCCGTGAAATCAGATAGGGCTCCCCAAATAGGTTGGAAAACAAGCGAGATTAAAGGGAGTACGGACATAATCAAACCAATTGTTGAAAGTGATAGCCCTACGATTTCATTTAGATAAAGGGTAATCAGCGTATATGCCGACGACCACGTAAAAAACAACACAAAATAAAATACATTAAATCTTCTCATAAAGCCTCACATATTATAGTCTTAAGCATCAGTATAGCACAATGTTTAAGCCTGTAAAATAAAAATATGTGGCCTTACTTTTTTTCAATAAATCTAAAAGATTGCCAAGGTAATAATGTATCAATAAGATATAATTCATGACTTTTTATCACTGCAACTTTATTCGACTTTCCACTGTTTTTCATAGATTTTAGAGCGATTTGCAATTCACCTGCGTAACGTTTATATAGATCACTTTCAACGATGACATCTCCAGGATTTATCTCCTCATTATCATGTGGTGGAAATGACTCGCCCTTATACTTCACACGGCTCTGTGTTGAACGGAGTAAATATTCCGAGACGTCACCTCTCACAAAGTGAGGCTCCTCTAATACTATTTTACGCTCAAGCTCAGTGGTTCCTTTTTGAAATTCAACTTCTAAATACAGCATATTTCTATCTAACTTCCCAAGCGCCTCAAGTTCAACATCTGAAGCAAACATATTACCGATGATGACATCATCAATTAGTCCGCTAGAAAATAAATCTTTTGCTTGCGTTGTAATAGGTAGTGTTCTATGTGATTCGAGAGTGCATAAACCCTCGGATACTGGCCACGGTCCAAATTCAGCTGACTCTGAACTTACAAAAGCAGCTGTTTTAATATTTAACTTTCTAAATTGCTCTGAACAAGTTAAAAAATGTGTGCGTGATATTCCGGTATAAACATGCGGATAAAAATTATGACAACCATACAGGTTTTCAGCATTTGGCTTGTAACTCAATATATTTTCAACATAACGGTTCCCAGAACTCATATTCAATTCAATTTTTATACCATATTCATTGTAAGTCATCAACGCTTCTTCCTGCCCTGAAAAACCTAAATCCAAACGAATACCCGATAAATTAATTGATTTAAAAAAGGATAAATCTGTAATTGATATATTTAATTTCTCAAACACACTTGGATCTACATCAGCAATGACCTCCATGCCTAAACTTGCGGCATATGCAGTAACTTCTTTAAAAACTTCTAAAAATTCTTCTGATTCTCCTGCAGCTGAAATTAAACAGGTGAAGACACGCGAAAAACCATTGGCCGCGGCTTTACTCAGGTATGATAAAATCTCACGCTTTGGCGCTTGGTCTACATATATTGAAACACCTAATCTCTTCATTTTCTACCTCTATACATTTTTTTGGTAAATAACTTCATAGAGTTGTACCATTTCAGTCGCAAGGTCTTTAGTTGTTGTTGCATTCATAAGATGATCTTGCGCATGGACTAACAACATAGAAAGCTCGACTTTCTCACCACCGGCTTCAGATTGAATAAGTTTCGTCTGACTCTTGTGTGCCAGTGACAAACTTTTTCCAGAAGCTTCAAGTGCATTATTTGCAGCTTCAAAATTTTGCTCTTTAGCAAAAGCTATTGCCTCCATAGCATAACTTTTTGCTTCACCACTATTTGTAATTAAGTTTAAGATTATATTTTCCATGATTTGCTCCTTATCTCAATAACCGAGATTAGAGAATGAAATAATCATTCCCTAACCCAGTGTTTATATATTTTATTCTACTCGTGATCCTCAGCTTGTAAAGTTTTGCTTCTGTCAAGTGCACCCATGAATGGCAAGTAAACAGCAGTTGCAATCACTAAATTTATTGCAGCTAGTATGCCGCCTCTTATTGATGCAGTTGCTACCGCCGCACCAATAATTGGTGGGAAAGTCCAAGGCACAATGACTACCGTTTTAGGCACAAAGCCTAACTTCATGGAAGTTACAGTCAATATAACCATGAGAATTGGTCCTAATATAAACGGTATCAATAAGAATGGATTAAGAACAATTGGCAAACCATAAATTACAGGTTCGTTAATATTGAACATACCTGGTCCAATACTTAATTTTGCAATTTCTCGGTGTTCTTTTCTTTTTGCAACGATGAAAGCTGCAAAAATAAGACCTAATGTCGCACCACTACCGCCCATGTAAACAAATGTATCTAACATGACCTTAGTAACAGTATAAGTTGGTTCTAAACCCGCTTGGAAAGCGTCGATATTTGCTTGAATCATTGGAAGCAAGATTGGTTCAATGATACCACCGATGATGTTAGAGCCATGAAGTCCAAAGAACCAAAGGATTTGGTTCATAAATACAATCACAACAGCAGACCAAATTGTATCAGCAACGTTTGTAAGCGGTGCCGCAACTACTCTATTGATGAATACAAATAAGTTGCCATCTGGAATCTTCGCGATTAACATCGAAGCAATTGAGAAGATAATTAATACAATTAAACCTGGAAATAAAGAAGCAAATGATTTTGCAACAGCTGGCGGAACGCCTTCTGGCATTTTGATTACTAAGTGTTTAACTCTAAAAAGTCTTACGAATAATTCTGTTGAAATAATCGCAACAATTAAAGCAACAAACATTGCACCTGAGTTAAGGTAAGACCAATTGATATCTCCCCATCCACCACTTGGCGACACTTGAGGAACTAAGATAAAGAATGATGCAAGAGCAATCATACCTGCTGACAAACCATCAATCTCATATGACTTTGCTAAGTTATATGAGATACTAAACACTAAATAAAGTGAAATAACTGCGAATGCACCCCACCAAATATTTCCACCAAAATTCTTCCATCCATCACCAAAGATAGACAACATAGTATCTTGATAAAGATCAATTGGTAAATTGTTAATTAGAACTGCAAATGAACCAGCAATTAGGATCGGCATTAAGGCCACAAATCCATCTCGGATTGCAACTAGATGTCTGTTGGAACCGATTCTTCCAGCAACTGGTATGAAATACTTTTCAAGAAATCTCATAATACTTTTCATGTGTAACCCCCTGTTTTTTTTTCGAAATGCTCAGCTTTTCTAATAAATTATATGATTCCATTTTAGAATCTTAAAATTGTACGTCTACAATTTTAAAGCTTTTTCAAGAACTACAGGACCGTTCATTGTCCCATAATCTATGCTGTCAATTACAGCAACTGGTATGTTTTTACCTTCAACTGATTTTTGTATTTTCGATAACAAAAATCTTACTTGAGGTCCTAAAAGGATAATATCTACATCATTGTATTTTTGCTTTGCTTCTGACTCAGAACATGCAAAAATATCGATTTCAATTCCTTTTTCAGTTGCTGCCTTCATCATCTTTGTAACTAGTAAACTGGTAGACATCCCTGCAGAACAGACCAACATAATTTTCTTCATAATACACTCCTCACTATAGTTGTGTTGCTAAAAGATACGCGCCTCTTACTGGTAAAGCGTTAAGTCGTTTTAATTTAATCTGACTTGGTACATGACTATTTAAAAAATTAAATATTTGATCATTGTTAATAAGTACACTTCCACTTAGGACTATATTCAGCGGTTTTACACCACACTTTTTTTCTAGCGCTTTGATACTTGTAAGCAAATCACTTGCTGCATTTGTGATAATCCCAGATGCAACCTCATCACTAGCAGCTTCCTCGCTAATCACTTTAGCAAGTCTAGCAACTTGATCTTTACCATTTTTTGACGCATATAAATAATCTATAATTTCCTCTTCGTGCTCAATTTGCATTATAGGTTTTAACGCATTGAAAAGTGTCGTTTGTTTTCCACGTCCATCGTAGCTTTCTAAAACTGCTTTTAAACCTGCGACTGCAATTGCGTAAGCACTTCCAATATCATCTACGATATGTCCCCAACCACCTACTCTTTGTAGATTGCCTTGAAGATCCACACCATAAGCTATGGAGCCTGTACCACTGATGAGAATTCCACCAGTAAGCGAGCCATTCTCTGCTGCCATTGCAACAAGTGCATCATTTATAACTGATAACTTTCCGTTGTACCCTATCTCATCAAATAGAGCACTTATTCTAGAACTATCAACAGCTGTATCAATACCTGCGCCACCAAAACAAATACCTTCTATTTCATGTAAGTTACCATTGACTTCATTGAGCAACTGATTGAGTAATTCTGCTATCGTATTCTTTGTCAGGTCGATACCGATATTATGATAATTACTTGGACCCACAATCTTTTGAGCGATTATACCACTTTGATCACCAATTACACCTACTGTATTGGTTCCACCGCCGTCTATGCCAACAAAGTACACAGCATCACCTATAACCCTTTCTCAAAAAGTGCTAATACACCTTGAATTGCGATATCTTCGTCTTCTCCGTCTGCAATAATTGTAATTTGGTCGCCGTTATTGACACATAAGCTAAGAACATTCATGATACTTTTCCCATTGACAGTTTTATTGTTTTTTTCAATTTTTATGTCACTAAGGTATTTTGAAGCTTCACTGACAAATTGGCTTGCAGGTCTTGCATGCAATCCCGTTTCGCTTTGTACTGTTACTTGTATATTTTTCAAACTCACACCTCCTTTACACGCATATATAATGCATGTTTGATGCCAAAGTATAGTCCTTTTATGCCAAAATACCACTTAATACACTGATGAAATTTGTACTATGTATTGAAAACTGTGCAAAACTAATCCTTTTGAGGCACTAAATAAAATCAAAAAATGCATAAAAAAAAATGACATTTATTTAAAATTGTCATTTTTTCTGTAATAATATGCTAAATGCTCTTAAAAAAGTGTGTCATACCGCATACACACTTTTACACTGTTTGGTTTTTGTGTGTAAGTGTGCCGAAAATTTGTGTTTCTGTGTATCTATTACACAGTGTCTTGGTGATTGGATAATATCATCTTTGTAAGATAAGCGATGTCACTTTGAGAAAAAAATATTTTGAAAATGTGTTCAATTGATTTCAATTGTTGCTTAATCAAGGCCATTTCTCTGCTGTTCTTAGCTATATAATCCTCAAGTTCCCCTTTGTCTTTATGAGAAATACCTTGCTTTATATGATCTACTAAAAAACTTAGATGAAGGGCAATGCCAACTTTTACATCATCAGGCAAGCTAACTTTCAGCATACGTTCAGAATCTACTATAAACTGTCTAACATATGAAATTAGCACTTTTGCATCTACCGATTTAATATGTTCAGAAAGCGATTCGCCTATCTTGATGTACTCATCTTGATGAGATACTAATTTCTTCAACCTATCAATTCCGTCACCTGCTAAAATATCAACAGCAGATATAAATGGAATGCCTTGTTCTTCTATATCAACAGTTCCAACAATCGCTAATATCTCATGAGTTTGCCTATATTGAACGATAGAATGAGCAAAATCCTTTCTGTTAAGGATGTTCATAGGAACAACTTCAAACGAGGCACCAAGTTCTAATTTATGGCTAATAATATCTTTTAATCTTTCACTTGCACCTTCTCCAGTAAAGCAAACCGTGATAATAAGGTTTCGCTTTCTGATATCATTGATCTGATTTGTTGCAGTACTTCTGCCCATTAACTCAGTACAAGCATTATGGATATCTGATAATTCTCTTCCCAAGACAGCTCGCCTACAAGCCTCAAGTGCAATAGGTGTACTTACAGAGTCAAGTGTCTTACATGGTATGCCAGTGTCATCGTAGATCAGTTCAGAAAAGTTAACCAGCGACCCCATATCCACTAGAAGAATCACACCTTTACCTTCATGAATCTCTTTTACTTTCTCAATTGCAAGTTCCACCATACTCTGTGGTTTCATACTCAGCGGCATATCAAGGGCATGACAATGTGTCGTTCCCACTAAAGTATTTACCACTTGTGCCATACTTGAAGCTGTAGAATTACCATGCATGATGATGAGCACTGCAACGTTAGCCGCCTTTTCACCGGTCAATTCGTTTGGTGTTGAGGCCAAAAACATCGCCAAGTAACCTATTTCATCAAGAGGGGTTTCCACACTAAAGGTCTCGTCTATTGATTTAGCAATTTCCATTGCAGCTAAAAATTCATCGGGATAATTAACGCGAATGAGATTTAATTTTGGATGATAAATTTTTTTGCCATTTCTCAGTCTTTCTATACTGCCATTTAGATGAAGTGCAAAACCATAATATATTTTTTCATCAAATTCTTTGTTTAATTTTCGAGCAGCTTCACTTAGCACACGATCTGTAAATTCCACAATTTGGACATCAACTACTTTTGCTATTTCATCCTTTCTAAACTTTGGAGATAGGTCAACGATGTAACGTCGAAAATGCTTTTCAATATCCATACTCATAATTTGATTAATTTCTTGTTCATTAAGGCCATCGTTCCTAAGTTTGGATAATTTATGCTCAATCTGCTCATAAAAATACGAATCATTTACATCTTCATCATTGAGATAAGTATCATCCTCATCGTAATGAAATTTGAAAATATCGTCTTGATACCGTATGAGTTTTTCAAGCTCTTGACGATTTTCTTTGATCCGAAGATGTCCTCGACCAACCTGTTGGGGCAAATCACTTAATTCTATTAAAATATAGCTCTTGCCTTGTGATTTATAGTTAAAAAATGCCTTGGCACAAGCCAATTGAATATCACTTTTAAGTTGTCCTATATTGCTTGGGCATTCATACAACATAAAAGACTCAAGTGCATTTTTATTGATATAAATACTTTTTGAAAGCCTTTTAGACTCCTCTTTTATAAATGCTTGTATTAACATATACCGATCTTTCAATCCTCGTTCTTTTAAATCTGGAAGTAAAATCGTCATAGGAATACGTCTTGTAAAAGTCTTTAGAAGTGTAGATTCTGGTTCTTCTGTTGTGGCAGCGATAATTTGTACTTCAGAAATAATTTTATCTTCTGAATCACCTAAACGTCTAAAGTATCCTTTATCAATAAACGTAAATAGCATTTCCTGACCTTGATGAGACAGCCGATGTACTTCATCAAGAAAAATCACACCGCCATTTGCTTTACTTAGAAGTCCTTCACGATCTTTTTCAGCACCTGTATAAGCGCCTTTTTTTACTCCAAAGATTTGAGCAGTAAGGAGTTGTGGATTTTCTGCATAGTCTGCACAATTGAATCTTACAAAAGGCGCACTAGAAGTCACCATGCCAGATTCCTTTGCGAACTGATACATAAGTTCAGCAAACATCGATTTACCAACACCTGTTTCTCCTAATATTAAAGTATGTAAACCTCTTGGTGGGTATAATATAGCTGCTTTTGCTTGCTGGATTGGCACATTTAAACTCTTCTCTGCACCGATCAAAAAATCCAGTGAAAATTTTTTATCTAAAGATGGTTGTGTACTACTTGATTCACTATTCTTTAGCACTTTATATTTAACGGGTCTACCATTTTGTTTTTCTATTTTCCCTTCTAGTTGAAGTTGGTTTAAATATCGGCTGGCATTGGTTCGATCTAATTGCAGTGCATCTGCAATTTCTTTTGCAGTATGTTCTTGTTCAGTATGACTTAACAACCAGTTCATGACTTCGTCAATTTTCCTCATCAAACAATACACTCCTCATCTAAGTAAAACTCGCGTTCTGTAAATTCATCTTAATGCTGCCTAGCGCACATAAAAAAAACTCTCAGCTCATGGTAACATAAGCTGAGAGTGGACGTCAATAAACTTAACCCGCTATAATCTTGATGTTAATATTGCGTTTTCTAGGTCCATCAAACTCACATAAATAGAGTGATTGAAACATCCCTAGCTCGATACGACCATTTTCTACTATGAGCGTTTCAGTATTTCCAAACATAGAAGTTTTTATATGTGCAGCACTATTGCCTTCTATATCTTTATAGTCGCCCTCTTTAGGGACAAGCGCATTCATCTTGTTTATGATATCATCAGCAACTACTGGATCATAATTTTTATTTAGTGTCAGCGCAGCAGTTGTATGTGGTACATGTACACAGACAATCCCATACAAAACACCACTTTCAAGAACTATTTTTTTTATTTCTTCTAAAATCTCAATCATTTGATATTTTTCGCTGGTTTTTACATGAATTGTCCTAAACATAGTCACCCCTCCATTCAACAGTTTGCTTCTTATTTCATATATACTATTTTCAGCAGACTTTAAACATTTTTGAGGTTATTTCAATTCAATATCACCTGATTGCACACGTGATATTAACTGAAGAACTTTCTCTTTAATCAAATCTCTCGTCACTCTAAAATCTTCTATAGGTCCACCTGATGGATCATCTAGGCCCCAATCTTCAAAGTGTTGATTTGGAACAAAAGGGCAGACGACATTGCAGCCCATTGTGATGAGCAAGTCTAAAGTTTCTGGAATATCAGACAATAACTTAGGGTGGTGTTCACTCATATCTACACCAGCTTCTTCCATAACAGCAACAGCAAGCGGTTTCACCTCTGGATAATTCTCAGTTCCAGCAGAATATACCTCAAAAATCTCTCCGCCTAATTTTTTAGCCCAGCCTTCTGCCATCTGACTTCTACAAGAATTATGCACACATACAAAAGCAACTTTATATTTCATTGTTTCCTCCTAATTTATAATTAAAATATATTTTACTAAAATACCCTTCTACCCTTTAAATTTAACAATCTAACGTTGTGTTGATGAAGTAGTACTTTTTCTAAACCAATTTGGTGTTTTGTTAGCAATATTGACCAATATCAGCATCACGGGCACTTCTACTAGGACACCTACTACGGTAGCTAGTGTTGCACCTGATTGAAGACCAAATAATGATATTGCAACTGCTACAGCAAGTTCAAAAAAATTACTTGCGCCAATCATCGCCGCTGGTGCTGCAATATTATGTGGTAACTTCCACAGTTTTGCCCAACCATAAGCAAAGAAGAAGATCAAAAAAGTTTGAATCACTAGTGGTACTGCAATGAGTAATATATGAAACGGATTTTCAAGGATGATCTTTCCTTGAAATGAAAATATTATTACAAGTGTTAATAAAAGGCCTGCAATGGTAGTCTTATCAAATTTTTTCAAAAAAACGTCATTAAAATAGACCTCACCTTTTTGAGATATAATCACTTTACGGCTTATATAACTTCCAACTAACGGAATCACAACAAAAAGAAAAACAGACAATAAGAGAGTATCATAAGGAACAATAACATTGCTTACACCTAAAAGGAAAGCCACAATAGGTGCAAATGCAACCAGCAAAATCAAATCGTTAATTGCTACTTGTACAACCGTATAAGCTGCATCACCTTTGGTTAAATGACTCCAGACAAAAACCATAGCAGTACAAGGCGCAGCGCCAAGTAAAACAGCACCTGCAAGATAAGCATCTGAAAGTTCATCACTGATCCAAACTTTAAATACAATCTTAAAAAATAGAAAAGCAATTAAATACATGGTAAATGGTTTAATTAGCCAGTTGGTGGTACAGGTTATCGCAAGACCTTTTGGCTTCTTTGTTGCATTCAATATACTGCTAAAATCCACCTTTAGCATCATTGGATAAATCATCAACCAAATCAGAATCGCAACTGGTATTGATACATTGGCATATTCAAATTTTCCCAGTGTTTCTGGTATGATTGGTAAGAATTTTCCAATCGCAATCCCCATAACAATGCAAATTGCAACCCAGACCGATAAATATTTTTCAAAAAATCGCATATCAACTTTGTCTTTACTCATATATCCACTCCTTATTTATAGTCTCTATCACATGTGCTCGATCTTTATTAATCTCTTGACAATTAAGTGCTGCCTCGCGATACCTCTTAAGTCTTCTAAGATCATCCATAGCCTCGATGTTAGCCAGTATGCTTTTTTCAAGTGCTTTAACGAGCTCAGGCTGTTCCATCTTAAACGCCTCGGAAACTTTGTAGTGAACCCATTGTGCATCTTTTTGACTTTCAATGATGCCAGCCGCTCTTAGTTTAGACAGGTGCTTAGAAACATTTGACTGTGACAAATTTAAGATCACTTCTAGTTCACAAACGCATAATTCATCATAGAGTAGTATGATAAAAACCCTTAATCGATTTTCATCAGCCAATGCTTTAAAAATTTCTACCATTTACTGGCCTCCTATTCAACAATATGCAAACTATATTCCAATATTCGAATATACTCATATAATACCATTTTCTTTGTACTTGTCAAGGATGGTTCTTATCACATTAGAATTCTGTCTTTCGGGCAAATAAAAACACCTTCATTTAATCACTGCTTAATTCAGTCTCAAATGAAGATGCTTTCAAACTTATTTAAAAATAATTATTTTGTTAATTGTCTTTTAGCGACTTCAAGTAGAGTACACGTTCTCCAAGAATTAAATAACCAATACCCATACTCAAAAGTACAACCACTGAAATCAAAGTGCTACTATCAACTTTACCGTGAATGACAACACCTTCTATTGCGGATATCGCCCATTTGTGAGGCGTAATATTTGCAAGCATTAAAAGAGGTTTGGAAGTAATAATCTCAAGAGGCCACATACAACCGCCTAACATTCCCATACCAGTCAGTACAATAGGTGAAACAGCGCTTAATTGTGCCATGGTTTTCATCAAGCTCACCACGAATAAACTTAGAGCTGTCATGACAAAGATGTATAGTACTCCTAAACCTATGACCAATAGTAGATTGTTCCCCCAGTCAATTCCAAATAAAAATTGTCCTGCAAATACCATAACTATAATCTGTAACGTCCCAATAACCATAGCACTTATTAAGTTTGACCAAAGCACATCCATCCTGGTTGAAGGAGAAACCATCATGCGATCAAGTGTGTGAAGTCTTTTATCCTCTAAAATATCACCCACAGTAAACATCAAAGAATATGTTACAAAAAATAAGGTCATCCCAACTATATAATGTATATTTAAACCAGAAAATTTCGCCTCATTTGTACTAAAAATCTCTGATACCATCCTAATTGGTTTTTTTGTTTCCCATTGTTCAACAAATACAGTCTTGATATCAGCGCTAAGTTTATTTTGATCAAACTCAGTACCTTGAGCATTTACAAGTGCAATGGTCTTATCCGTAAGTTGTTTCATATTTTTGATTAAATTGACTTCGTTTTCCAGTAAATTAGAAAGTTGAAAACTTTCAACCGTCTCTCTAAGTTGTATTACTTCTATTCCACTTTTAATTTCATAAAAGTTCTCCTTTATGACTACTGTTGAAAGTGCATTACGGTTCATCACATCATCCATCGCTTCATCATAGGATTTAAGCTTTACATTAAAGTTATATTCAGAAGATAGCTTTGCAATTAGATCAGAGGCTTCTATACTTTGATCTTCATCAACAACTACAATTGTCGGCTGATAGCTTCCAGTCATGGAATTCCCAAATACTGCTGAAAGAATCAAACTCATTGCAATCATAATCACATACAGTGTTTTATTATCTTTCATCAACCTAAGTTTAAGCTTCAATAAAGCCTTCATATGTCGCTGCCTCCTTTCTTCTGATAATTATCGCTGCAATTGTTGTAAATACTACTGTTATGGCAACTAAAAATCCAAAGTAAAAACTTAATTTTTGCCAGCCTTCGTTTTGATAAATATTGATAAATAAATCAAGTACAATTCCGTTTAATGCAAAGTATTTTATACTTAGAAAAATCTTTGGCAATACATCAAGTGGAATGTAGCTTCCACCGATCAAAGCAAATAAGTGAATCAATAGATTTTCAAAAATATTGGCAACCCTATAGTTATCTGCAGTAAGTGTAATGGCACTGATAAAGACACCAACACCACTCACAGCCATAGCCGAGAAAAAAATACCCACAATAATTTTGATAGGGTTGTTCCAGCCTACACCAAGAATCAAAGTGGCATATAAAATTAAAACACTCATTTGAACAAAACAAACAGTTAAAGTCATCATGAATTTACTCGCTAAAACTTTACCATAATGTACGCCTGACACAACACCACGGTCTAATGTGAGCATCCTTTTCTCTCTCAAAAGTTCACGCCCCATATAACCTGCGCTATACAAGATAAACATTCCCATCATCCCTATCGAATAATAGGTGAAGCTATTGATTAGCCTTTTCCCTGGTATCGTCAAGATATTTACAACTTCGCGACTACTGTTATTATCTTGAGCGAGAATCTCTGACATGCCACTAAACAGCGCATCCCTATCAAGGTATACCGCGCCAGCTTCAAGGTACGTATTTTTACTTACAATTTGCTTATTAAGTGTATCAAAGTAACTTCCAACGATACTTTCTACAATATCTCCAGAATAAGAGTAGTCTGGGTGCTGAATAACCTTAACATCAATATTGTTTCTATTAGGTAAAGTAAAATTAACAAGTTGATCATATATAAACCCTTCGGGTAATATAACAGCCACTTTAACTCTACCATCCTCAAGTGCAGCCATGGCATCTGCTTCGCTCATCTTCATAACTTCTAATATAGACTGAATTTCTGAGTTTCCTAGAAAAGTATCAAAAAATATAGCCTCAAAATCAAGTGACTCATCCATGGAATTTTTTAGTGTCTGAGCATTATCTCCCATATATTGAGCAGCTGTTTCCATATACGCTTTTGATTCTGATGCTTTATCATAAAGCGAAACAATCGCCACAGGAATTCTGTCCATTTTCCCAGGCTCTCCAAAAGATCCCGATAGAGCAAAGCTCAGTATTGTCGTTAAGATCATAGGCATAAGAACAAAGATCATCAGTCCCTTCTTGTCTGAAAGAATCACTTTTAAATCTTTTATATAAAGTTTCAATAGCATCTTGTGCTCCTTTCTTTCTAGTCTCTCAGACCTCTACCTGTTAATTTTAAAAAGACCTGTTCTAAATTAGGCTTGAGAATATCAAAAGATAATAAGCCTTGGTTGAGATCCATTACATCTTTTATAATATCCTTTTGTGCATTTCCATTGCCACTTACCAATAATAGTATTTCTTCTTTAGAGGGTGCAGTAACTGCCATCACATGGTCAAGTTGCTTAAATTGATCTAGGTGATTATCAATAATCTGATCAAATTTCATATGGATACTCGTATGAATATCTGACTGTTCAATGAGCGCTTCTTGAGAGCCTTGAGCGATCACTTTTCCATGGTCCATGATACAAACACTTTGACAAATCGCTTCAACTTCTTCCATGTAATGACTGGTATAAATCACAGTCATCCCCTCTTCGTTGAGATATTTTACAGTTTCAAGAATGTGATTTCTCGACTGAGGATCAATTCCAACAGTGGGTTCATCCATTATGATAAGCTTCGGACTATGAAGCAAAGCGACACCGATATTGATCCTACGCTTCATACCACCTGAATAATGTTCTACTTTGTCTTTCAATCTATCTTTTATACCGATGATTTCCGAAACTGCATCAATCCTTTTTTTGAGTTCAATTCCTGTAAGACCATATAAACCACCAAAATACTTTAAATTCTCATATCCTGATAACGTCTGGTAAAGTGCTATCTCTTGAGGTACATAACCCAGATGAGGCTTAATCCACTTTGGCTCTTTGATTATATCTTTACCATCAAAGTATAATCGTCCTGATGTAGGTTTATATAGCGTAGAGATCATAGAAATAGTGGTCGATTTACCAGCACCATTTGGGCCTAGTAGACCAACAATTTTGCCTTTTTCAATTTCAAGATCGATACCATCAACTGCCGTTATTTCTCCAAAAGTCTTCTTCAAATTTTCTGCTTTTATCATCATGGTGTTACACTTCCTTTCTCCAATTGTTCTATAGGGATTATTTTATCTTGATTTAATTCACTGAAATCCAAGTCTTGATTTTTTTCTATGTCCCAATGACTGGATTTTATAACGATTTTTTGATTTTTCAAAACACTTGTAAACTGATTTGAGGTATTGTACTCGATTTCAATCTCTATTTGTTCATCAACGACATAGCCATCAATATCTACAAAAGCAATTTCTTCAAATCGAGTAATTGTCATTGAATCCAAAAGTGCATTTACAAATGCCTCATAATTCGATTGATCAAGTGTATCCTCACCCATAAACTTACCAAGGTACTTTATAAGCATGTCACTATCACTTAGGATATTGTCTTTTAATAGCAACATAAAATCGTTGAGTTGAGTAGAAGTAGGTTTTACAGTGAACTTTGTTGTCTTTATATCACCGGCTTCACTTGTAATAATTGATTTTTCACCTATAAAGATGTTTTCTGCTTCAAGCATGTTATTCCAATCACTTCCTACCTTTAGAAATAGACTTTTGAAATCTACTTGTTCGCTCGCTACTTCTGAACTATTCTCATTAATTTCATAATAGTTTCCATCAAATGGTAGCTTTAAATATATTTCGTCTTGCGACTTTTGGTAGATTTTTATATCTGTACCCAACCCTTGATATAAATAATAAATCGAATTCAAAGATTGATTCAACTCATAATCAAAGTAACTGGTAATACTGAGTTCGACTTGTTCCAAAGTTGAGAACAATTTTCTTTCAGCTTCCATAGCATTTTCTAAAATTTCTAAATCAAAAGTGTTAACCACATCAATTTGAATTTTTTGAGCACCTTTTTTAATCTCATCTGTTTTATCAGCAGCATGGATATAATCTTTGTAACTTTCACCTCCGGCACAACCCGTTACAAGTGTAGCAACAATTAAAAATAAACTTAAACCGATAAGTTTTAAATTCAACTGACTGATCTTTATATTGATTTGCATTGAATTCACTCTCCTTTTATTTATTGTACCTCCTTTGACCTTAGATGCCATCTGACAAATAGCCATAAAACCACCTAATATATATGACTTTTGTCATGACTATCAAAAAAAATGAACCTTCCAGAAGAAGGTTCACCTTAATCTAATATTTAATTATCAAGTGTTTATCTTATTCATCTTTCTTTTCCTTCAGTTCATAGAGATCAATTCTTCTATTTTTAAGTAATGTCACTGTGCCTGAGGTTCGTGAACGTTTTAAAAGCTCTAAATCTATATCGCCTACGATAACGGTTTCAATATTTGGTGTACATTCTGCCATAATTCCATCTCTAGGAAATGAAAAATCAGAAGGTGTGAAGATGGCTGATTGGGCATATTGTATATCCATATTTTCAACATGCGTCAGATTGCCCACAGTTCCAGCAATAACAGTATAAACTTGATTTTCAACAGCACGCGCTTGCGCACAATATCTAACCCGTAGATACCCTTGTCTTTCATCTGTACAAAACGGAGTAAATATAATATTGGCCCCTTTTTGAGTCACCAGTCTTGCAAGTTCAGGAAATTCAATATCATAGCAAATAAGTATGGCAATCTTACCACAATCTGTATCGAAGACTTTGATATTATCACCCGTGGAAATTCCCCACCATTGTTTTTCATTTGGCGTAACGTGCAATTTGTATTGCTTATCAATTGTTCCATCGCGTCGAAATAGGTAAGCGATATTATAGATATGTCCATTTTCTTCTACAAAATGTGACCCGCCTATGATATTTACATTATAGCGCACAGCAAAGTCAGTGAACATCGCAATGTACTTGTCTGTAAATGTCGTTAGCATTCGAACAGATTGACTAGACGTCTCTTGATCTACAAACGAAAGTAATTGAGTTGTAAAAATTTCAGGAAATACAACGAAGTCTGATTTGTAATTTGCAGCAACATCCACATAATATTCACATTGATGCGCAAATTCTTCGAAGGCATTGATCTTCTTCATCATATACTGAATCACACAGATCCTCACATGAAAAGCAGTTTTGAACTGATGCGTTCCCTTTGATTGGTATTCAATATTGTTCCATTCCATCAAAGTAGCATATTGTAATGAAGCTTTATCATCTGGCATATATTTACGAATAATACGCTTTAAACTAAATCCGCAGCGTAGCTGAAACGAAAGTATAGGATCATAGATATTTAAGTCTTTAACTTGCTGTGTATAAGCCCTTGCACTCATTTGATCTGCATAATCCTTATAGCCTGGAATTCTACCCCCAATGATAATACTTTTCAGATTAAGCTGCTCAGCTAGCTCTTGCCTTGCTTCATACAATCTTTTTCCGATTTTCATATTTCTATAGTCTGGGTGAACCATTACTTCCATTCCATAAAGATTATAGCCATCTGGATTATGGTTTGTGATATAGCCACCATCCGTAATCTCATCCCACGAATGTTGGTCATTATACTCGTCAAAATTAACGATCAAACTAGAGCATGAGCCTATCACTACACCATCATACTCTACGCAAAATTGTCCTTCAGGGAAAATATTAAGATGACTTTCAAGTTGATCGATTTTCCAAGGAATCATATTTTTAAAACAAATTTTTTGTAATTCAATGATCGTCTTAAAATCTTCTCTTTGGATTTGTCTAATAATAAGTTTTTTTTCAAATTTTGATAAATCTTGTGTTTGCATAAGGACACTCCATGTTAAATTATTTTAAGTCAACATTTTATATGTACCCGATTAAACGAAGATTTATCAATCCATTTAAATATTACAGTTTTTCACCATATATATCGCAAGTTGTGTCCGATCTCTTAGTTCAAGTTTAAGAAGAATATTGGTGAGATGATTTTTGACAGTGCCTTCCGATACAAATAATTGCTGTGCAATCTCTTTATTACTAAGCCCAGATGCAATAGCCCTTGCAATCTCCAGTTCTCTATGTGTCAGCGTGCTAATCCTCTCATCTTGATGACTTGTTACTTTGGGCGTTAAATGCTTCACTAGTTTTGAAGCTACATTCGCCTCTATGATCGTACCACCTGATACCGCCTTGATAATCGCATCTATAATCGTTTCCGGTGTTGCATCTTTTAGTAAATAACCACTTGCACCAAACTTTAGCGAATCATAGATTTCTTCATCTTCCATAAAAGTTGTCAATATAATCACCTTAACATGGGGATACGCTTGTTTAATATGTTTTGTAGCCTCAACGCCATTCATCTCTGGCATGCGTATATCCATTAAAATGACATCTGGTTGTATTTGCTCGGTTTTATATACCGCTTCTACGCCATGGTTCGCTGTCCAAACCACTTCCATATCACGCTGTGCACTTATTATCAAACCAAGTCCCTTGAGCAGCAAAGGCTGATCATCTACAATCCCTACTCTAACCATCATATGTCCTTTCAAATTACTAATTTTTCTGATGAGGCAAACTTACATGGGAACCTTAACTGTCGTTCTAAAACCATATATATCTAACTCAAACGTAACTTCTCCACCGAGTCTCTTGACGCGCTCTTTTATAAAGTTTAGCCCATTACCTAATTTTAAAGCTTGATCACTGCCACCATCGTCATGGATTTTAAGTAGGATTTCGCCATCGCTAAGCGATTGAAAAGACACCCAAAACTGTTTTGCTCGACTATGTTTTGCAGTATTGGTCATAGATTCAATAACCACTTTATATAAAACATCGCTGATGACTTCTGTCGTTGGTTCATCAAACAGTTGAAAGTTGAGTTTCGTCACAATGGCAGTTTGTTCACTAAAATGTGTCATTTTTTGTTTAAGCGCAACATATAGATTTTCGTGTGAAATGACATCTTTATTAGCACTAACCATATCGCGCATTGCTCTTAATATCTCTCGCGCTTGATCGATCGATTCTTGCAATCCTCGAATTTGGGTCTCATCTTCACATGAGAGTTTCAGAACTTCCAGCGACATAATTAACCCTGTGAGTTCATGACCAATAGTATCGTGTAAATCTCTTGCAAACTGTGAACGCTCTTTAAGTTTAGTCAGTTTTTCAATTTCTAGGTTTGCTACTTCTAAAGCCTCATTTGAAATCTGCATTTTGTCGTTTGCTTTTTTAAGTGCAGCATTTTGATCGATCAATTGTTCATTTAGACGATTTACTCTTTTTTTCTCCTCTTGATATGAGCGATATAAATAGAGCATTACTGAAAAGAGAATGAGTATAAATTCCACAAAGAAGGCTTGAGTAATCAATTGATAATTCACACCATAATTAAAACTTTGAATAAATGCAAGCGTAGAAACCATCAGCGTTGAAGTGACTAACAATACTACCTTGTAAACATTTTGATATAATACAATTTCAGCCAATATCCAAAGATTAAACAAAATATACAAATAATTTACGTTGAATCGCGTGTACTGATTTAACAAAAACACTGCGATGATCTCTAAAAATAAAGTCCAAGTATACCTTCGATGTGAACTACCTCTTATAAATGAAAGCGCAATAATAATCCCAGAAAGACCTATCAAAACAAATAGTCTACTTTGAGAAGCGGTTTCAAATACAAGAGATATTAACATGGCAATTAAAATAGTTACGCCTTTTATGGTATTGAACTTCATCGTTTCCCTCACTATTTTGCTTGAACCTTTTTTCTAACGCACAAATAAGGCAGCATTGTTCTGACCAGATAGTAAAAAATATATTAATCCAACCGCTATTAACCCTGCTACCACTGCAAGTGAAATCTTTAACCAGCTCTTAGGATAAGCACCTTGAACTGCACCGGTTTGACCATTGATCATGAAATTATAACTTTTTTCACCAAATAAATAACTTGATATCCAAAGTGGCAAAAGTACGTGTTTAAACATAATATCATCATAATTGGTAGAGATATTTAAAAATCTTACTTCGTCGCCTCCAATTTTTCTTGTGATTTCGCTATTCAAGGTTTGGTCAACGACTCTTTTCCCATGTGTCCATCCCTCTTCTAATGGCACGCTATATTTTTCAGCAAAAAAACCCGATAAAAAGTCTGGTTTATAGGTTACAAGCCCATCAAGGTTAAAATCATCTACTTTGTTCAAAATCTGTGAATCGACCTTGTTTGAGGCTGATATAAGCACATCATCAAAAAAACGCTCATAGTTACCACTGACATGCATCCACCTTGTGTGTCTTTCTTGATAGGTTTCGGTTTTGCCATTTACAGTTCTTGTCTTAGTGACATAGTAATAATCGCCACGCTCTGCTGTGTATCTATTAAAGGTTTGTGTATCAAATGTCCAATAGGGCACATAAGTACCTAGTAATCGATTGTTTTTATATGATGACTTAAGTTTGTTAGGTGCAAACCACCTTTTACCGATCCAAGTTTTAAATGCCTCACCGGCTTTTTTTTCTGAGATGGCAAAGGGAACTACATATCCTGGTGGTATGATCTGCTCAGGTGCTTGTATACTCACATGAGAAGAACCACAATAGTTACAAAATTGAGCTTTAGAATACATGTCAAAAATGATCTTTGCGCCACAGTTTTTACACACAACTGCCTGGATATCATCTTCAGTCCATGACCTTGCACCTTCTTTTAATGCATCATGAAATGGATTTTCGATCGCTTCACCATGCTCATACTTAATCTCCTTCGTCGTATCACAGTACTGACATTTTAACATGCCATCATCAGGATCAAAGGTCATCTTTCCACCACAAGAAGGACACATGTTTATTTTGGTTTTGTCTATATTTTCACTCATCCTACTCTCCTTTATCCTTTTGTGCTTTCACCACAATGAGGACAAAATTTTGGATTTCCCTCATAAGTTTCACCACATTTTGAACAAGTGCCTTCTAAAGCTTGTTTTCCACCACATTCTGGACAGAATTTTGGATCGCCTTTTAATTCAGCCTGGCAATGGATACACATTTTTTTCATACTCGCTCCACATTCAGGACAAAACTTAACGCCTGCTTCAACTTGATGCTGACAGGAAGGACAGTTCACTCTTTTACTTCCATTGTCAGTTGCATTAGAATTGTTTGATGTCGTATTTTGAGGTGTGTTTTGAGGTGTGTTCGCTTGATTCATCGCGTCAGTCATCATCTTTCCGATTCCCATACCTGCACCCATGCCAGCACCCATACCTGCCATACCGCCACCTTCGTTTTGCGCTGCATCTCTTAAAGCCTCTGCAGCTTGATACTGCATATATTTGTTCATATCACCAAGCGCACCCATTTGAGTCCGTTTATCAATTGCTTGCTCCACAGATTCAGGTAACGAGATATTTTCAATTGCAAAATCAGAAATCGTAAGCCCATACACTGAGAATCTCTCATCAATTTTCGTTTGCGTCATCATACCTATTTCATCATATTGCATTGCTAAGTCAATGGCAGGAATCTTAGCTTCAGCTATAGAATCAGTTACCGTTGATACGATCAAACTCTTTAAATGTTCATTTATTTTATCTACAGTATAAAATTTATTTGAGCCAAAAACTTCTTTGAGAAACGTTACTGGTTCATCCACTCTAAATGAATAAACACCAAACCCTCTTAATCTCAAGATACCAAATTCTGCATCTCTAAGCATAATCGGATTAGTCGTACCCCACTTTTGATTGATAAACTGCTTCGTATTAACGAAATAGACATCTGTTTTAAAATGATTTTCTAATAAATATTTCCAGTTGGAAAGAGAAGTTAATATCGGCATCGTATCTGTATGGAGCGTGTATTTACCAGGCTCATATACATCTGCAATTTGACCTTGATAGACAAAAATCGCCACTTGTGATGGTCTAACAATCAATTGTGCATTTTCTTTAATTTGTTGCTTATCAGTCATTGGAAACTTATATACCATCGTATCTTGACTGTCATCCTCCCAGTGAACGACCTCTAAAAATTCACCTTTTATGAAATTAAATAATCCCATGTGTACGCCCTCCATTCAAAGTTTTATTTCATTATTATTAATACTTATTTTACCATACAAAGTCTTAAAAAAGTTTTTCTTCGGTATTAAAATTCGATTATAAACAAATTATACTCAATTATAAACAATTTATAAAAGCTATTGAATGCCACTATGCAATCACATATACTTTGATTGACTTCAGCAGAAGTATTTAAAACAATCGCAATTATAAATTATTATACGCATAAAAATGCAAATTATTAGGAGGCAAAAAATGAATTTTGAAAAAGTAAAGAGTATATTGGTTGAAGAGTTAGATTTAGAAGCAGATGATGTAACGCTTGAGAGCAAAATCAAAGAAGATCTTGGTGCTGATTCTTTGGATATGGTTGATCTAATTATGTCAATCGAAGATGAATTTGAAATTAAGGTAGCTGAAAGCGATGCATCTTCTATACAAACAGTTGGCGATATTGTAAACTACATCGCCCAGTACAACGCATAATATCTATTTAAATAAACATCCACTTCACAGGAAAATCCATGGCAATCGCCCTGGATTTTCTTTCAATAGGGGAAAAATAAACTTTTTATAAAATTTGGAGGCCATAATGAGGAAAACAGTACTCAGCCAACTATTAGGTATTGAATTTCCCATCATTCAAGGTGGGATGGCTTGGATTTCGGATGCCGAGCTTGCCGCTGCGGTATCTAACGCAGGTGGATTAGGTGTAATTGCAGGCGGTAATGCACCAAGAGATATTGTTAAGCAGGAAATTGATAAGATTAATACATTAACAAATAGACCCTATGCACTAAATGTCATGTTACTTAGCCCTTTTGCGGATGATATTATCGATCTAGCAATCGAAAAAAAAGTTCCAATCGTGATTACAGGTGCAGGTAGTCCCGGAAAATACATCGAGCGCTTAAAAGAAGCTCAAATAAAAATTATACCTGTTGTTCCCTCAGTTGCACTTGCTAGAAGAATGGAAAGCTTAGGTGTTGATGCACTCATTGCTGAGGGCACAGAAGCAGGTGGACATATAGGCGAATTAACAACAATGACATTGGTTCCTCAAGTTGTTGATGCAGTGAAAATCCCCGTCGTAGCAGCTGGAGGTATCGCAGATGGACGTGGAGCCGCTGCGGCTTTTATGCTTGGTGCTGATGGGATTCAAGTTGGAACACGATTTTTAGTAGCTCACGAGTGTAATGTACATGCCAATTACAAAGAGATGGTCATCGATGCCAAAGATACATCGGCGGTTGTATCAGGAAGACCTACAGGGCATCCTGTGCGGATCCTTAAAAATAAATTATATAGGCAGTATTGCGACCTAGAAAAAAAAGGTGCTTCTGTTGATGAATTAGAGGCTGTTGGTGCTGGCGCTTTAAAGAAAGCTGCTGTAGATGGAGATGTCGTATATGGTTCGGTAATGGCAGGTCAAGTAGCAGGTCTTGTGAAAAAGATGCAACCTGCTAAAGAAATAGTCGATGAAATTTTTGACGAATGCGATGCCATTATCTTAAAGCAATTCCAAAGAATTGCTGGAAAATAACTTGAGTATAAAAAATCTGTTTGATACACACTGAAAAATTATAGGAGGACTCATGAAACTAGGATATATTTTTGCTGGTCAAGGCGCACAAAAACAAGGTATGGGATTAGATTTTTACAATAACTTCGAATCATCTAAAGCTGTATTTGATCAAGCCAACTTGGCACTGGGTTACGACCTTAAATCACTGATTTTTAATGGTCCACAAGAATCACTTAATGAAACTGAAAAAACACAACCTGCAATATTAACTACATCAATAGCGATGTTAAAGGCTTTTGAATCTTTAATAGATATAAAACCAACTGCAAGCGCTGGCCTCTCACTAGGTGAATACAGTGCTCATGTTTGTGCTGGTTCTATGGTTTTTACTGATGCAGTACAACTTGTAAAGAAACGTGGTGCTTTTATGCAAGATGCTGTCCCTATGGGCGTTGGAGGTATGACAGCACTTATGGGACTTTCTCCAGAGGCCGCTGAGCAAATCGCACAGCAAGCATCTGAGTATGGAACAGTTGAGATCTGTAATTATAATGCACCTAACCAAATCGTTATTGGAGGAGAACTCGCAGCCCTTGAAATGGCACACGAAATTGCTAAAAATAGTGGCGCAAGACGTGTTATCCCATTACCAGTAAGCGCACCTTTTCACACTTCTATGCTAAAACCCGCTGAACTCAAACTCGAAGAAGAACTCGCTAACATCACTTTCCACGAGATGAAGCATGCCGTGATTACAAATGTTAACGGTAGAATCGTATCAAGTATCGATGAAATTCCAACTTATCTTTCTAAACAAGTAACCAGTTCTGTTAGATGGATTGAATGTGTGGAATCAATGAAACACATGGGCATCGATACTATAGTAGAATTTGGTCCAGGAAACGCCTTATCTTCTTTTATTTCAAAAATTGATAAATCAATCAAAGTACTTTCCATATATGACATCGATTCACTAAGCGCAGTAGTGGATACACTGAAAAAACAAACTTCACTTGAAGAAGCTATTTAGGAGGATTACATGAAGGTAGCAATTGTTACTGGTGCAGGTAGAGGTATAGGAAGAAGCATAGCCACAGCACTTTCAAAAGATGGATATAGCCTTGTGCTTAACTATCGTTCAAATGTCACAGAACTTGAGCAGTTTGTTTCGGAAATTGGAGCAGATGCAATTTTGGTCAAAGGTGACATCAGAAACTTTGAGGATGCTGAGGAGCTTGTAAAATCTGCTGTAACTCACTATGGTAGATTGGATCTGCTCGTTAATAATGCCGGCATCACTAAAGATACTCTCCTTTTAAGAATGTCTGAGGATGATTTTGACACCGTTACATCAACTAATCTAAAAGGAACTTTTAATTGTACTAAACACGCTGCAAAAGTGATGTTTAAACAAAGAAGTGGTGCTATTGTCAACATCTCTTCTGTCGTAGGAATCACTGGCAATATCGGACAATCAAATTACGCGGCTTCTAAGGCTGGTGTTATTGGTTTTACAAAAGCGGTTGCAAGAGAACTCGCACCTAGAGGTGTACGTGTCAATGCAGTTGCCCCAGGATTTATCGCAACTCAAATGACAGATGTCATTCACGAAGATATCAAAAAAGCAACACTTTCTAATATCCCTATGGGTAAATTTGGTGAAGCAGAAGATGTCGCTAACTTAGTTCTTTTCCTTGCATCGGAAAAGGCGAAATATATCACAGGCCAAGTCGTTCAAGTTGACGGCGGAATGGCAATGTAAAATAGGAGGCAATTTCATGAAACATCGCGTAGTAGTAACAGGAATCGGTATTGTGTCACCCATTGGACAAGGTATTGAAAATTTCTGGAATAATATCAAAGCAGGAAAATGTGGTATCAGTATGATTGAAGCATTTGACACGACAAATTTTAAAGTAAAAGTAGCTGGTGAAATTAAAGATTATGACCCAACTCAAACCATAAATAAAAAAGAAGCAAAGAGAATGGACCGCTTTACACATTTCGCAATCACAGCTTCTAAGTTTGCACTTGAAGATGCGAACCTCAACATCACACCTGATAACGCTGAAAATGTTGGCGTTTATCTAGGCAATGGTATCGGTGGTCTGATCACGATTGAAGAAACATCTGAAAAAATGAGAACAAAAGGTGTTGATAGAATTTCACCTTTCTTTATACCCATGTCTATCGCCAACCTTGCAGCAGGTAATGTTTCTATAGAGCTTGGTGCAAAAGGTTCATGCCTCACATACAATACAGCATGTGCATCAAGTGCAACTGCTATTGGTGAAGCTTTAAAAGAACTACGTTATGGCAACCATGATGTGATTTTAGCAGGTGGAACTGAAGCTTCTATCTCACAACTCGGTATAGGTGGTTTTCAAGCAATGACTGCCCTATGTGAATCTACCGATCCTATGAGAGCTTCGATTCCTTTTGATAAGGATAGAAGTGGTTTTGTTATGGCTGAAGGTGCTGCCATGTTAGTGCTCGAAAGACTTGAACATGCAAAGGCTAGAGGTGCTAAGATATACGCTGAACTCGTTGGCTATGGTTCAACAAGTGATTCTTACCATATTACGACACCTGCTCCAGGTGGTGAGGGCGGCGCAAGAGCTATGAAAATGGCACTTAAAGACGCTGGTATCGCACCAACAGAGATTGGTTATATCAACGCGCATGGTACAAGTACACCTTACAATGATACTTTTGAGACAGCAGCTATTAAATCGGCATTTGGTGAGTATGCTTATAAACTCCCCGTTTCTTCAACAAAATCAATGACAGGTCACTTACTTGGCGCAGCAGGCGGTATTGAATCAGCAGTGTGTTCTATGTCTGTTCTCGAGGATTATATCCCTGCAACGATAAACTTTACCGAGGCAGATCCTGACTGTGATCTTGACTATGTGCCTAATGTAGGTAGAAACCAAGAAGTTAATTATGCGCTTACAAATTCTTTAGGCTTTGGTGGTCATAACGCTTCTTTAATCTTCTCAAAATACAAAGGTTAGGTGAGTATGCTTTTAAATAGTAACCAAATTCAAGAAATTATACCACATCGCTACCCTTTCTTACTTGTTGATCAAATTATTGAACTTGAAGAGGGCGTCAGTGCAACTGGTATCAAAAACGTCACCGCTAATGAAAATTTTTTCCAAGGGCATTTTCCCATGGAACATGTGATGCCTGGGGTCCTTATCGTAGAAGCACTTGCACAAGTAGGGGCAATTGTAATCTTAAAAAAAGAAGAGAACAAAGGAAAAACAGCTTACTTTGCTGCAATCAACAATTGTAAGTTCAGAAGAAAAGTCATCCCTGGTGATACCTTGACCTTAACAATTGAAATTATCAAATCACGTGCAAATTTTGGCGTGGGTAAGGCAATAGCTCGCGTAGGCGATGCCATTGCTTGTGAAGCGGAATTATCCTTTATGATAGGTTAAAATAATCCTTCTCTTAGGCTTACGTTGTATGCAAACTGCAAATACGTAAGCTTTTTTTTCGTGATAACGTTTCTTTTAATTAAATCTAAGGATGACCTATAAGCCTAACTTCATATCCACAACTTTGTTAATTATCCGTAATCTGTCAATCACATTTGAAAATGTCCCAAAAAAGTTAAATCATTAGCACCGATGAAATTCGGTGCTTTTAAATGTAATTGCAAATGATTTCCTGAGTATTCATTATATCAAGATAAGTATAATCTTGATGCGAGATTTGGTTCTTCACAAATTTGTTGATGGCGCTTTTTCTCCAAGGATGGATCATAGATGGAATGTTTCTTTTGACCGATATCTTGGAAAGTTCATTAGAAAAATCAAAATTTTTCGATTTAAGTTCATGTGTCGGAATGAGATCAAGTTCGTATACATGGTCGTTGATAGAAGCAAAAATCTTACCGTCAAAAGCTTTTATAACAATTGCAGAGGTCCCTTTGTGATAGTAAACAGGAAGGCCTCTGTCATCTACAGGCTTGAAATATTGGTTTTCAAACTTAATAGAATGTCCTGTATCAATTTTACGGTCAGCAATTACCGCAAGTGTAAGATTGATTTTTTCATCAGACGGTTGCGTTTCGAAAACAGATTTGATATTATCAACAGATAGAGCAAACTTGTCATTGAATTTTTTTATGTAGGAATTTAAAAATTCGTTGGCTTGCTCGATGGTAGTTACGCCTGCGTTTCTTAGGTCGATAGGCAGTCGTGATTGTAATGTTTGGAATAAGCGTTCTACGCGCCCTTTGGCTTGTGGAACGCTTGTTACTTTGATATCAACACCAAGTTGATGGCAAGCATAGGAAAATTGAGTGAAGGTGTCCTTTTCAAGAGAGGGTGCCTTTTTTTGTTTGTACTCGAATACCGTTCTTCGGTCTGTGTAAAACATGTAAGGTATGCCATATGTTGTTAAGACTTGATGGAAGACGTTGTAGTACCCATTCAGGGTCTCTTGGTGATCGAAGTGGGCTCCGACAATTCTACCGGTGGCATCATCAATAGCGGCATGTAGTTGTGTCTTGATACCTCCGAACCAAGGATGGACAGATGCGTCCATCTGTAGCATTTCGCCGAAATACGAGGATCTAGGCCTTCTAGGATGGCTGTCTTCAAGTTCGATTATTTTATGCTGAAGTTTAGCAGCCTCGTTCTTAGTGACAGCCTTTTGTTTTTGCCGTTCAAGTTTTTTTCTCAGAGCTCTCTTTGTTGCTTTATGGGCCTTTGGAGACAAAATATCCTGCTCAATCAAAATATTCTTTACTGTACTTGGTGAAATCATAATCCCTTCACATTCAGCTAGTATTTCTGTAAAATGTGCAAAATTTGCATCTGGATACTTGGAAGAAAAAATGCCCACAACTGTTGATTTAGTGTCATTTGATAAAGAGTGAACAGGCTTTTTACCACGATTGCCATGGATAAAAAAGGCTTTTCCTTTTGTGCTATAGCCATGAATTAGTCTGTTTACCGTTCTTTCTGTGCATCCTATCTTAAGCGCTGCAGTTTTCTTATTGCCGTTGGATTCCACCAGCTTTTTAATGATTTCATACTTTTGATTCTCATTCATTCGTAGTTCGACCTTTGTCATTATTTACCTCGATGTATTTTTCACTGAGGTATTATTATATCATTGTAATCTTCGGGACAAAATCACGTGTGATTACTTAAGACATTATCACATGTGAATCAGACCACAACTTTGTTAATTATCCGTAATCTGTCAATCACATTTGAAAATGTCCCAAAAAAGTTAAATCATTAGCACCGATGAAATTCGGTGCTTTTAAATGTAATTGCAAATGATTTCCTGAGTATTCATTATATCAAGATAAGTATAATCTTGATGCGAGATTTGGTTCTTCACAAATTTGTTGATGGCGCTTTTTCTCCAAGGATGGATCATAGATGGAATGTTTCTTTTGACCGATATCTTGGAAAGTTCATTAGAAAAATCAAAATTTTTCGATTTAAGTTCATGTGTCGGAATGAGATCAAGTTCGTATACATGGTCGTTGATAGAAGCAAAAATCTTACCGTCAAAAGCTTTTATAACAATTGCAGAGGTCCCTTTGTGATAGTAAACAGGAAGGCCTCTGTCATCTACAGGCTTGAAATATTGGTTTTCAAACTTAATAGAATGTCCTGTATCAATTTTACGGTCAGCAATTACCGCAAGTGTAAGATTGATTTTTTCATCAGACGGTTGCGTTTCGAAAACAGATTTGATATTATCAACAGATAGAGCAAACTTGTCATTGAATTTTTTTATGTAGGAATTTAAAAATTCGTTGGCTTGCTCGATGGTAGTTACGCCTGCGTTTCTTAGGTCGATAGGCAGTCGTGATTGTAATGTTTGGAATAAGCGTTCTACGCGCCCTTTGGCTTGTGGAACGCTTGTTACTTTGATATCAACACCAAGTTGATGGCAAGCATAGGAAAATTGAGTGAAGGTGTCCTTTTCAAGAGAGGGTGCCTTTTTTTGTTTGTACTCGAATACCGTTCTTCGGTCTGTGTAAAACATGTAAGGTATGCCATATGTTGTTAAGACTTGATGGAAGACGTTGTAGTACCCATTCAGGGTCTCTTGGTGATCGAAGTGGGCTCCGACAATTCTACCGGTGGCATCATCAATAGCGGCATGTAGTTGTGTCTTGATACCTCCGAACCAAGGATGGACAGATGCGTCCATCTGTAGCATTTCGCCGAAATACGAGGATCTAGGCCTTCTAGGATGGCTGTCTTCAAGTTCGATTATTTTATGCTGAAGTTTAGCAGCCTCGTTCTTAGTGACAGCCTTTTGTTTTTGCCGTTCAAGTTTTTTTCTCAGAGCTCTCTTTGTTGCTTTATGGGCCTTTGGAGACAAAATATCCTGCTCAATCAAAATATTCTTTACTGTACTTGGTGAAATCATAATCCCTTCACATTCAGCTAGTATTTCTGTAAAATGTGCAAAATTTGCATCTGGATACTTGGAAGAAAAAATGCCCACAACTGTTGATTTAGTGTCATTTGATAAAGAGTGAACAGGCTTTTTACCACGATTGCCATGGATAAAAAAGGCTTTTCCTTTTGTGCTATAGCCATGAATTAGTCTGTTTACCGTTCTTTCTGTGCATCCTATCTTAAGCGCTGCAGTTTTCTTATTGCCGTTGGATTCCACCAGCTTTTTAATGATTTCATACTTTTGATTCTCATTCATTCGTAGTTCGACCTTTGTCATTATTTACCTCGATGTATTTTTCACTGAGGTATTATTATATCATTGTAATCTTCGGGACAAAATCACGTGTGATTACTTAAGACATTATCACATGTGAATCAGACCACAACTTTGTTAATTATCCGTAATCTTTACATTCTGTTTTTGATATGTTATACTCTTTGAAATTTAGGAGGCAAAAATGAACACTACCCTTAAAAACTTCAACCAAATTGTCATCAAAATTGGTTCATCATCATTGACACATGATAGCGGTTTACTAGACCTATGGAAAATGGAAAGTCTCGTCAAACAAATCGCTAATCTATATAATAGTGGTAAAGATATTATACTTGTGTCTTCAGGGGCGATCGCTGCCGGTATCGGAAAAATGAAACTTACTGAAAAACCTAAATCCATACCGGATAAACAAGCTGCAGCTGCAGTAGGTCAAGGCACTTTGATGCACATGTATGAAAAGTTTTTCTCTGAATTTGGAATTACAGTTGCTCAAGTTCTTTTGACCAAAGAAGATATGTATGAGCCCTCTAGGCGAGCACACTGCGTCAATGCACTTGAAGCACTTATTAGGCATCGCGTTATACCAATTATCAATGAAAACGATGTTGTCGCTATTGACGAGATAAAAGTTGGTGATAATGATACGCTTTCAGCTGAAGTTTGTAAAATGATTCATTTTGAAAATTTAATTATTTTATCAGACATTAATGGGGTATACAATAAAGACCCTAGAAAATTTACTGATGCCATTATGATTCCGGCGATCACAAAACTCTCAACTTTAGATGATATTGATGCGGGTGATGCAGGTTCAAAGGTTGGTACAGGTGGTATGCAAACGAAGTTTAAAGCAGCCAGAATCTTAGCTTCAGAAAATTCTACAATGTTTATTGTCAACAGTGCACATCCGAACATACTCAATGAATTATTTGAAGGAAAGACTGTTGGAACTTTTTTTGACTTTAGAAAGAATTAGAGGGAATTATGCAGGATTATACGCAAGAAATTATGGAAATGGGCATCCGTGCAAAAGAGGCTGCACGCAGTTTACGTACTTTATCATCTGATGAGAAAAAAAACCTACTAAGCGAAATTTATGATCAATTGTTACTTGCAAAAGAAGATATTTTAGCTGCAAATACTATTGATGTTGCAGATGCAAGATCAAGTGGCATCAAAGAAGCGCTTGTAGAACGCCTCACTTTAAACGAGACACGTTTTGAAGAAATGATGAGTGGCTTAAGTCAAATCATAAGGCTCAAAGATCCTGTCGGCGAAATTGATTCTATGTGGATTAACGATGCAGGGTTAACTATCGGCGCCAAAAGAGTTCCTCTTGGCGTTATTGCAATGATTTACGAATCCAGACCTAACGTAACCGTGGATGCAACTGCTCTTTGTCTCAAAACTGGTAATGCAGTCATATTAAAAGGCGGCTCTGATGCACTACTCACCAACAAAGCCATACTCGTTGCAATTGATAAAGCGATTACGCTTTGTAAATTACCTATTGGCACGGTACAACTTGTAAAAACTACAGATCGTGAATTTACCAAGCAACTACTCTGTGCGAAGCAATACATAGATTGCGTCATTCCTAGAGGTGGTGCTGGTCTAATCCATTTTGTTTCAGATCATTCAAAAATACCAATGATAGAAACAGGAACCGGAAACTGCCATATCTATGTAGACTTTGACTACAATGAAGATGACGCACTAAAGATTATCGATAATGCAAAAATTCAAAGACCTGGTGCTTGTAATGCTGTTGAGACTGTACTTATACACAAAAAAATAGCGCATACAATGGTTCCTAAACTCATTGATTACCTAACAGAAAAAGGGGTCTCGCTAGCACTGTGTGAGCAGGCATATGGTATTGCTTCATCGAAAAATATACTGAATAAGCAGTGTTCTGTTGCCACAGTTGTAGATTGGGAAACAGAGTATCTTGATTACAAGCTTGCTGTGAAAATCGTCTCAGATATTGATGAAGCAATCGGTCATATAGAACAATTTAGCACAGGCCATTCTGAAGCCATTCTCACTAACCACTACGATCATGCACAGTATTTTCTAAATCATGTAGATTCATCTACAGTATATGTAAATGCATCTACTCGATTTACAGATGGTGGTCAATTTGGATTTGGTGCTGAAATTGGCATCAGCACCCAAAAATTGCACGCACGTGGTCCAATGGGACTAAAAGCATTAACAACTATTAAATATATCGTTTATGGTACCGGGCAAATAAGAAATTAGCACATTCTGACAATATCTTATGTTGCAATTATAAACATGTCATTTTATAATGAATTAAGGAGCGTGATTGACAAATGAAAGACAATAATCATAAAATCAAAAGCATCTTAAAACAAGTAATGATATTTAACGATTTTTATGAAGAAGTAATTCAATCTAGCATCGTTAAGAATCAAGACTCTGCGGTAAGTAAATTAGAATTCAAATTGTTACACACTGTATTTAGACACGAAAGATTGATGATTTCTGAAGTTTCTGAAATCCTTAATATTTCGTTGCCAAACTGTAGTCGCTATGTTAAAACCGCTATTGAGGATGGCTATATTCAAAAACAGATAGATTTAGAAGATAAAAGAATTTACTATATTTCACTCACCGAAAAAGGTAAAAACATCGTTGCAGCAACACTTGAAAGTTTTGGCGAGGAGATGTCAAATCAATTGCTTGATTTAGATTTCAAAACACTTGAAAAATTAGATCAATCTTTTTCTAACCTTAACAATTTACTTTCAGAAACCCTTTTTACTTCAAGTAAAAATAACTAGTAACGCTTAAGTTCAACTAAAAAAGAGTTAAAATGAAAATCCGTTAATCGGTCATCATTTTAACTCTTATTTTTTTGAAATTCATTATTTGTAAGCTTCTTATTGATACTACTTTATAAAAGCATTTGTACTTAGATCTTTAAAACTATACTCAGAGGTCGTAAGTTCTCTATCTTGCATCCAGCCTAGCACGGTACTAAAAGTAACTTCATCCGCAGCAGTTGCTTTACTCAATGTTGGAAACTTAAAACTTTCCACTAACGAAGGCGGAAATCCTAATTGATCTACAAGCTTTTGAATATACTCTGTTTGATCCGTGGTGTTGAGATAATCAACCCCTTGATTATAACCTTCATATAGTTTTTCTACAGCTTTCTCTTTCTCGTCAAGTGTTTTTCCTGTAACGATAAAAATGCCCGGTTGTAAACCTAAATCTAAGGTGCCACTTACTTTTTCTCCACCACTTAAAACAGCCGCCGAAGCAAGTGGTTCTGGTAATGTAGCAGCTTCGAGTTCACCTGCACTTAACATCTCTAGCCTAACAGGCATCTGTGGAATCGCAACACCTTCAAGTACAGATTCAATGCCATTGTTTGCAGCGATTTGTTGTGTTGCAAAGTCAATTACAGTATTTGCTGATATTCCTACGCGTACTTTCTCAAGCGACTTAAGCCCTTCCCCATCAAGTGATGGTGTTGAAACCATAACATAATTTCCATATGTTGCCGAAGTCATTTTAGCATCAAATTTCGCGTCATTGTAAAATACAATTGTGAGCATATCAGCCATAGCTGCATCTAAGTTACCAGTTTGCATCGCTGTATCTCTATCAGTTGCACTTTTGAAAACTGTGATCTCCACATCTAAGCCAAGGTCATTAAAATAACCATTTTCTTTTGCTATTATAAACGGAGCCGCCCCTAAATCAGACATAACACCAATTTTTAGCGTTTGATTTGTTTCTTCTTTTGCGCACCCAAACATCAAAGTGCTTACCATTAAAACTAAAGTCAATAATATTGAAATATTTTTTTTCATTCTGTCCTCCTTGTCAACCAAATAATGCTAACATATTTTGAGGGTTCGGTCAATACGTCTCAAATTGACATGAGGCCTAGAAATGACTATAATCTAAAGTGTTAAAATAAGGAGGTTTATATGCCCTATAAAAATTTGCAAAGTTATCTAAATGCACTTAAAAATAAAAAGTTGCTAACAGAGATAAATATAGAAGTAGATCCTGAACTAGAGATTACAGAAATTACCGACCGAGTATCAAAGCAGTTTGGTAATGCACTTGTTTTCAACAATGTCAAAGGCTCAAAATTCCCCTTGGTGATCAATGCCATGGGTACTTATGAACGTCTCAACCTTGGTTTTGGTGTAAACGATCTAGATGAAATTGCGCGTCAAATAGAGGGTTACATGGATGTAGGGTCGTATGCTTCACTTATGGGAAAGGTTAGAGCAATTCCAAAACTCGCACCACTACCTTTTATCTTTCCTAGAAAAGTTAAAAAGGCACCTTGTCAAGAAGTCATCTCTGAACCCAATTTAGATGATCTTCCAATTATAAAATGTTGGCCACAAGATGGTGGAAAATATATCACATTACCTCTTGTATTTACTAAAGATCCCGACAATGGACAGCAAAACGTTGGCATGTACCGACTTCAAGTATATGATAAAAATACCACTGGCATGCACTGGCACCTCCATAAAGACGGTAAGGAAATTTACGAGAAATACCGCCGTTTGGGTAAGAAAATGCCTGTTTCAGTTGCACTAGGTTGTGATCCTACTATTATATATGCAGCAACTGCACCACTTCCTAAAATGGTGGATGAGATGATCTTTGCTGGTTATCTTAAGAAGAAAAGCGTCAAACTGGTAAAAAGTATCACTAATGATATCTATGTTCCAGCAGAGGCTGAATTTATCCTTGAAGGTTATGTTGAGCTTGATGAACGCCGCCTGGAAGGCCCTTTTGGTGACCATACAGGATATTATTCTCTAGCAGATATGTATCCTGTCTTTCACCTTGAAAAGATCACTCACCGTAAAAATGCCATCTATCCAACGACTATTGTTGGAAAGCCACCGATGGAAGATTGTTACCTTGGAAAAGCAACAGAGAGAATTTTCTTGCCACTTATGAAAATTCAAACCCCTGAAATCATAGACATGGATTTACCGCTTGAAGGCGTTTTCCACAACTGCGCTATCGTTTCTATTAAAAAAGCGTTTCCAAGGCATGCAAACAAAGTACTTTATGGACTTTGGGGACTAGGACAGATGATGTATACCAAAATGATCATCATCGTCGATGCTGATGTAGATGTTCACGATTATCACGCAGTGGCAAATGCTGTTAATGCAAATGTAATTGATGATAGTCATATGCTCATCACTGAAGGACCACTTGATGCGTTAGACCATGCCTCTAATCGTGCTTTTCAAGGTTTTAGACTTGGTATCGATGCAACAAGAAAACGCGATGTAGAAGTAAATCCATCTTATACGAAACCAGATCATACCCTCTCCGCACTAAAGGCACTTAAAATTATTGGTTTTGATAAAGCATCTTTTCCAAATGGTGTAAAAGAAGTATTAAGCAATTATGCAAATGATACATCTAATTCTGAACGGTTTGTTGTCGTTGTGGATGATTGGGTCGATCAGGCGAGTTTATCCACAGTTTCTTGGAAAGTGTTTAATAACATTGATCCAATGCGTGATCTTTTAATTACTAAAAGACCTGATGGACAACTTTTCGTCGGCATTGATGCAACAAAGAAAGGTCCTATGGATGGACTGATGAGACCATGGCCTGACGATATAGAAATGTCAGATGACATCATCAAACTTGTAACAGAAAGATGGTTAGAATATGGCATCGACTAATACGATAATGACTAAATTAATCAAAAGGATTAGAACCTATGGTGAACTTGTGATGTTTTCTCATACGCTGTTCTCATTACCTTTTGCGCTAATTGCACTTTTCATCGCTGCAGATGGTTTTCCTAGTCTAAATTTGTTCTTTTGGATCATGGTTTGTTTATTTGCTGGTAGAAATGGTGCGAATGCTTTAAACCGATACGTTGATCAAAAGTATGATGGCTTAAACCCCAGGACACAGTCTAGACATATGCCTAAAGGCATAGTTAAGTCCAAAGAAGTCCTAATTATAACTGCACTTTGCTATATATTATTTGTGTTTGCGGCTTATCAAATCAACCTTTTATGTTTTTATTTATCTCCAATTGCACTTGGGCTTTTCACACTATATAGTTATACTAAACGCTTCACTTGGTTATGCCATATTGTTCTTGGTATTACATGTGCCGGGGCACCTGTAGGTGCTTGGATAGCAGTCACAGGCGGTATCGACTTGATTCCACTGATTTTAGGCGCTATTGTAACACTTTGGGTTTCAGGATTTGACATCGTTTACGGCACTCAGGATATCGATTTTGATCGCTCTGTCGGTTTATTTTCAATACCTGCTAGATTTGGACTCACTGGCGCACTTACGATTGCCAGAGTATTTCATATGATCATGTGGTTACTTCTTATATCTGTGGGTATGCTTGCTCATCTCGGCATCGTTTACTATGTTGGTGTTGGTATTAGTGCCCTTTTGCTCCTTATTGAACATGGATTGATTGATCCAGGGCACCGCATGAAAATGAATTTTGCAGCCTATCATATTAATCAATTGATCTCAACTATGTTGCTCATAACCACTGCTATTGATATCTTCGTATAGAATTAACATCTTCATATAGAAAGGAAATCACATGAAACGAATCATTGTCGGCCTCACTGGCGCAAGTGGTAGTATACTTGCATATAGTGTCATCGAGCAACTTTTAGCTTTAGGACACGAAGTGCATTTTGTCACTTCAAAACTAGGCGAAAAAGTGATGGCTTACGAAATGGAAGATCATTTTGAAAAAATAATTGGAAAGTTTATGTCTAGTCCACTTTTTATAAAGTATGATCAAGAAAATTTATTTGCTGCGATCTCCAGCGGTTCATTTCCTATAGATGGTATGTGCATCGTTCCTTGTAGCATGGGCACAATGGGCAAAATTGCCGGTGGGATTGCCGACTCACTGATTTGTCGCGCCGCTGACGTCACATTAAAAGAAAAAAGGCCACTGGTTCTCGTCACGAGAGAAACACCACTTAGCGGCATCCATCTGGAAAATATGCTGAAATTAACAAGGTACGGTGCTGTGATTATGCCGCCTGTTCCAGCCTTTTATAATAGACCCAAAACAGTAAAAGATATTGTGGATCAAACAGCTGCTAGGGTCCTAAGAACACTTGGTATTCAATCAGATACCTATCCTATTTGGAGCGGCAATCTTACTGAACTTGGCCCTTTAGGTGGATTCGATGAGTAATCTAAAACCGATTGTCACATTTGAAAACATCCACATTAACTATGATCAGGAAGAAGTGATTACTTCACTTGACTTAACCTTCGAAAAAGGCCGTGCTTATACCATCATTGGTCCCTCTGGCTGTGGTAAAACCACTTTGCTCTACACCCTTGCTGGGCTAAATAAGCCCTCTAAAGGTAAAATTGTATTTAACTCAGATGTAACTAAAGACCATATTGCCATGGTATTACAAGAGTATGGCCTGTTTCCTTGGAAAACCGTATGGGAAAACATGCTCCTTGGATTGACCATCAGGGCGGGGCGCATTTCAGATGATCAAGGTCAAAGCGCACGAAAACTAGCGGATGATCTTGGACTTACACCACATCTGTGCAAGTATCCTCATCAGCTTAGTGGCGGTCAAAAGCAAAGAGTCGCAATTGCGAGAGCATGGCTTTTATCTCCTGAAATCTTACTCATGGATGAACCGTTCTCTGCACTTGATACGATTACCAGAGAGACGCTTCAAAATGCGATTCTCTCGTTAAACAAATCCAAAGCGTTAACTTGGATTACAGTGACCCATAATATAGAAGAAGCTGTTTTTCTCGGTTCAGAGATACTGCTCATGTCTTCAAAAGGCGGACAAATTCTAAACCGTTTTGCAAATCCTTATTTTGGTGATCTTTCGCTTAGAGAAAAACCTGAGTTTTATGCACTATGTGTTGAGATTAGAAAAGCCATGCAGGAGGTGTTTAATGAAGCGTAACCTCTATGCATTATCGATTATCACTTTATTTTGGTATTTTCTGCATTTATTTGTCAATCCAAGGCTCATACCTGCACCACATAGCGCTGTTTTACTCATGATTCAAGAGTTTCCTTTGATCATGCACCATGCGAGTCTAAGTCTTTATCGAATTTTAGTTGCTATTTTTGCAACACTACTCATTGGTGTGCCACTTGGAATTCTCATTGCAACGCACCCACGTATCGATCGACTTATCTCACCGATTATTTACGCGCTGTATCCTGTGCCTAAAATTGCATTTTTACCACTTTTGATGTTATTTTTCGGTTTAGGTGATTTATCAAAGATCATCTTAGTGGGACTCATCATTATTTTTCAAATTTTAGTCAGCACAAGAGATGGTGTAAAGTCAATCAATCAAAGTTATTTCACTTCCATGCGAACACTGAGGGCAACAAAAAAGCAGGTATATCAGCATCTGATAATACCCGCTATTATCCCCAATCTCTTAACATCGCTAAGAGTGAGCATCGGTACGTCTATCTCTGTTTTATTTTTCGCAGAAAATTTTGCCACACGCTATGGTATCGGTTACTTTATCATGGACAGTTGGCTCAAACTAGACTATACCAGCATGTTTGCAGGTATAGTAGTCATCAGCCTCATGGGCGTTCTTTTATTTAGTAGCATCGATTTTTTAGAAAAAAGACTATGCCGTTGGCAAGAACGATAATGTTTCGTCAAGGGCATCAAGCATTAATTTTATATCTATTTCTTCGATAACTAGCGGGGGTTGAAAAGCAAGAACGTTTCTGTAAAGGCCATTCTTGCCAATAATGAACCCTCGCTTTTTCATCTCTTCTAGGATCAAATCAACGGTAGCACCACTGTCTATATCCAGTACTGCACCTAACATCAGTCCCATCCCTCTGATCTCTTTAATTAGGCTATGTTTTGACTTAAGTGTTTCAAGACCATCTTTCAAAATAGCACCTAGTAAAGTTGTTCGTTTACACAGATTATGTGCTTTTATATAATCAAGTACAGCTAGTCCAGCTGTCGCCGAGACTGGATTACCACCAAGTGTAGAAGCTGAAGGCTTGTTAAACGAAAGTGCAACTTCAGGTTTAGCACTAAAAGCACCTATAGGGATGCCATTGCCTAAAGCTTTTGCATAGGTGATGATATCTGGCACAACGCCAAACTGTTCAATTGCAAAGTAAGAACCCGTTCTAGCAAATCCCGTTTGCACTTCGTCTACGATCAACAATACATCATGTTTTTTTAATAGCTTTTCTAGTTTTATGAAGAAATCACCCGCAGGAGTATTCATACCGCCATTTCCTTGAATAGGTTCGACGATTAAAGCGGCGATCTCTGTGCTGTGCGCCTCTAGTATCTCTTCTACATCTTTTAGTGCAAGTTCACAAGCTGCTTCACTTGTCATCCCCACTTGCGTAAAGCATCTTGCAAAGTATACATCTGGTTCTAAAAAAGGATCGATTCGCCACATGGGTATACCTGTGACACTCATGGTCAGATGCGAACGTCCATGAAGTCCTCCTTCAAAAGCGATAAACCCTTTCTTGCCAGTATGCATCCTTGCAAGTAATAGTGCGCCTTCATTGGCTTCTGTTCCGCTATTACAGAAAAAAGTAGATTTGATATCTCCTGGTAGTACCTCTGAAAGCGCCTTCGCTAGTTCTACCATGGGCTGCGTCAAATATATAATAGAGGTATGCTGAAGAAGTTCGAGCTGTGCATGTACCGCTTTTAAGATATCTGGATTGCTATGACCACAATTTAATACCGTAACCCCTGCAAAGAAATCTGTGTACTGTTTCCCAACTTGATCATAAAGGTACTGCATCTTTCCCTTTACTATATGGGGTGGCTTTTTATAAAAATGCATCGTATTTGGGTAAAAATAGTTTGCTTTTAAAGCTATGATTTCATCAGGCGACATATGACGCTCTTGATGCTCTTGATGCTCTTGATGCTCTTGATACTCATGATTGTTTTGCTTCATTTGTTGATTTGACGGGTTCATTTTTACCTCCTAAAAACGTATAGCACCTAAAGTTACCAAGTGGCTCTTTCCTAAACTTCCAAGACTATCCATACCACATACTTCTCTATGGATCACTGCTTTATGCGCTTTAATAATAGCTCTTAGCGCATCTGGTGTATCGTTTTGAGCTTCTATTCTAATCCGAGCACCGGAAAGTCGGTCAGCAATTGGCAGCAAAGTATAATGTTTTTGCATAAGTAAATGTGTTTTTCCGTGAACATCTCGTTTGACCACATACTTACCACCTTCATTTTCATAGACAAGTGTATCATCAGTTGATACATTTTGAGCTTCATAAAGATCATGCGACATATACATAGTCGAAAGTCTGCCGTGTGTAATCACTTCGCAAGGGACACCTGAATCTAGTAATGCTTTTAGTTCTTTTGCCGGTAGTTCTATTGATGGTGTTATCATTTCAACATCTTGATCTAAATAAAACTGGGCAGCAGTTCGGTTAAAAATATTCAGCGAAAAATCTCCCACCATTTTATAGTCTTTACCTGCAAAAGCCTTAGCCACGCCTAGGTTGGTGATCAGCAATCCTTCCACTTTTCCGCCTGAATTTTCTATTTTTTCAAGCCAAACTTTATACTTTTCAAATTGAAGTTCATCCATCATTCTAGGAAGTGCTATAAATAATTCAGTCTCATTTTTAACACTAGAAATCTCTATGATATCTTCTATCGTAAAAGGGTGCTTCGGTTCAAAAATATCGGATGCAAGATAGATACGATCTACACCTTCTTCTAGTGCAACTCTAACTTGGTCCATATCTTCAACTCTAACCGATAGCTTTTCACGGTTTACTTCTTGCCTATCAAATACAGATATCAGCTGGTCTACTTGATGTTGTTCTACTTTTGATTCCTCCGTTGGTGTACTAAACATCTTACCAGTGCTGTAAAACTTACCTGTCCCTTCATACCTTTCATTGATATTAGAGAGTCCCGGTGTACCAAATGCATAGGCTGTGGAAAGATCTCTTTTTCTATGCTCATAAATCCATGCTTCTTGTGCTTTATAATCATAACCTATTGGATCCTCAATATATCGATCAATTACATCCCCATATCGGTTGATTAAATCTACGATAAACTCTTTTTCTCTCATTCTACCTTCAATTTTAAAAGAAGTTATACCCGAGTGGATCATCTCAGGAAGGTGAGCGATCATAGACATGTCTTTTACAGCAAGAGGATAAGCACGATTACCCTCAAAATCAAACCACCAACGGCATGGTTTGAGACATTTTCCTCTATTACTACTCATCCCAAAAAGCATGGAACTATAGTAACACTGCGCACCATGTGCAACACACATATCTCCATGTGTGAAGTATTCAAATTCCATTTGAGAATTTTGGTGAAAGAAAGAAGCTTCTGCAAGTGTCGTTTCTCTTGATAAAACCACACGATTTACACCTTTCTCTTTTAAAGCGTGAATCGTCTCAAGATTGTGTACATTCATCATAACTGATGCATGAATTTCTATTCCTAAATTCAACTTATGCGCTCGACTAAGCACTGCCATATCTTGAACAATAATGCCGGTTGGTTTAATTTCATCAAGAAACAAAAGATAAGCATCCAGCGCTTCTAAATCGTCTTCATCTAATAAATTGTTTACCGTTATATAGGTAGCTTTGTTCCTCTCACGAGCAAGGTCAACAGCTAATTTTAGTTCTTCATCCGTAAAGTTAAACCCTTTTCTAATCATACGCATATTCATACGTTGACCACCAAAATAGATGGCATCACATTTGCTCTCTACTATCCCTTTAAAAATTTCATAATTGCCTGCAGGTGCAAGTAATTCAATTTTTTTACCATTAAAAAACCTCATAATATCTCCTCAAAAAAAAATCTTTCTATAATATATGCACCTAAATGTATAGGTTTAATGATATGTCGCGTCTATTATTTTACACCTCAAAATCATATTACACAACCTTCCTTTGGTATTGACTTTCACGTTAAATGGCGGTAAAATATAATTGAACATATGAGCAAGTATTCATATGTTCGACACTATAATTATATAGAGGTATTATTATATGGAAAAAATAACACTAAATCTAGAGGGCCTGGGATGTGCTAATTGTGCTGCTAAAATTGAATCGCGTGCAAAGAATATATCAGGCATTGATAATGTGGTTTTAGACTTTTCAAGGTCAAAACTGACATTTGAAAATAAAGATTCAAATGTAGATTTAACAATTGATGAAATAAAAAACATCGTCAAATCACTTGAACCAGATGTCGTGGTCTCACTTCGATCTGAAGGGAAACCAGAACAAAAAAATATAACTAACGCTGCCATGCATAGTCATCAGACAATGGCACGCGGCATTGGTCATAATCAGAAAAACTTAATTCGATTGATCATTAGTTTGGTTCTATTTACAGTTGGCATACTAGGCAAGAATATGCCCTATGTAGAGTTTGTAGCACTTGCAATGGCCTATATTTTGTCAGGTCATAAAGTGCTTTATAAATCCTTTAGAAACATCTTGCGTGGCGATATATTTGATGAGAATTTTCTTATGTCTATAGCTACTTTTGGTGCTATCGCTATAGGTGAATATCCTGAAGCGGTAGCCGTTATGATTTTCTATGAGATTGGGGAATATTTTCAAGATCTTGCTGTCAATCGTTCTAAACATGCTATTAGTTCATTACTTGACATAAGACCTGATGAAGCTTCTGTACTTAGAGGTAATTTCTGGATGAATGTATCACCAGAAGAAGTTCAAATTGATGAAATCATCATGGTTAAACCCGGTGAACGTGTGCCACTAGATGGTATTATCGTTGAAGGAGGTAGTAACCTAGATACTTCTGCACTTACTGGCGAATCAATCCCTGAGTACTTTGCACTTGGTGATGCTGTACTCAGTGGTAGTGTCGTAGTCAATGGGATCATAAAATTAAAAGTAACTTCAGTATATGCAGAATCCACAGTCGCTAGAATTTTAGCATTAGTAGAAAATGCAACTTCTAATAAAGCGCCTACTGAAAATTTCATCACAAAGTTTGCAAGATATTACACACCAATAGTTGTTTTCTTTGCAATTGGCCTGGTGGTAATTCCTTCATTTATCTTTGGCTTTGATACTTTTGATACATGGCTTTATCGAGGACTGATCTTCCTAGTCATCTCATGTCCATGTGCACTTGTTGTCTCAGTTCCTTTGGGCTTTTTTAGTGGCATAGGTAATGCATCTAAAAATGGTATTCTCATAAAGGGAAGTAACTATTTAGAAGCACTAAGTCATGTAGATACCATCGTCTTTGATAAAACTGGAACACTAACCGAAGGGGCTTTTGAAGTTTATCAAACGCACCTACCAGATGAACAAGTTGATAATAATACACTTATAAAACTTGCAACTTTAGCTGAATATCACTCAAACCACCCTGTTGCTAAATCAATTATTCAATTTTCAAACCATCAAGTCAATCTCGATGACATTATAGCTCTTGAAGAGGTTAGTGGTAAAGGTGTGATTGTGAAATCGAAAATGGGATTAATTATTGCGGGTAATAAAAGTCTAATGCATGATCAAAGTATTATAATTCCCGAAATTTTATCCCCCTATACTCATATCTACATTGCACTTGATGGGAAATATATTGGCGCTTTTGATATCAGAGACAAGGTTAAAAAAGATGCACATGAGACAATTAAGCGCTTAAAAACCTTGGGATACCGTGTGCTCATGTTAACAGGCGATCGAAAAGAAGCTGCCCATGCAGTTGCAACATCACTAGATATTGATACTGTTTATAGTGAACTACTACCTGAAGATAAATATGAAAAAGTCATTTCACTTATACATGATGGTGCAAATGTGGCATTTGTGGGTGATGGCATCAATGATGCACCCGTACTTGCAAGTGCAAATATCGGGATATCTATGGGAGCAATTGGAAGCGATGCCGCTATAGAGGCTTCTGATGTTGTGCTTATGACTGATGAACCTTCAAAAATACCTCAAGCAATTCAGATTTCAAAAATAACAAAAAAAATCGTTACACAAAACATTGTTTTTGCACTCGGCACTAAACTTCTGATCATGGCGCTTGGAACTGTTGGTTTAAGCTCCATGTGGATGGCTATTTTCGCTGATGTTGGCGTTACACTCATTGCAGTTTTAAATTCAACTAGGGTTTTAAGATATAAACCAAAACCTTTATAACGTTTCAAAAAACACCTTATTTTTTACAAGCAATCTCACAAACTAAACTTTCAACATGACCTATTTAGCCATTTTACGGACTTCCCATAAAATGGCTTTTCTTTTTTTGTTTCGTAATTGCACCTGTTTTGTTTAATATATTAAACTTATTATAGTCGAAAATTGACATGTTAAAAAAAAATAAAAAAACCATTCAAACCACTAGTAATTATGTGAGTTTGTGCTATAATTGTACTTGTGCTAAAAACAGTATTAGTATACTTATTAGTTAATATTTTAAGTATTATCATGCATTTTACACTGACTAATTATCTTGATTTAAGGAGGCTTACCTTGAAAGGTTATAAAAAAATTAAACTTCACGGTTTTAACAACTTAACTAAAACATTGAGCTTTAATATCTACGATATTTGCTATACGCGTTCAGCTGAGGACAGACAAAAGTATATAGAATATATCGATGAACAATACAACTCTGAACGTCTTACTAATATATTACAAGATGTTACGAAAATGATCGGCGCTCATGTTTTAAATGTTGCAAAACAAGATTATGAACCACAGGGAGCTAGTGTTACTATCCTTATTTCTGAAGAGGAACTCCCAGATGAAGCACTAGATGCTTCTTGTAACAAAGGTGTTCTCGTAAATGTCCCACAGCATGTTGTTGGACATCTCGATAAAAGTCATTTAACTGTCCACACTTATCCAGAGTACCATCCTGATAATGGACTGAGTACTTTTAGAGTAGACATTGATGTTTCGACCTGCGGACAGATTTCTCCACTTAAAGCACTTAATTATCTTATCGATAGTTTTGATTCGGACATTATTACTATTGATTATCGCGTTCGAGGATTTACAAGAGATGCAACGGGTCAAAAATTGTTCATCGATCACAATATCAATTCTATTCAGAACTACATTGCAAAAAGAACACTTAATAAATATCAGCTTATAGATGTCAATGTTTACCAAGAAAATATATTCCACACAAAAATGATGCTTAAAGACTTTGAGATGAACAATTACCTTTTCGAAGTAAATAAAGATGATCTTACTCCAAAAGAGCAACGCGAGATCATGACTAAACTCAAAAAAGAAATGACTGAAATATACTATGGCAGAAATATTGGTAAAGCTTAGTGCTTTTACTAATTTAAAAGTCGTCTTAATAACCTTTATCTATCCGGAAGGAGGCGAATGATGTTAGATCATTCTAAAACCCCCGTTTTTACTGCGATGAAAGAATATCGCGCGAAAAACGTCATTCCATTTGATGTTCCTGGTCATAAGCATGGTCGCGGCCTAAGAGAATACGCTGAGTACTTTGGTGAGGCAATGCTTGAACTTGACGTCAACTCTATGAAGCCACTAGACTTTTTAGGTAATCCTATCAGTGTCATTAAAGAGGCAGAAGATTTACTTGCTGATGCATTTGGTGCTGATAGAGGTTATTTTATCGTAAGTGGAACTTCATTTGCAGTACAAGTAATGATTATGACTGCTGTTAGCGAGGGTGATAAAATTATTTTACCTCGAAACGTGCATAAATCTGCTATTAATTCTTTGATCCTTTGCGGTGCAACTCCAGTTTACATGAGCCCAGAAATCGATGAAGAAATGGGTGTATCTCATAACGTGACTTTAGAAGCTCTTAAAAAGGCTTACAATGAACATCCAGATGCAAAAGCTGCTTTTATCATCAACCCCACTTATTACGGTGCGGTATGTGATCTAAAGACAATTGTTGATTTCTGTCATGAAAAAAACATGCTTGTGTTAGTAGACGAAGCACATGGGACACACTTTCATTTTAACGATAAATTTCCACTTAGCGGTATGCAAGCTGGTGCTGATATGTCTTCTGTCAGTCTTCATAAAACAGGTGGCTCTTTGACACAAAGCTCAGCTCTTTTAGTCAATACTACCTCAATTGATGGTAGATATGTGCGTAAAGTCATCAATATGATGCAAACCACAAGTCCATCCTACCTGCTTATGGGATCTCTTGATGTCGCTAGAAAGATGTTAGCACTGGAAGGCGAACGCATATTAAACCATATTATAGAAGTTTCTGAGTATGCACGTAAAAAAATCAATGCTATTCCCGGCTGTTATTCTATTGGCATGGAATCCCAAGGAAAACCTGGTATCTTTGGCTTTGACCCTACCAAACTCAGTGTTACAACGCGTGACATGGGGCTTAATGGGATGGAACTTTACGATATTCTACGCGATGAATACAACATACAGATGGAAACAGGTGACGTTTATAACTCACTTGCAATCTTAAGTGTTGGTGATGATTATGACAATATCGATGCATTGATCGCTGCGCTTGAAGATATCAGCAAACGTTTTCAAAATAGCCGCCTTGACTATAAAAAAATCGACTTACACTATCCAAATGTTATCATCTCACCTAGAGATGCATTTTATGCAGAAAAAGAGATGGTTGCTCTTGAAGAGACATTAGGTAGAATCAGTGGCGAATCTTTGATGAGTTACCCTCCAGGCATACCTGTGGTAAGTTATGGCGAGCGCATCAACGAATCTGTAATTGAGCAAATCAAACTTTTTAAAGCGTCGCACGGTGTCATTACTGGCATGGAAGATCCAAGTGCCGACTTTATAAAAGTCATAAAAGAATAAAACCATCAGCCAATTGTTGTTCAGATGATTGGCTGAACCTATGAAGGGTTATAATTAGAAATAGAAGAAATAGATACACAATCATATATTAAATAACTTGCGGCTTAATTTAGCCATAAATAATGGAGGTCACTATGGAACTTTGGTATACCGAGAAACACACTGATACAGTAGATTTTTCAATAAAAGTAAAAAAGCACATTTATTCTGAAGAAAGCCCATTCCAAACGATTGATTTTTTTGAATCTGAAGAATTTGGTACATTCTTTACTTTAGACGGTTTAATGATGGTTAACGAGAAAGATGAATTTGTTTACCACGATATGATTACACACGTGGCGATGGCAACTAACCCTTCAATCAAACGCGTACTGGTTATCGGTGGCGGTGATGGTGGTACAGTTAGAGAATTAACACGTTACAAACACCTTGAAAAAATTGACATGGTTGAAATTGATGAGATGGTGGTTCGTGCATGCGAAAAATACCTTCCGATTACTGCTTGCAAACTCCACGATCCAAGGGTTTCTCTTTATTTTGAAGATGGACTTGCTTTTATCCATGGAAAAGTAAATGAATATGATTTGATATTAGTAGATAGCACAGATCCAATTGGACCTGGTGAAGGTTTATTTTCAGAAGCATTTTACAAAGATTGCTATACTGCTCTTGCTGATAACGGCATCCTTATCAATCAACACGAGAGCCCTTACTATCCAAACTACGCACGTGAGATGAAAAGATCACATTCTAAAATCGAGAAGATATTCCCAATAAGTAAAGTATATCAATTCCACATGCCAACGTATCCATCAGGTCACTGGTTATTTGGTTTTGCATCTAAGACACTTGATCCTATCGCTGATTTTGATCCTAAAGCTTGGGAGGCTTTTGGTCTAGAAACTAAATACTACAATACAGAGTTACACACTGGCTGTTTTGCACTTCCTACTTTTGTTAAAAAACTTTTAAAGGAGTAATCCATGCATTCAAATATTCATACGTTTATTGGTTGTGACTGTGCTTTTGATGATGCTCAGATCGTTATCTTTGGCGCACCATTTGACTCGACTACTTCTTTTAGACCTGGAACGCGTTTTGCTGCGGACTACATCCGCATGGACTCTTTCGGTCTTGAGACTTACAGCCCATATCTTGACAAAGATCTAAGTGATTATCACCTCACTGATATTGGCAATCTAGATCTGCCTTTTGGTAACGCGGCCAAATCATTGGAGCTCATTGAAGAAACAGCTACTGAGATACTAAAAGCAGATAAGATCCCTTTTTTAATCGGTGGAGAGCACTTGGTTTCACTTGGTACAATTAGAGCTGCTTATAAAAAACATCCAAACCTTAAGCTCATACACTTCGACGCACATACAGATCTTAGAGAAGATTATATGGGCGAACCCTTATCACATGCGGCTGTTATTAGACGTGCGTGGGACTTTATGGGTGATGGCAACATCTCACAGTTTTGTATCCGATCAGGTGAAAAAGCTGAGTTTGAATGGGCTAAAGCACATACACATCTTGAAAAATTTAGCTACGAGACGCTTGCTTCAGTGGTTGAATCTATCGAAGAAGGGACACCTGTGTATGTCACTATTGACCTTGATGTATTTGATCCTTCTATCTTCTCTGGTACAGGTACACCGGAACCAGGTGGTATCTTTTTCGGTGATATGATCAAGATCTTAAAGACCCTTAGCCCGCTTAACATTATCGGTGCTGATGTGGTAGAACTTTCACCTCATTATGATCAAACAGGTGTTAGTACTGCAACAGCTTGTAAAGTCATTAGAGAATTTATGCTTACAATTTTATAATATGAGACAAAATAAATCCTGCTTTCTTTTGTATTTTGAGATACATAAGAGAGCAGGATTTTATTTTGAAAATTTTAGTTTATTGTCTTAAATCTATTATAAAGGTGTTACTCGTTTTATTCGTTTTATTCGTGTTCTCCGAGATTATCAAAATCATTTTTAGTAATTACCTTGCCAAAGTAGATGCATACACCATATACAACAACTGCGATTGCAATCGATACAAGTAAGTTAAGTCTCATTGGTAATCTACCATTTAAAACTGCAAATACACCTTTTGCAGAGAGAATCATCACAATATTAGCTAAAAGTGTTAATAGTCCTTTTTTAACAAATTCCCTCGAAGGTTTAACTGCCTTATAAACATAGAATAAGTTAAGCCCAGCTGCAACAAGATATGCCAATAATGTAGAATATGCTGCACCATCTATATTGATGGTTTCAATCCCTATCAAAATATAAGCTGAGATAACTTTTACGACAGCTCCGATGAAAAGGTGAAGTACTGGTCTTTTATATTGATTGATGCCTTGCAAAATACTCGTCGTTGCTATAAACACTGAGAAAAACACAATGGATAATCCCATAATTGATAGTACAGAGGCCGCATCAACTGCTATATCAACTTTTGTCGGATATAAAAAGAGTAGTATTTGCTCTGAGAATCCCCAAATGCCAAGCCCCATAGGTAGACCTAGAACGATAGATAAAAGCACGCCTAGGTTAACTTGATGCTTGAGTGACGCACTCTTTTGTGTAAAGCTCTTTGTAATCATAGGTAATAAACTTACTTCGAGTGCTGCGAAAACTGCTTGTGCAATGTTTATAATTGGACTTGAATAGAACGATATATATGAGTAGAGCACTGCTGCTTGGTCCACTAGGCCGATATCTCTTAGACGCCACACAACAACTGTGCCATCAATTATTTGCAGTAGCGGCATAATAGACGCCCCAATAGCGATAGGGATTAGTATTGTGAAGATTTTCTTTGATACGCCTTTAAAATCAGATATCATCTTTTGATGATCTTTATAATATTTTCTATGACGACTGATGGAATAACCCCAGCTTATAATCGCACCAAATAACGCGCCCGATGTACCAGCAGCTGCTACATAGCCATCTCCTATCGCCATACCCGACACCATCACAACCATGCCTAGCCCTAAAAAGACACGTCCGAGTTGTTCAAGAAGCTGTGAGATTCCATACAGTTCTAGACGCTGTGTTCCTTGAAAGAAACCTCTATATGCGGCATTTTGCGCTACAAAGAATGAAGCGATTCCTAGCACATAAAACGAATACTTACTTTCTGGATAACCAAGAGCATTGGATATAATTCCCGAGAACCCTATCAGGAGAACCATGGTGATTAAACCAAATAGCTGCATCAGTCTTCGAGATACATTTAAGACATCATCTTGAAGCTTTCGATTATCTGTAGCAATGGCTTCAGCGGTTAATTTTGCAATAACAGCTGGTATAGACGTTGAAGAAATAACAATCAGTATATTGTACCAAGGATAAGCCAAAGAATAGTAAGCCACAGCATCTTCTGACATAAAGACCGCAAGTGGTACTCTATAAATTGCTCCTATTAATTTAATTAGTAATCCTATCAAACCAAGTATACCCAGATTTTTAGCAAATTTATTTTTCATATGACCTCATTTTTCCTTTATAATCTACATAGCTTCTGAAAACATTCATTTTATATTTTTATGTTAAACAATTAAAGGCTCACAGCATCTCGCTTATAAGCCTTTTATCATTATACTGGATATTTCGCTATTTTAAAAGCGGCATAACATTTATTTTTGAGGGCGTTTTGTCTCTAAGATCCATTCTTTTAAACTCACTAAATCTTCTTTAAATATGACGATAATAACCAGTATAAAGTGCCTGTGTAGATAGAGGAAACGCCTTGTAGTCTTTATAAATTTAAGAATTTCTTGTACAGGTAATTTTAATGTAGTATAGAGTAATGTAATCACCGATGTTATAGTTGATGCTTTGACACCTATATCTATGGCTTTTCTACGTGAATCTTTATGTGTAGGGCTCGCTTCAACTAAATCATCAAAAGTCATCCCAAAGGGTTTAAGTTTTAATGATAAATCCTCTATCTCCATACGCAATTCTTCGTCACTTGAAGGTCTTGCTATCAAATCCTCATTTAACGCTTCTTGTCCATAGTGTTTTTTTTGACTTCTATGATAATCAATCAACTTATTTCGAATCACTGTAGTTGCATAGGTTTCAAATTTACTTTGGCCGGCTTCATAAGTATCAATCGCCGAGTTAAACGCTTCGAGCGCTACGCTATATTCTTCATCGTTTTCAACAGAGAGATAGCGTCCCAATATTTTGGAAGTCGTGTAAACAACAAATGGTATATGTTCAGCAATAAACTGTTCACGCTTTTCAGTTATAGTTTTCGCTTCAATAATGGTTGTATCTTGCATAACAATCCCTCCGCTACTATTATACCACTATGAAAGGAATCTAAAAAAAGTCATTCTTGTTACAAGAAAAAAAACGCTTTCGCGTTTATAAGAATGTTGCTTCAACCTCATCCATTGGCGTATCTTGAAAAGAACACGCCAGTGAACACAGATTGTAAGGGGATTATTTTATTAATTACTTTTTAAATACGATTTTCTAGATTACAAAATGTTCATGTCCTACAGTGACAAAACCCATAACAGTACTAAAAAATTCAATTGGTTTTTCATACATCGAAGCATGTCCACAATGTTTAATCACAACAAATCGGCTGTTTTTGATTTCTTGATGGATCTGTTCCTGACATGATAAAGGCGTTATGATATCCTCATCAGCACCTATGATCAATGTGGGGATGTTGATTACATTAATTTGGTCTCTCACGTCATGGGTTTCTGCACTAATCACTAACCTTATAAAACCTTCATACCATTTTTCATCAAATACTTTATCAAATAATTTTTCTCTTGCATCTAACCACGCCACTCTTGATTCATAAAATTCTGATGAATAAATCGGTGGAATGGTTGCTTTGAAAAATTGTTTGCCATCATAGGTTTTCGCTGAGTAGATCCACGAATCTCCTATCGCTTTAAGTTGCTGGTTGGTGTATGCAGTGGTATTCGCAAGTACTAATTTTGATAGCATCTGCTGATACTTCACCGCAAACTTCATTGCAACTTCTCCACCATAAGAAATCCCCATAAGTGTCACCTGCTTAAGGTCAAGTGCTGTGAGAAGTTCTTTCACAAGTTCTACTTGTAAATCCTGTGTATATGTCGTTTCAAGATATTCAGACTTTCCTTGATCATAAAAATCAAGTAAAACTACTTTAAACTGTTTGCTGAGCATACCCATAAATGGTTGCCAGCTTGCGCTACTCATCATTATGCCATTTAAAATAACCAGTGAAGTTTCCCCTTCACCGTGTACTTCATAGTAGGCTTTATTATGGTTAACCTCTATAAAAGACATTTTATTTCTCCTTAATTAACTTAACAACAGTATCAAATTGATCAACCATTGGATTGTGTCCAGATTTTTTAAGAATTTCTAATCTTGAGTTATCTTTGAGTGCTTCATGTATACCAGTTGCCATAGCCATAGGAACAACGTAATCGTCTTCTCCCTGTATAATTAAAACTGGACATTTTATCTTGTCAATTTCACCAGTTCCCATACCATAACCATTATCAGTATGAGAAAGGTTAAACCTCGTAAGAGAATAATCAATATCAACTAAATTTCTTTGAAGTAACATTTCTTCAACATATCTATCATAGTCTTCAGGTGTAGGCTGATTCCCAACATTATAAATTGCTGCATTCCATAACATTTTATAAAACTCAGCGTCCTTATTCTTGATTGCATTTAGCACTGGTGCAACCTGTATTGGGTCGTTTTCAATTTCTTCTTTTGTGGTCAAAAGCTCTGTAAGGATAGCTTGACCTTGTGCATCCTTTTTAAACATTGGATAACCGGTAATACCAACACTTTCTAGTAAAATTAACCGCTTAACTACTTCAGGGTTGTCAATTGCTAAATACATGGCGATACCACCACCTGTTGACCATCCTAAAACTTCCAAATCTTTCAATCTCAACTTATCAATAAAGTACTCTAGATCTTCACTTAGATCTTTCAAACTGTCAAATCTGTCATGATAAGAAGAGTGGCCAAACCCGCGCAAATCCACTGCGTAGATTTTAAAATCATCATATAATGCGTCCATCAAATGGTCAAAATGTGCAGAAGAAGACATATTTCCGTGAATTAACAATAGATTTCTATCGCCAACGCCTCCTTCTCTATAAGCTAAAACTTCATTTTTAATATGCATTTTTTTGAATTCGAATTCGTTCATGTACGTTCTCACTTTCATAAAATGACTTACTTAGTATTTTGATTCAAAATAAACAACCTAACCGATGAGTACACTCACACTATAAAAAGTGTATAATGTGAGTGCTTCATCTGCTAAGGTTGTTTCATTTATTCAACAAGAGTCGTTCTCTATTCTATTATACTACTAAAAACTACTTTCCGATAAGTGAATCAATTGATGCAAGATCTGCAACTGGTAACCATTCACCATCTTTGTTTTCTGGATTAATTTTTGAAAGGTTCATTTCTTGTGTACCAGCTCTTAATCCGCCAGCATAGTTAATTTCTCCACCAAATGGGTTCATGATTGGAGCAGATTCAAGTGCATCCATATAGTTATCCCATGTGATTACGCCATCAACTCTTTGAAGACCTTCTACAAAGAAGTGAGCAGCGATCCAGCCTGTCATAGCATATACGTTAGTTTCATAACCAACAGCATATTTTTGGAATTCTTCTAAAGCTTTTGCTCTTTCGCCTTCAAATGAAACCCAACCATTACCGTAAACATCAAATTTGCCAGCGATTTCATTAACAACGCCTTGAGCAATAATTGGAGACACGTTTACGTAAGTTGTAATTACATCTTTGTTAACGTTTTGAGCAGCTAATTCTTTAACGATTGTTGGGAATGTTGCTTGAATAGCAGCAACAACAACAAAATCTACATCAGCATCTTTAATTGTTGTAATAGCAGAAGATACGTCTGTTGCACCAGCTGAAACTTGTTGCTCAACTAATTCAATATTAAGTTCTTTTGCCATTTCTTGAGCGCCCCAAAGTAAATCTTTACCAGCGTCATCATTAGTATACACGATACCAACTTTTTTGGCTTCAAAGTCTCCAGCAGCACGAGCGATCATGATTTTACCTTCAGTTTTGTAGATTGGTTGTACTGGGAAGATATTTCTGCCATCACTTGTTGCATTTTCATTGTATAATTGGCCAATACCAGTTGCAAAGTAAACAGCTGGAATACCGTATTCTTTAAGATCATCAATAGTTGCAGCAACTACTGGTGTACCAAAGTGACCAACGATTGCAAATACTTTTTCATCTTCTACAAAGCTTGAAAGAGCTGCTTTACCTTTAACTGGGTCAAATTCATCATCAACATGTGTGAAAACGATGTCTCTACCTTGGATTCCTCCAGCTTCGTTAATCATTTTAAAGTAAGCTTCAATACCAGCGTTAAACGGTACGCCTACTGGCGCAAATGCACCTGATGTCGCAGCACTATTTGCTACGATAATTTCTGTATCTGTAATTCCTTGTGCCCACTCTAATTCTTCTTGTGGTGCAGCTGTAGTTTCTTCACCTGCTGCACTTGTAGTTCCTTCTGTAGTTGGCTCATCTGTTTTTGCACAGCCAGCAAATGAAAATACCATTACTAAAACTAATAAAAGCGATAAAAATCTTTTCATTTCTTACTCCTCCTCTTATGTGTATAAAACTGTAATCTATATTAGGCCAAGATTGGGATTTAATCTCGACTTAATAACTGGAATAAATGTGTAGATCTAATGGGATCCCAAATATGCTTCAATTAATTTCGGATCATTTCTTAACACTTCTGATTCCCCATGTGTATTGATTTGTCCAAGTTCAAGTAAATAAGCATAATCTGCAATTTTCAAAGTTTGTGCAGCATTTTGCTCAACTATAATGATAGTTGTGCCTTCTTGCCTAATCTCTTTAACAATATTCATGATATCTTGAACAATTAAAGGTGCTAGTCCTAATGAGGGTTCATCAAGTAACAAAACCTTAGGACTACTCATAAGTGCTCTAGCAATCGCTAGCATTTGTTGCTCTCCACCAGATAATGTTGATGCAACTTGATTTTTTCTTTCTTCAAGTACAGGAAAATACTTATAAACTCTTTCAAAATTCTTTTGAATTTGTTGCTTATCCTTAAGTGTAAATGCACCGATTTTTAAGTTCTCTTCCACTGTAAAATCTCTAAAAACGGCTCTGCCTTCTGGTGATTGAGCAATTCCAAGTCCTGCTACTTTCTCAGCTTCTTTGCCTGCTATTTCTTCATCATATAGCATAATTGAACCTTCAGCAGGTTCTACAAGTCCAGAAATAGTTCTAAGTGTAGAAGTTTTACCTGCACCGTTTGCACCTAGTAGTGCAACTATTTCGCCTTCTTTAACTTCTATGTCGATGCCTTTTAAAGCTTCTACTGCACCATATCTTACAACTAAACCTTTGATAGATAACGCTGTTTTCATATCTTTACGCATTTTCTTCTACCTCGATTCCAAGATATGCAACTTGCACATCTTTGTTTTCTTTTATCTCTTTTGGTGTACCTACTGCTAGGAATTTACCAAATGAAATGGCGCATATTTTGTCACACACATCCATAACAAGTCGCATATCATGTTCAACTAAAAGTATAGAACAATCAAGTTCATCTCTAAGTTTTCGAATCAACTTTGAAAGCTCAGCAGTTTCAATATCATTAAGACCCGCCGCTGGCTCATCTAAGATAATCAATCTAGGATTTGACATCAGCGCTCTCGCAAACTCAACTTTTTTCAGCACACCATAAGGCTGTCCGCCTGCTGGCAGATCTGCACGATCGGCAATACCTAGTATCCCAAGAACGCGAAGTGCTTCTGCTCTATATTTTTTCTCTTCTTTTCTAGCTCTAGGTAATCTCAACGCCTGATCAATGATTGTAGATTTAAAATCAACATGTGCACCTATCAAGACGTTATCTATCACGCTTAACTCTCTAATGAGTTCTACATTTTGAAATGTTCTTACCAACCCTAGTTTTACAATGTCATGAACATTTTTTTCCAGTAAATTATGAACATTACCAGAGCGATCTTTAAATACGATGCTACCTGAATCAGGTTTGTAAAATTGTGTTATACAGTTAAATGCAGTTGTTTTACCAGCACCATTTGGTCCAATTAGGCCAAAAACCTCTTTTTCTTTAATTTCGAAGGAGAGATTATCAACTGCCTTTAAGCCACCAAATGCTATTGAAAGGCCTTCAACCTTAAGCACTGAGTTGTCTAAATTATTTTGCATATTATTTCTCTCCTTTAATCAATTTTCCAAATAGTTTTTTTAGGTCTGTAAACATATGAATCAATCCATTTGGATAGAAAATGATGACGAGAATGATTAGAATTCCGTTTAAAACGTAAGATAAATCACTTAAAATAGGAATCTGCTTCAATAGTAAATCCGGTACTGCAAATACTATGACTGCACCCAAAAGTGTTCCATATATCGACCTAAGTCCACCTATGATAATCATTGATAAGAAGTTAAGCGATAAATTAAGCGACCAGGTTGTTGGATACGCATACTTGATAAAGTGAACATATAGTACACCTGCTATACTTGCATACATCGTCGCAAGTGCAAAAGCAATAAGTCTGTGCTTTAGAAGATTTACACCCATCGCTTGTGATGCAGCTTCACTGCCTCTCATGGCATTAAGCGCACGTCCAAGTCTACCATTCATCAAGTTATAAGTTAAAAGCATTACCAATACTAGAACGACAACAACAAAATAATATGTCGTTGCACGATTAAGTTCAAAAGTACCAAGTAACGTTGGATAACTCGCTGTTTTACCACTGAAACCGTTGGTAAAGACATCAAACTCTTCAAACGTCTTCTTCATGATTTCTGATACCGCTAAGGTTGCAATTGCAAGGTAAATCCCCTCTATCTTTAAAGAAACAAGGCCAATTAATATCCCCACTAATGTTGGAATCAGAATTGCTAAAAACATACTTAATTCAAATGGAATATTCATATCACTTGTAAAATATGCTGATAAATATGCAGCAAGTCCCATAAATCCAGCTGTTCCAAGTGAAATCAATCCAGAATAGCCAAGGAGTATATTAAGTCCAAGTGCTGCAATTGCAAATATAAATGTTCCGCCCAATGTCGTCAAATAGCTTGTTTTAATCAATCCCATTTCAGCCATTTTAGGGACTAATGCCAAGATTAAACCCAGAATGACAAAATGTAAGTAAGGATTCTTAATAATTTTTTTCATCTTTTCACCTACACCTTTTTAATGATTTTCTTGCCGAATAAACCATGCGGTCTAAACACCAAGAATACTAAGATTAGAATGTATAATATCTGACCACCCCATACGGAACTACCATAGTAAAGTAATAAGTTTCTGCCAATACCTATCACGTATGCACCAACTACTGGACCATAAAATGTTTGAAATCCACCAAGTACCACTGCTATCAAAGCATTAAGTTGAACATCATCCATAATATGAAGTGTTACCGATGTCATAGGTGCTGTCATAACTCCTGATAATACACCAAGTACACCTGCTACTGCCCATGCACCCATGGTAACGGTCTTTGTAGGCACGCCCATAAGTTTAGCAGTATGTTCATTTGAAGCTGTTGAACGAACTGCCAAACCAATTTTTGTTTTTTGTAATACAACAAACAAACCACCCATTACAAAAAGACCAAATATGATATTGAATACACCATTATAAGATATATCAGCACCAAAAATTGATAGATTACCAGTTTCGATTAATTTAGGTAATCTTAATGGGTCCACGCCAAATATTAGCGGTGATATCCCCAGAACAATCATAAGCATCCCCAGCGTGATAATCTGTTTGGCCTCAGGATGCACTTTTTTAGTATGACGAATAACAACTAGGTCAATCAATAAACCTGTAACAATTGCACTTAAGATTCCACCAAGTGCAGCCAACCAAATATTGATTCCCAAAGAGTTAAAAAGATAAGTTACGACAAATGTGTTAAACATTGCAACTGATCCCTGTGAGAAGTTCACAATATTTGATGTTCTAAAAATAATGATGATACTAAGTGCTGCCAGTGCGTATATGCTTCCAGTTTCTAAGCTCCGCAGTATTACTTGAATAAAAGTACTCAAAATGCTCACCTCATCTAAGTTTTTTCAATTTAGAATCTTTTTGCAAGACTCTCTAGTATCTTTGCACTTTCATTTAACGCATGTACTGAATGCGAGATGTCATTGAATGCCTCGGTCTGGGATTCAAAAATCGCATTATTATCGTTAATTTTCCGTTCAATGTTGCCAATAGAACCTTTTATCTGACCAAGTGTATCCTTAATCAGATCCGCGGAATCTTTGCTTGATTTAGATAATTTTCTAATTTCTTCAGCCACCACTCCAAATCCGCGTCCAAACTCACCTGATCTCGCAGCTTCTATTGCTGCATTTAACCCCAACAAGTTTGTTTGATTTGCAATTGTAGTGATAAAACTAATAATTTCATCTGTCTTATCAGTTGATTCTCTTGAAGCGACTACATCGCGCCCTATTTCAAGATTGCTATCTACTACATTTTGCAAATTTCCTGACACTTCAGAAAAGGATTTTGATATTTTTCCTAAAGCATCTGACAAAATTGTGCTTAATTCCTCCATTTGATGCTGCTTTTCAAGGCTTATACCAAATCCAATGGCTCCTACTACCGTTCCGACTTCATCGAAAATTGGATAGCCTACGGCTTTATAAGGAAAACCAAAGACTTCTTTAGGAATCACTTTATGCACTAGTTTGCCTGTTTGGATACTGTCGTACGCGGCTGAACCCTTTTTAAGTAGTGATTGCTCCTCGGTTTGAACTGTACCAGCAGTCCCTGTATAAAACTTTAAACAGCGCTCAGTATTGTTTATTCCGATCATAAGCTTGTCATCAACAAGTAAATTCAACAATGGAATAATATCGTTGAACAATTTCATCACCACATTTTGGGAAATATCCGTAATCATATTCAGCTCCTAAACTTATGTTGTTTTTGTCCTGCATTCCTCATTTCTATACTAAGCAATTACTATGCCAAAAAAAAGTTTACACTTCTTGCACTAATAAATGTGCATTTTGCTACAAAATTTACTATGTTGATGAGAAAATGTGACAAAAAAATAAACGGATGTTCACTTATTGTACAAATTCATGTACATTATTTGGACATCCGTCACGTTTTTTTCAATTATATTTGCTCTAAGATACTTTTCGTGATACTTTTCAAATCATATTTTTGATCATACCAAATTTCTTCAGCCTTCAACGCTTGAGCAACGAGCATAAACAATCCGTTGCAACCAGGCACATTAAGTGCATTTGCCCTAATTAGTAATTCTGTCATAAGAGGCGAATAATTGAGGTCAAAAACAAATGTTTGGCTTTCCAGGGTTGTATTTCCAATCAATTCAGATGATTGTATAGATTTATGACCAATTGGTGTACAGTTCACTAACACATCTGAACTTAATACCATTTGATTCAACCAAACATAGTCAACACACCTACAATTTGGAAAAAATGGTTCTATTTTCGATACATTTCTAGATACAACTACGATTTCATTATATCCTAAGTCCTCAAGGGCAACAACCACCATCTTGGCTGCTCCACCAGATCCTAGTACAATTGCTCGCGATTTATGCGTCTCTAATTTGAGCTTTTGTAACTCAGCTTCAAAAGAAGCGATGAAACCGTAGTAATCAGTATTATAGCCAATCCATCGATTATTTATTTGTTTCACAGTATTTACTGCGCCAATCCGCTTAGCTACGGGATCTATTTCATCTAAATAAGGTATTATCACTTCTTTATATGGAATAGTGACATTAAATCCACTTAAAAGACGTAACTCACTTAACATCTTTTCCGTTCCAAAATCATCCTTTGAGACTTCATATAGCTTGTAATCTGCTTCTAAGTGATGCATATTATAAAATATCTGATGTATCTGAGGAGACTTACTATATGTTAAAGTTTCACCCAGCAAACCAAATCGCTCTACATTCAGATTTTTTTCACTCTGTTTTTTATGCATTGATTCCTACTCCTAGATTCTCAATTAATAAATCGAGCAAAACTATCGCAGCCATTGCTTTGACAATTGGAACCGCTCTCATTGCAACACAAGGGTCATGACGTCCTTTAACTTTGAGATTTGTCATTTCCTTAGTGTTGAAATTTAAAGTCTCCTGTGTCATCGAGATAGATGCGGTTGGTTTAAAGCCACATTTAAACAAAAGTGGCATACCATTAGTAATCCCACCGTTGATTCCACCATTATGGTTTGCATTTGTTTGAACATTGCCTTGGTGATCCAAAACAAATGCATCAATCACTTCGCTTCCTCTTTTGTGTGCAAATGTAAAACCATCGCCAAATTCTACACCCTTTACAGCAGGTATAGCGAATAACGCGTGCGCCAACTTTCCTTCAACTGTATCAAAAAATGGTGATCCCAATCCGACCGGAAGCCCATATACGCTTACTTCAACTGATGCACCTACCGAGTCGCCCGCTATACGCGCCTCATCAACTTCAGCTAACATAGCTTCTAATTCCTCTGGGAATATATTATAAATTTGGTTGTCAAGATCCGCGAGTTCTTCATCAAAGTGTGCAAACTCACTTAATGACTTTCCATTTACCTGACCAATACTTTTTATATGCCCTACAATCTTGATTCCCTTTTCCGCCAATATTTGTTCTGCAATTGCGCCAGCAAATACAAGAGGCGCTGTTAATCTAGCTGAAAAATGACCTCCACCACGAGGATCATACGCTCCCATAGATTTAACATAGCCAACATAGTCGGCATGCCCAGGTCTAAATACTTTCTTTAACTCTTCATAATCATCAGATTGTCGATCTGCGTTTCTGATCTGAATACATAAAGGACCACCTGTGGTTTTCCCTTCGAAAATACCGCTTAATATTTCAAATTGATCAGTTTCAGCTCTAGGAGTCGTCATTTTACTTTGTCCTGGTTTTCTTTGCAACATTCTTTTCTCAATTAACTTCAAATCTAACTTAATCTTTGGTGGCAAGCCATCAATTACACATCCAATTGCTGTACCATGTGACTCCCCAAATAATGATATTTTAAGTTCTTTCCCAAAGCTACTCGACATTGATTTGACCTCCTAACATTTTATAGTCATCCCAAAAATTTGGATAAGATTTTCTCACACAATGCGCATTGTTAATTGTGGTTTGTCCTTTTGCAAAAGTTGCGGCTATGGATAATGCCATTGCAATGCGATGATCATTCCACGAATCCACCTCTGCACCAATTAGATATTCGACCCCTTTTATGACTAAACCATCCTCAGATTCTGAAATGTCTGCTCCCATTTTAGTAAGTTCAGTTGCCATCGCTTTAAGCCGGTCTGACTCTTTAATTCTTAGTCTTTCAGCATTTACGATTTGATAGTTACCTCTTTTTAAGGAACAATAAACTGCTAATATAGGGACGATATCCGGACACTGTGCAACGTCTATTCTACAAGGTTTTTCCAACCATTCTTGTCTTTCGATTTTTCTAATAATATCAATAATTGCTTTATCAGCTTGTTTTGAACTTGATTGTATACCACTTAATTCAACCTCTGCACCAAGTGCATTGGCAACTATCCAAAATGCTGCTTGTGAATAATCACCCTCAACTTTGTAATTTGTTCCCTTATAGGTTTGTCCACCTGCTATGATATAGTTTAGTTCATCCTTTTCTTCAATATGAATGCCAAAAGTCTTTAAGCAATCCTTTGTAAGTGTGATATAAGCTTTTGACTCTAAAGGTGGCGTAATAACTATTTTAGACTTTTGCTCTAATAATGGAAGTACAAACATTAGACCACTGATAAATTGCGAACTTACGTTGCCAACAACTGGATACTCACCTGCTTTTAGTCTCCCCTGAACTGTTAACGGTAGTCCACCACTTTGTGTTTGGTACGAAATGTTTTGCAGATCAAACAATTCTAGATAAGCTGTATATGGTCTTTCACTAAGCCTTGGAGTTCCAGTAAATTTCACAGGACCGTTTAACAAATGAAAAAACGGAATCAAGAATCTTGCAGTCGAACCTGATTCGTGACAGTAAACTTCTGTAATTTTGCTGTTTGAATGCTCTTGATCATATAAATTTTGATTTTTTTTATTCTGATTATCTAACCTTTTAGTTTCTAACAGTTGTTCAATTTGAGAATTTGATATAATCGCACAGTACCTTTTTGTTTCTTCATCTTGCTCAAGTCTAATGGTTGCACCGAAACATTGCATCGCTTTAATTGTTGTTTCAATATCTTCTGAGAGTGTTAAGTTTTCAACTACAGACTCTATTTTTGATAGCGAAGCACAAATAATCGCTCTATGGCTCATACTCTTAGATGGCGGAACCAAGAGCTTTCCTTTCAATACGATTTTTCTACTGCTCTTTGTTTGATTTATATTTACCTTATAAGTCTTTTGATTCATGATTATACCTTACGCTTTCAAGAGTTCTTTGCTGATCTGCTCAATAAAAGTTTCAATTTTCTCAGGTTTACTTTCGAGTTGACCTAGTTTTTTAAATGTTATCCATTCAACTTCCTCTACTTGCCTTTTCTTATCATGAATTATATATGAAAGAAGTTGATCTACTTCCTCTTTAGTCATCATATCACTTAGTTTAATTGGTAAGTCATATTTGCTTATAACCTCTAAAATTCTTTCCATTTCTGCTTCATTAAGCAACCCACTATCCACAGCTAATTTTGCTTTTATTGCCATGCCAATAGCAATACCTTCACCATGTAAGTATTTCTCATAATTATAATGAGCTTCAATTGCATGGCCAATTGTATGACCAAAATTAAGAAGATTTCTAATTCCCATATCTTTTTCATCTTGCTCTACCACATCAATCTTAATCTTACAACACCTTGCAATTATTGGTATGAGAAGCTGTTCATCTGCCATGATATCCGTTAAAGTATATTTTGATAACTCATCAAAAAATTCGCGATCAAAACCAATCGCATACTTTAATACTTCGGCCATGCCATTTGCCCATTCTCTTTTATCTAATGTTTTAAGTAGTAAAGGGTCAATATAGACCGCTTTCGGTTGATAAAAAGTACCCACCAGGTTTTTACCACTTGATAAATTGACCGCTACTTTTCCGCCAATGCTACTATCCACCATGGCGAGTAAAGAGGTGGGAATTTGATAAAAATCAATACCTCTCATGTAAGTTGCGGCTACAAAGCCAGCTAGGTCTCCTATGACGCCTCCACCAAAAGCGATTATTGTGCCTGTTCTTGATATTCCAAGCTTTATCATTTGCTCCAGAACAGATTCATATACACATATATCTTTAGAACTCTCACCAGCTTTTACAACAATTACTTTAAGCATTTTTAGCCAATCAGAGTAAATATCATACAAATGATGATCAGTAATTATAACACAATTTCCAGCATCGCTTTGCTGGACCAACTGTCTTAAGGATTCACTATTGATACTACCTGGTTCAATGTGTATAGGGTAAGAACGATTGTCAAGTTTTAGGTTTAAGGTTGTCTTTTCGTTTTCTGATTTTTGCATAGTCGTCTCTCCTAAGTTAGTTTTTATTATTATACCACCATTATGTAAATACAAAAGAAAAAACATCTGATAAAACAAAATACCTTATAGAGCAGATTAAATAGCTGCTTTATAAGGTACTTTATCTTCAAGTCCAAAAAGTTTCACAATTTGCTTTGCCACTGCATCATCAGCATTCTTCCCGATAACTTCGTGATTTGGTAATTTTTCTTTTAATAGTATATTCGCATTACCCATGAGATAACCTTTTCCCACGACTTGTAACATCTCAAGGTCGTTAAGTCCATCTCCAAAAGCGATAACCTCATCAGCTACTATATCGAAATGCTTAATGGTTTCAAGTATTGCAGCCCCTTTATTCACACCTTTTGGCATAATTTCAAGACATTCTGGCATGGAAAAAGTTACTTCTACTTCATCGCCATGCGTTTTAATAATTTGATCTGCAATGCTGATTAACTTATTGTGATCAAAAGCTGTAAAAAACACTTTATTCGTTGGATGTTCTATACGTTCAACAAAACGACAAAGTGTATACTGAAAATCGCCTTCTTGATAATACGTATCAAAAATCTTATCAGATTCTTCCATTAGCCAGTGTTCACCTTGGTATATGTTCTTAAATACACCTTTCTCAACTGGAATATCCAAAATATCCTTTACGACTTCTGGTCTAATCGTCGCTTGAAAGATTAACTCTCCTTCTTTGTTGGCTACTGTTGCACCATTTGCAGTTATTAAATAGGCCTCTACACCTAGTTTTTCTCTTATCTTGCTTGCATCCATATGATGCCGACCTGTTGCGATCATAAAGTGAACACCTTGTTCAGATAGCGCTTTCACAACGGATTTACTATATTCACTGAGCGTATGTTCTGAATTGAGTAAAGTTCCGTCTAGATCAGAGATTACTGCTTTAATTCTTGTTTGATTCATATAATTACCTCCATCATATGAGTATACGCTATAATAATGGCGAATTCAATTTGCGCAATGTTGCTTTTTTGTAAACAAAAAGCTAAAAGGTGTCAGGTCATAGTTTGCCTTTTGGCTAACTATGACCTGACACCTTTTAGCTTCCGCACTTTAGTAACAACATGATATGATATACCAGTAAGCCTCTGAATTTGCTTTGCATTTAGTCCCCTCGTGCGCATCTCAGACAATAGTGTATTTCTCATGTCTACTTTATAAGTTTGTACTGCTTTAATATTCGTATGCCCTATAACATCTTCAATAATTAACCTTGCACTTTCATCTGATAAATTTTTTGAATCATAATCCAGCCAAATTTCACGTTTATACTTGTTATGGAATTGTTCAAAATCTGTGATCATAGATTTATTACAAGTATCACAGAGAAGCGGCTCGCGGATGTATTCGCCATAACTTGACCATTTGTAAAGGCTTGGCTCATTTACAATACTGGCGTACACAGGATTTTGATGAATATAACGTAGAACATTCTTAAAATAGACATCCGAATTCACTGATTCACTTAAAAATCTGCCTTGAAATAAATGTCCTACACGGTTATACCTATGATTGTACCAATAAGCATAAGAAATACTTAAGCTTTTAATAATTTCACTTAGAGACGCCTCCGTTTTAATCAGCAAGTGGACATGATTGCTCATCAAGCAGTAAGCATATACTTCATAATGATAGATTATCTTATAATAACTCAAAAGCGCGAGATACTGAAGATAATCAAGTTCAGCTTCAAAGATCGTTTGCTTATTAATCCCTCTCATGACTACGTGATAAACACCGGTCTCACTAATATGTCTCTTTTTTCTCATGAAAATTACTCCTTATCTACGATAGCTTTAACTCAACCTATCAGTAGTTTATCACAGTATATTTGTAATTTCCATTATTTTACATATTTGCACATAAAAAAAACCACTTACACAATTAAAGTAAGTGGTTTTCATTTTATTTCCTCATTATATATGACACTTTATCTATCTGTTTTCGCTAACATTTCTACCAAATTTTGCAACTTCGCAAACTATGACCTGACACCTATTAGCCAAGGAATTGAACTAGGTCTTCTTCTACTGTTCCAATTCCGTTGATGCCAAATGTGTTAACGAGAACGTTAGCAACGTTTGGTGATAAGAATGCTGGAAGTGTTGGTCCAAGCTTGATATTTTTTACGCCAAGTGATAAGAGTGCAAGTAGTACGATTACTGCTTTTTGCTCATACCAAGCGATGTTGTAGCAAATTGGAAGTTCGTTGATATCGTTAAGCTCAAACACTTCTTTAAGTTTAAGCGCGATCACTGCAAGTGAATAAGAATCATTACATTGACCAGCATCAAGCACTCTAGGGATACCACCGATATCGCCAAGTCCAAGTTTGTTGTATCTGTATTTTGCACAACCTGCAGTTAAGATCACTGTATCAGAAGGAAGTTCTTTAGCAAAATCAGTATAGTAATCTCTAGACTTCATACGGCCATCGCAACCCGCCATTACAAAGAATTGCTTGATCGCACCAGTTTTAACCGCGTCTACCACTTTATCAGCAAGTGCTAACACTTGATTGTGCGCAAAACCACCGATGATTTTACCTGTTTCAATCTCAGTTGGTGCAGGTAATCTCTTAGCATGAGCGATCACTTCGCTAAAGTCTTTAGCACCGCCCTCTGCTCTATTTGGAAGGTGTTTAAAGCCTTCAAAGCCAGCAGCACCAGTTGTGTAGATTCTATCTTTATAGCTTGCAAGAGGTGGCACGATACAGTTAGTTGTGAAAACAACTGGGCCATTAAATGACTCAAATTCTTCTTTTTGTTTCCACCATGCATTACCATAGTTTCCTACGAAATGATCGTATTTTTTAAATGCTGGGTAATAATGTGCTGGAAGCATCTCGCTATGTGTGTACACATCTACGCCAGTGCCAGCTGTTTGTGCCAATAACTCTTCCATATCTTTAAGGTCGTGACCACTAATTAAGATCGCAGGATTATTTCTAACGCCGATATTAACTTCAGTTAACTCAGGGTTACCATAGCTGCTTGTGTTGGCTTTATCAAGAAGGGCCATGACATTTACACCAAATTTACCAGTTTCAAGTGTAAGTGCTACAAGTTCATCAGCAGATAAGCCGTCGTTGATTGTCGCTAAAAGCGCTTTTTCGATAAAATCGTTAATTGTCGCATCGTTATGACCAAGGTTTGCAGCATGCTCAGCATAGGCAGCCATACCTTTTAAGCCATAGATGATAAGTTCTCTTAAGCTTCTCACATCTTCGTTTTCAGTAGCAAGAACGCCAATTTGAGGTTCGTTTGACTTCGTTTCAAATGCTGCACGCTCAGCCATCCAAGTTGCAGACTCGTGATAAGTTTTAGCTTCAAGTTTACCAGCAGAAGCTAGTGCTTCTTTAATTTCATTTCTAAGTACAAGCGCACCTTCAATTCTATCTTTAATCGCATTTTGATCAAAGTTTGCATTGGTAATGGTTGCAAATAAACCATCTAATATCACATGATCTGCCTTTGCAGTATTAAGTCCTGCTGCTCTAGCCTGCTGATTGTACTCTGAAACCCCTTTTAAAGTAAAGATCAAAAGATCTTGAAGATTCGCAACATTGTCTGTCTTTCCACAAACACCTATTTTAGAACATCCTTTACCGCCAGCTGCTTCTTGGCATTGATAACAAAACATACTCATATCCCATTCTCCTTATACGTGTTCAAATTTTTTTCCGCGTAACTCAACTACAATCTGAGTATATCCCACATATAAGGATGAATCGGTAACACAAGTTACATTTTGCAAAAAAGTTAAAAAATTATCAATTCAAATTTGTACTCACTTTTATCTTGAAACCTTTGTCGCTGTAAGTGCTATCGCCATTACCAAACAAAATCAAAAGGAGATGCCTCTAAAGAGACACCTCCTAAACCATCATAATCTCATGATCTGAGCAGCTGCAAAAGCAGCCCCAAAACCATTATCAATATTGACTACCGTTACACCAGACGAACAGCTATTTAACATCGTCAGCAGTGCACTGATACCGCCAAAACTCGCACCATAACCCACACTTGTTGGCACTGCAATGATGGGCTTATCTACAAGACCACCGACTACACTAGCTAGTGCACCTTCCATACCCGCCACGACGATGATCACCTTTGCCTTTCTGATAGTATCTAGCCTAGCAAACAATCTATGAATCCCAGCGACACCAACATCGACAATTTTCTCAGCCCTAAAACCTAGTGCCATCACCGTTTCATAGGCTTCTTCAACCACTGGAAGATCTGAAGTACCAGCAGCAACGATCGCAACAAAATCCTCAGAACTGGAAACATCATGTGAATTAATCGTAATGGTGCGTCCAAGGGGATTGTATCTTGCGCTTGGGCACTGATCTACTACCGCATTAAAAACGTCTTGGCTTGCTCTAGTTGCAAGGATATTGACGCCCTTTTCCACCATGTGCTGAACAATTCCTGTGACCTGTTCACTGGTCTTACCTTCACAATAGATCACTTCCGGATGACCCGTTCTGTGTGCTCTATGATGATCAATTACTGCATAGCCCAAGTCACTAAAAGGCAACATTTCCAGCTCTTTAGCACCCTCATCTACACTTATGTTGCCATTTGCAACTGCCTCTAAAAGTGCTTTTATCTCTAAAGTATTCACAATATCGCGTCCCTTCTAAAATCTATAAACTCAATATACTTATTTTCCAACATTTCTATTGAAACTGCCCATGGTATACCCTTCAAGGTCCAAAGTCACATATTCAAAGCCAAAGGATTTAATTTTCTCAGAAATTTCACGCATCGTTTGTAAATTAAAAACCTTATCAATCTCTCTAGTTTCAATCTCAATCCTAGCAATACTACCGTGCTTACGCACTCTAACTGCTCGGATGCCTCTGCCAATCAGATAAGATTCTGCAGCTTCAATCATCCTAAGTTCACTAACATCAACCAAAGTATCATATGGTAGTCTCGTCAAAAGGCATGCATAAGGTGGCTTATTCCAAGTCTCAAGTGCAAGCAATTTTGACCAAGCCCTGATTTCGTCCTTTGTTACTTCACAAGTCATCAGTGGACTTTGAATTTCAAGTTCTGCTAAAGCTCTCATACCCGGTCTATAATCTTTAGTATCATCAAAATTAGAACCATCTGCTACAAAATCAATTCCCACCTCTCTTGCAAAGGCTTTGATCGTACTAAAAATCTTGCCTTTACATAGATAACATCTGTCTACTGGGTTGTTCTTGATCTCTTCTGGAATACCCACTTCTATAAAACGATGATTAATACCAAGCTGCTGCGTGAGTTCCTTTGCTTCTTCTATCTCCCACTGTGCAATATACGGGGATATCACTGTAAGTGCAATTGCTTTTTCTCCCAAAAGCTCACTAGCAACTTTGATGAGAAATGTACTATCTACACCACCTGAGAAAGCCACAACAAGTCCAGGATATTGCTCAATTACCTCACACAGTTTATTAAATTTCGCGTCTGCATCTCTAAGAAGTGAAACCGTAACTACATCTTCTTTATACTTTCTCCCATGATCTTTATTTAAATAATTCAAATTAATTTCCTCTCATATACATTTATAAATAAACGACTATAGTAATTTATTGATTCTTCTATATACTTCCTTAATGGAAAGTCCCGTTTCAAGTGCATATGCCTTTATCTGCTCATATTCGGGTTTGACGTTGACAAGCTCCCCTTCAAAATAAGCTTTCTTAAGCGATATCGGTCCAAATTCAGTCTCAATCGTTTCAAACCGACGCTCGATTTTCACTTTTTCAACAGGATACATACGCATACCTATAGAAGTCGTCTCAGTAAACAAAGTACGTTGAATTTGCTTTATGTCTTTTTCCTGAGCTAGGATTGTCAGTTTAATTGCAGAACGTCCTTTTTTCATAATAATCGGCGTTTTATACACATCAAGTGCACCTGCATTAAAAAGTCTTTCTTCGGCATATACCAATTGTTCAGATGACATGTCATCGATATTGGATTCTAAAATCCACTGTGAGGGTTCGTTTGATTCATATAAGTCTACAAGCATCACTCTCACGAGGTTAGGAATATCGAGGTTACGTGATCCTAGTCCATACCCCACTTTGTCGATGGCAAAGTTCTTTTGATTTGTAAATTCATCTACAAATGCACTGAGTATCGCAGCACCTGTAGGAGTTGTCATCTCAAATTTTTCAACTTTACTACTGATTGGGACACCTTTTAAAATCTCAGCCGTAGCTGGAGCTGGGATCGGCATGAGACCATGTGCACATCTCACAAAACCACTTCCCACTTCAACAGTAGAAGCCATCACCTTATCTACACCCAGTGCGTCTAGGCAAATCGCTGCACCTACTACATCGACGATAGAGTCAATCGCACCTACTTCGTGAAAGTGCACTTCATCGACTGTTTTACCATGGATTTTTGCTTCAGCCGTTGCAATAAGCAAAAACACCTTCATACTTTTATCTTTCACATCTTGCGATAGCGTACTCGCCTCAATTATCTGCTTGATTTCTCTAAAATCACGAAGATGCTCATGGTCATGCGAATGATTGTCTTCATGTGAATGCCCATGGTCATGTGGATGATCGTGGTCGTGTGGATGATTATGGTCGTGTGAATGATTATGGTCATGTGCATGGTCATGGTTATGTCCGTGGTCATGTTCATTGTTAAGATCAATTACATCTAGTTTTTTTCCAAAAATACCATGTTTATTATCAATTTTAAGTTCCAATCTAAACTCATGATCTAATCCAAGTTTTGAAAGTTCTTTTTTTAGATATTCAAACTCAACGCCTAGGTCAAGCATCGCTCCAAGATTCATATCCCCACTTAAACCTGCAAAACAATCATAATATAATGCTTTCATATAACCTCCTCAAATTAACAAAATAGTCATTTGCCGGCTTCATGCACAGCATCTTATCTTCTCTTTAATTAAACATACCCTTTATATTTGCTATGTTCATAACGATTACACTCGATCTAGTAAATAACAGATTCAAGATAAAGCCCTTTAGCAGGTGCAGTCTCTCCAGCGTATTCACGAATACCTGTGTCAAAGACTTTCTCTAGTGTAGAGAGCTCTCGTTCTCTTAGTCCTACTTCTATTATAGTCCCCACCATTATGCGAACCATATTATAAAGGAATCCATTTCCTTTGAATTCTATTTTCAGCATATTTTGTTCTTTGATGAACTTTATTTCATCAACTGTTCGAATTGTACTTTTTTTAGTCTTATCTGTTGAATAACCTTTAAAGTCATGTGTACCAACAAACAGTTTTGCAGCATCTTCCATTAGTTTCAGTGACAAATGCTCACGCTTACTCCCAAGGTCATAAACATAATTACGTTCAAATACCGGGGGGTGTTCAGCAAGCCACAGTTGATAGACATAAGTTTTTTGCTTTACCATAAATCTTGCATGGAAACGGTCATCCACTTCTTCTAAAGAAACCACTACAATATCTTCTGGAAGAAAGTAATTAATCTCACGTATGAATAACTCGATTTTATCTTGATCTCCAATACACATGTGAGACTTAAAATTTGCGACTTGGCCTTTCGCATGTACACCGGCATCGGTTCTTCCTGATCCATGGATCTCTATGGCTTCATTCATGAGTTTACTTAGGACCATTTCCAGCTTCTGCTGGATGGTATTATCAGTGGTTTTAAGTCTTTGCCACCCTTTGTAGCGTGTGCCTTCATACTGCAAAATTATCTTATAATTATTCATAATTCATCTGTATGACTTTACTAACAAATAAACTCATACGCTCCTCCATAAGTATTAGGATAAAAAAAGCTGACGATTTCGTCAGCTTCATGTTAATCACAAAGTGTTTCGCTTCCCTAATCAGTATATCAAAAAAGGTGAAGTACAGGAAGATTATCTCGTTGCAAAGATATAATCTTCTAGCCCACTAATAAAGCGAATATCTTCTTCTTCAAGGTTTTTATATAATTCTTGTCTATAATAATCACTGAGTTTCTCTTTACTTGAGATACCCTTGATTTTGATTTCATCCCAGTGAATTTTCTTTTTTTTGTAATATAGATCAAAATCTACGATTCGCTCACCATTTTCCATATACTCAAGTGCAAAGAGGACTTTTTTAATTTCCTTAGGTTCCATATAGGTGTAAAGTGTTACCTTGTAACCACCTGTACTACTAAAGAACCTACCAGAATCTTCACTCCAGCCTTCTTTCAAGACCATACCAGCACCAAGACAATCCAGTGCATAAATCATGCGATCGTAGTGTGTCTTGTAATCTTCATATTTATCTTTAATATTAATGGTCAAATTATACCAATCTTTATTTTCAGTGTTTCGGTTGATGTATTTTAAAGCGTGATGGTCTAGAATATTGATGGTCTCAGAAAAATGTTCTGTTGTGTAAACTGATTTGTGGTAAAAGTCCGAAAATTCTAGTTTTTTATTTATATTCCCTTTTGTGAAAAGGATCACTGTCCCTTCAGAATACGCATTAATAACTGTTCTAGTTGACTCTACAGACGCTCTAAAATCTTCAGTAATTTCGTTAATCGTATTTTCCACATTTCCAATTACTTTCATAACGATAATTCTCGGCGCACGCCGAACGTAAGCAATATTATTTGCACTACATTGGTTAAGTGATTTCATTAAGAATGCTTGTGCGCTATCATTGATAATCACACAGTGTTCTACATCAAATCTTGTTACATTTTCCTTGCCATTCTCTGCAATAAATATAAGTGTTTGATGATGGTTCATCACAGAGATGATATCTTCAAAAGTTTTAACTCGATCACTAATTTCAACTTGCTCAAATTGCGTTTTTAAAAATGACCTAAATAATTGTTCATCTTTGGCCTCTACAATTAGTATTCTTGGGCCACTTCTAACAAAAGACATTATTGTCCTACCTCTTTTATAAAATAATTAACCCCCATAAGAAGAATTTTGTCTCCACTATGGGGCGTCCAGTTGATCAAATTATTACCAAAAATAGTAAATATTTTGGTTACCTATTTAAACAGATAACTATAGTTTAACCGTTTTTGTATAAAAATCAAGGTGAAGTTATATTATTTAACAATATCAAGGCAAATAGTAGGTTTTAACTTATCACATAAAAGTATATACTATTAATATCTGAATAGTTTTTATTTTCAGAATATTTGAGGATTTATAAATCAAACAATGAAAGGAAGGTTTATATGTCAGATATTTTTAGTCTAGAGCACGCTGATGAGAAACTAAAAGCACTAGATGCCTTTATTATCGAGCAAGATGCCAAAGAAGAATCACTCATAGCCATTTTGCACAAGGCACAAGATCTATTTGGTTATCTCCCTAGCGAATTACAACTCTATGTTTCAAGGAAACTCGATATCCCAGCTGCAAAGGTTTATGGTGTAGTGAGTTTCTACTCGTATTTTACCCAATCAAAGCGAGGAAAACATACCATTAGCGTATGTATGGGGACTGCATGCTTTGTCAAAGGCATTGAAAAAGTAATGCATGAATTTTCTGAGCAGCTTAATATCAAATCCGGAGAAAATTCAGCTGATGGTCTGTTTACATTAAAAGATGTCCGCTGCATTGGCGCATGTGGTCTTGCACCTGTGGTTATGATCGATGACAAAGTTTTTGGTCACGTGAAACCAGGTGATGTAAGCAACATCATAGCAGAGTATAGAGCGCAAGAAGGGAGTGAAACATAATGCCAGTAAAATCCTTAGAAGAACTCAAAAAAATCAGAGAAGATCAAATCAAAAAAGTAAAACTTAGAGAGTCTGGAGAATCAGATGATCAAACAGTAGAAATCCTTGTGGGAATGGCGACCTGCGGTATAGCTGCTGGCAGCAGAGAAGTTTTAAACGAACTGATCACTCAAATTACAGATCAGGGAATAGATCATATCAAAGTCGTTCAAGTCGGTTGCATGGGTTATTGTCACAGCGAACCTACTGTACAAGTGAACATGCCAGGACATGAACCAACGATTTATGGCAATGTCGATAAAGCTTTTGTTTCTGATATTCTCGATCAACATATTGGAAAGGGTAAAATCCTTGACGATCACGTGTTAATCAAGACTTATCAGAGCGCTTTATAAGGAGGTTTGGGGTATGACTACACAAAGAACACACATTATGGTATGTGGCGGTACCGGTTGTGTCTCAGCACAAAGTCTAGAAATCGTAGATAAATTCAAGTCTAAACTTGAAAGTGCTGGATATGGTGAAGAAGTTGCAGTTATAAAAACTGGATGTTTTGGCTTTTGCGGACAAGGTCCAATTGTTAAAATTCATCCAGACAATATATTTTATGTTCAAGTCGCATTAACTGATGTCGATGATATCGTTAATGAACATATCATAAAAGGTCGTGTCGTTGAGCGCTTGCTTTATAAAGAACCAGAAACACAAAAAGCACTACCAAAACACGATGAAATGAGTTTTTATAAAAAGCAATATCGGATTGCACTACGCAATTGTGGGTTGATCAACCCAGAAGATATCAATGAATATATTGCTTTTAATGGTTATGAGGCTTTAGGAAAAGTTTTAACAGAACATACACCTGAACAAGTAATCGATATCGTAAAAGCTAGTGGTTTACGCGGTCGAGGTGGTGGCGGCTTCTTAACTGGACTAAAATGGGAATTTACAAGAAAACCCGTAGCGGATCAAAAATATGTAATTTGTAATGCTGACGAGGGCGATCCCGGTGCTTTTATGGACCGGTCAATTCTTGAAGGCGATCCACATACAGTACTTGAAGCAATGGCAATAGCAGGTTATGCTATTGGCGCTTCTGAGGGTATAATCTATATCAGAGCTGAATATCCATTAGCGATCAAAAGATTAGAGGTTGCAATTGAGCAAGCACAAGAATATGGTTTTTTAGGTAAGAACATTTTCAGCACAGATTTTAGCTTTGAAATCAAGATCAAGTTAGGTGCTGGCGCGTTTGTTTGTGGAGAAGAAACCGCTCTTATACACTCTGTAGAAGGTAAGCGTGGCGAACCTACTAAGAAACCACCCTATCCATCAATTGCAGGATTTAACGGCAAACCTACTAGTGTTAACAATGTTGAAACGTTTGCAAGTGTATGCCCTATTATATTAAAAGGACCAGAGTGGTTTAGTAGCATTGGAACCGAAACCTCTAAAGGCACAAAAGTCTTTGCACTCGCTGGCAAAATCAACAATGTAGGATTAGTTGAGGTGCCTATGGGAACCACCTTAAGAGAAATCATCTACGATATCGGTGGTGGAATCATAGGTGGCAAAGCTTTTAAAGCCGTTCAAACTGGCGGACCATCAGGAGGCGTCATCACTGTAGCAGATCTTGATACACCTATCGATTATGAAAGCCTTAAAAACATCGGTTCTATGATGGGTTCAGGTGGTATGATCGTTATGGACGAAGATGATTGCATGGTCAACATTGCCAAGTTCTATCTTGAGTTCACACAAGACGAGTCATGCGGCAAGTGTACACCTTGTCGTCTTGGTACCAAAAGGATGTATGAACTACTAGATAAAATCACACAAGGCAACGGTGCCATGGAAGATATTGACAAATTAAGAACGCTTGGAAATTCAATCAAAGATAGTGCACTATGCGGACTCGGTCAAACTGCTCCAAACCCAGTTCTTAGTACACTTGAATATTTCTATGATGAATATATTGCGCATATTAAAGATAAGAGATGTCCAGCTGGTGCATGTAAGGCACTTGCTAAGTATTCAATTATTGAAGAAAAATGCATTGGATGTACCGCGTGTGCTAGAGTATGTCCTGTAAACTGTATCTCAGGCGCACCAAAGCAAAAACACGTTATCGACGAGTCGCTATGCATCGCATGTGGTGCTTGCTACACAGCTTGTAAATTCCAAGCCGTCTTAAAACCATAAAGGGGGTATTCCAATGAAAATGCTTAATATAAAAATCAACGACATGCCCTTACAAGTTCTAGAGGGTACAACTATTTTAGATGCTTCTAAGAATGTAGGACTCAAAATCCCTACACTTTGTCACATGAACTTAAAAGACTTTGGGATCGTCAACCAAAGTGCTTCTTGCCGCGTCTGTATGGTAGAAGTAGAAGGTAGACCTGCTCTTGTACCATCATGCTCTGAGCTTTGTACAGAGGGTATGATCATCCGTACTGATAATATTCGTGCTATATCAGCCAGAAGAACTGCTGTAGAGCTATTACTTTCCAACCATCCATTTGATTGTCTTGTGTGTCCTAAAAACCTAGAATGTGATTTACAAGCACTTGCACAAGAACTTGGTATCAGACACATTCGCTATGAAGGTGAAAAGCTGGACTATCAAAAGGATACATCTTCATACGCACTGGTTAAAGACCCCAACAAATGTGTAATGTGTCGACGATGCGAAACAATGTGCAACACAGTTCAAACCTGTGGCATCTTATCAGCAGTAAATAGAGGTTTTGATGTGTTTGTTGGACCAGCTTTTAACCTTGACATGGTAGATACCTCATGTACATTCTGTGGTCAATGTGTTGCAGTATGTCCAACAGCGGCACTTACCGAAGTCAACAATACAGGTGCAGTTTGGGAAGCACTAAGTAACCCTAAAAAACACGTCGTCGTTCAAGTTGCTCCAGCAGTACGCGTTGCAATTGGGGAAATGTTTGATATGGATCCAGGTGTTATCACTACAGGTAAACTTGTGACCTCACTAAAAGGTCTTCACTTTGATGCAGTTTTCGATACAGATTTTGCAGCAGACCTCACGATTATGGAAGAAGCATCCGAATTGATTAATAGGATTCAAAATGGTGGTACCTTACCGATGCTTACTAGTTGCTGTCCTGCTTGGGTTAAATTTTTTGAACACCAATTTCCGGATATGCTAGATATTCCTTCAACATGTAAATCACCTCAAATCATGATGGGCTCTATTGTAAAGTCCTACTACGCAGAAAAAATGAATTTGAACCCAAAAGATATTGTAGTGGTTTCAGTTATGCCTTGTCTCGCTAAAAAAGCAGAAGCTGCAAGACCAGAACTCACTAAAGACGATCATAGTGATGTGGATATCGTTATCACAACAAGAGAACTTGCTTTGATGCTCAAAGAAGCAGGTGTAAACTTTGCAGGTCTTCCTGAAGGAGAATTTGATCAACTTCTTGGCGAAAGTACTGGCGCATCTGTAATATTCGGAACTACTGGTGGTGTAATTGAAGCTGCCGTTAGAACTGCATACGACTGGATCACTGGTGAATCATTAGAAAAAGTTGACTTTCAACAACTTAGAGGAATAGAAGGTATCAGATCTGCAACCGTTAAAGTTGGCGATATGGACCTCCGAATTGGGATTGCACACGGACTCGGTAACGCAAGAAAGTTACTTGAAGACATTCGCGATGGCATCTCACAATTTGATGCAATTGAAATCATGGCTTGTCCTGGTGGCTGTATCGGTGGTGGTGGACAACCATACCATCACGGCGACATGGAAATCATAAAAAAACGTCAGGCAGCTATTTATCAAGAAGATAAAAATAAAATCCTACGTAAATCACACGATAACCCTTATATTAAAAAACTATATGACGAATACCTTGGAAAACCAAATAGCGAAAAAGCGCACGATTTGCTTCATACGCATTATGTACCAAGAGAAAAAATATAGTTATATTTCAAACGCATAAAAAAAACAACTTATGAAAGGCTCTTGCAATTCCAAATAGGATTGCAGCCTTGAATAAGTTGTTTTTTAATGTCATAACTCTATTCAACTGGGATGTATATATCACATTCGCCATTAATTGGGAATCTTTCATCATATAATTCAAAAGTCATCCCCTGCAATGGTTTAAGGTTATTCTCTGGTAGATATATTTTATAAATCGCATCCCAAAACTCGCCCATTTTACTGATATGATCTTTAAATGTAAAAGCAGCATACTTCCCTGCAGGTAATTCAACTACTTCCATACCATTTGGAATATCCGCAATAGGATCTACTGCCAGCCCTGCCATATAAGAAAAATCACCATTTGATTCATAGCCATAGCATAAACCATAAAACACCTGCAGATCTGCATTTTTTAGTTCAACATATCTTCTGTTAAAAATCGTCCACATGGCAGGAATTTCTCCATTTAAATTTTTACCTTTATAAACCATGCCCATCACTTTTGCTGCTTTAACATTTACAATTTTAGCTTTCATCTTTACCTCCATCAACTTTATTCGTTTATCAGTAACTAGGATAAGTATATCAAGCTATTGTTGACATCTATATGTCAGTGTAAAAATAGCAAAAAAAGAAGCTTATAAATAAGCTACTCCATTGAATAATGTTCCAAGATATATTTTGCTTTTTTTATGATATCCTCTCGCAACTCACTAGGAGATATTACGATGATCTGCTCTCCTATACCAAATATCTGTGATAAGGCAATATCTCTTGAAATATAATCAAACACAAAAGAACCATCGGCACATATCTCCAAAAGTTTAAAACCCGATAGGTGTATCAACGATGTTTCGGCACATCTGAGTTTCACTGGATAATGTGGCTCTCCATCACTTACAACTCTTGGCTTTGTCGGCAACGAATTATTTTTGCTATAATTTCCAGTTGCATCTCCCCAGTACTTCTTTAAATCAAATGTCCCCTCAAACGTATACGAAGTTTGACTCAAATCAATCCTTGAAATTTTATCTATTTTAAAAGTCCTAATTTCTTTACGTTTTTCACAAAAAGCAACAAGATAAGCCTGATTTATTTTTCTAACGATCCCAAGTGGCCAGACTATACGATTGGTACTAAATCCCGTACCACTGGTATAATCAATGACTATTTTTAACGACTTTATTATCCCTTCCTGGATTAAAAATTCCACTTCATCATTATTGAGGATTTTGCCTTGCCAATTTGAGTGATCAATTAAAGTTGATTCTGTCAATTTATCAAAAACAACTTGTGCTTCTTTAGGAAGTTGACTTCTTATCTTCAAGGCAATATTTTGTGCATGAAGATCATCGGGATCTTTTGTAGCAAATTTTTGAGCAACCTGGAATAATTCTTTTTCATCCATAGCACTTAACCTAAGTCGCTTAGAATACATCAAAGATATTCCACCACCTTTACCACTCTCAGTAACAATTCCATAACCAGCCTCAGATAAGACATCTATATCCCTATAAATTGTTCTTACAGAAACTTCAAAATGTTCTGCAAGTTGGCTTGCAGTCATTACGGCATTATTTTCAAGTAGTAACAGAATCCCCATCAAACGATAATGTTTCATTTTTTCCTCGTCAAAATCAAGACTGCAATTCCTAGTATTGCAACAACTAACACCAAATAAAACCCAGCAGTAAATGAAAGTAACGAATAAAATAGTATTCTCAAATCTTTAAAGAGAACAATCACTAAAAATGTCGAAAACAGAATTATGGTATGCGTTATATAAACAACCCAGTTGGCTACTAAAGCATGCTTTAATCTCAACCCGTTGAAAACAAGTGCAACTAGACTTGAAAATGGTAACAAGATGAGTACGTAACCTAAATTCAGTAAAAAAGCAATTTTAGGATATCCTAAAGCCTCTACTAGGGGTTTAAAAGTTGAAGCGAGTTCGTGGTATCCAGTAAAAATCTTATAGCCAGACATGCTAATATCCGACTTTGCAAAAGTTTCATTGCTAGGATTATCTACAACCCAAGGGATAAAGAAACCAATTATGAGTATCAAACTCAAAGTCATAAGGATCGTTTGTTTATATTTATTTAACTGCTTCATAAGTGTCATATTTCTCTCCTTTTAACGCGCTTATTGAGTTCATTATACCATTCTTTATTTAGATTTTAAATGTTCCATAAATCTGTTAATATTAAAATGACATTACATTATTGGGAGGTAATCTTATGGAAAGCAAAACAATTGATAAAAGCAATATTGATTCAGTACTCTCTGATTTAAAAGCCTATAAAGAGCAACTTTGGATTAATCCTCATAAAAAAAAATATAGTGAAGCCATTGCAACTTTAGAAGAAGAATTTTCAATACTACCTACACTTGATGATATCATCGAGGCAGATCAGCGCTTAAGACGATTTGCACCTCTTTTCCAAAAACTATTCCCTGAAACGATCGCTAAAAATGGTCTCATAGAATCTGAACTAACACCTATTGAGGCGTTTCAAAGAAGCCTTATAACATTTATTGGAGGTAGAATCATAGGGAGTTGGAGTGCAAAACTCGATTCCCACCTTGAAATAGCAGGTTCAGTTAAAGCAAGAGGTGGTGTTTATGAAGTGATCTACCTTGCTGAACAATTAGCACTTAAGAGTGGGCTAATTACTATTTCATCTGATTATTCAGTTCTTGATAGCTCCGAAGCACGTAACTTGTTTTCACAGTATACACTTGTGGTTGGCTCCACAGGAAACCTCGGTTTAAGTATTGGCATTATAGGTACTGCGCTCGGCTTTAATGTGACGGTTCACATGTCACAAGATGCAAAATCATGGAAAGTCGAACTACTTAAACATAAAGGTGTTGAAGTTGTTTTACATGCATCTGATTATTCTATGGCTGTGGAGGAAGGTCGAAAAAGCACACTTCAAAGTCCATATTGCTATTTTATTGATGATGAAAATTCTATTTTACTATTCACTGGATATGCAGTAGCAGCTTTAAGGTTAAAAGAGCAACTGGATTCTAAAAACCAAATCGTTGATGATGCTCACCCACTCTTTATTTACTTACCTTGTGGTGTTGGTGGAGCACCTGGTGGTATCAGTTATGGTCTAAAACTAATTTATGGTGATAATGTTCGTATATTTTTTGCTGAACCGACACACTCACCCTGCATGTTACTCGGACTTGCTACAGAGAAACACAACGCCATTTCAGTTTCAGAGCTTGGTCTTGACAATATAACCGATGCCGATGGATTGGCAGTAGGGAGAGCATCTGGATTTGTTGGGAGAGTGGTTTCAACTTTGATTGATGGCGCTTACACCATTTCAGATGACAAATTATATTGGTTGCTTTATATGTTTTCTCTTTCTGAACATAAAGGCTTAGAGCCCTCCGCTTTAGCTGGTTTTACTGGCCCCATTAATCTTTTCTACGATACAGTGGGGTTCGAATATTTACTTGAAAATAACTTACTAGAAAAGATGGAGAACGCACACCATATTTCATGGGCAACTGGAGGTGGTCTTGTGCCTGAATCCATTATGACAGAATTCATCTCAAGAGGTGAAAAAACCAAAATTGAGTTCTAAATTGAAGCATAAAGTTCTAAGTAGAAAGTAAATCTACTAAAGCACTCTAAAATATAACAAAAGAGAGTAAGTGCCGTAACTTTGTTTCTAAAGTTCTAGCATTTACTCTCTTTATTAATTACTATTTCTCAATTACTATTTTTATAAATTATTATTTTTTATTAATTACAGTTCTATTAGCGCACTTAACTTGAAACTATATTGATACATAAAATCCAATTGATACTAGCCATTTATTTATGCCTGAACTTTTATCTTAACTTTGTTCTCTTCAATTACCGCTTTGAGTAAATTACCTTCACTGATGAGTTTTCTAATATAAAGTTCAGCAATCTCATCTTCGATCATACGTTGAATTGTACGTCGAAGTGGTCTTGCGCCATATTTTTCATCGAAACCTTCATCAACTAATAATTTCTTCACTTCATCTGTTACTTCAAGTGTCATCTTCTTATCTCTTACTTCATTAGCAACTTCTTTAAGCTGAAGATCGACAATTTGTCTAAGCTCATCATGAAGAAGTGCTTTGAAGACAATGATATCATCAATTCGGTTAAGGAACTCAGGTCTAAAAGATTCTCTGAGCAGTTCACGAATCGTATGATCCATCTTTTGGTCTGACTCGCTTCCAAAGCCTATACCAGTAGATTTTAAATTTGTACCAATATTTGAAGTCATGATAATTACTGTGTTTTCAAAGAAAACAGTTCTTCCTTGACCATCTGTCAATCTACCGTCCTCAAGAATTTGTAAGAGAACATTATAGACATCACTATGTGCTTTTTCTATTTCATCAAGCAAAATTACCGAGTAGGGTTTTCTTCTTACTTTTTCGGTTAACTGACCGCCTTGTTCATAGCCTACATATCCAGGAGGGGCACCAATCAATTTAGAAACGGTGTGTTTCTCCATAAATTCTGACATATCAACACGTATGATTGCGTCTTCAGTTCCAAAGAGTTCTTCTGCTAAAGACTTAGCAAGTTCAGTTTTACCCACACCTGTTGGACCAACGAAGATAAAAGATGCTGGCTTTCTTTTCTTTCTAAATCCAGATCGATTTCTTCTCACTGCTTTTGATATTGCATCTACAGCATCTTGCTGACCAATCACGCGTTTGTGTAGTCTATTCTCAAGTTCAATTAACTTCTCAGCTTCTTCTTCTGTGATACTTTTAACTGGAATCTTGGTCCATGCTTCAATCACATATGCTACATCTTCTACAGTTAAAGATACATGTGCACTTTCTTTATCTAAATTCTCTATTTTCTCAGTTAATCGAATCATTTCCGCTTTAAGCTCAGCAGATTTTTCATAATCACCGGCTTCAGTTGCTTCTGCTCTTAACGTTTCTAGCCTTTGAATCTCTTCTTCTAACGCCTTAACTTCAACCAAACCATGATTTTTTAGATTTGCGCGAGAGCCTGCTTCATCAATAACATCAATTGCTTTATCTGGTAAAAAACGATCCGTAATATAGCGTTCTGACATCTTTACAGCTGCTTCTATCACATCATCATCTATAACAATCTTATGAAAACTCTCATAATAATCTTTGATTCCTTTTAAGATTTCGATGCTGTCCTCAACACTTGGTTCATCAACAATCACAGGTTGAAAACGTCTTTCAAGCGCTGCATCTTTCTCAATATGCTTACGATATTCATCCAGTGTTGTCGCACCTATAATCTGTACTTCGCCTCTTGCAAGTGCAGGTTTAAGTATATTGGCTGCATTCATAACTCCACCATGTACTTCACCTGCTCCCATGATATTGTGGACCTCATCAATCACCAATATGATATTGCCATGTTTTGAAGCTTCAGTGATAATGGCTTTCATACGACCTTCAAATTGTCCTCTAAACTGAGTTCCTGCAACAATTGCAGTCATGTCCAAAAGATAAATCTCCGTATCCAATAACTTTTCAGGCACTTGTTTTTCCACGATACGCACAGCAAGCCCTTCTGCGATTGCTGTTTTACCCACACCAGGCTCACCCAACAAGAGTGGATTATTTTTACTACGTCGATTTAAGATCTGTACGACTCTGTCAATTTCACGATTTCTACCTATAATTCTATCAATTTCACCCTTATTTGCTTTTTCAATCAAGTTACTACCGTATTTACTAAGTGTTTTTAGTTTAAGTTTCTTAGATTTCTTCTTATCGTTACCTGTTCTTTCTTCGGCTTCAGCTTCATCGTAACTAAAATCCTCTTCTTCATCAACAAAAGCATCATCATAGCCTTCAAGATCAATTTCTTCATCTTCATCATCAAAATGCTCATGATCTTGATCAAAATTCATAAACTGCATCAAAGGATTATCTTCGTCCTGAGAAACATTGTCAAAAAGATGATTCATCTGCTTTGAAAGATTGTCCATCTCTTCTGGGCTTAAGTTGATTTGATTCATTATTTCATCCATAACTGGGTAGCCTTTTTTCTGAGCACATTCAAGACACAAATCTACATATTCAGTCTTGCCATTCTCAGTTTTTGCCGTCCTCATCATAGCTACATTTTTTTTACATTCAGAACATTTTTTCATATTTCACTCACCTTATCATTTATATTATAAACATCTAAGACCTCTATTTACGTTAGTTACCCTAATTATAACCTACTCATACTAATAATTAATCCTATAAATATTAAATTTTTTATGAATAAACGCAAAAAGTTGTTTTTATTACGTTTTTTAGATACACTCTAACTGAAACTATCAATTTAACAAAAGGAGAAAAAAGATGGATCAAAATCTCAAAAAAGTTACCGAAGCACGTATTGCACGAACAATTGTGAATTTATCCAAAAACAACATGAATGGTTATTATGTTCATTCAACTGATGCACTTAAAGACCTTCTCAAAAAACTTGTACCTGAGCAAGCTTCAGTTGCAGTTGGTGGTTCAATGACTCTTTTTGAAACGGGTTTGATTGATTGGATTCGTGAACAACCTTATCATTTTTATGATCGCTATGCACCTGAAATAACAGCAGCTGAACTTAAGCAAGTACACAGAAATGCCTTTTCAGCAAATGCATATTTTTGTAGTTCAAATGCCATTACTGAAAAAGGAGAACTCTATAATGTAGATGGGGCTGGCAATAGAGTTGCTGCAATCTCATATGGACCAGACAAAGTATTCATCATCTTATCTGCAAACAAAATCGTAAAGAATATCGAAGAAGCGGTTACAAGAAACCGTGAAGTTTGTGCCCCAGCAAATAATGTTAGATTAAATACTGGCACACCTTGTACATTTACTGGCTCCTGTTCGGATTGTCGAAGTGAAGGTAGAATTTGCTGTAGTTACAGTATCATTGCTCATCAACGCGATAAAGACAGAATACATGTCATCTTTGTCGATGGAAACTATGGCTATTAATATACTTGATTTGTTAATAAACAAAAGCTCTTTCTAGACGATAATCCCTGTTCTAGTAAGAGCTTTTTAATTTATGATTCATAACATAATAAAATCCAGTTTCTATACTGAATTTTTCCTAGACATTCACGTACTTATAGCTCGTTTTTTAAATCGTCTGAACGCATTACACGTTCAACGATTACCTTATCGCCTTCCCAATACAAAATCATCGCCATAGGACCAGTAACAAGTAAACACGCCTCATCACTTTCAGTGTCAATTCTATCTAAATTATCAGCGACTGCCTTGAAAATTGCTTCTTCTGAAAATGGCAATCCTTCGGTTTGTTCAATTTGAACCTTTAAAATATTCTCAGTCATATAACCTCCTTACATCTTCAACCTTATTGTACATCAAATTCGTTAAATTGAATAGTCGAGAAATAAAAAACAGGATATGATTTTAAAAAAAAAGCCGCACATCACTGTGCGGCAAATTTGTAAATTCAACTAGTAACTTGTTATTTTTTGAAAATACCAAGTGGCTTACCAACAGGTAAGAAAGCTCTACCAAAAGTATGGTTGATTACATTTGCTGCTGATCCATAGAAACCAACAAGTGCAATTAAAAACTCACTCACTGCAGCAATCTCATGACCAATCTCTATGCCCCAAATTACACTTAAAGATAATCCAAGGAAAAGAAAATCAATTAATACAAAAATAATCATTAGAACCTTATTTGTTTCAAGTGATGCCAATGTCATATAAAGTGAGAAAATCAAATAGCCAAGAAAAGCGAAACCAAGCTGTTTGACATCAGCATTAGCTTTCATTGCCTCTCCGAAAACGCCATTTGAGGTCATCCAAGTCATTGCAACAGCTAACCAAAATAGTGAATACGCACCAAATGCTGTAGCACCAAATACATTTCCTTTTTTAGCGTCATTAACACATGCATATACTTGTGCCATTGCACCTAAGAAAATTGCCCAAGGAATAATAAAAGATGTACCTGTAGTCCATCCTAACTTTTGCGTTGAAGCCACAAAAGTAACCATAGCAAGACCAAATAATCCAAGTGCCGACGGGTCTGCTGTAAAAATCTTTCTTTCGTTCTGATCCACGATAAATCCTCCCAATGATAAATCTTTCACTAAAAATCAAACTCCAAATTAGATTATCATAAATGTCCCACCATATCAAGAAAAATCATCGTAAAAAAAAGGTCGCAAGTTTCCACGCAAAGGGTATAATATAATAATAGTCAAACAACACTTAACTAAATTGGAGGAATATATGAATATAGCTGCATTTTTTGATATTGACGGTACACTTTACCGCAATTCATTGATGATAGAACACTTTAAAAAGATGGTAAAATATGAGATTATAGATCCCGCCCTTTGGCATACTAGTCTCAAAAACGCTTTTACTGAATGGCGTAAACGCGTCGGAGAATATGATGATTATATGATGGAACTTGTAAACACTTATTACGATGCTTTAAAAGGAAGGCGTGTTGCAGATCTAGAGTTTATCTCTAATCAAGTTGTTACACTACATGGTGATATTGTTTACAAGTACACGAGAAGCCGCATCTTATGGCATAAACTGCAGGGTCATAAAGTTTTCTTCATTTCTGGAAGTCCAGATTTTCTAGTTTCAAAAATGGCTGATAAATATAACATTGATGGCTATCGCGGAACTGGCTATTTAGTCGATCGCGACGGATGTTATACAGGGGAAGTAGTCCCAATGTGGGATTCTGATAGTAAAAATAGCGCAATTGATGAAATCGTTAAAGAATTTAATATAGATTTATCTCAAAGTTTTGCTTATGGCGACACAAACGGAGATTTTTCTATGTTAAGTCGCGTTGGTCATCCGGTTGCTATCAATCCAGCTAGAGAACTCTTGCTCAACATAAAAACCACACCTGAGCTTGCTAAACGCGCTAAAGTCATCATCGAAAGAAAAGATTTAGTCTATGAATTAGATGCAAGTGTGAAGATTATCAGTGAGGAACAACTTCATATATGATTTAATTAATTTTGAATATTTTGCTTCTATTAAGTAATAGCTGAAAGAAACGGACAAAAATCAACAAAACCTGTGATTCTCTTTTAAAAGAAGAATCACAGGTTTTTCTTGATTGTCTTGTTGTTATACTATTTTAACTTAGTTGAATATACATCATTTCTAAGTTGTCTGATGATTGGCAGTTGTTCTCTAATCTGTCTTACTTCATTAAAATCAATTTCACCTAGTAAGTAGCCTTCAGTATCATCAAGTCTGCCTAAAACATCACCCCAAGGATCAACCACAATAGAATTGCCATAAGAGATATATCCTAAAGAGTAATCTCTAGCAGGTGCACAACCCACTGTAAAAACTTGATTGTCCACAGCTCTAGATCTAAATAACAGTTCCCAATGTGCTGGTCCAGTAGTCATATTAAATGCTGCTGGGTATATGATCATTTTTGCACCCTCTGCTACCATAAGCCTCGCCAGTTCAGGAAACCTAATATCATAACAAATTGCCAAACCAATTTTACCATACTCTGTTTCAAAAACAGTAGGTTGATTTCCAGCTTCTAACGTTTCAGACTCTTTAAAATATTGCCCATTTTCGATATTTATATCAAACATATGAATTTTTCTATGTTTGCCTATTTGATTTCCATTTGGATCAAATACAAATGAAGTGTTATAGATCTTGCCTGCCTCTATCTCAGGTATAGAACCTGCAACAAGGTAAATTTTCTTTTCAATGGCAATTTGCTGCATCTTTTGCCATGTTTCGCCACCTTCTGGCTCGGCATAGCTCGGAAAGCGTTGGGTTTCATATGGACAATTGAACATCTCAGGTAGGACAACAAGATTCGCCCCATTGTCTGCTAGCTGTGAGATATTTTCAATAGCTTTGCCAACTGCAATCGATTTATCCCTAGATGTAATCATCTGAATTAATCCCAATTTGAACTTCTCTTTCAAACTACTCACCCCTTTGTTATAGTCTTCATTTACAAACTGCCATCTCACGGCATTAAGTATGCTTCAATATCCTTTACGATTTCATCTAAATCCTTTGAAACTTCACTTCGGTCAACTAAAAGTTGATGGTCTGTACCAAAGTATTTCAAGTGATTTGTAAGAGGTACTCTCAAGTTATCAAAAACGAGTTTAATTGTCAGCTCATTCCCCATAAATTGATGAGGATAAGTATTGGCGCCACCTATAGAAAATACAAAACCCAATTTTTCATCTGGATTTACTTGTTCAACAAATGGCTTATGATGTTCAAAGTCACACAAAAAAATCATCTGACATCGATCAATCAGTGTTTTAAGCTTACTTGTTACACCGTTAAAATAGACAGGAGAAGCAATTATGAGCACATCAGCTTGTTTAAACAGTGCGTAGACATCTGTCATATCGTCATCATGCACACATTGTCCCCAATTTTCTTTGCATATATTACAGTCGATACAATGTTTTATATTAAGTGTATTCACATCAATCACTTGTGGATAAAGTGCTAATGTGTTTAATCTATCCACAAGATTATGAACTAAATACTGTGTGTTGCCGTTACTACGATGACTCCCCATTACGATCACAATACTTTTTTTTATCATCTTGATATCCATCCTCTTATCCTTTGACATACAGAATATCATATGTCATAAAATTTCAAATGTCACTTTTTTTAAAATTAAAAATATATTTTATTACTCGTCACCATTAGACATATTTACTATTTTTTCAATTTGATCGCAGAGTGCTTTGGGCCCTGTGATTACATTATATTTGCCATCGTCAATGGTCATCCTAAACTCACCACCAGCTTCAGTAATCATCAGACAACCTGCACCCATATCCCACTTACCTAATCTAAGCTCCCAATACGCATCATATATACCAGAAGCCACTAGACAAAGATCATATGCTGCAGCTCCCATTCTTCTTACCCCTTTGATTAATGGAATCATCTTTTCAATATTTTTAGAATTATTATTTATAGCAGTGGCGCGATCATATGGAAAACCTGTAGCAAGAACAGATTCATTGAGCTTTGTCTGTTTTGAGATGCGCATCACTTTGTCGTTATAAAAAGCACCACGCCCTTTCTGAGCATAATAGAGTTCATTTAACATGGGGATATAAACTACGCCAAACTCTGGCTCTTCTTTATACCATCTAGCGATTGATACTGCAAAGATTGGATGACCTATAGAGAAATTTGTCGTTCCATCTAGTGGATCTATGATCCATTGATAACCAGATGTTTCATCTTGCGTTAAAGGCTGTAGTCCTTGTTCCTCAGATAAGATCTCGTCTAGTGGAAACAGTTCTTTTATACGATTAACAATCAATTGGTCACATGCTATATCGGCTTCTGTAACCATGTCAACTGTACTACTTTTGGTTGAAATCTCAAGCCCATCTTTTCTAAAAAATTGTCTCTGAAGTGCACCGACTTCTAGGGCAAGTTCAATTATAGGATGATATCTTTCTTCTATTTTATACATCTAAATTCCTTTTCTTTCTATTAATATAGCTATATTTACAAATCAAGAGTCGTCTTACCAGTTTTATGTTCAATCTCTATCGCAATTATTGAAGTTTTCATATGATCAGTACTCGCGTATTTAAAACCACTTTCTTGAAAATCAGGCGCATATTTAACAATAAATGATTTTAGAATTTCTAATTTCTCAACTTCGTCATCAATAAACCTTGCTTTTCCAAAGCAGACAACACTTTCAAAATCACTAGAGAAGCGTTTTGCAACAACTGAATGTCTACCTACTATAGTAAATGATACTTTGTCATTTGCTAGGATTGCATCAATCTTCATCCCCTCAGTTGCACAATGTATATAGATGTTTTTCGCATCAGCAACATAGTTTACAGGGATGCTATACGGGTAACCATTTGTATCAATTACTGCTAGAACACCATATTCACCCTCTGATATCAATTTTTCTATTCTTTCTAACGGCATCTCTTTTTTTGTTTTTCGCATAGGTCTAAACATAATTACCTCCTAATTTCATTCCTACAATATTCACTATACACCCATTCTATAGCCTTGTGAACGCCATTTTTTAACATTTTGTAAACTACTGAGAAAATTGTTTAAATCTGATGCTTTGGGTTAACTATAGTATGTAAACAAAAATATGGAGGTTTTACATGAGAGATCAAATCACTATGGGTGGAAATCCTATTACTTTATTAGGTGAAGAAATAAAAGTTGGTATGAAGGCTCCTGAATTTAAAGCAACTAAACCAGATATGTCTGAATTTAATTCTGAAGAATTAAAAGGAAAAATAAGAGTTTATAGTGTTGTACCTTCAATCGATACACGCATCTGTGAATTTCAAACGATTCGCTTCAACGAAGAAGCAACTAAAAATCCAGATGTAATGGTTGTTACAATAAGCGTTGACTTACCATTTGCTCAAAAGAGATTTTGTGTAGCCAATAGCATCGAAAACTCTATTGTTGTTTCAGATCATAAAAATTTAGATTTTGGTGTCAAGTATGGTTATGCGATTGAAGGACTTAGACTATTAGCAAGAGGAATCGTTGTTGTAGATGCCAATGATGAAGTTCGCTATGTAGAATATGTTAAAGAAGTCGGTTCACATCCCGACTATGATAAAGTTTTAGAATTTATTGAAACAATGTAAAAAATATTTAAAGGGGAGTCTCACATTATTATGTTGTGACTCCCCTTTTTTGTGCTTTCAATCCATTAGAAGTTTTTACTTGAATAAAAAAAGTGGCACTAAAATAGGAACCATAGTGGAGAGGATTAAACCCGTTGAAAAAGATAAAATTGCTGTTTCTCCGTTGGTATTACGAGAAATAATCGGTAAAGTTGTATCCATAGCAGTTGCTCCTGATGGTGCAATTGCCTCAATAAATCCAATATGCTTAGCAATAATAGGAATTAACGCAATTGCAAATACCTCTCTAACTACATTGGTTAAAAAAGCGAGTACCGAAAGTTCTGAAGAATAAGGTGCGATGATAATTGATGATAAAGTATACCAGCCCATACCCGAACCAATTGCCCCTGATTCATTGATTGGATAACCTAAAAGAAAACCAACACCAATCGCGCCAAGTAAACTTCCCACTGCTACACCAAGTGGTATCAAGAAAAAAAGTCGCCCTGAACGTTTGATATCACGCATTACATTTTTATTTTTTCCAATATCTATTCCCACAAAAAACAAAAGCAAACATAGCCCTATTGTCAAAAGTACATCTGTTGCTGCATAAAACGAATCTGGTACAAAGAAACCCACAACACCACCTATAATTACAGCTAAAATAATCTTGATCGTCATCAGTTTGCCTCCTTACGTTTTCCAAAAAATTTAAGGAGGATATGCACCATAAATACACTTCCAGCCACCGTGAAAATTGCATAAAGCACTGCATGTAATCCTATTTGTGCAAAAGCTTCTAGTACGCGATCATTCATGCCGATACGCATCCCCATCACAAATAAAAGAGCAAACAAACACGCCAATTGAAGTTTATCGATTTTAGCACTTAAATTCTTATGAATCCATCCTTTGTAACTTAAAAAGCCGCCCACAATTAACAACCCTAGATAAAGCAAAATACTACTCATATTAGACATCCTTTATTGGCACTGTGCCAAAGTAATTTAAATCACCTGATGATGATAACAACACTTTTATAGGGTGGATTTCAACACCGCTATCTATTGCTCTATAAAAGGCTTCGTAAAATTTTGGATCAGTATCTATCTTTGGTACAAATAGGTCTGCATCACTTAAAACCAAAAGTAAAACACCTGCTCTTGCACCATGATTTCTAATCTCTATAAGTTCCTCTAGATGCCTAGTGCCTCTGATCGTAGGTGCATCAGGAAACATAGCTACTTTATCTTCAGATAGTGAGCAGCCTTTCACTTCAACCCATAATTCTTCGATTACTTTTGTTTGTGTATTCATTATATTGCCTTTAAAGTCAATTCTAGATTTTCCATATTTAACTTCAGCTTTTAAAGTTTCAAATTCACCGAAAGGATTGAGCTTAGGGTGTTTTAGTATAGCTTCAGCAATATAACGATGATAGCCAGAATGAATCAAAACAAATTCATTTTCTTTTTTAGCAGCTATCATATCCCAGCTTGTTTTACGTGTTTCTGAAGCTACATATTTAACCAGTACCTCATTATTTTCAAATAGTAATTCTTTTAACCTGCCAGGATCATGCACATGAACAGTTTCTATTTTCCCATCAATCTCAACTTCTGCGATGTAGCGATTTGGACGGGCTATAAATTTCCCTTTAATCAAATCCTCAATTTTTAATAGTTTCATTATAAACCTCTCTTATCATTAAGGCATCATAAAAACTGGCGCACTTCCTAGAATTTTATCTTCACTATCATATAGTTTCATCTCAATTTTATCACCTGATGTCAGTTTCTTTTTTAGTGTAATATGTTGATCATCCACAAATTCAAAACTTGTTTTTTCACCATTGACCATTACAACCATTGATTCATAAAAATGGTTCCCCACTATATCTGTTTGATTTGTTAACACAGTTGCTGAACTGATGTGAATTTCAGATAAAGCCTTATTGTAATCTACAAAATCATCAATTAGCCAGTCGCTAGTGCCTACTCCTTCTTTTAAATCATCATAAATTGATAAATAAAGTGCTTTTGTGTTCATAAACTCCGCAGTATCAGATGAGAGTTTATCTCCTTTTACATCATAACCAAAATTTCTAAAGTATAATGGCATACTCTCTCTTGCCATGTAGAGTGCTTTAAGATAATCTGGCATATCAAGACCTGCTTCTTTCAACAAATACGAAGTTAAGTAAGAAGCGTTCATTGTAGGTGTCTTAACTGAGGTATCATCATAATTTTTCCACATCACATATGGGATCGCCATCATTCGAAGGTCTACTTGGAGCGACGCATTATCTTCATCGCCTACATAATCAACATCTCTATAAGCCTGATAATCTTCACCTAGCATCGGCAAGTGATCACCATAAAACACAAGAATTGTCGGTTCTCCACATTCTCTAAGATAGTCCACTAGATTTTCAAGTGCTAAATCCGAAAGGTAAAGACCTTGTACATAATTATGAAGGAAATAGCGGCTAGAATCAGACATTTTTGAGTTAATATCGATATCAAACTCATCCGCAGCAAATCTAAGATTTCCATATGGTCCATGATTTTGCATTGTGACTGTAAAATTAAAAAGCGGCTTGTCAGTTGTCTCTACTGCCTTAATAATTTGATCTGTTGCATACTGATCTGAAGCAAAGTCCCCAACTTTATCAATGTTATTCATAAACTCAATGGTTTTAAATGCATTGAATCCAAGATATTTATATACTTCTAAGCGGTTGTAGTACCATGACATATAAGGATGAATTCCAACAGATTCATAGCCTTGTTTTCTTAAAATTGAAGCCAATGATACTGTGGAACTCTTAATCTCATTGGGATAAACCATATACCAATCATTAGAATAATTTTTGAGCGTCATGCCAGTTAATATCTCAAACTCCGTATTAGAAGTACCACCACCTACAACTGGGACATAAAGTTCACCATAGTGGCTTTCTTCTCGTAAAGATTCAAAAAATGAAATCGGATTCTTAGACATTTTTATACCAAGTTTATTGATGTCCCAAAAAGCTTCACTTTGAATGATAATGATATTGGGCTTAACAGCATCTTCTACAGAATCAGCTGGATTTTGTGTGTTATACTCTTGCACATATTTTGTGAACAGATTGTCAGCAGCTTCAAGCTGTGCTTCATCAACGACAACCGAGGCTGCTCTCGTATTATTGGACAAAGAATATAAAAAGCCACTCTTGGAAATATCAATATCAGCTGAGTTTACATTTTGACCAACGATCAACAAAATTAATGATACCATCATCACTGTCGCCGAAAGTAACCTATGCTTATGAAGAGAATTGCTTTTAAAGAATTTAAACAAGAAAAAGCTAATAGCTGCAAGTACAAGAGCACCAATCACTACCATCAGTAGTGTCTTTGCGTTCACCAGTTGAGGCATCAAAACCCAAACTTCTTTCACAAGAAAAAAGTCTTCATACAGCAGCGGGACATTTCTAAGTGCATACTTACCTATATTCACAAAGCTTAGAATCGTTGCTACTGTACCAACAAAAATCGTTACCCATACAATCCTTTTGGTAATAATCAGAAGTAAGCTTGAGACCATAACCAACATTGCAAGGTTAAGTAAAAATAGAAAAGGAGACTGTGCAACCCAAGTCAGAGTGCCAACTAAGCTCTTTCTAAAAACTGCTTCAGTGCCAATAATGATAAACACATAAATCATTATCATCTTCAAAAATGGAATTGCATTTGTCCGCCAAGATTCTAAAAAATCTATCTTTTTTTTATTATATTTATTCAAAATCTGCTCCTCTCAACTGCGCTACATGGGCAAGGTACTCTGTCATATTGTATTTTCTTATTAAGCCTTTGTCGTTCATATACCGGATTTTACCAAAGATGGCTCTCTCTCTCCACGGCCTATCGTGTTTTCCAAAACACCATGCAATTCCAGCATAACCGTTGGGGTCTCTTCCATCTAAAGAATACTTATCATTTAAGTATCGCATCCATTCATATGCCTTCTCTGGGTGGTTTGTCCATTCGATTATCTTTTTTCCCCAGTACATACGCATCGTATTATGCATATGACCACTTAGCACCATTTCTAGTTGTGCTGCGTTCCAATAAGGGTCATGTGTTTTTCCAGATTCTAGTGTTGAAAGATTATATAGGTATTCTCTTGTATCTGATGCATGGGCCATCAACGACTCATAAGCCCAGCTAGGCAGTGTCTCTTTTAGTGTTAATCTATTGTCTCCTGAAAAGTAGATATAATTATAAGCAAGTTCCCGTCTTACAACAAGTTGCTCTACAAATGCTTTTGATTTATTTTCAACTCTACTGAGTATTGTTACTGGTGCGATTTGGCCAAAATGCAAATATGGGCTCAGTTTTGAAGTGCCAAAACTCCCAGGATCAGATTGTTTGTTTTCATATAGTGCCAATCCATCTTCAACAAAAGCTTCTAGTTTATTAATTGCTTGCGAAGTGCCACCATAAAATCCAGTTATCTTAGGAAGACTTTCTAAATGACTAAGATGTTCAGCCATAAACGCTACAGGGTTATCAATTTCGAGGCTATTAGCCATATCCAAGTCTTGAAATGATACAAAAGCGATATGGGGCAGTCTCTCTTCACAGCGCTCATTAAATTGATCTATCAATCGCATAATAGAAGGTCTTATGGCGTAAGCTGCATAAGCTTCCTTCTGATAAGCAGTTTCAACTGGTACGACTAAATTTGTATCAATTTCATAAGCATCACAGCCAAATGCTGCTGTAACTTCAGCTCTAATCTCTCGTTCGTAAGTACCATATCCCTTATCCATAATCAAAACTTTTGTGCTTTTCTCAAGCTTTAACAATTGCTCCAAAAGCTGACCCTTCTGTAAATAAAAACCTATACCTCTCGCCTTAAGTGCTTTGCTTACTTCAAGTAGACCTTCTAACATAAAGAGAAAATGACGTGCGTTAGCACTGGGAAAATCGGGTATTATTACAAAAGCTACTATTAGAGGTACATTTAGCTCATTGGCTTTTAATATAGCAAATTCAAGGGCATGGTTGTCAAGCACTCTCTGAGCACCTTGCATCCAATAGACTATAAACTTTCCCTCTTGATTTACGCCATTTTTATGTAAATATTGAATTCTTTCATTAGAGATCATTGTATTGTCTTCCTTTTAAAATGAATGTGGTAACACTCCCATTAAAGTGCTACAATAATATGGGTGTTTTATACGACAATATCAGTTGCAAGATTAGCGTTCATATACGAACCAATTATAACAACATTGGCTGTTATTATCAACAGATGCTTTGTTAACGTTATATTTCAACTTGCAAAGGGGGAAAGATGAATCAATTTCGACCTAAGTTTTTTACAACCATTAAAAATTATACAAAACAACAGTTTCTTAGTGATTTTACAGCAGGTATTATCGTTGCAATAATCGCTTTACCACTTTCCATTGCACTTGCTATAGCATCAGGTGTAAGCCCCGAAAAAGGACTACATACTGCTATTATTGCTGGTTTCTTAATCTCATTCCTTGGAGGTAGCCGTGTTCAAATAGGTGGACCTACAGGCGCTTTTATGGTCATCGTCTATGGAATCGTTGTGAAATACGGTGTTGATGGCCTTATTATGGCGACGATGATGGGTGGTGCAATGATGATTCTGATGGGTCTATTTAGACTTGGTAGTGTCATCAAATATATTCCTCATCCTATAACAACAGGATTTACAAGTGGTATTGCAGTTACAATTTTCTCATCCCAAGTAAAAGATTTTCTGGGACTTCGTATAGAATCTGTCCCTGCAGAATTCATTGGCAAATGGGAAGCCTACATGAGCGCTATAAATACGACGCATTTATATACATTATTAATTGGTATAATTGCTCTATTAATTATAGTTTTTTGGCCAAAAGATAAAATTAAGATTCCCGGATCACTAGTTGCCTTAATTGTCACAACTTTGATCGTCCAAATATCCGGTATAGATGTGATGACTATTGGTTCAAAATTTGGCGAGTTATCTTCAGCTCTCCCAATGCCACATATACCCGCTTTCAGCCTTGAAAAAGTCAAAGTATTAATTGGACCTGCATTTACTATTGCACTTCTGGGATCTATTGAATCTCTACTCTCAGCAGTAGTAGCTGATGGGATGATCGGTGGGAGACACAGATCAAATACAGAGTTAATTGCTCAAGGAATCGCCAACATGACTTCTGGTCTTTTCGGTGGAATACCAGCAACTGGCGCAATTGCTCGAACAGTTGCCAATATCAAAAACGGTGGTCGTACACCAGTAGCAGGCATGGTACATGCTTTAGCATTATTACTCATTATGCTTGTTTTTATGCCACTTGCTAAGTTGATTCCGCTTTCGGCACTTGCAGCAATTCTCATTGTTGTTGCATATAATATGAGTGAATGGCGTGAATTTATTGGTCTTCTAAAATCACCCAAAAGTGATGTCCTCGTGTTACTCATGACTTTCTTCATCACTGTATTAGTTGACTTAGTTGCTGCAATAGAGATTGGTATGGTACTTGCTGCGTTACTTTTCATGAAACGTATGGCTGATGTAACTGAAATCACGGAACTTACTAGAGATAATGCTGAAGAAGACGATAGTTTTACCCCCTCATTTGACCGCTCTTTGTTACAAAGACTTCCTGCAAGAATTCAAGTTTATGAAGTCAATGGTCCGTTTTTTTTCGGTGCAGCTGATAAATTCTTAGAAGTTATAAATGAAGTAGATGGAAAAACTCAGACTTTGATATTAAGACTTAGAAACGTTCCTGCTATGGACGCAACAGCAGTGCATGCACTTAAACGCTTTATCTCAACCTGTAAAAAACACAAAATTAAAATTGTCTTTTCTGGATTAAAAAATCAACCTCGCGAAGTTCTTGCAAAAGCTGGAATAATCGAGCTCATTGGTGAGGAACATATATTTGAAAATTTTGAGGATGCATTGCTCTTTGCTGAATCAATTCATTCGCATCAAATAATTGCTCAGTAGAGTAAAAAAAGGAGTACAAATGTACGAGATTAAATTACATGAAAAACACGTAGAAAAATTTAAAAAACAATACCCATTAATTTTTAAAGAAGGAATCATTGGTTACCAGCTTCTTGAAGCTGAAAATCTTGCTGAGGGATCACTGCTCAAACTGGTTGATGAACGCGGAAAATATGTTGCTACAGGATATCTAGGTCATCAAAACAAAGGACTTGGATGGGTGCTTTCAAGAAACGAAAAAGAAAAAATTGATTTAGTTTTCTTTCAACGCAAAATTTATCAAAGCATAGAGAAGAGGTTAGGACTATATAACAATCCCAAAACCAATGCTTTTAGAGTATTTAATGGTGAAGGCGATGGCATCGGTGGATTAACAATTGATTTTTATAATGGTTATTATCTCATCAACTGGTATAGTGAAGGCATCTATCACTATAAACCACTTATCGTTGAAGCACTAAAAAAATCAGTAGAGTTTGATGGAATTTATGAAAAGTTACGATTTGAAAATGCGGTGTCTGAACATGAAGATGGCTTCATTACAGGAAAAGAAGCAGAGTTTCCACTTGTTGTAAAAGAAAATGGCGTTAATTTATCTGTATTCTTTAATGAAGGTGCTATGGTCGGCGTTTTTCTCGATCAAAGAGAAGTTAGAAAATCAATTCGCAACAACTATTCAAGAGGTAAAACTGTACTCAATACATTTTCATATACTGGTGCGTTTTCAGTTTTTGCTGCCATAGGCGGTGCTAAAAGTGTTACAAGTGTTGACCTTGCAAATAGAAGCCTTGAACATACTCAGACAAACTTCAAGCTCAATCAACTACCGCTTGAACCTCATCATATCTTAGTTGAAGACGTTTTTCATTATTTTAAATTTGCACATAAAAAAGGTTTGTTCTTTGATTTGGTAATTTTAGATCCACCTAGTTACGCAAAATCTAAGGATTTCACTTTTAGTGCTGAAAAAGATTATCCAGAATTGCTTGCAGATGCTATCCGTATCACAAAAAAAGGTGGTATTATTATAGCTTCAAATAACTCTAGTACAATCTCGCTTGATAAGTTTAAGCAACTCATTGGAAGAGGGTTTAATGCTGCTGGAGAAAGATTTGAAATAATCGAAACTCATCAGCTACCTAAAGATTTTAGATCACATCATCTTTATGAAGAAAGCAATTATTTAAAAGTTGTTTTCTTAAGAGTCGTAAAATAACTTCTAAATGAATTAAAAAATCTAGCCCTCGCTACGTTTCAAACGTATGCATATAGGCTAGATTTTATTTTTTAATAGTGTATTCCATTTTCATAGTATGCACTTGGCTCTAGTTCATGGAAATAAACACAAACATCAGTATAGCCAAGGTCAAGTATTTGTCCAGTGATTAGTTTAGCGACTTCATCACGTTGTTCACGTGACCTCTTAAACCAGTTCACGGTTACAAAAGGATAACCACCTGTATTTTCAACACCTTGAGAGATAAAAATAGTTGGTGTCCACTCCACTGTAAAATGATCTACTGGGCAGTTGACGATATTTGAAATCTCTTTTACTATCAATTTGTCTACACGTTTAACATCTTCCATATCGATGCCTTTAAAAATAATATGCGGCATAACTCCTCCAACGCTCTATTTGAATGACTAAGGTGCTTTTCATGTGAAAAGTTTATCATAAGCGAGGTGCTTGGTCAATCTACAACCTGATAATTGACTTAACAATTCTATTTCTTTCCTTAGCTAATTATACTAAAATAGAAATATAGAATTAAACACTGATCCTGTTAAAGCAGAAAGGAATAACATGAATAAAAAAATCAGCATAATTTTCATGCTCATGGTGGTATTGACTATAATTTCTTCTTGCTCTACTACTTTTGAAGAAGTTGATACACCCATTAGACCAGAAGCATCACCCTCAAAAAACGATGATAAAAATCCAGAAATTGGTGTCCAATCTGTTATTGAAGAAGAAGATTATCAGATAATTGCTGTCCATTTTCCTGTTACAGGATATAATAAAGTCGATAATGCACTAAATGCTTTTGCTTCAAACCGCATAGAACTTTTCAAACAAGAGACTGCAGATACTTATCTTAGTAATGAGGAAAACTGGCCATTTGAACTTCAAATTGAATATGAAATTGTTTATGAGACATCCAGACATCTGTCGTTACTTTTTAAAGAAACTAAATACTTAGGTGGTGCACAATCCTTATCGACGATTTATACCTTTAATTTCAACTTGGAACAAGGACGCGAGTTAGCACTTAAGGATCTGTTTAAAGGTTCCTCTGCATATCTCGAAATTTTGTCTCAATTTGTTTTTGATCAATTGATCAATGAAAATGCGCTTAATATTGCACTTGACGAAGATTGGGTAGTAAAAGGAAGTTCTCCTCTAGAGTCAAATTTCAAACATTTTCTATTTACCAATGATGGAATCATCATACTGTTTGAAAAATACCAAATTGGCCCCGCCTTTATCGGTGAACCTAGGTTGGAAATTCCTTTCGACGTTTTTACAGCACATATTGAGTTAAAAGAAACAATAGAAGATATAGAAACAAACACCACAGATCCATCAAACCTTGAATCAACAACTGAAGAATATGCAATTTCGCCTGTGACAACTGAAGCAAATCAAGCCCAAGAGACCACTTCCTCTGAAGAAGATGATATAACAGTCGTTGTCGGTAGAAAGAAAATTGCCATTACTTTTGAAGATGGTCCCGATCCAGTCTATACACCTCTTATACTTGATACTCTCAAGTCTAGAAGCAAAGTAGCAACTTTTTTCTTACTTGGGATTCGGGTAAATGATAATATGGAGATCTCAAAACGCATATATGATGAAGGCCATCTTATTGGTAATCATTCATGGAGTCATCCGCAGTTGACACGCTTATCCAATGAAGATTTAATTATACAAATGGATAAAACACAAAATATTATCAGTCAGGCGACAGGTTATTTCCCCTTCCTTTATAGACCTTCTTATGGTATCTATAATGAGAATGTAATCAGCAATATACAGATGCCTGCAATATTATGGTCAATTGATCCAAATGACTTAAAATACAAGGACTCAGCATATCTTACAAACTATATCCTCGATCATGCTTTTGATGGTGCAATTATTGTACTTCACGATACAAATGCTTCAACTACTCAGGCCCTCAGCGCTATCTTAGATGGGCTAACTGCCGACGGTTATGATATCGTTACAGTAGATGAACTCCTTAATCTAAGACGTGAAAACCAATCAGATAATGTGAGAATCTACTCTCAAGCACTAGAAAACTAAGCATATAAAAAGAGCTACCTCAAAATGACATTTACTCTATCATTTGAGGTAGCTCTATTATTTTGTAATTAATTATTGCTGTGGTGGTTTAGAAGTTTTAACGCGTTTTTTTTCACGATCTTTGTTTTCATATCTTCCGCCATCACGACTGCCTTCACGTCCACCCTCTTTATAAGAAGATGATTTTCTTTTAGCATAACTATCATGTCCCGCAGGTTTAGATGTCTTTACTTTGCTTTTTGAATCTTTCGCAGGCTCAATAGAAATTGGTTTGCCTTTGATCATTCTTTTATCCATTCTTTCCATAACGCGTTGCGCTTGGCTCTCAGGAATCTCTACAAAAGTAAAACTATCATATATATCGACTGAACCAATCAATTTACCTTCAATACCCGCTTCATTAGCAATTGCACCTACGATATCTCTTGGCTTAACATTGTTGTTATTGCCCACGTTGATATGCATACGTACCATTCCTTGACTTGTTCTCTTTGGTTTACCCGATCTTGCGCGATCGCCACCATTTCTATCTCCACGATCGTTTCTATCTCTAGAAGCCATCTTAGAATTATCAACAGAGTCGATTTCTTTAACATTCTCCATTTCAAGTTCCATTTGGAAAAGTGCTGCTGCAACTTCAGTAGCAGTATATGAGGCATCAGTAAATTCCTCGATAATGTCAATATATTTACGATCAACGCCAGTTTCTATGCGTTCTTTAATTTTAGTTAAGAAAAGTTCGCGCTTCATTGCTTCAAGGTCACTGATCTTTGGAACTGGATGTGGTTTGATATCAGACTTAGTGTATCTCATGATACTTCTAAGTAAGTGGAAATCTCTTGATGTGATAAATGTAAATGAGATGCCATCTTTACCAGCTCTACCTGTTCTACCAATACGGTGTACATAATACTCTTCATGTGAAGGCATATCATAGTTAAATACTGCCTCTACACTATCAATATCAAGTCCTCTAGCAGCAACGTCAGTTGCAATAAGGATCTCAATATCACCACGTTTGAACTTGTTAATAACATTCATTCTAAGTGTTTGCTTCATGTCTCCGTGGATTTTATCACACATATAACCACGCGCTTGTAGCATATCAGTAACTTCATCAACTCTTTTCTTCGTATTACAGAAAACAATTGAAAGTTTGTAATTGTAAATGTCAATCAAACGCGTCAAGATTTCCATTTTATCGCGATCTTTCATTTCCAAATATACTTGCTTAATATTTGGAGTTGTCAGTTCAGTATGTGTAACTTTTAAAATTTCAGGATTTCTTTGGTACTTATTGATGATGTTTAGGATTTCTTTAGGCATTGTCGCAGAGAATAAAAGAGTCTGAATCTCGTGATCCACTTCATTCATTACGAGCTCAATATCTTCTCTAAAACCCATATTAAGCATTTCATCAGCTTCATCCAATATCAACATTTGAAGATTGCCTAGTTTAAGTGTGCGTCTTCTAAGATGATCTAGAACACGTCCAGGAGTTCCGATGATCACTTGTGCACCTGATCTTAAGCCTCTGATTTGTCTTTCGATGTCCTGGCCACCAAATATAGGAAGGATGTGTAATCCTTTCATATATTTACCAATACGATTAACCTCTTCTGAAATTTGAACTGCAAGTTCTCTTGTTGGACACAAGACAAGTGCCTGAACATTTTTAGAAGACAAATCAATTTTCTCTAACATTGGTATTGCAAATGCTGCCGTTTTTCCCGTACCTGTTTGCGCCTGTCCCACAAGGTCTTTTCCTGCAAATGCTACAGGGATCGCCATTGCTTGTATAGGCGTTGTTTCCTCAAAGCCCATATCTTCAACAGCTCTCAAGATTTCTCTCGAGCAGTTTAACTCACTAAATTGAATTTTTTCCATTAATAATTCCTTTCATATATATCTCTTAACAAGACTGGGAATTCTTCCCCGAAATCTCTTGTATAGTACGATATTTGTCTTTCAAACACTTCATTATATCACAGAAGTACTTGATTACCTATTATTATTTATTTTTTAATATAATAGGCACATTTTAGAGCATTTTATAGTAGATGAGGTCATCAATATAACCACCTGATATTTCATCGTATTCATGCATCATAACACGACCACTCATCTGAAAGCCACACTTTTCTATTGTTGCGATAGAAGCTGTATTCCATGAGTATATATACGTTCTTGCAATCAATATACCTTCAGACTTTAATTTATCAAGTACTTTTAACGTTAGCTCACTTGCTAAACTTTGTTTTCTATAGTTTGGATGAACTGCTGCAGCCAGGTAAGCACTATGTGCTTTATTGCCTTTACCACGTGTGCTTTTCAGCATTGCAGTTAAGTGATCTTCTGCATCATAAATACCATATAGAGAAATACTCTCATCTTTAAACCAAAGCTCTAAATCATCAATAGAGATAATATCTGTAAAACTCATTCTAGCATTTTCATCTCGTAATAATGAACATAGCTCATATATTTCTTCAGCATCTTGACGTGTTAATTTTTTCATTTACAACCACCTTTCGATTAAATACAAATATTACGCTATACGAAAAATTCATTTAAGTCAAAAAAATGTTCTAAAAGTAATGCGGTTCTTATACTCACATCCTCTGTGGACAAAAGTTTAATTGCCATCTCTTTATCCACAAAAACAACTTGGACATCTTCGTCAACACTCAACTGTTCATCATTTGGCTCTCCATGAAAATAACCATAAGCCACTTCAACTCTTTCATTGGAAAGTCCAACTGAAGAATATCTTGGAGGAGAACTCTTAACAAACTCAAAATGCATCCCTGTCTCTTCTAAGAATTCTCTTGTACTAGTTTGTTCGATTGTTTCACCTGGATCAGTTAAACCAGCTGGCACCATATAAATATACTTACCAGCAGATACCCTGTACTCTCTTATCATTACAACATGAGTCTTTTGGCGATTTGTTGCGAAAATCATAGCACCATCGCTAAAAATTTGATTGTCATATAATTCTTTTTTTAATCGATCCAATCCTTGTCTTGAGACAAGCTCCCATTTTTTTTCAGCTCCAACTCTGTTGGTATAAGTGATTTCAAATGCATTTAAATATTTTAATTCATTAATTTTAGCAACATTTTTAATGGTCAATTTACTTTTCATTGGCTACCTCTTTAATTTTTTTTGCTATTTTCTATCTTTTTATTATATAATATCAAAGGATAATTGAAAGCTAAAGCACGATTCTTCGTGTAAAGATAGAAAGGATTTATCATGAGTATCTTAACAGTAAAAAACCTGAGTCACGGATTTGGTGACAGAGCTATTTTTAACAATGTATCTTTTAGACTTTTAAAAGGCGAACATATCGGTTTGATTGGCGCGAACGGCGAAGGTAAGTCAACCTTCATGAATATCATTACACACAAGTTAGAGCCAGACGAAGGCAACATTGAATGGTCTAAGCGTGTGCGTGTTGGTTATCTAGATCAACATACTGCACTTGAAAAAGGAACTTCTATAAAATCAGTTCTCGATAGTGCTTTTAAGTACCTATTTGATATGGAAACTGAAATGAACGATATGTATATGCGCATGGGGGAAGTCTCTCCAGAAGAACTTGATGTGATGATGGAAGACGTCGGAACAATTCAAGATATACTCAATCACAACGATTTTTATATCACTGATTCTAAAGTTAATGAAGTGGCAAGAGGACTTGGTCTACTAGACGTTGGTCTCGATAAACCTGTTGATAGTTTAAGTGGTGGGCAGCGTACAAAAGTTTTACTGGCTAAGTTATTACTTGAAAAACCAGATATTCTTCTTTTAGATGAGCCTACTAACTATTTGGATGAAGAACATATTGAATGGTTAAAAAAATACCTCAACGACTATGAAAATGCTTTTATCCTCATATCGCATGATATCCCATTTTTAAATAGTGTAGTCAACCTCATCTACCACATGGATAACAAAGAACTCAACCGCTATGTTGGTGATTATGATAACTTTATGCGAGTTTACGAAGCAAAGAAAAAACAAGTTGAATCTGCTTATAAGCAACAACAACAAGAAATTTCTGATCTAGAAGATTTTGTTAATAGAAATAAGGCAAGAGTAGCTACAAGAAATATGGCGATGTCTAGACAAAAGAAACTTGATAAAATGGACCGTATTGAGCTTGCTAGAGAAAAACCCAAACCAGAATTTAACTTTAAACTCGCTAGAACTTCTGGGAAGCTAATCTTTCAAACAAATGACCTTGTAATAGGCTATAACGAACCGCTTTGTAGGCCACTCAATTTAAAACTTGAACGTGGTCAAAAAATCGCAATTACTGGTGCCAATGGACTTGGTAAAACAACTCTATTAAGAAGTGTTCTAGGTGAGATTCAAAGTATTGAGGGTTCTGTAGATACAGGTGAATTTTTACACATTGGTTATTTTGAGCAGGAAATAAAAGAAGCTAACTATAACACTTGTATTGAAGAAGTTTGGAAAGAATTTCCTTCCTATACACAGTATGAAATTCGCGCTGCACTTGCAAAATGTGGTCTTACCACACAACACATCGAAAGTAAAATCGTCGTACTAAGCGGCGGAGAGCAAGCCAAGGTTAGACTTTGTAAACTCCTCAACAACGAAACAAATTTCTTAGTTCTAGATGAGCCAACAAATCATCTCGATGTGGATGCCAAAGAAGAACTCAAACGTGCACTTATTGCGTATAAAGGTACAATTTTACTCATTAGCCATGAACCAGAATTCTATAGAGATATTGTGACAGATGTCTGGAATCTTGAACAGTGGACAACTAAAATCGTATAATCTTAAATTATATGTTAAGCTCAATAAAAACGAGTGAATCAATCCTAAAAGTGTTTGATTCACTCGTTTATTCATTTTAAATAAAATAGATTTTAGACCTTAAATCTACCAATGATTTTTGTCATGTCATCAGCAATTTTTTTGACTTCAGTAGAGTTGTCTTGAATCCCTCTCATTAGTTCTGCTTGCGTATCCATTGTAGCGGCGATTTCTTCAGCAGCCGCTGCGTTCTCTTCAGTAACAGCAGATATGCCATGGATAGATTCAGTAGCATTGTCTTTGTTCAGGTTAACATTTTGGATATTATTACTAATTGAATCAAGCTGCATCAAAGTATCACTTATTGATTTTTCAATTGCTTCAAATGCCATCTCCACATTTCCAAGCACGCTTGCCGATACTTTAACAGCTTCATTTGACGAACTCATGTTTTGTTCTGTTTCCTCTATTTCAGATAAAATCTCACGTATGATCGTATCAATCTGTGTCGTTGATTTAGATGTTTCTTCTGCAAGCTTCCTAATTTCATCTGCAACTACAGCAAATCCTCTTCCTGCTTCACCTGCTCTAGCCGCTTCGATCGCTGCGTTAAGTGCTAATAGATTGGTTTGCTCAGCAATCTGTTGAATCGTATTGGTAATCTGTACAATTGAGGAAGATTTAATAGTAAGTGTTCCAACATTTTCACTTAATAGATCATTTGCTTTTGATGTCATTTGGAATTTTACATTAAGATCGCTTAGTTGCTTAACGCCTTCAATATTGCTATCCGAGACTGCATTGGTAAAGAGCTTGAGTTTTGCTGCACTTGATACAGTTTCTTCAATATCTTTTGCAAGTGCTTCCATTTTCTCTGAGGCAACCATGGCATCTTGTGCTTGCGAAGTCGCTCCTGAAGCAAAATCCCCAACCGTTTGAGTAACTGCATCTATGCCCTCTCTCCCATACTCAACTACTCTTCGAAGTTCATCTGAAGAATTTTCAAGTTGAACTGAGTCTTGCTGCATCTCTTCAATTAAATCCCTAAGGACATTTCTTAGATTCGCAACAGCTTTTGCAATTACACCAGTTTCGTCTTTGTTTTTAAGCAAATAATCATAGATGTCATCATTTTTAATGTCCAAATTAGAAGTCTTATTGAGAATCTCTGAAAGCTTCAAAATTGGTTTTGACAAGGCACTACCAAATATAAATGCAAAAAATATACCTAAGATAAGTGTTATCACTATTGCGCCCACCAAGACAATAGATGCAGTAAAGATTTCTGATTGCATCTGTTCTTTTTCCGCTGCTATAGTTGCATCAATATCATCAATATAATTTCCAGTACCAATCATCCAACCAAAAGGCTCATAAAGTTTTACAAAAGCACGCTTTGGCAATGCTTCAGTTTCATTTGGTTTTGGAAAATAATAATTATAATAGCCTTCTCCATCTTTGTTAATCAGTTCAATAAACCCTTGTAAGATCTTGTTGCCTTTTGTATCTGTTAATCCGATGCGACTTGTCCCCTCAACCTCTGAATTTCCAAGCAAAACGACATTCACACCATCAGTGGTATCGGCCCAAAAATAACCTGAACTCCCATACTTGGCATTCCTAATCACATCCGCAGCAATCAATTCAGCTTCTGATTGCGTTATGATGCCTTTATCTTTCTGGTTCATAATCCCATCAAGTTCACTTATGATGATCTCCACTTGATGCTTGATGTTAACATCATATCCTTCTCTTAATTGTTTCTCCATCTGATCAATTCGATCAGAGTTAGTAGTGTAGATCATATACTGTGAGACTACTCCTAAGATAAGTGCTGTCACCAAAACACTCCCAATTACCAGTAATACAATTTTACTTTTGATACTCTTCATTGCTTACCCCCTAGGAAACCATGGAAAAAATTTGTTTGTTCTTTGTGCATATGCTTTAAACCCCGTCCTGCCTTCCATTGCTTTTTCAAGCATTGGAACACCAGAAACAAATAGCAGTAAAAGTGTAATGATGATCGGGCTAAAAATCGAATACCATGTCACCCCTGTTGATAGCGCCAAAATAAATATTCCCCACCACATTGTCGCTTCTCCAAAATAATTTGGATGACGTGTATACTGCCATAAGCCAGTAGTCATTAATTTACCTTTATTTCCAGGATCCTTTTTAAATGCACGCAGTTGTGCATCGCCCACTACTTCAAAAAAGTACCCTATTCCCCAGACTATAACCCCTATAAATGTTAAACCATTAAATGATTGATCTAATTTTTCATGAATTAACACAATTGGGTATGCAATAGATAACATCAGTGCACCTTGAAGTAAATATACTTGAAAAAATGCCCTTATTACAACAAACTTTCCCCATTCTTCACGCCAATTTGCATATCTAAAATCTTCTGGCTTACCAAAGTTGCGTCTCATAATATGGTAAAAAAGTCTTCCACCCCAAAGTGAAACCAATAAGACAGTGATTAAAGAAACTATGCCAAAGTTTTGCAACCTAACCAGTGAATAAATGGCAATAAGGACAAAGCCAAGCCCCCAAGCTTGATCTACTATACTATTATTTTTCAAAATGGTGCCCATAATAAAGAAAACCATAAAATATGCTAAAACAACCAATCCAACTTCTAATAACATAACTACTCCTTCCTTGTGAATGCAATTGCAACAGAACCAATTCCTGCGTGTATTGCTGTTATTGCTGAGATTTCTGTGGTAATCACTGGTGGAAATCCAATTAGCTCTTCAAACTGTACTTTATATGCATTCGCAAGTTCTGGATTATTTGAGTGTACAATTGAATACTGAGATATGCCTCCCTGTTTCATGATCTTTTTGACACGTCTATAGATCTTCATGTCTGCAGCTTTTCTTGAAAATGCCAGTCCAGAAGCGATGCCATTTCCCTCTAAACTTAGTGACATAATCGGTTTTGCTCTTAGCATGACAAAAATGCGACCTATTCTATAAGGTACTCTGCCACTTTTAACTGCATATTTAAAAGTATCCAAACTTACCAAGATTTTCGTTTTAGAAATATCATCAGTTGCACGGTTAATAATCTCATCAACACGCATACCCGCATTTGCCATCTGCGCAGCTTTAAGAACAATTAAGCCCTGAGCACCAGAATTTAATTTCGTATCCACTAAGTGAATCCTATGTTTATCTTCTGCAAATGACTCAATTGCCTTTTCATAACTGGTATATGTACCACTTAAGGCTTTAGCAACACTAAAAATTATCACATGTTCGTACTGTCCCAATAGCCATTCAAGCTTAGAGCTTATAAAACGCACTTCAGCCTGAGAGCTTGTAGGATATGTTTTGCTCTGATTGAGTATGCTCGACAAATTATCTTTAGTTGCAGTGAGTTTATCTAGATAAGTACTTTCATCTGCGATTAACGCAAGCGGAATCATATGAATCTGTTCAGATAAAAGTTGTTGGTCTTCTATGTCTGCAATTGAATCTGTCAGTATCCCTATGTTAGATTTCGCGCCCTTCTCCACCTGTACTTGTAAGAGCATATCATCTACTTTTGATTTATATACTTTATAGCCAGCATCAGCAAATAATTTAGTGATTAAATCAGGGCGATCAGTATGAACGTGTATCTTAACCAATCTTTCATTTCCGGTAACAATTAAAGAATCACCAATACCATCTAGCATGGCTTCTACTTCTGATTTTACCTTTATGTCTTCTTTTAACAGAACTTCAGTACAATACCTAAATTTAAGTGATTGATGGTCTGTATAAGCCGTTTTAGCATGTGTATGCCCTATAGAGATTGATTGTACTACTTTTTCATTACCATGGATAAAATCACCGATAAATTTGCTGAATCCTTCCAAAAACATAACAAAACCTTTAGCGCCAGAATCAACAACTTTGTTCTTTTTAAGCACTTCTAACATATCAGTGGTCTCTTCCAGCGCTTGGTTTGCTTTTCTATATGCACCCTCAAAAAGATCACTAAATTTCTGGTGTGTATTGTGGTTAGTAGTAATATAATTCGACCATTCTCTTATAACCGTTAACATGGTCCCTTCAACCGGCTCAGATACAGCAGAGTAAGCCGATTCCACAGCAAGTTCAGCTCCGCGACTAAATTGTTCTAAGTCAATTGTTTTTAGGTTGATACAGGCACTTGAAAAGCCTCCTAAAAAACTAGCAAAAATAATCCCAGAGTTCCCTCTTGCATTTTCAAAAGCAATATCTGCCATAGATTGAATCACAATATCAAAATCTTCTGAAACTACAGCTTCATCGGCAATCGATCCCATTGTAAGTGCTAGATTAGTTCCAGTATCTCCATCTCGTACTGGGAAAACGTTTATTCGATTTAAATTTTCTTTATTCCTTTTAACAATATCTGCACCCGATTTGAAAATATTATAAAAGTCAACTCCGTTGAGTATAGCTTTCGACATATTTACACCCCTATTCGTAATTTTTATATAAGTAATTTATATTTACCCATAAAAATTATAATTAACTAAAAGTTTGTTACAATAAGGGAATTTATTAGATTTTATCAAAACATTTTGTTATGATGTTTTTAATATCCTGAGATAACAATCTCTTTTAGTGAAATTTTAAGGAGTTAGCCATGAAAGAATACAATATTTTTGATATTATTGGTCCGATAATGATTGGACCATCAAGTTCTCACACTGCTGGTGCTTGTCGCATCGGATATATTGCAAGAAACATCATCAAACAACCAGTGACAGAAGTAACATTTACACTTTATGGCTCATTTGCAAAGACTTATAAGGGTCACGGAACTGATGTCGCCTTGCTTGGTGGTTTTTTAGGTTTAAAACCTGATGACGAGCGAATCGTAGATGCCTTTAAAATCGCAGATACACGTTCACTTGATTATCATTTTATCACTTCAGAAGATGAAGTTTCTCACCCAAATACAGTAAAAATCACGACTAAAACAAATCGTCTCCAGACTTGGGAAATCATAGGCATTTCCATTGGTGGCGGAAAAATGATTATCTGTTCTATCAACGGAATAGACGTTCAATATACAGGGGATTACAACACTTTAGTGACACACCATAAAGATAACTCCGGAATGGTTTCAAGAATTTCGACCTTGCTATCAGAACACCGTATCAATATCGCTTTCATGAAACTTTACCGTGAAGAAAAAGGACAAAAGGCCATAGGCATCATTGAAACTGATGAAACGATAGAATTAAGTGTTCTAACTGAACTAATGCATCTTGATGGTATGATCAATGTCAATCTCATAGAGAAAATTTACGATTAGGAGGCGCCATGAAATTCAATTCAGGATTAGATATCATCCGTTTTTGCAATGAAAAAAAACAGCCACTTCACGAAATTTCACTTTCATCAGAAATTGAAAAAACTGGTCGAAGCTATGGCTACATTAGAGATTACTTGAAACATGTACTTCGTGTCATGGAAAATGCAGTTACTGCAGGCATCAATGATGATGAAAACCATATCAAAGGGAAAATTATAGGCAATGATAGTGTTTTACTAAGAAGAAGAATAGAATCTTCCAAAACAGTATGTGGTGATACTGTTGCAAAAGCTGTTGCTTATGCACTGAGCACTATGGAAGTTAATGCTTCCATGGGAAAAGTGGTCGCCTCACCAACTGCAGGATCATGTGGTGTTCTTCCAGCAGTACTTATGACGACAAAAGAGCGCTTCACATTAAGTGAAGAAAAGTTACTTGAAGGATTATTGGCAGCCAACATGATTGGGACTATCGTTGCTAGGAACGCAACTATTTCCGGAGCAGAAGGGGGATGCCAAGCTGAAGTTGGTACGGCGTCTGCTATGGCTTCAGGGGCTGTTGTCCATATGTTAGGAGGTACACCTGAGCAAGTTTTCAATGCTGCTGCCATGTGTTTTAAGAATTTACTTGGTCTCGTTTGCGATCCTATTGCTGGTCTTGTGGAAAGTCCTTGTGCCAAAAGAAACGGTATGGGGGCTGCAAATGCTTTACTATGTGCAGAAATGTCCTTAGCGGGGATCAATAGCATCATACCGTTTGACGAAGTCGTAGAAGCCATGTATCGTGTGGGTAAAGCAATGCCACCATCGCTAAGAGAAACCTCCATGGGCGGGCTAGCAACCACCAAAACGGGCATACAAATAAACACAGAACTTTTTGGTAATTGATATACAAAAGGAGAACTCAAAGATGTCAGCCATCTTTGAATTCTCCTTATTTTTTAAAACGTTTTAATCCAATTTAATATGACAATAGCCATTTGGATTTTTTTTAAGATAATCTTGATGATATTCTTCAGCAGCAAAATAACACTTAAGTGGCTCAATCTCAGTAACGATTGGCTTTTCATGTTTCTCCTGTTCTTTGGCTTTTGATGCATTTATAACCGCCACATCGGACGCGTCAAAATAATATACACCCGTTCTATACTGCGACCCAATATCTCCACCTTGTCGGTTTAAAGACGTTGGATCAATCACTTTCCAGAGGTGCTCTAATAGCACATCAAGTGAAATCACTTCGGGGTCATATTCAAGCCAAAGAACTTCAGCATGACCAGTTGTGTTGCTGCAAACTTCTTGATATGTTGGATCAACTGTATGTCCATTAGCATAACCAACTTCTGTTTTAATAACGCCATCAAATCTTTTGAAATAAGCTTCCATTCCCCAGAAGCATCCGCCACCAAGTACTATTTTTTTCATATTATCACCTCATCGACAAACTTTATATATAACTGCCTGTTCTTAAAGTATACGATGATTGATTATCTAATTCAAGCGTTGATTATGACCATCCTATTGCAACTGCTATGATCACAAATACTGATCCCAGTCCAAACAATAAAGCTTGGAATTTCCACTGAAACTTAAACCATTTGTTCCAGTCTAACCTTGCAACACCAAGAACGCCCATTAAACATCCAGATGTAGGTACGATCAAATTTGTAAAACCATCTCCCAATTGAAATGCTAAAACAGCAACTTGTTTTGAAACGCCTAACAAATCAGCAAGTGGTGCCATTAAAGGCATAGTAAGTGCCGCTTGACCAGAACCTGAGACAACAAAGAAGTTAAATACAGATTGCATCACGTACATCAACCAACCTGTAAAGATAGCAGGAACACCATCTAGGCTATTAGACATCGCATTTAGAATTGTGTTGAGTACAGATGGAGAATTTGCTGAGTTATGACCAAGTACAAGGATAATTCCTTGTGCCATACCCACTACTAAAGCCGCTCCAACTAGATCTTTAGCACCCTCTTTAAATGACTCTGCAATGTTATTTACCGTCATATTATTCAGCTTGAAAATCACACCGATGATACCTGCCACTAGACCCATTGTAAAGAATACAGTTGCAATCTCAGGGATATAGTAACCATGTGTTTGTACGCCCCAAATTGTCCAGATAATTCCTAGTACAATTGTGAGTAATACTAAAGAGTGACCAATCGTGAGTTTGTTACCTTCAATCGTTTTGTTAGAGAATTCCTCTCTATAAGCCGCATCCGACTCATAAGCAACTGATAATCTTGGATCTTTCTTAATTCTTCTTCCATAAAACATTGTTACTGCGATGCCCACTGCAGTAAATATCGTCCACATAATAATTCTGAGCAATGAACCTGATCCTACTTGAATACCTGCTATTCCCTGTGCAATTGCAACAGAAAATGGGTTCATCCAAGAGGTCGCAAATCCAATTTGAGTTGCGCCATAGGTAATCAATATCCCTACGATTGCATCATATCCTAAAGATATCATCAGAGGAACGACAATCATCGCAAAAGGAATTGCCTCTTCTCCCATCCCAAACACTGCACCGCCAGCTGAGAAAGCTATAAAAAGTGCTGGAATCAGAATTAAATCTGCATTTCTATATTTCGTAATGATATTGATGATTCCTGCATCAACAGCACCTGTTCGGAGAATAATACCAAAAGCACCTCCAACAACAAGGATAAATGCCACAACCCCTACGGCAGAACCCCATTTATCTCCTGTTACTAATCCCTCAAACATATAGTTTAGGAAACCTACATCTCCCCATTTTTCAAAGATCTTTATCGCTTTTGTTTCGCCAGTGCTTTGGAAGCCTTCATATTCTTGAACGACTTTAGCACCTTCGAGTTCTAAAGCTGCAGCTTTAGATTTTTTTATACTTCCAATTTCTTCTTCCCCACTAAATACATATGTTCGCGACCCATCAGTTGTATCAATGGTGTATAACGTACCATTTACATCGACTTCTTCAACCACATTGTCTTCAACTATAGCGATTGTAGCATCGTTATCATCTAACACTACATAACTCACATTAAAGTAACCAGTAGGTATGATGTAAGTTGCGATTGCTGCTAGTAAAATAATAAAGAAAATAATTACATACGTATCCGGCATGCGCCATTGCTTATTTGACATATTGTCCCCCTTTTAGTTTTAATCATATAAACATATCGCAAATACTGTGCCAAAAGAAACACTCTATTTTTATCTAGTTTTCACTAAATTTTGAACAAATTTTATAAAAATAAAAAAAAAGGCTGAATAAGGTTAAAACAATCTCGATACATTACAACCTATTTCACCTTTATCACCCTTATACAGCAAGTTACTTACTTCTTATTTTCTATCCATCGATATGCATTTGCAGTAGGCATAATTCCTCTTCTCCCTTTATTCAAGGTAATCATGTTAAGCTCTCCTAGTTGCGTCAGTATCCGCCTTACTTGATTCTCAGTTCTTACAAAGTTGCTATTTTCACTATTTTTTGCAAGCGAAACCCTTGAAACTGATTGATCTAGTTTTATCATCGTTACAATAGCTCTTAAAAAATATGCTTGTTCTTCATTGATAAATAAATCCTGATCTTGGTCCGGATGTGTATCATAATAGGTTTCGAAAGTCATGGCATCATCTGAGCTTAGATCAAGTGATTTGTCAAAAAATTTATCGTCAGGCAAATCTACTACACTTAAACTATCCTTTTCTCTTACAGCTAGCATATATGTCAAAGTATTCTTAAGTTCTCTTACATTGCCAGACCAATCATATCGCATGAGAATTTCCATTAGCGATTCACTGAAAGTTACTTTTGAAGAAGCCTGAGACTGTGCCATATGATCAATTAACGCAGGTATGTCTTCTTTTCTGTTTCTAAGTGGCTGAAGCTGAATAAAACCCATCTTTAAACGATAATATAAATCTTCTCTGAATTGCTTTTCTTCAATTAGTTGCTTTAAATCTTTATTTGTAGCGGCAACGATTCTGACATCTATGGGTTTAATCTCATTACTTCCTATAGGCATAATCTCACGTTCTTCAAGCACACGCAAAAGTCTTGACTGAACTTTTAGTGATATGTCACCTATTTCATCTAAAAAAATCGTACCCCCATTGGCTTCTTCAAACAGGCCTGTCTTTCCACTTTTTTTAGCCCCTGTAAAGGCGCCCTCCACATATCCAAAAAGTTCACTTTCAATTAGATCATCTGAAAGCGCACTGAAATTTACCGCTAAAAAAGGGGCATCCGAGCGAGAAGACATATTGTGAATTGCACTTGCTGTAAGCTCTTTTCCAGTTCCACTCTCACCTTGAATCAATACGTTCATATCTGTTTTAGCAAGTTTTGTGATGATCGCTTTTAAACGTGTAATTGCATCTGATTGCCCTATGATATCGTCCAAATTATATTTAGCAATATGTCCCTTTTTATAGACATTTTCTCTTATCATTTTATGGTTCTGAAGTGTCTTAATCGAAACACATGTTATCTCATTATTTGTGATTTTAAACTTATCAACACTAAATTCACTGCCATCGAGTGTGAGCTCCAAGTGAGAATCCTGTTGTTCCAATTGCATAAAACTTAATAATTTTTTATTGTGAACAATTTGTTGAAGTGTATTGCCTTCAATTTTATACTTGTTGATTTTAAGTAATTTTTTCAATACTTCATTGCATACTATAATGCGGTAATCGTTATCATACATTAGTAATCCTGTATTAAAACTATGGATTACTTGTTCCATATTCTCATTGAGTTTCACAACTTCAGCGCGTGATACTGCAAGTCCTCTAGCAATTTTTATAATTTTCTCAAGATACATCTTCGAAAAAGAACCCGAAGAATATTCTAAAAGATTGAGCTGCGAAAGAATTTTAGCAATCGTTCTAAAGTCAAATATCCTCGAACCAATATCATATATCCTTTGAATATGACGAGGGACATATCTCACTTCACCAGGTGTAATAGCGATTTCAAAATCAGCTACATTTAATTGGCATCCCGGATAATAAAGCGTTAGATTAAGATGGTCTAGTCCAATTTCTAGAAGTGCAGCATATACCTCTTTGGCACTTTCTTCTAAGTCATTTACAAGCAAAATTGGCACTTCAGAAGGTAGAGATACCAAGGCATCTAAAACATCATAATTTACAGTCCTATTGCCTATAATCTTCATCACTGGTGGGATATTGATTTTACTTAAAACTTCATCGTGTAAAGCCTGACTCGAAAACACAAGTAAAGTCTCCCCGCTAAAACTCTCAATCCCATCGTCACTGATGTATAGATTAATCTTTACTTTATCTGTTAAGAAAACTTTCAACTGATTTTCAAGTACAATTGCGGTATCTTTCGAGCCTGTTACCAAACCAATTTTATCCATATTTCCTCCAACAAAAAGGCTGTATAATCTACTCATATTATACAGCCTCAAAGGTCAAATGTGTTCAATTAAGGTGTTTTATTTTTCAAATGTTCCCTTCACAATTAATTTATTTTCTTTATATAGCCATTTGCCTCTAGCGATTACATCAGTAATTTCAAATCGCTCCTTAGAAATTAATAAAATATCGGCATCCATATTTTCCTTAAGTCTTCCTTTTTGATTTAACTTTAATAACTGTGCAGGATTAATTGTAAAAGGTTTTAACGCAACCTCTAAAGCCATATGATGTTCAAGCATTAAAGTTCTTAATGTTGCAAACATAGATGTAACTCTACCTACATCTAATCCTTTTAATTCGCCATTTTGATCAAATAGTGGAAGCGATCCCTGTCCATCAGAAGAAAATGTCATATGTGTGTCTGAAACACCTTTCTCAATTGCAGTTACAAATGCAAGTGCCGCTGGGACTTCCCCTTCTTCAATGAACTGAGGTACCGTAGACGTCGTAAAATCTATATAGCCACCTTCTCGTGCATATCTGATTGCTTCTTGATACAAGTCCGAATTTCTATTGGCATGTGTTGGTAAAAATTGTGTCAGTGGTATCTCAGAGTTATCTTTCATTTGAAAGAGATAATTTAACATTTCTTTTCCATCACCTAGGTGAATATTAACAAGACCTGATTTACCAGAAAGAATCCCACCTACCCTAGCATCAGAAGCTACTTTTGCGAAATCATTCACAGTTGGAGATGAACTTCTATGATCAGAAATAGCGATTTCACCAATACCCACTATTGGCTCAATCATCATGATATCCTTTTGTATAGACCCCGTTACAGTTACAAGTGGAATTCTATAAGAACCAGTATATACATAAGCTGATATCCCTTCCTCACGTAAACCATATGCCTTAGCAACTAACGATTCCATGTTCCGAGTTACGCCGTCAGTACCTAAACAACCTACAACTGTTGTAATTCCACCCATTACAAGGTCACTTAATACAATTTCAGGTGTTCTTGTTTTAAAACCACCTTCACCGCCACCACCAAGCAAATGAACGTGACAATCAATTAATCCTGGAACCATGATCTTACCTTTGGCATCAATCGTTTCAACGAAATCTGCATCAATTTTCAGTTCTATATTACTAGCGATTTTTGCGATTTTACCATCTGCAACTAGTACATCCATAACACCTAAATCTTCCGGACTATAAATATGTGCATTCTTAATTAATTTAATCATTGTACCCTCCAGTGAATTACGCTTTAATTATATCTTTTTATTCATAATTAATCTATTCTTCTAATTACTTTAGTTGCCTTAAATAATTGTTAAAAGTTTCCTTCAAATGCATTCCCAGCTCATCTTTAGAAAAACCAAGGCGTGTATCTGCATCTTTATATTCTATAACTTCAAATTTCATTTTTACCAATTTATTCTCTTTGTCAATTTTTTCAGTCAAATAATCACCGACATCTTTGTTCATAACGATGACATCTACATGGCCCTTTAGCAATTGTTTGAGCAACACTTCATCTCTACTGAAATATGCTTTTTCAATTTTCCGATCTTCTCGTAATTGTTCAAAATAACTATATCCCTTAACTAGACCTATTTTATAGTTCAGCAAGTCTTTATAACTGCTTACATTGACCTTAGAATCCGTTATTGCATAAAAGCAATATATACTTTGCGTACGATAAGGTTCACTATAATCAAGGTAATTTAACCTATCAGTTCTATAACTAATTGTCGGCAAAATATTGGATATTTTATCCCGTATCATATTGATAGAAGTATCCCATGGAACCAACTGAAACTCTATATTATAAGCTGTATTTTTAAATGCTTGTCTGATGAGTTCGATATCTTTGCCACTAAATTGATCGTTTTCATATATAATATAAGGCTCATAAGGTGAAGTAGCAACTTTTATCACGTTTGACAGCTTTGATTCGGATACTGCAAGTTCAAAGCCCACACCTTCTATATCTACAATTCCCCGAGCCAAACTTTCTATCTCACGTACTTCATCATTGATATAACCATATATTTCTTTGATTGTTTCATTCATTGCAATTGATAAACCTTGAAATGCATCACTGTGTTGTGACACATTTTTTATTTCATTTGATATCGTGTTACTTGCCGCTTTTATAGAGTCACTTACTTTCTCTGTATGGTTAAAAGCATCTCCAACACTTTGAAAAGCTGTTATACCTGAAAGCATGTTTTTAGAAATTTCATCAATTTCCAATACGATTTTAGTTAATTCTTGAGTAATCGCTTCCGATTGACCAATCATATCGGACATAAATTTTGTCAAACCTTTAGTAACACCTTCAGTTTCAAGAGACAACTTTCTAATTTCATCTGCGACAACAGAGAAACCACGTCCATGATTTCCCGCTCTTGCTGCTTCAATACTCGCATTAAGTGCTAATAGATTGGTCTGAGAGTTGATCTTTTTGATTCTATTTGTCATAGACTGAGCTTCATGAGAGATTTCACTAAGCTGATCTACATTCTTTTTTGTTGTCCCTAGGTTTTGATTCATATACTTAAGCGCCTTTGCTTCTTCCACCATCTTATCTACATTTAAAGTCAATAATTCTTTAGAGTCTACAAGTTCATGCTTCATACCTTCCATATCTCTTTCAAACGATTCAGAAGAAATCGCGATGCTTTCAAAAGTCGAAAGCATCGCCTGAACATTCGAAACTTGGCAAGTTGAAGTTTCTTGTAGCGTGTGAATATTGGATTGAATATCATTTAAATCTAAATTAACCTGATCAATTTTGACTGAAAATTCAGTAATGAATTTCAGCAATCTTTCAGACTTCTTCTCACCTTCACTTACCATCACTTACCTCACACTCATTTATTATGGCAACATCAATATTTGTCCAACTTTTATCACATTTGGATTTTGAATCTGGTTGAGTTCAATTAGAGCCTCACTTGTGATGTTGAATTTCTCAGCAATCTTCCACAAAACATCACCTGCCACAACTTTATAAGATTTATCTGACTTTTGAACATCCATCTTAACCATTAAATCAATTGGTTGTATTTCTAGCGCGACATTTTCAAAAGAATATAGATCTGCAGCACCTGATTGCCCCCAATATCCTTCGGTATCCTCAGCTTTTGAAAATGAAAACTCATATCCTGATAACGCTTCATCAAGTAGGTAAGTACTAACTTTTGATTTAGCTTCATTATCCACAAGTTCAAATGCAATAAAATCTCTAAATCTTTGACTCGGACTCATCGGTCCACCCCATAGTGTTTCTTGTGTATACATGTACTCATATCCAATAGTCGTATATTTGTCTGCATCCATCTCAGCCTTATTCATTGCAAGGTCATATTGATCATTACCCTCAAGGTAAGAAACTTTGATGCCAGTATAGCCAGAATCTTTCTTAGCATAGGTCATATCAAGTATAACAACGCCACCTGTACCTGCAACGCTAATCTTATTTAATCGACCATCATAGATTAGAGCCGTATTCTCTTCAACGCCATATGCATGTGACCAAATTTCTTTGTTATCATATGCAGTAACGACCAAACGCCCTAATCTTGCTTTTCTATCAAAATGTTGGTCAACAATACCATGCGAAAAGAATCCCAACCCCTCAGTAACTACTAAACCACCTTCGTTTTGATAGTCCATTGATGCAGTATCGAAATCTTCAGTATAACCATTTCTAAGTGCATTTAAACTGTCGCCTCCTGCGATCATCAATTCACTCATGATAGCAGCACCTGCACTTGAACCGCCAATCACACCACCCTTATTATAAACTTTCCAGATTTCATCAAGAACAGGCGTATTAGAGCCATCAGAATTAATCAAGATCTCAGTGATTCTTAGTTGGTCACCGCCAACAAACCATATTCCAGTTAAATTTTCTACCATTTGAACCACTTCGGCGCTGTTTCCATTGTCAGACCATAATGATTCATCAACGTCCTGCGTTTTTGAATCATCTTTTACTGCCAATGGTAAAATCACAACTTGAGACTCATCAAGTCCTCTTGTCACCATATCTTCTACAAAGAGATTTGCATATTTTGCCGGACTGCCACTTGCAGCAGGGACTATGCCAATTTTAGCATCCTGATCACCACCTGCACGTTCTATAAATGCTTCATAGACAGCGTCATTGTCGGCTCTTAAAGCTCCTCCTACTATAACTAGTGATCCTGTTTCTTGAACATCCTCTCCCCATGTTATAGTTCCAACAAGCGATGTTGAAACGATTAACGACAATAGTAATACCATTATTGCTAGCTTTCTCATGAATACCTCCACCACTAAATATTTGATATATAAGTATATTGCAAAAGTTATGCCATAAAGATTTACGTCAACGAGACATAAAAAAAGAGACTTTGAATAAACAAAGTCTCTTTAAAAAAACCTAAAACAACCTAATTAATCTTATTTCACCTCAATCGCCCTCATGAATGCCCTTGATGGCAGTCCTTCAACACCAGCAATTTTTAAAGGAATACAGATAAAATCATATCTACCTTCTTTAATATCTTTTAGCGCAAGTCCCTCGATAATATATATCCCATTTCCAAGCAAAATACTATGGGTAGGATGATTAGGAACACTACGTTCAATACCAAGGGCATCAATCCCTACTGCTTTTACGCTACAATTTTCTAGATAAGTTGCACCCGAAGCATCAAGGTAGTCGTATTCTGGATTAAACATATGATCATAAGAATTTTTTGTCTTGATGATTACGATGTCACCCTTTTGAATCTCATATTTCTTCAAAAAATCCGCTCCAACTTCATGTGATTCCTCTAAGCTAAAGTCTACCACGATACAAGTACCATTTACTGACTCAAGATCAAATTCATCTGATGAATGACCATCTGGCAACATATGTAGGGGCATATCAATATGCGTACCTGTATGGAGATCCATGTAAATACTCGATTCATAGTGGCCATTTACTTCATGCGTCGCTCTTACTGTTAATTTTGGTTTTTTTTCGTCCTTATTCTTATAAACCATCATTTCTGGATATATGGTCATGGTTACATCTGTCCAATTTTTCATGCATTCCTCCATTTTTCGTCGACCACTTGCATTATTTCAGATTCTGACTGGTATACATGCAAGGGTTCAAAACGTTTCATCCGATTAATACTATCTATAATTCTCCATGAACTTTCAATTTCATCCCATCTTGTGAATAGTGATGAATCATCATGAATAACATCCAATATGAGTTTTTCATACGCCTCGGCAGAGTTACCTACCACGTTGCACATATGGCAATAATCTAACCGCATAGGCATGGTATAGGCTTGTAAGCCAGGTGCTTTACCATTGAACTTTAGTACAATACCTTCCCTTGGAAAAATCTCAATCGTCAAGGTGTTTTTTTCTGGTTGTCCCTTTTCAAAGAAGCAACTTGCATCTTTGAAGGTTACTATAATTTCAGCTAATTTATGCGACATCTTTTTACCCGTCATCAGATAAAACGGCGTATTACGCCATCTTTGGGTATTCACATATGCCTTAATCGCTACAAATGTCTCTGTTTTTGAATCCACTGGGATTCCTTTTTCCTGAAGATAACCCGCATATTGACCAAAAACTATGTCATCACTAATTTGTAAATTCTCTAGCACTTCAACCTTTTGATTTTTGATGAGTGTATCGCTAAGTCCCATAGGCGAGTCCATGGCAACGAGTGCTAACGTTTGAAAGAGATGATTTTGAACCATATCCTTTAAAGCCCCAGAGCGATCATAATACCCCCCACGCTGCTTCACCGATTCAGATTCTAACGCAACAATTTTTATATTTTCAATATTTTCATGATTCCAAATACTCTCAAAAATTTTATTGGCAAAACGAACCGTCAAAACATTTTGGAGCATTTCTTTACCCAAGTAATGGTCTATCCTATACACTTGAGATTCTTCAATTGATTCAAGTAGCAAGCGGTTGTACGCTTTAGCTGTATCTAAGTCCTCACCAAACGGTTTCTCAAATACAATCTTTGAGCGCATATCACCGCGTACAATCATTTGATTAACAATCAATGCGCGTGCAATAATCGGGAAATAATGTGGCGCAGTAGCCAAATAATATATCTTCTGACCGCCCTGTGATAGGTTAAGTGATGCAACATATAGTTTGAAAATTTCAAAGTTTGCCTCAACTGAAAAATCCATGGTTAAATAGTGAATCCGCCCTTGGAACGCTTCCCAATGTGGATATTCACCTTCTATTTTTTCTCTGATCTCGGCAACAAAAGATGCGGTCTCATAGTGGCGTCTTCCAATACAGACTATTGTAAAAGGATCAGGTAGTTGTTCTTCCTCATACAGACGATAAAGCGCAGGTATAAGTTTTTTTGTGGTTAGGTCGCCTGTAGCACCAAATATCGTAAATAACATAGACTCTCCCCTTATGCTTTATAAACCTTGTGTCCTCCAAATTGATTTCTAAGTGCCGCAACAGCTTTTTCACTAAAACGTTCATCATCCTTGGATTTGTACCTTGTAAATAGAGACTGTGTAATCACTGGAGCAGATACTTTTAATCTAACAGCTTCAAGTAAAGTCCAATCCGCTTCGCCAGATGCATCTACTTTTCCAACAATCTGACTGAGGTCAGCATCTTGCTTAAAGGCTTCATGCATTAACCGCATCAAAAGACCTTCAATGATAGAACCGTTGCTCCAGACTTTTGAAGTGAGTTCAAAATCAATGTCAAACTCAGAAGCTTTAAGTATATCAAAACCTTCACCAATCGCTTGCATCATACCGTATTCAATCCCATTGTGAATCATCTTCACATAATGCCCACTTCCAGGTGCTCCAAAATAACCATAACCGTTTTCTATAGAAATTTTTTCAAGTACGGGTTCAATATATTTAACAGGTTCTTCTTCACCGCCTGCCATTAAACAAGCGCCATTTCTAGCTCCACTTATACCACCACTTGTACCTACATCTAAAAACTGAAGACCAATCGCTTTTAACCTTTGATAACGCGCAACTGTATCTTTATAATATGAATTTCCACCATCGATAATGATATCGTTAAAGTTAAGTAATGGAATAAGTTCCTCTATCATCGCATCTACTGGTTCACCCGATGGTACCATTAACCAGATGACTCTCCTTTCATCGCCAAATGCATCTACCATTTCTTTTAAAGAATATGCGCCTTTTATACCTTCTTTTGCAATTTCATCCACTTTGTCTAACGACCTATTTGTAGCTATAACTTCAACGCCACAATCTTTCATATTAAGTGCTAACGCATAACCCATACGTCCCAATCCTACTAAACCTATTTTCATACCAACTCTCCTTATCATGTATTTTATTAGAAACGAATACTGATCATTCGCCTCATATGTTTAACGATACTCTTAGTTTGTTATTTTACCCATTTAAATGGATAAAAAAACGCATTTAGAAATAAATTTTCTAAATGCGAAATAAATGATTAAGATTTCTTGATTTTAGCTGAATTAACCTTTATACACGACTTTACCACTTCAATTTCTAATGGCAAAGCAGGTCCCGTTTCTCCATCTAAATCCGAAGTAATCGCATCGCTACATTCAACAGTGATCTTTTTTGCTTGTGTATATTGAATATAGTCACTTTTAGGATGTTCACCATTCCATACTTGAATCAAAAGTGGCATGAGTTCTAGTACTGGACATTTCTTAAAGACCAGGACATCTAATAAGCCATCAGATATATCTGAATAAGGTGCTAATTTTCTAAATCCTCCTGCTGATTTACCATTCATAATCAGTACAAAATAGATCTGCGCTTCAATTACTACGTCATCTACTCCTATCCTAGCTTTAAAGGCTCTAAGTTTAGGAATTTCTTCAATCCCCTTGATATAATAAGCCAACACGCCAATTACGTTTTTTGCTTGCTCATTAACGCGTTGGCTTATGTCGACCAAATTACCAAAGCTTGCAACGTTGATAAAATACTGATCATTTACTTTACCCAAATCACAATCTACATACTGATCTTTTAATGCAACTTCAGTCATTCCCTCTATATCTTTGGGAATTTCAAAATACTGCGAAAAATCGTTGGCTGTTCCAGTTGGAAAAATAGCTATTGGTAAGTCGATACCAAGGCGCATCATGCAATTAACGACTTGATGTACAGTTCCATCGCCTCCAGATATGATGATCTTTTTAAACGTAGAAACATCTATATTTTTTAAATAGGTTTCTAGTCGGTTCATATCATTCATTCTATAAGGTATAATTTGCATACCTTCAGTTTGAAACCGATCTACCACATAATCTAATTGTGCCTGGAAACTTCTTGTTCCCGATCTTGGATTATACATTAATAGTACATTCATATTATACCTCATTTAATTTTCTTTTTATCAGTAGTATATTGTCAATGATTTGAAATCCTAAATCGCTATATAACTTACCTGCATGTGGTGCATCATATTGCAAATACAATGATTTTTCTTGTTTTATCAAGGGCTTACAAAGGATTTCTAAACATGTTCTACCGTAACCCTTTTTCTGAAACTCCGAAAGAGTTGCCACCCCAACAATTAGTGCAGAATTACAGGTTTCATAGTCTGTTTGAGCAACCGTTACTAGCATACCTTTATAATAACCACCTAGGGCTCGTCCACGACCAGACTCCAATTTTTCTTTCATATATTGGTATGTAGCGAAGCCTTTGAATACAGTTTTATACAGTTCAACTACTTCAGGTAAATCATCTACTGTTAGCATCTTGAAAATCAATTTATTTTGTTTATTCTCTACTTTGAAATGATCCGGTAGGCACTTAGATATGATTGCCCCCTTATAAATAATCTTCTGAAATGACATTGATTTTATTACTTTGGCAACTTCACCAGAAGCATTGATCTGCTTCCATGCAATAGAAGACAATAATTTTTCTAATTCCACTTTACATTTATCAGGTGTATAGCCCGGTTTGACCGCAATTTGCACAATTCCAGTTTTTCTTAAAAAAACACCAATTATAGGATCATCGCTACCTCCAAACCTATAAGCGCATTCATATGCTTGTTGATTGTTAAGGGTATAGCATATGAAATAGTTTTTTGCATAATCTAACGCAGCTAGCTCATACAAACTTTCTGCCGCAACTTTAACAAAATCCATGTTCACCTCGATCGACTTTATATTTCTTCGATTTCTTTAGAGATTATATTGAGTTGTTTCTTTAGTGCTGTTGGCAATGCTTTCAAATCAATATCACTGAGATTTACCCATTCTACCTTAGGTATTTCACTTGAAATCTTAACATCAGTATGGAAAAAACACAAGATTGTTTGCCACTTAATATGTGTAAACACATGGGGTTTACCCACCATGCAGTGACTAAACTCAGGTTTAAAATCCAACTCTTGTTCCAAGTGGTTTTGGACTTGTTTTTCAAAGGGAAGCTTTGACAAATCATCTAAAGTAGTTCTAGGAAACCCCCATAAGTTCGCTAAAAGGCCCGTTGTTTCATGCTTAATCAACATAACATCTTGACCCGAAACTACAATTGCTAAACCGACACGTTCTTCTCTTTGCTTAATTTTTTTTATTTTCACAGGATAATTTAACTGTGTCTGTTGTTTAAAACTACAGCAACGCTCACTTAAAGGACAGTTTGAGCATCTTGGTGATTTGGGTGTACAAATCATAGCTCCAAGTTCCATCATGGCTTGGGTAAAATCACTGGGCCTTTCAGACATTAGTTCAATCGTCTTTTGTTTATAAAGCATCTGATGCTTATTTTCATTTATAGGTTCTGATAAGCAATTCAATCTTGAAATGACTCTAAGTACATTTCCATCAACAGCAGGTTCCGGCAGATCAAATGCAATACTTGCAATAGCTCCCGCTGTGTAAGGCCCAATTCCTGGAAGTTGCTTTAACGCTTCAACATCTTTTGGAAACACGCCTTTGTGTTCGTTAACGATTTGATATGCACATCTAATTAGATTTTTAGCTCTAGAGTAATAACCCAGTCCTTCCCATAGCTTAAAGACATCTTCTTCAGTGCCATTAGCTAAAGCTTCAACTGTAGGATATCTACTAATAAAGCGATTAAAGTAATCAATCACAGTTGTAACTTGAGTCTGCTGTAACATAATTTCAGAAATCCAGATCTTGTACGGGTCTTTATCTCTTCTCCATGGCAAACTTCTTTTATTATTATCATACCAACTTAGTAACTCTTTTGACATTAAAACTCCTTTTGAACTATTTAGTTATACACGAATTTCCGCCTTTACGTTTCGCCTTTTTAAGGCGTTCAGAAACTCGCGCTAGAATTTTCTCAACAGTATCATCTTTACGAACCACTGATGCACCTATGGACACTGTGATGTCAATATCTGAAAATCCAGAAGTTCTCAAACAACTACCTTCTGACAAAACTCTGATTTTTTCACACACCATATTTAAACTATCATTTGTGACACCCGAGAAAATAAACACAAATTCATCATTTTGCCACCTGCCAATCATGTCTGCCATCCTTATAGAATGTCTGAAACTATCTGCAAGTAAAACCAACAAATCATCACTTAGCTGCTTTCCAAAAGTATTGTTGATCCCTTCAAAATTATCAATATCAACAATTGACACACCAAAAGGAATATCTAAAATTCTATAATCATTCATCTTTGCATTAAGAAAATGTTCAAAATAGAGCTTATTTGGCAATCCAGTTAACGCATCCTTCAGTGATTTTGATGGAGTCATATCACTTCTCTTATGGGGCGAAAATGACTCAACGTTCTCAGTAAAAACTTCAATAGTCCCAGTAATGACACCATCTTCATATAAAGGCATCGCCTTTAATCTTACAGGTATTCTATGCCCACGCTTATGTTGTAAATATGAGTCCATGTCTCTAGCAATACCATCAACCAAAGTTTCTCTAAGTGGGCAACCATCTAAACACAGCTGCCTACCATAGACATCTATATGGTTTAAAATGTTGTCATGGCAATACTTACCTATGGTTTCTTCAGAAGAATAACCAGTGATTCGTTTTGCACCTTGATTCCAATAAATTATTTTTCGGTCTTTGTCTACAATATAGACACCTTCATAAAGCGCATCTAATATCAGCCGATAATCAATATTTTTCATGACAGCCTCCCTCAACACTACTAGTTTAATTATATACCCAATCTATATGCTAATTGACATGAATCTAGGAGTTTAGCAACATTTTAAAAAAAAATAACATCTCAATCACTTTTTATATTATAATAGATTTACTATATCATAAAGGATGTATAATATGCCCGAACAAAGTTATTGTATCTATCTCGTTTTCTCAAAAACTGGGACATGGTTATCTCGTGCTTTAAAGTACTTTCAACCATCAAAATACGTTCACACCTCCATTGGATTTGACGAAACTTTCAATGAGATGTATTCTTTCGGTCGTATTAATCCTAAGAATCCATTTTCTGGCGGGTTCGTAAAAGAAAGCCTATACGAAGGTGTTTATAAAAACAATCCTTCAAGCGAATGTCAAATCTTCAAAGTGCCTGTTACTTTAGAACAATATGAAGGACTAAAAAAAGATATCGAATACTTTCACAGTACAAGAGATCGGTATCGATATAATTTTATAGGTCTTTTTGGTGTTTTGTTTAACCGTCCAATCCATAGAAAAAACCATTATTTTTGCTCTCAGTTTGTTTATATTTTACTTAAAAAACATCATATTCTAGACGTTGGTAAACAACCCGAGTTGGTACAAACCATCGATCTATTTGAACTTAAAAATAAGATACTGATTTACGAAGGTCTAATCGTCGATATGGAAAGAAAGGCTCCTCCCAGTTCACTGATCAATATCAACAACTCACTTTAAAAGAAAAAAAAGATGTCATGGAATGGTCAATCCTCCTAGACATCTTTTTATTTTAACTATTGTTCTCTTATTCATTTATTATTGTGTTTTTGCAATTTCCTCTAGGAATACCTCAAGTGGCTGATTGCCAACAAACTCATACTGATCATTGATGACAATTTTAGGCACACTTGATACATTAAACTTATCCGAAAGTTCGAAAAATGTTTGTGCTTCCACCATTTCGGCATCAATCATAGGACTCTCAAGCGCAAGTTTATGTGCTTTTTGTACTGCACCCGCACAGTGTGGGCAACTTAGAGTAACAAAGACTTTAATGTTAACTGGTTTTTCGAGCGCATTAATTTTTTCCATAAAATTTTCTGGAAGTGATTCTCCAGCACCTGAAACTTCAACGATGGCTGGGATAAATGAATTGATCTCGTGACCAGCAGGAATCCCATTAAATTTAACCCCTAGATACTCTTTTTGATCATTGAGCATAACGATACTTGGTACCATTTGCACATTGTATGCAGCTGCTCTTTCAGCATTTGTATCAAAATCAATCTCTTCAAGATGGATTTTATCGCTAAGTGCTTCAATCTCTTGCATAAAAGCAATTGTATCTGCACAAGTTTCACAGCCCTCTTTCTTAGTAAAAACCGCTAGGGTAATCTCCTTTTTCATATCTGCAAAAATCTCTTTTAATTGTCCTTGAATTTGTTCATTTAACAAGCTCATATTCATTCTCCTTATATTTTTTATTTTATTTAAACTTATTATTTCATACGATTAATATAATCATTTGCAGTCAGGGCAGCTTTTGCGCCTTCTCCCGCTGATATGATAATCTGTTTATATGGAATATCTGTCACATCACCTGCTGCAAACAAACCTTCTACTGAAGTTTCACAAGCTGCATTCACTTTTATTTCATCTCTTGAGTTAAACTCGACACTTCCTTTAAGAAATGTACTATTAGGGAGATAACCAATTTCCACAAATAAGCCATTCGCTATAAGTTCACTTTCATTACCAGTTTCCTTATCTTTTACAACAATGCCACTCATTAGCGCTTGACCTTTTACTTCTAGAATTTCAGTTTGTAGCATTACTTTTACATTCTCGAGTGTATTGAGTTTATCAATCACAATCTGATCAGCTCTAAACTGACTTCTGTGAACAAGCGTTACAGTATTGGCAATTTTCGCCAAATCTATGGCAGCTTCAACGGCTGAGTTGCCACCACCTGCTACTATTACATCTAAACCTTCAAACAAAGGTCCATCACATATGGCACAGTATGCGACGCCTTTACCCAAAAACTCTGATTCACCTTTTACACCGAGTTGTCTTGGCTTACTTCCAGTTGCTATAATTACAGCGATTGATTTTATAATTTCGCCTGAAGTCAATTTCACATCAAAACCTTCTTTGGTCTTGAGCACACCCTCGACCTCAGCATCTCCTAAGATTGGAACATTTAAACTTGCAACATGGTTTTTAAACTCTTTGACTAAGTCTTCACCTGTTTTAAACTCAAACCCTAAATAATTCTCAACAGAAGTAGTATCAATTACTTGGCCACCACTTTTTTTACCAATAACACCAACTTTTAATCCTTTTCTTTTGCCATAAAGTGCCGCGTTTAGACCTGCAGGCCCCGAGCCAATTACTAGCAAATCAAATTTCAGGTTCTTGTCAAATGGCGTTTTCTTACTTTTACTTCCTAAGTCCATATTTAAGTTAAGTTCCATTATGTCTCTCCTTCTTCTTCATCCATAGGGACGATTCTTGAATTTTGTATTTAATGATAAGCTTGTATTATCTACAAGCTTGTTTTTAAAATTTTGCACACTGAAGATTCAGATAAACCACCAAACAACTCACCTAAATCTTTTAAAGACAGTAGTGATGTTTTCCTAAACAAAACAATAAGTTCGTTTCGTCTTTCTTTGTCTTTTAGCAAACTCTCAAGTGATATTTGGTCAATCGCTGCTATTTCCTTAAGTTTAATCATCGCTTCTTCAGAGGACTTGATACACGTTTTACATTCGGTCTTAAATGGATCATCATGATCACATATTTCAGATTCACTGTTAAAGCATGACCCTATAACCTTATTACAAATCACATCTGAGCATATTCTATCAAATTCACATTTCGACAAAATGGGTTCACTTTTGTAGCGATCTTTAAAAAGTGGTTTATCACTTTTTATATACATCGCATAAGCAATATTAAGTGATTTCATAATCTTTGATAAATCACTACCATTTGCATGAATCACAAGATGATACGCATTGGCATCCTCAAGACAATAAGCATACAACTTAAAACCATATTTGCGTTTGCTCTCTTTTATAAGTTCTAGAAGTTTAGTACGATCCATATCAGTTACAAACAAGTCTCTATGTTGGTTCCCCATTTGACTAATATAGTAAACACCTTCAGGTGCAGCTTTTCGTGCTATCCTCGCCATAAACTCACCTTACCTTTAAAGTGAGTATAGCAAAGTATCGCATGAAATTCAAGTACCGTCCCCAAGAGTTTACAATTCATTTACAAATGTCAGTACTTTATTTAAAAATGCTTTCAATTTATCTGATTGGGGATTACTTAACATCTCTTTTGTGCCATGTTCAACTATACCACCCTCATCCATAAAGACTATATAATCTGCAACTTCTTTTGCAAAACCAATCTCATGAGTGACGATAACAAAATCCTTTTGATCCTCTGCAAGGAGCTTAACTGCGTTGAGCACTTCATGTGTTAAGATAGGATCCAGTGATGATGTTGGCTCATCCAGCAGAACTAACTCTGGATGGATAGAAAGCGCTCTCACAATTGACGCCCTTTGACCTTGTCCACCACTGATTTGATGTGGTTTTTTATCAGAGTGTTCATTCAAACCAAATTGTTCAAGCACTCTTAACACATCTGGTAGTGCTTCTTCTCTTTTCATACCATGGACTTTTTCTAGTACTAGCATGATATTTTCAAGCACTGACAAGTGAGGAAATAAATTGTGATCTTGAAACACAAAACCAATCTTTTTCCGATATGCTTCATCAGACTTCGAATCTACATCATGTCCATTGACTATGATTTTACCTGAGTCAAAACTCTCAAGTCCTGATAAAAGCCTTAGTAGTGTTGACTTACCACTGCCAGAAGCACCAATTAAAGCAAGTACTTGAACCTCTTTGAGATCTAATGAAATATTATCTAGTACTACTTTTCCTGAATATTTTTTTGTTAGTTTATCAATTTTCAAATTCATGGCTCACCTTATAATTAAGTTTTTTTTCTAAGAATCTTACAAGTAATATAAGCGGGATTGTCAAAATCAAGTATCCCACGGCAATGATCAAGAACCCTTCTGGATATCTAAAGCTGACCGATTGAACAATCTGCATTGAATTAAGAAATTCGCTTGTCCCCATATAAGCAAGCAATGCACTGCTTTTTATGGTCATGGCAAACTGCCCTGCAAGTGGAGGTAAAATTGAAGTGATTACTTGCGGAAAAACAACATAGCGGTACGTTTGATATTTAGTAAAACCAAACATGCGCGCAGTCTGCCACTGGTTTGTATGGATTGATTCTATTGCACCTTTATATATATCTGCGATATAAGCACCTATATAAAATGCAAGTGTTAAAACACCAACCCAAAACTTTGACTTTACATGAAATGCATGTCCAATGTAAAAATATGCAATCATTGCTATAACAATAAGTGGCGTCCCAAAAATAATGGTCTTATGAATTTCAGACAAATAATTGAGTACTTTAAACTTGGATTCATTCATGAGATATAAAATCAATCCCACAATAAGCGCTAAAACTAATGAAACTGCACTAATCATAATGGTTGTTACCCAACCGTTAAATATAACTTTGTAATATTCGTTATAAACAGTAAAATCTAGGTCTTTTTCAAGTGCATTGGTATAAACAACATAAAATAATAAACCATAAAGGCTAAGTGCAACTAAGAAACTTGTGATTTTTTTCATATTTTCCCCTTATTCTAATCACAACACAAATCTTAGACCGCGAATCCACAGATTTTGTTATGATCAATTTGCAACTTAAAAATGGCTGCCGCAGTTATTCTGAGACAGCCTTTTACATCTCTTTTTAGAAGAAGAATTCTAAACCATTGTCATCAAACTCTTTAATCTTATCTTGTAAATATTTTTCTCTGATTTTCTCATATGTGCCATCAGTTTTTGCCTTTTCAATAAAGTCATTAAGTTGACCCTTAAGTTCATCTTCACCTTTTCTCAAAGCAATCCCCCAACCTTTTGTGTTTGGTAGCGGTTCAAGAACTGCTCTTGTCGTATCAGGATAATTATCATGGTGTCTAATAATCGAAAGCGGATCATAGATAAACACATCTGCATTGCCCTGAGCAACTTCTAGCACTGCTGAAGCTTCTTCATCAATGTTTTTGATTTGAGCTTTTGGCGCATACTCTGCAGCCCAAAGCGCTCCAATAGTTCCAGTTTTTGATGCAATAATTACATCAGGATCGTTGAGATCAGCTGGTGACATAACTTTTGAATCCTTATAAACTAACATCATAAGTTGACTATTGGTATACGGATTTGAAAAATCAACGACTTCTTCTCTTGCTGGTGTAATCGTCATTGATGAAATAATCAGATCAATGTTTCCTTGTTCAAGTGCTGGAATTAAACTTGAATAATCTGTTTCAACAATTTCAATCTCTCTGTCCAAATAAACACCCAATGCCTCTGCTAACATTACAGATGCACCTGCTGGTTTGCCATTTTCATCCTTAGTTTCAAAAGGTGGATATTTCAATTCCATACCTACCTTTAAAGGTTCTTTAGCTGTTGAATCTTCTTGCGTTGTACTTTGGCAACCTGCCAAAACTAATATAGCGACAATCATTAATAGCAATAATTTTTTCATATAGCCTCCTGTGAATTTTGCTTTGTCTTAATTCTTACGTTTTATTATTGAGTAAGATTTAATTCATCTGTCTATAGTTTATACCATTTTTTTGTAAATCAAAACAGGTACCATAACTTTTTTAACACTTTTCAAAGGAAATAGTTTATAATTTATATGTATACGTTTAATTTTAGCCCTTTTACGAAAGGAGTGTAAACGGTTGAAAAACATACCCAACATATTAACAGCCATTCGACTAGCGTTAGTACCAGTATTTCCTATCGTGTATTTTTCAAATTTTGAAAACGCACAAATCCTAGCACTTATTATATTTATATTCGCTGGTTTTACCGACTTCTTGGATGGCTACATTGCACGAAAATTTCAGTATATTACACCATTTGGAACCGTGTTCGATCCACTTGCCGACAAATTTATGCTTTTGACGGCACTTATTTCACTTTTCATCAATCACGTAATTCCACTTTGGGTGTTAATAATTATGCTGATTAAAGAAGTTTTCATGATTTGTGCTGGTATTTATCTGTATATGCGTAAAGCAAAGATGATTATACCCGCAAATATCTTTGGAAAACTTGCTACTGTAGTCTTCAGCTTAGCAATAGCCCTATTATTGCTCTCACCTCATACTAAATGGTTACAATATTTAGTGATGTTGGCTGTTGGATTTAAGCTGATTGCATTTTCTTCCTACGTTAATTTTATGTACTCAAAGAGAAAAGGGACATAATTTCAACTGTAGACCATCACATCGGAGGCAACACATGAACATAAAAATTATTACAGACTCATGCTGCGATCTACCCCTTGAGTTTGTCGAGGCAAATCAAGATTTATTGGTGGTGCTAGGGATGCCCATTCAGATTCAAGGCCGTGAAATTATCGATGACCTTGGAAAGACGTTTAAACGCTCAGAATTTTACTCATTATTACGTCAAGGTATTATGCCTACTACCTCACAAATCAATACTTATCGTTTTGAGAAAGCCTTTACTGAAGCCTTAAACGAAAACAAAGAGGTTGTCTATCTAGGGTTTACCTCTGGTATGAGTGGTACATTCAATTCTGCTAACATCGCAAAACAATTGATTCAAGAGGAAAATAACGGTGCTGTAATTGAACTAGTTGATACACTTTCTGCATCAATCGGTCAAGGAATTCTCATCGTTGAAGCACTAAAACTTGCCAAAGCAGGAAAAACTGCAAAAGAGATTGCAAAGTGGGCAGATGACATTAAACTAAAAACGCATCATTGGTTTGGTGTTGATGATCTTAACTATCTGAAAAATGGTGGCCGAATCTCACATGTCTCTGCACTAGTTGGTAGCATGTTAAACGTCAAACCTACTTTAGGTGTCGGAAACGATGGCAGACTCAAGCCTTTTGGCAATGTTCGTGGCAGAAAAAAATCTATTGCTCAATTGGCATCGAAATTTGATCAACATTATTGTAAGACAAACTTCTCAACAATTATAGTTGGACATGGTAACTGTGAAGATGATGCTGTTTTATTAGCGGATGCAATTAGATCATTTGATCCTAAAGCTGATATACTTGTCAGCGAACTTTCCATGACTATTGCTTCTCACGTTGGCCCCAACATGATTGCCGTTGCATTTATTGGAGATGAAAGGGAAAATTGATGAAAAAAGTTGCCGTTGGACTTAGCGGTGGCATCGACAGTGGCACTACCGCACTACTTTTAAAAGAACAAGGATACCAAGTCTTTGGTGTAACAATGTGGCTGTTTGACCATCAAAAGGAAGAACTTGAAGCCGCAAAAACCGTTGCATCATCACTTGGAATCAAGCATTATATACTCGATTACAGAGATGACTTTAAAAACAAAATCATTAAAAATTTTATCAAGCTTTATGAACAGGGAGTGACGCCAAACCCCTGTATATTATGTAATAAGCACTTCAAATATGGCAAATTGATTGATGACTGCACCTCACTTGGTGCAGATTTTTTTGCTACTGGCCATTATGTAAAGTGTATAACTGATGCTAACAGCCATGAGTTTAAACTTCTACGTGCAGAAAATTCTAAGAAAGATCAATCTTATAACTTGTATCATCTTAATCAAGCAACGCTTCGAAAATTGATCTTTCCACTTGGAACAATCGAATGTAAGGAACAAGTTAGGGCGCATTTTTCAAAGCTAAATATACAACTCTCACAAAAAAAAGATAGCTTAGGTATCTGTTTTATTGACCATAAAAACCATCGTAAATTTCTATCAGAGATCAACAGCACCGCCATGAAGTCCGGCTATTTTATAGATACTTTGGGTAATCGATTAGGTGAGCATTGTGGTACAGCAAACTTTACTATAGGTCAAAAAAGACGACTTGGTATGGGATATGACGGCCAATATTTGAACGGAAGATATGTGGTGACAAAGCTAAACCCCGATACAAATGAGGTTACACTTGGTGAAGAAAAAGAGCTCCTATATGATCACATCAATTGTACCGATTTTAATATTATTTCACCGCGTTTAAAAGAGTGGCTCTTAATGCCACAAAATGTTCTACCGGTTGAAGTGATTGTCAGTCAGTGGTCTGCTAAATACGACGGTATGCTACAGCTTCAGCAAGAGGGTCATCATGCTATAATCCGTTTTAAAACACCTGTAAGGGCACCTGCAAGGGGACAAGCACTTGTCTGCTATAAAGACGAAGTGCTTGTTGGTGGAGGCATTATCTCTTAATATGCCTTCGCCATATACACCATATGCTTTGCTTGTTTTCCACAGAAGGGACAAGTGTCACCAAGGTTTTCTTGTTCAAAAGGAATACATCGGATTGTAACCCCTGTCTCTTCTTTTACACTTGCTTCACAGGCTTCATCGCCACACCACATGGTTTTTGCAAATCCAGGTGATTCTATCATCTTAATCTTAAAGGATTCATATGAATCAATTACAAATGTTTGATCATCTCTATTCTTTCTAGCTTTCTCTAGCATGTCATCATGGATTATATTCAATAACCTTTTGACATTTTCAGTAGCCCCTTCTCTTTCAAGTACTACTTTTTCAAGAGTATCTCTTCTCGCTGCCATCATCACGCCATTTTCAATATCTCTTGGTCCCACCTCGAGACGAATCGGAACGCCTTTCATCTCATATTCATTGAATTTCCATCCTGGAGAATACTCAGTAGAATCATCTAGTTTTACACGTACGCCCGCAGCTTTTAATTCCTCGTAAAGCACGCTAACATGCTCAAGAACACCTTCTTTTTTCTGTGCTATAGGAACAATTACAACTTGAGTTGGTGCTAGTCTTGGTGGTAATACAAGCCCTCTATTGTCACTATGAACCATAATCACCCCACCTATGAGTCTAGTTGATACTCCCCAAGAAGTTTGATGTGGATATTCCAGTTCACCCGTTCGTCCTTGAAAAGTGATATCAAAGGCTGTGGTAAAGTGCTGAGCTAAATTATGTGAGGTGCCTGACTGAAGCGCTTTGCCATCGTGCATTAACGCCTCTATCGTATATGTCGCCTTTGCACCTGCAAATTTTTCGCGTTCTGATTTTCTACCTGCAACCATAGGAATCGCTAACAAATTTTCTGACATTTCTATATAAATATTGAGCATTTTCAAAGTTTCTTCTTGTGCCTGAGCAGCCGTTTCATGTAAAGTATGCCCTTCTTGCCACAAGAACTCTGAAGTTCTTAAAAAAGGACGAGTCGCTTTTTCCCATCTTACAACAGAACACCACTGATTATTTAGATAAGGAAGTTCTCTATAAGATGTCAACCATTTCGAATACATAGAACAAACAATTGTTTCAGATGTAGGGCGTATACAGAGTCTTTCTGAAAGTTCCTCCTCGCCACCATGTGTGACCCAAGCAACTTCAGGTGCAAAGCCTTCAACGTGTTCCTTTTCTTTATTTAAAAGACTTTCTGGAATCAAAAGTGGAAAATATACATTTTGATGGCCAGTCTCTTTAAATCTACGATCTAAAAATGTTTGAATACCTTCCCAGATTGCATATCCATAAGGTTTAATAACCATAAAACCTTTAACTGGAGAATAATCTACCAAATCGGTCTTTTTAATCACATCTGTGTACCACTTGGCAAAGTCATCTTCCATCTTTGTGATGTCTTTTACAAACTCTTTTTCACTTTGTTTACGCATAACGTCCTCCCTTACAAAAAAAATAAAAGCCTTCCTCTCTTTCTAGAGACGAAGACTCGCGGTACCACTCTAATTAGCAAAGCTCGATGCTTTACTCACTTTTGACAGGATATAACGGTCCTAACCGTGTATGTTTATACAAGCTCCAAGGTAGGTTCAACTTTCCATCATCTAGGAACCTTTCAACCGGTGAGTTCCATTCTCTGTAGATATGTAAAAGCATACTGGCCTTATCGACGCTACTCTTATAAGATTAAACCTAATATAAACTTTTGAATTTTGATTGTCAAGCATAAATTTATCTGGTTTGGATTGAACTAGGGTTTGAATTATGCTATTATATTTCCAGTGGGAATGAGGTTCTCCCTTAGTTACAGTTCGCTGTACTTAAACCGCTTAAACAGCTGATGACTTCTGTGATTAACGTCACAGAACCATCAGCTTTTTTAAAGTCACAACTTGTTTGTGATAAAATCTGAGCACTCACAATTTGGAGGCAATTATATGTTATTAAGCTTATCTCTTATACTCATTGTTGGTTTTTCCCTAAGTGGCATTTTTAATCGTTTAAAACTACCTGGTTTAATGGGAATGATATTAACTGGTATCTTGCTAGGTCCTTATGTACTCAACTGGATCTCAAATGATATTTTAGACATTTCTTCTGAACTGAGAGAAATCGCCTTGATCATCATACTCACAAGAGCAGGTTTAGCAATTGATCTAGCTGACTTAAAACGTGTTGGTAGACCCGCAATTCTAATGTGCTTTGTTCCAGCCACTTTTGAACTTGTGGCAATTATACTATTAGCGCCACCCTTATTTGGCATCTCTGTAATTGAGGCTGCTATATTAGGAACTGTGCTTGCAGCAGTTTCTCCAGCAGTAATTGTGCCTCGTATGCTACATTTAATGGAAAATGGATATGGCAAAGATAAAAGTATTCCGCAATTGATTATGGCTGGGGCTTCTGTAGATGATATTTATGTTATTGTACTTTTCACTGCTTTCATGGGGATGTACGGTGGTGAAGGCTTTAACGCTTCTACTCTTCTTAAAGTACCTATCTCTATAGCGCTGGGGATAGGACTAGGAATTATCTCTGGTGTAATCATCGTAAAAGTTTTCAAACGTCTTCACGTAAGGGATACTGTTAAAGTCATGGTAATTTTAAGCGTTGCTTTTCTCTTTGTTTCGCTTGAAACATTTTTAAAACCTTATCTCCCAGTTTCCGGACTTATAGCCGTTATGGCGATGGGTGCTACCATTTTAGAAACCTATGAAGTGCTTGCCAAAAGGTTAAAGGGAAAGTTCTCAAAAATTTGGGTTGGTGCTGAAATATTGCTATTTGTATTGGTTGGAGCAGCAGTTGACATTAGATATTTAGGTGCGGCTGGCCTTGGTGCAATTGCATTAATTCTAGTTGCACTGATCTTTAGAATAATTGGTGTCAATCTCAGCCTCATTAAAACCCCACTTAAGCAAAAAGAACGTCTTTTTTGTTCAATTGCTTATCTGCCAAAAGCAACAGTTCAAGCAGCAATTGGTGCAATACCACTTTCTGCTGGTGTAACTTCAGGTCACTTAATACTTACAATTGCAGTTCTAGCGATTATGATTACTGCACCTATAGGTGCAATAGGAATAGATCTGACGTACAAAAAATTTCTTACTGGCCCAGAGGATGCGGAAAAATCGATGTCATCCTAGCTTTTAACATCTTAAGTCCTCTTGATGACAACAAGCATGTTTGTCCATTATGAAGACTTAAGATTTTTTTATTATGATTGATTTCAGCTATATGTTGTATATTGACTACATAAGATCTGTGACATCTCACAAATCGATCATCTAATTGAGCTTCGATGTCATTAAGGCTACCATTAAATTCAACAATCTGCGTTTTACAGTGCATAGCTACTTTATGCGCTGATGATGCTGTCTCAAAAAAATATATTTCTTCGAAATTCAGGTTTACAGTTTTATCTTTTGTTCTCAAATTAAAACGTTTCATCAACTGAGGTGAGGCAATCGATGTTTTACTGTCAATATTTAATAGACACTGTAAAATCTGATAACTGATCTCTTTGGCATTGCCTTTGATGATATAATCTAATGCTTCAACTTTATATTTAAAAGTAAGCGGACTCATCTCATCATGTGTTGTCACAAAGATGATAAAGCCTCTAGGATCGTTACGTCTGATTTTTTCTGCAAGCTCAATACCATTGATATTTGTTTTTAAATCTACATCTAAAAAATATATATTTGATGTCTTATTATCAACTATATGGTCCAATATTTCGTCAGGATATTGGGTTTTCACTTTAATCTGCATGTCAAAATTTTCAATTAGGATATGATTTTCTATCATCTTTCCTAACTGCTCTAGTTGCATTTGATCATCTTCACAAATAAAAATATCTATCATTATGCCCCCCTAGTTATGTATAATTAAAAATTTCTAATATTTGTGTAAATGTGTCATTCTCATATTTTAAGTCATTTGTTATATTTTCATATTTTCGTAAAATATCTCTCACAATTTCAAGTCCTAAGCCTCTTTGCTTTCCTTTGGATGTAAAGCCATTTTCCCTCAATTTATAAATAGGAGGCATGTCTTTAACTGTGTTAGATATAACCACCATTACACGATCTGATCTTTTGATAACTGCTATTGTTATTTTCGGATTAGTTGTATTTTCTGCTGCTTCAATGGCATTATCCATAAAAATACCTATCACCCTGCACAGCTCTACAATATCCATATCAATCCTTATGTTTTCAACAATTTGGATTAGCACGGATATACCTGCATCCTGAGCTCTCAGGACTTTCAAAGCAAACAAGCCTTTTAATTCAAGTTGTTCTAGATAACTTAAACGGTCAAGTGTCATATCTATATTTTCATTTTTTTGTGATACCATAACAATTTTATCTTCAAAGTAGGCCCGAAGTCCATTCATGTCCTTTGCTTCAATATAACCTGATAAAGAGGCCAAAATATTTATATAATCGTGTTTGAATTTTCTGATCTCTTTATGCATTGTTTCTATTTCTCTTGTATACATCATCAATTGCTCTAATTCATTTTCTTTACTTTTTAATTCTATGATACTGGTTCGTGATTTTACAAAAAAGAGTGCTGCAATCAGGATCGCACTTACAATAACCGTCATAATAACAAGTAAAATCGCTCTAGAGATGGTTGTATAAGAGGTCACTGAAAAGGTTAACCAATACAAAAACAAAAAAAGCCCCATAGCTAACAGTCCGACAAAGCTCGGAAGTTCTCTGCTGCGAATCGCTCTGACCATTTGCTCTCGCTTGCCAATTAATTTTCTAAGTGCTAATGCAATTGAACAAGAAAAAACAAACATCAAGATTAAAGATACAAAATATAGAAGCGGATTATTTCTAAATCTTTCTGCTTCTAATACAGAACTTTGGATAAAAACAGATAAAACAGTCATGGAAAGGATATCAGATAAAATAGCAATAATCATACTTATAGATAAGCTCAATATGTTGATGAGAACTTTTTTATTTGACAGAAAAAAATAAACAAACAAGCCCAGTAAAAACAAGCCTCCCAGTGAACTTTCCTTGATTTTAAGTATGCTCTCTATAAGAACGATAAAACTTGTTAATCCTATAAGTATCGATAAATCTTTTATAATCACAATTCGTTCTCTTAACATGATCTTACTAACAAGTAAAACTAGCCCTATTGTAGACAATGACTGAAAAAAATACACCATCATATCGCCCTCCATATAGTAGATTATACCATATTGTGTAATCAAAGGCATATGATGATGCATGTCAAATGGAAATGTTCTTCTCTCTCTAAGGTTCTTACTAAATAGCATTGGCTATAGGTAACATTTTAAAATTTCATGATTTTGTACTCATTTTATTCTTCAGTCTCTAGTATAATTAATTCTTCAGGGTATGGGATGTCATCAATGAGCAAAAAGCTACCGTTATCATAATTGTCAGTATAACTTAAGACAACTTTTTCGATTACCTGAGCTACATGTGCTTCAAGTTTTTCTTTGAAATTTCTCATTAATTCCTCACTTTCTGGTAAGAAAACCCTACTCGAATTATGATCGATTAACTACTCTTCCTCACACTCAAGTTTTATAAGCTCACTCGGATATGGAATCTCATCAATCATAACAAATGTACAATCATCTGAACGGTCTGAAAAGCTAAGAATGACTTTTTCAAGCGTTGACACCGCTTTTGTTTCAAGTGTTTCTTTCAAATTTCTCATAGTTGTTCCTCTCTTCCTTCATAATCTTATAAGTAATTGGCAAAATATATAATAGAGCAATAAATGCTCCCATTACCAAAAGAAATTTAACCGTAGGATCAGGGACAATTAGTATTAATCCCACTACGATAAAGCTTCGAATTATAGCATCTTTTTTTAATTTTTCTCTTACTTTTTTCTGCACAATCGGTTTTTTATGAGTATCTGAAGGTGCGTACAGATAAGCAATAACGGGGATTGCCCAGGCGGCTGCAATGCTTATATAGGGGTATATATCCACATGAACAACCATCCAAGGCAATATTACGAAAAAGGTCATACTGGAAATCAAACATTTTAGTGATGATTTGGCATGCAGACCTTGTGATTTTTGTCTTATAAAATTGTAAGAAGCAAGTGTAATGATGGTTTCTAAGAAAATACCTAATAAAAATGATATGACTAAAACGGCAATTAATTTTGAAAAACTCAAATAAAACATCTCAATACCATATTTTAATCTAATCGCCTTAATAGAACCTGGTTCTGCATCAAATTTACTATTTACATAATCATAATATCTTTGTTTAACCATAGATTTGCCTCATTTCAATAATCAAGAGTTCGGCTCTACACCTAAGTAACGTATTAGTTCATCACAGTCGTACTTTATCCGATCAATTTTATAGAAAATAAAAACTCTTCTTAGTGATATCTGTCCTCGGTTTAGAAGGATCTGTTCTATTCCACTTTCATTCTCTTTAACGATAAGTTGAATTTGAAAATTATATACTTTATCATCCCCTGCATAGTTGGCATCTTTAAGCTTCAACAACTTAAACTTAATATCCAAGTTACTGTTAAATGCTGCAATGGATGGTGTAAGTATCTCACTTTTTCCTATAAGGTATTTTTCATAAAATCTGTCAGTATATAAGCCACTCATACGTGCTTTAACATAGTTTTCAATATTTTCATCTAAAATTTCAGAATGCGTTAAAGCACCATTTTTATTTAACTTTATGATGTTATTCCCTTTAGTTATTTCTTTATATGTGTTTGGAGAAACATTATATATGGATTCAAAGTATGTATTGATTGTATTTTCAATTATTTTATCTTTAAAGATTACCACCACTAACATCAGACAGATGAGAATCGTTATAATGGCAACCGCCACAGAACTAATTCTATTTTTCATATCTTCTCCTTATTGTCGAATTTTATCTTGCATGAAAAGATAATCTTGTCTACAATATAGCGTTAAACGTACATAGCAACTTTATTTTTTCCTAAATGGTGGTTTTTACTTCCTAAATGAACTTGTCTATGGTCTAGTGACGTGTTAAAATAAACTAATTTTATGTTAAGAAAATTCAATAAATCTATGGAGGAAAACATGACATTAACCTCACAAATAACATATAGTAGCACAAGAGCAACAAAAAATAAGCAAGAAGAAGCTACTTTTTCTGATGCAGTCTTAAAAGGAATTGCCAAAGATGGAGGACTATTTGTCCCCTCAAAATTCCCAAACTATCCACTTACAGACGCATTAATTAACACCTCTTACGCCTCCCTTGCTAAAGCTATATTTAGTTTATACTTAACCGATTTTACTGAGATAGAGATAGAAAAATGCGTCGATGCTGCCTACGACTCAAAATTCAGTTGTGCAAATATTGTACCTCTTAAGACTTTTGGCGAGGTAAGTTTTGTAGAGTTATTTCATGGTAGCACTTTAGCATTTAAAGATATGGCATTATCTATATTGCCATATTTTTTAAAAACAGCAGCTAGCAAGCTTGGCGTTCAAGATGAAATTGTTATCTTAACTGCTACTTCTGGTGATACTGGTAAAGCAGCGCTTGAAGGTTTTTCGAATTTAGATGGTATCAAAATCATCGTTTTTTATCCAACGGATGGCGTCAGTGAAGTACAAAAAAAACAAATGACGACACAAGAGGGAAATAATGTTTCAGTTATTGGAATCACAGGGAATTTTGATGATGCGCAAACTGGTGTCAAAAATATGTTTCTCGATGAAGCGTTAAAAAATTTGCTCGCTGAAAAAAATTATCGTTTTTCTTCTGCGAACTCAATTAACATTGGAAGGTTGTTGCCTCAGATTGTCTATTACTATCATGCTTATCTTGAACTCGTAAGAGAGGGCACCATCTCAAGTGGTGATTTGATCAATGTAACTGTACCTACTGGTAACTTTGGCAATATACTTGCAGCTTATTATGCAAAAGAAATGGGACTTCCAATCAACAAATTTATATGTGCTTCAAATGTCAACCATATACTCACTGACTTTATCAACACAGGTATATACGATATTGATCGTGCTTTTGAAGTTACCAAATCGCCATCAATGGATATATTGATTTCTAGTAATCTAGAGCGTCTTCTTTACGCACTTAGTGATCAAGATGCAAGCGAAGTTAACCGTTTGATGACAGATTTGAAATCAAATCATCGATATGTTATCTCTAATGAGATGAAGAAGAAACTTTCTACTTTTTATGGTGGTTTTGCCACTGATACAGAAACACTCGAAACGATAAATACACTCTACAAAGCGCAGCATTATCTCTTAGACACTCATACAGCAGTAGCTTACAAAGTATATAGTGATTATGTTAAAGAAACTGGTGATCACACACACACACTTATCGCCTCAACTGCTAGTCCTTACAAATTTGCTGGTGCAGTAGCTTCGGGGTTAGGTATAAATGATGGTCATCATAATGACTTTGAGCTGATCCACATGCTCTCAAAACATACGGGCCTGGCTATACCAAAACCTATTGAAAACCTCGATTTGCGAGTAGAAAGACACACAAAAACCATCTCAAAAGACGCACTTAAAGAAGAAGTACTTCATATCTTAACTTAAAAAGGGACTGTTGCAAGATAGCCTTAAAATAAAAAAATGACTATAACAATTCAGTTCTGAATTGTTATAGTCATTTTTTGGTATGCTAACACATTATTTCATGCGTTTAAGAACTTCACATAAAAATTCATAAGTTCTCGCTGTCGAGCTGATACTTAGTCTTTCAAATGGTGTATGCACATCATGCATATCTGGTCCTAAAGAAATCATATCAATATCGCCTACTTTTTCTTTTAAGAATCCACATTCAAGTCCTGCATGGATAGCATCGATTTTGAGTTCTTTACCATACAAGTCATGATATGTTGTTTTCATCAACTCTCGCGTTGGAGATTCTACTTTAAACGACCACTCTGGATAATCGGCCATAAGAGAATTTTCAGCACCTACAGCTTCACATACAAGCGCCATAACTTCATTTAACTCCTGCTTTTTAGAATTAACTGAACTTCTAACTGCATTGGTAAGCTTTAGCGTATCACCAAATTGTTCAAGAACACCCAAATTATTAGAAGACTCTACTAGGCCTGGAATTCCAGCACTCATAGTGTACACACCAAAAGGTGTAAGTCTCAGAAGCTTTTCTATCGCATCCCTTGTAGTTTGTGAGAAAACTTGTTCCGGAACTTGCGTCTTTTTAAGTTCCAATCTAATTTCTGGATCTGCAACTTCATACTCGTTTTTAAATGTAGCTTCAATCGATTCAACAAGATCTTCTAACAGATATTTATTTTCATGATCCACAGTGAACTTCATGACACTACGTTTTGCAATAGAATTCATTTTCTCTCCACCATAAATTTCATAAAGTTCATAAGGGAAATGTGCTTTAAAGATGGAAAGTGTTCGTCCTATTAGTTTGATGGCATTTGCACGATTTTTATCGATTTCTGCTCCTGAATGACCACCTGCTAATCCTGCTATAACAAGCTCATAAGCCAGTGGGAGCATGCGATTAGTATATGAAATTTTCAAATCAGCAATATTGTTTACGCCACCAGCACAAGATGCCAAAAGCGTGCCCTCTTCTTCAGAATCAAGGTTAATGAGTACATCCCCTTTTACATGTTCTGGATCAAGCGCGATTACCCCATCCATTCCAGTTTCTTCAGCGGTTGTGAAAAGCGCAATAATTTTCGGGTGCTCTAGTGTAGTACTTTCAAGAATACTCATTGCTATTGCAACAGCTACACCATTGTCAGCTCCTAAAGTTGTACCTTTTGTTTTGATCCAATCTCCTTCAATCACAATAGGAATTGGTTGTGTATTAAAATCAAAATCTAATGTATCCAATTTGACACAGACCATATCTGTATGTCCCTGTAATATAACACTTTTAGAGTGCTCATAACCCGGTGTTGCTGGTTTAGTTATGATTATGTTATTGGACGTTTCTCTTACAACTTCAAGGCCCAACTTTTGAGCAAATGATTCCAAATAAGTTGCTACAGCCTCTTCATTTCCAGATTCTCTAGGTATTTGTGTCAAAGTTTCGAAATTTCTAAAAACACTTTCAGGTTCTAATCCCTTAAGTACGCGTTCCATATAAAAATCCCCTTTCAAACTCTCGTTTTTTAAGAATGGTTAGATTCTCTTCTAACCCAAACGATATTGTCAGGTTCATTTTATCATATTATTTCAAGATTCTAAAGGAAAATGCGTCCAGTACCAAGCTCGCTTGTTCATCAACAGATAGTTTATAACCATTGTAAACATCTTCAATAAAATCCAGATTGAGAGATTTAAGTGATATGGTCTGTTTACGTTCCTCCAAGTTTATAATAAAAGTCAATGTTTCGTCTTTATATTCTTTCGAGTAAATTAGCATTTCAGATGCTTGATCATAACTTATAAACTTCATATCCATTTCTTTCATTGCTGGGTACTGATTTCTAAGAGCAATCATTTGTTTTACGTGCGCTTTTAATCCTAAATTTTGCTCTGCTTCATCCCATACCATACACTGACGGTTACCATCATGTACTCCAAAAAGTCCAATTTCACTTCCGTAATAAACGCTTGGCGACCCTCCAAAAGACATTTGTAGTAAAAAAGCTATTTTAACCAATCTTTCGTCTTCCCCCAACATAGTATGAAGTCTTGATGTATCATGACTATCAAGAAGATTGAACATATTGATGGCGATATTTTTAGGATAACTTACTAGTAATCTACTGATATTATCTTTAAATGCCTCAACACCAAAATCTTTATACATCGCTTCACGACTTAATAGATGCCATACTGGATAAGTAAACTCATAATTCATCACTGAATCAAATTGATCACCGCGTAACCACGGAGTTGAATCATCCCAGTTTTCACCAAGAATGAATAAGTCAGGTTTTATAGCTCTTACTGCCTTTTTAAATTTTCTCCAAAACGCATGAGAAACTTCGTTTGATACATCTAATCTCCAACCATCAATATCATATTCTCTGATCCAATACTCTGCAACATCTAACAGATATCGCTCTGCAACTGGATTCCCTGTTCGCCATTTTGGCATATTTGGGGTGAAAGCAAAAGTTTCGTAGTTAAGCGCACCGGCCGCCATATAACCTGTTGGTGCCGGAAATCCCTTAGCATTTATCGGAAAATTAATAACTGGTTCCTTAATTAGATGAAAACACTGTGCATACTCTGAACGCATACCATTTTTAACGACATCTTGAAAAAAGGGATGCTTGAATCCACAGTGATTGAATACAGCATCAAGCATAACCTTGATGCCTCTTTTATGCGCTTCATCCACAAGTATTTTAAAAGCTTCGTTGGTACCAAACTCTGGATCTATCTTAAAATAATCGATTGTATCATATTTGTGTGTTGTAGGCGCTTCAAAAATCGGTGTAAAATAAATTCCTGTCGCACCAAGATCTTTTATATAATCGAGTTTAGATATTATCCCCTGTAGATCTCCGCCAAAATGCATCTCATTTGTCACTTCTTTATGACTTCCCCATGGTAGAACATGTGGCTTGTTTAAAGATGGATCACCATTTGCGAATCTCTCAGGAAAAATTTGATACCAGACAGCATCTTTCACCCAAGATGGTGCTGAAAAGACGTCTTCTTCATTTAAGTATGGAAAGTTAAAAAAGTCATTTAATGAAGATAGCATCTCAGGATGTAAAGAAAGATCATATGCACCATGTGCACCGTAAAAAAAGCGTTCATCGCTATTTACTGATTCCTTAAAAAGCTCAAAACCATATCTAGTACGCTTAAACTCTGGTTTAATTTCAATAAACCAATAATCATATAAATGATCACTATAGTCTTTGACCATCGCCATGGGTGAATCTTTATCACTTGCCCAAGTATGCGTTTTAGTAAAATCAGGGTCCTCATTTTTGGATTGATGCTCAATCATCTCAGCTTCAGTCATTTTTCTCCAATTAAACGGATCTCCCCATACCATGTTGACATTGCTAATGTCACCTTTTGCAGTTCTAAGCCGAATATGAACTGTATCTTTATCAAATGCATAAGCATATTTGCTTTTTGCTTCGTGGTAAATCGCATGTATATTCATGTTAATTTCTCCTTTGATTGAATTTACTCAAAAATGTAAATTGAATTACTTCCTCTACAACTACATTATATAAAACCATAAGGCAAGAGCAAAGGTGATCATCATGTGAATAACACAATCAAAATAACTATTTTATCCACAAATAAAACGTTTCATTTCACATTTTGTTTTTTTGCAAAGTTAACTATACAAATTTTGCAAAGTATGCTATACTAAATTTGCAAAGTTAACTATACAATAAAAGAGGTGATGGTTATCAAATCGAAAATACAAGAATTAAGAAAGCTTCAAAAGTTATCACAAGAAGAACTCGCATCAGCTGTTGGTGTTACCAGGCAAACAATTACATCTATAGAAGTAGGGAAATACACTGCATCTCTTGCGCTAGCTTACAAAATCGCCAAGTACTTTGGATTAACCATCGAAGAAGTATTTGATTTCTCAGAATTGGAGGATTGACCATGGATCAGTTAAAACAAAAAGCAAACAAAAGAATTATCTTATTGCTAATCATCGCTGCAGTACTTTCACTTTCTTACTTTATAATTACAAAACAGTCCCTTGCATCCGCATCTATGGGTTTTATCACCGGATTATACATCTCACTACTTGGCATATGTGTCGCTTTAATAAGTAAAACCGCATTATCAATGAGATCAAAAGAAGCATTAAAAACACATTTTATCAAAGAGTCAGATGAACGAAAAATACTAATTTTACAAAAAACAAGTCGTACAGCTATGCTTATTTATGCGTTATCACTTGGTATTGCAACATGTATATCATTTTTCATTAACGACTTGGTTTTTTATACACTATTTGCTACTATGCTTTATATGGCAATTGTGAAAGTCGCACTTAAGTTATTTTATACGCATAGATATTAAATGGAGGTTAATTATGAAAAGAAACAAACATCTCAATGGATTTTATTATGTCGGTATCGTCGCTTTAATCGTTACATTAACACTAAGTGAGTTTTTTAGTATACCAGATGCAATAAGAGGTTTCGGTATGGGATTTAGCATCTCCATGCTCCTTTATAGCATCTTTGTTCAAACGAGTTCATATCAAAAATTTAAAACATTTAAAAGAGGACTTTTTAACAAACAAAGCAATTAAAATTAAGGCATGTTCGTTAATTCAAGTGCTTCTTTATAACGTCTCTTGTTTTTATATAACCTGATAAGCATTGATTTTAGGTGTTTAGCAAGTTCATAGTTTAGTTTTTCATAACGATCAAACATCATCTTAAGAATCAGTTCATTTTCTATGATTTTCTCAGACCATAAGATCGGTTCTGGATGCTCTAAAAGGTCAACAAATGGTTCATAGTGTGGTGAGTCCTCTTTTTTGAAAAATGGCAGTAATTCAGATACACTCATAGAATTTTCCATCTCAAGATTTGCAAAAAAAGAAGTCATAATAACTGGAATCGTAAATTCATTTAAAACACCTATTTCAGCAACAGTGATGTTAGAACTTGCAAAATCGAAATCACCCAATTTAAACATTCCCCATTTGATATTGCTCTTAAAAGCAATTTCATACTGAGATGACTGAAGTTTCTGAGATAATTTTAACCCTTTTTTCAAATAGCTAATGCCATCTTCGTAATTATTCGCACGGAAATGTGTTAATCCCAGCATCTCATATGTCCCAATAATACTCAGTAGATTAGCCTCTGAAACATATAATTCAAGGGCTCTAGTAAACATCTCAAACGCTTTTATGTAGCTCCCTAGTTCAAGATGAACATAACCAAGCCAGTAAAACAAATGCCCATTGGTGTCAAACTGATGGGCTTTTACGAGCAACTCATATGCACCGTTATAATCTCTATATACTTTTGCATGATCAATCCCATAATAGAGATAATACTTAAACCGCTGATCAGCACTCATTAAACTCTCCACTGATTCAAGTAATGATCGCGTTGCTTCAAAAACATGACGGTCCTTGTTTGTACAATAAAAAGCTAGGCAAACAATATAATAATCAATGATCAAAGGTGAATGTCTATAAGCCTCTGATTGTTTTTCAATTTCTTCAAAAATTTGCTTTGAATTTGAAAATTCGTTGAACATAAGTTCCTCTAAAAAATGTGTCAAAAGCTGCTGACCTTGTCTGAGAAAATCTTCTGAATCGTTATAATGGATCGCCAAAGCTTCAAACAACTCTGAGATTACTTGTTCAGAGGGAATAATTTCAGCATTTTCAATTCTGCTTAGATATGAACTCACACAAATTCCATCAGAAAGCGCCTTTTGACTCATATTCTGGTGATGACGATTCATTTTGATAATTGAGCCTAGAATTTTTCCATTGGTTCTATTTATTATTTTCTTCATGGTTAGTCCTCTTTTTCCCTATCAATTGCAACTTTCGAAAATAGTGACTTAATAAAAATCTTCGGGCGTCGAGCCCTCTGATTCTGTCACAAAGTTATTGTGACTTAATAAAAATCTTCGGGCGTCAAGCCCTCTGATTCTGTCACAAAGTTATTGTGACTTAATAAAAATATAACCAAGGACATTCGCCCTCAGTTATATTGATGCATACATATATGTCCGTTAGCATTATTGCCTTATAGACGTCCGTAAAGTTTTGTAATGTGTTTCATTTTCTTTGCCAGTGCTGGAGATAAATCATGTTTAGATATTCTCCAGACCCAATTGCCTCCAAGTGTAGATGGGAAATTCATACGCGCTTTGTTGTCAAGGCCTAAAAAGTCCTGCATCTGAGCAATTGCAAGATAAGCAGTTGAGCTCCAAACACCTCTGATAAAGCCCCAATGGTAACCTTCACCTCTATCAAGTTTTAGATAATCTATCGCAAAATCCCGATCTGTCTTTGCAACGTTATCCATCCACCCTACGATAGTTTCATTGTCATGTGTACCTGTATAAGCTAGGAAATTCTCTGTATAGTTATGCGGTAAGTAGTCACTTTCTTCTCTTGCATCAAAGGCAAATTGCAAAATCTTCATGCCAGGGAAGCCTGTGAATTCTCTAAGTTCTATGACACCTTCTGTTAGATAGCCTAAGTCTTCTGCAATAATATTGACATCACCGAGCGCCTCTTTAATAGCTACAAACAATGCTTTTCCTGGTCCTTGCGTCCATTGACCATTTTCTGCAGTTGGGTCGCCATATGGAATTTCCCAATAGGCTTCAAACCCTCTAAAATGATCGATTCTTATTGTATCAAACATCTTTAAACTATACTCAATACGTGTAATCCACCACGCATAGTTTTGTTCCGCCATATACTCCCAGTTGTAGATTGGATTTCCCCATAACTGCCCTGTTGCTGAAAAAGCATCAGGAGGACATCCCGCAACACTGATAGGTTTTGTATTTTTTCCCAACTTGAAAAGTTTCGGATTTGACCATACATCAGCACTATCCTCAGCAACATATATTGGCAAATCGCCAATTATACTGATGCCTTTATTGGCAGCAACAGATTTAAGTGCGTACCATTGTTTGAAAAAGAAATATTGTGTAAACACCCAAAAGAAAATCTCGTTTTTATGTGAAACTTTAAAAGCTTCTACTTTAGGTGTCTTACTATGTTCAAAACCTTTTTCCCACTCGATCCACGATTTATTGTCGTTATTGGCTTTTATCGCCATATAAAGCGCAAAATCTTCTAGCCAAAGTTTCTCACTATCGTAAAATTTCTCGAGTTCATATGCTAACTTAATTTTAGAATTCTCATATGCGACTCTCAGCAGAGGCATTTTGTTATAATAAAGTTTTTCATAATCAATTTTATGTTTGTTTTTACCAAAATCAGCTTTATCTACTACTTTTTTATCAAGATAACCCATATCTATCAGTTCATTAAGATCTATAAAGTACGGATTTCCCGCGAAAGCAGAGAATGATTGATAAGGTGAATCACCATATCCTGTTATGCCAATCGGTAAAATTTGCCAGTTTTTTTGACCTGAACTTTCTAGGAAATCCAAAAAATCATATGCTCCCTTGCCAAAATCTCCAATACCAAAATCGCCTGGTAACGACGAAATATGCAATAGCACACCGCTACTTCTCTTTTTCATATTCTCCCTCTTTTCATAAGAAACTCGACTTAAATAAACGCTACTTTATGTTATATTCATGGTGTAGAAAAACGTATTCAACCATCATTTTATTGTTAATATAGACGTTAAAAGTTCACTGAACTATTCAATCAAAACAGTTGAAATCAATATTGCAACCGTTTGCACAATTTCATTATATTAACTTTTATTACCCTTGTCAATAAGGTGTACTATTTATTTTGTATTGAATTATGCACATAAATACCCTAAAATATTAAATAAATGCACCCTCTTATAGGTGTTTTTTTCTCATTCATTATGCAATCGGTTGCATCAATTGCTTTTTATATTAAAAATTGGAGGTTTCAATGTCAAAGTTTCAGAAAATAAGGGCAAATAGTAATTTGAAATATCGTATGACTGTCATAATGCTTTTTGTATTGATGGTTATTGCACTTACCGTTGGCTGTGCACCTAAGGCGATAAGTAATCTCGAAGAAACTGATAACTCGCAGGAGTTGACCAATTCTCAAACCACAACATCAGAACCTACTACTGAGGCTACACTATCAACGCCTTATCCGGAAACGCGTATTACAAAAGAGGACATTATCTATTTTATTATGGTAGATAGATTTGCTGATAGCGATCCTTCTGATAACCTACCTGATGTTGACAAAGAGAATATGCGTGCCTATCAAGGCGGTGACTTGCAGGGAATTATCGAAAAACTAGATTATATTAAAGATTTAGGTGCAACTGCAATTTGGCTCACACCAATTATGGAAAATGGCCCTAATGGTTACCATGGTTATTGGATCTATGATTTCTATAAAGTAGACCCACACTTTGGAGATATTGATGTTTTTAAAGAATTAGTCGCTAAAGCACATGAAAAAGGAATTAAAGTCATACTTGATTATATCGTTAACCATACTGGCTATGATTCACCATGGCTTACTGATCCCGACAAAAAAGATTGGTTTCATGATAACATCACGATTAGCAACTGGAAAGATAAAACTGAAGTAGAAAACGGATGGCTTGCAGGACTTCCTGATTTGGATCAATCCAATCCTGAAGTATCATCTTATTTCATTGAAAATGCACTTTGGTGGATTGAGGAGACCGGTATAGATGGATTCAGACTTGATACAGTGCGCCATGTACCTCATACTTTTTGGCAATCTTTCTCCACCGCTATAAAAGCTAAATATCCTGATTTTTTCTTAATGGGTGAAGTGTGGGATGAAAATCCTAAAACACTGGAGTCTTACCACCAAGATGGTATAGACAGCATCACAAATTACTCACTCTTCAATGGTATTGAAAACGGTTTCAATTCCTTGGCAAATATGTTTTCACTGGCTAATGCACTTGATAAAGAAAAAGCATTTACACATCCCGAGCTAAATGCCATCTTTATAGATAATCATGACAATTCCAGATTTATGAGTTTAAATCCTAGGATGTCTGCCGAGTACACTAAGCAAGCATTAACGTTTCTCTACTCATATCCTGCAATCCCTGTTGTATACTATGGTACAGAGCTTGGAATGGCTGGTGGTTATGATCCTGAAAACAGACGCTTCATGGCTTGGGATACTACTCAAAACAATGAACTACTGACTTTTACTCAGACACTTGCAGAAATAAGAAAAACTTATATGGAAGAGTTTAATAAGATCTTTCATGATAAAGGGTCTATCGCCTATGAAATAGCCAAAGGTGAAGACAAGATGTTGATCATTATCAACTCACTTGAAAAAGACAAAGAGATCTCATTTGATTTTGCAGCACAATCGCTAACAGACTATGTTACAGGAGAACTAGTCGGTGACTTCGACGGACAAACACTGAGTATTACACTTCCACCTGTATCAATTAAGTTTTTAATCGTAAAATAGTAGCATTCACTTCAAAATTTATTATAACCAAAATACATCTTTTACTAAAAAAACCGTGGATAAATTTCTTTTTAAAGAAACTTATCCACGGTTTTTTTAACTTCACCTCATAACGCACAAACTAATTTAGAGATAAGTTCATTCGCACTTTCTCCAAGGTATTCAGCAAGATTATAACTAATTTTCACAGGGATATCATTACCATAATCATATGATTCAATTTGATCCACCACATTTTTGCAAATAGCTTCTGCCATAGTATTCGGGACTTTTTTATAAGCGACGAGAAAACAATCTACACTATATCGTCCTAGTAAATCACCCTCATTTAAACTTTTCCCAATAATATCTGAAGCACGTACCAAAACATGATCAGTAATCATACGTCCTTCTTGATCATTGAGTTCAAAGAAGTTTTTTATACAAATCAGTGCCACCGATAAAAATTCAATATCTCCTCTTTTTAGTTCAATTAATGCTTTTAATTGCATTATGGTTTCGCTTTTGCTAAGTAGGTGTGTTAAAGGATCTCTCAATTCAAATTCATCAGTATTTTGTAAAGCGTGCTCGTGTTCTATTGTCAGTCTATCCTCTATCACTTTTGATTCAGTAATATCGATCGTTTCACCTATAGCACGTTTACTATTAGCTTCACCTTTTTCTTTAATAAGATGGCAACTATCATGAAACCATCTCAGTCCTCCTAGTACTGTTCTAATACGATATGTAACTTCAAACGCGTCAATCTCTCCCTGAATTAGATTTAATATCAAATCCTGAACTCTAGGCAAATCTTCTACATAAATGCGCTGTAAAAAAAAGTCAAGTGTGTCGGGTAACAACATCTTATTTTTCTCGATACCTAGTACTTTCAATCTGTTTTCTGTTTCATCAAATGTCAGATTTTCCAAGTCTAATATCCAAGAACCTAAACTTATGCCTTGCATTTTAGCCTCCTTAATGATGATGACAAATAAACGTCACTATATACAATATTATACCTTATTATGTCTTTGAATCATACAAATCAAGTTGTAAATAAATGAAAAGCACTAAACAAATAATGAGCTTTACCCATACCGCTTAGTGCTTCATCGATTTATATGAAGAACATATATTTTTATTTCTTGTAAACCATCTTCCAGATTCTTATAGCTTCAGCAACTGACCAAGCTTGAGCAGAGCAACCTCTTTGTGCATGAGGTGCACCACCTTCAAAGATCTCCGATATGCTTCCATGGATTCCCTCGTCAAGATGTGTCATGAGCGTATCCAGTGAAGCCTTGACATACTGAAGGTCATGATAGGTTTTGAAATGTGCCTCTAAATAAGGTCCAATTAGCCATCCCCAAGCTGTGCCCCTGTGGTATGCACCATCTCTGCTCAGTAAATCTCCATCATAAGTTTTATGGAAATTCTCATCTTCTCGTCTTAATGTCAGCAAACCATATGGCATCTTAAAATGTTCTTGGACATAACCTACGACAGCTTTCCAATGTTTCTCATCAAGCACTGCAAATGGTAAGCTCACTGCAAAAATCATATTGGGTCTCGGTATATCAATCGCATTTCCATCAATAATTAGATCATATAGATTTTGATCTTTTTCATTCCAAAATAGTGCATTAAATGATTTTTTAATCTTATTCATCAAATTACCAAAATCAATTTCTATGTTTTCAGATTTTACTCCCAGCAGTTGCGTAAACTCATGCATAATAGCAATCGCGTTATACCAAAGTGCATTAATTTCGACTGCTTTTCCATGTCTAGGCGTAACAACCCAACCATTTACTTTAACATCCATCCATGTCAGTTGTGTTTCTTCGTTGCCACTACTTAAGAGACCATCATGGTCCATGTAGATGTCATTAATCGTACCTTGAATGTGATGATTAATAATACGCATCATTTGAGGATAGCATTTTTCAACTGCAGCTAAATCATTTGTCGTTTGGTAATAAGCATACATTGCATTGAAAAGCCAAAGTGTACCATCAGAAGTGTTGTACATAGGCGGCTGACCTTCATCAGGAAAATTATTAGGAATAATCCCCATATGGGACATCTCTAGAAAACCTTCAATCATTTGAAGCGCTTCAGCAGATCGCCCTGTCTCAAGTGTTAAGCCCGGAATCGCAATCATTGTATCGCGTCCCCAATCAGTGAACCATGGATAACCTGCTATAATCGTCATTTTTCCAGTGGTTTTACGGTAGACGATAAAATCATCTGCAGCTTGAACTAGACGTTTGAAAGGTTCAGAAGAAGCACCAGCTTCTCTTATGAGTTGTTGATACCTTTCCTTACGGTTTAAAAATACTGCGTCTGCACTTTCAAAATCATTTGTTATATTAACCAGAACATCAAGTTTGTTCTGTCCTGGTTCAAGGTCGACTATAAAACTTCCCATTATCGCATGTCTTTCAATATCTGGATAGCCACGTTGTGTCTCTATAGGATAGTAACTTTCCTGTGAATAAATTCTATTTGGGTGATATGAAACCTTTTCAAGTCCATCGATTTTTAAAAAGACGCTTTTACCTGATGCACTAACTTCTAATACGTTTTCATTTTGATTATAAGCATCACTATATTCAGATATATCAGGCGTGATTGTATCATGGTGATCTCTAAAATTATAAAGTGGAACGATTTCAAATTTCACAGGTTTCTCAGAAGCAATCTGATATCTTACAGCAAGATGATTGCTACCATATTTCATTGCAATCGTTCTCTCCACAGATATATGAGCTTCTTCAATTTGAAACCACTGTTCGATGATACCCTCGTGTGTGAAATTAATGAGATTTGTCTCCGTTTCCTTTTCACTGGGAACGTTTTCAAAAGTCAAAGGATAAACTTTTCCATCGATGGTAATTAACTCCTGTAATTTAGATATCAAATGCGTCCTCTCTATTGGAGGATTATAACTCACAGTATATAAACCGTGGTATTTACGGCAGTTAACTTGATCCAAGGTGCCAAAGCTATATCCACCAAGGCCGTTAGTCATAAGGTATTCATGGTTCATAATTTCTTGATTAGTTTTTTTCATAAGCTGCTCCTTTCATTTTATGTCTTCTAATAATATCGATACTTCTGAAAGTATACTAAGATTTTGAGCAATGATAATCCCTTCACCACTGAAGCCATGTTTCTCACCTGAAATTTTACAGGTGACACATCCAGATTCCTTCGCAAGCATCAAACCAGGGGCGAGCTCCCATATATTCTTTGAAAAAATAATATGACAGCCATTTTTACCTACAGAAGTAAAGGCAAAGTCTACTGAGGATGCACCTTGAATCCTAACTCTCATGGCTTTTTCAACTAGCGCTTCTATTGCTTTCAATTGATAGCTTCTCGAAGAAGGATTTGATTTTGAGAAGTCACCAAAAGTTACAATCACATCTTTCAGCTGTTGTCCTTTAGTCTCTTTAACCACATGAATGGACTGGTCATTTATATAAGCTCCCTTGCCACTAATCGCATAGTATAACTCATTAATTTTAGGTAAATAGATCATACTAAAGTAGGGCTCAGTACCAATCATAAGAGCAATCTGCACACCAAAGAATGGATGGCCTTGTGTGAAATTAAGTGTCCCATCTATCGGATCAAGGATCCAAGTTCTCATCTTATTTTTGGTTTTTAGATTTCCAAGGTCATGATTTTCTTCTTCTCCTATAAAACCATCTTCAGGAAAATAATAAAGAAGTTCTTTTTTAATGCGTCGTTCCATTTCAAAATCAAGATTTGTGACGATGTCTTGCTTCCCTTTTTCCTTTATGGTAAATGACTCAGTTAACAATTCATCGGCTGAAGAAGTGATAATCTTCTTAACAATGTCAATCAATTCTTTATCATGTATCACACTACTTTCATTCATCACAAACTCACTTTCTGCTTACAAAATACTCGTATCAATTACATGCCTATTATACCCTATTCAATCGTTTTTTAAAATTTATTCATGTTGTGAATATTTGCCTCTCAACTCTACCTAATGTTTACATAAGTGTTATATTTCAGATTTAATTTCAACTTGACATTTAATTGTTTTTTTGATAATTTATTAACAAAGAAGTCTTTTATCGAGATGCGTCTTTATAATTGACAAGCCTTACAAATGAAAACCTAAGAGAAAAGAAAACTCTAATCTCAAAGGAGACATGAAACTTACAATTCCCAATAGCTTGAGGATTGAACTTAGTGTGCTTCTTTAGATCAGGGTGATCTGAAGTGGTATTTTTTTTACTCTATTTGATATATTGGAGGATTTTGTGAACAGGATTATTAGCTTAATTGATTTGTTATATAAAAACGAAGACCTAGAAGACAATTTGTTACTAGAGCTTATAACGCATCTTGATGCAGATACCGCGCCTTACCTTTTTGAGAAAGCCCTTGAAAAAAAGTCAATCTTTTATAAAGACACTGTCTACATGAGGGGCCTTATTGAATTTACAAATTATTGCAAGCAGAATTGTAATTACTGCGGTATCCGTGGTAAAAATACTACAGTGGATCGCTATAGACTCAGTAAGGAAGCCATCTTAAATTGCTGTGAAGAAGGCTATAAGCTTGGATATAGAACTTTTGTTTTACAAGGTGGAGAAGATCCATTTTTCACGGATGAAGTTCTTGTCGACTTGATTCAGACCATTAAAGAATCTTATCCCGACTGTGCGATTACGTTATCAGTTGGTGAGCGATCTTATGAAAGTTACGCATTGTTAAAACAAGCAGGGACAGATAGATACCTTCTCAGACATGAAACTGCTACAAAATCCTTATACGAATCTCTACATCCAAATATGAGCTTTGAAAATCGAAGAAATTGTTTATTCACACTTAAAGAATTAGGCTATCAAGTTGGTGCTGGTTTCATGGTTGGACTTCCAAATCAAACGCCGACTGATTTAGTTGCAGATCTTAGATTTATAAAAGAATTAGAACCTGAAATGATCGGCATAGGTCCCTATATTCCTCACGATGAAACACCACTCAAAGGTTCTAAAGGTGGTACAGTGGAAGAGACCTTAGTTATGGTTGCACTTGCTCGTCTATTATTACCTAAAGCACTTTTGCCTTCAACAACTGCTATGGGGACACTTGATCCAAAGGGACGAGAAAAAGCACTTAAAGCTGGTGCCAATGTTGTTATGCCAAACTTATCACCAACTGACGTTCGAGAAAAGTATGAACTATACAAAGACAAGATATGTACTGGAGACGAAGCAGCACATTGCCGCCAGTGTATAGAAGGCCGTATTAAAAGTGCAGGATTCAGAGTAGATATGGGTAGAGGCGATCACGCATCGATCCACATTCCTGAAGAAGCGAGTTCTGTTCAAATCAAACTTTAAAAATTTTAAAAAACGAGCACTATATTCCTTAGGGATTATAGTGCTCGTTTTAAATGGTATTTTAAAACAGGATATTTTCTGTGTTCTCAATAAGTATACTGAATCAATTGATTATCTATGTAAATCAATTGACTCACTTTGTAATTATACCCTTCAAAGACTAACCACATTTCTCCACTTTGAATAACAGGCTTAACAACATGATTATTACAACTTGTCATTGCCATCTCAACTTCAAAATTAAGATGAACTTCTTTTTCTTTAGGATTTAGCCTTTTAAAAGTTACTGCTTTCACTTTTATATCACATTCTCTATTTTGTGCTGCTATTGGCGCTGTTAACCACATTCGATTCCCAATCATGTAGTTCCAAAATTCATCTGTATAGCAATTGCCAAATCTTTTGCGTATTGCTTGGTTTAGATTTTTTATGTAAAGCTTAAACGCTTCATCTTGTGAGGCAGCGGACGCATCTTGTATCGGCAATATATTGTTTAAAGTTTTAGGTGTTGCATCATAAAGTGCAACTAAAAATTTATGGGCAGTTTTTTCAGCACTTTTTTCTGTTTTTGCACTTTGAAAGTATAAAGATAACAATACCGTTCCAATAATAACTACAAAGAGAAATATCTTGATTACTTGGTGCAAATTATGTTTTGTTTTACGATTTCTATCCATACTTCCCCTTTTTTGAGTCAAAATTATATAATTCACTAGTCTACTTAATAACTATAACCGGTTAGAATTAATTTTTTCTTAAAGGAATCTTATTTTTATCTTATATTCAAAAAATTTTGTATTCTCTGTAATTACTCTAAAACACTATTTCTTTCCATAGAAAAACCTCCAAAATAGATCTTCTAATCATCATTGATTAGAATCTCTACTTTGGAGGCATCATATCAGATATGCATGTAGCCCTTCGTTATTTTCTCTTCTTAAAGCATAGTTGCGATGGTGTTAAGAATGGTTTTTGCAATCAGGAATATAACAATAAAAGCTCCTGTTACAAGTACATTACTGACCCTCGAATATTCTACAGGGTCTGCACCATCTTGGTTGATATAATAGTGAGATCTCAAACCGAGACCAAGGTCTAATATATTCATAATGGCCATCACAAGTACTGTTAAACCAAATATTTTATTCATCAAGTCAAACCCTTTGAGTATCGTCTCAGATAAAATTGCCGAATCAAAGAAAACATCCATGATATCGCCTTCAAGCATTGCTACACCAAACATACCAACAATACTCAATATTGATAGAATCACAAAAGCTTTAATGATAAGTGTAAAGACTCTTCTACCCATGCTGCTTTCTGAAAAGAGGATTTTCTCAAGTGGATGATAAACTTTTTCATATTTTTCATCATACGCTTTAACTGATACTTTTGCGATGTCTTTGCTAAGTAGATGTCTAACACTCGTTTTATCTTCTACGATCATCGTTGCATCTTTATCTCTAGCTAGCTTGAAATACGCGTCTTTTTCTTCTTTATTCAGACCTTCAACATGAAGAACTTCACCATATTTCATATGAATACTAAGCGCATACATTACATGTCTTTTATCACTTGCTTTAGGTGTGGATGTTACTGTTTTATTTTCACTCATGTAAATTCCTCCGATTATATGATATTTAATTATTACCTTAATTTATGATTATTCAAACATTTACAGTAACTTTATTATAACATAATTAAGAATATTCCCCGATGTCGTTACTTAGCGTAATAAAATTTTAATATAAGTACCAAAAAGAGACTATTTTCAAAACGTGCTGTACACAAAAATTGCTGTACGTTAGTTTTGAAATAGCCTCTTTACCATGCTTATTGCGACATTTGTTCTAGTTCTAAGATAAATCTTCTTTTCTCTTCGATTAGGTCAGTCAACACATAATAAGCAATAGAAGTTTCTTCGTTACCCGTTACCATTCTGCCTTGAATATCAACTAGCAAAGCATAAAGTGATTTCTGTTGAGATAGTGCATATTCAACCAAAGGTTTTCTCTCAGTGATGTTAATAGGACCAATTGTACGTGCAAATTGGTTCACCAGTGAAGAAATTTTATCAAACACGCCAAAATCTATCGCTTCAGCAATAGAATCTGTCAGATTTTCAACCAGTTGTTCGTAATAACTGATATCTCTGTCAGCAGACCGAATAAAGACACCAATGAGTATACGCATACGCATATCCCCACTGTTCTCTTGAAGTTTCTTGTATTCTGCCTTAATCTTCTTAGTAATGTCGATCCCCTTGCGTAGGATATCTCTAATATCGTACATACAAACTCCAACTTCTAATTATTTCTTCAAAAAATGAAGAAGAGACAACAGTATATCGCTTTGATACCACAATTTACCAAAGTGTAAACCCTTATTGTCTCGAATCATTATATATTCAACTGAACTATTTTTCAAGAATCACATCTAGGCAATGCCATCCTAAAGTGCCACATTTTACCCTTGCTGGCATCTTTGATAGACTTTCAAAAACTACAGCATCTTGTAGTAGCTCTATTTGCTCAGATGATACATGCTCACCTCTAATCATACTAAGATATATATTAGCAAGTGCTTTAGCTTCTTCTACGGTTTTGTTCTTTACCAGATCAATCATGATCGACATTGCCGCTTGACTAATTGCACATCCACTACCTAAAAAAGCCGCATCAACTATTAATCCCGATTCGATTTTAACTTGAAGCGTTAAATCATCACCACAGCTAGGATTGTGTCCCCTTTCAATATGACTTGCATCTGCTAATTTGTGTTTATTGTGACCACTTCTATTATGGGACATAATAAGTTCTGTATATATGCTATCCATTGACATAACCAAACACCTCCCTTGCATATAAAATGCCTTCTACTAAAGCATCGATTTCCTCAACGTAATTATAAATAGAAAAACTTGCTCTGCATGAAGCCGTTATCTCTAAATACTTCATCAAAGGCTGCGTACAGTGATGACCTGCTCTTATGGCAATCCCCTTTTGATCTAATAGTGTTGCCATGTCATGCGGGTGAATTCCTTCAACATTAAAGGTGACAAGTGCACCTCTGTCTTTATCAATTTTAGGACCATATATTTGTACACATTTTAGCTCCGACAACTTTTTCATCGCATATTTTGTGATGCGTTGTTCTTTAAGTGCAATTTCCTCAAGTCCAATTGATGCTATAAAGTCAATTGCGGCAACCAGTCCAACTACACCTTCAACATGCTGTGTGCCTGCTTCAAATCTTTCAGGTACAGTTGCAAACGTCGTTTCTTGTTCTTCAACGTATTCGATCATGTCACCACCAGTTAAAAAAGGAGGCATGACTTCAAGCAGCTCGTACTTTCCATATAAAACGCCGACGCCAGTAGGACCATACATTTTATGCCCAGAAAACACAAGAAAATCAATACCCATCTCTTTTACATCAACAGGCATATGCGCGATTGCTTGAGCTGCATCTAAAACAACAACTGCACCAAATTCATGAGCACGTTTTGTTAATCGCTCGGGATCATGTATGCAGCCCAAACCATTTGATATCCACGGGAAAGCAACTATTTTTGTCCTTGGCGTAATTTTATCAATTTCTCCAGGTAGAAAATCACCTTCTTGATCAACATACAAGTACTTTAAAATCGCGCCTTTTTCTTTCGCAATTTGTTGCCAAGGGACAATATTACTATGATGCGAAGTTATAGCAATGACAATTTCATCACCAGAGTCCACAAATGTTCTGCCATAACTAAAAGCAATTAAATTTAGTGCTTCAGTGGCATTTTTAGTGAAAACTATTTCTCTTTCACTATTTGCACCTATAAACTCTGCTACTTTTCCACGTCCATAATCATACTGCCTTGTAGCTTCTACACTGAGAAGATGTGCCCCTCTATGAGGACTTCCGTTACTTTCTTCTAGGTATTGCCTCATTCGCTCAATCACCATACTGGGTTTTTGAGAAGTTGCAGCATGGTCTAAGTAAATGAGTGATGGATGTTGCTCAAATATCGGAAAAAAGCTTTTATAACTCTCTTGCCTCATTCGCGGCTCTACCATCTGATAACCTCCTATCCAAGGCTTCTTCTATAGATGATTTTAATCCGTCATCACCTATTGTCATCAAAACCTCTTCAAAAGAGGCCTTGATCACGAGCCTTTTTGCTGCTTCTAGTGACAACCCACGACTCATCAAATAAAAAAGTTTTTCATGGTCGAGCTGTCCTATACTCGCTGCATGTTCTCCAATCACATCATCTTCTGAACAAAGTAAAGCAGGTATAGAATCAGATTTGATTTTATCATTTAATAAAACCACAACTTCTTTCTCTTTTCCTACTGACTGAACAGAACCGGTTTCAAAGAATAAATTACCTCTAAATACTTTTTTACTATTGCCGCTTAATGCGCCTTTAGAAAGAATGTGTGATTCTGATTTTGCACCAAAATGACGCATCGTAAAGGATAAATCTAATTGTTCGTTCTTATCACCAAAATAGAGTGATTGTAAATCTGCATTGGCGTGTCGACCTAGTAGTTGAGATTCATATGCAACAGCTTTAGTCTGTGCACCAAATTGAACATCGACGAGTTCAAGCTTTGCACCTTCTTCAACGATAGAAAAATTTTGATCAAAATGTGCATCTGCATCGCCTAAACGCTGCAATTTTATAACTTTTACAAAACTACCTCTCTTGGCAATAACACGAGTTGTCCCATAGTGTTGTCTACTATTTTCTACATTGTCATCAGCTAAATAATCAAGAACTACGGTTAGCTTGCTCCCTTCCTCCACTACAATCAATTGATTATCCACGAGCACAGGTCGATCATCACTCATATGATATGAGATCTTCACAACCGGTGACTGCCAATCTCTAGAGTTGGATTTTACAACGTAGCCATGGTTTTTCTCGTTGCTTATATATTCACCAAAAACTAATCCTAAGTGTTTGGTAAAGTTACTGTCTTTAAAAAGTGCTTCATGATAAGCTTCATATGGTTCAATTTCAACACCATTTCCATCCACACTAATCTGTTCAATCACTTCACCTTTTATCTCTGGAAATAAATTTTCAGGCAATGTTAATCGTTTCCAAATAGGAACTTCATAGATAGGCTTTGATGTTTTATCATTTGTTTGATTTAATTTCATGTCTTCCTCCATTAGCCAATTGTACCTTCGAGTTCTAAAGTAATCAGGTTGTTAAGTTCTACCGCATATTCAAGTGGCAATTCTTTAGTAATCGGCTCTACAAAACCTCTTACGATCATTGCTTTTGCTTCAGCCTCATCTATGCCTCTGCTCATAAGATAGAATATGGTTTCATCACTTATACGTCCTATTTTAGCCTCATGTCCAATATCTACTTGGTCATTTCCTATCTCTATAATTGGCACTGTATCTGATTTTGATCTATTATCTAGCATCAAGGATTCGCAGTTTACGGTTGATTTAACGTTAGTGGCATTTGGGGTAACTCTAAGCAGCCCCCTATAAAAAGCATGACCGCCGTCTTTTGAGATCGATTTTGAGTTGACGATTGAGGTAGTGTTTGGGGCTGCGTGAAGCACTTTTGTCCCTGTGTCAAGGTATTGACCTTTCGCAGCAAATGTAATCCCTGTGAACTCACTAGATGCACCTTCACCTCTGAGGATACTCATAGGGTATAACATGGAAACCCTAGAACCAAATGAACCAGATACCCATTCGATCTTGCCATTTTTGTCAACTGCTGATCTTTTGGTGTTCAGGTTATACATATTTCGAGACCAGTTCTCAATTGTACTATATCTTAATTTAGCATCTTCCTTTACAAATAATTCAACAGCTCCAGCATGTAAGTTTTGAACAGAATACTTAGGTGCTGAACAGCCCTCGATAAAGTGTAAACTTGCGCCCTTTTCAACGATAATCAAAGTATGCTCAAATTGACCTGCACCTTTTGCATTGAGTCTAAAATAGGATTGTAATGGTAGTTCAACTTTCACGCCTGCAGGCACATAAACAAATGAGCCACCTGACCAAACTGCGCCATGTAGTGCGGAAAACTTATGATCACGGTTCGTGATAATCGTCATAAAATACTTGCGTACAATTTCCTCATACTCTTTTACCGCTGTATCCATATCTGTATAGATTACGCCTTGCTCAGTCAATTCTGCTTGAAGCGAGTGATAAACAACCTCAGAGTCGTACTGTGCACCTACACCAGCAAGAGACTTGCGTTCCGCTTCTGGTATACCTAGTCTTTCAAAAGTCTCTTTGATATCGTCTGGCACATCGTCCCAACTTGTTTTCATGTCTGTATTAGGACGTACGTAGTGCACTATATTCTCCACATCGAGTTCACTTAAATCCGCTCCCCATGTGGGTATAGGTTTTGATTTGTAGATTTCAAGTGATTTTAGTCTATATTCTAACATCCACTGGGGCTCATTTTTTTCTCTAGAGATGTCTCTTATAATATCTTCTGTTAAGCCTTTGTCCGCTACAAATCTATGGTCTTCCTGATTGATTACATCATAGATACCGCGATCGACATCGGCTATAAATGTTTTATTAGCCATTATTCCTCCTAATTCTCGTTGTCACTTACACAGTTTTGGCAGCATTTTCAGCTTTGAAAACTTCATATCCAGTACGCTCAATCTCTTCAGCAAGTGTTATATCCCCACTTCTAACAATTTTTCCATCAACAAGTACATGGACAAAATCTGGCTTTATATAATTCAAGATTTTGTTGTAATGCGTAATGACTAAGATCCCATTGTTATCGTTTGATAGTTTCTGAACTGTTTCATATACAACGCGAATAGCATCTATATCAAGTCCTGAATCCGTCTCGTCTAAAATAGCAAGTTTGGGATTTAACACTGACATTTGTAGGATTTCATTTTTCTTTTTTTCACCACCAGAAAAGCCTTGATTTAAATAGCGCTCAAGGTATTTCTCGTCCATATTAAGGTCAGCCATTTGTTTTTTTACATCCTTGTTAAACTGTGTCATCATTGGCATGATCCCACTTACTTCTTTTTTAGCCGTTCTTAAAAAATTCTCAACCGTTACACCAGGAACTTCCTGTGGGTATTGAAACGATAAAAAAAGACCCGCTTTAGCGCGTTCATCAACCTTCATATCTAACAAGTCTTTGCCTAGAAAATCAACTGTTCCTTCTAAAACTTCATGTGCAGGGTGTCCCATAAGCACATTGGCAAGCGTTGACTTTCCAGCACCATTAGGTCCCATGATAACGTGGATTTCTCCTTTATTAATAGTTAAGTCAATCCCTTTAAGTATTTGTTGACCTTCTACTTGAGATTTTAGATTCTCTATCTTAATAATTTGCATTGATGCCTCCTGTTTATATCCTAGTATTTTAATCGGGTTTAATTCAATTCTAATATTACCGTCTTTTTAGATTTCAGTCAATGAGAATTGCTTTCATTAACAAAAGCTTTACAAATAGTCTTTATATATTTTGTTTGATTTCTTTTGGCTTTCCAGCATGCACTAGCGCTTTGTTTCCAATAAGGAAAAAGCCTTGGAAGAAAATCACAGCACCCGATACAATCAATAGCCATTCAATGTCAACGATATCTGCAAGGGGACCAAAAACAAGCATTCCAAGTGGCATGGCAGAACTATAAATCATGGTCATTACACCAAAGACTCTTCCCATATATGCTTCTTCAACTTTTTCTTGCAACAGAACTGTAGAAGGTGTCATAAAAAGCGGAAGTGTAACACCTGAGATAAGCATTATCCTAATATACACCCAAAAATTTGTCACGATCCCAAGTGCAACAATCATGAGTCCAATTCCAAACGTAGAAAGAGACATCGTGTGAATCCTGTTATTAAAACCACCCCATGAGGATATGAGCAAACCACCTAGGAGCATTCCCGAAGAAAAAGCAATCTCAATAGCTGTTAATCGCCATATGTCGTTCCCAAAACTTCTTGTGACTTGAAGTGGCGTTAACGCAGCTACTGGCGTGATAAAAAAGTGGAAAATCGCAATAAAAATATAAAAACGTCTAATGTATTCATGCTGTACGACATAGGTTAAGCCAAGTTTCATATCCTCAAGGTAATTTATTTTGCCTTTTTCAAGTGCTTTTGCATGGACAGGTACACTCAATCTCGTCAAAATCAACACTGCAAAAGCAGCTGTCACCACATCAATCATAAATATAGATTGAAGGGGTGCAAAAGTCATCAACGCACCACTAACCATTGGTGCAATGAGCATCATAACTGATTGGATACTTGAATTGATGCCGCCTACGCGCATCAACTGATTTTCAGGTACAAACTGCGGGATAAAAGCGTTGACTGCAGGTTGCTGAACTGCTGATCCTATCGCCCTAATTGCAGACATAGCAAACAGCAACCAGATCGATTCATAGCCCATCCAAAATACAATTGCCATCATCAATGTTGTAAGTGCAATCATACTATCTGATAGCATAATAAGCCATTTTCTATTAAATCGGTCTGCCCATACGCCTGCAAAAGGTGCAAGGAAAAATGTGGGTAAAAACCACATATAATGGAAATTGTCATCATAAAACCAGACTGTGTTTTAATAGTGATATACCACATGATCGCGTATTGAACCAAAGATGTACCAAATAACGAGATATTTTGACTTGTCAAAAAAATTACTGTTTTTCTCTTCCAATTACTTTTCGCTAAGCGCCTTTGATCCATTTTGCCACCACCGTTCTTATCTAATTTTTTATTGATACCCATTTTCATTTGAGAAACACGCAAAAAAAAGACCAGCTTAATCCAGTCTTTTCTACATTTTTTATTTTTCATTAGTTTGTTTGAAGCTATCTCTTATTACTAATTGTGTCGCAATTGAAACTCTACATGGTACGACACGTTCATTTGAAATTCTATCTAAAAGCGTTTTAACTGCGATGACACCCATCTGCTCTGAGTGAATTTTCAGAGTTGAAAGTGCCGGTGTCGTAAACTTCGCTTGAGGGATATCATTGAAACTGATGATTGATACCTGATCTGGAATTTTGATGCCTAACTCGTAAAATGCCCTGAGTACACCTACAGCCATAGAATCGTTGGCCACTATAAAACACTCGGGAAGATGATTGATATCTATATGATCCTTCACAAGTTCATACGCAGAGTCAGATGAAAATTCGCCAATCCAGACCCATTCATCTTTTAAATTGCCCGCTTTAGACATTACATCTATAAAAGTTATTTCACGTTGATCTTGCTTATGTTTAAGTAATTCATGGTAATCACGTCCACCAATATATCCAATATTTTTCACATCATGCTCTGACAAAAATTTAAGTATTTTTTTCATTCCGGCATCGAGATTAACCGTTACTGCATCGAACCGCTCGTCGTCAGGATCACTATCTAAAAATATAATATGCTCAAAAAGGGCCGCCATTTTATTAACATTTTCTGTTGTAAAAGAGCCCACCGCAATAGCACCATTAAATTTATGCGTTAATAATTCCTCATTCATTTCTTTTGCATAAACGCGATGTATTTCAATCCCTCTTTTTTTGCATTCTTCATCAATACCAAATCTGATTGCTAGATAATAGGGGTCTTCAATTTCAAGTTGACTTGTAAATGCACATATAACCATTATTTTCAAATCAGAGTGACTCATATTTAAACGCGTAGAGTACTTTTGAATAAGTGGAATATATTCAAGTTCTTCTGCAGCTTCGTATATTTTAATTCTAGTCTCTTCCCTCACGCTGATATTCTTATCCTCGTTAAGTACTCTAGAGACAGTAGCAGGAGAAACACCTGCTTTTTGTGCGATTTCTTTAATTGTAACCATATTTCACCTACTTAATGTTTAGTAAATCTTTTATTCATTATATCATAACTTTGTTTATTAATTACAAGTCAAATTGGCATTTAATAGAAAAATGACGCTGATAAACTTGGGGAATCGACCAACGTCATAATCTAAAATGCACTCTATATCAATTCTCAGTACACGTTAATAATACAAATACAGATGCTGTCCACGCAAATCCCGTGTCAACAAGTCCTTCGCCAGTGAATGGGTCAAAATTCTCAGCAAAACCACCTTTGATAATGCAATTAATAAACTTTTCTTTTATGCGGTTTGCCCATACTTGTTCACCATTTAAGTGCAGTGCATCAATCATCAAATAAGTTGTTGGTGCCCAAATTGGTCCTCGCCAATAACCGTTATATTTATAATATTGACTATTAGGCATCTCAGTAGCGAAGCCAAACGGCGTTTCAAAATCTATTAAATCTTCTTTGAGTTTATCCACTATTTTTTCAGGAAGAGCTTTTGAAAGTAACAATGGTAAAAGACGCTGTAAGGTACTCTCCATGGGGATTACTTTCTTTTCTGGCCACTTGATTGCCACAAACTGCTCACCATTCCAAAGATGTAGCATCATCGCTTTGTATAGTTTGTTATAGATAACTTGCCAGTGCTCTAAGTCCTTTTGAGTCTTTGCATAATCAATCAAAAACTGAATTTGTAGCAAAAGGAAAGTTGTCAAATCTGGTGTGATCACTGGAACGCCTTCGCTAAAGAAAGTGCCATTATCCCATCCTGAATCATTGCCATGTGTATAATATGGCAGACCTAAATCACTCATTCTATGGTTCAACCAGTAATTTACCTGCTTCTCAGCCATTTGATATATGCGTTTAAGTGATGACTCTTTTTTAAAAGATCCATCTTTTTGAATCATCCAGTTATAGCACCACCCTAGTAAAGGCGGCTTATTGCAACTATAGGATGCATAGCGATCGTTTGAATAGTCTGGGAATGCACCTTCTGGTGATTGCAATTTTTCGAAGATTATTAGCTGCTCTAAAGCTGCTTTTCTAGATGCTGTTAATAAACCCATTGCACTAAAAAAGTTATCCCAGCTCCAAATATTCGTCATCCAATTTTTCGTCATATAAAGTGCTGGATAGCTTAATTTTCCCTCTGCCTTTACAAAATTCTGCCATAGGATATGAGCAGCTTCTTCAACTCTCGCCTCTAAAATAGACAGCATAGTATTCATAGGTATCTTACTCTTTATTTTGAATCTTTTGGACCAACCTGCGTATTTTTGATGCATGCGTTTTTCACAAGATTCAAAAGTGTCAATTGCAAATGGTTTTTCACCTTCAGCAACGCGATAGGTGACAAATCGCCACTCATCCTCCTCGCCTAGATCAATTTTTATCTCTTTGTTACCGATCTCAAGCCAATTGGCTGTTACATTGCCGTTGCCACTTAATTTGTGTATGCCAACTTTAACCTCTTTAAAGTAGCTTGTGAACTCCCAGTTTAAAAGATTAAGCTCTGCTATCGTGTTGTATTTATGATTTACAGCTACCATAGAGATACGTAGATTTGCTTCAAATGTGCGCACTCTAAATGAATCTTCATCCTCAAATGTAATTTCAAAGGCACGTTTTTCAAATCGATATCCAGTCAATAAACTAGGTTTAACTTCAAATTTGATTTCATCAACTTCTAATCTACGACAAACGCCGTCTTTCCTTATATCCTGAAATTCAAACTCAAATAAACAACCTGGATCTAAATCTCCACCTCGGATATCTCTCATGTAAAAATGCGCTTTATTTTCATTCTTTAGAATCGAAAATACGGTATATGAACCTCTCGTGCTAAATGGAATCTTAATCAAGTCTATCGCATTCATCAAACATACCCTTTCTATCACTTACGATTTCAGTTCTTAAAACTACCTTTGTTTAATGTGCCATGTGTAACCAAATTCGAAATCAACAGGTTTAAGTTTATGCTCAGGTGATGGCTCAGGACCACAGCTATTGCTACCAAGCCCATTAACTTTATAATCGAGATGTAAAAAACACCCCTCTTCCTTAAGCACATTCATATGTTTAGCTTGTTCAATATGTCCATCACTATAAGGTCTTATCGCAAAATGAGAACCCTTTTTCATGTCGATACAAAACGTGTAAGCATCATAGCACAACTCAATTTCTGTAACTTCACTACGGTTTCCGTTTTCTTGAGGATAAGGATAATGTGTAAACATCTCTTCCATGATTAATTCATGGATGCCTAGCCAAGCAGCACTTTGACTGTCTGGGTAATTTTCCAAAGGTCCAAGTCCATTGTATTTCACTGATTCTGGTGAAATGGCAAGACTTGAAACACTTCCAATCTTTGGTATAGAAGATTGATATACTCTTTTAGGATCTTTAAACTGTCCATAAAAATCAAATTCAATCGTTCCTTCAGTTCGAATACAAATATGCTGTCTAATTTTATAGTACCATGTCTGATTTGGAGCGCCTACTATGAAATTGATCTTTATTAGTACTGCGCCACTTTCAGTCTCTCTCTCCCATCCAAATGATTCTGGGTAACTTTTCAATAAATGAAGTGAATACTGATCCATCCAAACGCGTTTCACATACATATCATTGTCTATAGGCGCGCGCCAAAAGTTAATCTCTGGACCATTTTTGATAAATTCAACGCCATGGACATTATACGAAGTTAGCAGACCCTCTATTTTATCAAATTTTACAGAAAAACTATTTTGTGCATCTTTAATTTCAAGGGATTCATGCGTTTCAGTCGTTAGAAGTCTGTTTTTACTTTGAAGAAATTGTTCTTCCCTAAAGATTTTCAACTCAATATCCTCAGGCGAAATAATTTGGTGTGAAGTAATTTCATACTTTTCATTTCTATCGTTTCTTTCATTTCTTTCATCATACGCTCTGAGCATTGCCCCTTTATGCCTAGCAGCCATGTCCGCAGGTATGAATGCTTCAAATTTCAATTTATCCTCTGGATATGTTTTGAGTTCATCTGAGGCTAATACGAGGATTACCTTTTCTTTCGGCATCATGTTGTGAAGTTTAAACTTGAATCCGCTTTTTCTACCTGTAATTGTAAAGCAGACATGATCAAGTGTAATATGATCATAATCATTTTCAACTGTGATGTATTGTGTTTTAGTTTCTGCTTCATAAAACGACTCTATCCAAATTGGCGAATACACTTTTCTCACTTCTGCAAGTGCTGGAGAGGGCGTTCTGTCTGGAAATAAAAGTCCATCGCAGTTGAAATTACCATTATGAGGTGCATCCCCATAGTCCCCACCATACTTATAAAACACTCGACCTTCTTCATCATAGCTTCTAATACCATGATCGATCCATTCCCATATAAAACCACCATTTAAGCGTGGATACTTTCTAAAGAGTTGCTGATATTCCTTGAGGCCACCAGGACCGTTACCCATTGCATGTGCATACTCACAAAGCAAATGAGGTTTCGTCCCATCGGTTGATTTTCCTATTTCTTCTAATCGCTCAAGTCTTGTGTACATCGTACTATATACATCACAGACTTCAACGTCACGATCACCTTCATAATGTATCAATCTGGTGTGATCTATAGCGCGAATCTCTTCAGCCATGGCTATAAAGTTTCTCCCAAATTCAGATTCGTTTCCAAGCGACCACATGATAATGCATGGCCTATTAATATCTCGCTTAACAAGTCGGACAGCTCTGTCAACATACGCCTCAGTCCAAGTTGAATCATCTGTAATCCAGTCGTAACGGCCAGTAAGTTCAAATCCGTGACATTCAAGATCCGCTTCACTGATGACGTACAATCCTATTTCATCACATAAGGCGTAAAATTCAGGTGAGTTGGGATAATGTGCTGTTCTAACTGCATTCATATGGTTACTTTTCATAAGTTCAAGATCAAACCGCATATCTTCTAGAGAAACAGTTCTACCTGTATCACAGTTAAAATCGTGACGGTTGACACCCTTAAAATGAATCGGCATTCCATTTATCAAAATCTGATTTGCATGCACTTTAATTTCACGTATGCCTATTCGATCTTGAACACTGTGCATTAAATCACCTTTATAATAGAGGTTAAGGTTTAAATCATATAAAAATGGCGTTTCTGCAGTCCAAAGTTTTGGCATTTCTAATTGAAGTTCTAACCCATGTACCCCTTGAGAAGTGCTGACCTTTATTTTCTTTCCAACGACTATCTCATCACGATAACATAATTGCGCTTCAATTTCATAAGAATCATCTTCGATTTTACGGTTTATATGTGAAACGTTTATGGCTATACTCGCTAATTGATTATGTTTAGATAATTTTGTGATAGTGCTAAAATCCTCGATGCGGTCTTTGGGGAGTATTAACCACTCTACACTTCTAAAAATGCCACTTAACCACCACATATCTTGATCTTCTAGATAGGTGCCAATGCTCCATTTTTTAACAATAACGCGTATCGTATTTTCGCCTGAGTTTAAAAACTGGGTTATGTCAAATTCAGTTGTATATCTAGAACCAGTACTATCTCCTACTAACTTAGCATTAATCCAAAGTTCAAACGCACTGTCCACACCATGAAATCTTATTCTATGCGCTTTACGAGAATCTAGATCTATTTCATTTACATCTAGGGTACGTTCATATACGCCTGTTGGGTTTTTTGCCGGTACATAGGGTGGCAGAAGTGGAAATTGATAGTACAAGTCCGTATAATGCATCTGATCATAGCCCTCGAGCTGCCAGCAAGATGGTACTTTTATCTCATGCCAAAAATCTATAATTTCAGGAATTCGGGCTGGCGCATCAAAGTAACGAAAGCGCCACATACCATCTAAAGAAAACACATTTTCATGCTTGCTCTTAAAGTAGGCTCTGGATTCAATTCGATTGTGCATGAGGTGTAATTTTTCCATATTATAAACTCCTTACTTAATACCAGTAGTAGATATACCTTCAATGATTTGTTTCTGAGCAAAGAAGAAACCGATCAATGGTGGGATACAAATGATTGAAGTGATCGCCATAATCGCAGACATATTGACATCGCCAACACCTTTAAACTGTGCTAAACCAAGTGTTAAAGTATATTTTGATTGATCATTTAAGAAAATCAATGGACCAAGATAATCATTCCAAACTGAAAGTGTATTAAATACTGCAATTAAAACCAGTGTCGGCTTAACCAATGGCATATAGATTTTATAGTAAATTTGAAAATGGTTGGCACCATCCAAAAGCGCTGCTTCTTCAAGCTCTTTTGGTATATTCAACAAAAATTGTCTGAGTAAAAATATATAAAATGGCGAACCAAACCACGCAGGAATAATAAGCGGTTTGAGTGTATTGATCCATCCAAAAGCATTAAATTCCATATACATCGGGATCATAGTTACATCCCATGGGATCATCATCGTTGCCAGCAAGATGATGAATAGCACATCTCTCCCTTTAAAATTAAAGCGTGCAAATCCATATGCAACCAATGAACAGGATATAAGTTGCCCAATTGTCGTTCCAATTACTACTGTTAGTGAATTAAAAAAATATTGCGTAAAAGGCTGGGAAGTCCAAGATTTAATGAAATTAACCAAGCTAAAACTCGATGGAATCCAAACGGGTGGGTAAGCATGTAATTCAGCTTCTGCTTTAAAAGCAGACGTCACTGTCCAGAAAAAAGGAAATAAGAACAAAAGCGAAAACAAGATCAGTAGTACATATATTGGCAATTTACGGATAAATGTTTGCTTCACGGTTTGGCCTCCTTATTTTTTGACTTCTGACTCATAATAAACCCATAAAGAAGATGATTTAAATACGAGTAGAGAGAGTGTCAGTATGATGAAGAACATAATCCAAGCATTTGCAGAGGCATAACCCATCTCGAAGTGCTTAAATGCATTGTTATAAACATACATCGCATAAAAATATGTGGAATTCGACGGTCCACCTTTGGTCATCAAAAGTGCTAAAGTCAATTGTTGGAACGCCGCAATAATTGTCATTATTAAGTTGAATAATAAAGCTGGAGTAATCAGTGGTAAGGTAATTTTATAAAACCTTTGAAGTGAATTGGCGCCGTCAATCATAGATGCTTCATAATAATCTTTGGGAATTTCACGAAGTGCGCCGAGAAAAATGAGTACCATTGTACCTTGTCCCCATAAGCTTGCAATCACCATGGCGATTAATGACCATTTAGGGTCTCCAAGCCAGTTCGGACCGGCAATTCCAATAAGTGATAATAAGTAATTGATGACGCCATATTTAAAGTCGAATATCCAGATCCATATCATGGATAAAGCGACACCTGATATTACGGATGGTAAATAAAATACTGTTTTAAAAAAGGACTGTCCTTTAATCTTTTGATTAAGCAATAAAGCAAGTCCAAGTGCAATACCCATGTAAAGGGGTACAAAAATAATTGCAAATTTTACGGTGATGAAAAGACTATGTGTGAACATCTTATCTTTGGTAAACATCCTAATATAATTTCCAAAACCTACAAAGGTTGGCTGTCCTACTATTGGCCAGTCAAAAAAGCTAATAATCAATGAGAATATCAATGGTCCTATTGTAAAGATAAGAAATCCCAAAATCCATGGCATGATGAACAAATATGGAATGATCTCTTTTTTTAGTTTTATTTTGCCTAATTTTTTTGCCATCATTTTCTCCCTTTATAAGCCTAGGTGACTGATATACAGTCACCTTTTTGGCTTTAAACTTATTCTAAAAACTGCGCTGATTCAGATACTGCTTCATCTAAAATTGCTTTTACATCAACCGGTTCTCCATTGACAGAATCAACAAACACCTTTTCAATTGCATAAAGCATTTTCTCAGAAATTTTACTGTATTGTGAATTGAGCAAGAATGCAGGCGTGTGTGCTGCAGCCGTTTCTAACATGTCATAAAAAGGTTTGTATAATGGATCACTTGTATAGTTTAATTCTTCAGATACACTTTTTAGTACAGGCAAATCAATTTTTGCACGCATTTTTACTGCTTCTGGAGAAGTATAAAATTTAATAAATTCCCAAGCTAAATCTTTGTTTTTAGAGTCTTTTGCCATACATAACGCAGAAGAGTTGATGACACTTGAAGCTTCCTTAGCTTTTGGAAGTGCTATAATACCTAAATTCTCAGCTCCAATACTTTCGATATGGCGCTCAAGTGGCCAGATTCCACTTTCTTGCATAGCGACATTTCCACCTCTAAATGCATTACTTACACTATCCTGTGCACCTAGAGCAGAACCCTCTTTCACCATATCAGAGAACATTTGCATCATTGCAACTGCTTCTGGACTATTGAAATAACCATCCATCATCTTTCCATCGTTAGATAGATATGAAGTGCCAAAGCTCCAATAATACTGTTCAAAATCGTATGGATCTGGGCTTGTTGAGAAAGCAAATCCATACACATCATCGCCAAGAGCTGAAAGGGCAATTGCTTTTTCTCTTAGATCATCCCATGTCCAACCTTCTTCTGGATAAGCAACTCCTGCTTTATCAAAAAGTGATTTATTGTAATACACAACATGTGAAGTATAACCAACTGGCATTCCTAAAACTTTGTCATCCATCGTACTGTAATTCAAAATACCAGGATAGAGATCATTCATTAATGTTTTAAAACTTTCATCAGAATCCATGTAACTATTCAAAGTTTCAAGCGATGCTTGATAAGTAGGAAAGTCCCACATATACATAACATCAGGTGCGTTTTTTGCGCCAAAACCAGCTGCGATCTTCTGATCGTAACCGTCTCCATAGCCTTCTACCTGCACTTTAACGCCTGGGTTTAACTCTTCAAAACGTTTGGCAATTTGTTTTTGAACTTCTAAAGTATCTTCTGAATCCCATGTTGCAAATCGTAAAGTCTTAGTATCCTCTTTGGCACATCCCATTAAACCAAATATGAGGATAAACACTAATAACAAACCAAGTTTCTTCATAAAAGCACTCCCTTCAAAACATTAGTATTGTGTTGATGAAATCAGTTTACTAAATCTTTTACTAAATGTCAATGATGTAATTTAGTAAATATTTTATCTAATCTTTAAATGGATTAATATCTACTCAATTAATTATGAAAATAAAAAAAAATTGGAAAAGACCACTCGAAAGTGATCTTTTCCAATTTTATATATTGTGCTATATTCTCAACATTTACATTTACATATATATATTCATATTTTTATTATTTTTGCTTCTATCTAGGTTGATCCTTACTTAAGAAGTTCTTAAGCCTTTCTCATATCCTCAACAAATTGTACATTCACGCCATTTGGGTCTTTCACCATGAAAAACTGAAGATTTGGATTTGGAGAAATCATACCTGTTACAGTAGCACCAGATGCGATCAAAGATTCTCTAAGCTTATTTGCATCTTCAGTTGAAAAACCTATTGAAAAGCCTTCATAGTTTCCAGGTAATTGCTCACCTTCATTATACATCAGTTCAATTTCAGTTTCACCTACACCTAAAAACACAAGTTCAGTACTTGGTGAAGGCGAAAACCTTCTTCTTAGTTCTAAGCCTACTATCTCTTGATAGAACTTAATAGATGCTTCAATATTCTTTACGTGAATCGTCGTCCATAAATAACTCATCTCTAAACCATCCTTTTATTGTATTTTAAAGTTGACATTGTATAGCCATCATGAAGGCCTGAAATAATTGCATTTAGACCAGCCCTTACGTATATGCCACTCAACTTTTCATTATAAGTGAAAAGTCCAGTAATCGTTCTATAGAGTTGTGGCTTAACATTGCCATCCACATCTTCGTATAAATTTTCCGTCAAAGCATAAGGACAATATTTTTGGATGATAAAATCTTCTTTTACTTTTTCATCAAGCAGATTTTGCCAAGCTTGATTGTCATAATCCTTACCTGCACAGACGCCCTTAGAAGCATAATAATCAATAGGTTTGATGATATATTCATCTTTATTTTCAAGATAGTTTATGAAATCATCACCCTGAACAAGTGGTTTTGTATATGGGACATGTTTATCGATAAAGCTTAGCATCTCATCTGAAAAATATTGTCTTAATACGGGATGATATAAAACTTCAAAGAATCGCTTTGTATGGATGATCTGTGTTTTTACAGTGCCAACGACACAAGTTTTGTCAGCTAAAAGACCTGCGATAAGCTCAGGGACTTCCTCATAATGATCCATCAAATCTTTGGTTACGAGACGCCTATAAATAATATCAATCGCTTGATCACCAGAGTATAATTTACCGTCTTTTTCCGTTAAGTTTCTCGGATCAACGATTTCACAGTTAAACCCCTCTTTTAAAAATGCTTTCTGAAAGACTTCAAATTCTAGTGGGCTACTTTTATCAATAAAATCTAAAATTGCGACAAATGGTTTATCACTGTATGTTTTTCTCTTTGTTTCAGCTAAATATTCAGCATAGATTTGTTTCACTTCTTCAACCCAACTGCTAAAAAGTTCAAAACTCTCAAAAGCAAAATCTGATTTAAAACTATTTAGGAGTTCTGTTTGCATCATAATTTGGCTCAGTTCAAGTTCTTCATTCATAGCTGAAGCACCGTCAGCATTGAGTTCGCAAAACTGAAAATTTCCTTCACCATAGTAAAAGATATCAAATCTGCCCATAGGTACTGTCGCATTATAATGATGTGGTACATTTATAAGTGCTTCTAATTCCGGACTGAAGTTAAAAAGCGCTCTGATTTCTTCTTTTTCAAGATATAGTTCAATGGTGCGTTTAGAAACAGCGTGTATGCCTTCTAGCGCATTTTTAAACGTATCTAGGTCTACTTGATCATAAAGCATAGGAACATGAAGATAAGGCACAGGAGCACCCTTATAAATCGCTTTCGAATTGCTTACTGCAAGTTTAGTTTTTCTAAAATCCTCAATATATTTATCGTATTCGTTCATAAAAGTTGATACCAAATCACGGTTAATTTTCACTGATCTTACATTTGTATCATTGCCCATAAACTATTTTCTCCTTATTTCTATAGATTCAGCAAACAAGTCAACAGACTGATCGTATTGGTGCAGTAGATAATCTGTAATAGAGCCATATTTACCAAGGATTTCTTGAAGCTGTTTGATATATACACGCTCACCTTCACTTATCACTAATTGTGCATCATTTAATAAGTTTAGTTTTAAAGACTCAAGTGTATCCATCAATGAAAGGTTTGTAAAAGATTGCAAGTTTGTATTTTGAGATTCAACCCACGCATCATCATACGCTAAAGACTCTTGATAATATTTTTCTAATAAAGAAGGTGTATAGAATACGGCTTTAACCATTGCACCTACTGCCAAACTATATGGAAATGGGAGCGAATCTGGCATCCTAATCTCAATAAATCGTTTAAGTCTTACATCTGGAAATACCATGCTCTGATGATGCTCAAGTTCACTTTCGTAAAATGGATATTTTGAAAGTGAAGATAAAAGAGGCTCATCCTTAGAGTAAATCAGTTTTCCCTCCGTATAAAGCAAAATTGGCGGAAGTTTGAGCAGGTACTCGGCATAACTTTTAAAATCAAAGTGCGTCGTCAAACTGCCAGGTATAAGTTTAGAACGCTTCACATCAGTTTCGGCCCATATCCTTGCTCTCATATTTTTACCTATGGTTGGTGCCCCTTCAAAAAAAGGTGTCGCATCGAAGAGTGATGCCATCGCTGGTGAAATATAGTTTGCAACTCTAAATTTCTTAATAAAATCCTCTTCATCTTTATAATCGATAGAGACTTGTGTCGCTGCAGTACCTTTCATCATATTGTGACAAAAGATGCCATTATCTTGAAAGTAGTCGTACATCATCGCATACCTTTTTTTAGGCAATAATGATAATTCTTCAATACGAGTAACCGGATGATAACCGATTCCAGCCAACATTTGATTTGGCATTAGCACATTATTGATCTCTTCGATGACTTCTAGATAATATTTCTCAATCTCTACAACAGAAGTAAGTGGTCTAAGGCTTATTTCCACCTGGCCACCTGGTTCTAGTGTTATCGTATCACCATTTTTTTCTAAACCTAAAATATAATCATCCTCTTGAATTATGATTTTCCAATCTTTTTCAGCGAGGGCTTTCATCATTTGCATTTGACCATTTTCTTCAAAATAATCGTAACTTCTCAGTGTTTCTCTGTCTAATAAAAAGTGCTCAAACTCCATACCCAAAAGTTTTGGCTGCTCAGTTGAATGTGCTTTAAAAAAATCAACTTGTGCGCTTATATATTTTTCTTTTGTGTAAATCTCACCTTTTTTCACTGTATTTTCTATCCCCTTCATATGTTCTATTCCTTCCGCTCTCTATAAAATAGACGCAATAAAACTATTTCGCTTTGCAAAATATTATACAATTTAATTTTATAAAAATCAACGAACAGAAGATGAACAAAAAATGAATAAGGTTAAGGGATCAAGTCAATTAGTATCCTAACATCATAATATTCTACTTTTAAATCATCTACTTTAGTGGGTGCTTGATCACTTGTAATTTGGCCATCTATGTTGGTATATACAAGTTTCAATTTAACACTTTGATCTTCTGAAGTAATAATTTGAGGTTGATTTTGATCTAGATAAAAAGCTGCTGCACTACTGCTTAAATCCACAGTTAAAAGGGTCACATCATTTTCTTTAATCGTAAGTTCTTCTAAATTTTTTTCAATACTTAATCCTTTTGTTAGTAAAGTTTTCTCCAAAACATCATACTGCCTCACGTTTAGCATGTAGTCCGCTCCATCAAGTGCTATTAATTCGGTTTGCATCTTCGTGAAATAATTAAATCTCTCAAAAACACTTTGATTTCGATTCCAATAATAAAGTAGATCAAAACCGAGGTATTGCTTAGCATTATCACCGCTGAACCCCTCTGGCAGTACCTTAATTTGATCAACTGCATAAGCATCAATTAAGAATGTAATTTTCTCAGAGATATCACTTTGAGACTCTTTACTGATTTCAGCATTAGGCTTTAATTGACCATCACTTGATAACATCTCATTCGCTATCAGTAATCGCTCTAGTTGATGCGTCTGACTTGTAAGTGTCAAACTATATCCCGATAATGGCCCAAAGAAGGCTATTGCAATAAATGTTATCAACAAAATCATAGAGATCACTGCTGTATCTTTTTTTACAAGCCACATAAGTGCAGCTGTCACACTTGAAAAAACTGCTAGCGTGACGACAAAGTACCTTGGCATCGTGATCCCGAAACCATTGATTCTTATAAAAAGCGAGATGAACAACATCACAAGAGGAATTGACATCAATGGGATATAGATTTTAAAGAACTTAGAGAGCCACGGCACTTCAATTCTTAGATCCCTTACAAAAAATAACGTGATGATACTCACAAGCGCATACCATAAAACTAAATTGCCTATGACACCATCTGGTAACTTAAAATTAAAGAGTACTTTTACAAAATACGCATATAGAATTACGGTATACACACTGAGAATCGGTAAAAGGATATAAAGAAACAACCCTTTAAACACTTTCGAGAAGCCTTCAGTGGGAAGCTCTGAACCCATCTCTGGAATACTTCCTAGAAAATAAGTCACACCAAAAGCGCCAGCAATTAATATAAACGCATCCATATAAATTTCATCCCACCAGTGCACACCAAATAGCTGATCAATGGAGAAAATTATCATTGAGACGCCACCCATTATGACGCCTGCATATAATACTGTCAAAAAGAACCGTCCTACTAGATGTAAAATATACCTCGAAAGTCCCTCTCGTTCATAAAAATAAGGTACTACTAAAAAAGCCATAAAAAGAATTGCCCAAAGTGCCATATAGCGCATCGCAAAATAAGGTGTCATAACTTCGGGAATGGTTAAAAAATAGAGTAATGTCAACACAACAGCTGATACATGAACCCCATATTTCTTAATTCCATCTATTTTATATCTTTCGATTAACAACTTTCCTGCTCCGGTCATTGGTAGACCAAGTGCTAATGTCAGTGCAAGTTTTTGGTATAGATCTTGCTGCTGTGAATTATAATCTAGATGAACAAGTACAATTGTAACGATCATCAATAAAAAGGTCATCGCTAGTGTTAAAGGAAACCTCTCTCCAGATCTTTTTAATTTGTCTAGAATGAAACGCATCGTTTCTCTTAACTTTTTCATAATTTCACTTCCTATTTTTAATTTTTAGGTTTTTATATTGATATTACTATTGTACCCCTAAAGCGCTATTTTTAACATTACCATATTGTTTCACTTAAACTACAAACTTAAAGATGACTGCTTAAAGCTTTATCTACTCTACATAAAATATAACAAACTAGATATGTATCCATTGAAAATCGAAAATTGAATTCTCCTATGCTTTAGGCTATCATAATTATACAGACATAATCGAAATTACTTGGAGGTAATTTTATGAAGCAACTGTTAATAGTAGAAGATGATCGCGATCTTAATAAAGGTTTATGTATGGCTCTAAAAGATACAAAGCTTCAAATCGTGCCCTGTTTTGATCTGAAATCAGCATATGAACAACTCGCTTGCCAAATGACAGATCTAATCTTACTCGACATCAATCTCCCCGATGGCAACGGCTTAGAACTTCTTCATAAGATCAAAACCAGTAGTAGACCTATCCCTATTATATTACTGACTGCAAATGATACTGAAATGGATATAGTTTCTGGTTTAGAAAACGGTGCAGATGATTATATCACTAAACCCTTTAGCCTAGAGATATTGCGAGCACGTGTGAAGAATCAATTAAGACGTCTTGCAAACGAACAAACAGAATTGATTACTATAGACAACTACCGCTTCGATTTTAAACACATGAAGTTTGCAAACGCAAATACGTTGGTTGAATTAAGTAAAACAGAACAAAAATTGCTTCGGTTATTGGTAAAGCATCGCGGTACAACTATGTCGAGAGCAATACTCCTTGACCGAATTTGGGATGATGGCTCTGATTATGTTGACGAAAATGCGCTATCGGTCACTGTTAAGCGCCTCCGCGATAAACTTGATGCATCAAAATATATCAGAACGGTCTATGGACTGGGTTACACATGGGTGGTGAATCAAGATGAATAAAAATGACACCACTTTACTCTTTTGTGTTTCAGTCTTTTTTATACTATGCACTTTTATGGTAATCTATCAACACTATAAAACTAGAAAAATCATGAAAAAACTTACCCAGATGCTGGATAGTGCCATCGAAGGTAAATTTTCTGAACAACTCTATAATGAAAGCTTAATCTCTTCATTTGAAAGCAGATTTTATCGTTACCTCTCCGCAAATGAAGCTTCAGCACAGAATTTAGCTAAAGAAAAAGAACAAATCAAGCAATTGTTAGCTGACATTTCCCATCAAACAAAAACACCCCTTGCAAATATACTGCTCTATGCACAGCTTTTAGAAGAACACGATCTAAAGGCAGAAAGTTTAAACGCTGTATCAGCCTTGCGTGGTCAGGCTGGTAAACTTAGTTTTTTAATCGATACCTTGGTCAAACTGTCTCGACTTGAAACAGGCGTTTTCAAACTACATCCAACATTATCTCCTGTTTCTACTATGATTGAAGACGTCATTTTTCAGTTTGAACAAAAGGCACTTCATAAGGAAATCAAACTCGGTTTGGTTGATGTAAAAGGTATTCATGCGCTTAAAGATGTATATGCCTACTTCGACTACAAATGGACAGCTGAAGCACTTGGTAATCTACTAGATAACGCCATTAAATATACACCTATAGGTGGAGAAATCTCTATTTCTGTTATAGAATACGATTTGTTTTGTCGTATCGATATTAAGGATAATGGCATAGGGATTTCAGAAGATGAACAAGCTAAAATTTTTGCACGTTTTTACCGTTCACCCTCTGTTTATCACCAAGAAGGGATAGGCATTGGTCTTTATTTGACTCGACATATCATATCTGAGCAAAATGGTTATATCAAAGTATCATCCACCCTAGATAAAGGAACCGTATTTTCAATTTTTTTACCAAGAAAAGCTTAAATTCTTTCAAAACTGTTAGATTTTATATTTAGCTTGAAAGATTTCGGTAAGAAACACATGCTAAAGTTTGATATATAAAACAAAATACAAACTTTAAAGCTGGAGGTAATATCCATGTCTATACTAGAGACCAATCATCTAAAAAAAATTTACGGAACTGGAGACAATACTGTCAATGCACTTGCTGGTGTCAACTTAAAAGTGGAAAAAGGTGAATTCATAGCCGTCGTGGGGACCTCGGGTAGCGGTAAATCTACACTGCTCCATATGTTAGGGGGACTAGATCGACCAACAAGCGGTACCGTTAACGTAGATGGTAAAGATATCTTTTCACTAAAGGATGAGGCATTAACCATCTTTCGTCGCCGTAAAATTGGATTTGTTTTTCAGAATTACAATTTAGTACCTGTACTTAATGTATATGAGAATATAGTTTTGCCTATTCAACTTGATGGTGACACTCCAGATGCAGATTATGTTGCCAACATCATCGAAACACTTGGGCTTGAAACCAAGCTACATAATCTTCCCAATAACTTATCAGGTGGGCAACAACAGCGCGTCGCTATTGCCCGTGCACTAGCTGCAAAACCTTCAATTATTTTAGCAGATGAACCCACTGGTAATCTGGATTCCAAAACCAGTCAGGATGTCATGGGACTTTTAAAGATCACAAGTCAAAAATTTGCACAAACTATTGTCATGATCACTCACAACGAAGAAATTGCACAGTTGGCAGATCGCATCGTTCGGATCGAAGACGGCTTAATCGTCAGTAGATAAGGAGGTGCTTATATGAAAGTCGCTAATAAGAAAATCATTCGTAAACTCAGTTACAATAATTTGAAAACAGCAAAAACCAGAAACATTATCGCCATATTTGCCATTGCCCTTACGACGCTTTTGTTTACGTCATTGTTCACGATCTCACTCTCTATTAACCAATCTATCCAAGAAGCCAATTTTAGACAAGTCGGCGGCTGGTCACATGGTTCATTTAAGTATTTGACTCAGGAACAATATGACGAGATCAAAAGTGATGCACTTATCAAAGACTATGGGCTGCGTCGTTTTGTTGGTATGGCAGCTGATGTACCCTTTAACAAATCACATGTGGAGATCGGTTACAGTGATGCCACTCAAGCACACTGGATGTACTGTGACCCTATCAAGGGACATTTACCTGCAGAAGGGACAAATGAAGCCGCTACAGATACACATATTCTTGCACTTTTAGGCATTGAGCCTGTTATCGGAAATTCGTTTACCATGGCATTTGACGTGGATGGTACAGAAGTTACCAAGACCTTTATACTTAGTGGATGGTGGGAGTACGACGATGTAATTAAAGCCAATCATGTCCTTATCCCTCTTACGCGTGCACAGAAGATCTACGATCAAGTTGGTATCGGCACCGGAATAGGCAAAGACGGATTAACCGCTTCATGGAATATGGACGTCATGTTAGGTAGCACCCTTCATATTGAACAAGATCTATACAACATACTCGCTAATCATGGCTATCAAAGTGAAAGTCGTGCCGCGGGAGAGAATTATATCCCTATTGGTGTCAACTGGGGTTACTCAGGTTCTCAGCTAGCCGATAACATTGATCCCATGGTGGTTGTAACGCTTATCGGACTTTTACTCCTCATATTATTCACAGGTTACCTCATCATCTATAATATCTTTCAGATCACCGTATCAAACGATATCAAATTTTATGGTTTGCTTAAAACCATCGGAACAACAGGAAAGCAACTTAAGCGCATCATTTACTTTCAAGCTTTTTTACTTTCGATGATCGGTATCCCTTTTGGATTACTTTCGGGTTACTTGATCGGCATAAAGCTGACGCCAGTGATACTCTCAACACTTAATGTCGTTAAAGCAAACACCGTATCATCAAGCCCTCTGATATTTTTAGGCTCTGCCGTATTCGCACTTATAACAGTGATCATTTCTTGCCGCAGACCTGGCCGTATAGCTGCAAAGGTCTCACCACTAGAAGCAATCCGTTATTCAGATGGGACAAACTACAAGAAAAAAATGCGTGGTGCAAGACATGGTGCATCACTTTCTAAAATGGCCTTTGCGAACCTTAGACGCAATAACAGCAAAACCATCATCACTGTTATTTCACTTTCACTTTCGCTCTTACTCCTCAATACAACTGTTACTTTTACAAATGGTTTTGATATGGACAAATATTTGACTGAAGTAGTTGCAGATTTTATCGTAGCTGATGCCCATTATTTTCAAGTGGGGAATTATTGGAATAAAAATTACGCAATTCCTGATGATGTCATTTCAGACCTTGAAAATAAATCAGGAATAGAATCTGGTGGACGTGTCTATGGTCAAAGTAGTCTCGCGGAAGAATTTGTCACTGAAGATTACTTGAGAGCATCTCAAAGCCAGTGGAATTCCAAAGAAGCTTTAGATTATATGGTTGCCTCAAAGGAAAAAAACGAATCGGGTTTACTATCCAATCGTGTTCAATTATATGGTATGGAGCGCTTTGTACTTGACAAAACGAAACTAATTGAAGGAGACTTAACTAAATTATATGAACCAAGTGGACATTATATCGCCGCGGTTTATGGACTGGATGACTATGGTAATGCCATGCCAAGTACAAACTGGGCAAGCATCGGCGATACAGTTACAATTCGTCATATAAAGGCATATGAATATTTTGACCCTAACACCGGAGAAATTCTAGATCAAAATAGTATCCGGGAAGGACAAGATTATCGACTAAGAACAACCGTCTTTGATGATATTGATTATGAAGTTGTTGCACGAATTGGCATACCACACACACTTAGCTACCGCTATTATGGCGCTGATGAATTTGTGATGAATGCACAGCTTTTTATGGAAGATACAGGCACCAATGATATGATGTACTACGCTTGTGATGTTGATGATGAAAACACTGATGCCATGGAAGCTTTTTTGTCCAATTTAACAAATAACCAAAATACACAACTAGGCTATGAAAGTAAATTTACGTACGCTGCTGAGTTTGATTCCTTCCGTAAAATGTTTCTCATATTGGGAGGTGTTCTAAGCTTCATCATAGGCATCGTTGGCATACTCAACTTTCTTAATGCTATGTTAACAAGTATTTTGAGCCGTCGTCATGAGCTTGCGATGTTACAATCAATTGGTATGACAGGTAAGCAATTAAAACTTATGCTGATCTGGGAAGGTCTCTACTATACTTTAGGCGCAGTGATTACATCACTAGTGCTTATTATAACAGTTGGTCCATTCTTATCTAATGCATTTTCAAGTATGTTTTGGTTTTCTACTTATCAGTTTACTCTAGTGCCAATCATCAGTGTCACACCATTTTTTGCTATACTAGGTATTATAGTGCCACTAATTGTATATCGAAATATTACTAAGCGCTCAATTATAGAACGCTTAAGAGAAATCGAATAGTAAGGCTAAAGATATGACTTCATAAAACAAGAGCGACAATGATAAAAATCATTGTCGCTCTATTAATAATCATAACTTCATTTAAGTGTTCAAATCACGTGCATAGAACCTCTGATATGCAAGGACGATAAATATTCCAGAACAGGTGATGAGCACTAGTGTTGAAGGCAGTGCCATTTGCTGATCGAACATAACCGTTACACTGTTATAAGCCTTAAATGGTGTGAAATATTTTAGAAAAGTTACTTTATCACTAAGATCTGATAAGATGCTTAGGAAAAATGTACCTAGTACAATCCCTGTTGCAGCTGAAGTTGCAAGTTTTGTGGTTTTCAAAATAGCACCCAGTAAAAAACCAAGTGTTAGGAAAAACAACTGTATAAAGAATAGCGCGATCATGAGTAGTGTGACCTGACCAAGTAGTCCATCACCACCATTGTTTTGTGCAATCATCACTACTGATGTAATCAGCGTCACAAGGTTAAAAACTAAAATATTAAAAACACCTGCTATAAACTTACTTACAATTACTTTGAAACGCTTTACCGGTTTAGAAAATAAGAAATCTGCACTATGGTCTCTTTCTTCTTTTGAAACGATAACAGCTCCAAACATCACTGCATGAATCGCAGCAAGTAGCATGAAGTAGAGGAAAAACACGGTATAAAATCCGTCTACAGTTGTGATGTCAACAGATGAGATTCCAAACGCTTTCATAATCCCTTCTGGATAACCTTCAAGCATGCTGTTGATATCCACACCTGATTCAGAAAAACCAACATACTTCATCATGCCCGCTAATATAATAAACATTTGAGCCACGGACCATATGATCAAAGACTTCATATTTGCTCTTAATTCTCTCAATATGATATTCATAAGGCCTCCTATATAGATGGTAAATCTTTTTTAGTAAATAACTTATACGTAAAAAAGATGAAGATAGCACTCAGTACAAACCAAGCTGCAATAAATTTACCTTGATAAGCCACATGTTCGGAAACATAAGCTAGATCAAAATATCCAAAAGGTGAAATCCATGCTAGTTTCGGATCTTCAAGTGTTTGGTTTAATAAAAAGATGATATAAAATAAAAATACAACGCCCATACTAATTGGTAGAACTGTTCTAATTCTTCTTAAAAAGACAGAAACTGCTAATCCAAGAGAAGCAAAAAAAAGTTGAATAAACAATAACGTTCCTGTTAAAAGCATATAAAGCTTCATATCAAATGCATCTTTACTCACTAAGTTAATGATAATTAAATTTGCTAAACAGATCACCACGTTGATGATGCCAAGCTCAATTAACACCGCAGCAATTTTTAGTGTAATTATTTTTGTGCGCTTTACTGGTTTAACAAATAGAAAATCCCCTGTTTTTTCTCTCACTTCAGCTGATAATATCGAAACACCTAAGTTCATCGCTTGAACTGCCCCAGCAAGTATAATATAGAGAAATGCAAAACTATAATAACCTAATACTTCTCCCAAATTTGTCGTTGTCAGGCCAAAAGCTTTTCTAAACTCCGGCGGAAAACTTTCAAATACTTTCGTAAAAGTAGCCGCTTGTTCTGAAATAAAAGGATAAAGCATCATAAAAATTGTAAAGGTTCCTACAAGTGATGCACACCATACAATCAAGGATTTTCTGCCCATTTTAAGCTCTTGCATTAAAATGTTCATATTATGCCTCCTTTTGATAATAGTGCATGAAAATTTCTTCCAAGGTTGGTTCTTCAATCAAAATGTTTTGGAGTTTTACTTTATGAAGGACTTCGATAATCGTATTGATATCGCCTTTAAATAAGAAATTAACGCCCTCTGCAGTCTTCGTCAAATTTGTGATTCCTTCAAAACCAAAAAGTTTCTCAATAGAATCCTCTTGTGATTCCACAATTATTTTTTTATATGAGCTATTACGCATATCATTGATATTTTCTACTTTAATAATTTGCCCTTCTTTAATAATGGCAACCCTAGAACATAACTTTTGAACTTCAGTTAAAATATGAGATGAAAAAAGAACAGTCGCACCTTTTTTATTCTCCGCTAAGATCAAATCAAAAAACTTTTGTTGCATCAAAGGATCAAGTCCACTAGTCGGTTCATCTAAAATAATGAGTTTTGGTTCATGTAGTAACCCTTGAACAATTCCCACTTTCTTTTTGTTACCATAAGAAAGATCTTCAATTTTCTTGTTCAAATCTAGGTCCATCGCTTTAGAAAGAGACTCTATCCTAGACATGTCTACGTTTTCATAAAAACTTGCTGAGTATTTTAGTACATCGATCACTTTCATGTTTTCATAGTAAAAGACTTCTGAAGGAAGATAGCCTATCTCTTTTCTTATTTCATCTCCGTGCTTGATACAATCTTTGCCAAAAATAGTTGCAGTACCACTTGTTGGATAAATTAAAGACAGAAGCGTGCGAATAGTCGTTGATTTTCCAGCCCCATTTGGACCGATAAAACCAAAAATCTCACCTTCTTCAACACTAAATGATACATTTTCTATTCCCCGATGTTTTCCATAGTATTTTGTCAATTGGTTGATCTCGATAATATTCATATTAAACCCCTTTCTAAGCGCACTTAACTTCTCATGGCCTACCTTAAAAATAGCATATTATTTCAAATGTGACAACCTAGTCACATTGCATTTAATACTTAATTAATACTTTGATAAGCTTTCATATATATACAAAACTTCTATTGATTTAGATCCATCAATTCGGTCATAAGTGGTTGATATAAAAAAAATGATATGATGACAAAGCATCATATCACCTTATTTTTTTCTTCATACATCCGTCGATCAGCCTTTAAAAACAACTCATCAAAATTATCTCCATCATCACCTGATATTGCACATCCTATACTCGATGTAACAATCACAGAGTAACCATTTACATCTAATTTATAAGATAAAACTGATTGAAAACGTTTTTTTATGGTTTTCAAAACGTCGTTACTTTCTACAAATGGAACAACAAGTAAAAATTCATCGCCACCTACTCTAAATAAAACCTCATCTTTTCTTGCAGCTTCATTTAGTCTCAAAGCGGTTTCTCTTAAAACTGAATCACCAACAGTATGACCAAAAGTATCATTTATTTCTTTAAACTTATTGAGGTCTAATAATAAAACCCCTACTTTGTGATCATTTCTTTTCGCTGCTGCAAACAGTTGCTGCATGGTCTCATCAAGTGAGTTTCTATTTCTAAGACCTGTTAGTTGGTCATGCATGGATTCATGTTTTATAATGTCATTTGATTTGAGCATAATAAATGATGCAGATGTTATCGCAATAAACATAAAAAATCCTATTATAATAAACAAATAAACATTTAGATAGGGTAGTGTATCGCTGTTATTGATCACAATACCAAAGTCCCATACAAACATATCATCGGCAAACTTAAACCAGTGGATATTTTCATCTAATAAATTTTTGTCGCCATAGACGATTTGATCATCTGACATGATGATACTTTTTACATTGAGTGAGGACTCAATTTGCTGGATTTTCTCTATAAAGCGATCTCCTTTAAGGACTATACCGATCTGTCCCCAGTATCGATTTCCGTTTTGATAAACTGGTGATCTAATTATAAAGCCAATACCCCCTTGCAATAGATCCACAGGTCCTTGAAAGGTAGGTTTGCCATTTTGCTTTACACTTATAACATAGGGGCTTTGAGCCTTTACCCCAATCAAATCCACACCAATAGTAGACTTGTTGAGCTCATATGGATAATTCCATACAATCGTTGTATCTTTTAAAATTCCTACATTGTTAATGAGATCTCCCTGACTTTTTAAAAGCTCATCAAGATAAGCGTATACATCTTCATCCTCTAAGTTTGAACCAGTCTGTATATACGCTGCAAAACCTCTCATCAAATTGATATTGGTATATACGAGATTATTTAATGCATTATCAAAAACAACGAAATGTTCCGTCGCTTTGATTTGTTCCATCTGATTGACCCGGTTGTACTCATATGTGGAAAAAGCCAAAAAAACAAACAGCAGAATAATCCCCACAACTATAGAGATTCCAAGTGATTTTCTATGTCCTTTTATCAAATATATATTACGCATAAGTGCTCCAGTTCTTATGAATTTGCTTATCTTTGAATTTGTCAATTATGAATCAATTTGTATAATCATAACAATTACTTTATTTATACCTATTTATCTAAGAAAAACGCAACTATTTACCTCGTTATGTAATTCGTTATAGTCAACCTGTACATAAAAACAGCGTGAACATGTGAAATAGATTATTTCTAGATTTAAAGGGTATTAAATCAAAGGTACACCGACTCATTTCACAAGAGGTGAGTGGCAAATCTCACGTGTATACAGTATACTAGGTCTGGGGGAAAGCGCATTGTTTCATGGTAAGCAAGCCCTACGCTATTGTATTGAAAACGAGATTGCTGATTTTGATTTAGCTTTTGCATACGAAGCCTTGGCGAGGGCATACGGGGTGCTTGGTGATGAAACTCATAAAAACTTATATCTTGAAATGGCAAGAACGTCAGCTGAGGGGATTCAAGATCAAGAAAACAAAGGTTATTTGCTATCAGAACTTAGCAGTTTATAAAGTTCCGTAATGAAACTAAATGGGGATTATGATATTAGGAGAAGACTATGTTTAAGAAAAAAAAGACCGAATTAGTAAACAATGACTTATTAACCAAAGATGGGGATGGGTTTAATCAGCATAGTTTAGACAAAAGTACTAATAATCAAAGAGATGAAAATTTGGAAACAACGCTCATGTCAATCAACGAGTTATTACAGTATATGACTCAGCTGGATTATGTTAAAGAGATGTTACTTGATGCAGACAAACAGGCAAGTATGATTGAAAATGTTGCTGCTAGCTCTCAAGAAGTGAGTGCATCAGTGTCTGATATCTCAGAATTCATACTAAAATCAAGCGAAAGTACAAATGATGCCTTGAACCTTACCACAAAATGTGTGAGTGATATCAGTACCTCTTTTAAAATGATTGATGATGCATTTTTAAAAACTCAAGATGCACAAAATGCCATGCATCGTGTTAACACCGAGGCTGATAAAATCGCTGATATGGTAGCAATGATCAAAGCAGTAGCTGATCAGACAAATTTACTTGCACTAAATGCATCTATTGAAGCTGCAAGGGCGGGAGAAGCAGGTCGAGGTTTTTCAGTTGTTGCAGATGAAATCAAAAAACTAGCAGATAGCACAAAGCATCAAGTCAATACTATTCAGACACTTGTTGCAAGCCTCCAAAGCGAGGTTAATAATAGTACATCTGCAATTGATACTGCTACAAGTACTTTTGAAAATGGAAAACATTCTATTGATGATGCCGTAAAAAGTATGGACAGTATGGAGACAGCTTTACAAGGCATAGGGCAGAATTTTATAGAGATTACAGCTAATATTGAAGAACAAACCGCAGCAACAGAAGAGATGGCAGCAAATCTAGCGGTAATAAACGAAAAAATTAAGACCCTGAAGAATGAAACCGAGCGAACAGGTGAAGCGTTCTATGATATCAGTAAATTAGTTGACGATATACGCCTTGCCACTTTAAAGAAAACAACACATCTGAATATCGGTAACCAACTTGAACTTTGTATTAGCGATCATCTCATCTGGAGATGGAGAGTATACAATATGATTCTTGGATTTGATAAATTAACACCAGAACAAGTTGGTACACATAACACTTGTAGGTTAGGTCAATGGGGCAATACCGTTGGTATGGAAATCGACAAGTACAAAAGTACCCTTAAGCAAATGGAAGCACCACATGCAGCTTTACATGACCAGGCCAGTCGTGCAATTAAAGCTTATAATTCGGGCGATACCATCAAAGCCGAGATGGTTTTAAAAGAAATGGATCAAAGCTCTAAGCTTGTAGTCGAATACCTTAGAAAGATCAAAAAATTGTAAAAAAAAGTCCAATTCATTATCTAGAATTGGACTTCTTACGTTTTTCAGCATAAAGCATATGATCCACAGCGACAAGACCTTCTGTACCGCTATTGTAATCCCTTAAAGAGATAAGACTATGAGTCACATCTGTCGTCTCATTATATTTTTTCACATAATCTTTAAATGTACTTTGCACATTTTTTAATTTTTTTGAAAATTCATCTCTTTCTCCGTGATAAATAATCGCAAATTCATCTCCACCCCATCTGCTCACCATATGTTGATTTAAGTCAAACTCTTTTTGAAGCAAATCTGAAAGCTTGATGAGTACAGCGTCACCAGTGTGATGTCCATATAAATCATTGATCATTTTGAAATCATCTAAGTCTAGCATCACAAGATGCGATTGGCTTTCTGCCGTAACACTGATGTCTTCCATTGCTCGATTAAATGCCCTTCGGTTATATAAGCCCGTCAACTCATCTAGATTGGCATATTGATTCAGTCTTTGGTTCATATGTTCATACTCTTTAGCAAAAAGACTGAGTACAACAAATGAGATAATAATCAAAAGTGGTACTTGAATCATGTGATCAATAAACTGGGTTTCTCTAGAGTAAATTGAGACTAAATCAGGATGAAAAAATTCTGTAATTTGCATTCCCATAAAGACAAAGGTTAATGCACCCACTAGAAATAATCTCTTTTTTCCTACAAAAATAAAAGTGATGGTAATTAGAAAGGCAATAGCATAACCAGATGCGTTATTTTGAGAACCACCCGAAGCGAAAAATCCAACTGGTAAAAATATAAAAATTATACTGAGAAATACGCAAAACATAATATGCGGACTCACACGTTCGTTGTCGGTATAGTGTAGTGCAATACTACAAATCGTAAATAAGATCATCCACTTATAATTTAAATCAAATGGAAACGCTGCTGTAAAATTGCCAATAACGCTAATAATCGAAAGCGCAATACCCGCAAACAAAACAGTTTTATATAATCTTAAACGAATATCAACTTGTTTCAAGAAAACCTCCGAATAGCTATGTCTTTTTAAGAACGAATCTCAATTACTCATATTTTACACGATATAAGGGTTCATTTCAAACAATTCTGAATAGCGATGGGCCTATAATGTTTTTAGTTCTAACCAAAGCGTTTCAATTGCCTCAAGAATTTCGTTCTTTCTCACTTCAAGTGCTCCTAAACTAACATAGTCATCATCACATAGGTTCATTTCATTTTCAATCTGTTCTATCTCAAATTCCATGTGTTTCATCTTGCGCTCTAGTGCTACCAAATCACAATCTTCTTTTTCAATATTGACTTTTGTTTTAGGCATCTTTTCATACGATGTGATTTCATCCTTTTCTATCTCTACTGTTTTTTTATAAGTGTCATAGTTTCCAACATAGCTACGAAACCTTTGATTTTCAATCACCAATAATCTCTCCGCTACTTTGTTGATAAAATAGCGATCATGAGAAATAAACAAAATAGTTCCCGTAAATCCCTCAAGTGCATCTTCTAATGTTTCAATCGAATCAATATCTAGATGATTTGTCGGTTCATCAAAGATCAGTAGGTTGATCTCATCAAATAGTAAACGAGATAACTTTAACCTGATCTTTTCGCCCCCAGAAAGAGCCCCTACTATGGTATAAACCGATTGGCCATAAAACATAAACTTCGCAAGATGTTCCCTTGCTTTACCCACAGGTATATCAAGGTCTCGCCTAAACCACTCAAGCGCCGATAAACTTTCATCTTCAAACTCAATATGCTGAGGCAGATATGCGACTTTAGCATTTGCACCAAGTTTTACGATGCCACTATCTGGCTTTTCATACCCGAAAAGCAGTTTTAGAAAAGTAGTTTTACCACTTCCATTTGGGCCAAGAAGTGCAACGCGTTCACCATATCTTATAAGCATAGAGGCATTGTTAAAAATCTCTTTGTCTTCATACGATTTGGTTAAACCTTCACATACAATTGTCTCATTCCCTGTTCTACCTGTAGCTTTTAGATTAAGCTTCATATTTTTTTTATCTTCAATTGGTCTTTCTACAGTCTCCATTTTTTCAAGTTTGATTTGCATGCTTGCAGCACGCCTAAAAAACTTGTTGTTATCTGCTCTAAGTGCCCAATCTCTCAAAGATTTTACAGCTTGTTCGAGAGATTGAATTTTCTTTTGTTGCTCTAAATACTGCGCCATTTGAATACGAACCATTTCTTCTTTTTGTCTTAAATAAGATGAATAATTTCCTTTAAATGAAAGTGCACTTTTTTGTTCGATTTCGATTACTTTATTCACAACTTTATCTAGGAAATAGCGATCATGCGATACAATAATCACTATCCCATTGTAACTTAGCAGGTAATTTTCAAGCCATTCTATAGCATCAGTGTCCAAATGATTTGTCGGTTCATCTAAGAGCAGAATGTCTGGTTGATCCATCAAAATCTTACCCAAAATAACCGTCGTTTTCTCGCCACCACTTAATAAGTCAAATGGTCGATTTAGAAAATCTTCTCTAAATTTTAAACCTACACAGATTCTATTAAATTTTTCCTGTATATCGTACCCACCTGCTAGTTCATAAGCCTCTGTTGTTTTAGCATAATGCTTCAATAGTTTTTCTAATTCAGGCTCTCTTGCACTTTGCATCTCTTTCTCAATCTCACGAAGTGTACGCTCGTGTACTATTGCCTCTTCAAAAGCAAGCATCAGAATATCTTTTACAGTAAGTCCATCAGGATAGCTCGGTATTTGTTCTAAATAAGCGATTTTTGAATTTCTTGGAATATTGATTTGACCTCGATCGTAACCGATACTCCATGAGCCAATATATAAATTAAATGGCTCAATTCCTGCAATTAATTTAAGAATGGTACTTTTGCCACATCCATTTGCACCAACAATACCTACACGTTCTCCCGAGAAGATTTGAAAGTTTAAATCTTCTAAAATAAGTGCTGTACCCATATATTTTAAAACTTGATTAAATGATAATTCGAACATATTGTTTCCCTTCCCTTTTCTTTTTTTTATAAAAAGAACAGTTAGGGCTTGAAATTTAAATTAAAAAAACTGTAGGAAAGACTAAGCTCCTACAGTTTAACTCTACGATTAATACACTGTATGATACAGTGTTTTGTCCGCTTCAAGCCAAAGTATGCTGTCTTCTAACTGCTCTTTATCGAGTGTACGACAAATAAACCCAAATAGCGGGTATGACGTATACTTTTTAAAGTTTGATAAAATCATCAATTCTAGCAGTTTGAAGGTGTCATATAAGTTATTTCTCCTTGGTCTTAAAGTTAATGCTAGTATAACAAAACTTGATAACTGTGTAAACAGAATAATTTATCTAATAAAATTCATCATCACTTTTCTTTCCTGCTCTGGCTTTTCAACCTTATCTTTTCCAGATTCAACAAGTTTAAGCGTCCATGCCATATTTTTGCCAAGAACACGCATAATTTGTTTACCTTCTTCATCTTTTTGAACATCACCTGGCATCGCACCATGGATTACATTCCAATAATTAGTAGATGGGACTAACATTTCTTTATAGTTTAGATAGTTACCCAATTGGTTAAATGTCGGAACGCCTCCTGATCGCCTTACTGCAACCACTGCTGCACCGACTTTGTGTCTTAACTTATCACTTGCGATCGCATAAAACGCGCGGTCTAGAAAAGACTTCATGGTACCACCTATAGCAGCATAATGTACTGGTGTTCCCAGTATTACGCCATCGGCCTTGATCATCATATCTATATATTCATTAACAGGGTCATTTTTGATCACACAATGTGAATCGCCATTTCTATAGCAACCACCACATGCCATACAACCACGGATCACTTTATCCCCAACATGAACAATCTCCACTTCTATGCCTTCTTTTTCTAGTTCTTCAGCAACCATTTGAATCGCTTGATATGTGTTACCTTCTTTTTTAGGACTCCCATTAAACGCTACAACTTTCATCATTTCCTCCTACCTAAATATTACATTTTTATAAATTCGCCTGTTACACGTTGCCTAACACTTTATTGAATGGTATCATTATAATTAATTAACAATTATTCATCAAGTACACACTTAAAAGTTTCTTAGTATCAAAAAGATACCATTGTCGCTATCTCATATTCTCAAGGAGTCTAAAATGTCTAGCACAAATCAAAACTATACGATTAAAAACAAAACATATTCATGCTCTTTTGAAATAACCATGGATCTAATTGGTGGTAAATGGAAGCCTTTAATTTTATGGCATCTAGGTACTAAGGGTACGCTTCGGTTCAACGCGTTAAGAAAGATTATGCCCACTATCACTCAAAAAATGCTGACGCAACAATTACGTGAGCTTGAGACAGATTTATTGGTTAAAAGGACTGTATATGCTCAAGTTCCACCCAAGGTCGAGTACGCTTTAACTGAAACTGGTGCTTCTCTGATGCCCATCCTAAGTTTAATGTGTAACTGGGGACAAAATTATTACTCCGATAACAATACGGTTACAAATCTCACGCCCGAATAAACTCAGATACAGGACTTACATACCCAATTTAAACATAAATTCAAAGTGAGGTAAGACATGAGATTGGTCAATATTTTTGAAATACCCGAAAATGCTATCCTTGCAAGAAGTGTTTATACAAGTAGTGGTAGCATGTTACTAAAAGAAGATACTGTCATCACTGATAAAGCAATAAGAGCACTTCAAAATCAAGATATACATTCTATATATATTACTGACCCTATTACTGAAAGCATCAAAAAAGAGATGAACTTAGACGACGAATTTGACCTAAAGGATGTTATTGATCCTCTCCTAAGGAGAAAATTCAATACTGAATTAAAGGAAGGGATCTCAAGTTTTAAAAGAGCAAAGGGAATTTCTAACTTCTCAAAAGAAGGTGAAAACCTAATGAGACAAGTCGAGGATATTTCTCAAACTATTGTTTCAGAAATTTTGCTACGAAAAGACAGACAGATCACTTTGGTTGATGTTAAACATTTAGATATCTATGATTATGAACATTCCGTTAACACTGCCATCTTATCAGTAATCATCGGTATCAGCTTTGGATTTTCAGAAAAAGAACTATTGAATATGTCTCAAGGCGCACTACTTATGAATATCAGCAACGAGCTACTTGAGCCATTTATTACTAGCAAAAATGAACAACTCTCACAAACGGACTATAACATTATAAGGTCACATCCTGAACTTAGTAGAGAGTTACTTACCGATAATACGCAAGCAAACGCTTTTGTAAAAAACATCGTTCTTAAACACCATGAACGAATGGATGGTAGTGGTTATCCAAAGGGGCTAAAAGCAAACGATATTGATAAGTACACAAAAATCGTCATGATTGCTGATGTATATGATGCCATGACATCTGATAGACCTTACCGGAAAGCATACACGCCGAACGAAGCACTTGAATATATAATGGCCGCTGGTCACTTGTTTGACTATGAGAGCGCTTATGCATTTTCGCGACATATCATACCTTATCCACCTGGTGATTTAGTAGAGTTAAGTGATAGAAGCATTGCCTTGGTACTCAGTAGTAACGAATTGATGCCTCTTAGACCCGTTATACGCGTACTAAGTGGCACATATATAAACCAAGTAATTGATCTAAAATCAAAATACAATATCGTTATAAAAAAAAGAGTCGTTACCATGTCGTAACGACTCTTTTCTTATAAGTAGAAAAGGCTATGTGCCTTCTAACTTAAATTTTAAAATAGGACGCTAATTCCTTTAGTTTAATCGCAACTTTTGCGAGTTCTTCACTCTTATCACTCATCTCGTGAATACTAGCTGATTGCTCTTCGGTAGAGGCTGAAGTTTCTTCTGTAGAGGCTGCATTTTCTTCTGCAATAGCCGATAGATTAGTCATTACTTCCATGATATGATCTTTTTTGGTCTGCATATCAAGACCTGCCTGATCTATAGTTTCAATACGATTTACAATATCATCTATAGACTGTCTTATCGCTTCAAATTGTTCGGTAGTCATTGTAACGCCTTCAAGTTGTTCCGTGACTACGATTCTAATTTTTTCTGATACTTCTACTAAATTTTCAGCGTCTTTATTAAGCACTGAAAGTGCATTGTCTATATCTAATGTAGAATTTTTTGATTGTTCTGCAAGTTTTCTAATTTCATCTGCCACAACTGCAAAACCTCTTCCGTGTTCTCCTGCCCTTGCTGCTTCAATCGAAGCATTTAATGCAAGTAAATTGGTCTGTTCAGAAATAGATGCAATTAAACCACTTACTTCTTTAATTCTGCCTACACTCTTATACGTTGAATCTATACTAACTGTAATTACGTCCATTTCCTGATTGGTTCTGTTTGCTTGGTCGTCTAATTTTTGCATGGATTCAGTTCCAAGCTTTACAACTTTTATAACTTCTTGAGCATTTTCTGCAAGTTGATTGAGTTGGTTTTGATTTGCTTCAATTATTACCCCAAGATTTACAACTTCTTCAGTTCCTTTTTCAGTATCTCTCGCCTGATCTGTTGCCCCTTGTGCCACTTCTTGAATAGCTCTTGATATATCTTCAGAAGTGATTGCAGACTGAGAAGTTGACTCTTTCAACATGTTAGATGATGCACTAACTTCCTCCGATGTTTCAACTATATTTATTGCAATTTGTCTCAGTTCTTCTTTCATGTGTTCAAATGACTGCGCCAAAACACCAATTTCATCTTCTCTCCTTAACATATTGGAATCAATACTAATTGCCAAATTCCCTTCAGAGATCAATTTTGATGCATCCGCAACATTTTTTATCCATTTGGTGATATTTGAGATATAAAATGCTGTGATAAACCCAATTATAATTAAGCCCACTATAGATGCGATAAAGTTAAAATTACGAATAGTTGCTGCTTCCCGAGTAATTTCTTTCGTCGGTATTTCAGATCCCAAAATCCATGTCGGCCCGTACTCAGAAACATCTAACGCCAACAACATCTTAAAATCATGCTTATCTCCTGATATTTTATCTGTAATGCTATTGAGTGTTTGTCCACCAACGACTGAACTTAACAAAGTACTGCTATCACTTGATGAAAATTCTTCTGAAATAGTTCCAATCAAATCTTCATTTGGATGTGCAAAAATCTTGCCGTCTGGTCCTAAAATTTTGATAAATCCGGTATCAAACAACTGAACTTTGTTTAGATCTAACAATAGTTGATCTACGGCGATATCAATACCACCAGCACCATAGAATTTTCCATCAATTACAATTGGAACAGTAATGGTTACCATATTAACTGGTACACCACCTATATCATATACGGTTGGTTCAGTAATAAAAGGTTTTAACGTTTCTTTTGGAATTAGATAATAAGGATCTGTCTCATATGCATAACATCTGTCCAGCGCATAATCACTTCCATCGCGATAAACGAGTGGGACAAATCTACCTTTTTCATCAGAATCTAACCTTCCAACTGATTGCGCATCTAGTCCATCAAATGCATTGGGTTCAAAAACAAACCAGTTATCAGAGGCATACGGCTGGTCCTCAAGTACATTCATCAATATTTGATTCACATTATCTCTCGACAAGATACCCTTTTCCTCTGCGATCTTAACTGCTGAAACCATAGCCTCTGCTGCATTAAGATGATTTTCGAAAAATTTACTAAGAACAAGACCTTCTTTTCTCATTTGTTCTTCTATATACTTTTCAGAGATTGACATCGTTGATTGATATGATAGTGTACTTACAAAAACTGCCAATACTGCTAAAATCACTATTAGAACTCCAACAATGATGACGAGCATTTTTGCTTTTAAGCTCTTTTTAATCATAATAACCCCTCCTCAATATAGTATGTATGAATCAATTCAAAATAATATGAGTCAATTCAAAATAAAATGAATCAATTCTATATCAAAGGAATTATTACACCTCTATAATGACCATTTAATACTGATTATTGTAAATCATTTATTTGAAGTCCTTTGAAATCCTTTGAAGTCCTTTAAAGTTTCTTGCACTTTCAATTATCTTTAAATATACATCAATCATATATGGCTCATTAGAATAACGTTTTAAGTCTGAAATATGAATCCACTTGACCCCACTATTCTCGTCTTCTTTTATCACCAAACTTTTAGATTCATCACCAATCAATACATAAGTGATATTGAGGTGCAAATGTGCAGAAACATAATGCCCTCTTTTTATATGTCCAAGTACTGGTAATATATCTATCGCTAACGGTTCAGTTGATAAAGGCTCTAGAAATTCTATTCCAGTTTCTTCAAGGCCCTCTGATATGGCAACTTCCAGTAAATCTGAGTTACCATCGGCGTGTCCACCAGTCCATGCCCAAGTTTTGTAGATATTATGATGTACCATCAATATCTTATCCAATGTTTCGTTGAGGATTAAACCTGAACTTGTCATATGAGCAATTCGATTCTCTCTTGTTAAAATATTTAATTCATAATCTTTAATATAATCTAATATAATCTCACGATCATGCTTTTCTTGATCACATTTTGGAATATAATTTTTGATTGTTTCGATAAAATGCATAAAAAACTCCTATAATATTAGTGATACCACAATTTCAAATTTTCAAACCCTAACAGTCATCACGTTTTATACAATACATGTTTACTTAAGTGACTTTCTTTAGCAACACTTGGATGGTCAAATGTTGCAACATATTGAAGTCCAATTTTTCGCATGACATTTTCAGATGAAGTGTTAACAGCTGCTGTAAAACTATACACTTCTTTAAAACCTAAAATTTCAAAGCCATATTGAAGACATGCTTTAGCGCCTTCAGTAGCGTACCCTTTTCCCCAAGCCGTTTTATTTAAACGCCAACCAATCTCGATACATGGGGTAAAACTTGCTTTAAAACTAGCTTTATGAAAACCAATAAAGCCAATAAAAGCCCCTGTTTCTTTAACTTCTACTGCATATAATCCAAAGCCCGATTCTTTGAGTTCTCTTTGAATTGCCAAGATAAAATTATCTGTTTCAATTGCACTTGAGGTTTTAGGAAAATAACGCATGACTTCTGGGTCAGCATTCATCTTCTGAAAAACGCCTCGGTCTGATTCTAACCAATCTCTAAGGATTAACCTCTCCGTTTCAATATAGTTCATAATAGCTCCATTCCACGTTTTAAATCTATATTACGCTTTCCTTTTAAAAAGTACAAGTCACGCCCTTTTATACTTACATAAAATTAACAATCCCCTATTCATCTTTCCTCACTTTTAACATCAGCAAGATAAATGTTTAATTTACTTCACATGTTACACTATTTCATATAAAATGATGTTAAAGTAATTATTATCCATTAACTAAACTATACTTAAATTTTTATAAATACTACATATTGCTTTGTGACAAGTATTTCATAATCAAAATTTCATAATCAAGAAAAACACGACACCATACCAAATCACATTAATAAAATGGGGGATAAAATGAATAGAGAAATCCTGTTAAATGAAGTAAGTACAAGTTTAAAAACCGGCGATTTGATCCTCTTCCACGGCATCGAAACATCGAGCAAGCTAATCGAACTCATCGAATGGTCCTATTGGTCACATATAGGCATGGTTGTCCTACCTAAAGATATTGGACTTGAAGGAACCGAGCCATTACTTTGGGAGTCCACTTCATCATCTGATGGTCTAAACGATGTGATATTAGGAGTTCCTAAAAACGACGGTCCAATGCTCGTTAGTTTAGCAGGAAGGTTAGCCATTGATTCCACTGAGCGATTTGATACGCATTTTAAAGTGAAATACCTCAGTCAATCACTTCAAAACGATGAACTGACTGCCCTTAAAAATTGTATCTTAAAACTTCATATGCGTTCCTTTCCATCAGATGCTCAGATGCTTACCGCATACGTTGAAGGGAGACGTCAAAATATTCCCGCTTCGTTTGATAGCTTGTTTTGTAGTCAACTTACTGCCATGACTTTTATGGCGATGAATATGTTATCAAAGTCTTATGTTGCTAATGGTTACTGTCCTAAAGATTTTGATGAGCAACTAAACTTTCCAAAACTTAAAGCCTATCAGTACTTTGATGGGGCAAAGTTGAAAGGCTAGGTAAATATGAAGATAAAAAACTGGCTTGGTATCGTCGTCATACTAATTTTTCTATCAGCTATGCTATACTCAGGCTTATATACAGAAGAGCACTCTATCAACACACCTGGTCCTGTTGATGGCGTACTTGATTTGACCAATTGGTCTTTTGAATCTCAAGGGCCTGTGACACTTGATGGTAAATGGGAATTTTACTTCAATGAATTTCTATCATCTGATGATTTTCAAGGTAGTCAGAAATTCAAACCCACATACATTCAAATTCCTAGCACATTTTCTAGCATGAACGAAGTTAAACCATTCGCGTCTAACAATTTTTATGGTACGCTTAGATTGGTCATAAAACTTCCAGCAAATGATTTGAGCTATGGTTTATCCTCCGATATCGTTTTGAGCTCTTATAAATTATATGTCAATGGGATGCTCTATAGTGAAGTGGGTAAAGTTGGAACTGATAAAGCTTCAAGTGCCCCTTATTATAAATTAAATCAAAGTTACTTCGACGCTAATAGTCGCACTATTGAATTGATCTATCACACTTCTGACTTTAACTTTGGCGATAATGCTATAACGTCACCAAGGCTTGGCTTAGCTACACAGATTGCCAATGAATCCAAACTTAGTTTAAGTCGCGATTTATTTCTTTTTGGTATGCTTTTAATTATGGGAATCTATCACGTCGGGATTTTCGTCATGCGTACAAAAGATAGGACGCCGCTATACTTTGGGATCTTCTGTCTCATGTTTGCACTGAGAATGCTCATCGTTGGCGAAAGATTTTTGCCTTCTCTCTATGAGATTGATTTTAAGGTATATGCACGTGCCTCTTATATAACTGTTTATCTAGGTTATGCATCACTTTGTGGTTTTTTATATTTTTCATTTAAAACTTTGCTGAATCGATGGATGCTTTGGATAAGTGTTGGTGTCTCTGGTTTAACTGCAATCTTAACGCTATTTTTGCCGTTTCCAGTGATTGATCAAATAATTGTTTACTATGTAGGCATTGGGTTCTTAATCCTAATATATGCCCTTATCAAATTACTAATTGGCCTTATCAAAGGCGTTCCATATACAGGAGAAGTAATCGTTGGTTTCGTATGTTTATTAATCGGTTTTGCAAATGATTATTTTTATGAAATCAATCTCACCAATACGCCTTCTATGATCCCATTTGGTTTGTCCATTTTTGTGTTAACACAGGCTTACATGCTTTCGTCTAAATTCTCAAGCGCCTTTTCTAACACAGAAAAACTATCCATTGAAAATGCATCTATATTACTGGATTTAAAACATATAAACGCAAACCTTGAAGCAATCGTCGACAGTAGAACCAGCGATTTAAAAAAAGCACTTAGTGATGTTGAGCTTTTGTCAAAAACAGATTACCTCACTAAGCTCCCTAATCGAAGAAGTATAGTTGCAGATTTAGAAGCACTTATTCACGATCAAATAGAATTTTTTATCGTCATCGCCGATATTGATCACTTCAAAACCTTTAACGATACCTACGGGCATGATATGGGAGACCAACTGCTGATAGAGCTCTCCGATCTGTTAATTAAACAAGTTGGAGAAGATGGATTTGTAGGCAGATGGGGCGGAGAAGAGTTTTTACTAGTTATCTTTGGTGAAGAATCTAAGGAAATCTTTTTAAAAGTGGACGCACTTAGAGAACACCTCTCCAGTCACCAATACCACTCCATTAATGATCAAGTCACCTTAACCTTTGGTCTTTGTAAATACACTGTTGCCAACACCTTAGATCAGTGTATCGCCTGTGCTGATAAAGCACTTTACGATGGTAAGCAAAATGGTCGAAATCAAGTTAGACTTAGAAAATAGCAAAAGGGATTCATCTGAAGTGATATGATGTCTCCAAAGTAGACAATCTAATTAATAAAAATTAGATTGCTATTTTGGAGGTTTTTCTATGCCAAGATGTTATAAAGTAAGTAAAGAAGTTTAGATAAGGACCTGTGAAGACTATCATGTCGTTAAAGGAAGCTATAAATCTATCTCAAGTTCCATTGGTGTAAGTATATTAACATTACAAAAATGGTATTATACTACTATTTATCAAGGTATATTAGCTTTTGAAGAACGACTTGAAATTGTAAAGTGGGTTATTGAGAACAACTTTAATTATAAGGCTGCAATTGAAAAATTTGGTGTTAAATATGTAGCGATTTATCAATGGATAAGATAATATCAGAAGGATAATGGGGCTTCTTTGGAATACAAAAAAAGCGTACTTAGAGAAAAAACTACATTCACGAAAGTAAGAAATGAAGCGGAATACCGTACTGTTGACCATTATAAAACGCATGGTTATTCGGTAAAGATGCTCTGTGATGAGTTTTGCACGCATCAGGAGAAAGAAAGTGAATCACAAAAAGGTCAAACCTGATTATGTATAAGACAATATTTTGTCTCGAGACTTCACTGCGAGCAAGCCAAACGAAAAATGGTTAAAAACTAAAGTGCTTAGCTCCGATGAAATATCGAAACCAAGCACTAATTTTGTGCAGTCTTTAATTAATTGCTTGTCTACTTGACAAAGGGCAGTTCAAAAATCATCGCACCCTTTTTTTATGTTAATAAACATTAATTATTAACTCTGTTAACTATATTTCCTTTTAAAAATTCATCTAAATTGTTTATTGCAATATCCAACAGTCTTGCTCTTGATTCAGTTGGTGCCCATGCAATATGAGGTGTAATAAATAAATTTTTTGCATTCAACAATACGCTATTATCATGTATTGGTTCTGTCTCAACTACATCTAAAGCTGCTGCACCTATTTTTCCTGAGTTTAAAGCTTCAACTAAATCAAATTCATTAATCAAAGGTCCTCTAGAAGTGTTTATGATAATTACGCCTTTTTTCATTTGAGATATTGTATCTTTATTTATCATTCCGCGAGTACTTTCAAACAAGGGAACATGTAGTGATATCACATCTGAATTTTTATAGAGATCTTCTAGCGAGACATATTTAAAATTAGTTGATTCAAAATCAGGGATTGGGTGTGGATCATATGCCAAAACTTTCATTCCAAAAGCTTCAGCAATTTCTGCTGTTCTCTTACCTATTCTTCCAAGTCCAACAACACCTAAAGATTTTCCAGCTAATTCAATTAAAGGCGACTTCCAGTAACAAAAATCTTCACATCTTGCCCAATCACCTTTAAACACAGATTCTGAATGCAATTCAACCCGATGACAAATATTCAATAATAATGCAAATACATATTGAGAAACTGCATCCGTTCCATAAGTTGGAACATTACAAACCGGTATTCCAAATGCTTTTGCGGCTTCTGTATCTACTACATTATATCCTGTTGCCAATACACCAATAAACTTAATTTGTGGACAGGCAACTAGAACTTCTTTTGTGATGGGCGTTTTATTCGTATAAACAATTTCAGCTTTACCTATACGTTCGATTATTTCATTTTCTTTAGTTCGCTCATATACAGTTAAATCTCCAAGTTTTGACAAACCATCCCAAGAAATATCGCCTGGATTTAATGTGTAACCATCAAGTACTACTATCTTCATCGTATATTCCTTTCACTATTCAATCGCCTAAAAAAACTTATTTATTTAGTTTCATTCCGATTTTAAGCAATCTACATAAATTTTCAATGGATTCTTTAATACGCTTTTCTGCATTTAATGTTAAATCTTCTTCTGAAATCACACCCGCGATGGTCGAGACGATAGCATTAATTCCGTGATCATAAACTACTTTTGATTGATCTCCTTCAGTACCAACAAGTGCAATAACCTCAACGTTAAAGTCGAGACATCTACCAGCTACACCTACAGGGACTTTACCATATATAGATTGAGCATCGATCTTTCCTTCACCTGTAATCACCAAATCCGCATTTGAGACCATAGAGTCAAAGGAAACCAAATCTAAGATTACTTCAATACCTGGTTTAAGCTTTGCACCTAAAAAACTTACAAGTGCAGCACCTAATCCACCGGCTGCTCCTGCACCGTCAATCAAGTCAACATCTATGCCTACTGTTTCTAGTAAGATTTTTTTATAGTTAACCATTCCCGCTTCAAGTTCCAATAAAGTTTTATCATTTGCACCCTTTTGAGGACCATAAATCATCGTTGCACCTTTTGGACCAGTCAAAGGATTACTCACATCACACATTACCGTAATTGGTATTTTTTTTAATTCTTCAGGAATACCTGAGGCATCAATTCTACGAATCCTTTTGAGAATTTGACCACCCTGCTCTAAGATTTCACCACTTTCATCAAAAAATCTTACCCCCAAAGCTTGAAGCATACCAGTACCACCATCATTGGTTGCACTACCACCGATTCCTATGATGATTTCATCTGTATCATGTTTTAATACTTCCAAAATCATCTCACCGACACCATAAGTCGAGGTTAATAATGGCATTCTTTCTTTTGAACTTATCTTGGTAATACCAGAAGACTCAGCCATCTCTATAATTGCAGTTCGGCCACACATGCCAAATGAAGCTTCAATCAATCGACCTAGAGAATCACGGACAAGAGCCAAGTGTTTTTCTCCCCTTAACGCGCTCACAATAGAATCTACAGTTCCCTCTCCACCATCAGCTATTGGCACTTCATCAAAAGTCACATCATCAAAATGATGTTCAAATCCTTCTCGAATATAATGAATCACTTGCTCTGATGAAAATGTCCCTTTAAAAGAATCTGGAATTAATATGATGTGCATGCCGTTCTCCTATTTATCAATATTATCTACTCTGACCAATTATCTTTCCATTCACTAAGTGTATCTTCAATGATATTTATGATACAATCTTTATCCTTTCTCTCCAAAGCACTGATAATCCGTTCATGATTTATGATGCTTCGTTCAATTCCGTTTTTTTGACTAATCGACTTCCCAATATACTCTGGAATAAATTGCATAATTGTTAAGCCAACTCTTTGAATAAGCGGATTGGCAGTCATTTCGAGTAAAGTCTGATGGAAAAGTAAGTCTTGCTTAACATAAAAATCTACGGATTCAATATGGTCTTTCTCCCATCTTTCTCTTGTTAAGTCTACTAGTGCTTTAAGTTCAATTAATTGATTACTTGTAATCTTATCCATTGCAGAAAAGATAATCATACTTTCAAACATGACTCTAAACTCATATATATCGCTCGCTGATTTCGGCTCAATGATAAGAGAAAATATCAAGGGGTCAAAAAAACTAGGGCTTACTTTTGATGCTACAAAAGTGCCTCTACCCCGTTGGATTTCTAAGATGCCAATCGCACTTAAAATTTTAATTGCTTCTCTAATAGAATTGCGACTTACACCCAATTTTTCTGCTAGTTCAGTTTCTGTAGGAATTTTATCTCCTGCAGTATACTCTTTGTTTATAATTAATGAGGATATTTGGTTGACAACATTTCCTACTACCGACTGAGAATCAATCTTATCAAATTGTAATGGGTTCATTATTTTCGCCTCTCTATATTAATTTTTAATTCACCCTTTATTATACTTTACTTTTCACTTGTTTTCTATTATCAAAAATTTGTTTTGCTATTGTCAAGACTATTAAAATTAAAAATATGAGTGCGATAGGTCTAGTGAAAAATGATGAGAAGCTACCATTGTGTGCTATTAATGACCTTCTAAAAGTTTCATCTATCATTCCGCCTAGTATAAGTCCTAAGACTATAGGTGCTGGCGAATAAGCCATTTTAGACAAAAAGAATCCTAACACGCCAAATATAAATACCATTGTCAAATCGAACATTGAAAGACCAATGGCAAATGAACCAATAACAGATAATGCAGCAACAATAGGCATTAAATATACTTTGGGAACTTTCAGAATTTTAGTCATTGGCTTTGCTAAAATCACTCCTACGACCCATAATGCCACTACTGCTAATAAAATCAGAGCTGCAATTTGACTAATAAAGCCAGGTGATTCAATATTGATCATTGGACCTGGTCGAATACCATGAAGCGTGAGTGCGCCTAATAAAACTGCTGCTGGAGGACTTCCTGGTACACCTAGTGTTAAGAGTGGGATCGTAGCGCCTCCAATTGCTGCATTATTTCCTACTTCTGGTGCAATTGCGCCTTCATATGACCCTTTACCATATTTTTCTTTTTCTTTGCTGGTTTTTTTGGCAGTATCATATGATACCCAAGCAGCCACATCTTCACCAACGCCAGGTAGGGCACCAAGGCCTAAACCAATTAAAGCAGATTGCACAATAACTCTAAATTTCTTAATGACAGTCATTAAGACGTTGACTTTCTCAGTTGAAATATCTTTTGCCTCTGTTACTTCTAATGGATCATCGTTAGAAAAAGCTTTTATGACTTCTGGTATTGCGTAAAATCCAATCATTGCTGGAATAACTGAAATACCGGATAAGAGATTTGGATTTCCAAATGTAAATCTTGCAACGCCTTCTATATTATCAATCTTTACAAATGCGATAGATAGTCCAATTAATCCGCCAATCCATCCTTTTATGCTTAAATCTTCTGCAGCAATAGAACCACATATTAAAACACCAAATAATGCAAGTACAAAAAACTCAGTAGATTGAAACTGTAATGCAATTTTTGTCAATGGTGGTGCCAACAAAGCGAGTGCTAATACACCTATAAGCGTACCAATAATCGATGCTAAACGCGTTACTTTGATTGCTGTTTCCGCTTTACCTTGCAAAGCCAATTGATGACCATCTAATGCAGTTGCAGCTGCAGATGCAGTTCCTGGAATATTGAGTAGAATTGCTGATATACTTCCGCCATAAATTCCTCCTACATATACACCCATCAATATGGTGAAAGTATATTCTAATGGCACATTATAGGTTAATCCTGTAAGCAATGCAATCCCCATTGTAGCTGTTAAACCAGGCAGTGCACCTATAATTACGCCAAGAGCTGTAGATCCTAACATAAGCAATATGACATTTATGCTCAACAAATCAATAAATGCGCTGATAAATGAAGCCAAGTTTTCCATGATTTGCTCCTTTCTTAAGGTAATGGTATCATTGCCAATTGACCAAAGCCATATGTCAACATTCCTGTGGCGATAATACAAATAACGATTGTTTTTATGATGCTTTTTATATCTTTCTTGTTAAAAATAATCATAAACGTGAACAAAAAAATAAAAGTTGAAAACTCATATCTTAACCATGTTATTGGTAGTAAAATAAAAATATACATGGCTAATAATCCAATTATTATAAATGATACCTTAAATTCTTTACTTTTGATTAGTTTCTTTGCATTATCCATAGTCAAAAAGCTAAAATCAGCACCATCTTTAAAAGCTGTTCTCATCAAAGAAATGGCGCATAAAAAGGTAAATGTGGCGACTATTGTGGGAAACAACCCCGCTGATTGATACCACATTCTCCCTTTTGAAAGTGTCTTCAACACCAGGTTAACTGACATAACAAACATTCCGATTGAGTAAATCAGTAGCACAACACTTGTGATTAGATCAGCACGTCTCATTGCCTTCTTTTCCATAATTAATCCCCCTGTAATTTTCAAAACTAAGTTGTAGTGAGGAGAACCGAGAGAAGAAGCACGATTCTTCTCTCGGTTCTTTAGGATTTATACTAAGGTCTAGGAATGTTAAATTCTTCAGGACTATATTCAGTTAGGCCCATATCATTTAATATCCAACTCATAGTACTTTGTGCTTTGGCAGCAACTGCACTTGCCTCTTCGCCTGTTAAATTATAAATAACAGCATACTGTGAAGTTGCAAAATCTTGAATTTCTTGACTTGCCATTGCTACTTTAAATGCTTCTTCAAATTTTGCAATAATTGCTGCATCAGTATCCGCAGGTAGCATAAAACCAATCCATTGATTTAATGGTAAATACTTTTCTAAAGATGGAATTGAAGTAATTACACTTGGAATAATACCATGACCTGTCATATCATAATCTGTTGTTTGAATAGTTGTGAGTGGAATTAAATCTCCAGATTTAATGAAATCAGCCACTTCGCCTGCTGAAGCAACTACAAGTGCAGTTTCACCTGAAACACAAGCTGTGATTGCTGGTCTTGAGCCATCATAAGTTACATTACCTAGCGGAACATCTCCATATGAATTAAATAAATTTGCTAGGATAAACCATAAGCCACCAGCAGTTGATGCAACCTTAATCTCATTTGGTTTTGTTTTTGCCATGTCCATTAAGTCAGCCATTGAAGTTATTCCTGCGTTTTTATTAGCAAGCAATAATCCAGGGGAACCACCAGCGATATAATAAACAAAATCATCAGTCGTTTGTTTCATTCCTGTCATAACAGGTACTAGCAATGGCGTTTCAGAAGTACCCAACATCGTATAGCCATCATGTTTAGCTTCCCAAACATAAGCTTGACCTGTACCACCTGGTCCCCCACCAGTCATGTTGTTTACCAATATTTTTACACCAAGAGGTGCTTCCATCGCTGCAGAAAGCGCACGATTCCATGAATCTGTACCGCCACCAGCACCAAAAGGAACAATATTATTAATCGGTCTTTCTGGAAAATTTGTTTTTGATTCTGTTGTTACTGCAGTTGCCGAAGTTTCACCAACAGCTACTTCTGAGTTAGTCGTTTCATTTGTTTCTTCCTTCGCACATCCCACAACAGTTAAAGACATCATCATAACCATTGCAAACACAAGTACCATAGAAATAACTCTTTTCATCTTTTAACTCCTCCTAATTTTTCTCCCTTATCACAAAATCCCTTCTATAAACTCATGTTCAATTAGATAATTATTATCCTAATTGTAACACACGTTTAACTTCTTCAAACCCAGATTTTCCAATTTTCAGTACTGGAACTCCTGGATCGTCATGCACAACTCTACTCATAGATATTTGTGCAAAAACAACAACATCAACTTCTTTAGCAAGTTCTTTTAAAGCATCACTTACCATTTGATCATGCAATTCTCTTTCCCCATTACATAAGATATCAAAAGCGCCATCAACAACTTTAATTGTCGCATCAATTTTTTTTCCTTGAGCCAATGCTTCTTCTTCTAGTAAACGAAGTGTCGCAATTGGACTTGTTGGCAACGTTGCTAAAATTCCGATTTTCGTCCCAGTAGTAACTGCAATTTTAGCGACGGGTTCATCAATGTTAAAAATCGGAATATTAACAAATTTTCTCGCATATTTTGCTGCTTCATTGACTGAAGTACAAGTAACCATAACACAATCTGCACCATTTGATTCAGCTGCTTGTGCATAACTTAATATTCTTCTAGCAACTTTTTCATTCAACTTGCCTTCTTTTAGTGTGTCCGGTAACAAACTATCATCAGCGATATTGAAAATTTCAACATCTGGGTTTTCTGATAAAAAAGGAACTGCAAACGGTGTATAGATCATATCCATAAATTGATTGATGGTATTGATTAAATAAACTTTCTTCATTTTAATATCCTCCAATTAAATTAACTCTTTTGCGACGCTAACGATTTCTGAAAAGTCCATTTTAAATTTTTTCAATAGGTCATGATATGGACCACTTTCACCAAATCGATCGTTTAGTCCAATTTTTCTCATGATTCCAATAGGACTTTGAGCTACGATATCAGCTACTGCGCTGCCTAATCCATTGATCACATTATGGTCTTCTACCGTAATGATTTTTTTTGTTTTACTTAGTGTTTTCAATATCAACGCTTCGTCAATTGGTTTAATCGTATGCATATCAATTAACTCAACAGAAATATTTTCAGCTTCTAAAATTGCAACTGCTTTTAGTGCTTCATGCACCATATCTCCATTTGCAATAATCGTTAAATCAGTTCCTTCTTTTAACACTTTTCCTTTACCGATCTCGAAAGGTTCACCGTTTGAATAGTAAAAAGGCATTGCATCACGCGTAAATCTCATATATACCGGTCCATCCATATTAATCGCTTCTTTGATTAAGGCTTTACACGACTCATAATCTGCAGGCATTATAACCGTCATATTAGGGATTGTTCTATATATTCCAAAATCCTCAATCGCTTGATGAGTTGGACCATCATTTGCTGGGGTTAAACCGCCATGACTACAAAACACTTTTACATTTAACTCTGCATAACATGCTGAAGTTCTTATTTGTTCTAACATTCTCATGCTACCAAATACTGCATAAGTACTAACAATTGGTATTTTTCCTAATGTTGCCAAACCAGCTGCAACTCCTGCAGCATTTTGCTCAGCAATACCAACATTTATATGTCTTTCTGGGTATTTTTGAGAAAATCCTACCGTTTTCATTGATTTACCTATATCACAGTCAATTACAAATATCTTTTCATTTTCAGCAGCTATATCAATGATTACATCTCCAAAAGCTTGTCTTGTTGATTCACCACTCATTTTAAATTCCACCTTTCAATTCTTCAATTGCTTTAGCAAATTCTTCTTTATTAGGTGCGACACCATGCCATGATGGTACATTTGCCATAAAAGAGACACCTTTTCCTTTTACTGTGTTTGCTAGGATACAAACAGGTTGTTCTTTTACGGACTTCATTTCATTAAACGCTCTTAATATATCCTTCATATCATGGCCATCACATTCAATCACGAACCATCCAAATGCTTGCCATTTTCCTGCTATATTGCCAAGTGGCATAATATCCTTGGTAAATCCATCATTTTGAATTCCATTATTATCCACTATTGCTATTAAATTATTTAATTTGTATTTTGCAGCCGTTTCAGCTGCTTCCCAAATTTGTCCTTCTTGAATTTCACCATCGCCTAATGCAACAAATACTCTGGCAGCATTATTATCATATTTAAGGCCAATTGCCATTCCAACACCGCATGATAATCCTTGACCCAAAGATCCTGAAGTCATATCAACCCCTGGTACTTTGTTCATATCTGGGTGACCTTGAAGTATAGAACCTAATTTTCTTAAAGTATAAATTTTATCGTAATCAAAATAACCTTTAAGTGCCAAAACAGAATATAATACTGGACATGCATGTCCTTTAGAAAGTATAAATCTGTCTCTCTCTCTTAATTTTGGATTACTTGGGTCTATATTCATCTCATCATAATAAAGTGCTGTCACATAATCCGCAGCAGAAAGCGATCCGCCAGGATGACCAGAGCCAGCTTCATGAATCATCGTAAGAATTGTTTTTCGAAGATCAATTGCTTTTTCTTCCAAGTTTTTCACTCTGTTTTCCATAAAAATCTCCTTTTGAATTTTAAGACATACAACGTCATACGTAGGATGTCCTATGTTTAGAATTATGAACTTCACCTTAAAATTTGTCAAGGTGTTGTCATAAAAGTATACTGTATACTTTTTGATTATTTCGATTATTCACAACCTTTCAAACTGTTATCCCTCTTTTTGAACAAAAAAAATAGTGTTCAACACGACATACTAGTTGTGTTGATCACTATTTTTGTTTCATTTTTCTAAACTTTATCAGCTTTTAATACATCAAATAACTTAACAAGGGAATGATCCAAAGCAAACTGAGAGTTGTAGTCATCCATACTGCATTTGCTAAATCTACATCTAATCGATATAAAGTTGGAGGTACAAGTGATAAAAAGCCAGAAGGCATACTTGATAGTATCAAAACGACTTTGAGAACTAACCCATCACTATAACTTCCTAAACCAAGGAAATAACAAATTGTAGTAACAATAATTGGCGTACATATGCTTTTTATAAACATAAGCATCAGTGCGGGCTTCAAGTATTTACTTATTTTAGTCAGCTTAATATTTAATCCAATGGTAATGAGTAATAAATAAGTTGAAATTGGAATAATGACTTGGTTTAATGTTTTGAAATAAGATGGTCTAGGCAAATGACTATAGTTTAATATAAGCCCAACAATAACACTTGATACTGCAACAACAATAAATATATCACTAAAGAGCTTTCTTAATAAAGATCCTTTCTGATACACTTCATCACTATGCGCTCTTGCAATTGGAAAACCAATACCATAATAAATTAATTCTTCAAATAATTTGTAAAGAGGTACTAAGGCATATCCAGTTTCCCCTAAAAATATAAAGGTTATTACACCGCCAATGTTTCCTATATTGGTAAATCCTCCAGATATAATGAGTGTACCTATTTGAGCATTTGAATATTTCATTTTACTTGCGTATAGCCATGAAAGACTTCCACCAGTAAATATCGCGATTATACCAAGCAAAGGCAACAAAATTAATCCAAAATTATCTAATTTTACTTGCCAAAGTGCGCTGATCAATGCTATGGGATTTAAGAACAATAAAGCAATCTTCTGAATAACTCTTATAATGTTTTCTTTGCTAAATGTATTATTGAGATTCCCTGTTTTTTTTTGATGTATTAATACATACTGTAATATGTAGCCCGTTACTAATCCCAAAAGGATAATTAAAAATGAATACAATAATTTATACATAAGATGTCCTCCAAATTCAGAATACCACGTAGGACGTCCTATGTATATAAGAGGTTTAAATTTTTTACTTTTTGATTAATCCTTTAAATAAATTTCTATTTTATCTGAGTGCTTTGCTAACAAATACTTAAACCAATACGTAAATTCATTAGGAGTTTTCTCGATCTCATAATGCAGCGCTTTAAGATCAATCCATCTAACTTCATGAACTTCATCTGGATTGGGGCTAACATCTCCATTATATCTACCAACAAATACATGATCTAGTTCATGTTCGAAAAGCCCTTTTTCAAATTCTACCTGATAGATAAAGTGAAAAATTTCATCAAGTTCACATATAAAGCCCATCTCCTCGACTAATCTTCGGTTGACAGCATCAGATAGCTGCTCACCATATCTTGGATGACTACAACAAGTATTTGTCCATAATCCTGGTGTATGATACTTGCTAAGACTTCTCCTTTGCAGGAGCAACTGGTTTTGATCATTAAAAACAAGGATTGAAAAAGCACGGTGCAACGTACCGCTATAATGTGCTTCCATCTTTCCAATTGAGCCCAGTGAATTATCAAACTCATCTACGATGATGATTTGCTCTTCTGTTTGTTCTTCTTTTTTTTCATGTACAGGGGGGTATTCTATATTTTTCTGCATAAAATCAGCCTCTTTCTGCGAGTAATTCATCTACTAATTCGTGTACACCACGTTCTATTTCCATAAAATCAGAAACTGTTGCATCCTCAATATGGATGCCCACTGTAACTGAAACAACGCAGTTCCAAGCAGCACTGATTTTTAGAGCCACTTTTCTTGCGAGGTCATCTTCTTTATGTCCAGTGATACAAATCACACTTGCACTTGAAGATATGCTACCATCACCACTTAAACTCTCTCTGGGCACTGCCACTGCAACTGCCCCAATATGAGGTTTGTCTCCACCATATATGCTTACTGAGAGGTCTTTACCACATAGGATTTTATTTAATGTAATCTCGTATTTATTTTTATCGACGGTCATATTACCCTCCTAAGCATTTGACACCTCTATTGCTCTTACTTTTATCGTTACGCTTTTATCTTCATACTTTCTTTTAATACAAACTCTCAGTAAAGTTTCCTTTTTTATGACGCTTTGACTCGTAGAGCGCTTCATCAGCATAATGTAACAATTCATCGTAATTAAGTTCCGGATATTCATACCACATCAAACCAGCTGAAATCATAACAGGTCTTTGTGAACCATCTGGAAACTCTATTAAATGATCTTTAAGTCCCTCAAAAAATAAGGAGACTTTCTCACGCAAAGCTTCTTTGCTGTCAAAATGATGCAGTAGCATCACAAATTCATCGCCAGATCTTCTGCCCAGAATTCGATGTGAGTCATCACTAATATGCACTAACCTTTCAACTGCTTTAATGATATATTGATCACCCCACTTATGGCCATAAGTATCATTGATAATCTTGAGATTATCCAGATCAAACATGAGCAGTGCAGCAACCTCTGTTGATTTATTTTCTTTGTATTGCTTTTCCCAAGCTTCAAATTGCCACTGAAAGCCTTTGCGGTTCAGTAGTTTAGTCAGCGAATCCAAATCTCTATCGCGTTTAATCTCATTTTTTTCTAATATTTCATCTGTAACATCCATTGCGACACCTATGATAAGCTCGTCCGAGATTGTCACATTTACTCTGACCCATCTTTTGGGTTCTAGATTCAAACAATAAACATTATCTTCATCCGGTTCTGGATTTGAAAAGACCTGATCTAACATCGCCTTAAAGGTTTCTTTATCTCTATATGAATCGTCATCTTTATTCTCATACCCTAAAACATCAAAAAATTGTTCTGTCACAAACACATTATCATTGTTTTTATTCATCTCAAAAGCACCTATAGGAAGTGCTACCATCTCAATAATCTTAGATAGTCTCGATGCAGAATCTAATATCAACTTATTTGCAACTTCAATAGCATGTGATAATTCGTCCAGTTCCGACAAGCCTGTTGAATTTAAGTGCAATATCTTACTTTTATCACTTTCTCTAACTTCTTTTGCCAAATTAATAATTGGTTTAGCCAATTGATAGCTTATACCACTACCACCTAATGCGCCTAACATGATAGATAAAAATAATGAAATCATCAGTATCTGCTGAATTCGTTTGACATAACTTAGTAGATAGTCCTCACGCATAAAACCCACGATATACCACTCTTCATCTTCAAATGGTGTATTATATTGGTAAAGTCCAATCTTTTCAACACTTGCGTAAATGACTTCTTTACCTTCATGGTTTAACAGTTCGTAGATGTTACGATTGCTATCTAGAAGTTTTAGGTTCAAGGGCTCATCTTCAATAATCATCCTCTTTTGAAGTGCACCTTCCATCACAACAGGCATCATCTCTTCATTGCCATCTTTTCTATAAGCAATTAGATACCCTAGAGAATCTCTCGGTTGCAAATCTGTTGCCGGGAAAAAATCAGTTAAATAGTTAAGTGTAACTTCGATTCCAACAATCCCTCTTAATGTACCAGAAGCATCAAACAAAGGCATAGAATAAGTAATAATAGGAACATCACTTTCTGTTAGCTTAAAAGGCTTGCTCCAATACCCAAGCAAACTTGCTTTACTGGTCAAGGAAGCATAAGTATATGGACTTGTATAAAAAGACTTATTTGCATCTGTTAATTTCAAGTGATATTGCCATGTCTGATCCAAGGGGATTTGATAATCTTTTGCAAGTTCCGACGGACCTGAGATCATATAGATATCATCATCACTATATATATTTGACAAGGGGTCATAATCTCTAATATAAAGCGCAGGGTAGCGATTGTCATTTATGCCTTTATGATCCAAAATTATATATACACCTGTTACTTGAGTGGTTCTAAGCATAGCAATTAATTGATCCATCATATCTTTAAAGATTTGATCACTATCAAAATTATCACTAGCTATGCTCTTTTCAATGGTAGAAACATATGGATCTAGATTCGTCCACCTGTTTTTCATCTCACGCTGTACATACTCTTTTCTATTATTTACCTTATCATAGAAAGACTGATAAGCATTCTTTTCAGCTTGATCAAAGACTCCTCCAATGATTAAAGTTCCTGCTAACAGAACAGTTTGCAGTACTATTATAATCAAAACCAAAAAAGTCAGTCTTGAAACTATAGATTTTCGACGCCATTTCACCTTAGCCATTTTTCAGTCCTTCTTGAATTAGAATTAGTTATTCTTTAAATGTTTTAGCTGTAATATATCTGCTTTAATTTTAATTATAATTTCAATTTAAATTTCTATTTTGACTATTAGTTATTCATAATTAATGAGGCTTCATCCAACATCTCTTGGTACCATTTTTCAAATTCCGAATTTGAAACCATCTCATCAATGATGACGTCTCTATTTTCTCCATCTGATTCACGTCTTGCAACTGTTTCCAAATCTCTTAATATTTTATCATATAAATTGGTTTCAAGTAGAACCCTCATCTCATAGCTTCCTGTAAAGGGTTTACTATTATAAAGTGTATAGTCTTGAAACATTTGATTTGTAGTAATAATGGATGCTTTGATCGCTGGATTGGTAAATGAAGTTTTTGCTAATGCACCAAGTAATGTCTCTTCCTTTAAGGCTTCTTTCTTTACTGGAAAATAACCTGTTGAAATTGCAAACTCAATATTTTGCTCATTATCGGTGAACCACTTCAAAAACATCGCAGCAGCATACTCATGTTCTTTATCACTTTGGGTGATACACATGCCTGCACCTTGCTGCATAGCATATGGCTTACCACCCTCAAAATAAGGATATGGTAGTGCCAATGGCTCGATTTCATATACTTCTTGCTGATCAATCGTTACTTCTGTTGGAAAGTAAGCTGCGCCTGCGGTTGAGCCAGTGTAAGCAAGTACAGTTCCTGTCTTCGCGTCGTCTGAGCTAAATCTACCCGTCTTCACATAGTAACCGCTTATATAAGGTATATAATAATAAGACCAAATCTTTTGAGCTACCTCAGGTGTTAGATTAAATGCGACTGTACCATCATTATTATAGATAAACATCTCACTTCCAAGTTGCATTGATGCTTCTAACATGAAGTTGGCACTTGCATCTATGCTATAGAATGCTTTACCCGTTTTCTCATAATATAATTTTGAAACTTTATAAAGCCCTTCCCATGTTTGTAAATCTTCAGTTGTTAGTGCAAACTCCTTTGCAAATGTTTCCCATAGATTCTTGTTCACAAATAAGTTTTCACTTGATTTGGCTATTGGAACGATAAACAAATCGCTATTGGACTGAAATCTGCCTTCTTCTAAAAACTCTGAACGGTAACTGCTAAGCTCTTCCTCCGAAAAATAAGTATCTAAACTCACTAAATCTACTATTTTATTGACTCTATAGGCATTGTCTGGATAGGATGCAAAGATATCGGGCATTGGTGCTGCCCCAATTGATTGGTTCGCTGCATCAAAGACTGCTGTTGCAAGTTGGTTAACATCGCCCTGGCTTTGAGAATCAATCACCACGCCTTCGTCTACACCAATCGTTTCATTAAACTCTGAGACAAGTGCATCGAAGATCTCTTTCGTGTTGCCATTATAATAGTGCCAAACTGTCACTGTTATAGGTTTATCAGGATTAAGTGGGCTATCATCCACACTCTTGCTACAACTTGTAAGTGCAAGACCACTCAACAAAACGACAAGTACTAGCACGTATTTTCCTATTTTCATAAATCCCCCCTGTAAATCACTATTTTTCATTACTCTGATTTAGCAATAAGTTAATGTTTCTATGTCATTTGAATATATTCTTTCCATTTTATTTCTTTAATTATATCAAAATTTATTAACCTTACAATCAAACAATCTAAAAACATTCTATTTGCGACATATGTCATAAATTTTGTTTGATTTAACTCTCTTAGGGTAATTACAAAATGTCAAATGTTATCTCATCAAACAATAGGAGGTGGTACTATTGCCAACTGATTTTAAACCCGGTTGTGCGCGTCCAAAATCTAGTTTACTAAAAACAAATGTTGAAGACGTGTTTGATCAAGTGAGTCTGAAAAAGGAGGAAAAATCTATGATCAAAGTAGGCGGTCCAGCACCGGATTTTGAACTCGCTGGGTATTTTCAAGGTGTTTTTAAAAATTTCAAATTATCAGAGTTTAAGGGGAAATGGGTCGTATTGTGTTTTTATCCAGGCGATTTTACATTTGTCTGAGCGACTGAAGTATCTGCAGTTGCAGATAAACTCAATGATTTTAAAGCTTTAGGTGTAGAAGTATTGTCCGTAAGTGTCGATAGTATCTATGTACACAAGATGTGGAACGATTATGAACTCTCTAAAATGGTAGAAGGTGGTGTACAGTTTCCAATGCTTTCCGATTCCGGTGGCGGTGTAGGTTCTTTATATGGCGTATACGATCCAGATTCCGGCGTCGAAATGCGTGGACGTTTTATCATTGATCCTGATGGTAATATTCAAGGGTATGAAGTTTTAACGCCTCCTGTCGGTAGAAACGTATCTGAAACAATTAGACAAATTCAGGCTTTTCAATTGGTTAGAAATTCTGGTGGCACGGAAGCAGCACCATCAGGTTGGAGAACGGGTAAGAAAACTTTAAAACCAAATCCTGAATTGGTAGGAAATGTTTGGCGAGAATGGTCTGTGAAAGACGATGATTAATTTCTAAAAACTTAGAGCTACAAACACGACTAATTGAAATCATTTAATGAAATCATTAATCTGTTTGTAGCTCTCATTTATTTTTTTGATATTATTCGATTACCATATTTAGGCGCATAAGCATTTCTGCTTGATTTAAATGATATAGTTTACATACCGTGTCAATTGAATCAAACAGGTTGCTACACAATATACACTGCTCTAAAATAGCGTCAAAAGAGTGAAAAATCGCTTCTGTTTCGGGATACTTATAGACAACATCAAGCAAGGTCATATGTTGGTCAATCATTGATTGGTTCAACTTTGTTGCTACACTTTTGCTTGTGTCTTTTGCACCCACCACAGCCACATGATGATTCGAGTCCATTGCAAAGTTCATAATCTCCACCCTCTATATTCAGTGTTTTTCCATTGACCAAAGACTCTGCTAATTTTTTTCTCGCCTCAGTATAAATCCCCTGAACGGTTGTTCTTGCAATGTTCATCTGACCAGCACATTCTTCTTGCGTAAAATTTTCAAGGTCAATAAGTCGGATGGTTTCATACTCATCAATTGACATTGTAATAGTTTCACTACTTTCGCTTATTTTATCAAGTGGTCCGAATTGATTGCTTTCTGGTAAGCAGCAAACTTTTCTCCATTTTCTCGGTCTCGGCATATTGTTCATCTCCATACGTAGTTAGTGTAATCATTTAAATTTAATTATATCTATTTATCGACATATGTCAATACAAGGCTAAAAGGTGTCAGGTCATAGTTAGCCATATGGCTAACTATGACCTGACACCTTTTAGCCTACCTTCTAGCCAATCATATTAGAAAGGACTTGACCAACTTTATCAAAATCAGTCGTTGTATAAAGTTCAATTAAGCCTTTATCGCATGATGCCGAAATTTGAGGATTGATCGGTAATTTTGCTAGTACTTCTAACTGATGTTCGCTTGCAATTTCTTCCAAATGACTTTCACCAAATATATGATATGATTTGTCATTGTCTGGGCATTTAAAATAGGACATATTCTCAATAATCCCGAGGATTGGGACATGCATCATCTCTGCCATCTTAATGGCTTTCGTAACCACCATTGATACAAGTTCTTGAGGTGATGTCACAATGACAATGCCATCAACTGCAATAGATTGAAAAACAGTAAGCGGAACATCTCCAGTACCTGGTGGCATATCAATAAACAGATAATCAACATTTGCCCATATGACTTCTGACCAAAATTGTTTTACTGTTCCAGCAATGATAGGTCCCCTCCAAACCACAGGATCTGTATCATTTGCTAGCATAAGATTTACAGACATAATATCAATACCTGTTTTACTTTTTACAGGAAAAATACCAAATTCTGTCCCAGTTGCTTTTGTTTTAATTCCAAATGATTTTGGTATGGATGGTCCGGTGATATCAGCATCTAAGATCGCTGAATGGTAGCCAAGTCGATTCATCGTTACCGCAAGCATAGAGGTTACCATAGACTTCCCTACGCCACCCTTACCACTCACAACACCAATCACTTTTTTTATGCTACTCATGTCATGTAATCGCTCGGTAAAATCATGCTTATCTGTATCTTCTTTTCTATCTGAACATTCCACGCCACAGCTATTACAATTCTGATCGCAAGCTTCACTCATTTTGTATCTCCTTATTATCTATATTCATTAAAAGAATTAATTTGTCTTTTTCAAAATCACTTCAGCAGCTTTAATCAACGGATAAGCCGCTGGTGAAGCGGTTAACATCGGTTGCGTACCAATTTGTGCGACAAGTAAATCAGTAAGGGTATAACCAGCTTGGATAATAAAGCCAATCACATTAATAAGCTCACCCACGCTATTACCACCAATAACTTCGCCACCTAAAATTTTACCGCTATCTTTAGATACGATTAGTTTTACCATTTGTTTATGTGCGTTGTTTAATTTTCCAGGGTGTCGATCTATCCCTGTAAAAGAACCAGTCACTACTTTAAAGCCTTCTCTAATAGCCGTTTCTTCTGTTAATCCCGCTACGCCATATGAAGTTTCTCCAATATTAGTAGAGTAGATACCAATGGTGCCACTAAAAGATCTAAAAGTAGATAAGTTATATAGGTTTAAGCCAGCCACTCTCGCCTCCGCACATGCAGTTGACGCCAACATGATGGTAGAAATTTTACCTGTCGCAAAATCGCGTTTACTTGCACAATCTCCAACAGCAAATATATCAGCTTCAGAGGTTCTCATATATTCGTCTATGTTAATAAAGCCTTTTTCATTAATCAATAAACCTGCCTCTTTGGCTAAACTCACATTAGGTCTATAACCCATAGAAAGTATAACCGCATCAGCTTCCTTGACATCACCATTACTAAGTTTGATGCTACTCACTTTATCAGTTCCGATAATTTCTTCAAACCCAGTACCTGTAAAGATATTGACACCTCTGCTTCTTAATTTTTCTTCAGCTTCAATAGCAATTTCTTTATCAAATGCAAGACCTAATATATTTGGCTGAATCTCAATTAAAGATACATTTTTACCCATTTTATTAATTTCATCAGAAACTTCAACACCGATAAATCCAGCACCTACAACAACCACATTTTTAAATGCTTTCATCTGAACTAATAATTCATCTAAATAGACTTTATCTTTTGGAATTGTGAAGACATTTTTGAGTTCGCCGCCTTTTAACCATGCTGGTTTTACAGGCATGGATCCAGTGGCTATGATGAGTTTGTCATATTCAACTTCATCACCTGATTGCATTTTGCAAACTTTTAGTTCTTTTTGGATTTTTAATACAGTATCAACCTTAATTTCAACGCCAAGTTGCAAGAGTCCACCATCAGGTAGTATATTGTCATCTGAATTTCCAAGTGACCCGTAAATATAAGGAATACCACATGGTATCATTACTTTTTCTTCTTTTCTCACTAACATGACACTTTTATCTGGATTTTTAGACTTAGATGTCATTGCACTCACTAAACCTGCAGCACTACCGCCTATTACTAAAATATCTACTTTTTTCATCTCATACCCCTTCATGAATTAGTGACCACATTCGTCGTGGTGTTGGTGCTCATGACAAACTGAACCTGTTGATTTTAAATTGCCCGCAAGATAATTTTTTGCTGCGTCTAAAGCCAGTCCTTGTGTCCCAACGATCACTTCTATTCCCTTTTCATTAAAAATATCAATGGCACCGCCACCCATTCCACCAGATATGATGACTTTTACACCTAGATCGTTTAAAAAATTAGGTAAAAATCCTGGTCTATGGCCTGGATTAGCAACTTTTTCTGATTTAATAATTTCATTGTTTTCTGAATCAAAAATGTGAAACGCTTCACAATGACCAAAGTGCTCTGTTACAAATTCTCCGTTACTCGCTACTGCAATTTTCATAAAATGCCTCCTAATATTTCTGTTTTTAGTTGTTCTTTATATGTCATAATACCCGAAACACTTGCTGCAGGATCGGTTAAAGCAACGATATCATTTCGGCATATATGCGCTAAAGAAAATTTTCTATTGAGTGCCATTAATTGCTGGATCCCTGTAGTAATGCGTTCAAGATATGAATAAAGACCCACTGCTCCAGGTGAAATATCACTGGTTTTGTCGCCATATATCTTTTTAAGTCTTTTGTAACCTTCAAATACACTTTCAATAGAATCACCATAACCAGCGTATTCTTTTGGGATGTTACCATTTGCGATGGCATCTCCTACCACTTTACCTACAGTTGCTGCTGCCATAGCAGCACGTCCGATTCCTACCAATTGGATATAAGGCGCGCCAAGGGCAAGGCCTTTGAAAACGTGATCTTCCATAGAAAAACCACCGGTAATAGCAATTTGAGGTAGATAATATTTTTTTTCATCCATGCGCTTTAAGATGTCATAAACCATACTTTCTAGTGGCACAGTTGGTGCACCCCATTCGTTCATCATCTTTACTGGACTATTGCCGGTTCCTCCACTTGCACCATCGAAAGTGACGAGGTCCACCTTTGTAGCTGATGCTATTTTTAAAATTCGGATTAAGTCTTTTGCATCATATGGTCCCGTCTTAAAACAAATAATTTCTGCGCCAAGTTTTCTAAGTTCTTCTACTCTACTAGTGAGTGTCGTTTCTGACCACATGGGCAATTTTCCGATTTTCTCAAAAGGCTTTCCTCTATTTTCTCGGTAATCTTCAGCAATCTGTGGATCAGACGGATCTGGGTAAATTAAGTAGCCCATTGCTTGAAACTTTAGTGCCTCTTCAATTGTTTTGAGTCTTCCCATACCTTGAATGCCTTTAGCTGCTTGACCAAATTTGAGTTCAACTGATTTAACACCCAATTTTGAAATTGCAAATTCAAGTACACCTAGATTTTCATCATCGACATTGGCTTGCAAGATGATATCGCCATATCCATGGTAATGGGTTTTAAAAGCATTCACCATTTCTCTAAGTAAAGGTGAATCTACAACTTTACCATTTTCAAGTTTAAGCCCCGCGTCTTTCGCCACCACGTCTTCACCGATAACGACTAAAACACCAGCCAGTGCAGCACCAGCGTAGTAGTCTTTCCAGTTTAGTTTTGCCATGGCAGGTAAAATAATAGGCGCCTTTAAATTCACATTTCTACCTATTCCAAACTGAAAATCTGTTTTGACTTTTGGAAAAGTTGCCATATCTGAATTTTCTTCACACCCCATTGCCCCAAAGACTCTACCGTTGATGTTGAAGTGAGAAAAATCAAGTGGGTACTCTTTTTCTGATGCAAATTGATACACATCTGTGGCAAAAGGATAGATTGCTTCAGATCCCCTAATAGCGGATAAACCAATCTCACAGGTTCCGATACAGTTTGAAGTACATACAGAACACATTCCGGATGAAAACGTGACAAAATTTGGTGTTCTAACCTTAGTATTTGTCAAAGAACTGCCTAAAGACTTACTATAAGACATCTCATTACCCCCTGTTGATCTTAAAAAAATTATCCTCTGAATCATTTTCAAGAAATGCCATGGTTTTTGTAAATACATCTTGTACTGCTCTAGCTGCTTTTGTATCAGTTTCCACTATTGTTAGTCCAAGGTTGACTGCTTTAACTGCACCTATATCGAAAGGTACTTTTCCAACGAATTTAAGTGATTCATTTAGACAATATTGTTCTATTTTCTCTGATAATTCTACATTTGTATCGTATTTATTGATACAAATGGCGACTTTAGGTTGAAATATCTTAGCCGTTTCCACTATTCTTTTCATGTCATTTATACCAGAAACCGATGGCTCTGTTACTATTAAAACCATATCTACGCCACTAATTGAGGAAATTACCGGACATCCAATACCTGGTGAACCATCTATAATAGCAAGTGGCTCATCTGAGGTATTTGCCTTAAGCTTCTTTTTAACTTCGGATACGAGTAAACCACTTGTGCCACTGCCCATCTTCAGTTTAGCCGTTGAAAATGTAGCATTACCCGAAAAGAGCTTAAGATCACCTGCTTTTTCAGGTTTCATCTCAATGGCCCCCACTGGACAGATACGCTCACAAACCCCGCATCCTTCACAGGCAAAAGTATCAATTAAATAGCCGTTTTTTGTATCTTTATCAAAACTTTGTATTGCATCAAATCTACATTCCTGCTGACAAATACCACACTGTATACATTTTTCACTATTAATAAAAGCCTTGTCCATTCCAAAATAATCAAAATTCTCTTCGTGTTCAAAGTTTCTTTTAATCAAATGAAGATTGGGAGCATCTACATCGCAATCGGCAAATGCTTTTGCACTGGATAATTTGATAAAAGCAGAAGCGATTGTTGTTTTTCCAGTACCGCCTTTTCCACTTAATATCAGTAATTGTTTCATAAGCCCACCTCTTCTTTGATCCGACTAAGAAGATTAGAAAACAATTCAAAGTATTTTTGATCTTGCCTTGTTATAATATCGCCATTTGAGTTGATGGTTCCAAGGTTTATGTCAAAAGGGATGCTTTCTATCACTGGAATACCATGTACTGTGCAAAATTCTTCTGACGGATTTTCACCATCTATGCATTTGTTTAGAACGCAACCAAATGGCTTTTCGAAAAGTTTAACAAGTTCATAAACCATACTTAAGTTGTGGCTACCAAACAAGGTTGGCTCCGCTACAAGCACGCAATAATCAGCATCTTTGATACTCTCCATTACCATACATGAACTTCCTGGAGGACAGTCAATTATAGTGACTGGCGAATAAACATCTTGCATTTTTAAAATTTCTTTGATAATTGGCACACCTGTTTCTTCACCCGTATTTAGAATCCCAGTTATAATACTGATGCCTTCGGATGAGCCCGTCTCAATCGCTCCAATAACTTTATCCTTTTCATCTATCGCCATCTCTGGACAAAGCAAGTTACATCCACCACAAGAATGACAAACTGTTTCAAATACTTTTACCTTATTATTAATATACGCCAAGGCATTAAACTTACAAAAATCAACGCATTTTCTACAGCCATTGCATTTGTCTTGATTCACCACAGGAATTTTCACTGAAATCTCGTTTCTCTTGACTTCCTCAGGCTTAAAAAAAAGATGACCATTGGGTTCTTCTACGTCGCAATCGATATATGTTCCATTTTTTGAAACAGATGCTAAATTAACAGAAACAAGCGTTTTCCCCGTACCACCTTTTCCGCTTAAAACCGCAATTTTCATAGTAAACCTCTATTTCTTATTTGTTATGTTGGTGTAAGCCTGCATGTGTTTCCACAAGTTTTGATAATTCGTTATTTTTAAATGATGCTATATTCTCTAGAATTGAATTTCCTGAAGACTTATAAAGTGCAACATTTGCAGCACTAAATACTTCTGCAGCATTCTCACCACAACGAGGTGTAATCAATACTTCAACTTTTTGATCAACAACTGCTTGTGCTGCTTTTATCCCTGCCCCACCTTGACTATTTGCTGCGCTATTATCTAAAAATGAATGTTCTCCATTTTCAGTATTATAAATTAAAAAATAAGGCGTTCTCCCAAAAGAGATACATACGGTTGACTCTAAATTCTTCTCATCTACTGGCATTGCTAATTTCATATATTTCCTCCAAATATCTGACATATGTCGGTTACAATTTTGATTATACTCCGTTTTAGACATATGTCAATAATGTGTTATAATATCATTGCTGAATATTACATTACTAAAGGAGAAAAAATTGACACACTTTTATGAACTTAATAACTATCAAATTGCTATTGATGGCAATAGTGGCAGTATCCATCAACTTGACCCTATCTCTTTCAATATTATCAAGGATTTTAAATTCATGCCTAGCAATGAGATGCTACACCGTCATTTCGATAGCATTTATGCTTATGAAATGATTGAAGAAGTCTATTCTGAACTACGTGCACTTAAAGAAAACAATCTTCTTTTTACAGAAGAAAAATTCTTACTGGACTCAATTTCTCACAAAATGATCAATCAACATGTCAAAGCACTTTGTTTACATGTGGCGCATGATTGTAACCTTCGATGTAAATATTGCTTCGCATCAGAGGGAGATTACAATAGTGGTAAAAAACTTATGTCACTCGAAGTCGCAAAGCAATCTATTGATTATTTAATAGAACACTCTAAAGGACGAAATAATATAGAAGTAGATTTTTTTGGTGGTGAACCACTGATGAATTTTGATGTTGTGAAAGAAACAGTGTTTTACGCTAAATCACTTGAGGAAGCACATCAAAAATCATTTTATTTTACGATTACAACCAACGGCATGCTGCTAAATGAAGAGATTTCAGATTTTATTAACACGTATATTGATAATGTTGTGATTAGCATTGACGGTCGAAAGGAAGTACACGATAAAATCAGGCCTGATCGAGGTGGTAAAGGCAGTTATGACAGAATTGTACCTAAAGCCCAAAACCTTATTAAAAATAGAGGCGCTAAAAGTTATTTTGTGAGAGGCACTTTTACGTCAGAAAACAAAGATTTTGCAAAAGATGTGATGCACTTAGCCGATTTGGGTTTCAAAGAAATATCCGTTGAGCCAGTCGTTGGAAGTGGTCAAACGCTCCATTTTACTGAAAGTGATGTTCCTAGCATTATCTTTGAATATGAAAACCTCGCACTTCAATATATTGAGCGGTTAAAAGGAGAAAATAGTTTTAGATATTACCACTTTAATATTAATGTTTTTGAAGGTCCATGTGTTTACAAAAGAATAAATGCATGTGGAGCTGGATCTGATTACTTTGCAGTTTCACCAGAAGGCGATTTGTATCCTTGTCATCAATTTGTTGGTGAAGTAGATTTTAAAGTTGGAGATGTCTTTGCAGGAATCAGTAATACATCAATCGGAGATACTTTTGCAAACACAAATGTACTCACTAAGGAAGAATGCAAATCCTGTTGGGCAAAACTTTTTTGTTCTGGTGGTTGCCATGCCAATGCATACTTCTCAAACAATGATATTTCTAAGCCCAATTCTATTAGTTGTACACTTCAAAAGAAGCGAATAGAATGCGCCATTATGATAGCACTTTGGAAAAACGACCATGTTAAACCAACAGATTTGATAATTGATATCTCACAAATATAAATATATTTTGAATTTGTTATTGACATATGTCGCAAATGGCGTATGATTGAATTATAACCGACATATGTCAATAACTAAAAAAGGAGATAATAATTATGCCAAGATTAAACGGAACTGGACCAAATGGTAGCGGCCCTATGACAGGACGTGGATTAGGAAGATGTAAAGACGGATTACAAGATGAAAATGGTATTACTTCTAGAAATATGACTATGAACAATGATGAACTTAATCGCTTCAATTCACGTAGAAATGGATTGTACGGAAATGGTCTGCGTAGAAGTGATATGCAAAATAGCGGAATGCGAAGATGTGGAAAAGGATCAGGTAATCGTAGAAGACTGAATGGAAACTAAGTATGCCAAGGCCTAGAAAATGGAGAAATGTATGTTGTCTTCCAGAAGCAAACTTTCACGGTCCATTAGAGATTGCGAAAAGAACTGAAGAAATCAATATGACTGTTGAAGAATATGAAAGCATACGGTTAATTGATTTTGAGGGTTTAACGCAAGAAGAATGTGCAAGTCAAATGAATGTTGCTAGAGCAACCGTCCAAAAAATTTATTTTGACGCGCGGAAAATACTTGCTCAATCACTTGTAAATGGTCATGTAATCCACATTCAAGGTGGTGACTACAAACTATACGATGCTTGTAACTCCTCTGAAGACTTCCATAGATGCCATAGGCATCGCAATGAATGAAGCTAAAAGGTGTCAGGTCATAGTTTGCCAAATGCAAACTATGACCTGACACCTTTTAGCCTTTTTTACTTATGATAAGATTAATAAGCGCACAATTGGGTAAATCTAGACTATTCAATCTTTTCCGAGGGGTGCTATATGAACGAAAAGAAAAAGCTTAGAATTATATTAGTTATATTGTTGTCACTTGTACTTATAGGCACTTTAGGGTATTCATTTTTACTTAAAGTTAGTTTACTTGATGGTCTTTATATGACAATCATCACGATCTCATCAGTGGGTTATAAAGAAGTCGCCCCCATGACTGATTCAGCCAAAATATTTTCGATTATCATTATTTTTTTCGGAGTTGGTACTGTAGGTTATGCACTTACAAATTTACTACTACTTATAGTTGAAGGCGATAAGAATTATTTTTGGAGGAGACGAAAAATGGAATCAAACATTGCTAAAATGAATAATCATTATATATTATGTGGTGCTGGTGAAACTGGTGAAGTCATTATCAACGAATTTACAAAGAATAAAACTGACTTTGTCATTATTGAAAAAGATGTGCATCGTTATAAAACTTTTCTTGCTCAAGGATTGAACATCATTAATGGAGATGCAACTGAAGAAGAAGTTTTACAGATGGCAAACATCAAACAAGCGAAAGGGATTATAAGTTCACTTCCGACAGATGTAGACAATGTCTTCGTCGTACTTACTGCTCGAACTATGAATCGTAGTCTATATATAATATCACGAGCCATAGATAAACATGCACCTGATAAACTTAAACGTGCTGGTGCCAATAAAACTATCTCTGCAAATGAAATTGGTGGTAGAAGGATGGCAGCTCAAATGTTAAGACCTTCTGTAGTTTCCTTCCTTGAAATAGTAACAAGCATTGACGATGTGCAACTTGATCTTCAAGATGTAATTATTGGGAAGAATTCAGAGATCGTTGGTCAAGAGCTTAAGCAATTAAGAATCCCTGATCGATTTGGTCTTGTCGTCATCGCAACTAAAAAATTTGGTCAGACAAATATGACACTTAATCCCAAATCTGATCTTATTCTCAATAGTGGTGATGTCATGCTTGTTCTAGGTAATAATTTACAAGTGAATGAACTGAGAAAGATTGCTGCAGATAGTGGCACTAGAGATTTAGAATAACTATTAGATACAATTAAAAAAGTGTTAAATCAATATTGCCGTTTCAATTGGCAACATCTGACTTGACACTTTTTTGCTGTTATTTGGATAACTATAAACTCACCTTTTTGGCTAACTATGACCTGACACCTTTTCGCTTTATATAACTTTAATTTAACTGCAAACTGATGATTATTGAAAATCAAGAAAAAATAACAATTTTGTATCTACACTTTAAAATCCATAATAATCTGATTCATTTTATTTGTCATACCTGCCAAATTACCTGTCGTTTGCTCAATCTCAGACATCGTACTCAACTGTTCTTGAATACTTGCACTTATATTTTCAGTACCTTTTGACATCTTATTCGAGGTGTCCGCTATACCTTTAATAGCTTTTCCTATTTCTACTGTACTTTGAACTTGTTTCACATTACCGCTGTCAATTTGTTCTATGTGCAAAACAATTTCATTGACATTATCTAGAATTCTCTTTATGCTCGCATCAACTTCAGATGCTTTTGTCACACCATGCCCAACTTTCATCTCAACTTCTCCAACTGAGTTTACAGCAGATGACGTTTTAATCTGATTGTCTTTAACAAGAGCTGCAATTTGAGCGGCTGCAGTATTACTCTCATCAGCTAATTTTCTTATTTCATCAGCAACTACACTAAAGCCCCTACCAAATTCACCTGCTCTTGCCGCTTCAATAGCTGCATTAAGCGCTAAAAGGTTTGTTTGTGCTGAGATTGAAGTAATTATTTCTATAATATCACCTATTTTTTTTGATGAACCGTCAAGTTCACTAATAATTGAAGATACATTCTTTGATGATTCAGCAATTTCTTCAATAGAAGATACTACCTCAGAAATATTAAATACCCCTATTTCAGCTGTTTCCTTCGTGTTCTTACCCTTTTCAAGAGCATCACTACTTACTTTTGCAGTTACCTGTGAAAACTTAACGATGTCATCTACACTTACTGATGTTTCTTCTGCAAATGAAGCCCCATCAAGTGTTCCTGATGCAATTTCAGTTACAGTATTTGTAATTTCTTCAAGTGTTCTTGTAAAGGTTTCGATCGCACGATTCAATTGTGTACTTGAAGTATTCATTTCTTCTGCTGTTGAAGCCACTTCTTTAATAATCAATTGTAACTTATCGATAAACAAATCAAAACTATTACTAAGTTCACCCACTTCATCCTTGCTATTATAATCTATTCTTTGGGTTAAATCTCCACCATTTTCAGATATTTCCTTTAGTTTTCGAGTCACTATTTTTATAGGTGCTACCGTTGCCCTAATAATGACCAAAGACAACATAATAGTTAAAACTACACAAACTATAATCAGGCTGATTAAGATTATTTTTGTACTGTTATATACATTTTCACTATTAATATATGTCTGTTGTGAAGCGTCAACTTGCTTTGAAATTATCTCTTCAAAAGACTGCGTTACAGTATTAATAGCACTAGAGACAACCTCTAACTCTTCTGGAGGCCCTGTAGGCATCTCAGCGGCAACTATTTCAGTCGGTGTCGGCGTATTTGTAGCTGTGGTTGCATTTGAGAACCTATCATTTTGAGAGGTTATAAATGCATCTTTAGTCGCCAAAAACTCATTGTAATTCACGAAAAATTCTTGATAATCTGGATCATTTATATGCTTTGATAAAACCAGTTCTAAAGTTTGTACTTTTTCTGAAATAGCCTCTTCATAAACTTTAAATGTCTCACTATCAGATGACGCCATACTTGAATTAATCTGATTTGAGATGTATACCACATTTGCCTTGGCATCCTCAAGTTCAAGTATAGGTAACAGTCTTAAATTATTCAACTCTTTTACATTTTTTTGAACAACTGCAATTTTGTTGATGCCTACAAATCCAACAATCAACAGAAAGATCAAAAAACTTACGGATAGCAAACCTATCTTGCCACTGATTTTCATGTTCTTAATAAACTTCACTTATTTCCTCCTATTAGAACCATCTAATTCATTATATACAAGATATACTTCCTTATATTTTGAACTGATGTGAATAGATTTTAGTACCGATGGATATTTTATTTATGTTTAGTACTTTCTAAAAACTAGATACAAAAGAAGCACAACTGCCACCGCCAAACTCCCGCCAATAGGGATTAAAGTGTTTATAATTTCTTGCGTAGTCATTACTGACTCAGTTGTCACATCTCCAGTTAAATTTCCTGGATTACTAGTTTCATTGCCTGACACTCCGCCTGCTACATCAGATGGTGGTTGGTTTTGATTACCCACTTGTGTGCTGATTCCTGATTCTACCATAAAAGCATCCATTAAGTCCTTAGGAGGCGCTTCACCTTTATCAAGATACTCAGTGATTTCATCTGGTAATTCACCACTTTCATATAAAGCTAGTATTACAGGAGGTAACATCTCGATGCTAAATTCTACGTCTATTGCTTCTGATCCTGTTGCAACTGCTGGACCTGGTCTAGTTCCAACAGCAACCTCTGCCCCATCAGCTGGTGCTGCCGGCATATTGCTTGTTTCTTCTCCGTCTGCTGGTGCTGCTGGCTTGTTGCTTACTTCTGCTCCGTCTGCTGGTGCTGTTGGCTTGTTGCTTACTTCTGCTCCGTCTAACTGCACACCTTCTGCCGTAGCATCACCTGGGATTTGTTCGCCACCTTGGTTAGGTTGACCACCTTTTTGGCCCATGCTCTGCGAGCCCGAGTTGCCTTTACCATCATTGGTAGAAACAATTAAACCATCAAGTTGGTCTTGCATATTTTCAGCCCTGAGCTCTACAAACTCCAATAATGAAATCGTTGAAGTTGAACTTGAGTCAAACACATTAGTTTTAACCGTATCTAACTCAAAAAATGCTGATGGGTCAATACTTGCATAAGATTCAATCATTGAAAATGTGCTTGTAACAACATTTTCAAAATTGGTTATATCTAAATAACCATCAATTAATTCTTGGATATAATCATGATATATTTTGACATACTCAGTATTAGTGAAAGCTGCTTCTACCAATGGGTAGCCACTCATCGCACCGATCACAGGTTCATCTATTAGAAATTGAGTCGCTTCCTCGTCTGTCAGCCCTGACATCGGAAAGCCATTAAATGCCATGTTTAAATCCCAAGTAATCCACTCAAATAACTCTGTATCTGTATTGTAGTAAAGATAATAATTATGAAACATGCCTGATTGGTAAGAATCCATATGGACAACAGCGGTACTAAATGCTAAATATTTCAAAAAAGAATCCACATTTAGAACGTCACTTAGCTGATATTCATCCGTTTCCCCACCATTTTCTATAATCTTATCAATTACTTTAACCAATTCAACAAAATTTGCATCAGTCTCCATATCATCATCTTGAGGCACGACACCTTCATAATCTTCAGGATCATCAGAGATATACGCTAAGTCTGCACCTATTCCCACATCAGGTTTATACAATTCACCATCATAATTTCCGAAATTCTCCATTAAAAACGTTTCATTTACTTCTTCAACAGACAAATACAAACCAAAGAATTCTCCATTAATTGATAGTGAAACATAGGTTGTGTCAGGAGCGATAGCCTCTATAGAATCGAGCATATCATAACTGATATATTCCTTCATCAATGTTTCATCTTGAAACAAATTGTTTAAATTCAGTTTAGTTATGCCAAAGAGGTTTTGTCCGTCTATATATTTATCAAGATCCACTTTAAAAGAAAGTCGAGTTCCTCCTGATTGTGCAACATCGCGTAAACTTGAGTTTCCTTTTGGTCTAATGGCAACATTATTAAATGTATAACCATTATAAGTAATATCTGCCATCACATATTCTTCACTCATTGCATTTGCTATCATCTCGGTGTAAGTATCAGTATCTATTTGAATATTGACATCGATAACTTGCTCATGAGGATAGACATAATTATCTATTTCGCTAGCTGTACTATCATTCAAAATAAACGACGCACTAAACTGATCTATAAAAATAATCATGACAATTAAAATTGTTATTGCGATAAGAGCTTGTAATTTTTTCATCAAACCACCTACTTTTATAAAAGCTACCTGAGTTTATGAACACAGGCAGCTTAATTTATTATTGTGTAAATTCCATTGAGCTTACTAAAGTTGCATTAGATACAGAAGCAATACTTTTGATTTCATTAACAAAAGCCATTTCGTTATTCTTAATTCTAAGTTCAAGGGTATATTCGATATGCTCACCATCAATGATTTTTGATTTTACAAAATAACGTTGCACTGTCGCTTTAATTTTATTTAAAATCTTTTCCTCATCTTCTTCTTTGTCAAAATGAACCACAAATAAATATGGTGTTTCTTCTTTGATATTGCCGCTAAATACCAATATAATAATACCGATTACCACAGATCCAATAAGAGCCAGTGTATAGAATCCTGCACCTGCTACTAAACCACCTGCAATTGACCAAAACATAAATACAATATCCATTGGGTCTTTTATAGCTGCTCTAAAACGAACTATAGAAAGCGCACCCACCATACCAAGAGATAATACCACATTAGATGTAACGGCCATAATCACAAGTGCTGTAATCATTGTCATCATAACGAGGGACATACTAAAACTTTTTGTATAAACGACACTTTGGTATGAACGTTTGTATATTTGATATATAAAAGCACCTACAATAAATGCTACCACCAAAGTCATTGCAATTTGAACTGCTGAAAGATTTGCACTACTTTCTAAAAAATTGTCTTTAAAAATATCTTGAAAACTCATAAGACGACCTCCAACTTATTATTTATTATTTTTTTCGTACATAAATTATTGCTTGCTATTTCCATCAAACTTTAGCCCGATACAAACCTAGATGAAACATATTTTGATGAGGCGCTTGCCATAATATTGGGCGACTGAATCACGCTTCTTATGAAAGTAGGTAATACATGATCAAATTTCACTTCCATAATCACTTGATCAGATCCATATACGTCCATGTAACTATTGTCAGTATTGAAAAACTTTTCAACTTGATTACTTTTCTTGATTCGGGAATCAAATGTAATCCTCACATCTCCTACAGGATACATATATGCTATGCGATTGTACTTCACGATCACTTTTGGGGTGTACTTTCCATGTTTTAGTTTGTAATAAAAATTTTGATGAAATCCATCTTCTCTTTCTCTTAAAAACTCAAAATCACCTTTTGTGATTCGCTTTGCCTCTTCACTTGTAATGTAGACACTTTCTTTATCTGTCATTACGTTGTTCTTCGATTTTTTTTCGAGCTTCAGTAAATCAAAATTATTATTGTAAACTCTGAGTCTAAACTTGTGACGCAGATCCGTTCCTTCGACCTTTTGCCCAAGTGCATAATCATAAGGATTATCAAAATACAAACTCTTCACTTCATAGCCATATTCAGGACAGTGAGGATCGCGTTTCAATAAATGTTTAAGTTTACCATTGATAACCTGAAATTCATTCCAACAAATGGTATATTTTTTTTCATGTCGATAGACTTTTTTAATTTGTTCCATGTCTACCTCCTTTCTAAAATAATGTTTACTATGATTTCTTCTGTTCTGTTCTGTTTTATTTTGTTTTATCTTACCTTTACAAACAATTTACACTGTCAATGTCACAGCTTTGTCACAAAAAAAATAAAATAATAAATATATAAATTCATATTTGTAACCTTACTGTGACAATGACGTTTTATAATATAGTAGGAATATGATATATTAAAAAGAAAAAAGTATTGAAAATAAAAAAAGATGGGACAAGATAATGAAAGGTAAAATTCTAATTGCGGATGATGAAACAAGGATTCGGATCTTGGTAAGTGATTTTCTAGAAGCTGAAGGTTACGATGTAATCACAGCAAAAGACGGTCAAGAGGCACTTGATCTCTTTTATGCTCACAAAGATTGTAAGTTGATTATTCTCGATGTAATGATGCCCTTTTATGATGGTTTCCAAGTCGTCGAAGAAATAAGGCCCTTAACAGATACGCCAATACTGATGCTGACGGCAAAATCAACAGATCAAGATGAACTCACAGGATTCAAACTCGGCGTAGATGATTATGTTCGAAAGCCTTTCAGTCCTACAATACTCGTTGCTAGAGTAAACGCTCTTTTTTCAAGAGTCTATGGCGATTATGAAACCCTAGAGAAAGGCATTATTCATTTCCTTCTTAAACAAAAAAAAATTACCATTGAAAATCAGGATATAGAACTGAGTCACACGGAATTTCAGCTGCTTTATTATTTAGCTGAAAATGAAGGTATTGTCCTTTCAAGAGATCAAATTCTCTATAAAGTCTGGGGTTTTAACTATGAAGGTACCGAGAGGACGGTTGACACACATATGAATCGTTTAAGGAACAAGTTAGGTAAAGCAATGGAATATATACAAACGGTTAGAGGAATGGGTTATAGATTTGAGGTCACTAAATTATGAATATTAGACAAAAATTATTTTTCCAGATAGGTTCGTTGATGTTGCTATTTATTTTACTACTATTCTTAGCAAACACTTTTTTACTTGAACCTTTTTACGTTCAGAGTGAAAAAAGAAAACTACTTTCAACTTATGAAAATCTAAATGCAATGCATTCAGAAGCAATTGATTCAAATACGCTATATACTTTACAACTTAAAAGCTCTACCTTTATCGAAATAGAAGTCATCAATGAAACTGATGGCACAATTATCATTCCTAAAAATCCAGACTATCTTTCAACGACTCCTAGTGATAGAGAAGGACCAAAACCACCTCCTTTTGAACGGATAATTATTGAAAAAGAAGAATCAGTCAATCAAAATTTGAAATATGTATGGTTTGAAGATCCACAAAAAGGCACTCATTTTTTCATGCTTTCAGGCTATCTGGATAGTGGTCTACATATAGAGATAAGAGTGCCCATGACTTCTATCAATGAAAATGTAGGTTTTTTAAATCAATTTTTATTAATCGCAGGCGTTGTCATTTTAGTGGTCACTATTTTTTCTGCAAATATTATTTCAAAACACTTTACCACTCCTATTTTGAACATGTTCGCGGTTACAGATAATATCAAGAAACTAGACTTTTCTAGTTCATGTGAAGTACTTGCCAATGATGAATTAGGAAAATTAGCTGAAAATATCAACGAGATGAGTTATTCTTTAAAAAATAACCTTAATCAACTTGAGGAAAATAACAAAGAGCTTAAAATCGAAATTGATGAAAGGCATCGAATTGACGAACAACGTAAAGCATTGCTAAGCAATGTCTCTCATGAACTTAAAACCCCTTTATCCCTTGTACAAGGGTATAGCGAAGGTCTTAAACTAAGCCTTAACAAAAATCCAGAGAAAATCGCTTTTTACTGTGATGTCATTATTGACGAGGCTAAAAAGATGGATTTGCTAGTGAGTGAGCTCCTAGATATCAATCGTATTCAATTTAGCGATATTCCTTTGTATAAAGAATCAATTGTTGCAAAGGACTTTATTGATTATATTCTAAAAAAATACGAACCCATGCTTAAAAGTAATAATATCAAACTGTCCTACAACTTTTCAATTACAGATTTAAAAAGTCCTATTATACTGAGTATAGATGCCCTTCGCAGTGAACAAATCATCACAAATCTAATGAACAATGCACTTGCTTATGTAGATGAACATCAGATTATAGATATAACCGTTGCACTTAATCAACCTCCAAAAAATAAAAAAAATGATTCAACTCATCTTAGGATTGATCTTGCCAATAGTCATCCACCTGTTGAACCAGATGAACTTCAAAACTGGTGGGAAAGTTTCTATAAAGCTGATAAAGCAAGAACCAGAGAAAACGGCGGTTACGGTTTAGGACTCTCAATTATCAAAGCTATACAAGAAGCGGATAACAACGAATACGGTGTTTACTATGATGAAGGAATGATTCATTTTTATGTTGATTTTGACGTTGCTTAATGGAACTACTTAAAACTTGAGTCCAAATTTAATAATTGTTTTAGTTTATTAATTAGAAAAAGGTATAACTACACTTTCACATTTTTAAGTGTAATTATACCTTTTCGCTTTATTTAGTCTTCCATCTTATTGCTATAAATATCATTGTGATATTTAAAATTATTTCTATTACGCCATATGCAATGTAATAAATCCAAGTTTCTCCCACAAGATTGCCAATATTCACAAAAATATAAAGTGTGGAGATTACAATATTGGCTACTCTGCTTACACGATCTTTCAATACTATCGATAATGGAATCATAAGCGCTGGTATTGCCATGAGCATTGAAGCCATTAACAGGTTAGACTGGTTAGCTTGTAATGGACCCATAAAACCTTCAATTATGTGGTTTAAGACACCTGGTCTGTAAAATGAAAGTACATCAGCGTATAAATAAAAAATCATGAAGCTAGTCCATATTGAAGCTAATGTTATTTTAGTACGAAAATTTAAAGTACCTCTAGAAATTATTTCATTTTCTTTCATAATATTTTCTTTCATAATATTTCCTCCAATTCATTTGATCAATAATCTATGATTATTTTATCTTGCCTTAAATCAATCATATAGATTTCAAAAGATTTGGGGTAGCTACTTAAGTAGTCTCTAAAAAGAAAATTGAAAAATCTAGTATAGATTATAGTTTATTAAATAGTATGCCTGTAAGTTCAAAATTCAAATCCGTTTCTTTTAGCTCTTGCTCAGCTTCGCTTTTATAAACGCCCATAACTTCAGATTGAAACTCCCAATAGAAAAAACCCAATCCATTGTCTTCAAGTATTTCAACAAGGTCCGAAATATAGTTTAAACCACCTTTTTCAGCATTGAAACAGTGATTGATTAAACCAATTTCGCTCACTAGAACGGGAACATTGTATTTCTCCCTAAAATCCAGTATTTGTTTAAAATAAGACAATAAATGTTTTTTATCTCTATCTATATCTGGATATCTTCCTCCGTCTGAAGACACGCCTACCCATTCTGCATACTGATGTGTATACATAAACGGTTCATAAAAATGCATGTCATAAATTAGGCTTTCATCATCAAATTTTATTAATCGATCATGATCATAAAAAAATGGTTGCTTACCATTAACACCATATAACTTACCCATTATTAGGACTCTTTTTTTATCAATTTGCCTTATAGCTTTAATGGTTTTACTTGCCAGTAGTTCATATAATATGCCAGTACCATCATCTGTAACAGGCGCATTAAACAAATCAAAAGCAATGATTGCATCATTCTCAGAATACCTATTTGCCATTTCACACCATAATGCAATAAACCGCTCTTGCTTAACTGGATCATGCCAAAGTGAAAAATCAAGATTTGGTTTCACGTCGTTCCAGTCAGCACCAACTGGTAATATCATACATAAAATAACGCCAAGTCCTTGTTCGGAAGCAAAATCGATTTGTAAGTTCAGCCATTGAAAAGCTGCCTCGTTGTAGGTAAAAGGATAATTATCAGATTCGAAAATTTTGTAGCTAAAAAGTATTCTGACTGCATTGGCACCTAAGTGTTTCATTTGTATATAAGCATGATTTGTTTGATATAAATTTAGAATCACTTCATAATCTTCCCAATATTTACAGGTGAGATTGAAGCCTTTCAAATAAATCGGTTCTCCATCTTTCAGCAATTGCTGATCTTTTATACTAAACATGATTAATCCTTATTGCTACATTTCCAGTTTTTACACCTTGATCTACATATCGATATGCAGAGGCTATTTCTTCTAGCGGAAATGAGCGGTCAATAACGGCTTTCAATTTCCCCTCATCAAAAAGCTGTGCCAAAAGTTGCAAATCTACTTTTTTTTCTGATGCAACACCATATCCAGCGACGGATATAAATCTTCCATTTGGCTTAAGTAAGTGTTTTACTTCGTTTTTCTTTATTTTACCAACAGCATCAAATATAATATCATATCTCACATCTAATTTTGATATATCTACTCGTCGGTAATCTAATATTTCATTTGCACCGAGCTCACTGACAACAGCATTATGTCTGTCACTACATACCGCTGTAACTTCAGCCCCTAATACATTGGCTAACTGGACTGCGGATGTACCAACTGCACCTGACGCGCCATAAATCATCACTTGATTACCATCCTGCAACCCCGCTTTTCTTAAGAAGTGAAGCGCAGTTGTTCCTCCAAAAGGTAGTACAGCTGCTTCTTCATAAAGTGCACTTTTGGGTTTTAAAGCCATAGCACTTTTCTCGCTAAGTACTGCATATTGTCCATGTCCACCAAACCTCATGCCTGTCATCGCAAAGATTTGATCTCCTACTTTAAACTGATTAACGCCTTCGCCAATTTCTACAATCTCACCTGCTAGCGCAACACCAAGAATAGCTTTTCTAGGTTTTTTAATCCCTAGTGCAAGTCTAAGGCCAATACGCAAAATCGGACTAGCTACTAGGCCTCGCACTCTAGCATCACCTGAATTTACAGCACTAGCCATAACTTTTATCATTAACTCCCCTTTTTTTACCGTAGGCTTAGGTACTTCCATAACCTTGACTAAATCCGGTGATCCATAACCCGTACAAATAGCTGCTTTCATATGTTGCCTCCCATAATTAATCTATCCAACCTAATAGCTTTGCTTTTAAAACTGCTTCTGTTCTTCGGTCTACTTGCAATTTGCTAAAAATTCTTTGATTGATTCCTTTAACCGAGCTCGTCGCTAAAAAGAGATTTTGTGCTATGGTTTCATTAGAATAGCCATTTGCAATCAGCTTTAAAACTTCCAGTTCACGTGTGGTCAATGGTTCAATCAGCTTGTATTCATCTTTTGAAACTTCAAGTTCTAATTTTTTGATTAACCCCCTGATAAACTCGGGATAAACTTGGTCTAAGTTAGATTCACGTAAAAGTTTAAGCATCTCCAGTCCATTTGTTATAAACATCTGAATACTGTTGCTTTGATGTGATAGCTCTACAGCCTTTTGTAAGGACTCAAGGCTCTTGCCAAGCACACCGTATTTATAACATGCCAAAGCATGTAATATCAAATCCTCTACCACTTCTTCAAGCCATAAATTTTCAAATTCAATTTGAATTCTTTTTTCTAATAAAGCAATTGCATCACGCCCTTCACCTTTTGCAAGCTTTAATCTTATCTCTAATTTTTCTTGATCTTGTAACTTCAAACTCACTTCTACAGCCGTAAGATTCCCAAGTTTTAATAAAATCAATCCTTGCTCATAAGCAATTTCTGCCAACAGATGTGTGTATCCTTCACTTTTACAATACTTTTCTGCTTTTTCCAGCAAAAACAAAGCTTCTCTTTCTTCTCCTTGGAATGCCATTATTTTTGCTTTAAAAATTTGATACATTGCTTTTCGATCCGTTCTATCTATACTTTTTGCAATTTCAATAGCTTCGTCCAGTACGGTTTCTGCCGCTTCAATGTCACCTTGTTGATAAAGAATTTGTGCCCACCCATAATATACATCACAGGTAATTGCGTATCCCTTATGTCCTGGAAAATCAAAGACTTCCTGAAAAATCATTAAAGCCTTTTCATAAGATAAGCTATATTGCTTAATTTTACCGAGTCCAATTGTGGACATTAGCCAGATAATAAGCGGTCCATTAGTTTGACTTAATAATTTTGCAGTGCCAAAGTATTGCTGTGCTAAACGATAATCTTTTGCTTCAAATTTTGCATATCCAAGTGCCCAGTTGCACGAACTTAAAGTTGTAATGCTGTTTTCATCAGCATATTTTAGCCCTAGCTGAGCTTGTTCGATTGCCTTCTCCATATGATGTTGCGTTGCATAAAGTACGGCCCTAATTGACGCGATATGTTCTTTTATTTTATCAATTTCACTCTTCGACATCGTTGGAATGCCTTTTTCCATCATAGTTTCACATGCTATTAAACTATTTTCTGCAGCCAACAGCCTAATTTCAACATCATCTGTTTTACCCACATGAAGCGACGCAGAAGCGTATATCATCCATAACCATGGCCTCTTGTTAAGTTCGAAAGCCGGTAACTTACATAGCCACTCAATAGCTTGACCCGCCCCACCTCTATAAAGAAAAGGTACTATGCCAGAGTGTAAAATTTTAGTACAATGATCAATCTCATCAGCTAGTACCGCATGGTGAAATCCCTCTACTTCATATCCATTTTCTAAAAACCAAATACTTGCCTCTAGATGCAATTTATTTAGTGTCGTTTGGCCATCAAGATTATTCTGGTGCTTAATCCATTTTTTTAGCTGTAGACAGAGTACATCTGAAAACAGATGATGAAATCTAAACCAGACCTTTTCAGCGTCTAAAGAAATTATAAAATAGTGTTTCTTTTGAAAATAAACATATGGATTTTCAGTAAAATCTACAGCTTGATTTACACTTTTCAACAATTTTAGGGCTAATTCTATACAAAACCTATCTGATATAGAGGATAGCATCAATAAAATTCTTTCATTTTCAGGAAGTGTTTTTAAAACTTGTTCAGTCAGATATTCGAGTATAAAAGGATGATTCCCCGATATTTTCTCAACCTCAAAGACGTCATTATTATTTTTAGAAATTGCCAACGCTGCTAATTGTAGCCCTGCAGCCCAACCTTCAGTTTTTTCAATTAGAGTCTCTAACAAATTTATTTCTTGACCTGTTTCCATTACCTGTTTTAAAAATACCAAACTCTCCATGTGATTGAAGGCTAAATCTGCTGAACTAATTTCTATTAGCCAGCCTTTTGATCTATAAGTCACAAGTGACAGATCAGGTATTTCTCTAGAAATAAGCACCAGTTTAAAATTTTCAGGACAATAGGTGATTAATAAGTCAATAGCAGCAAGTATCTCTTTCGATTTTATAAAATGAAAATCATCAAGTGCTAAGACTAGCTTTAATGGCTCATCTCTTTGGTTTGATCTAAGTTCTTTATCTATAGCGTTAATACATGCCATCATGACCCAATCTAAATTAGGCGCATAAGGCGATTCTAGTCTCTCAATGACCTCTTCTAGTCCTGATCCTAATTGCATCTGAATAGCTGTAACAAAATAACTCATGAATCTAATGGGATCGTTATCCAAATGATCAAGTGAAATCCAACCTACGCGACAATTTTGATTTTCTATCTTAGTAAGCCATTGACTAATTGAAGTCGATTTACCATAACCAGCACCTGCTATGATCAAAAAAAGTCTGCTTGAAAATTTCTGATTTAGCTTATCAATCACATTATTTCTAGCAATATCATTTGTATGTTGGACAGGTAAATTCAACTTTGTCCTTATCATCTCAACCTCCAGTACTATTTGTTTTGGTATCATATTTTTACTATTATACCCAGCAATTATGTAAGTAAAAAACGATTAACTTATACTTATCTTATTTTAATTAAACTATATTGAATAGCTACTTAAGTAGGTTAAAAAAAGGTATAATATCACCTCATCAGTTCGATGAAGGCAATATTATACCTCTTTATGTTAGCTCACTTTTTTATGAATCATCTTATAAAGTACATCACTTTTCTTCATATAGGTGTAGTTAAACCAAGGAACAATCATAAACAAAATTCCCATAAACATTAAAACAATGTTAAACGTTGTAATTAATATAATGCCTGCAATAAGACTCATCAATATGCTACCCAAAACTATTTTTTTAGAATGAGGTTTCACATTAATATTGCCTTCCATATAGATCCCATCTTCTCTTTCGATAATCACACCTTCAAAAACAAAGAGGGCTGCTCCTTTTGCATCCGAAGCTATTTTGAAATGGTTTGCCTCATCAAAAATACCGTAAAGTTTATTTGACCATGATTTTGCAATATGCTTAATCCCTATACCGTCTACACATTCTTCTCTGCATTGCTCCACAGTTCTAAATCTAGTTTTTATAGCTACTCGATCGCTTCTATTCATATAACCATCCTTTAAAATAAAAAGTGCCAAATCCTTAAATGCCATTTCGATGCGACTCTTATGGCAAACTATGACCTGACACCTTTTAGCTTAGTACATTGATCTGAACATTGGCATTATAAGTGCACCAACAAATAAAAACCATAAAACAATACCCACTAAAGCAACGATGATTTGTGCTTTAAAGAAATTTGCTTTACTTGGATTTGCACTTCCCCCAAATGCCCATACAAAAGGCATCACAAGATTTACCAGTGGTATCATCAATATCAGCATCGTGATAATCCATTCTTTCATTGATACTGGCTCAGGATTTTCGTTTCTGCGACTTCCCGTAGAAGGTTGACGCTGACCATATTCGTCAGACTGATGCCTCATTTCATTTTGTTCCATGTATAGTTCCCCCTTGATATGTATTTCCTTTTTATTGGAAATGAATATCTAAATTATATACAAATTATGGGCATACATCAAGAAATGATTAATCGTTTGAACTAATTCGCTCTAAATATCCAATCGTTTATAGCCAAGCCATTCAGGTTTTATCTCAAAACTTTCATCCGTCTTTTCAAAAGCAATATAGTATTTATCACCATTTGCAGCGAGCAAACAAGATTCAACTTCAACAACACTATCAATATGTCCTTCTTTTTCAAACCTTCGCGTGTCTTTTGAAGCCTTTGCTTTTGCTTCATTTGGAGAACTTGCCACATATAAACCAACATCATGCTGTTCCTGAGTTTTGCCTATGCTGTAACCACCCATATAGACAAAATATAGTTTCTCAGTCGCTTCAATGGAATCACTTTCTTTAGAATCTGAAACTACTGGTTTCTCTATTGTAAGCCTAATCCTATAACCATCTGCACCTTTTATCTCGGTATAAGCATCCATATGCAGCTTTTCCTTGATACCGTACCAATTTGAGCGAACAAGATCATAAGTGTCTTCTATCTTTTCAGCAACTGCAAACTTAACATCATGTACTTCGATATTAGCGCCAAATATCTTACCGCCTAAACTCAACATAAATAATTTCAATTCAAAACCTCCTTAAAATATAAAAATTCATCACCCGTAGAAAACCATGAATAACTATGGATAACTATAGCTAACTACGACCTGACACCTTTTGGCAAACTATGACCTGACACCTTTTAGCCTTTTTGTATCAGATCGACAAATACGGCATCCGTTAACTGTGCTAGTTTTTCAGGATTAAGCCTTACTTGAGAGCCAATTTTCCCAGCACTTACAGTTATATAGTCAACATTTTCAATGCTTTGATGGATAAAAGTATGATATTTCTTCTTCATCCCAATAGGTGAACATCCACCTCGTATATACCCAGTATATTTTTCTATATCCTTAACTGCTAACATCTCGATACTTTTCTCACCACAAGCTTTTGCAGCTTTTTTCATATCTAAGTTTTCTGCAACTGGAATCAAAAACACATATAATGATTTGCTGTGTCCTAATGTTACTAAAGTTTTAAATACCTCTTCAGGTGGTTTTCCTATTTTTTCAGCGACTGAAAGACCATCGATTTTACCATCTGAAACCTCATAGTGAATCACTTCATAAATTAACTTTTGCTGATCTAATATCCGTTCAACATTTGTCTTTTTCATAACTGTCTTTCCATCCTTCATGTGTATATTGCATCAAAACATTAGCGTTTTCAACTCTTTCCTGTGAAAAATATAGTGTGAAATATTTGATAATAGGTATCTTAAGTAGCTCTAACCAACCTTCATAGATCCCTTCTATAAATGCTGGTCTCCAAATTTCAGGTTGACTAAGAAGTGGACATGCATGTATTTGATTTTTTTCAACCACTAGAGAGAATTCCCCATTTTCAATATGTGGCTCAAAGGGATAAGTTCTACACTGAATGGGACGAAAATCTCTTAAGCATCCTTCTTCTTCATGACAATATATATAGTACCTTTTTTTTATACGAGGTGGCATATCGTAGATCAGATTGGTATGAACCTCAAGTTCTTTAGCCTTATCCACCTGCATGTACTCATATTCCAGTGGTAGTAAATACATCCCAAGCCTTTCACCATCTGGTTCTGTTCGCCTACAACAATGATAGCCACAAAGCGCACCACAGTTACCCTCTATTATTGGTTCGTTCATCAGTGCATATGCTTTTTCAAATATTGCTTTATAGTCTCTCATCATGGATTCTTTATCTTTATTTGCCACATTGACCTCTAAAATTTATGTTTTTACTATTTATACAATTTTATATTGTAAATGATGATTAAGCAAGGCTAAAAGGTGTCAGGTCATAGTTAGCCAAATGGCTAACTATGACCTGACACCTTTTAGCTCCGACACCTTTTAGCTCCACATTTTTAACACCTCTATCCTAGCACCTTTTGGAATATCGCAGTGTTCGCCATCTCCACATGAAAAATCCTTTAAAAGTTCGCACGGCATCTCATCACATAAACCACAGTGCAGAAGTTTTTTCTCCTGAGCACAAGTGGCAATGCGACATGTACCATAAAATGGTCTACTATTTGAAGCGATGCACCCTTTACAGTTATTTGGCACTTTCCACTCGCAACTGTTACACATTAGTCCACACCTTGACGTGATCTGTTTGAGATCAGCAATCTGGAATTTATATACTTTCCGATCTATCCATAAAGATACATATTCAGTCTCAAATTTGATAATGCCATAGTCTGGATCATCAAATCCTCCAGGATAATGATTTATAAACCAGTCAAGCCATAAGTCTTTCTTAACCTCAAAGTCAGTCACAAGTTTAGTTTTTCCTACTAAAGTAATGTTATTGCCGTCCTTTTCAAAGCAAACTGAAGATTTAGGGTTGTTTAAGATAGACTGTATCAAATGACCACTTACATTAGAAGAGAAATATGCTTCATTGATTCCAGTTACTTTAATACATGATCTTGTTGCTACTTTTGGATAGCCGTTTTCATCGATAATTGCGAATTGCCCTTCTGTACATTTACTAACGATGTCAGAAGCCTGTTTATAAACGTTGTGAAGATTAAATATACTCATAATAACACCTCTCCTTTTTATTTATCATAAGTATATCAGCAGTAACATGACAGCTGTATGTCGTGTTAGTTGAAAATAAATTTCCAGTTGTTATTTGACGAACACGAACAGTCATTCTATAATAAACAAAAACTCATGTTTACAATACGTCCGGACAAACACTATATTTATTAGGAGGTTCGAAATGAAAGAATATAATGTAATTACTTTATGCGGAAGTACTAAATTTAAAGATGAATTTTTACAAGTTCAAAAGGAATTAACACTAAAGGGAAATATCGTGATTTCTGTCGGCTTATTTGGTCATTCAGGAGATGAAGAAGTATGGCAAGAGGGTACTAAAGAAATGCTTGATGACATGCATAAGCGAAAAATCGATATGGCAAATGAAATATTTGTAATTAACAAAAATGGTTATATTGGCAGCAGTACTCGATCTGAAATAGAATATGCTAAATCCAATGGGAAAACAGTTAGATTTCTAGAAGAAATCGAGAAGTAAATCAGCGTTTCCATTTCCGTATTTGACTAATATTTTAGTCTAAATATATTATCAGAAATCTTCACCCCCGCTGTTCTTCCACAGCCCTTGTAAGTTCATCTGGACCAATCACTTTTGCATCTTTTCCAAAACTCAAAATCCAACTGATGATATATCCAATATTAGAATACTGTCCCTTGAAATGTAATCCTTCTTTTGTATGCACATAACTACTTGGTCCATAACTTTCAATAATTTGATATTCCACGCTTTTACTAAACATAACTTCAAAAGGTTGATCATCCACCATATGTGTCCCCATAAGTAAATTGTCATCTGTAATCATAAGTGGCTCAAACTTTATGTCAGTAAGCTTAAGTTCCCAGAGACGATTAAGCTTAAAAAATCTAAAATCTTTGCTCTCGGTGCACCATCCAAGTAGATACCAGTATGACCATCTGTAGAGCATGCGATAAGGATTTACAGTACGCAAAGTCTTCCCCTTTGGGCTATAATAATCAAACATCACGCTTTGGTGATTCATGGCAGCTAACTTCAAAATTTCTGTTTTTGACGACAAGCTCTCTGTATAATGAGAGGCTAAATCTATAGATAAAAAATCCGATGCGCCACTTAGCCTTTTTTGTAACAACATGTGCCCCGTTTGGTTCTTTTGGATACTAGTGACACCTTTAAGTCCAGCAACGATATCCGAAAGTTCATCTTCCTTCAAGATGCGTTTATCAAAAGTGTACCCTTCCATGAGATAAACACCACCGTTATAACCTTGAGTTGTAACTATTGGAACGCCCGCTAAACATAAACTGTCAATGTCCCTGTTGATGGTCCGCTTTGATACTTCTAGCATTTGGGCAAGTTCAGGTGCTGTAACTTTACCCCTTTCTGTCAATATATTGATAATCGCTAACATGCGCTCAAGCTTCACTTTGCACCTCCAGACCTTTATTACGAAACATTATTAAAATGTTTGCTACTTTATCGGCAATCTGAGTATAGGGTTCATTCATGCCACCTTCAATCCATCTGATAGTCATCGCATCTATGCCACCCATTACAAAACTCTTTCTATAAGCATCGTCAATTTCAGGTAAAATCCCTTTAAAACTCTGTATATAAATTAGCCCTATACGTTGAATAAGCTGATTAAGTAAGTTATGTGCCATCAACAAGTTAGTATACGGTGATTCTTTTAACATTTTAAATCTAAATCTCAACAAATCATTTAAGTTTGGATTGATTTTCACTTTCATCTCTAGTAGTGCTCTTTCATAGTAATCTTCAAAACAATAGAGTAAAATCTGTTCTTTATCTTTAAAGTGTCGATAAAGGGTCATCCTTACAAGACCTGCCTCTAAGGCGATTTCAGACATCGTGATTTCATCAAATTCTTTTGACTTCATTAGTTTGAATAATGCACTTTTAATCATTTCTTTGGACTCTTTGATTTGCTTTTCTCTTTTCATGTTACAGATCTCCTATATGTGTATAAGATGACTTCTTCATATTGATATCACACAACATCTATTATATAATTCTCTTACAAAAGTTACAATGTAACATTTTAAGTTTAACTTAGTCCCTAGGAGGCATCACATGAAATCACAGTTGTTTGAAAAGCTATTTAAAATTAAAATAATAAACAGGATTCTTCCACAAAATATAAATAATAACTACTTAGGGTATGATTTAGCAAAATTCGTGTTTTATATCCTTACAGCTATCACACTTTGGCGAAGCCAACATCACCTTTTTTCACCTGATGGTGGCGCTCAAAGCATCGCAACAATACCACTAGATACATTTACTTCAAGCGGTGCAGCTGCTGTCATAGGTGTTTTTGGTCTATGGGGATTATCCCAACTCATCATCGGGATTTTGTATTTACTAACGTCTTTAAGGTACCGCGCCTTGATTCCTCTCATGTACATTCTAATGTGCGTTGAATACTGCATACGTGCTTTTTATTTCCCGAATTTCAAACCCATCCCTACAGCTGGAACGGCACCAGGTGCGCTAGGAAATTTACCACTTATCGTGATTAGTCTTACGATGTTGATTTTGTCGTTATTGACGCCTAAAAAGAAGCGTACATGAGAATTTGATAAAGTAGTTGTTTTTAAGGTTTTTTAAGTTTCTAATAATTATTGCTTAAAGGGTTCTTTCTGATATCTCTTCTGATTTTTTTGGAAGGACGTGTAACCTACTATATTTTCATCATTTTTGCTATAATATAATTATTACAATTAATATGAAAGCTAAAAGAAAGCTACTATAGAAAAATAATCCTATAAATACTGAGGAGGCAAAATGAAACTAACATTTAACGACCATACACCTACCTGCCATCAAAAATCTTTTATCGCAGAAGGTGCAAAGGTCATCGGAAAAGTCGAAATGGGCGAATACGCTAGCGTTTGGTTTAACACTGTGGTGAGAGGCGACGTAAACTTTATAAAAATAGGTGCTTATACCAACGTACAAGACAACTCTGTTGTACACGTGGCAGATGCCCATCCAACGATTATAGGTGATTTTGTGACAATCGGACATAAAGCCTGTATCCATGGTTGTACCATAGAAGATCACTGCCTAATCGGCATGAGTGCCACAGTGCTTAACGGTGCTGTTATCGGTAAAGGAAGTATCATCGCTGCTGGTGCGCTAGTGAAGGAAAATGCCGTAATTCCACCCTACTCACTTGTAGTTGGCATCCCTGGAAAAATAGTAAAAACACTACCAGAAGACATCTCTTCTATCCACGCTCAAGCGGTTAAATATAAAACACTTTGGACAGTAGGATATGGCTTTATGAAAGATGCTGATGGGGAAACTTATCAGGGGGAGAAGATCATATAAATAGAAGCTTAGATCAGCCCTTGTTGTATATAATTATTTTATCAACTTATTTTTACAATAAATTTGTTAGACAATACAAAAGTGACTTCCTATACACATTGGAAGTCACTTTTTATCTGTTGTTCATATTAAACTTTATTTCACATACTTATTTTCTCTATTCTATAGCAAAGACCACCTTGAGGTGTATGAACTTCTACACGTTCATTTTTTCCTTTAAGCAGCATTGCTTTGCCTACCTTTGATAAATATGAAGCACCAATCACCTCTTCAGCTGATTCAAAATCAACAGTGTTATTATCATTAGGAGAAATAATTCTAAAGGTTAATCGCTCGCCTTCTGCTTCGTCAAACACGGTCACTCGTGATGTAATCGCAACAAAAGGTAAATCATTTTCATCTAAAACTGTCTCTCCATAGATATCGCAGATTTTTTTGACATAGCCCTCCACAAAACTTTCGTATTGTTGTTTTTCTTGATAATTAAATCCAAATAATTTCTCACTCACTTCTAGCTTATCCTGCTCAACCCACGCCAAATGACGCTTGAGCAAATCTCCACCAGACATACTCATCCTCCTCAGTTCATATTGTTCAGAAATTTATACATTTAATGGAAGCCCCATAAAAATGCAACGAGGCACTTCACGATAAATCGTGAAATGCCTCTCTGTTCACCATAACATGGAAGAATATTTAAGTCAACTTACGTAATTGCAAAGTCTTAATTTATACTTATACAGAGATCATTAGAGCTAACCAACAACGCTAAATACTAAATTGAGGCATAAATTCTAAAAGATAAGGTATAAGTATATTAACAATAATAAGATTGACTTGTCCAAGATCATAAATAATTATTAAAATTACTAAAAGTATGAAAGGAAAATTAATATGACAAAACTTCATTTTGAAACTAATGTACACGATATCAATCAACACCAAATCATAAAGCTACCAAAAGAAATCAGCGATCAACTTCCCTCGCGGGGCATGGTGATGTTCGAAGGTACCCTTAATCAAATAGTTTTTCAAGCTGCACTTGAACCCGATGGTTTAGGCTCTCACTGGTTTGAATTAGATGATAAGCTAATCGATGATGCAGCACTTTCAACTGGTGGTCTGGTGAAACTTGAAATATCGGTTTTAGATAATTGGTATGAACCGGTTGTACCAAAGGACCTTGAAGTCGCACTAAAATCATCGGAACTTCTTGATCTGTGGGATGGACTCACAGTAAGAGCACGATGGGAATGGATACGCTGGATTCAGTTTACTAAAAATCCTGATACGAGGAAGCGAAGAATCGAAGTGACATGTTCAAAACTAGATAATGGAAAAAAAAGACCTTGTTGTTTTGACCTTACAAGATGTACCGTTACTGAAGTCTCAAGTAATGGCGTGTTAAAAGGCTAAAAGGTGTCAGGTCATAGTTAGCCACTTGGCTAACTATGACCTGACACCTTTTAGCCTTTTTATGAAACAATTTTGTCCTCATGAAATTTTAGCGCTATTTCGCGACAATATTTTTCTATCGTAATGTTTCATCAGTGTCCATTTGTGTCTAATGTACTGTTTTTAAAACTTACATATACTTAATTGTAAGAAATAAAAATGAGGAGGAACAAATTCATGAGAAAAGCATTCATATCTCCATCTAAATACGTACAAGGTGAAGATGAATTATTGAACTTAGGGTATTTTGTTAAAACATTTGGTCAATCAGCTTTGTTAATCGCACATTCAGAAGATGTAAAGCGAGTTAAAGCAAAACTAGACGAAACAGAAAAAAAATACGGGATCAAATTTGTAGAAAGCAACTTTGGTGGCGAATGTTCTAGACAAGAGATTGAAAGACTTACTGAAGTTGCAAAAGCAAATAACTGCGATTGTACAATCGGTCTTGGCGGCGGAAAAGCTATAGATACTGCCAAGTGTGTCGCTAAAGGTCATGCACTCATTATTTGTCCTACCATTGCTGCTACTGATGCACCAACTAGTCATTCAGCTGTGCTTTACACACCAGAAGGCGCTTTTGACGACTATGCTTACTTTAACCAAAACCCAAGTGTTGTATTAGTAGATACAACTGTCATCGCTAATGCACCTACTCGTTTCTTAGTATCAGGTATGGGTGATGCTCTTTCTACTTACTTTGAAGCTAGAGCAACAAGAAATGCTTATGCTAATGTAAACGCTGGTCTCCCATGTGGTTTTAGAGAAGGACACTGTGGTCCAGCAAAGGGAACTAATACTGCATTTGCACTTGCAACACTCTGCTATGAAACACTTCTTGCTGATGGCTTAAAAGCTAAACACGCATGTGATGCAAATCAAGTGACTCCTGCATTTGAGAATATAATAGAAGCAAACTCTTTATTATCAGGCCTTGGCTTTGAGAGTGGTGGTCTTGCTGCTGCTCATGCAGTTCATGATGGCCTTACAATCCTTGAAGGTACACATCATTACTTCCACGGCGAGAAAGTTGCTTTTGGTACTTTGGTACAATTGGTACTTGAAAATTCTCCAAGCGAAGAACTAGGTCAAGTACTAGAATTTTGCCATAGTATTGGACTTCCAGTATGTCTAGCAGATATTGGTGTAGATCATCTTACTGATGAAGAATTATATGCTGTTGCAGAAAAAGCTTGTATTCCTGAAGAGTCTGTACACTCAATGCCATTCCCAATCACAGTTAAATCAGTTGCTGCAGCTATAAAAACTGCTGACATTATCGGAAGTGCATTTAAAGCATTTAAAGCATCTAAATTATAAAATGTCATCAACAATCTACAGTAATATCACCATATGGTATTTCATCAAATGGTAATTGAATCTCTAATAGATAAATCTTTGTGGGCAGGTAGATTACCTGTCCACTTCCAAATATCGGTTTTGAAAGGAAGTTTTTATGAAAAAAATCATCAATAAACCTGAGAACTTAGTCTATGAGATGTGCAAAGGCATTGAACTGGCACATCCAGAACTTGAGTTTATAGAAAAATTTAAGATCATTAAGAAACGAAACATCAATGAAAAAAAAGTAACTTTAATCAGTGGTGGTGGAAGTGGTCATGAGCCTGCTCATGCAGGGTTTGTAGGAAAAGGTATGCTAGACGCCGCAGTATGTGGAGATGTGTTTGCTTCACCATCTCAAATCCAGGTATATCAAGCAATCCGTGAAACTGCTAGCGATAAAGGTACACTGCTGATCATCAAGAACTACAGCGGCGATATGATGAATTTCAAGAATGCCGCTTATCTCGCTACTGAAGATGGTATAAACGTAGATTATATAAAGGTTGACGATGACATCGCTGTTCAAGACTCGCTTTATACGGTTGGACATAGAGGCGTTGCCGGAACCGTTATGGTTCATAAAATTGCAGGCGCTATGGCTGAGATGGGAAAAGAACTTCACGAAGTTAAAGCTGCCGCTGAAAAAGCTGCAAGAAACGTTAAAAGCATAGGTTTTGCTTTTAGTTCATGTACAGTACCAGCAAAAGGAACACCCACTTTCGAAATCGCTGAAAGCGAAATGGAATATGGCGTAGGAATCCATGGTGAGCCAGGTATTAAAAGAGAAAAAATCATCTCTGCTGATGAACTTGCTGAAAGGATGGTCCCTGCTCTTTTATCTTCACTAGAGATTAAAAGCCACTCTACTTCAAGTGATGAAATTGCACTTATGATCAATGGATTTGGTGGTACACCTCTACAAGAACTTTATTTATTAAATCATTCTGTTTTCAAAGCACTTCATAACAGAGACATCAAAGTTCATAGAATTTTCGTAGGTAATTTCATGACCAGCATCGACATGCTTGGTGCTTCAGTTTCTATCATGAAACTAGATGATGAACTTAAATCTCTGCTAAATGAACCTTGCCAGGCACCTGGACTTAACATATATGGTCCTATTGAAGCACCTTCATATACACCACTTGCTATCATAAACAAGGAAACTTTGGCAAGAAAAGTTTCTTATGAAGTTGAAACAGATGCATCAGCATCAACTCTCAAAAACAATGTCGTAACACTTGAAAACCTTGAATATATGGTCGATGTGATGAGTGAATGTATCATCAAAAATGAAGTGCCATTTTGCGAGCTTGACTCTTTTGCAGGTGATGGTGACTTTGGTATGAGTGTTGCCAAAGGCTTCAGACAACTGAAATCAGAGTGGCATGAACTTGTGAGCACATCAACAACTATTGGTGAATTCTTAGAAAACTGCTCACTCATCATCATGGAATACTGTGGTGGCGCTTCTGGTCCAATCTGGGGGTCAGCTTTCAGAGGTGCAGGAAAAAAAGCTGGTTTGGTCAATGAAATGGGATTGACGCAATTTGCTGAGATGATGCAAGGGGCAATATCAGCTATCCAAAAGACTGGCGAGCGCTCATTTGGTAGAGGCGCTGTGGTCGGAGATAAAACACTGATCGATGCACTCGTACCAGCAGTTGATGCACTCTCACAAAGCGCAAAAGAAGGTCTTGATATCAAAATCGCTTTAGAAAACGGCGCAAAAGCAGCTGTAGAAGGCGCTGAGGCAACTAAAAAAATTGCTGCTCGCATGGGTAGAGCTGGTACAGTAGGTGATCGTAGCATTGGGCATCCTGATGCAGGCGCGCATGCACTTGGTGTTATTTTTACCGATCTAGCTTCTAAAATGAAGTAATAAGAATTATGAATTAACAAAACGCCCCATCTTTATTAAAGATGGGGCGTTCAATTTTTGATGCATGAAAATACATATAGACTCTAGTTTATTGTCCAATTGCTTTTCTATATTCTTGAGGTGTCACGCCATTGGATTTCTTAAAGCATTTGATGAAATAACTACTATCATCATATCCACAAACTCTTGCAATATAGTTTACCGTCATTTCTTGATTGGAAAGTAGCAACTTTGCTTTATTAATTCTAATATCGTTGATATATTGTGTTACATTTTTACCGTAGTTTTTAGGAAATAGCCTACTAAAATAACTTTCAGAGACATTACAAACATGGGCAAGTTGTTTTAACCTAATTTTTTCTGAATAATGCTCACTAATATAGTGTATCGCAGGTTTTAGTAACTCTTCATTGGTTAAGTTATTTCTTTTTTCAAAGTGGTTAAAACCTTCAACTGAAGAAGTAAGTTCATCTAATAACTTCTCACCTGGGTTTTGAACCATGTATTTACATATGGTTTGAAGTATTTTAGCAGTTGCCTCAATCTTGTGAAAAGAAACTAGTGGCAATTCATCGTAGTCCGCTTTAAGCATTGGATTATCAGTAAACAATCCCTCTAAATCAGAGGGTCGATAGATTTGCTCAATTTCTACCTCAGACTCACTTGGGTCCAATCTAATCTGACCTGCCATGATACCACCAAGATACATATCATTGACCATAATTGGTACTGCAACATCTATGACGTTGGCATGACAAAGATAGATAAACGGTTCTTTTGATCTTGCAGCTTCAAGCCCGCCATGTGAATCGCATTTTTCACATAGCTTTGCATATTCTGGAATCGTCCTTATTTTCTCGCAAAAGCTACTACACTCACTATGCGCCGTAAGTGGCCTACCCTTATAATCTACAGTGATAATAGCAAGATCGGAAGACTTGGCTAAATTATCTTGAATGCTTTGAAATTCCTTTGTTCTAACTGTATCATACAGTTTTTCCCACGTATCGTTCAAATCGCACTCCTTCCTTTCTCTATCGTCTCAATGCAACTGCCTTTTCAATTCTTTCAAGTGCTTCAACTACAACTGATCTAGGACAAGCTACATTGATTCTTTCAAAACCTTCGCCACCTTCACCGAAGATATAGCCTTCGTCAAGTGCGAGTTTCACTTCATGATGCATCCATTTTTCAAGAGATAATTGATCCATTCCAAGTCCACTAAAATCAAGCCACGCTAAGTAAGTTGCTTCTGGTTTTTGAAACTTTATCTCCGGTAAACGCGCCTTAACAAACGCATCAATATAGTCCATATTGCCTTCGATATATTCTAACACCTCTTCTAACCACTGTTCTCCTTCTCCGTATGCCGCTTTCTGCGCCACAATTCCAAATATATTGGGATGTCTTATGGCATTATTTTCTAATATGGTTTGAAAGGTCGCCCTAATATTGGCGTTCGGAATGACGATATTAGAAATTTGAAGACCTGCTATGTTAAATGTCTTTGAAGGGGACATACATGTGATAGAATGTTCGGCAAAATTTTCTGATAAACTTGCAAAAGGAATATGCTTGTGCCCTTTCAATATGAGATCCGAGTGAATTTCATCAGAAACTACAATCACATCATGTGCTATACATATTTCTCCAAGTCTTAAAAGATCTTCCTCAGACCATACACGCCCTATAGGGTTATGTGGATTACACAGTATAAAAAGTTTCACACGGGAATCTTTTACAATTTCCTCAAGATGATCAAAATCCATCTTATATTGATTTTCAATCTTCACAAGTGGATTATATATAACCTGAGCACCATTATTTAAAATAGCTTGTGAAAATGGATAGTACACAGGATTTTGAATGATCACTTTGTCACCCGTATGACAAAAAGCTTGTACAATATAATTGACTGCAGGCACAATCCCTGGCGAATAGCATATCCAATCTCTTTCAATCTTCCACTGATTTCTACGCATATTCCAATCGATAAAAACATCATAAAATGCATCGTCCATATCAGAATAGCCATATATACCATGCGTTGCACGCTCAAGAATCGCATTAACAATGACATCAGGACATTTAAAGTCCATATCTGCCACCCACATAGGTAACAAATCTTCCGAGCCAAACATCTCTTTTAAAACCCCAGGTTCATACTTAATAGAATTGGTGTTTTTTCTGTTGATAATTTCATCAAAATTCGTTTGCATATGGGCCTCCTGATAATTTTTGATTATACTTTACGACTTCTTTATAAATAGAATATAATAAATCATATAAAAATTCCAACTCAAACTCCAATTAATAATGAAATAAATAAATGAGATTGCACAAAATCCTAATTCATGTTAAAATAACGCTACAATTGCAAAAAAATCAAATGAAAATGGTAGTGATGATTCAGGCAGGTATGTCAATCTTAGCGAAAGTTATAGATTGGATAGCTGTCTTTTTTTCACTACCTTTTTTTGAGAACCCCATCTATCAAATTAATTTAAGGAGATCAAATTATGCCCATTAACAAAAGAGAAAGTATGGTTTTTACTATTATAATGTGTGCTTTCATGGTTTTTTTCATGACACTTTATAACACTGCGCGTATCCATGGAATTTCAGCTAACCTTTTAGCAAATGCTTGGTTAGGATTCCCTCTTGCTTATGCAATAGCAATTATAGCAGATTGGTTTCTTGTCGCTCCAATCGCTAAAAAACTTGCTTTAAAAATTGTTGGCTATGATGCACCCATATGGAAAAAAATGATTGCTATTCCAACTTGTATGGTCTGTGGAATGGTGCTCATCATGTCGCTTTTTGGCGCAATCATGGGGGTAGGATTCAGCTCACAAACACTTATCGTTTGGCTTTATAACATCCCAGCGAATTTTGTTGTGGCGCTACCACTACAATTGCTTATTGCTGGTCCAGTTGTGCGCTTCGTCTTCAGAAAAGCTTTTCCAGAAGGCGTAATCGCAAGGTAATCTCTTTTCTATAGGCTGGATAAAATACGTCAAATTATAATGGCGTATTTTGTTTAGCCTTCCCATACCTAAATGGCACAGCTATAGTTCTGTTAAAAAATGCAATTATTGGTCCCATAAAGAAAGCCGTTACCAGAGTCCCCACCCCAACAGTTGCTCCAAGTAAAAAACCAGTTAAAGTACAAACTAAGTCAGTACCCATTCTACAATAATGGAACTTCGCTATTTTCTTTTCAGCCATGATCAGTGCAACTGCATCATATGTGGAAACACCAAGATCACCAGTAAAATAAAGTGCAGATCCAAAACTGATTACTAAAATTCCAATCATAAGTGCTATCCCCCTCACCAAAAGCAATGGTTCAGGTATCCAAACGTTAAAAAGCCATGATGAAAATTGGACCACGTAACCCAGTAAAAATATATTGATAACCGTTCCAAGTCCAATCTTTGATTTATCAATTAAAAATATACCTACTAACATCAATAAGTTCACAATCGTGTAAAAAGTACCATAGCCTAAAGTCGTATGACGCCATATACCATGAGCAAGTACTTGAAAAGGATCCATTCCAAACAGTGAGAAATTAAAGAGACCTACACTGAAACCAGAGATCAGTACACCAGCAACCGTCATAAATATGCGTCTTTGTTTTTCGTTCATACAGATATCTCCTCATCAATCCTATTACTTAATTATTTAGGTTTGCTATTAACAGACTAAACTCTAACCTGCTATTCATTTAATTTGTTTACGAAAAAAAGGTCCTATCAAAGAGCTGGTTACTCTGATCAAAGTTATAATCCCTAAAACAACAAGTAGAGATACATAGAAGTTTCGTCCTCCTAGGAAATCAAAAGACCATTGAAAGGTAATCATCATAATGCAGTAAAGAACAATTGTATTAGTAAAAGTCTTGGATACGCTAATAAAAGCATCTTTTTTATGTCCAAACATGACATCAAATAAGTTAAGCTCTTTATGGTCAAAACATTTGAGCCTTTCCTTTATTTCCTTATAGAAGATTGTAATCACAACCAAAGTTATAATCCCCAATCTTGTGATCAGGTGAATATATGCGGATACACCTTCCTTTGGAGTATCCACTCCTGTAAGCATCATTATACTGTTTACAATGGTCAACAAAGTAAAAGTAATCGCTATGGTCTCATATGGCGTAATCCTTTCAAAATACTCCCTGAGACTGAATTTTTCATTTTCATCAGAATTCCCTACTATGTAACGATTCAAAAGATATTCTGTTGATTTTAAAACACAAAAAAACAGTACATATATCACAACAACGTTTCGAATCATATCCCTATATGCATTAGGATGAACTTTCACAGTAGGACTAAGACTCAATAAGTAAAGACCAATCGAAACCATAATACATAAACCAATCATAATTAGAAAATGTTTAATGACCGATTTAAGTAGCTTATTTTTAGAGTTCATAATAACAGCTTCCTTTCTATGCATCTAACAGATTTGAACAGAAGAAAATGAATACCTATTGCCATCAAAATAGCCATCAAATTTGTAAGTTACTATATTTTACCATAAAAAAACTTCTCTAGTATATTTCTTTTATATATTGTGCACCATCATTTATAGCACAAATTTAAAGTATTATTGCAAAAAAAGCCTGAACTTAATGGAAATAAGTTCAGGTTCATCAATTATGCCTTTCTATTTGGATCATAAATTTCTATTAGTCTAACAATACCATATACAATAAGTGCATAAACGATCATGGCAATTATAGTCATTGGTTCTAAGACTGACGTGGTTTCGATCCCCTCTGTAACAGCTGATCTAAATATACCATTAAAAGGTGCTAAGAAAACACCAGTAACACTGTATATTATAGACACAAATCCACTCGATGGATTCGCTCCTAAAACCTTGAATATAAGTCTAAAAGCGAAAAGAACCTCTAAAAAGCCACATATATACCAAATCGTTTTTTTAACTTTGGATCTCTTTTCCATATACGCTCTATTGTCTTTCATTTTTCTCCCATTGAGTCAGGGATTTTGACACATCCCTTAACTTCACTTAATATTTCCTTTAATGCTATATTCCTAGCCCCTAATAACTCGAAACAATACTATTATAACTGCAATTACAAGAAGTACATGAATTAGACCACCGATGGTTTTTGCTGTTACAACACCAAGTAGCCATAAAACAACTAAAACAATAACTATTCCCCACATAATATTAAATCCTTTCATCTACAATCTGATGCATAATGAAGCACAAAAAAGCCACCTTAAATAAAGTGGCATTAGTATCAAATATTTAGTTCAAAAGTACCGGTCATCGGTTGCACTCCTACTTCAGTATGCGCTTATTTCTACATTATGTCAACTCGCTGAAAATTCATACCTCCAAGATTGACAAAACCCCTGAGTTCTAAATTGAACTCAGGGGTTAGTAGTAATATATCATTTTCTTTGCTAAAAGCAATTCTGATACTTACCATAACATATAGATTTATATGCTAATAAATACTTTGTATAAACCTTTTTAAATTTTCATCCTTTGGTGCTTCAAAGATTTCTTCTGGTGTTCCCATCTCTGCGATTTGACCTTCACTTACAAATATAACGCGATCTGAAACCTCTCTTGCAAATCCCATCTCGTGGGTTACTATAAGCATGGTCATCCCTTCTTTTGCAAGTTGTTGAATAACTTGGAGCACTTCACCTACAAGCTCTGGATCAAGTGCTGATGTCGGTTCATCAAATAGCATAATGTCTGGATTCATCGCAAGCGCTCTCGCAATGGCAACACGTTGTTTCTGACCCCCAGAGAGCATAGCCGGATAAACGTCTGCTTTATCTTCAAGACCGACTTTCTCAAGTAACTTTATGCCTTGATTTTTTGCTTCATCCTTTGCAGTATGCTTGACAACACGTGGTCCTAATGTAATATTATCAATGATTTTCTTATGTGGAAAAAGGTAAAAATGCTGAAACACCATACCTATGCGTTCTCGTAATTTAGTAAAATCGCGTTTAACTTTTTTGCCTTCAAATACGATGTCACCTTTGTTTTTTCTTTCAAGTCCATTAATACATCTTAAAAGCGTACTTTTACCAGATCCACTACCGCCTATGATACTTATAACTTCTCCCTCATAGACGTCGAGATCAATACCTTTTAGGACTTCTAACTCTCCAAAATATTTGTGCAAATTGTTGATTTTTAGGATTACTTTATCGTTCATTAACCTTCAACCTCCTCTCAATTTTTCGTAGGCCAAGACTGAGGAATGTGATAATAACATAGTAATAACATCCTGCTACAAATAGAATTGGAAACGGATTATATGTTGCGGCGACAAATTGTCGCGCTATAAGCATTGTTTCTGTAATCGTGATGACACTCGCAAGAGACGAGTCTTTCACAGCAATGATGAACTGATTTCCTAGAGCTGGTATTGCTTGCTTAACCGCTTGTGGCAGTATAATGTAATAAAATATCTGAAAACGATTTAATCCAATCGCTTTTCCTGCTTCTTCTTGCCCATAGTGAACTGCATTGATTGCACCTCTAAAAATCTCACTAATATAGGCCCCACTATGAAATGCCAAACCAATTACAGCGGAAGTAAAACTATCAAATTCAAGTCCCAGTTTTGGTAAGCCAAAATAGATAAAATAAAGTTGTAATAGTAGTGGCGTACCTCTTACGATTGAGATATATACATTTGTAATTGCCTCCAGCACTTTAAGTCTCGTGAGTTTCAGTAACATCACTAGCAAGCCAAAGACCGTTCCAAGTAAAATTGATAAAAAAGACAACTGAAGCGTCAAACCGACTGCAGGCAAAAATTTAGGTGCAAATTTTATAGCAACCTCGAAAAAGGCAACTATACTATCTATAAACGTCATCATATATGCCTTCCTATCGCTCTAATATGTTCACACCAAACCATTTTTCGCTAATTTCTTGGTATGTTCCATTTTCAACAATAGTTGCAAGTGCTTCGTTAAGTTTTTCCAGTAAAGTGGTATCTTCTTTTCTGACTGCTATACCTATCTCTTCAGCGTAAAGCATCTCACCAGCTGGTACAATGTCTATTCCATATTTATCAGGTGCTTGTAAACCAACGAATTTACCTGTAACAAGACCATCCATACGTCCTTGCTCAAGTGCCATGAAGTTATCTACATCACTCTCAAATTGCATAATATCAGCAACATTTTCTTTATCTTTAAGCATATCGTGGAACGTTGTACCTGTTACGACACCGACAACGCCGTTATCAAGATCATCCAAACTCGTTACTGCTGAACTCGTCGGTACAAAAAACTGTGCGCCATCATAGTAGTAAGGATCTGTAAAATTTACTTCTTTAAGTCTTGATTCGGTAATCGCCATACTTCCGATTATGGTGTCAAAGCGGTTACTTGTAATTCCACCGATAATACCATCCCACGCTGTGGTAATTGGAACGGCTTTTACACCCATCTCTTTAGCAAGTGCATTTGCAATATCGATATCAAAACCTGCAAGTTCTCCATCTTCATCGATAAAATTAAAAGGTGGGTAAGCTCCTGTCATGGCAAATGTCATTTCTCCTGAAGACTGTATCTTCTCATAAGTAGTCTCATCTGAAGATTGGCAGCCAAATAAAGTGAACACCATTACTGACAACATAATTCCTATCACTATTTTTTTCATCACTCTTTTACTCTTTTGTTCCGTCTTCATTGTTTTCATATTTCCTCCTTGATAAAATTTAATAATTGCATATACCGGCATCTTTATTCAAAGCTACCGTGCAAATAAACAAAAAAGGCACTCTAGCTCTATTTGATTTCCAAATAGAGTTAGAGTGCCTAAATTTCGCATTATGCTCATTTTATGCCACCACAGGTAGCATAGGTCATGACGTTATCGTCCTAACCAGACCCCAGTTCTAAAAACACATTTTTCAGTCGTAATTTCATTTACCGAAAAGCTAATACCAATCCACTTAAATAGCGTATTTATACTCACAATTCAATTACTCAAACAACATACTTCACTTATTTTTGACCGTATTTATTTGACAATTTTAACACATATTGTACATATAGTCAATTTTTATGCACCGAACTGCATATTATGCAGCTGGAAATACTTTGTTTTCAATCATACCCAACGCTCATTTCATTTTCATTCAAATATATTTGTCCGTTGGGTTTTACAAGTACATATGACTTAAACTTGCTAAAACTGTTTTGAGGATACAATTCTCGTCTTCCGATTTTCAATCTATAATTGTACCATACACAATATAGTTCTAAGATGGGTTTGTTTATTTCACTATAAGCTAGTTGATATTTTTGAACATATGGATTATTCATAAACAAGAAAAACTTATTTGCAAAAATTTTATCCATTAATTCAAGTGTAATCATATTTTCTTCGAGTAAATAACCCATGATTTCAAAGAACATGATATAGTCACCCATTCTTCTTCCGTCATCCTCACTGATCGTTTGGTTTACATTATCACGGAAATTCTTGAGTAGCATATAAACATATGCAATCTCAGCATTGTTTGAGAAAGAATCATTTAACGAATAAATAAATTCTGCCTTTGAAATTTGATAATCCTTTCTGAGTTGATATAAAATTGAAAACACACCGAATACTGCTGTAATAATCGTAATTATTTCACCAAGTGAATCCCCTAAATATTGTTGTGTTAGAATAAGTATAACTATAACAACAACCACTGTAAAAGTCAAATTCACTATTCCACGATCTAATTTCATGACTACACCTCATTTATTATATTTTGTAGTGAAAGAATAACTTTGCTGCCACTAACTACTTTTCTATATAGATGATACTACAAATCCCCCCCTACCTACAAATCAAGTTCTCTAATCTACAGTTCACGCATTTTAAAGATTCAGAATTTTCAGCATGTTAAAATTTTGTTATAACCTGAAATGAAATTAGATGAAATTTCAGGTTTACGGGAGTTTGATTCAAAAAAAAATTTAGGAAAAGGGGCTAAAAAATGAAAAAAATTAACAAAAAAACGATAATTAGTATGATGATGATGTTATTATTAATGTTGACAGCTAATTTTACACTAGCTGATGTCACCACAAATGATGTTGATGCATCACTTGAAAAAATCCTTTATGAAAGGACCGAAAATCCAGAGGACTGGCTTAACTTCATAGAAAGCCAATCTAACGATGTTTTGGGAAAATGGTTACCACTTATGATTAAAAAATTAGCAACAAATGATGAGACACTTGCAAAAGATGTTGTGGATGTTACCTATACCACCGTTACAAATGGCTATGATTGGGGACCAGCAATTGACAAAGTAGTACTTGATATGGGTATGGCTGTGGACTCGAAGACAGTTAGTCGAGAGCATTTCAAAGTGAAGTCAATAAGAACTTTCAAGGATTTGGATTTTGCGACTTTCACATTTGCTGATGCGGCGACAGATCATGAAGTCACACGAGAAGTGATCAAGGCTTATACCTCTGATGCCACAGGCAATGCTATAACTGACGGATCTTTTATCACTTTAGAATTTGAAGTCGGTCCTGATATGGCAGAAAGCTCACCTTTTAACTACAATATTTTGTCTGGACGCAACGAATATGTTGAGACTTCATATGAAATATCAGTTGTTCCAGGTAGCAAAATAGCTAACTTAGAAGAAAAACAGCTGACATTTAAGCCTACAAGTATTAAAGATAAAACTGGTGATATTCAGCCATATAGCGACAAGTTCGTTCATAACCAAGACTTTGAATTAAACGGTGTCGCACTTAAATATGCAACTTTTACACCTAAGGAAAAAACAAATGAAAAAACACCTCTGCTTATATGGTTACATGGTGCTGGCGAAGGTGGCGTTGATACGACCATCGCAGTCCTCGGTAACAATGTCACAAATCTCATCAAGGAAGATACACAAGCTTACTTTGGTGATAACGGCGCTTATGTTCTCGTACCTCAAGCACCGACGATGTGGATGGATTTTAATGGTGAAAATGTCTATAACAACACCATCGCTGATAGCGATAGCCATTCTTTCTACGAAGAAGCATTGATGGCGCTTATTAAAGATTTTGTCGCTGAACAAGGGGATATTGATACTGATCGTATATATATCGGTGGCTGTTCTAATGGCGGCTACATGACAGTGAAAATGGTCATTGATCACCCTGAATATTTTGCTGCGGCATATCCAGCTGCTGAGGCGTATTTAGGTGATTGGCTGACAGAAGAAAGAATTAATACGATCAAAGATTTACCTATGTGGTTAACGCATGCTCAAAATGATCCAACCGTAAAAATCTCTGAAGGGGAAGTTGTAAACTTTACAAACTTCGTCCCTAAACTTGATGCTAAAGGAAATTTCATACCGCTTGACGATTCCTCAAATGCGCTATATAACCGATTAGTTGCTGCTGGCAATAAAAATGTACATTACAGTCTTTTCGATAAAGTTGTAGATACTTCTGGCAACTATTTTACAGCAGACGGAAAACCTTATGAATATATGGGACACTGGTCTTGGATATATACACTTAACAACGACTGCGTTATGACCATTGATGGTAATGAAATTACCCTCTTCCAGTGGTTAGCTGAACAATCAAGATAGATATAAATAAAATTTATGGATCTCTAAAAAAGAAACTGCTATAGATAAAATCTACAGCAGTTTTCTTATTTGGTCGATAGTCCATCACCATACTTAAATTGATATTCGTTTAAGCTATTATTTCGACTCATAAACACCATACCAGCTTGCTCACTTGTTTTTGGCCATGAAATCGGTAAAGTACCTGTGAATTTTTTGTTACCAAACAGTACGTCTGTTATGCCGAGGGCTTCAGTGCCTGGTAACCATGCCATAACAAAGCTATTCCACGTATCTAAATGGTCATCTATCAAAAGCGGACGACCTGAAATCATAAGTGTAATTACAGGCTTTGTAGTACCTGCTATCGCTTTTATTGCATCTAAATTTTCAGGCAGAGACAATGGTCCATCAAGTGCTAAATTCGCCGTGTCACCCATCATTTCAGCATAAGGTTTCTCCCCAATAGCTAGCACGATTACATCAGCTTCATCAGCAGTTTCTACCAACTTACCACCACCTGAAGTTAATACCGCCTCAAAAGCATCTTTGATACTCGTCCCGTTTTCAAATTTACTTAATCGATCACCTTGCCAGCTCAGTGTCCAACCGCCACATTGTATACCTACTGAATCACTTGCTGGTCCTGTTAAATACACCTTAATATTTGTCGCCAAAGGCAGTGTGCCATCATTTTTTAAAAGTACAAGTGATTCTGCTACTGCTTGTCTCGCCAGTTCCTGAGACTGCTCACCACCTAAAGGCTGTGCTGTAAATCTATCAAAAGGCTCAAAGAGGCCTACTTCGTATTTTAATGTGAGTATACGACTTACCGCTTCGTCCAATCTCGCTTCACTAATAGTGCCCTTATTTACATCAGCTATAATAGCTTCATAAACTTCTTTCCAGTTATAAGGTTGCATCAACATATCGACGCCTGCATTGATAGCCGATGCCACTTGTTCTTCTAGATTACCATCTAAAGCTGAAATAGCTTCCCAGTCGGATACCACAACACCTTTAAAATCAAGTTGCCCCCTTAATACATCTGTTAAAAGTTCTTTATGTGCATGCATTTTGACACCATTCACACTATTGAAAGAGGCCATAATTGTCTTTGTTCCCGCTTTGATCGCTTCTTCATAAGCAGGTAAGTATAGCTCAAGCAAATCATCATAGGATGCAGTTACATCCCCTCTATCAATTAGATTCTCACCTTCACCAGTACCAAAGGTTGTAAAGCCATCTCCAATATAGTGTTTCGTAGTTGCTGCAATGCCTTCACTTTGTAATCCCTTTACATAGTTTGAACCGAGTATTGCGACACGCTCGGTTGATTCGCTAAAACTTTCATAGCTTCTCCCCCAGCGAACATCTTGAACGATTGATACCGCTGGTGCAAAATTCCACTGTATGCCTGTCGCTTTTAAATCTTTTGCTACTGATTTACCAATTTCTAACATCAATTCTGGATCATTGGCAGCGCCTAGACCAATATTATGAGGGAAAATCACAGCGCCTTTGACGTTGTTGTGTCCATGAACCGCATCGATTCCATAGATGATTGGGATGCCACTTGAAGATGCTCTCGAAGCGTTTTGAAATTCATTTGACATACTCACCCAGCCTTCTGGTGTGTTATCTACTGGGGTGGAACCACCACCCGATAAAACTGAGCCAATATTGTACTGAGTAACTTCTGCTAAGCTGATACCACTGCGCTCAGCCTGGATTAACTGTCCTACTTTTTCCTCAAGTGTCATCTTTTCAATTGCTTTGTCAATGGAACCATATGATTCAACTGTAAGTTTTCCTCGGTCCAATGCATCTTCACTTTCATCGATTGGTTGAGAAGCACTACAACCAGTAATCACAAGTGATGTCAGTGTGAAAAGAACTAAAATTATCACTATTGTCTTATTCATAAACATCCTCTCAATATCCGATTTAAAATCAATAATAACGAAATCGATTTCGCATTTATTTTATCACGTTGGCATATTGAGAACAAGGGTTCCTTTAGCGTTATTGCTTTAGAACTAAATTTTTTACTTTATTTTCAAAAAGGAACTCAAAATATTTAACATCCTCGTTTTGAAAATGTCCCTCAACTACTGTTTCTAACAAAAATGTGAAAAACTCTACTGCAGTAACATCGCGCTGAATCGTTTTATTAAAAATTGCATTTGTTTTTTTCATTAATGCATCATGAATTCTTTTATGCTTTTCCACTTCAGGATAATTAATTTCTTTTAAAATTTTTATTTCATCTTCAAAATGTTGTTCCATTTCTCGAATAAGTTCTTCAACATTGCGAATGGTCTCATCAAATGAAGACGCCTCTAATGCACTTTCTACAATTATGTTACAGCGATCTAGTATGGCTTTGTGTTCGTCATCAATGATAGTACAACCTGAATTTGATGCGTCCTCCCAGTCCACTTTAACAAGTATGTTCTTCTCGAGATTATAGTCGCTTGCTGTCACTTTGTTTTTTCCGGTATTTTTTGAAACATACAGAGCCTTATCGGTTCTAAGAAACCAAGATTCAAGGTATTCATTGAGTTTCCACTGTGAATAGCCTATACTAGCTGTTACACCATAGGCTTTGTTGATCTTCAGCGTCTCAATTTCAGAGCGAATACGCTCAGCCACAAATTCAGCCCCAACTAAGTCCGTGTTCGGTAGAAGTAGAATAAATTCATCGCCTCCCCATCTTGAGAAAACATCTTCAACTCTGATGATAGATTTGACTACTGCAACTACTACTAATAAGACTTCATCACCAGCTGAATGTCCATGCGTATCATTTACATTTTTAAAGTGATCTAAGTCAAAATAGATCATGGCTATTGGATATTTTCTCCGCTTTACGTGACTAACCTCTTCTTTTAAACGAAAATTAAAATATTCTCTTGTATAAATTCCTGTAAAACGATCTAATATATAATTGCTTTCAAGTTCAATTTTATCAGTTAAAATTTGATTGTAGTTTTTCATCCAAAGATAAATACGCCATGCAATCAAGCTACTAATAACCGCGCATATACTCAAAATGAATAAGATCTGTCCAGTTTTGTTGTCCCATCCGCCAGCAGGTACAACGTATACATCCCAACCACCTAGCGAATCCTCAGTTCTGAATTTTAACGGTTTCATTTCTAGGACTTTACGATCTCCATGAATAATTTCTGCTTTGTTATCAGCAGTGGTTATCAAATACGCTACATCATAAATATCAGAAAACTTTTCCACAAACGTAAAAGCATTCTCAGCTTTTAATACGATACTGACCATTCCCCAATAAACATCATCCTTAAGTAATGGCATCCGAACGATAAAGGCAGTACCACCTTGAACTAAGTCAATGGGTCCAACAAAAAGCGTTTCCAAATTTTCTTTCACCCTTCTGACTTCTTCTGCTTGTCCTGGGACCTTTGATAAATCTGTGCCTATTGCACTTTCATTTCCCTCAAGTGGGTATATCCATCTGATCGTTGTATCAACAAATACACCTATATTTTTTATATCTTCTAGATGGTCTCTCAATAGATAATCCAAATAATTATAAATTTCGTCACCATCAAATGTATTTTTTAGCTGTATATAAGCAGCAAATCCAGATAAGAGACTCGCATTTTGATTTTTAAAATCCCTAATTTCATCGCTTAAACTATAATAAGAAACAGTTACTTTATTCTCATTATCTTCTTTGATTCTCATTGAATAGTTATATATAAACATTGAGCTGATAAACATCAACAGTACGAAAACAGCCATAGAAACAAGAATTACCAATCGTTTTCTGCTTATATTTTTTATTATTCCTTTGAGCATTATCTCACCTGGCCTTATTAGTCTTTGTCCACTTTTGAGTAAACTCTGTCAAAGTAGCTATAATTATTATACCCTTACATATAACAACCTTACCATAAATAGTGGTAAGGTTGTGTGATTGATGTTACTTTTTAATCTTTCTAAACAGATAATTCTCTGCCTTTACTTTATAGTTTGGCCCTTTCATGGTGCCTTTAACTTTTCCGATATCAATTGGCCTTTTTCTAGCGAACTGAAAATAGCAATCTAAATTTTTAGTTTCTATCTTGTTGTTAGAAACTATAACCCCAACAAAAGTGTAATCTTCATCAGAAAAAGCTAAAGTTGCATCACCATGGCTATCATTACAAAGTAAGATTCCTCCCGCCTTAAGATATCGCTTGGTCTCTTGACCAACGAATCCTGCAAATTGAGAAATAATCAAATCAACCGGTTCAATCTCCAAACTTTTTTTATAGTCGCTATCTATAAAATTCAACTTACATTCGCCATCATACTCTTTGTTTTCATCTATAAAACGATGAATCGCTTCCATTTCATTAAAAAATTTAACCGTTCCCTTAAAATTATCAATATAGGTCACATCTGGAATTACAAATGATGGCATGATATCGATATGGCTCCCGGGATATAAAGCCGATTTTATTTGAAATGCTTTAGCAACGCTTCTATAAAGAGCTACTCTGTTACCAATTGAATTTTTATAGGTATTGAATTCATTTACTATATTTATCATTTTAACCACCATCAAGGTTCTCATTTAATCAAAGTTGGACTCCTTTTCACTAGAATGCTATCTTGTTCTTTTACATCTAAAAGAAACTGGGTGACTTCTTTCCAGGCTTCTTTTGATTCTGGAATTAAGTCACCAGCCATTTGAAAATCATGGAACATTCCCTCGTAGATATGTAGCCATACTATTGCACCATCTTTTTGAGCTTTTTCTGCTACGCGTACTGAGTCAGAAAGTAGCATTTCATCACTACCAACCTGTATTAATATCGGGGGAAAATCGCTATAATCACCAAATAAAGGCGACACATAAGGTGTAAATTTACTTGCTCGGCCCAAATAATCTCTATTGTACAGTAGAGATTCTTTTGTATTGCCAAAAAGAGGGTCATTTTCGTAATTGAAATGATAGGATGCACCACTAGCAGTCATGTCTGTCCAAGGTGACATTGCAACTATTGCACATGGAAGTTTCCTTTTAAGGTGTTTTAAATAAAGGCAGACTGCTAAAGCAAGACCACCTCCTGCAGAATCACCAGCAATAACGATTTGGTCTTCATTATAACCCTGTTCAAGAAGCCAACTATAAGCATCTAGTGCATCTTCAAGTGCCGCAGGATATGGATGCTCTGGTGCCGTTCTATAATCTGGCATGAGCACCATCACATCTGGGATGCTTTCACAGTATTTAAGTGCCATTAATCGATGTTTGTTTTTTAGTTTTCCAACATAACCGCCACCATGTAAATAAAGAATTGCGCACTTCACTGTCACTTCTCTTTTACGCAATGTCTCCATTGTGAACTGAGCCTTTTCTATAGTTTCACTCTTATATATAGGGGGATAATACAACTTAAATATACTTTTATTCTTCAGTTTTTTTCCAATTTTCATTTTTGAACCGGCCAATTTATTTGACGCGATACTCGCAATCATACTTCGTGCTATTTTACCTTGTATGCTTGGTTCTTTAGCCATCTCTACCTCACGTGAAATCTTCTTTTAAGTTCGTTCGATGCGCGCTTACCACCGATTATAATTGTGCCGAGAAACAGTAAGATTGAATATGCAGTTGCAATATGACTTAAGTTTAGGTCAGTCAAAAATCCAAGCTTATTTAAAACAAATGGTAATGCACTCCAAATAATCGCGAAGAGTTCAATCATCATATAGCTTTGCCAATTTCTTATGTTGACAAACATGGCGACAATTATGCCCGTATTTAGAAGTATGATGGCCGATGGTAGGACATAGTTAAGAGACCAACCTCTAAAGCCCGTCAAAACATCTATTAAAACCACGCATAAAACCGCCAAGATCACCATTAGTAGACTCTTGGTTGTATATTCATATCCTTCCTTAAAAGTGATCTTGAGTGCCATAAACACATAGAAAAGAACTACACCAACTAGAACTGACCAATATGACTTTTCATATGTTCTATAGTTACAATAAGCGAGCATAGTTTCAACAACTATTGCTGAAAATGCGTAAATCCTAATCATAAGATCAATCCTTTTCGCGATTACCCTAACATTGGGATACAAATTTTCAGTAGTTTTAGTAATTTTAGTAGTTTCGGTTTTTTCAAGTACGCTTTGACATAAAGGACAAACCGCATGATCGTCTATGACATCGACTTTACACTGATTGCATCTACTCATCATACACCCCGTTACTCTCTATTGTGACATCAACACCAAGTTCGACAAATTTTCTAAAAAACCGCCTTTGAATGGCTGGCTTCACAAGAATTGAACTAAAGGTGTATGCAAGCGTTCCATTATATGAACAAACAATTCCTTTTAAGCTTTGCCCTTTTGATAAAGCGATAATCGCGTTGCACTTTTCAATATACGGCGCATACTCATCTTTAAAAACGACATTTCCAAGGTTTGAAATAGTGGTCGTATTGGCAAGTGAGGACTTCCGGTAAATATAATACATCGCAAGTTTTTTGATCTCAAGTGGCAGTACTTGTATCAACAAGTTTTTCTCATTAGAAACATTGTAAGAAACGATCTTCATTAAGTTATCTGGTGTAATTTGTTCTCTAAGGCTTTTTTTTACGATATCTAAAATCTCTTCAAATGTGTAGTTTTCTTTCTGGGCATGGAATTCTGATGAAACGACTGCGAAAAAATTCTTTGTTGTGATAGACTCAAAAAAACCTCTCAAATTAACAGGAACGGCAACTCTTATGGCTTTGTTGTCCTTCATCTCTTCATTGTGCTCCATATAGATGCTATAAGTAAACACCGCAACCAATAGCTCATTTATGGTAACGCCATAGCTTCTTGAGACAGCTTTGAGCTGATCTACTTGCATGTAGCCATGTATGATCCCAATTTCGTTCTTGGTGAGCTTTTGTCCTTTTATTAGAAAAGCTCTAGCTGAAACATAGGGCTTTGCTGCTTTTTTCTTAAAATTACTTAAAAAACTATCTTCTCGATTCATTGAGGTATCACTGCTCAGGGTATCGCCGTGGGTTTCTCTAAGTGATGGATGAACAAGTCTGAGGTATTGATATGTTAGTTCTTTTAAAAATGCAAGGCTTCCCATTCCATCAGATAGGACATGAAAGACTTCGAGATTAATTTTCTTTTTATAATAACTCACCCTAAATAAATAACTTTTATTTCTATGCGGCACGATAAACCTACATGGATAATAAGACTCTTCCTTGACAATAGGCGCTGGTTTGCCATTTTTCTCAAAGTAGTACCAGAACAAGCCCTGTCTTAAACGAACATTAAACCCTTTAAATTTAGGTAAGACAATTGAGAGCGCCTCTTGAAGTTTTTCAGGGATGACGTCCTCTTTAAGAACTACGCTGATCCTGTAGACATTTGACATACTCTCACCAGCGATTACCGGGAAAATATGTGCAGTATTATCCAGTTTATCCCACCAGATCTCAGCATCGTTATAAAAAGACTCTTTCTTTTTACGTCTCTCCTCTTTTCTAGTTTCTTTGTTAGGCATATTGATCAACCTTCCCGATTATAATATAAAACTCAACTCCAGTCACAAATCAATTGCGACTTCGATATAAAAAATCCCAGAAACTTCTCTTGGCGTTACTTTCTATGATAATAGATTTCGTCTTTTTATTGCAATTTTATTTTTGAGCGTTTGATGCTTTTCCTATTGTGCCCTTGTATAAATAATTATCTTTATGATACTTATTTATAATTATAAACGGGAATTTGCAAACCGTAAAGAAAACTAATATTCAAAATTGTTTATACCTTATCTATATTTCTATACGCTATGTATTATATAAATACATTGACAGAATCAGCCGAAACACTTAAAATTACACCTAATAAAAACCAAGGGGTGTAGGATGGAGAGAAAACTAGAAAAAAAATATGGACTTCCCACTGCTATTGCAATGGTGGTCGGTGTCGTAATCGGTTCAGGTGTATTCTTTAAAGCCGATGACGTTTTAACACTTACAAATGGTAACTTGATTTTAGCTTTACTCGCATGGGGGTTGGGTGCCTTTTCCATGATTTTTGGATCATTGGTATTTGCGGAGTTTGCTCAGAGAATAGAAAAATCAAATGGTATCGTAGATTACTCAGAAATGGCATATGGCAAACGCTTTGGTTATTTGGTCGGTTGGTTTAAGGGCGTGCTATATTATACGCCTCTCTCGGCAATTCTCGCTTGGGTGGCAGCCTTATACACGATGATATTAACAGGTAGTGATAATCCTTCAAATTCCCCAATGACCTGGGGCTTGGCGCTTATTTACCTTACTGTCATTTACCTAATCAACTGCTTGGCTCCTCTTTTAGCAGGTAAATTTCAAGTGGGCTCAACGGTGATTAAGCTTATTCCTCTAAGCTTGGTTGCGATTATCGGAACAATTTCAGGACTGCTCAATCACGTTACCTTCGACAACTTCTCTTCTGCAGTAAGTACCATCGGAACCTCCGGTGGCACTCTAGCAAACGCCGTTGTAGCAACTGCTTTTGCTTATGAAGGATGGATTGCTGCTGTGACGATCAACAGTGAAATAAAGGATTCGAAAAAAAATCTTCCTAAAGCACTTGTTTGGGGGTCATTTATCGTATTCGTGGTTTACGTCATGTACTTTTTAGGCATCGCATCGGTACTGCCAACTTCTGCGATTATTGCTCAAGGAGATGGCGCTATCGCTACTGCAACCACGCAGTTGTTTGGTTCTGTAGCGTCCACCATTTTAACCGTCTTTGTTATCATTTCTTGTCTAGGAACCCTGAACGGACTCGTTCTTTCTTGTATCCGTATCCCTTATTCTTTGGCGATTAGAAATCAAGGTCCCTTTCCAAAGAAGATTGCACTTGTCAATCCAAGGACAGGTATTCCAACTTATTCAGCTTTTTTCGCAGCTGCTCTTTCATTGCTCTATACCGCACTGTGGTACGCTAGCATAAACGAAACCTTCGGTAGATACATCGGACTCGATGAAATTCCAATCGTAATGATTTATGGCTTATATATCTTTTTATACATCTGGTATATTCGCACATTTGATGATCTTAGCTTTGGCAAACGCTATGTTGTGCCCATCTGTGCAATATTAGGCGCACTCGTTATCGTCTATGGCGGTATCACAAATCCGAGTATTGGACTTTATCTAATCGTCTCTCTTGCAGCGGTGGGATTAGGGATGTTATTCTATAGAGAGGAAACCACTAGCCAACCTCTTTTCAATGAAAGAGAACACTCAGATGACCTATAAAATGATTACAAGCAGAGACGATTGATAGTAAGACGATCAGCTTATTTGAATGGTTGGCTAATCAAAAAAAGAAACATAGAAAATCCCTCATGAAGACATGAGGGATTTGATTTTTACCAAGAAAGATTTTAACTTTGTCAAATCGATTAGAATTTATTAATCCATTGTATAAATGAACCAACGAAACTGTCTAAAAAGCCTTGAACATTTTCATTGCTTAATTTACCATTTTCATCTAAAGCATTCATGATATTACCTAGGTAAACTTCTGGTTGTGGTAACACAAACAAATTCAGGAATCCTAAGACTTGTTCTGCATCAACTGCTTTTACTTCATTTCTGAAAGCCACATATGCTTCAGGAGAATTTTCATCATAATCTTGATTATAGAGTGGTAGATTTGCAATATCGATAAATTTGAACTCAAAACCCTCTACAGGTTTAGATTCGATATAATCTGCAACTGATTGACTTTATTAAACATTCATTCCTCCCCGTGTAAATGAACTTTAATAACCACAAATTCGTAAGATTTAAAAAGTTTATACCCCAAACTTTTTTTTATAAATTTAATTTATATATTTAATTTATATATTTTTCACCTTATTAGTATTTATTATTTCAGCTAGTGCCATGTGCCGCCGTATTATCCTATGCATTTACGCAATATTTATAAAGCACCTTATATGTTTGAAGCACTTCGACCCCATCAAACATAAAAACGTCATACAAAGTCCTTAGTGCAAGCATTTTGTATGGCGTTCTATAGTGCTTATTAAGCTATCATTTTAATCCTAATATATCTTTTTTCATTCATTGTCAATAATGGTTGTCAGCGCTTTTCTAAGTATTATTCTTTCCTCATCTGAGAAAGGTTCCAAAAATTTTTGATTCATTTCTCGAACCACTGCTTCCACATCATCTTTCACTTCCATGGATTTTTCTGTTGGAGTAACAATGATAATCCTTCGATTATTTTCATCAATATGCCGATCAACAAGTCCACTCTTTTGCATCCTATCAAGAATTCCAGACACTGATGATGCTTCAAGACTCAAAATTTCTCTTATTTTAGAAGGGCTTAAATCACCATATTGCCAAAGACAATTTAAAACGCCATATTGAGATGGCGTCAAGCCATAATCTGATAATTGTTTCGCAAAATACTTAAATACGACATTCTGCGAAGCGCCCAATAAAAAATTGATACATTCTCTTACTTCCATACGGTCACCTCATTTTTTTCTATTGACAGTATATCATAAATTTGATAATATTTGAAGTAGAAATAGTTCTTATACAGAAATGTTTTGTATTCGAATTGTTTTGTATAAAAGAAAAAAAGGAAGGTATAAAATATGAATAATGAATTTAAAGCTATTGTTGTACGAGAAAAAGACGGTGAGGTTTCACATTCTATTGAAAGAATTACAACTGAAATGCTTTCAGAAGGTGATGTACTAATAAAAGTGGCATACTCATCTGTAAACTTTAAGGATATGCTAGCAGTACAAACGAAAGGTGGCGTCATTCGAGACTATCCGATGATTCCTGGGATCGATTTAAGTGGCACTGTTGTTTCATCTGAAAACAGCAAATTTAAAGTAGGGCAAGATGTTCTTGTAACTGGTTTCCAGACTGGGATGTCACACACAGGCGGTTTTTCAGAGTATGTACGTGTGCCCGCGGAGTGGGTTGTCGCGTTGCCTAAAGGACTATCACATCGTGATGCGATGGTCATCGGTACTGCTGGATTTACAGCTGCTCTTTCGATTATGACCCTTGAGTCAAAAGGCATGTCACCTGATATGGATCAAGAAATTCTCGTTACTGGCGCTTCTGGCGGCGTTGGCAGTGTTGCGATCCAACTTCTTAGAGAAAGTGGCTATAAGAAAATTAACGCACTTGCAAGAGAAGAAAATGAAATAGAAAAACTACTCTCAATCGGTGCAACAAAAGTGCTTTTAGCGCGCGACGTGTTCCCTGAAAAACCAAAAGTACTCGATACTCAAAAATTCCATTATGTGCTTGATGTTGTAGGTGGTGAAGTCGCTTCAGGCATACTGCCTCAGATCTATTACGGTGGAAGCATGAGCATGTGCGGCAATGCTGGTGGTATTAAATTCAATGCGACAGTTATGCCATTTATTCTCAGAGGCGTTAGCATTCTTGGCGTTGACTCAGTAAATTTCCCAATCGAAAAACGTGATGCAATTTGGACGCGTTTTGCAAATGAATGGCACATCATGAGTCAAGCGATTGTTAAAGATGTTGTTATGGAAGAACTCGATGAAGTGTTTAAAAACATCAAAGCTGGTTCACATACAGGACGTCATGTTCTTAAAATCGTTTAATCAAATTTAAGCCCTTATAGGGTGATTTCGGCAACTAAATCTAGGTAAATCGCTAGTATAAAAGGGGGCAAAGAATGGTTTTTATAAAAATCATCCTTTGTCCCTTTTAACATCCACTTCAAGTTTAGCCATTGCATCTGAGTTTAACCGTTGTTTCTGAGTTTAGCTATTGTTTCTGCATACCATTTGGGAATAATGTTTTCAAAATATCCATTTATCACCGCCGACAATACCATGAAATGCGTGTGTTAGAATGTCACCAGATCTCAAATAGGATACCAATTTATCTACTGGAATAGGTGAGTTCGTACTATGACCGACGATTGGAACCGCTAGTTCATTCGCTAGTTCAATCGTTTTCAATAGGGGTTCAATTCCTAGATCATCAACAATTTCTTTCGAAAAGCGTATTTTCAATCCCAATAGCTCCTCTGGGTATTTTTCAAACAGTCATTTATCTTTTTTAAGTTAAAAAATTGAGAATCTATATTTTCATGGGCGCAACCCGTGCTACCTGCATCTACAATTGTGGTAAATTTGAGAAGCTAATCACGATCTTTATAATCGGTAACGCAATCTCTTGTGTTAAGGTACTTAGTTTTGCACCCTAGTGAGTGTCAAAAACACCTACAGTTTAAATATTTTCACTAAGCAATTCCAATTGATTACTATTCAAAAAAGCGAATTCATCATCTTGAACTCGCTTTTAGAAAAAACTAAAAATCTATAATTTAACTAAACTAATGTATTTTAAACAATACTTACTAATGGATCACCATTTTAACCTTAACACATTCTTGACAATTCTCACGGCTAAACTCTTTAACAACGCATGTGACTTTTCGGTCTGATTTAAGCGCTTTCAATACAGCCTCAGAAAAATATGCAGGAATATAACCAATTTTCTCACGCTTATCTGAATTCTTTAAAAGTAAAATTGCATTTTCATCAAATTGATTATCTATATCATGAACTACTATTAACGCTTCTCCTTCAACTAAATCTATTTTCAAAATACACTCCGGATACGTTTCACTATCACATAAATCGCGATATCTCGTTCCGGCAATATAAAATTCTCTTACAATACTATGTACATCATCACTTAAAATAGGATCAATAAATTCCAATGTATCTGTTGGTAGTTTGCCACCACTCTTCCTTAATAACTCAAAAGAATCATAATTATCCATTTCATACTTTTGTAAGATTTTCTGAATATCTTTTCTTCTTTTATCAGGAAGCCTTGAAGAAAACGTAGGGAAAACTTCATCATTTTTATATTCTTTTGAAAACTCAGGAAAAGCAACTAATGGCTCAAATCCATTCTTGCACGCTCTTGAAATTTCCTTTTCATTGTATATAAATTCATAACACCCGTTCTTTGAAAGTTTTCCAATTACAATTCGAGCACCATTATCTGGGGACTTCCAAACAACATATAAATAATCGCGTCCTTCAAACTTACTCATCCTTTGCCTCCTTTCGTAGAATATATCTATCTATCATGAAATCTCTTCGTTTTTGTATAAATATTTGAATTATTTTTTTCATTTTTGCATCCATAATTATATCATCAAAATCGTTAATTAAAACATTAATTTTCTGGTCCGATAAATTGGCTTTCATTTTTTCAACAAATAATGAACATTCATCGTAATATGCATCAAGTAATTTCTCATATAAATCAAAATGTCTTATTTTTTTTTCTGTATCCCATCCTATTAAAGATTTTGATTTCCCATAAATCAAAGACTCAAGCCGTTGTTCATTTCGCAATATATCATCAATTTTCTCTCGATTCACATAACAACATAATGATGAACCATTATCGTAGACTGGTGAAAATTTTGATTTTCCAGTCTTTCGATTCTTTATTATGGCCCAATTGCTATGATGCCTATCACTATTTCCAATCAGGCAATCAAATAATGGAATTTCTATAAATTTTCTACTCTTATCTCCTAAATCAATCAAAGAATCCATTATCATCTGTATAGAATAAATGTCACCCGTTAAACTATCTTTAAATTTGTCCGAATCATAATTGGGATAAATCTTTGTTATATATTGAATACCTTCAATTAATTCTTCATCACTATTTAAAATCATATAGCTCATTGAACCCACTCTACCTTGATATTGTCCTAAATCTACTCGCGCTGAACTAACACCAATACATTTTGCTATTTCATAAGCCAATTTCTCAGCTAAATGTTCCCCTGTTGTTTTCTTATTATATTGGATTTTAGGAAATTTGAAAATTCCTTTTTCATTAGTCTCTTCATTCACTAACCAATGTTTTTCACTTGCCCCACTACCATATGGTGTATCTTCATCTACTATCCATTGACTAAAATCTATAATCGAATACATTTTATCACCTACTATATGTATTTTACTATATACATCATAACAAAATTTCACTGTAAAAGCACGTTTTTCCCCTCAGTAGTTGAGCGACCTGTTCTTTCTTCGAAACATCTAACTCATACTTTGATAAGTTTATCATTAATCTGATACCGACAAAATCTATTTCACGTTGAGCCTTTACTCCATGTTGAAAAAAAGGAATTTCTCGGTCATGCCAATAAACTCCCCTGTACTTCTGTGTCTTACCTTTCTGCAATAGGTGATGGATAGATTGCCATTTTTTGTATTTTAGTGTATTTTCTAAAACTAATAATGAAAGAAAATGATGAACCATTAACCTTGTATTGAATCAACTTGAAAATTATGGTATTATGCGAGTGGATGATATCTTTTTGAGTCATACCTGCTAGAATACTTTTTTTTCATTTTTTTCTGCTTTGAGCCACGGCCAAAGACAGATCAAACCATCGCTTTTTTGGTGGCTCTATCTTTACTTCATAAACAATTCTAAGCAGGTGTAGTAAGACTATTTAGGTCTCAATCTACATCTTTTTTATTGCCTTTTTGATTATAATTGAGGAGATTAACTATGAATTTCAAGGAAAAAAACAAGCAGATCAACAAGGAAGCCCTCATTACCGTTGGACTTTACATTATATTTTTCATCTGGTGGTTTGCCTTTGCTTACGGGTTAGGATTAAAGGACGTTTCTCAGTACAGCTATATTTTAGGCTTCCCAGCATGGTTTTTTTATAGTTGTATCCTAGGGTATGTGTTTATTTCAGTGCTTCTTGCATTTGTAGTAAAAAAACACTTTAAAGACATCCCTTTTGAAGATGAAGCAAGCGATGAGGAGGAGCACCATGAATAATTTAATGATTTTAATCCCTATGATTGTCTATCTCATTTTTATGTTGGCAATTGCACTTTATACCAACTCACGCACTTCAAATAATGGCAACTTCCTTGAGGATTATTTTATCGGTGGGCGTTCTATGGGGGGATTTGTTCTTGCCATGACTTTGATTGCCACCTATTCTAGTGCAAGTAGTTTCATCGGTGGTCCTGGCGTCGCTTATTCAAGAGGCTATGCGTGGATTTTACTCTCGATGATACAAGTGCCAACCGCCTTTTTAACCCTTGGTGTACTCGGCAAGAAATTTGCCATTATCTCTAGAAAGATTAACGCGGTTACTGTCACTGATTATTTAAAGAAGCGCTATGACAATAATTTTATTGCCATTTCCACCTCTATTGCAATGATCGTTTTCTTTGCTGCTGCTATGGTGGCGCAATTCATCGGCGGTGCTAAGCTATTTGAAGCGGTAACAGGGTATTCTTATTTAACTGGTCTCGTCATCTTTGGTATTTCTGTAATTATCTATACGACCATCGGTGGTTTTAAGGCTGTCGCAATTACAGATGCAATCCAAGGTGTGGTTATGGTTCTTGCGACGATATTTCTACTTGTTGCTGTCATCCATGCAGGTGGTGGCATGGAAAATATTACTGCAAAAATGATCGTTGAAAATCCAGACGCCCTGACACCAACAGCCGGTGGCAAAGTCCCTATTCCATATATTCTATCATTTTGGGTACTCGTTGGCTTTGCTGTTATTGGATTACCTCAAACTACAGTCAGATGTATGGGGTTTAAAGACTCTAAATCACTTCATAGTGCCATGATCATCGGTACAGTAGTCGTAGGATTTTTGATGCTCGGCATGCATCTGGTTGGTGCTTTGGGCGCTTATGTCGTTCCTGGACTTGCAGGCGATAGTGCCATCCCAGGTATTACAATTAAGGTACTACCACCCATTTTAACTGGTATCTTTATTGCAGGACCACTTGCAGCGATTATGTCTACTGTTGACTCGATGCTGATTTTGGCTTCTGCCTCTATCATCAAAGATCTTTATATCAACTATGGTAAGGGCAACATAAAAGCAAAGCATTTAAACCGCATCAGCTTTGTATCCACAGCGATCATTGGTTTAATAGTCTTTATCTTCGCGATAAAACCACCTTCAATTATCGTTTGGATTAATCTCTTTGCCTTCGGTGGACTAGAAGCAGCCTTCTTCTGGCCAACACTCCTAGGTCTTTACTGGAAAAGGGCAAATGCCACAGGCGCCATCTTGTCCATCGTAACAGGTATCGCCGCCTTCTTTTTCTTTACAATTCAGGACATCCAGCTTTTCGATACACACCCTATTGTACCTACCCTGTTCATCGCACTTATCGCCTTCATCCTTGGCTCATTCTTCGGTAGAGCGAATTCTGAGGAGACGATTAAGCTGTTTTGGGAAAGTTAAGCCATTTTTTTGAGTGACTAGCTTGATGCGTACCAAACGGTACCTTAATGTGCTGCTTTCGTATTCTTTAATTTAGAAACGCCACAGAAAAGTCTTTTATAAGAGACTTTTCCGTGGCATTTTATGTTTTTGTCTTTTGTGGGAGACTTTTAAGAATCTACAAACTCTTTAGCACTAACTTCTCTATATCTCTATGGATTGTCAGCACTAAACTAGCCGAAAAAGATTAGGAGAGATAACTATGTCTAGACACGAACGCCGAAAATTTACTGATGAATTCAAAAAACAAATGAACCAACTACATTTGAATGGTAAATTACGCAAAGATATTTTAGCTGAATAACATTTGACTGACTCAACTTTGATAATTGGCTGAAGCAGAGTCAAAGCTCTGGATCGTTCAAAGCTAAAGATAATCGTACACCAGAGGAAGAAGAACTGCCTAAACTCCGCAAAGAACTTCAGCTGTTGTAAGCGATTTGATGTATGTAAGAGTTGGAAATCGCTGTGACTACATTTGTATCCTTATAGATCTGTATAATCGCAAAATAATTGGTTACAGTTCAGGTGAAAGAAAGGATACTGAATTGGTTCAATAATAATAGAATTCATTGGACGCTTGGGTATCTAAGTGTTGACATTCCATAGTTTGGGCCTATTTCGATGGGTAATCTATGCCCTGAATCTTAGTCTTCAAAATCTAGGAATAACATTATTTTACTTACTTAATGTAACAATTACGTCTTAATCCAATTGCATAATTTGATGCTAAACCAGTTTCTCATACCATTAACTAAACATGCTTAAACTTGATTTTTCACGATGCTTTCGATGCTTATTGAAATCATCTTCACTGAACTCGGCCAGAGTCTTTCCAAAACCGTTTGGTTCGACTATATACCACAGATCTGATAATTTATGTTCTTTTTCAACCCCTTTAATCTCAGTTGAAAGAATTCCAGGTCCAATACTTTCAAATAATTCAAGTTTATTACCATCATAGTAAGCAAGACATTCACGAAATTCACAATGTCTATCCTCAATACCTTCCATTAGTTTCAATATCCCTGATATTCCAATAGTTTCTAATGCATAATTGACATAAGCTTTTGGAAATCCATTTAACGACCTTATAAAAAAGCCAATATCCATGGCTATACAAGGTTTTTTTGTTTTCTCATAAGCCTGTCTAACTTTAGCTTCTGCAATAACTCTAATATCATCTTCACGGGGTTCTACTAAATCATACTCATATGGAATTACTGTTATATTCGAAAGCAACTCATTTGCGTAGGCGATTTTTCACTTATTAGTTGTTACAAACACTATTTCTTTCATTTTTTCTCGATCATAAATTCTTACCTTTATGCCGTTCATATCGATATTTGTTAAACCGACGTCAAGCAATTTTTTCATTTGTCTACTCGAAAGTCCCAACTGTGTAAGTTCTGATGTTTTTAATACACTATTTTGAGAATAAAATTGTTATTTACCTACCTTCAAATATCAAAGCGGGTCTTTTGGTGCAATTATATCATGCTTTATAATCCCCAACAATCGAGAAAAATATGTAGTGTGAGCATATTGTTTTCACAAAAGGACAAACTGTAAAAAATCCTGATTTCAAAATTTGAAATTAGGATTCCTTTCTAATAATTATTATTGGTGACACCGAAGTTAACCTTTATTTATGATACGATTCTGAGTGTCGCACTTGGGAAGGAATTAAGATTGTACTCAATTTAAGTAGCTAAACATCCAGCAAGAAGTCGATAATGTTTTTATGCACAATGCCGTTTCTTGAGCGATTCACTTTGTCCATAGAAATAACCATCTTGGGGAAATTATCGTCAATGGCTTCAAGCACTGAAAATTCTCTTTCAATAGTCGTTTCTTCTGCTAATAAATACGTAACCTGAATATATTTTGTCTTATCTCCATCAACAGCTATAAAATCAACTTCTTTATCGTCAAATTTACCAACATATATTTCATAGCCCCTTCTTCTGAGTTCTAGATAGACTATATTTTCAAGTGCTTGCCCTATATCTTTTTCATTGTCAAAATAGAGATTTCTAATCCCTAGGTCATTGATAAAATATTTTTCATTGGTCTTCATTAGTTCTTTGCCTTTAATATTATACCTAGGGACACCGTGAACAAGATATGTGCTCTTCGCAGCTTCTATATAGTTATAGATCGTTTCTTTTGAGAGTTTTCGGCCTTCACTTTTAAGATAATTTGTAATTGTCACTGCTGAAAATATCTGACCGATGTTATTTATTAAATAAGACATAAAACGCTGTAGTAAATCTACATCCCTTACATTATAGCGTTTGACAATATCTCTTAATAAGATGGACTGGTACATATCCATCAGATAATTTTTCGCAGTGCGTTCTTCATCAAACTGAAATTTTCCAGGCATACCACCGGTTCTAAGGTATTCTATAAAAACATCCTCATTCTTTGAGAAACTTTCACTCACTTCTTTATAGGATAATGGCAAAACTTCTATCGTATAAAATCGCCCTGTCAAATAGGTTGCGAGCTCTCCAGATAAGAGTTTTGAGTTTGAGCCCGTGATGAAGACTTCTGTATCACCCTTTGAGTTCAATGAATTTACAACCTTTTCAAATCCATCAACTTCCTGAACTTCATCTAAGAAGACGTAGGTTTTCTTCCCTTTAATTTTCTTAGATTCAATATATTCATAAAGAGCCTTGTACGCTTTAAGCGTTTCGAACTCTAACCACTCAAAATTAAGACTGATGATTTGATCCTTCTCTACACCTTGACTTAAAAGTTCCTCTTGTATCTGTAAAAGTAATGTAGATTTTCCAACACGGCGCATACCTAATAGTACTTTAATCACTTGCTTACCCATTACTTTTCTTATTTCTTCTAAGTATTTTTCTCGTTTGATCATCATAGACATCACCTCAACATAAAAATACCACACAAAAGTCTTTTATACAAGACTTTTGTGTGGTATTTAATGTTTTTGTCTTTTGTGGAAGACTTTTTTTGAAAATTTGCAGCTTATCATCCAAAATGCCGCTTTGATACTTGGAGCGCGGTGATATGGACGAATACATATTTGACATTTTCATCAACTCCTTCTACTCAAATTATAAAAAGGTATACTGTAAAATATAATGCATATTTTACAGTATACCTTCTGTGTATAACATTAGAGAAAAGTGTACTCACAATCTTTTTGACCTCTATCATAAGTGCATTCTATGATTTCAGCAGGATTCATCTGCTCAATGTATGATAGCGTTCTAAATGCCATACCATGACCAACAAAAATTACTTTGTCGTAATCAGTATATTTATCAGCTACATTTCTCATTCTATTTCTTAAGTTCGCCAATGTCTCCCATCACATCATTTGCAGTAGCTTCAACTTGAGCGACTCCATTTTGTGATAATGGCGCAAAAGAACGACCAAATCCCCAAAATCCCTTATCCATCATTTCACTATAATCAGCTTCGCCGTGTCGTATTAAATAGTAAATTGCCATTCATTGCTCCTCTAAAAATCGTAGTTATTTATAATACGGTTCTCCGTACAACCCCTAAGTGCGGTTTTTTCTGAAAATGTAATTATCAGCTTTTGTTTTGTAATTTGGGCCTTTCATCGTCTTTCTTACTTTTTCCAAGTCTATATCACGACTTCTCGCAAATTTAAAATACTTCTCCAGGTTCTCAGTATCAATTATGCCATTAGCATTTACAACACCAACAAACTCATAATCAGAGTCACAGTAAGCCAATGTTGCATCTCCATGACTGTCATTACAAAGCAAGATCCCACCCACTTTTAGATATGCCTTTGTCGCCTGACCAACAAATCCAGCAAACTGGGAGATGATCAAATCAACAGGTTGAATGTCATACTTAAGATTATAATCGCCTTCGATGAAAGTGATCTCTAAGTCTTTATAATAGGCTTTATTTGTTTCGACGTACCCTCGTATAATCTCCATCTTTTTGAAGAACTCTATTGTTCCTTTGAAACTGTCCATGTATATCACACTTGGTATAACGAAGGATGGCATTATATCAACATGACTCCCCGGATACAGTGCTCTTTGAATTTCAAAAGTATCGGTAACGCTTTTGTATAGTGGCATCCTGTCACCAATCGAATTTCTATAATCGATAAATACTTGAATGACGTCCATATTCTTCATCTCCCTTTTTAAGTGGTCTGATTCAAGTTTGTCATATAAAAAATCTTTCTTCAAGAGCAAATTCTATTTATAACAAGGCTGGTTACATAATTGATATTTTTATCTACTTTTCATATGAAATAGACACATAAATCAAAAGACGAAACAGAGTAGGCTTGTTAATACTTACAAAGGATATCTATCAAAAAATTGAGTGAACCAAAGTAAAACAACACCTAATGCGTGATACCTGTTGACCCTAAAGTAACTTCAGGGTATATAATAGGTTCAAGGAGGGAATATGAGTAGATATATATCGATTGGTCAAGCAGCAAGCTTTTTAGACATTAGCGTGGAAACAATTCGCTATTATGAGAAGGAAGGGATCATTCCACCGTTACATCGCGATACCAATAATTATCGACTGATCTCACTAACGCACCTCTTGTTTTTAAAAGGCGTAACGCAATTAAGGCATGCGGGTTTTTCTCTTGAACAAATCAAACAGTTACACGAAGGGGCATATGCACATACACCTGACATGCAGTTTCAACTTATCTCTCAAGGCCTGGACCATGTGAAAGAAAATATTCTAGCTTTAGAAAAAATCCAAGCAGATTTAATGGCGAGTTTAGAACAGTTGAAAGACTTTTATGCTCTGCAAAATAAAGGATGTCATGTTTGTAATGTTTCTGAAGCCTTTGATATTACTGAGTTAACCGACTTGAAACTCCTGTTATCGGATAAGGATATTGTCCTCCCCCTATCAAATGTCCCGGCGCAGGGGAATCTATTTCTACTGAAGGCCTTAATCTACAAGAAAGAGGTGGACATTGATGCCGCAATAGACGAGATGATGACCTACTGCGATCAAAACAGCCTGATTCCCAATCCTGCAATATACTTAAAAGTTTTAGCAAAACCATCCTATTATACGGGAGATCACCTCGCAGCTACACTCTATTTAAACTTGGAGAGCAGAAAATGAGTATACAACAAGGCTTTAAAGAAATTGATCAAGACCAAGCAGCTTACTTATATGCCAGTGCCTTCAAAAGAAAGTTTGTTAATATAATCGGGGATGAAGACCCTAAAGCCCAAAACCTTTATTATAGATTAGGCTTTAGAAAAACAGCTTATACGAAAACTCATAAACCTTTTGCAGGATTGTTGGGCGTTACTGGGGTGACGCACATGAAAAAAAACTTAAACTAGCTAGGAGGCGATATGAAAAAAAGAGTTACACTTATAGTCATTCTACTTGTCATATTGGCGATGTATATTTTAGTGAGATTAGATGCGATGGAACTTAAGGCCACAAAAGAGATTGAACTCACTTTTTCAAGTGAGAACCAGCTGTCTGGTTCACTCTTTTTACCTGATAAGCCTGGTCCCTATGATGTGGTCGTGTTCGTTCATGGCGATGGTGCCGCAAATAGGACTTTGGATGGTGGCTATAACTTTATCATGAATCGCCTGCTAGAAGCTGGTTATGCCTGCTTCTCCTATGATAAAGCAGGTGTTGGTAAGTCATCTAGAGATTGGTTAAATCAGACGATAAAAGACCGTGCTGTAGAAGTTGTGGATGCTGTTTCAGCAATAAAAAAACAAGTGCCAGTTCAATCACTTGGTACATTGGCCTTCTCACAAGGTGGTTGGGTAACTTCTGAGTTAGCAATGATGGATGCACCCCTTGATTTTTATATTGTTGTCGGGGGCGCCATCGATTGGATCGAACAACATCGCTATTTTGAAACAAAGTATGCAGAAACCTCAGGTTTTAGTGCAGAGGAAACCAATAACTATTTGAGTTATATCGATACAAGTGATCAACTCATTGCTGAAAACGACTACGAAGTATACTCAGCGTATGTGAAGCAGCATGATTACGAACAACCAATGTCAAAAGAACGCTTTAACTTTGCCTTTCTAAATTTTGAGGCAAATAGCATAGAGGGAATATCTTATATCAAAGCGCCATTTCTTGGTGTTTTTGGTGATTCTGATTTAAACGTCGATGTAGAAGATTCGATTCAGACGTATACCAGTGAGTTTGAAAAAATAAATAAAAAAAATTACGAACTTCATTTAATTAAGGATGCGAGTCATGAGCTTCTTAATGCGCGCTACAATTATAAAAGGGATCAGCTGCCTTACCATGCTTTTTTTCTGGGAGACAAAATATATGCCCAAGGAGCTATTGAGTTGATCGTCAAATGGTTAGATACAACTATTAAAAACGCCCACTAAAAAGCTGTAGTTCCCATACAGCATCTTGATTAAGCCTATCGGTGTATGGCTCTATCAAAATAATGATATTCAAAATTGGTGTAACTCTCTTTCCAAAAAAATCTTAAGATATATTACTCCTTATGAAGCTTTCTAGGTCTGCTTAATTATGCTGATGCGTTCATCGATCTATTGATAAAGAGCAAAAGCAATTCAGGATTATTATGGTAATTTTGAAATGATTTTTTTGAAAATGATTCTAATTCTCTAAATAAAAATTTGAAAATGCCTATTTTTTCTAATACAATGCTTATAGACAACATAAAAAATCAAAAGGTTGGTCGCAATATGAAAGTTATGATTATTGGAGCAGGAAAATTAGGCAAAAAATTAGCAGCTGCACTCAATGGCGAAATACAAGTTACACTAATGGATAACAATCCTGTAGTTTTAGATCACTTAAAGGATCATATGGATGTATTAACAGTACATGCAAATGGTGCTAGAAAAGATATATTGGAAGAATTGAATATTGAAACTTATGACTTAACCATCGCTGTTACTAGTAGTGATGAAACCAACATTCTCATTAGTTCCATGTCAAAAAATCTCGGTTCTAAACGTAGCATCGCTCGTATCAGGAATCCAGAGTACGCTTCACAACTTGACTTTTTTAAAAAATACTACAACATTGATCACGTTATCAATCCTGAGCAATCCACTGCAAACATGATACTGCGTTATTTAATGGAAAGCTATACCTTCTATTTTGACGATTACGCAAAGGGGAAAGTTTCAGTTGTTAACTTTAGTATTAAAAATATCTCATCCTTTGTTAATAAGTCCATTAGTGAGCTTGATTACTTAGATGATCTGGTAATCGCGGCTATTTCACGTAATGGAAATATTATCATTCCACATGGTGATACTATTTTGAAAGAAAATGATACGATTTATGTTGTTGGACAACGTGATAAGATTCAAAATTTAGCAAAAGTATTGAAATCTTCAGTTGACAATAAAAACATTCGTAAAGTCATGATCATAGGTGGAAGTAGAATTGGATACTATCTTGCAAAATCTCTCACTCAAAAAGGGATTAGTGTTAAAATCATTGAGTCTGATTTAGAGCGCTGCAAAAATCTTTCTGAACTGTTACCCGATAACGCCCTCATCATACATGGTGAAGGAACGGATATTGATTTGCTAGAAGAAGACTTGGCTGACATGGATGCTTTCATTGGTTGTACAGGCTTTGATGAAGAAAACCTATTCATGTCTTTACGTGCAAAGCAACTTGGGATAGGCAAGGTTATTGCTAAGATATCAAGACAAAGTTATGTTCATATTATCGAAAAACTTGGAATCGATATGGCGATAAACCCTGTAAACATTACAGCCAGTGATATTCTTAAATACATCCGTGGTGGTAGAGTTGCTGCCGTTTCCTTGTTACTCGATGGACAAGCAGAAGTCATGGAAATTATTGCTGATAAAAAATTGAGCATTATTAACAAACCTCTAAAAGACCTCAAGTTACCACAAGGCATTATAATCGGCTCTATTGTCCATAATGGCAAAGTGATTATTCCACATGGTGAATCTAAAATCCAAGCTGGCGATAGAGTTGTCATATTCTCCATACTAGCGAAAGTGCATAAACTTAAAGCATTCCTGAAGTTAAAGGATGGTCTTTAATGAATAAACGTATAATTGTAAAAGTTCTTGGTTATATACTATTAATCCTGGCACTCGGTATGGTTATTCCACTGCTTATTGCCATTTCAAAGCAACAATATGATGTGATGCCATTTGTATTGAGTATTGGTATTACAGCATTTACAGGCGCAGGAATGTCTCAAATACCCATAAAGGGTAAGACCAAGATTAAAACACGAGATGGCCTGGCCATAGTGACTTTAGGTTGGCTTCTAGCATCAGCTTTTGGCGCCTTGCCATTTTATATTTCAGGCAGCATCCCAAGTTATGTGGATGCATTTTTCGAAACCGTTTCTGGATTTACCACAACGGGTGCAACTATCATAAATGATATTGAAGTCTTGCCAATGGGCATATTATTTTGGCGATCTTTCACCCACTGGATTGGAGGCATGGGAATTCTTGTGGTGGCAGTCGCCATTCTTCCTATGATGGGTACTGGTGGTTTTCATGTTTTCAAAGCAGAAAGCCCAGGCCCTGTAGCAGATAGAATCGTTCCTCGTATTAAGGATACTGCTAAAATTCTGTATGCCACATACATCATTATTTCTTTCGCTGAATTTATTCTACTTCTCATAGGGGGCATGACCCCATTCGAATCCGCTGTACACACCTTTGCCACTTTGGGCACTGGTGGCTTTTCTACCCGAAATGCTAGTATTGGTGGCTTTAATAACGCATATATTTATATCGTGATTTCTGTTTTCATGATGCTATCAGGCACAAACTTCTCCCTTTACTATGACGTATATAAAGGTAAATGGCGCGATGTGCTTCGCAACAGTGAACTGAAATTTTATGTAGGCATTATTGTTGCAACGGTTCTTGCTATTACAATTAACATGAATATGGATCTTTACCACAACTGGTTTGAATCCTTCCAACACGCATTCTTCCAGGTAACCTCGATCATAACAACGACGGGTTACACCTCCTTTGATTATGAACAGTGGACGACATTTTCAAAAGCAATTCTGTTCATGCTCATGTTTGTAGGTGGTAGTGCAGGTTCAACGGGTGGTTCCATCAAGGTCGTCCGAATACTTGCCCTAATCAAACTTGTCCGTCGTGAATTTACGCGCATACTACATCCTAGATCCGTAGTAGCCGTAAAACTAAATAATCAAGCTGTTCCAGAGAATGTCCTTCTAAATATCGCAAGTTTCTTTATGTTATATATACTCATATTTGTATTTGGAACGATGCTGATCTCACTTGAAGGTATTAGCATGCTAAGTGCAGGCAGTGCTGTCGCAGCAACACTGGGCAACATTGGACCTGGTTTTGATTTCGTAGGCCCAACGAATACGTACTCTGAATTCTCAAATGCAGGTAAGCTCTTATTATCGTTCTTTATGCTTCTTGGTCGACTTGAATTATTTACAGTACTTGCACTTTTTTCACCAAAGTTCTGGAAACAATAATCACTTAAAACTTCCTTTGCTTATGAAATGCACTGTACGAAGAGGATTGCCTTTCCAAAAAGTATTAGAACACTTATAAGCAGTAAAAAGGGACAGCATTAACTGTCCCTTTAGTTATTTAGTGCGATGAAAAAGATCTTTATTGTCCTCAAATTTACTTAAAGTTATTAAGCCCTATCTTATTGCCTTCAGAATCTATGAACAAACCATAATATCCACTCTCATCTGCGTGAGGTGATTTTTCTACTAGCACTGTTCCTCCAAGATCGCCAACAAGGCTTAGAAGTCCTTCAATGTCTTTCTCCATATTCAAGTATATTGTCACGCCATTCACCGAAGGTTCATTTCCTTCACCTTCGACAATAGTGCCAAATGACAATTGATCTTCGCTGGGGAATACACCCATCTTCATACCCTGAAAATCCATAACTTTAATACTAATACCAAGCAGTGTTTCATAAAAATGCACAGCCCGATTGATATCTTTAGCTGGAATTTCAAATATTGCAATCATGCTTTTCATATAAAATGCCTCCTTTTTTTAATGGTATTATCACTATAAACCATACCTGATTAAAAAAATTGTAAAAAAGCGACAGATGCTCTATTTGTAGAATTTACTTGATAGAATCATTTCATCCGATCTAAAAAAATCCTTGGGTGTAATTCCTGTAAACTCCTTGAAATCTTTTATAAAATGAGACTGGTCATAATACTCACTTGAGTACGCGATTTTCGTCAAACTTTGAGGTTCTATATCAAGCAATAGAGAAAGTGCTGCTTGTAAGCGTATAACTTTGCCTAGCTGTTTAGGACTTAAGCCAATGTGTCTTTTGAACTGACGTTCTAATCGTCTTCTACTCCCCTTGTCTACTCCGAAAATATCCGCAATTTTTACACGACCACTACTTTGATAAATGGCGTCTACAGTCGTTCTTACAACTTGATCTATGACTTTATTTTCTTTTAGCCTCTCAAGTAAAAACGCCTCCATAATAGCAATACGTTCTTGAGTAGAGTCTGCTTGTATGATATCACTTTCCAGTTTTCTGATTATCTTTGGGTCAAACAATTCATCTAAAGGTGTTTCTTTGTTTACTAATTCATCCAATGATTGATCAATCAGATTCGAAAATCCTAGCGGGAAGAAACTAATCGCAAAAGTATCCACCTCCCCAACAGGTTCAATATAAAAAGGCTCCACAATTTGCCCAATTACCATAGCTCTTGGCTGTAAGATAAACTCATCATCTGATATAAATCTTTTGATGTCATCACCTAGAATAAAAGCCATCTCTATACAACCATCTGGTATGATTCTTTGCCTACTATGACTTTCCTGCTTAGGAACTTTCAAACTCCAGTATAAGTTTATTAATGATTCCAATTCATGGCTAGGTCTATATGTCAAGTATTCCATAGATTCTCCTGTGCATCATTTTGATTTCCATAAACTTTTGAAAAAAACGCACTTACTTGTGATACGGCTCACCCTTCATAATCCGAAACCCACGATAAATCTGCTCCAAGAGCACCACCTTCATCATCTGATGCGGAAACGTCATCTTAGAAAAGGACAGTGCAAAATTAGACCTCTCCAAAACAAGATCCGAAAGTCCAAGACTCCCTCCGATGATAAATACAACATCAGAGTTACCTTCAAGTCCAAGATCCGCTAACTTCTCTGATAACCCCTCAGAAGTAAGCTGCTTTCCTTTGATCTCAAGTGTGATCACATACTGTGAATCTTTGATTTTGGCTAAGATTCGTTCGCCTTCTTTATCTTTGATCTGCACCATCTCTTTGTCTGAGAGTGTCTCCGGTGCTTTTTCATCTGGTACTTCTATCTGATTTAGGGTGCAATACTTGCTTAGCCGCTTCGTATATTCACCAATCGCATCAGTAAAGAATTTTTCTTTAATTTTTCCAACTGTAATCACTGTAATTCGCATACGTATCTCCTAGTTGGCTAAAAGGTGTCAGGTCATAGTTAGCCAAATGGCTAACTATGACCTGACACCTTTTAGCCTATATTTCTCCGCTATATTCATTATCGGGTGAATCATCCAATAGCATGGATTCCACATAGCTCCTCAAAAACCCTTCTTCTTCCTGCATCCAAAGTGCATAACCCAGTCCGTTTCTGATGGTTTCTTTTATGATAGCATCACTATCTGTTCCAGCAAAATACCCTTCATTAAGGTCTGCAAATACTGTTTTCATCGCCTCAACTTCCTCAAGCGTTCGGCTATTTGCAATTCTTTCACCGATAAGTGCCACAGAATTTTCTCTAAAAACTTCACGTGCATGCGATTTAAAGTCTAGTAAAAATGGATCTGTTAATTTTTCTAATTGGGCGTAACTGTCCATATCTATCCACTGCGTGTGATAATCTACCTTTTCATCTGTAAAAGTCGCAACGCCATAAGTCTGTGCATATTGCAAAAGACTGCCTGTTGCAATCTCTGTGAGATTACCCTCAGATATAATATCTTGTATGTGGATATGTCCTGAAAAATTGAGTTTTATCCCCAATGTATCAAGGATATCGGTTCCTTCCTGAATATTATCAATGACAAACCCACGGTCATGAACTGGTGAATGCGATAGCATATTATGATGAGAAGAAGAAATGACCTTTGCACCTTTTGGCGAGAGTGCTTTTATCTGCTTATCCACATCCAAAAGCCACTCTATCGTAGACGTCCTAAGTTCGCCTCCTGTGACTGGGTAACCAAGTGCTATGTTATCCTCATATTTGCAGGTATCAAGCATCACTAAATAAAAATCATCTGCTAATCTTACCACGTAACTGAGTGAACTTGGATCTCTAGACAGTGCTTCGTTATAGCCAAAATCCGAATATATACTGGAGAATTCGCCAGGTGAAACTGTGTCAGTGACTTCCTGTTTACCAGAGACAAAAGTCCGCGCATATGGGTTGTTTACATCGTGGTTACCTGGGATGACAAAGACCCGCGTATGTCTACTTGTGCCACTGTCAGCACCTATATCTTTTGCTTCGATCTCATGAAAATAATTGGCAAGCCATTCATGCGAGCTAAGTTCACCATGGGTCGTAAGGTCGCCACTGACGATTAAGATGTCAGTGTCAATATCCACTTTAAGAGCTTCTAAAATTTCAGTCGAATACGCTAAGAGTTTGCCGTCTCCACTATTTATAAATGTTTCGAACACCTTATTGTCCGCTCTTAAATCTGGCGAAAGTTGGTGTATGTCCGAGATAATCGTTGCTGTAATTTGATTATTTGTGTCACGAGAAGGAAGCGTTATTGGGTCGTCTTGCGGCTTAGTTTGTGATTCAACTTGCGAGGTAGCTTCATGAATTATAGGCTCATTTGAGCCGGAACCACCTTGATTACAACCGGTTAACACGACCATCGTCAGCATCAGCATCTGATATAACATCATCATGCATCTTGTTTTTTTCTGTCTCTTCAAAATTTTACTCCCTATCTGGTTAAAGCTAAAAGGTGTCAGGTCAAAGTTAGCCAAAAGGCTAACTATGACCTGACACCTTTTAGCCTATTAGTTCGTAAGCATCTGTGCCAAGTCCGATCTTCACAGCATGTCTTATTGAATCACGACCATCATCAAATAATTTTTCGCCAGCTTCTTTCTGGAGCATATCAATACAAGCTGCATCTATTGCTACCGGATCTTTTGAGACGAAAACACCGATATCTTCAGCGACTGTGTGCATGTGTTGTCCCATACAGTCACACTCTGGTGTCACGTTGATAAGGTACGTAATGTAGATATTATCTTTTCCAAGCTGAGCAGCATAAGCGTATTCAGCGATTTTTTCTTTAAAATTTTTGCCTGTCCAGTCACTTTGGATTGCGCCTACAGGGCAAACAGCGATACAGCCTGCACAGCCAACACATTTGTCATGATTGATGAACGCTTTTTCTTCCATAGTAATCGCATCAACATCACATTTTTTGATACAAAGTCCACAAGCGATACATTTTGATGCCTTCACCACAGGATTAATACCTGCGTGCTGTGCCATCTTGCCGCCTCTTGATGCAAAACCCATAGAAAGTTGCTTCATTGCGCCACCAAAACCAGCAGAGCCATGACCTTTAAAGTGACTCATCACTATAAACTGCTCATAATCTCCAAAAGCTTTACCGATTTTACATGATTTAAAAAACTCTTTATTGATCTCAATTTCATCGAAAAGTTCACCCATTTCACCATCTGCGATGATCACAGGAAGTTGTGTGAAACCGTGGTCTTTTGCAATTTGTTTATGACTTTCTGCTGTTGTTCTAGCGCCTCTATAAAGTACATTAGTCTCTATAAAAGCCGATGGAATCTCATTTGCTTTTAAATAATCTATAACACCTTCATAACAAGTCGACGGTACATAAGTATCGTTGCCTTTTTCGCCAAAATGCACTTTCATAGGCACAGTACCTTTAAAGGTATGCCCTTCCTGAGCAATTAATGTTTCCATAAGTGAAAGCGCAGCATCACTAAGCGCTTTAATATCCTTGTTGTCTACCCTCTTAAAATAAACTTTTGACATGTGTCCTCCCTTTACTTCGTACCGCGACTTCATATTTAGACTTCGTAGTACATCTACTTAAATTAAAATCCTCTTTGATTTCCTCTTTAATCTTCTCTTTAATTTTACGCTATATAGTTCATAGCTTCTTTATAATAACACGTCTAAAGTCACACCTTTAAATTGAATTTTAGTTATATTTTAATGTGATTTTCATAAACGTTTGTTATGCTGTTTATGCGCTAAGAAGATTCGCCATAAGCTTCTTAACCTTACTTGACCAGTTCGGATCTGTAGCATATCTTTGTCCGATACTGTCCACTGAAGTACCATTATAATATGTACCACCTGGTGTTAGATACGCTTCAGATAAGTACTTTGCAACATAGTCAATACTTTCAGATTTACTAGAAAAAGTAGCTGCACTGGCATATGGCGTTGCATCATAAGCTTGATACCCAAAGAGATTGTTTTTATCCTGAGCGATCTTGCTTGTCCCATAACCGGATTCATGGATCGCTAATCCCGTTAAAAACCATGCATTGACACCATAATCTGCTTCAGCCTTTGCAAAAGAAGCACCTAAGCCTTCTAGTTCAGTACCTCTAAGCTTTTCATCTATAGCAGCTGCCGACGCACCACTTGAAAGCCTCACATTGTCATATATAGAATTGACCGATGAAGCTATGCCATAGTTGTTGGTATTTGAAGTAGGCGTTATACCAGAGAGATCAGAATAACCACTGACACTATACTCTGACGATGCACCTTTACCTATCCCAAGCTTGTTTTTTAATATCTCATCAAAACGCGTTTTCGTCTGATAATAACTTTTACTTGGGCCTTCAAAACTGCTTTGAATTTTCGTATTTATATCGATTTTATTTGACATCATCTCACCACTTTATAAATTTGACATTGAGTGACTAACAATATAAGGCTATATAATATTGTATGACTTTCTACAGTATATAATAGCTATGTAACAAACGTCTATAAAGATTTAACAATAACTTATCTGTACGTATCTTGAAACCCATATAAGATTCACATATAATGGGACATAAGACTTACCAATTGCCTTATAGCTACACAGCTAACTGACACTTACAAATATAGACCGACTGAGAGGAACACTATGGAAGCACTGAAAAAACGCACACTCTGGGGCTTTGGCTTCGGAAATATAGGCTTTGGCCTCACTACACAGATAATATCGGCATATTTAGTCTTTTACGCCACTGTAATTCTGGGAATGTCCGGTGCATCTATCGGATTATTGGTCAGTCTTGGCATTATTTGGGATGCACTTTCAGATCCTATTATGGGATACCTCTCTGATTTAACAAGAAATAAACGCTTTGGTAGACGACACCTCTATCTGATCATTGGTGGCATAGGGGCAACAGTTGTTAATTTGGGACTTTGGTTTATCCCTGCTTCATACAGTGATATCGTCAAATGGCTACTTATGATTATACTAGTTCTTTTAGTGAAGACTTTCTTAACCATCTTTATAACACCTTATACTGCACTTGCCGCTGAAATTAGCGATGATTATACAGAGCGTACACGGATTCAAGCTGTAAAGACAACTTTCTTTTTACTTGGCTTGTTTCTAGCAACCGCTTTTGGGATGCTCGTGTTTTTTAGAAGTACACCTGAGTTTCCAATCGGGCAACTTAATCCCGCAGGCTATCACAACATGGCAATCTTTGCTTCTGTTATAATGTTTCTCTCCATGATCGCAGCTTACACGTCAACAAAACATCTTATTCCTCAGCTAAATGAACGCGTGATGAGAGATTCATCACTAAATATAAAATCATTTTTCTTTGAAATTGGGAGTTCCTTTAAAAACGTTGATTTCCGAGCGGTAGTTTTAGGTTATCTATTTACAAATATCGCAAGTGCACTTATCAGCACTTTAGGGCTTCATGTGTATACGTATACCTTTGGACTCAACAACACAGGAATCGCAGCAATCGTTGGTTCTCAACTTGTACTCAGTATTGCAAGTCAACCTTTTTGGATCAAATACACCGATCGACATGAAAAGAAAACAGGGATCAAACTTGGACTAAAGTTAGCTTTTGCAGCTACAGCATATTTTGTTATATGCGTCATCTTTAAAGATGCGATACAAGGCAATGTCATCTATCTCCTGCCTTTTGGTATCATTGCTGGTTTTGGAACAGGCGGACTATTTACACTGCCACAAGCCATGGTTGCAGATGCCGTAGATGCGCAAGCACTTAAAACTGGCGCGCGACAAGAAGGTGTTTTCTATGGTACGCTTACACTTTGTTACAAGTTGTCTCAATCCGTTGCGATTTTTTTACTAGGATTTGCACTAGATTTTTTAAAATTTGATTCAAAACTAAGTACACAGCTGAACTCTACCGTAATTGGACTTGCACTACTTTTAGCAGTCGGTGCAATTGCCAGCTTTGGACTTGCATATCTTTCATATAAACCCTATTCGCTAACACGCTCACGTATGACTGAAATTCACATCGCAATAAAAACACTTAAAAATTAGAACGATTAAAAATAAAATTCGCCCCATTGACCGACTGGTTAATGGGGCGATCCTTAACTAAACGATCTTTACTTCATAAGACATCTCAGCCACATGTGAGATCGTCTGATAGATTGAGCAATATTCAGTTGATAATTTGAAAGCTTGATCCACACCGATTTCTTTTTCTGGTGCAAATACATTCGCTTCAATTTTCACCCATTTTAAGGTAGTTGGTACTTCTGTTCTTTTCTCTCCAGTAATCACCATCTCAAGTTTTTCAAAACCGATACGTTTCTTTCTCATAATATCGAGGAAAGTCGAGTAAAGACATGAACCAAGGGCACCTAATAACATGTCATATGGCGCTACCATACCTTCTTCTCCGCCTATTTTCACCACTGCTTTAGGTGCAATTAAATCACCTTCAAATCTATTTGTAAATTCCAATTTCACTTCTTTATAATCCATAAATTTAACCTACCTTTCATCTATAAATACTATCACTATAAATATTTTATCATACTCTATTGATTAATCAAACCGCCTGTGCTAAAATGAATTATAGCCCCCCACGCAGGGGGTATCCCTTATTAATTTCTATTCTTTGTGGATAAAAATAACACGTTATTTCCTCATAACGTATACATGCCACTTGACGCTTATGCGTCATTTTTTTTTGTAATCACACGCATCATATTCTCAAAATGAGAAACAACATCAAAAGATACCGATTATTCTCAATATGAGAATATATCAACACAATTTCTTCAAAATATTTCTCAATATGAGAAATCAGAATTGAATTTCCTCCCTCTCATAACTCTTAATCTTCCAACACTAAAGCAATATCAACGTATATATCATTCTCCTGATAATTTGGCATGACAATTGCACTTATAACTGTACAAGAGAAGCTACATATGTAAATGAACTTATACATGCATGCTAACACATATATGCAAAGTGCAGAATAAACCATGCATGATATGTTCAACCAAAAGAGCGGAGGATAAGATGACACTTTCACAAATGATCATTAAAACACTTAAAGATGAAGTGAAACCAGCGATGGGCTGTACCGAACCAGTTGCTGTTGCACTTGCGGTATCAAAAGCTAAAGAGTTATACTGCGGTGATCTCTCACTAGAGAATCCTGATTTTATAGTAGATGTCGCAGTGAGTCCAAACATCTTCAAAAACGGATTAGCAGTTGGCATACCTGGCACAGATCAAGTTGGTCTTGTGGTTGCCTCAGCACTTGGTATCGTCGCATGTGAAAGTGAAGATGGACTTGAAATTTTCAAAAACATCACGCGCAAAGACATAGATCGCGCATATGAACTGATCAACGCAAAACGCATAAGGCTCAAAATCGCCGACACAGATGCCAAAATCTATATAGAAGTAAAAGTTGGCGATCAAGTCCTATTTGGTAAATCAATCATTGAAGGGCGTCACGATCACTTTTCACTCATTGAAACCCAAGATGGCATCGAATTTTATGAAGAACCTAGCACTTGCAAAAGCGCTCAAATCAACCCACTATATGAATACCCATTATATGAACTTGTTCAAGAAGTAGAGAAACTACCATATGATGAAATTAAATTTTTACTTGAAGGATATGAAATGAATCGAAAAATCGCCGAATATGGTCTTGATAACACTTGTGGACTCGAAGTTGGACGAACACTTCATAAAAACACCACACGGGGTATCCTCAGCGATGATCTTATGAACCGTTCCATGATCCTTACAGCGGCAGCGTCAGATGCGAGAATGTCTGGTGTTTCACTTCCAGTTATGAGTAGCAATGGCAGTGGTAACAACGGCATCACAGCACTATTACCTATCGTTGCATACGCAAAATCAACAGCAGTTTCTGATGATCATCTTGCAAGAGCAGCTGCGATCTCTCACCTTGTTAACGGCATCATAAAAAGCAACATCGGCAGATTATCTGCGCTTTGTGGCTGCGGTGTAGCAGCCGGTACTGGCGCTTCCGTGGCACTTTCATGGTTAATGGGCGCCACTCAAAAGCAACTAGAAGGTGCCGTTCAAAACATGATCGCCAATACAACAGGTATGATCTGTGATGGCGCAAAAATTGGTTGCTCACTTAAACTTGCTACCTCTGCTTCTGCTGCCGTTCAATCAGCGCTCCTCTCTATGGGCGGTGTCATCGTCCCGCAAGGAAACGGTATCATCGGGAAGACGGCAGACCATACCATTAAAAACCTTGGTGTTCTATCGAGACATGCCATGGATACAGTCGATCAAGTCATCCTTAACGTCATGCTCGATCACGTTAGCGAGTAAAATAGTTGCGACAAAAAAGGAGTTGCTGCTCTTCTAATTTGAATATTAGATTTGCGACAACTCCTTAAATTTAACTAAAATGTTGCATGGACACTATCAAAACTCGCGCCGCCAAGTGGTTCATTTTCAGGAAGCTCAAGATCAAAAAGTTCTTTGATCACTTGTTCAACCTTAGAAACGCCAACAAATTCCAGTTCATTTTTCACTTCTTCTGGGACTTCATCAAGGTCTTTTAAGTTCTCCTCAGGAAGCAAAATCTTTTTAACACCAGAACGGTGCGCCGCAATCACTTTTTCCTTAACCCCACCAACCGGAAGCACATTGCCCCTAAGCGTGATCTCACCAGTCATAGCAATATACGATGGAATCTTACGACCTAAAATCAAAGATGATATGGCTGAAAAAAGTGCAACGCCTGCTGATGGACCATCCTTTTGAACCGCACCAGATGGCACGTGGATATGCAGATCTTTCTTACCAAATTCAAAATTAGGAGATTGGAAAGCAAGCCTTGATCTCACTAAACTTAGCGAAATACGAGCAGACTCTTTCATGACATCACCCAGTTTACCTGTAAGAATCAGCTGACCATTACCTGGCATAAACGACCCTTCAATAAAGAGAATCTCACCACCAACAGGTGTCCAAGCTAACCCAGTAGCTACACCAACTGCGTTGTTGGTTCCAGCTAGATCATGCCTTGCAAGTGGTTTTCCAAGCACATCATATACCAAATCGTCAGTGATATGGTATGGAAGTGGCACTTGGTTTAACACTACTTTTTCAGATACAACCCTTGCAACAGAAGCGATTTGGCGTTTAAGACCTCTCACCCCTGCCTCTCTAGTATAGGCATCAATAATGTGTTTAATCGCATCTTCCTCAATAACCAACTGCTCATCACTTAGACCATGTTCCTCTAAAACATCTGGAATCAAGTGATCCTTCGCAATATGGAATTTTTCCATGTTGGTATAACTTGAGATATCGATCACTTCCATACGGTCAAGTAATGGTCCAGGTATACTTCTCAGTGAGTTAGCAGTAGCGATAAAAAAGACATCTGATAAATCATAAGGTACTTCCAGATAGTGATCGGCAAAAGAATTGTTCTGTTCAGGATCGAGGACCTCTAAAAGTGCACTTGCTGGATCACCACTGTTGCCCACTTGTAGCTTATCAATTTCATCTAGTACGAAAATAGGATTTGTTTGACCTGATTTTTTCATTCCTTGTAAAATTCTACCGGGAAGTGCTGCAACATAAGTTCTTCTATGTCCTCTGATCTCAGCTTCATCACGTATACCACCAAGACTCATACGGACATATGGACGATCAAGCGCTTTCGCGATACTTCTACCTAGACTTGTTTTACCAGTTCCAGGCGGTCCAACAAGTAACAAAATCGAACCTTGCTTTTCTTTTTTAAGTTTAAGCACTGCAAGGTGCTGGATAATTCTATCTTTAACATCTTTAAGTCCATAGTGATCTTCATCAAGGACTGCTCTCGCTTTTTCGATATCGATTTCTGGACCTTTAAACTTACCCCATGGTAGTGCAATTAAAAGATCTAGATAGTTTGCGATGACATTGCGCTCCGCACTTTGCGGAGATAAGGCTTCAAATTTTTCACTCTCTGCAAGAGCAATCTTTTTAACATCTTCAGGCATAAGCGAATCTTCTACAAGTTGTTTATAATCTTTCTTACCAGAACCTTCTGATCCTTCTTCATTTAATTCCTCTTGAATCGCTTTCAGCTGTTCTCTTAAAAATGCCTTACGGTAATTTTTATTCGCTTCTTGAGAAAATTTCTCGCTCATTTCCTTTTGAAAAGCAAAAGATTCCCGCTGCTTACTAAGGGCATCAATTAACTTAAGTCCCTTCTCACTGTACGATTTGGCTTCAAAAATATGCTGTTTTTCATCAATTGTGATATTCATATACTGAAGTAAAACACCTGCTAACAATTCGATATCATCAATTTCATCAATGAAATTCACAAAAGGTTCAGACCCCTTAAAGTAGATACTGATCTCCTTAACCAGCTGCTTGATATGTTTTAACATATCTGCATATGGAAGTCCTTCCATATCTGCAATAGTCGGTTCGAAAGAATAATCCGCTTTAAGTATAGATTCCATCGTATAGAACCGCTCTATCTTCACTTTATCTACAGCCTTAACATCAAGGTAATAAAAATCATCTTCACGTCTAATGCTCTTCACTTCTAAAAGCACACCAAATCTATAAAAATCTTTCACATCATATTGCGCAGATGGATTTGGTTTTTTAACTGTTACGCCAAGTGCGTACATAGCATCTTCAACTAAATCTCTTTCTAAATCTCGAGAAGGCTCTTTTCCAATTCTGATCGAAAGCTCATTGCCTTTAAATAGAACCATCTCTGATATGCCTAGTACATTGAGTACCACTTTAGGTTCATGTTTTTTCATAATTGTCCTCCTCCTATATTTTTTCACCACATTTTCTATCTTTTAATATGTTTTCTTTACTTTATGTTTATACCCAAAGAAAACGTAAATATGGCAATTCCGACAATTTTACTAGTATTTAACTCTTATATATAAATTAACAAAAGAGTGGGCTCTGTTCTAGCGCACTTTATGTATGAATTGTAACAAAATTTAAAACGCTAGAAAAAAGCAGCTATTAAGAATGTTCATCTTAATAACTGCACGTCACTTTTTATTGATTAAATTTTTAAGTCTATTTCATGTATCGAACCAGCACCACCATTTTCCTTTAGATAAACACTTGATTCTCTGATTGATGCTAGCAAGTCGCTACCATTTTTCATCTGGTATTTAGATGCAACTTTTCCTAAATAAATCGCGCCTACGTCAGCTTCTTTTAGCCCGATCAAAGTTTGCTCACCTGCTGGAGAAACCGTCCATATTTTTAAAGAGGAGAACATTTCATCGCCTTCATCAATCCAACCGTTGCCATCAGTGTCATAGTTTGAAAGCTCTCCAAACCCACTACCAGTTTGAGGACCAAAAAGTTCAGAACCATCATCGATTGTTCCATTACCGTTTTTATCAAGTGCAAGGAAACCACTACCAGAAGCAAGATTTTTAAACTGATCTGGTGTTCCATCCATAGTGATGTCAAGCTTTAGACTATCTTCTCCAAAAGCTATCCCTTTCCCGTCAAAGTTGATCACCAAAGGATCTTGCATCTTTGCACCAATCTCAAGTAAAGTTGATGTAGATTCTGTATATGAGCGTGACATCTCCAAATTGAGATTGAAAGCAATTTCTTTCCCATCCGAGGTCTTCACTACACCTTGTGAACTAAAGCGCATCTGTTCACTCTCACTTACAGTATGTAAGGTTGTGATTCTAGCGCCAAATCCACCTTCCCCTTGCCCGCTTGACTGCGATGGAACCACATCAAGAGGCGCGTGATCAACATGCGGCTGATTAGCGCGCTGACCACTACCATGGACCTTTCCGTTCTTATAACGTTGCCACCACTTTGGATCAAGTTTGATGGGATTTTTAAAGTCTGAATTATCTTTCGCCTTATCATCAGACTTAACCACTTGTTGAAACTTAAACTTCTGGCCTGTTATTGCCGAAATAAAAGTCTCTAGTAATTGAATCTTTGCTTTATCTGCATCCGATAGATGAAATAAATCCTCAGTTCTAGTCTCATTTAGACTTAACTGTTGGTCAGATAAAGACAACAATAGAAAACTGTTTTGATTCCCAGTTTGTAACCCTTGCTCACTCCCTTGCTGAGTGCCTACGTTAAAAGTTTGTACACTAACCTCACTTCGCTCAACCCTTGAGAATGCTGATGTCGCTTTTTGCTGCACATCATAACTCGAAATTTTCATGTCAACACCTCCATGTGTTAAAAAATTTCAACTGTATCCATACTATAAAATAGTATCGTCATATTTTGTGGCAATAATAAGTCAAAAAATAAAATCAACTATAGATAAAACCTATAATTGATTTCAATGTAACTATTTCTTCATCATTTTTCTATAAAGTGTCGCTCTACTAATTCCTAAGCTTTTAGCAGCTTTTTCAACACCTTCACCGCTACTACCATATACCTCTAAAGCAGCATGTATTGCTTTCTCTTCTAGCAGCGAAAGTGGCATCAACCAGTTATTTTGCGGTTGTTCAACAGGTTGAACTAGTTGCTGATCTAGTTGGTGATCTACAATTTGATCTTTAGTTTTATTCGCTGCCTTTTCATAAACAGCTGTAAATCGTTTTGGCAGATGCCAGAGTTCGAGGCGGTCGCCCTCACATACATTGATGGCATACTCCACTGCATTTTCAAGCTCCCTCACATTACCCGGCCATTCATGAAGTAACAAGGCATCTTTAAAAGCACCTGATATTTTGGGCAATGGTTTTAAAAGTTTTGTACACCACTTCGAGATCATATAATGCACCGTAAGCATTAGGTCATCTGATCTCTCTCTAAGGGGAGGAATATTAAGGGGGATTACATTTAATCTATAAAATAGATCCTGTCTAAAAGTACCCTCATTCACTTTTTCCTCAAGATTGGCATGCGTTGCAGCGATAACTCTAACATCTACATCTACACCGCCATTACCACCCAACCGTTCTATACGTTTTTCTTGTAGCGCTCTTAAAAGTTTTACTTGTAAATGCAAAGGCATATCGCCTATTTCATCTAAAAATAATGTACCCTTATTAGCAAGCTGAAATTTACCAGGCTTACCACCTTTTTTAGCACCTGTAAAGGCACCTTCTTCATAACCAAAAAGCTCACTTTCAAGAAGATGATCTGGTATCGCAGCACAATTAATTGCAACAAAAGGAAATGCCTGCCTTTGACTGCTATGGTGAATCGCCCTTGCAAACAGTTCTTTTCCAGTGCCACTCTCACCGAGAATCAGTACCGTAGATGCACTACTTGCTACCTTTTGTGCCAATGCCTTGACTTGGACCATAGACTTTGACTCACCTATGATTTGATCAAAACCGGTCGCAAGTGAATCCAATACCATATCATTGACAGTGCGCATCACTTCTTCCACCGTTTTAATAGTGATGATATAGCCTTTAATCGCGTGTTGTACTTTGATCAAAGAGACATCGAAGATGCCCTGCATCCCGCCCTTAAAAGTTTGAAAGTGGTTTTTACTATTTTCTTTTAACCTCAGTAGATGCGTTAACTCTCTTTCATATAAAAGTTCATCTAGATGCCCTATAGTTTCAAGACCAAAAGCGCGCTTAAACTTTCTATTCACTCGCAAAACAGTCCCCGTCTTATCACATGCAATCAAACTCGTATCTATACTTTCAAAAACGACCTCAAGCTCTTTAGCTAAAAGCTCAATCGCCTCATGACTTTCAAATTCTTTTAACTTAGAAGCAATTAGATCTGCCATTCGATCTAGAAAAGACATCAGATTTCCTTGGTTTTTTATCAGTGCTAATCTTTGATCTTCTTTAAAAGCAATCAGCCCTATTACACCAACATTCTCCCCATCAATACGAATAGGACAACACACTTCAGCATGTTCTGTGCATTTATCTTTACAATCACAGTTAAGGCAAGCCTGATGTTCACCTGGATTTTCAATGATGAAGCCCATGCTCTCTCTCAGTGCATAACTAAAAGCCGAGTTTTCATTGACCTTTTCTCCAATGCTCTCTCGGTATCTCCCTGTGCCAGCAAGTCTAATCCGCTGATCATCAACTATAGTGACATCAATATTAACCACACTCGCAATTGCTTCACATATGAGTTGTACATTTGATATGATTTTGCTTAATGCCACCTTAACCTCCAGTGTAAGTAAACTTATATCTTATACATCAGATTGACCGTTTCACGCGCCCAGCTCACAGCGTCTACATAGGCATCAAACAACTGATCTTCATCTAGTTTCATCCGTTTTGTCAGTTCCTCAGTAATATCCCATTCACCTTTTTCATATGCACTCACCAGCTGAAAGATTGGCATAAGTACACCTTTATGCTTGATTAATGAATCTTTAATCGAGTTTGGCAAAGAGATATCCATTAAGGCTTCTTCCATGTTTTGATCGAGCATTGCATCTATCGTGCTAAAAAGACCCATCATAGATGCTTCGTGCTTAATGTTTCTCATGCCACTTTGTATGGCAATCGTTTCAGCAAACTTGGTCCGAATCAAAGACATATTCATCAACTCTTTTGGTTTATGATCACCAAGTTCTTGAATCATCAATATATTAATCCATCTCTCAATTTCTTTCAGACCCATATAGGTTAAAGCGCGTTTAATAGAATAAACCAAATCATCTCCTGCTCTTGAGCTTATCACACGCATCACACGATAGGCTAGATTCACATCTTTTTCAATGATCTCTGCAAGTACTTGATAAGAAGGTTCGTCTTTCTTGAGTTCATTTATAATACGGCTATATTGTGCCTTTGTTGTTGCCTTTGAGCTTGGTTTTCCAATAATTGAAGGCTTACTAAAAAAGTATCCTTGAAATAAAGTAAAACCCATCTCCTTGGCCTGAATAAATTCCACTTCAGTTTCAATCTTCTCTGCAAGTAGTATTTTCCCGTTTTTAAGCGCTTTTATCACTGTTGATTCAAGCGTAGAAAGTGGTGTTGCCATTAGGTCGTATTTTATGATATCTGCAAAAGGTACCAGTGGATAATCATCATAACTCTCCACAAAGTCATCAAGTGCAATTCGATAACCTTTAAATTTCAAACTTTTTATACGTTCTATTAGTTGTTCATCAACTTCAACATCTTCTAACACTTCAATTATCAGACGATGACTTTCAATTAATTCAGGTAGATCAGAATTGATAAACTCCGCATCAAAATTGATAAATGCGCGTTTATCATCTACAATTTGATCGATTCCAGATTCAAAAAGACCACCTATCACACTAGCAGTTGCATGTGATGAAGATATGCCATCAAATCCTTTTGAATCACTCCCCGCCCTAAATAGAAGCTCGTATCCAAAAACCTCCATTTTTCTGTTAAAGATTGGCTGTCTAGCAATAAACATTGATATGCTCCTTAGGATGTTTTTATGTATTATATACCAATCATATCATGCTAATAATCACTGTGCTATAGAGAAAAGAATCAAAATTAAAAAAAAGACCAACAGACGCTACAATATTCTCATTGTACTAAGTCTTTTGGTCTTTATTATTTGGTCGATACTAATACATCTTCTTAGCTAAGCAACATATTTGCTTTCAAGTAATGCTAATACCTTCATATATTTTTCTTGAATGCCTTTTTCTAATTGTTCATTTTCAAATGCTTCACTTCTTAAGTCAACAGCTTCAAGTACTTCTTTAGAGAGCGTCCGTTCAGCAAAAGGATAAACCACTTGATCTTCCTTATCTATATGTCTATGCAGTAAATGCGTATAGCCTATTGCATTGCCAATAACATCTAATACAGCTTCTCTATCTCCACTTTTATGCGCACTTAGTGCATCTTCAAGTCCTTTTATATAAAGTCTACCTAAGTCATGTTCAACGAGCATACCATGAGTTACTAACTTTTCTGCTGCTGGTCCAGCGTGTTTCACCATTTCATCAAATAGAAATTCCTCTTCTTTGCCGTGATGATGTCCATCTGCATATACCCTCACAAAATCTATCATACCTGCAAAATCTTCATAGTCAACTTCACCAGTCTCAATCGCTTTAAAAGATGCTTTTCGTAAAACAGTCAGCATTCTTTTGATCAATTTGTGCTCTGATACCATTAAATCTATGCTCTTCATGCAGTCCTCCTCGATAGTTTGTACGCTTGATGATCCATACAAAGAAGTTCATAATCTGATGTTATAAACCCATCAAGCCACTTCTCCCTTAGCTGATTATACACATTTATATCTCCACCTACTGCATGCCAAAATTCAGTATGCAGACAAATACGTTTTTCCCAAGAAATAAAATTTTCTTCAGATGCTGTAGGCTGGTTCACTCTGTCACACGGCATCCCCTCAAGAAGATAATCATAGATTCCTTTGAACATCTCTTGAGGTGTTCTAAGATTTCCTTTATATGATTTGTATGCCTTAACACCATTTGAACGGTATAAAGCTTCTAAAGTTGAGAAATCAATCCACTGATTCTCCAAGCCTTTTGTAATCGCACCAGCCATCCTATATTCTAAGCTTTGTATTTTTAGTTGTAACCAGCCATGTATATTATCTGTTTCAATTACATCTGCTAGATCAGCCACCACCGGTGAACCGAATTGTGCTTCTAGATTTTGTTTTAAAAGCGCTAAATCACTGGCATTATATTCATAACTTACTTGATTGTTCATTTGATTGTAGATTTCATCTAACAATTCTTCATGCCACTTTACTTTATCGTATAGCCAATAATGAATTGGCCCTAAAAATGCACTCATCTCTTCACCTACTAAGCCTTATTATTTAATGCTGTCATTAAAGTGTCTATGTTTAAACCATGTACCAAACATGCCTCTTCAAGTGTTTCTGCTTGTGCCGAAGGACATCCCACACATCCCATACCAAAACTAAAAAGCACCTCTACTGCTGCTGGGTTGTTTCTAACTACACTGCCGATCGTCATCTCTTTCGTAATCATTATTTATCTCCTTGTTTTTAAAATTATTAAAGATTTAACTAAAAAAACCTGCTAAATCATATCTTCTAATATGACTATAGCAGGTTGAAAAATCAATTTCCGTTACATATGTTACGTTTCTTATATTTCATCAAAACTATCAATATGGTTTAAAAACACTGATACGATTTCAGGATCAAACTGAGATCCTGCGCATCTTTTAAGTTCAGCATGTGCTTCATCTTTTGGCATTGCCTTACGGTATGCTCTATCACTGGTCATCGCATCATAGGCATCCGTAATCGCGATAATTCTTGCCAAATAAGGGATTTCATCTCCTTTTAGCCCTCTTGGATAACCACTTCCATCCCATGCCTCATGATGACACAGCACATATTCTGCCATCTCACTTAGTTCATTAACTGAACTAAGTATTCTATATCCGATCTCTGGATGCTTCTTAATTTCAAGGTATTCCTCAGTTGTAAGACGCTCTTCTTTATTAAGGATTCGCTCTTCAATTGCGATCTTTCCAACGTCATGTAGAAGTCCCATGCTTTTAAGCTCATTTAACTCACGATTTGAAACGCCTAAGCAAACACCCAGTTGGTAACTTAGAACACCCACTCTACGGCTGTGCTCTTCTTCTCTTTTGTTCTTTTCATGTAGTGTATTTACAATTGCGTAAACAGCCTTACCTCGAACAGAGGGTGCCTCCATCAGTTTACTTCTGTTCATGTTATCTTCAGCAGTTCTCAAAAGTATTCTTTCAGAAGTTTCAGTTTGTTTGAGTTCTGACCAACCTACTGAGATTGAGATTTCAACTTCACCTAAACTTATATCAGAACAATTCGCTTTAATTTTATCTGCAATTTGTTCAATCTGTCTCCCATTAGAACGTGTTACCAACACACCAAACTCATCACTACCAAGCCTTGCAGCGATTTCATCAGAAGTAACCGCTGCCTTTATCCGGTTTGCTGTCTCTACGAGCACCATGTCACCTACAACATGACCAAATGCATCATTGATCAACTTCAGACCATTGATGTCAATCATTATAAAACCATCTGGGTATTCTTTGTCTTTATATAGTTTTGTCAATTGTTGATCAAAATAATTCCTGTTATAAAGGTCTGTGAGATAGTCGTGGGTGCTTATATGCGCTAAATGTTTCTCCTTGCTTTTTCTTTCAGAAATATCAGCATAGATTGCATAACCTCCAACGATATGGTTATCAATAACCATTGGTACACCTTGAATAGACACTTCGCGTGGAGAGCCATCCCTGTTATATCTTACCCCTTCAGTGATGACATGATTACCATCAAATATTTGAGCAGTCAAAACTTCTGCATCATCGCGATGATCCGAGCTAGAGACAAAACAATCTAGATTTTTACCTAACATTTCATTGAGACTATAACCAAAAAAGGATTCAAAATGCTTATTACAGTCCATCACATTATGCACATGATCAAACATCGCAATCGCATCATGTGAATTTCTAAAGAGAGCTTCAAAATTCAATTTTTGCTTTGTGACTTCCTGTTCCATCGCGACAAGTTGACCAAAAGAAGCTTCAAGTTCTTCATTAAGGGCTTGAAGCTCTTCTTTATCTTCATGAATTTCTTTCATCATGCTATAGGTTTTATCAAGTATAGAATTAAGCTTAGTAACAAGCACTTTTAACATGGATTTTTTGGAAAGCGTCAGATAAAAATCGGGATTTTTATCAAAATCTATCTGCTCAACTTGATCTTCTATTTCTACCAGTGGCTGATTGATGTATTTATTTTGAAAGAATATAATCAACAAAAACGACCCAATCAATGTTACAGCTAAAAGGATGCCTTTGACTAAGTCATCATGCTCCAAAACTTTAGCAGTATCTATAAATTGGATCGCTATCATCGCACCTAAAAGTACAATCAATGTTGTTAAAACTTCATTCATATGTTTCATGATTTTTTTCACGTATGCCACCATCTCAATTATAATTTTAGTATTTATTTTATTATAACTTATATGATAGCAGCCCACAAACCATTTCTTGCATTATCGTAATATACCTAATTTTTTTTATATTTCTCAACTTCCACTAAATCTCAAAAAGCCAGTCAAAAGCAGCTGGGAAGCGTCTTGCCCATGCAGTTTCAAAATGGTTTGCGCCTTCTTCGATAACGAGTTTCACATCATCTCTTGGCACACCTAAATCAAGTAGCTGTTTCTCTATTGCAAGAGAACCATCCACATAAAGTTTATTAAAATCTTTGACGTTTTGATTACTTGTTTCTTCAGTACCTATATCTAAGTACCAGCGTGTGCGATAATTTTTATCAATTTTGTTTAAATGGGAGGTTAGCGCACGATCAGCAAACCAAGCTGCTGTTGAAAATGCACCGATTTTTCCGAAAATCTCTGGATACTGAGCGCCGAGATAAAGAGAAATAAAACCTCCCATTGAACTGCCCGCTACACCTGTGTGATCACGATCAGGTATTGTTCTATAATTATCATCTATATAAGGTTTAAGCGTGTCTACTAAAAATTCACCATAGCGAACACCTTCACCACCTATGTCTCTTGTAAATTCTCCAAGTTCTTTGAGTTCATTGGCACGTTCAGAAATCCATGGAGAATATTCATCAAGTCTTTCAAGACCTGGCGCATTATCTATCCCCACGATGATGATCCCCTTAAAATCTTTTTCCTTCATAGCTTTTTCAACTGCTGTGTGTACGTCCCAAATCTCACCATATGCTGCTGTTTGCTTATCAAATAGATTTTGCGCATCATGCATGTATAAAACTGGGAAACGCCGTGTAGGTTCGCTTTCATAATTTGATGGTGTCCATACCCTAATGTTTCTAGTTTTCGATAGCTGGGGCATGTCCATAGTAAAGATTTCAGGTGTATGCATATTTCCTCCTCGTTTTATGAACACAATTTATACTAGCGTTTGATAATGTGGATCGGTTTATCAACTGCGCCATGCGCTGCTTCCATAACGATCTCTGATAAAGTTGGATGTGGATGAACTGTTTTTGCAATATCGTAAATTGTGCCCTCAAGTTCCATAGATACAGCAGCTTCTGCAATCATATCTGTGGCATGTGAGGCAACGATGTGAACGCCAATCACTTCTCCATATTTTTTATCATGAACAATTTTGACAAAACCAGTTGTTTCCCCTTCTGCTACAGCTTTGCCGTTAGCACTTAGAGGGAACATACTTGTTCCTACATCATAACCCGCTTCTATCGCAGCTTCCTCAGAATAACCAATAACGCCTACCTCCGGGAAACTGTAGATGCATGAAGGAACTTTGTGATAGTTAATTGAAGTCTTGTCACCGTGTATCGCTTCTGCTGCAACGATTCCCTCAGCAGAGGCTACATGTGCCAGCATCATTTTACCACACATATCACCTATTGCATATACACCTTTTACGTTGGTTTGCATGTGTTCATCTACAACGACACCTCTTTTATCAACCTTAATACCAAGCGGTTCAAACCCTTTAAGATTAGGTGTTCTACCGAGGCTTGCAAGGATGATATCAGAAGTCACTGAAAGTTCTTTACCTTCATGTGTATAATGAACCGTTCCATTATCAACACGAGAAATACTTGAGTTTGTTACAATTTCAACGCCCGTATCTGTTAAATGTCTTTGTATCGTGGTACGTACATCAGCGTCAAGATTTTTAAGAATTGTATCGGAACGCTGCAAAATTGTTACTTTTGTACCTAAACTGTTAAATAACGTCGCAAACTCAATCGCTATAACACCACCACCAAGAATCGTAATTGAATTGGGTTGTTTAGGTAGTTTTATCGCTCCAGTACTATCGATAACATATCCTGCTGTGACAGCATCATCTATCCCCGGTATAGAAGGAATCAAGACAGAAGAACCCGTCGCTAAAATCAAATTCTTTGCACTTAGGGTTTCTTCACCAACCACAACAGTATGCGCATCAGTTGCATGACCATATCCTTTAAACACATCGATCTTGTTGTATTTAACGAGTTGCTCGACACCGCCCACGATCTTATTAACAACTGTATCTTTACGTTTCATTAAATTATCCCAATTGATTTTTACATCTGACAAATTCTCTATATCTATACCAAAACTCTCAGAAATCATCAAATCCTGATACAGCTTAGCACTTCTGAGCAATGTTTTAGTAGGAATACAACCATAATTTAGGCATACACCTCCTATACGATCTCCTTCGATTAGCGCAACCTTTGAGCCGAGCTGCGAAGCTTTAATCGCAGCAACATAGCCTCCTGGTCCGCCTCCTACGACGATCACATCATACGTTTTCATAAGTTGCCTCCTAGTTCATCAATAAAAAGTGTGGATTTTCAAGTAGTTTTTTTACATGTCCGACGAACCTACCAGCATCTGCACCATCTATAATACGATGATCAAATGAAAGTGAAAGAGGTAAAATTGAGCGGATAACAATTTCATCGTCAACCACAACAGGTTTTTTTACAATCGCACCTACACCTAAAATACCTGCTTCTGGGTGTTTAATAACAGGCACACCAAAACTTGCCCCTACAGCACCATAATTGGTAATCGTAAATGTACCACCGCTGAGTTCATCAAGTTTGAGCGTTTTATTGCGCGCACGTGTGCTTAAATCTTCAATATGTGCTGCAAGTTCAAAGATACTCATACGGTCAGCATCCTTAATGACAGGAACCATTAATCCATCCGGTGTATCTACTGCAATTCCAATATTGTAGAAATGTTTATACACAATTTCTTCTGCAGTTTCATCTATAGATGCATTTAATCCTTTATACGTTTTAAGTCCTGCAATAACAGCTTTTATAAAGAATGCTAGGTAAGTCAGTTTAACGCCTTCACTTGTAGCAAGCGCTTTCGCTTCACCTCTAAACGTGACAAGTTCAGTCACATCTGCTTCATCCATCACCGCTGTATGCGGGATTGTGAATTTAGAAAGAGACATATTTGCTGCTATGGTTTTGCGAAGCATGGTCATCGGCACACGTTCTGAACGATCAAGCTCAGGAACAGTGGTTTTAGGGTAAGCATGACCTGCTCCACCTTGGCCTGAACTGACACCTACTGAAGAATTTGATGTGTCAGCACTAGGTGCTTTTGCCCCATCACTAGGTGCTTTTGTATCAGCAGCTGCCTGTATATCAGCTTTCATCACACGTCCTTGTGGACCTGTGCCTTTTACAGTACTGATATCGACACCTAAATCTTTCGCCATCTTCCTTGCAACAGGCGTAGCAAGTACTTTCGTCGTTGCCCTAGACGGTTCTGAGACAGCACTTCCTTCACCACTTGATGGGATCACAGCATCGGAGATCTCTATTTCCCCTACAACAGCTGTGCTACCTTTTTCTACAACCGATTCTAGTGCTACATCAGCATCAGGAGTGAGTTGAGAATTAGGTTGCGCTGACGCATCCTTTTGAGACGAATTGTCTGCCTGACCAGAAGTTTCATCTTCTGATATGACTTCTCCTTCTTCCATATTGGAACGGATTCCAGGTTCACCATCATCCACGATGACGATTACGTCACCAACATGAACCTTTGCACCCACTTTAAATTTATTGCGTTTTAGCGTTCCTGTTGCTGGAGAGGGAATCTCTGCATTTACCTTATCTGTTTCTAGCGTAAATAAAGAATCCCCTTCCTTTACTGAATCACCTTCGTTGAAAAATAGCTTGAGCAGCACACCTTCGTGTATGCCTTCGCCTATATCTGCAAATTTAACATGAAACATAAAGTCACCTCCTAAAATTCGAGAACAGTTTTTAGCTCACTTGTGATAAAGTTTACGTCTGGCACATAATGATGCTCCCCTTTAGGAAGTGGCACGATGGTGTCATTACTTGTAATACGTTTTGGTGGTGCTTCAAGATATAAAAAGGCACCTTCGTTAACAGTTGTAATCAGCTCTGCGCCAGGGCCAAAAGTCATAGCAGCTTCATGCACAACTGCAAACCTACCTGTTTTTTGGACAGACTTTATAATCGTTTCTTTATCAATAGGTGAAATCGTTCTAAGATCAATTAGTTCGATACTATGTCCTTGTTTTTCTAAAATTTCAATTGCCTTTTGCGTCTCTCTCACCATAGCGCCCCAAGCAACTACAGTAAGATCATTACCTTCTTTAAGTACTTTTGCCTTACCGATCGGGATTGTATAATATTCATCAGGTACTTCTTGTTTAAAGGCACGGTAAATCCTTTTTGGTTCCATAAAGATAACAGGATCAGGGTCTGCAATTGCTGCAAGTAAAAGTCCTTTTGCATCATATGGTGTTGAAGGAACAACTACTTTAAGTCCAGCAGTATGACCAAATAAAACCTCTAAACTTTCAGAGTGATGTTCAAGCGCTCTCACACCACCACCATACGGCATACGTATCACCATAGGAACTGTAAAAAGGCCTCTCGTTCTGTTTCTCATCCTTGCAGCATGTGTGACGATTTGGTTGTAACCTGGGAACATAAAACCAGAGAATTGGATTTCCACTACAGGTTTAAGACCTGCTATTGCCATCCCGATGCCAGATCCTACGATACTAGATTCAGCGAGTATACTATCAAAACATCTATCTGATCCGTACTTCTCCATCAAACCTTTGGTCGCTCTAAACACGCCACCTTCTACGCCGACATCTTCACCAAATACAACTACATTTTTATCTTGATCCATTGCCACTTCAAGGGCATTGGTAACCGATTCTACTAAATTGAGTACTAACATTTATTTACCCTCCTTTGCATAGAATGCTTTTTTCGCCTGATACTGCGCTTCTAAGATAGGTGTTCTTTCAGCAAATACATAATCAAATGTATCTTCAAGTGGTGTTAAGCCAGATTTTTCAACATCTTCAAAAGTTGCTTTGACAAACTTGCCTTTTTCTTCTGTGAAAGCTTCTTCTTTTTCTTCATCCCAGATGCCTTTTTCCATCATATATTTTCTAAGTCGATCGATTGGATCTTTATCTCGCCACTCGTCAACTTCACTATTGTCTCTATAAACAGTTGGGTCATCTGAAGTCGTATGTGCACCCATCCTATAAGTATAGGCTTCGATAAGCGTTGGTCCATCTCCACGTCTAGCACGATCAACCGCTTCTTTTGTAACCGCATACATTGCAAAGATATCATTACCATCTACTTGTATACCAGGGATCCCATAAGCGATGGCCTTTTGTGCTATCGTACCTGCTTTTGTCTGAATTTTTCTACGTGTTGAAATCGCAAATTGGTTATTTTGAACGATGAAAACATTTGGCAGACTTTGAACTGCTGAAAAGTTAAGCGCTTCGTGGAAGTCACCTTGTGATGTACCACCATCACCAACGTAAGCGATCGCAATGTCATCTAGACCTTTATACCTCGATGCATAAGCAAGTCCAGTTGCATGCTGCATCTGTGATGCGATTGGCACTGATATAGGTAATACCCTTACATCTTCAGGCATGTGCATGCCCATCTCATTACCAAACCAGTAAAGAAATATACTTCTCAGCGGTGCGCCTTTATAAAGCCAAACGCCAAGTTCCCTAAAAGAAGGGGCAGCCCAGTCCGTTTGTTTCGTAGCTGCTATTGAACCCACCTGAGTTGCTTCTTGCCCAAGGTTCGGTGCATAAGTTAACATACGTCCTTGTCTTTGATACTGTAATGTTTTTTCATCGATAATTCTACTAAAACGCATTGTTTCATAGAGCTTGATGATCTCTTCATCTGAAAGCTCTGGCATTGCGTCAGGGTTGACGATTTTTCCGTCTTTGTCCATAATTTGAATCATACTGTCCTTTAATGGGTCAAAATTCTCTAAAAACATAATGCCCTCCTTCATTAATAAACTTCGGACATCGAGTCCTCAGTTTCTGTCACAAATAACTTGTGTCGTCAATATGGAATTTATATTGCCCGTAGGCGTAACCGCACCATTTACGATCTGATACTCCATGCCATCTTCGCTCCTAAATGAAAAACTTGGCGTTTCACCAAATACCCACTCCCACGAAGCATGTCTGGCCCTAATCGTTTCATAAGCCGGTTCATGTGCTTTTATGACATCATCGATGCTTTGTAGTTCTACGTCGTATTCATTTCTTTTGTAATATTCGTCGACGATTGCATTGGTAATGTCCGATACTTTTAGCTTAGGATTCACCTGCGCTAGATTGATAACTGGGCTAGGCACTGAGGGGATAGTCCTCCCTATTGAAAACCTTGCTTTGTAGACTTCATCATTAACCTTAAGACTTTTCCAGAGTCTATCAAGATCAACATCTACAAGCAGCGTACCATGATGAAGCCTTCTCATCCCTTTTAAAAAAAAAGCACTTCCTGAGATTTTTTTTCCCTCAAGCGTTATATCCTTTCGTGCAGTTACTTTAACCTCGAGACCGAATTTCTGGATTGCCTCACTGATCATTTCAAAATGTGCATTTTCATCATAAATCGAATGATGTTCAATAAATGCATAATTTAAATTACCCTCATCATGAAAAACAGTTCCACCACCTGAGATTCTCCTCAGCAAATGTATACCCGCCTCTTCAGCAAACCTCACATCAATTTCGTGCCAAGGATTTTGGTTACGACCAAAAACCACTGAAGGCTCATTTACCCAAAGAAAAAGAATCTGCTCATAATCGACAAAAGTCGTGAATAGAATCTCTTCAATCGCGTGGTTGATATAAGGATCTTTTGAGTTTGAAAGTATCATCAGTCTCTTTTTCATAACTGCTCCATTAGCGTTTAAGTATTTAATATGCATATACCCGAAAATTTCTATCACTAACACCATTGAGAATAGTTCTCAAAAAGTTAACAACTGATTCATGATACAAAAAAAACTGCTAATCTGAGAAAAGGATAGAGAGGTGACCTTTTCATCATCATAACAGTATGGGTAGAACTTTATCTTTATATATCTATTCAAATTTTGGGCATTATCTTCATCAATTAAATATATGAGCAAGTACCTTCACACCTTTAGTGTATTCTGCAATTGCATCGCTTAGAAATTCATCTTCATCAGTACTAATGACATCTATATTTTGTCCCAACACCATATAAAAAACATAATTTCCATACCTGAATACTTCAGATGCTTCTATTTTAGCCAACTTGACTTTATCGTTTTTATACATCACAAGTAAAGATTCCTTATACCTTATAAGTTCCTCTTTAATAAGATCCACTTTTCCACTTTTAACTTTAAAGCCCATAAAGATATCTGCATGTGTTGACATCATTGCTGATTCAGCAATATAATCCTCAACATATTTCATTGAAATTCCATACGTATCCTTCAGTGATTCAAGGGAAATTACTTTACTCGGTATATAAAAATCCCCATATTCTTGTTTTACTGCATCATGCGCATTTTCCAGTGCAGAACTACGCGTATTTGATAGTTTCAGGTTAATCCCCATAATCAAAACCCCGGCTAGTGCAAAACAACAAATTCCCCATAAAAATTTATCTCGTACATTAAAATGATTAGCCATAAAATATTTTCCCCATTTTATATGATATGAATGACAAGGTTTACTTGTGCATTAAAGTAAATTTGTGTTTAACATACACTTGTCATATAACTGACATCTTCTTGTAATATTAGACGGATGAATCACTCAAAAAGTTCCACACAAAAAAAGCCCATCTTCACTGTTAAGGAAATTCCTTAAACCATTCAGATGGGCTTTAAAATATATATCTACATATGCTCTTTTTTACTAGTTTCTCTTTTCAAGATCTTCTTTGGTACGCTTTTTTCTCTGCGTACATTTTTGATTCAGCTAAAGCAAATAACTCCTCAATACTTTCTTTTTTATCACGTTTAATTTCAAATCCTAAAGAAATAGATAATGCGTTATCAATAATAAACTTCTCTTTACACTCAGCCTTGATTTTATCTATAAGTGATTGCATGTAGTCTTCGTCGGTATTTTTTACCATTATTGCAAACTCATCTCCACCAAGTCTAAATACAGGATTATTATCTGCATATTTTTTCAGCGTTTTAGCAATTTCTATAAGATGTTGGTCTCCTGTTAAGTGACCATAATGATCATTAATATCTTTTAAGTAGTTCATATCTCCAATCACAAGGCCAATTGGTAACAATCTCTCATCAAGACAATAAGACTCTGTCATTATATTAAACAACCTTCTATTATATAGCTCAGTAAGTGGATCGTTAAAACTAAGGTACTCAAGTTCTCTTGCTTTTTCACTGATGATATTTTTCTTTTGTGCATTTGATATAGCAATTGCAACATAAGATGCCAATGCCTTTATGACTTCAAAATCAGCGTCTGTGTATGCTTCAGGTTCATAACTTTGAACAGTGATAAGACCTATGCAGTTTTCTTCACTGATTAATCGACTATATATGATGCACTGCGTCTTTTTTTCTTTGTTGTTTCCAATAGCTGCATAGTAAGAATTGGGATAATAGTTAGTAAACTCTTCATCAAAGGACTTCACATGAACGTCCACACCATTTTGTATGCAATATGCGGCAAGAGATACATGATCATTTACATCCACTTCTTTAAGTGGTAAACTTCGTCCACCCTCTTCAAAGTACTTATAGATAATCATACCGTCTTCTTTATCGTATAATGCTAAACCAAACATATCAGCTTTCATTAATTTATAGATAGAACTTCTCAAAATTTCGTAAATTTGATCGATATCCATGGAGGAAGTTAGCCTCTGTCCTATTTGACCGATCATAGATAGATTTTTAAGTGTCTTTTCTAATTCGTTTGTTTTATTTTTTAGCTCTACATTTTTGAGCAAATTGATCTCTTCTTCACTCTTCTTAGATTCTTGCTCCAAACTCTCTTTTAACGCTTCAATTGTTTCATGATTTTGCTTTTCGTTGATTTCATCTTTGATCTGTGTATATAGTTTATGGTGCTCTAGAGCTTTCTTATAATCACCTTGTGCTTCATATATCATAGAAAGGTTATGATGACAATCTATCTCAATATATTTTATTTGCTGTTCACTTGCAAAATGAAGTGCCTTATTGATGTAATGAAATGCATTCTCGTATTCACCTAGCATAACATAAGCTTCTCCAATATTACTGATCACAATCAACATATTGGTTCTAACGACATCACCATAAATTCCTTCATATACACTATAAGCTTTTTTCAAATATTCCAGTGCGCTTTTATAATCACAAGCACCTAACAACGTAAATGCATAATTGTTATAAAGATCACCTAGTATCTTGTTGTTTTTCAACTTATCTTTGTATTCCAGCGCTTTATCAAGGAGTTCAGTTGCTTTATGTATATTGTCTAAAGAGCTGTAAACGGATGCGATATTAACCAGTGATAAGATTGTATACGAAAAATCGTCAAGGTCAAAAGCGACATTGTAACTTTTATTTAGTGCCTTTAGTGCTAAATCATATTGTTTCTCTTCTCTATAAACGATGCCAAGGTTGCTATAACACTGGAACAAAGACATAGGATCTTTATTTTTTACAAAAAAATCCAACGCCTTATTTAGAAATCTAATTGCAATATCACTCCTACTTGTAATCAAATAGCCTCTTCCTAATAAAAAAAGAGTTTGAGCATGATAAAGTGTATTAACTTCTGAATTGAAGTCAATTTCTTCAAGCAATTGTTTGATAGTATCTTTGGGATTATTTTCAAGAGCACTAATTCGCTCTAAGAGAGAGTTTTCCTGCATATTGTCCATCCTGATAGTTGTTTTTTTATATTATATCACGACACCATAATGTTAACAATGCTTAACAAAGTTATGAGTGGTCACTTAACAAAAAATCTCCCTCTGATTTACAAAGGGAGATTTTTTTAATATTTCGTTATTTAACGCTCGTTAGTTTTCCTTATTCTACTTCTTGAACACCAGAAACTGTAGTTAACTCATCTATAACAGCTGAATCCATTACAGATTGAGTTGCATAATATACATTACCAGTTACAGCTGTATCAACCATTGTAAATCCAGTTGCAAATGGACCTACATAGATATTACCAGTTACCTTTGCAACATTTAATTTGAAGTTAGGTTTTTGTACATAGATATCACCTACAAAATCACCTTTTTCAAGTCTTGCATTTGTACTATTGATAACTAACATAGGAGCAGTCAAAGTAAATCTTCTAGTAACCTTTCTTGTATCATCTTGGCTATAAAGTGCGATTTTTCTCTGTACCACATCTTTGTAAGTGAAATCACCCATAAGGTATAGAGGTTGATCTGTTGTCACATCATTACCAGCATAGATAATCCAAGTACCATCTTTTGAAAGATTTTTAATTAAAGCATCTTCGTCTCTATAAAGTGAAGGAGAAACTACAGCATCAACTTCAGTAAGGATCTTTTCACCCGTTACAGAACTTTCTTCATCCATTGTGAAAGTATCTTTAGCCGATTGAGTTGTAAAATAGATGTTGCCATCTACAGTTGCTTTTACGAGTTGGAAATTATCTACTGTCACATAGACATCACCTTTAAAGATACCACCTTGAATTCTAGCGTTAGGACTTTCAATAGTAAGTTTAGGAGCAGTTAAAGTGAATTTTCTTGTAACTACATGTGCATCATCTTGGCTATAAAGTGCGATTTTTCTTTGAACAGTTCCTCTACCGTTTAAAAATTCTCCAGTAAGAACTAAATCTTGATCAATCGTCATATCTTTAAGTACTGAAATAATCCAAGTTCCTTCAGCGCCGATGCTATTTGCAAAGACATCTGTTTCATATGTCAAAGAAGCTGATGTTACAACATCAGTACCTTCAATGATTTCTACAAGTGCGATTTCACCTTTAACATTGTCTGTATCATCGATAGAAGCAGTATCTTTCACTTCTTGAGTTGTATAGTAAACATTACCTTCTACTACGAAATCTTTCATGTTAAATCCTGTTGCATTTACATATATATTGCCGTAGAATGTACCACTTTGAAGTCTAGTGTTTGGGCTGTTAATTGTTAATTTTGGTGCAGTTAAAGTAAATCTAGCAGTTACATTGTGATCTTCATCTTGAGTATAAAGACCAATTTTTCTTTGAATTAAATCTTCTCCAGTAACTTTATCTTGTTTACCATTTTTAAATGTACCTTCAAGTACTAGTTCTTCCTCAGAAACTAAATCACCTAAAGTCGTGATAATCCAAGTACCATTTTCACTGATTCCTGCTTTAAATGCATCAATATCATTTACTAAAGATGCTGTCGTAATTGCATCAGTACCACCTGCTGCATCATAGATAGCTTTGTTTGTATTTTTTCCTACATAACCATCCACTACTAAACCAGCTTTTGTTTGGAATGCTTTAACTGTTTTCAAAGTCATATTTCCAAACATGCCATCAGCTTCAATTGAGTAACCTAGTTTGATCAAGTAATTTTGTAATGATTCAACATCTACGCCTGAAGTCCCAAAATAAAGTACTCTCGTAATCGTTGGAATTGCAAAATCACTTTCCATAACTTCTGGCTTTTCAGTTGTAGGCTCAGTAGGAGCCGTTGGCGTTGTTGGTGTTGTTGGTGTTGTTGGAGCTGGCTCAGTTGGTGTCGTCGGTGTTGCAGAAGTCCACGTATCCGTATCTGCAAATGCAGTACCTGGCATTGCAAACATCGTGACGATCATAACCGCCACCAATACCAAAGCTTTAATTTTTCTTCCCATAATTAGTACCCCTTATTTTTTTTTAGGTTAATTTAATTCGAAAAATATTTCGTTAAAAAAAAGACATGACAAATTAAAAAAACCCTACTTACATTGTACCAAACAATTGTGGCAGTTGTCATGCAATTTAGAATATTCCATTTATTTTTTAGCGATTTTCAGCATTTTCATGGTCTCAATGATCTTTTCTTGATCTTCAATGCTAATTTGGATCATATCAGCCCGTTTTGCATCCGTTTTTTTTATAACTAGGTAGTTTTCTTTTTTAAATGACATAAGCTGATAGTATTCTGCCTTGTCAACACGAGTAAACCAAACTTTTCCAATATAGTTTTTAGTAATGAGCCCATCGCCTAGCTCCATGATTGCCCAAAGTACCGACATCTCTAGTCCCATGAAAATCACAAGTAATCTTGTAGGTAAATCATAACTTAACATAAGTGCAGCAACTATGATCACAGCAGGAATCGTCAATCCAAGCAAGAAAAAGATTTTTTTTGACTTGGCTTTATATTTTATGCGATATAAAATTTCTTCTTTAGCAAATACACGTCTTCTCAAATCATTTAAAATCATAAGCGTACAAATTAAAGTAAGTGCACCATAACTATAAAAACTACTTTCCATATTTCCTCCTGCCCCACATCCTTATTTTACTTAACAATCAATCCCCTTACGAGATAACACACCTTGACTATAATAATGTTTCTTTTCAACCATTTCAGTGACCAGATCAGCTGCTTCCAATAGTTGATCCGGCGCATATCGTCCTGTTAAGATCACTTCAACAAATTCTGCCTTGTGTTTCAAAACTTCTATAACATCATCACAACTGATGAGCTGATAATAAAGTGCAATGGTTATTTCATCTAGAATTACCATATCATAATCACCGGATTGTAAGATTGCATCACACTTTTCAAGTGCTTCGCGTGCCGCTTTTCGATCTGATGCTTCCGGATCTTTTTTTATAAAACACCCTTCTCCAAGTTGTTCTATAACGATGTTTGATAGGATATCACTAATTCCTGTCTCACTATACTTCATATCTTTCACAAACTGCCCAACATAGACTTTTTTTCCAGCCATTGCAGCTCTAAGTGCTATCCCAAACGCAGCAGTGGTCTTGCCTTTTCCATTCCCCGTATAAACATGCACATATCCCTTTTCCATATAGCCCTCTTTTCGAATATTTTACACCTTTATTAGTATATCACAGTTTTTCTATTGCGCTCAACGAAAGAAAATGCGAGCTTTTAAATCGGCCATTGCCAAATTTTAAAACTCGCATAAATATGTTATTTGGGTAAACTCTCATTGAATTTTTTTAGTTCTATGGAATCGAAGATTGGAACATTGCCCGAATCAAATGCCTCGATAAAATCAAATCCTAATTTGTACCTAATTTTGTTTTGGTACATGCGATCATCCGCAACTCTAAAAAGCTCATTTAAAGTCATCCCTTCCTCACCAAAGGAAGAAATACCATAGCTGTAAGAGCAAACAAATTTTCTATCATTGATCGTGATCGGATTTTCCATCAGATGCTTTAGATGACCATCGATTCGCTTTCTTAGCCGATCTTTGCTGCAATTAAAAAATATACCTACAAATTCATCGCCACCATACCGCGCAAGAATATCACTTTTTCTGACAAGGGCTTTACAACTGTCAGAAAAATACTTTAGTAGTTCATCGCCAGCTATGTGACCATATTCATCATTGACACTTTTAAGATCGTTAAGATCAAATACAACTAAATTGAACTTTTCATTATATCTAGAGGCTCTCTCTAATATATGCTTAAACATATCATCAAAATAGTGACGATTATAAAGCCTTGTTAAACTATCATATCTCGATAAAAAAGCTTTTTCTTCAAATAGCAACTGATTTGAAACTGCAATTTCAACATTGTTTCTTACAAATTCCATCAACTTCACATCATCATCGTCAAAAGCATCTGTCTCTGTAGAGTCAACATTGACGACACCAAAGAAAACACCATTGATATAGACAGGAGCAGTAATTGTAGATTTAATGTACTCATCCTCTCCATTTGCAGTCATTATTTTCTCATAATCCCCAAAGATGTTGAGATTGTTTATCTTAACAATTTGCTTCAGATGCCTTCCAGCTGATCTATATAGAAAAGACTCATTAACAGGTATAGAGAACGATTCCATACTTTTCGCATCATAACCAATCTGTGCAAAAGGTTTTAACAAGTCACCTTCTCGTATAAGTACCGTTCCAAGTCTAGCATGATCAATTGCATCAAGTGTACTGTGTAAAATTGTTTTATAAAGTTGCTTTATCCCATCAGATTTTACGATAGATTGAGTCACCTTTAGCATAGATTCTCTTAAAATTAATAACTTTGAAAGATGAGACTGGGTCTGTTTTTTATCGTTGATATCAAGTAGATGCGTCAACAAAAAGCGTTCATTCTCATAGAGTACTACGCGTGTCTTGTGTTCAACCCAAAAAACATCAGAAGTAGGTGTCTTAACGCAGAGTTCACACTGTTCAATATATGCCTCTCCTGATAGCGCATCAGAAACGAGTTTTTTAAAGCCTTCAATATGTATAGGGTTAATAAACGTCTCAAGTTCATGTACATTAAAGGCTTCTAAGTCACATCCAAAAGTACATCGGAACGAATCATTTATATATGCCACACGATTTTGGTTTACAAGAATCGTAGGCATAGTAAGCAGTCGATCAATTACGTCAAGATCGCTTTTATCTAATTTCTCTAAAGTCAGATTTTCAAAAGCCATGCTCTCTCCTCTAGGTATGCAAATGTGACATTTATATTACAGATATAGGTATAAAATACCACTTGAAATAGGATTCGTCAAATCATTATTAAAAATTATTGAAAACGTAAGAAATCGTATGAAAACTGAGCTTTGCTTCCTATTGAAACAAAGCTCTATAAAAAGCACTGTCTGTATCATAGTAATCACTTAATTTGTCATATCCAATCATAAAGGTTGGAAACCCAGCGGCAAAAGGTGCTATTTCATATTGTGGGTAATAAACACTCAAACCACTTTCCGTTAATGAGACACTAAAATGTGCTTCCCTGAACTCTTTTAGCCTTTGATTTTTGGGTGTGTTGTGATCAATAAACAAAAACATATCATTGTCACTCATGAAAGCCGCATCTATCAGTTCAACAAGTGCATCTTCCCAGCCACTATCTTTTTTAAACAATTCTGAGAACAGATATCGATCACCTGTTGTATAATCTATATAGTATGTTTCTTGAATATTGTTTGGATGCGCTGCTCCAAAACCATACCAATAACCAATTGCATCATAGTTAATAACACTACCTATTGTAGTAAGCGTAAAATCTACAGAAAAAATATTATCAATGTGATTTACTTGATTGTAGTCGACGATTTCCTCTGAATCCATAGTTAGGGTGTCTACTTGATAATTTTTTACAATTGAAAATACACTTTCGTTAATTTTAGATTGCGTATCTAGAGAATCCGTACTGAAAACTGGATAAAAAATACTGGTTCCAATGTACGGCGATAAAATCTGAGTCGTGTAAGTGATTTCATCATTTAAGTGGTTCTTTATCATATCTTCATCTAAATTCTCACCGTCTAAAGACATCACCCATTTAATTCTATCTGTACGATCGTCTAAAGGTTTAATAAATATTTTACCACCTTGTTGATTTGCAATAACTGGAAAGTAAAAAGCAGGATAGGGCTCTAAAGGTTTCCCGCTATCATCAATAAAGTAAGATTTACTGCCATCATTTGCTAGAAACAAGTAATCCGTAACGGGCATCACATAATAAAATCCAGTTTCAGAATGAACAGTACCTTCACCATCAATCAACTTTTTCTTGATGACTGAATAGTTATCAGGCCCATAGCCCCCCCAAAACTCAGAAGGTTCTGCCACAAGATAATGCCAAGTATCAACACGAGTCAACAACCCTTCTGGCTCAACAACATAACTACCTGTTGGATCGATCAATCCGTAGATTCCTTCTGAAAGAACACCATAGAATTCATTTTCGGGAGGAGATACCATCACTATAGCTCTACCACCATAGAAATCCCACGCTTGCTTAAAAATTGGCTCGATAACAACTTTGCCTTCTTGATCTTTAAACCCATATAGCCCAGATGCTTCATCTAAAAACGCCAGCCAACCTGAACTCACATGTTCTGCTTCCAAAAGTGGATTAGACTGATTCACTACATCCTTATTGCCACTACAACCTACAATTACAGTTATAAGCATTAACATCATTAATCCTACTAAAACCCTTGATCTATTTTTCTTCATATTTATACCGCCATCCATTTCTACCAATATCCCCTATATACTAAATTTTTACACAAACAAATATATATATATATTTACAATTTATAATTAACATCTTAACTCTAATATTAATTGATATCAATTGAAATTTCAATGAATTGCAAAAAATATCGTCTAAGGAATAATGAGATGCTATAATTATAATTAGAATCTAGCTTTTTCTATCAAATGTTGATTAATCTATATAGGAGGCCTTATGAAATGGTTCACTAAACCTTTTGAAGAATTGGATATTTATACACTTTATAATATCATTGCGCTTCGGATCGATGTCTTTATACTTGAGCAAACATGTCTTTATCCAGAACTGGATTACAAGGATCAGTCGTCTTTACACCTTTATGCTATGGATGAACAAAGTAACATCAAAGCCTACTTACGCATCCTTCCACCAGGGGTATCCTACGCTGAAGTATCCATAGGTCGAGTCGTCGTATCACCTGCTGCTAGAGGCACCCAGCTTGGAAGAGATTTGATGCAGCGCGCCATCAAGCAGATAAATGACGTATATGGAAAAGTCCCTATTCGCATATCAGCCCAAGCCTATCTCGAGTCGTTTTATACGTCCCTTGGCTTTCAACCTGTTTCAGAGATCTATCTTGAAGATGATATCCCTCATTTAGAGATGTTGTTTAGTACTGAATAAATTTCCACTTGACATTTTTTTAGACATGTAATAATATAAGTTTTAATAAAATGCAAAACTGGCTATGAAGAGATGAGTATTCAATTCGGACGTTTTACAGAGAACTCCTGGTGCTGAGAAGGAGAAATGGTCAAATTGAAGAAAAAAGCCTCTGAGCTTTGCAAGGAATTTGTGAAACTAGTAGTTGATCATTCATTCACAAAGGATGCTGCAACGGTTGCCCCCGTTATCAGGCTAGAGTATAAGTGAATTTTCACCGTACTTGAAGAGGTCGTTTTTTTATTACGACAAATTGGGGTGGTACCACGAAGTTTAACTCTCGTCCTCAAGACATCAGTCTTGAAGTCGGGAGTTTTTTTATTGAATTTCTTAGGAACTGATGTCTTAGGATTATCTGTGGTCATTTCTAACCGGTTGCGCATGTTAAACAAATATAGGAATCTATATTACTAACAGGAGGTATTTTTATGCATTGGGCAAATGAAACCGCACAAAGGTTAATTGAAAATCACAAAAACGCAGAGACTATCGTATGTGCTTCAGGGATTAGTCCCTCGGGTCATGTACACATTGGAAACTTCAGAGAAGTAGTAACCACACATTTTGTTGTAAAAGCACTTGAAACACAAGGCGTTAAAGCACGCTTTCTCTTCTCTTGGGATGATTATGACCGTTTCCGTAAAGTACCCTCAGGCATACCAGAACATTTTTCACAGTATATAGGTCTACCCTACTCAGAAGTGCCAGATCCCTTCGGCTGTCATCGTTCATATGCAGAACATTTTGAAAAAGAATTTGAGTCAGCTCTTGAGGCGTTTGGCATTGAGCCAGAGTTTATATATCAATCACAAATGTATCAAAGTGGCATCTATACAGATGCCATTAGAGAAGCGATGATCAATAGATTTCAGATCTACGACGTTATCAATTCTTTTAAAACACAAGAGTGGGATGAAACTGAAAGACAACGTTATTATCCTATAAACATCTACTGTCGAGCTTGTGGCAAAGATACCATGACACACATTCACTATGACGAAGATGAAGATAGTCTCGAATACCAGTGCGAATGTGGACATCACGAGTATACAGAACTTGAAGGCTTTAACCGAATCAAGTTGACGTGGAAGGTAGACTGGCCCATGCGCTGGCGTCATGAGAACGTGATGTTTGAGCCAGGTGGTAGAGATCATTCTTCAGAAAACGGCAGTTTCCAAGTCTCTACCACTGTTTCAAATAGGATATTTAGCAGACCCGCTCCAGATTATATCGCATATGAATTTATCGGATTAAAGGGAAACTCTGCAAAAATGTCCAGTTCTACAGGTCATCTCATCACCCCAGCAGACTTACTAAAAGTCTATCCACGCGAGATTATCTTGTTTATCTTTGCCAAATACCATCATACAGATGCATTTGACATCGGACTAGACGAAGACATCAACCGTATGTTTACCGAATACGAAAGATTACTTGGTAAGTATTTATCTGAAGCACCTTTAGATGACACCATTCTTGAGATGCTCATGCTTTCCGGAGCTGATGATAGCAATCTACATCTTGCACCAAAATTCTCAAGTATCGCTTCGACATTGCCTCTCGTTGGATTTGATCGCGCGCTCCTTATGAAACTCATGACAGACTTTGATTATACTGACCCTGTTGTAGCAAAAAGTTTTCATATGAAATGTACTTGGGCTAAATTCTGGCTAGAAAATCTTAACACGAAAAGGTTGCCAACCATCCAAGATATGTTTAATGCTTACTATTATAAGACTTTAAACAATCAAGAAAAAAATTGGATTGACGCATTTAAAGTGATGATTGAAAACCAAAATATTGACCCATCAACATCTGATGATTTGATGACAGCCATATACGATATCGTTCAACATGAGATTCCTTCAATTCGAAGAAAACAACAAAAGCGCTTTTTTGAAATCATCTATCGCTTGGTTTTAGGACAAAGCAACGGACCTCAGATTTCGATTTTGCTTCAAATGGTACCAAGAAATCAAATGATCAAACTTCTCAGTGCATAAAATGATAATGCCTATAAAAAAAGCGAGGTGCACCCTAAAAAGTGCATCCTCGCTCTATCTTATTCACTAAAGCAGCTATATAATTATTTTCCATCCAGAAGATTGCCTAATCCACCGAGTAAACTTCCCTCACCAGTTGATTTGCCACCATGAGCTCTAGCACTGGATAAAATCCTATCTGCCATACGAGAAAATGGTAGTGATTGAAGCCAAACTTTGCCAGGTCCTCTTAGCGTTGCAAAGAATAGACCTTCGCCACCAAACACTGCACTTTTGATGCCTTTAACCATCTCGATACTGTAATCTACAGATCCAGTTAACGCCACTAAACATCCCGTATCGATCTTAAGGACTTCACCTTGAGCAAGTTCTTTTTCAATGATCGTACCACCCGCGTGTAAAAATGCTAAGCCATCACCTTCTAGTTTTTGCATGATGAAACCCTCACCACCAAAGAAGCCAACACCCATTTTTTTCTGAAACTCTATGCCAATGCTGATCCCTTTCGCAGAACAAAGATAAGCGTCTTTTTGCGCAATTAACTTTCCGCCATAGTTCATCAAATCAACAGGTACTATCTTTCCTGGATAACCAGCTGCAAAAGCCACTTTCTTTTTATCTGAAGACATATTAGAGAACTGTGTCATAAAAAGACTCTCTCCAGTAATCATACGTTTACCTGCGCCTACTAGCTTGCCCATAAACCCACCGCTATTACTGCTTTCAGAACCATCACCAAATATAGTTTCCATTTCTACGCCAGATTCCATATACATCATAGCGCCAGCCTCAGCAATTACAGATTCTCTAGGATCTAGCTCAATCTCAACAAACTGTAAATCATCTCCAAATAATTCATAGTCGATCTCATGTGCTCTCATAAGTTTCTCCTTTTCAAAATAGTTTTTAATGTGTCTGATACTTATCTAGAAACGCACTCAGATAAGACTTCACCTATAGGTGCCAAGATCTGAAGCGTCGCTTTGTGATCATGCCCTGTTTTATCTTTGTTGATCAACACAAGGTTCGTGCCTTTATAATAGTTAATTAAACCTGCAGCTGGATATACGATTAGAGAAGTGCCGCCTACAATTAAAAGGTCTGCAGATTCAATCGCTTCCACAGCTGATTGTATCACTTCCATATCTAAGTTTTCCTCATATAGCACTACATCTGGCTTAATGATCCCGCCACAAACATCACACTTTGGTACGCCTAAACTGTGGATAACCACATCTAAACTAAAAGTCTTTCCACAACTCATACATGTATTTTGGTGTATAGATCCATGTAGTTCTAAGACGTTTTTCGAACCTGCAAGTTGATGCAAACCGTCGATGTTTTGAGTGATCACTGCCTTGAGCTTTCCTTTCGATTCAAGCTCTGCTAAAGCAATATGTGCCGCATTTGGTTTGGCATGTTCATAAATCATATTTTCTTTATAAAAAGTATAAAACACATCCGGAAATTGCATAAAAAAATGATGGCTTAGTATCGTTTCTGGTGGATATGCGCGATTTAAAGTCGTATGAAAAAGTCCATCTGATGATCTAAAATCAGGGATCTGACTTTCAGTAGAGACACCTGCACCTCCAAAAAAGACGATGCGCTCGCTTCTTTCGATTAAAGATTTAAGCTTAACAATTTTTTCGCTTAGCAATTTCCTCACCTCATTCTAACTTTCACTAAAATAAACATACCCTATCTTCTATAATTATAACAGGATAAACATTCATTTATTCATCAGATGAGGAATTAGTTTAAAATTCTTTCTTTTCATAGATTGAAATAGAGAGCACAGTGGATAACACCAAAGATAATACCGCTATAACTATTAAGATCAGAGGTAACATCTCTAAAAAAGCTTCGCTTGGCATCTGTATATTTAATTTAGACATTAAAAGTACCAAAACAGTAGGAGTAGCAATTAAGATGAACATAGCCGTTCTTCCCTTTTCAACACCGAACTTAAACATAAGTGGCAATGTCACTGCCATAAAGAATAGTCCTGCACCTAGTAACATCAAAGCTATAGGGATAATATCTTCCATTGCCATAATGCCAACCACTAAATTAAAAGCTACATTGAGTCCAAAGGCGATCAAGATGAAGCCACCACCTAAAAAATATTTGCTTAACACTAGATCTTTTCTAGATACAGGCATAGTCATCGCATATTTATCCCACTTTGCCTTATCATCGTAAGCCATAGCAGTGATGGGGAGCATCGCTGCAAGAATAGACATCATTGCACCAAGCATCACCGTATTATCACTCGTCAATGCGATCACACCATATACGATGATCAAAATTCCCATCACCTTTGCTTGTGCTTTAAGGTTCACCAAATCTTTATATATTAATCCAGCCATCTTCTCATCTCCTTTTATGGTAGTAAAGCATAATATCTTCAATTGTAGCTTTATCCATCGTCATTTTTTCCTCTTGCAACATCGCTTTGCTTATCCCATCTCTCATCACAAGCGCTTCAACGCCAAAATTATTCTTCCGTACACCGATCACTTTATCTTTCGGCAGTGTATCTATAAAATCATCACTACATTTTATGATGCCGTACTTATCAAGCAGTTCATCTTTGGGCTCAGAAAATACCAGTTTTCCCTTATGAATAAAAGCGATATAATCACAAATCTTCTCCAAATCACTGATGATATGTGATGAAATAAAGATCGAGTGCGTAGGATCTTGGATAAATTCTAAGAACACATCTAAGATTTCATCTCTTACCATGGGGTCAAGTCCACTGGTTGCTTCATCTAAAATCAAAAGCTTTGAGTCATGAGATAAAGCAACTGCGATCGCATGTTTCATCTTCATCCCTCGCGAATAATCTTTAAAAGTTTTCTTTAGGGGCAGATCAAACTTAGCACCCCACTCATGGTATTCTTTAGAATTCCATGTTTTATACACATTTTTCATAATGCCATCTACACCAGTTGCATTAAGCGCTTCTGGGAAAAAGCTCTCGTCTAAAACCACTCCGATATTTTCCTTTAAATCTTTTAAATGTACTGAAGTATCATGATTAAAGATCTTGATCTCACCAGCATCTTTATGTATCAGATCAAGAATCGCTTTAATCGTTGTTGTTTTACCAGCACCATTTTCACCGACTAAGCCCATGATACAGCCACCTGGTAGGGTCAAATCGATGCTTTCAAGTTTAAACCCATCATAATTTTTACTGAGCCCCTTTATTTCAAGGGCAACATCATAATTCATACTTTCCATAATACGCTCCTTATTCACCGCTATATAATAGTTTAATAAGATCTATCAAAGACTCCAAATCTAAATTGGTTGATTTTGAAAGTTCAACTGCCTTTTGAAGATGTTCTTCCATACGCCTAAGATGTTCTTCACGTATAAAGTCCATATTTTTCGAAGCAACAAAAGACCCTTTGCCAACTTGAGAGACGATAAATCCTTCATTTTCAAGTTCCTCATATGCACGCTTTGTTGTGATGACACTGATGCGTAGTTCTTTTGCAAGCAGGCGCATCGAGGGAAGCGCTTCACCTTCTAAAAGCTCTCCAGATATGATCAGATTTATAATTTGATCTTTTATCTGCTCGTATATGGGAACACCACTTGAATTGCTAATAAAGATATGCAATTATTCACCTCCAATAATGTATATATACAATATATACATTATTACCTTTTAAGTCAACAACATTTGAGTAACTTTTTATAATTTGGGTAAATAAGATTTAGACACTCAAGTTTTCAAAAGGAGAAGAGATATGGGAGAAAACCTAGATAAAGATAAGAAAAAATATGTGAAGCCCGATTTAAAGGACCTAAGGCAAAACCTCACAGATTTAGAGTTTCAAGTTACTCAAAACAATGCAACTGAAAAACCTTTCGAAAATCCATATTGGGATCACTTTGAGAGAGGCATTTATGTAGATAAAGTCACCGGTGAGCCACTTTTTACTTCAAAAGAAAAATTTGATTCCTCATGTGGCTGGCCAAGTTTTACAAAACCGGTTTATAAAGAATCCATCAAATATGTAGAAGATAAGACCCTATTTATGCACCGTATAGAAGTAAGAAGTCAAGCTGGCGATAGTCACTTAGGACATGTTTTTAACGATGGTCCCGAGGAAATGGGTGGTCTTAGATACTGTATCAACAGTGCCTCTATTAGGTTTATCCCATATGACAAGTTAGATGAAGAAGGATACGGGGAATATAAAGACAGGGTTTAATCTCATGGTACATGAAACTACCTACCCCAAGCACGCATAATAACCATTACACTATAACAAGCCAATACAAACCACAATCATTCGACTTAGACATTCGGTTGATTAGCGTTTATATTGGCTTTAAACTTGTCATCAATGACCAGCATGTCATCAATTATTAACTTATCGTATAGAATACCTAAACTAAAACCTATTCGATTGCCACGTTGACATAATTCTGTTACTATGAATCTAAACAAATATTTTAACTATTGTCGATTAATTTGAAACTTACTTGGAGGCCATATGAAACTTTTACTGAACCCCTCACACTCAGCGATATTTAACTTAGCGCTTGAGGAATACCTTATGACAGGTTTTGATGATGAATTTTTCATGCTTTGGACCAGCGAACCATCGATCTTGATCGGTAAACATCAAAACACCTACACAGAAATCAACATTCCTTATGTTGCACTGCACAAAATCCCAGTCGTTAGACGTATGTCTGGTGGTGGCACTGTATTTTGCGACCCAGGGAATATCAACTTCACCTTTATAGAGAACAACCTTACTAGTTTTGCAGATTTTAAAAAGTTCACTGCTCCAATCATATCGTATATCCAAACACTTGGTGCGCCCGCTGAATTTTCAGGTAGAAACGATCTCGTCATTAACGACCAAAAATTCTCAGGTAATGCACAATACCGTATCAAAAATAGAATTTTACATCACGGTACACTTCTATTTGATTCACAGATAGGTAGCTTAGTAAACGCACTCACACCAAAAGAAGAAAAATTCACTGACAAATCGGTCAACTCTGTTAAAGCAAGGGTTACCAACATCAAAGCGCACATTAAAGATCAAGACATGACCATCGATGATTTAAGAAAGGGGATCTATGCGCACATACTTGAAGCTTTTGAAGGCAGTAGCTTTATGGAACTATCCAAAGAGGATATCGCAGCTGTTGAAGCACTGGTAAAAAGTAAATATGCCACGTGGGACTGGAACTACGGCGAATCTCCTAAGTACGACTATAACAACATCCGAAAATTCAAAGGTGGTATGGTAGAACTTGGACTCACTGTCCAAAAGGGAATCATCAGACAACTTGCCATCCACGGCGATTATTTCTCAACAAAAGATACCTCAGAACTCTGTAGCAAACTAGAAGGCATCAGACATGAAAAAAGCGCAATACTCAGAGCACTTGAAAACCTCGATTTTAACGCTTATCTTCAGGGCATCAGCGCTGATGAATTTTCAACATTTATGACTGAAATCTAGATCCTATATAAAAACAAGTGATTTGATCACCAGCAAGGAGGCCACTTGATCATGAGCAACTCAAACTATCAAAAGAAACCAGAATGGCTTAAAGTAAAGATTCAAAATCCCAAAAACCTAAGCCACGTCAACACACTGATCCAATCACTCAACCTCAACACAGTGTGCCATGGTGCAAACTGCCCTAACCGACTTGAGTGTTTTTCCAAAAGCACAGCTACATTTATGATTTTGGGAAGTATTTGCTCCCGCCATTGCAGATTCTGTAACATAGAGAGCGGCAAACTACTTCCACCAGACATCGGCGAACCCTACAGAGTAGCCACAGCAGTTAAAGAACTTGGGCTCAAACATGCTGTGATCACATCAGTAACAAGAGATGACCTTGAAGATGGCGGCGCACAGATGTTTGCCCAAACGATAATAGCTATTAGAGAAGCATCACCTGATACTACCATAGAAGTGTTGATACCTGACTTTAAGGGCTCTTTTGATGCACTAAAGACAGTCATGGATGCAAAACCTCATATCATCAACCACAACGTAGAAACAGTGAATCGGTTATATGCAGATATCAGACCTGAAGCAGACTATACACAAAGCCTCGAACTCCTTGCAAGTGTAAAAGCGTATGATGAAAGCATCTTTTCAAAATCTGGTTTTATGCTAGGACTTGGAGAAGAGGAAGAAGAAGTTCTAAAACTAATTGAAGATTTAAGAGCAGTATCTGTGGATATCTTGACGATTGGACAGTACTTACCCCCATCTGATGCACATGCACCTCTAATTTCATATATTACACCGGAAAAATTCACAGAATACGGAAAATATGCTCAATCCATAGGCATCTCAAGCGTTGCATCTTCTCCACTGGTGAGGAGCTCTTATAATGCAAAAGAGGTTTTTGACGAAAAAAACACCAACCTTTGACCACTCTATCATATTTCTATCACATTTGAGGGCTATACTGTAAACAGAGTTAAGCAAGGTGCTTAATAAAACTTACAAATAAGGAGAGTATGATATGAAAAAAGTATTATTGGTTTTAACGGTAGGTATTTTGGTACTTGGAACTATGGCGATGTCTTTTGCAGATGGAGTTTTTAATCCAGCTCAAGTGTATGGCGATCTAGTTGGCATCACCGAAGAAGAAGCTTATAACTTGCATATCGACAGTGACAAAACATTTGGTACACTTGCAAGTGAAGCTGGCGTTTATGAATCATTCTCATCGATTATGCTAGCATCAAAAACAGAGTATGTTAACCAGTTGGTTGCAGATGGTAAACTCACTAGTGAACAAGCAGATAGCATCCTTACAAACCTCCAAAACTGTGATGGTACACAGCAAGGCATCTTAAGAAATGCTTTAGGAAATGGCATGGGGATTGGTGCAAATAGCGAGTACGGCAAAGGTAACGGTCAAGGTGCTAAACTTGGAAACGGACTTTGTGACGGCACTGGAACTGGATTACAAGATGGCACTGGCTACGGTCGCGGCGCTGGTATGGGCCAAAGAGGCATGAGAGGCGGAAACTAATCCACTTAGTTAACATATCAAGTAACAAGTAAAAGGCGAAACCCGAGGATTCATCCTTAGGTTTCGCCTTTTTATTTTATCATCTTAAGAACTTTCTTCTTTTAGAATTTTCTTCTTTTAGAATTTTCTCTTTTTAAGGAAAACACCTGCTGCAGTAACTAAACTACCAAATGCATAGAATAGTTCTGAAGGCAATTGACCTGTTTGAGGTAATGCTTCACCAAGTGGTGTACCTTCATCAGGTAAGAAGATTTCTTCAGTCGTTGGTTCTTCTGTAGTTGCTTCACCAAGTGGTACTTCAGGTTCAGTAATTGTTTCTGTTTCTACATCATATACATATATAACAGATAACGAACCATCGATAAATGTACCAGTCGCATTAGCTGGTGTCTCAGTCAAGATATAACCGATAACATCTCTAGCAGAAGTACCATAATTAGTACCTACGCTACCAACCATTTGATATCCTGGTGATAAAGTTGCGCCATTAGTATCCACGAAAGTTACATTAACTAGTCCTTGAGGTCCATTATCTTCAGTAGGATCAGTAGGATCAGTTGTAATTACAGGTGGGTTTGTTGCAACCGCTGTTGCCTCACCAGTATCACTCACTTCTGTCTCCACATAATAGCCAGTTCCAGTTGCTACGTTGTTATAAGTGCCTGCAAGGTTAACAGTAACTGAATAGTTAAACACTCTTGATTCTCCAGGTGCTAAAGTACCCTCGAGTTCGAACAGTGCGCCATCTACTGAACTACTATCTGGTGCAGGATTATAAGTGATTGTAGAACCATTTGGACCTGTAAGCAAGTCTAAAATACTTAAATTTTCAAGTGTTCTGTTACCATTGTTAATGAGTTCAACTGAGTAGTTGAAAGTTGCTGTTCCACCAGATAATTGTACCAAAGCATTTGTAATCGACTTATTGACATCTATGCTTGGTTCATCTAGTGTTCTTAAGTTAGTAATTGTTACTTCTTTTTCAAGATTTTGAGCATCAAATGTGATCTCACTTGCACTGTATGAAATATCGAACTCTTCAAATTGATCAACCTCTTCAACTGAATAAGATTTCTCAACATTAAGTTCACTTCTCACAACAGTCCAATTATTTTGAGCACTTAATACCATTACACCTTCTTCAGGCTCACCATCTACGATAAGTCTTACACTTATAGAGCTTACTGGTGGATTAATCGGTTCTTCATCAAGACCAATCCAAGCTTTAGTAATTGTAAGCGAACCTTTTTCAGGAGCATAAGTGTTAGTGATCACGATACTTTCTGATGATTCAACATTTAAAGTAGCTGTATCTGAAGTGTCAGTATCATAAATTGATAAATCAGATCCTTGTTCTTGAACAGCATATACGTACTTCACGCCACCTGGTCCATAGATTGGTAGATCGTAGAACATATCTGTCCACTCATTTTCACTATTTAAAATCGTCGTTTCGATAAATCCTTGATCTATCATTTCACCATATGACCTTCTCAAGGTCACGGTGATTGGATTTCCTGTATTACCAACCCACTCTTTAGTAACTTCTAGATCACCAAGTTCAGGCTCATAAGTGTTTGTTATATTCACTGTACCAGATGGTATTTGGCCACCTAGTTTAGCAGGTACATAACTTACAAATCCGTTGTAATCCACGTTGTACGAATAAACATCGTTTTCAACAACAGTATAAGTTTTTCCTAAAGTAAGATCAGTAAAGGTGTAGCTGCTGCTGAAAGTTGCTTCAGTTTTGTATACACCATCTTCATATAGTTTTACAGTAACTTCAGTTGGTTGGTTAGGGTTATAACCATGATCCCAAGTTTTATTCACTGTTAAACTACCTTTTGGATCTGTATAAGTGTTAACTACATTTACGATTTGGTTTTGATTATTTTCATTTAATAGGATCGTGCTTTCACTGATAGATTTACTGTAAAAATCAATATCTTCTTCAGTGATATAGTAGCTGATATTATCTCCAAGTTCTAGATTATAAAATACAACTGGTGTATTTAAAGGTCTAGAGATAATCATCGTACCTACAATTTCATCAGTTTGAGGCATCGCTGGGACACCTGGTACGCCAGGAATTTCTGGGACTGCTGGAACTGCTGGTATCTCTGGGGAATCATCAGTTGCTGGTACAGCTGGTATTTCTGGTGTTCCTGGAACTGCTGGTATCTCTGGGATTTCTTCAGTTGCAGCAGTTATTTTGTGAAGCGTAATGACTGCTTGCGTTGGTCTTTCATCCACTGGATTATTACCATCATTCCAATTTTTTGTCACTGTGATCGTACCTTTTGCATATGTGTTGACGATAGCTATATTGCCACTTCTCGCATGAGGACCAATCACGAGTCCAGATTCACTTGCGCCTGTACCACTAAAGCTTACGTCTTCACTGTACATTGATAACATCTGTGAATCATCCGATGTTTCGTTAACTGTATAGACAGAATTATCAAGTTCTAATCCTTCAAATACATGTGTCCAGTTATTGCTATCATTTAATTCATAACTATCTATTTCAGCGCTATCTTTTAAGAGGTGAACTACGATAGATGAAGGTCTTACGACTGTTTCATCAACGCCATCTTCTACCCAAGTTTTTGTGACTGTGATTGCGCCTTTTGGATCTTTAAAAGTATTGGTAACTGTTGATTGGCCAGTTCTTTCAGTGATGCCACCAGCTTGGTCAAACTTATTTAACAAGACTGGATCAGAATAACTAACATCATAGTCATCAACTGAAATTTCTTCTACAGTGTATTCACCGAAAGGAAGATCTGTAAAAGTATGTGTCCAAGGAGTTGCATCATCTTCTGGTAAATCAACTGTATAAGCAGTTGCTTCGCCATTAAAGAGTAAATTCAAAGTAATAGATGATGGTCTAAATTCACTGTAATTTTCATTTTCATTAGCCCACACCTTAGTAACCGTTAATTCACCTTTTGGTGCAACATATGTGTTTGTAAACGTCAAACTATCCATTCTGCTTTCCAAACTGATCGAAGCAGTTTGAGACTTGTCCTCAGCATCAATTGTATAATCTAGAGGTACATTTTCAGTAAATACATAATCACCAAAAGTATAAGTTTCAAAAGTTTTACTCCATCCACCAGCAGCACTTAAAGTGATACTAGATGGACCATTATAACCTTGAGGTCCTGCGATATCAAAAGTAATATCATCAGGTCGATCACCAGCTACATCTTCATCATCATTCCAAACTTTTGTTAAAGTAATTTTACCGATTGGTGTCTGATAATCATTTGAAATTGTAATCGTTTTATCAAGTGCGCCCGGTGTACCAGCCATTACCTCGACTGTTGTAAATTCAACATAAGCTACACTATAATCTGTGATATAGTCTGGTACTGAAGTTTCTTCAACTTTATATTTAAAATCGAGAGGTAAATCACTGATGGTTACACCAGCAGTATCACCATTCAAGATCGTATGGCCAGAAGATACGATTACCCAATCACTGCCGACCATTTTATATAGATCAAAAGTGACATTGCCTCTAGGGCCTGTACCACTTGGGCCACTTCCAGACCAGTCTTTTTTAACAGTTAAGCTACCTTTTGGTGCATAGCTATTGGTAAATGTTTTTGAACCTGTTGGGTTGCTTCTAGAAATTGTAACAGCTTTTCTAGCACCGTTGTCATAAGTCCAAAAACTTGGAGCATTTGTATCATTTTCTTGGATATAAAATGTCGCTTGATCATTTCCATTAAAACCGTTGTATGGAATATCGAAACTAAACGTATTTGAATTAGTTTGCGCACCATTTACGGTGACATTTATTGGTCCAGCAACTAAACTACCATTAGTAGCGCTGTCATATAAGCTAAAGCTGAAAGTTCTATCAGCTGCTGTTACAGGACCTGTAATTGTTTTATAAACTGTTATTGTAGCTGCTACATCAGGAGCTGTAAGTGTTAACCAACCATTGTTAGTTAAAGCATTTTCAATTTCTGATTCTGTATAAAACGGGTTGTCACTTTGTACATTGAAAAGTGAACGTGCACTTTCATTTGTAAAGTGGGTGTCATTAACAGGCGCATCATCTTTAATCTTCACTCTGAAAGTCACTTCAGTTACATCACCTGATGTCAAAGCAGTACTACCAGAAGGTAAAGTATCAAAATCATCTCCAACTATGGTCCAAGTTATAGTTCCACTTGACTCGGAAACACCACTTGGTAAAGCGCCGACAACTTCAAATTCGCTACCTAGTACATCTTCGACAACTACATCACTGTACCCTGTATTTTGATCGTAGTCCATAGGTTTTGAACTGGTAAAGTTTTGTGAGATTTCATCTAGTGCATCTTCGATTTCATCAGGACCATTGCCGATGATAAAACCACCTTCCCAGTACTTGTGATTGAAAGGTGTATTAGATGGTCTATAAGATGAAGTGTTAGAACTTGTTGGTTGTAATGTCGCTTGTGCGATATTGTTATTAACGAGATCAAAACCAATTGTGTATATTGCGACATCATCACTCGATACGATACCGTCTTCACCTTTTTTAAGTTTCATCCCTTGTAAAATAGTGTACCATACATAATTGCCACCACTGTTAGAACTTCTATGCCAGTAGTCATAGGTATGTGTAGTAAGATTATCGTAGTATATAGTAGGTTCACCGTCACTTATTAAAACAAGGACTGGTTTATTTACTTTTTCACTTGTAGGTCTACTTGCAAAAGCATTTTGAGCTACTAAAAACGCATTTTGGATGTTTGTGTATGTGCCACTATAACCGTCATTTATAACATCTTCAGCATGTGCCTTATTTGTCATAAAAAGGCCATGTTTAGTTTGCATTTCAGCATCATCATTGTATTTTAACACTGCAACTCTATTTCCTGCGTCAATTAGTTTTTTTGCAATATTGATTGCAGCAGTTTCTTGACTTCTCAATTTTGAGTATCTTCCACTTCCCATAGAGTAGGAATAATCAAGTGCTAAAATGATATCAAACTTTACAGGTGGTAACTCAACCTGATAATCTTGACCAGCAGCCCTAAGCTTAATCTCAAATTGTCCGTTGAGAGGGTCTGACGGATTACTACTGCCTAAGTAGTTTACACTTTTATCTGTCCATATCTGACCATCGCTTAATGCAGATGGTAAAACCGTTTGTGCGTCATTACCTGGATTTGTGATACTCACGCCAGCTGGTAAAGCAAATGACGGAATTGGCACCATGCCAAAGATGAGCACAAACGACATCAAGAGCGAGAACACTCTTTTTAATTTAGGATAGTTTTTTAATAAATTCCCCATATAATTCTCCTTTGCCAAATAGTTTCTTTGGCAGTCGGACGATCATTGCATCGACAGATTACTTCTATTGATCACTACTTCGATACATTAGACTCCTGACTTTGCGTCGCCAGTTTTCACTGGGTTTGCCCTTGCATACAAAAAGTCATAGTACATACATAGTACAAAAAACACTAAAACATAATATTTTTTTACACATTCTGGTGAGCATCACCCCTTTCCAAGTTATAATGATGTGTTAGATTGCTCTATCACTTCTGTCAATTTTCCATGACCTCTTTGAGTTCTCAACTTTATTTTGGAGATGTACTGCCTCTTCAATAAGTTCTAGAAACTCAACAGTGCTTCTAAAGTGTAAGGTTAAATCTGAATCTAGCCACTTAATCACACCTTGTAAGTTCATGTTATCTTGACTGTATATCGTCACTAAGAAATTGGTTCCGCCCACTTTTGCCTGTTTTAAAGGAACTTCTTGAATGTCCTTCTTCATCACATCGCCTCCTTGGGCACACGATAAAACTTGATTGCTTAATTGTAATTGATAATCATTATATACCCCGTTTTGTTACATATGGCGAACATATGCGTTACATATGCGTTACATAACTTTGATATTCGCAAAAACTAAAAAAAAGGTGCTGTTGCAAAATAGCCCCAAAGTAAAAAATGGACTCCAGCAAAATCAATTTTGATTTTGTTGGGTCCAT
>NZ_JARYZI010000039.1 GCF_029914245.1 Fusibacter bizertensis
GGTCCAATAGCTCAGTTGGTAGAGCACCTGACTTTTAATCAGGGTGTCCCGCGTTCGAGCCGCGGTTGGATCACCATTTTCATTTTTTTTAAGTTAATATTAGGAGAGGTACCGAAGCGGTCATAACGGGGCGGTCTTGAAAACCGTTAGGGTGCAAGCCCACGTGGGTTCGAATCCCACCCTCTCCGCCATTTAAATTATCAAATGTAAAAATTAGCGTTTCACACGGAGAAGTACTCAAGTGGCTGAAGAGGCTCCCCTGCTAAGGGAGTAGGTCTCGACGAGGGGCGCGAGGGTTCAAATCCCTCCTTCTCCGCCAATTTTTTCAGGATGCTCAATTGGGGCCATTAGCTCAGTTGGTTAGAGCATCCGGCTCATAACCGGATGGTCCGGGGTTCGAGTCCCTGATGGCCCACCAACAAAAATAGGAGTGTAGCTCAGCTGGTAGAGCATCGGTCTCCAAAACCGAGTGTCGCAGGTTCGAACCCTGTCTCTCCTGCCAATTTCTACAAGTTTATTAATCAATCTTCGGGGTGTAGCGCAGTTTGGTAGCGCATCTGGTTTGGGACCAGAGGGCCGCGGGTTCAAATCCTGCCACCCCGACCATTTTTACAAAATCATGGGCGTATAGCTCAGCTGGTTAGAGCGCACGCCTGATAAGCGTGAGGTCGGTGGTTCGAGTCCACTTATGCCCACC
>NZ_JARYZI010000025.1 GCF_029914245.1 Fusibacter bizertensis
CTTTAAATCGACATCTTCAAAAGAATTACGTTTTTGGTTTTTTTCATTTGCGCTATTCAATTTTCAAGGTCCTGTTTGTTTTTCTATCAGCCATTATCAAGCCTTGCGAGACTCGTTAACGCCGACAACTTTTACAGTATACCAGTGATAATAAACCTTGTCAACGCTTATTCTGAAATTATTTTCGATTTTATTTTACATACTACATATAGTATGTGTTTTTTCTTATTAACACAACTAATGTACATATAAGGCCAACTAAGTATTCAGTATACACACGATCAATTGTTCTATTTAGTAACTTTTACTAAAACAAATTTGAAAAAGATTCAATTCCAAAATGACCACCTGTATGAATAAATAGTATATTATTATCATTTTCGTACTTACCTAAATTAATATCCGTTAATAATCCGTGAAAACATTTTCCGGTGTATACGGGATCAAGTATTATACCTTCCAACTTTGCTAACATTTTTATCGTTTCAATTTCTTCTTTATACGGTATTGCATACCCATCACCCTGATAATTTTCTTCAATTGAAGTAATCATATTTGAATTAAAACTAATGCTTACTTTATCATTGCTAATCAAATCAATAGTGTCCCTCATAATTTTAAGACAGATTTTCTCAAAATACTCTTTTGAACCGCCTATACTATATCCCACTATTTTATGGAGGTTACCATTAAATATGTTGCCCAAATTTAAACCAGAGAAAGTTCCACCTGAACCAACTGTAGTAATCATGCTAGAAAATTTGATACCTAGTTCTTTCTCCTGAGTTAATATTTCGTTATATGCATTCCAATAGCCAAAATTTCCCACACCATTTGATGCTCCCACTGGGATAATATATGCATTTATACCTTTACCCATATACTCTTCCTTTAAATGGACAAGTATTTTATTTATATCTAGAAATTCTGTATCACTTAAATAGTCAATTTTACAGTCTAATATTTTATCCAGCAATAAATTACCTTTATACAATTCCGGTTTAACTCCCCTTAGAACTAAATGTGGTGTCAATCCCAACATTCTACATGCCGTAGCTGTTGCTCTAGCATGGTTTGATTGAACAGCTCCACAGGTAATAACTACATCAGCATTATTTTGTATTGCTTCATATAAAGAATACTCTAATTTTCTCACTTTATTTCCAGATAACTCTAGACCCGTAAGATCGTCTCTTTTAATGTAAATATTTTTTTTTACCTTATTCGATATGTTTTCTAATTTACTAATCGGTGTTGGTGTATGTGCTAATTTTATTCTTTTATTTATCCACTCATTATTCATCATAACCTCCTACTATTTTTTCATTATATCTTAAGCTATAATATAATTTAATAGTATATGCATAAATTGCATTTCAAATGCCTATATATATATTATAAATCTTATGATTATCAAAAAGAGAGGATTCTTTATGAAAAAAAACAAACAGTTTGCTTACAAGATTACATTTTTACTTTTTAGCTTTTCAATTATTATTATTTTAGTTTTTTCTTTTTTTTCATACATAATGCTAAAAAATGGTGTTATGGCACAAATGAAGAATGATGGACAAACGCTAATAAGAACCATAAAAAGAGAGATTGAAAATTATGACGTCAGTAATCTTCAGGAAATTCAAAATATTTTCTTTGATGTTAAAGAAAAAGGTGAAGGAAGTATTGAGTACATTTCTTTATCAAATCCCGGCGGAGAACTAATAGTTTCCGACAAATCAGTTATTACTGACGCATCTACTTCTGCAAGCGATAGTGATGTACAGACAGAGACCATCGAAACATCAGATAAACCGGTTCTCATACAAGTAAACAATGATGTTTTTAATATTTCTGAAACATTAACAGACGGCACATATACATTAAATATCGGATTATCTTTGATACAATTGCAAAACCAAATTAAAAATGCTCTTTTAACAATTGCAATTGTGGGAACGATCATTACAATTATTGTTTTGTGTCTTGGTTTCATCATTACTTCAGGAATGCTAAAAATTCTCGGCAAGACAATTAGACAAGTCGATTTATTTTCTGAAGGTGATATGACCTTGACCTTTGATACCAAAAGAAGTGATGAGTTTGGTTTGCTTAATAAAGCATTAGCAGATGTTTCAAAAAAATTCAACTTAACATTATCCGAAACAATTCAAGTTGTTAATCAACTTGAAAAACAATCCGCGTCTATTAACAATTCAAAAGATCGATTAAGCAGTTCAACTATTAGTGTAAGTTCAAACTCTGATTCTATTCACGAAGTTATCGAAGAACAAATGAAATCACTAACAAACATGCTTCAATCTGCACAAAGTCTAACTGAATTACTTGCTAAAATGGCGACAAGTTCCAAATTAATTGAAGAAAATAATAATTTAATTGTCCTCTCAACTAAAGAAGGAAATGAAAAAATTAGTCGACTAAATGACTCTATGTCGGATGTAACAAAAGCCATGACTGAAGGTTCAAATCAAATCAATAATTTAAATTATAACTTTACCAAAATTAATGAGATAACTGTCGTTATAAACTCTGTAGCACAGCAAACAAATCTATTAGCATTAAATGCTGCAATTGAAGCTGCTAGAGCTGGCGAATCTGGTAGAGGATTTGCTGTTGTTGCAGATGAAATAAAAAAATTAGCTGAACAAGTTATCTCTGCTTCAGATGATATAAGTAAAATCATTACTGATACTACCAGTGTTGTAAACGCTGTAACTACTCAAAATTCTATTATCGCAACTAAATTAGATACACAAGGTACTTTAATTATTGATACTGATAAAGCATTCCGTTCTATTGCACAGGATACTAATTCATCTTTAGATAATATCAGAACTTTCCTTAATGAAATTAGCGTTGTTGTTGAAAATAACGATGAAATGCTTGAAAAGATAAACCTACTGCGACAAATTTCTGAAGAAATTATGCAGTTAGAGTTAAAAATTGTCAGTTCAGCAAATTCACAATCGCATGACTTTGATTTTTTAGATAAAACAATACAAGAAATTATTGTTTTAAATAATCGCTTAATTGATTCAACCTCTTATTTTAAAATCGAATAATTTGCACTAGATTATGTTCAGATCATTATAGCATTATTTAGTTAATAGAACCTTTGATGATGAGCAGAACTCTGAAGTTAGTTTATAGTTAATTAAAAACTCTATATAAAAAAGCTGAGGTAGGTTTCAACCTACCTCAGCTTTTCTTGCATTATTGAAGAAAGAGTATAATTCTACAATCCTTGTTCACTAAATCCATGTTCACTAAATTCATGTTATCTTCATAAATAAGAAATTCAGTATAAGTCATATAAAAATATTCTAATGCTATAAGTCAATCGTATATTTGATATCCCTATTGATCGCAAATAGAGTGATTCATTTGATTGCATTTAAAGTTATCCTGTTATTAGACAATATATTTTTATAAGGTCTACCTCCTAACTACTGACGTAATAACTAGACTAGAACAAAAAAAAATCCAGTCATTAGACTGAATTCTTTTAATTGGCAACGTTCTACTCTCCCAGGCAGCTGCCCGCCAAGTACCATCGACGCTGGAGGACTTTACTTCTGTGTTCGGTATGGGAACAGGTGTGGCCCCTCCGCCATCA
>NZ_JARYZI010000040.1 GCF_029914245.1 Fusibacter bizertensis
AGGCGTTAATTCACCAGTATCACGGTCAACAAGCATCGATGTAGTGCCAGCCCAATCAACTTCGATTAGTTCACCCGGTTTTCTAGGAATGTGCATCGTAGCGCGTTTGACTTCTGCATGTTTTCTGTAAATCTGGCAAAACTGAGAGTACATGAGTGGAAGCTGACCTTGAACACGACAGTCTTCACAATATTCATTCCAAAGCAACTTCAGTGAAACACCACTTTTTAGCAGTTCTTTGTGAATGTGTTCAACGTCCGGTTCCTTACGAGGTTTCTCATAAGCGGTTTTTTTGAAAAATCTTTTGTGCAAGTCAGAGTCTGTAATATCAGCTGGCAATGGCCAAGCAAGCTCTAACTCAGCAGCTCGCGTAAGAACGCTTCGCACAGTATTTCGCGAGCAACTCAGACTTTGGGCAATGCCCGTTTTGTTGATTCCAAGGCTGTTGAGTCTAAGAATCTCTCTGTATTGGGTCATAGTAGACCTCCTCAATTTATTTACGCTTTTTAGCGTATGAGGAAACTATACCCAAATATTACTTTAAGTCAGGGTGGTCAATTTCGATCGGAACAAGTGATCTAAAAAATCATACTCAATGGTCTATCGCATCGGAATGAGTGGTCATTTTGGTATGGAATACTCA
>NZ_JARYZI010000041.1 GCF_029914245.1 Fusibacter bizertensis
TGGTGGAAGTTATAGGGATCGAACCTATGACCCTCTGCTTGTAAGGCAGATGCTCTCCCAGCTGAGCTAAACTTCCATGAGAAAAATGTGAAGCATTTTTCGAACCCGACGTAAGCAACATAGTTGCTAGAAGGGCCTGTGAAGCATTTTTCGAACCCGACGTAAGCAACGTAGTTGCTAGAAGGGCCTGTGATGCATTTATCTTAATCAACATATGCACTTAGCGTTGCTAGTAGGAACAATATATGTCTCCTAATTGCTTCGCAATTTACATGTCGACCGATTTACTTCGTAAATCGTAAATGGCGCGCCCTAAGGGATTCGAACCCCTAACCTTCTGATTCGTAGTCAGACACTCTATCCAATTGAGCTAAGAGCGCGTAATGCTTATATAAAAAAATGGAGGCGGCGACCAGATTTGAACTGGTGAATAAAGGTTTTGCAGACCTGTGCCTTACCACTTGGCTACGCCGCCATGGTGATCCAACCGCGGCTCGAACGCGGGACACCCTGATTAAAAGTCAGGTGCTCTACCAACTGAGCTATTGGACCTTAAACATAAAAAATTGGAGCGGGTGAAGAGAATCGAACTCTCACAACCAGCTTGGAAGGCTGGGGCTCTACCATTGAGCTACACCCG
>NZ_JARYZI010000005.1 GCF_029914245.1 Fusibacter bizertensis
AATGATGAAAGTGTCACTTATCAATATACTGAAGGTGATGTAACAGGACTTAAAATGACAGAAATTTCGGATATGTATGAAGAGGGTAATTCTATTGAAGTCCCTGACTTAACAGAACTAGTGGAAGCAGAGACAGATATTATGAGTGCGAAGGTTGAAATGCTTGATGGAGAAGAAACTGTTTTAATTGAAACTGCATCAAATGAAGATGGCGTTGGAGAGATCAGCATCAAAATGTGGTATTCAGTTAATTATGGTATACCATTAAAATATGAAATGCTTGTAAATGGTCAAGTGACTATGACTTCAAAAGTAACAGAATTAGATGCAAAGTCAAAATTGGATTCAAAGTTATTTGAAGCGCCTGATGGTGTTGAATTTGTTGACTTCAACATGGATTCAATGTTTGATGTACCTGGTGGGGATGACTAAAAAATTGGAATCATGATGAAAATTGCCTTGACATCGCGTATGATTAGCAGTATTATGCTAATAATAACATTTACGGAGATAAATTATGAAAATATCAATTATTTTTGAAATAGCTAAGTACAACCATCATCACATTTAGAGTTTGTATCCATCGCGGATGCAAGCTCTATTCGTGCTTGTGTCCGCGTACTTAGAGAACCGTGCGTAGACGCCTTAGGGTAGTAGACGCACGGTTCTTTTTTTTAAAAGTCACAACTACCTTGTGACAAAACCTAAGGGCTCGACGCCCGAAGGTTTTCTTAAAAGTCACAACTACCTTGTGACAAAACCTAGGGGCTTGATGCCCGAAGGTTTTTACTAAAGTCACAACATACTTTCAGCACAATTGTTTTGTAATCGATCATAGATTACATATAAGGGATTTTTTAACTCTTAAATGTAAAAATATTTAAAATATAGCAAATAAAGACATATTTATAGTCAATATAGATAAGAGAGGATAAGAGATGAAAAACAAAGGAAAACAAGAAAGAAACTTAAGTGAGAATCGAGGTTTGGCGTTTGAATCGGTGATTCAGGAATTAAGGAAAGAAAATTTAGTGCAGTTATTTACACCAACGGTGATTGACTTTTCACTATATGAAAAATATGTACATGTTGCACATCAAAATCAAATTGTAAAACTAAGTGCACCAAATGGCATAGTTAAGGCCTTAAGATACGACTCTACGATTTCGATGATCGCATCAAATCAAGTGCATTCAGATGATAAATTTTTCTATATTGAACCTCAGTTTGCATACGACTTTGATAACTTAAAAATCATGGAGACAACACAACTAGGTGTTGAATTTATCGAAGGTCAATCCGATCATATATCAAGTTTTGAGAAATGCATCCTATTGGCTAAGTCCCTTGCTGATCTACTTTGTACTGGAGAGTATCAAATAGAAGTTAGTCACACAGATTTGGTTGATACCTTGACGCGTGATATTGAGCTTGATCTAAAATCAACTAATGATTTGAAGCACTATATTTCTAGAAAAAACGAAAGAAAGGTTTTAGATGTACTAGAAAAAAATCAAGTTGATCCACTTATACAAAATCGATTATTAGAACTATCACGAATTAGAGCAAGTGTAACAGAGCTCACTAGCAATGAAAATTCTTTTGATTTCCCAAATGAAATAAATGAGTGGTTGAGTAAGATGATGACGCTTAATTTAAATATCAATCAACCATTGGTTATTGATTTTACTTCTTCTTATAGGTTGACATATTACAAAGGAAATGTTTTTAAAGTCTATGATATGACATCACATAAGGAAATTATAAGTGGCGGCGAATATTGTTTTAAGGCTTATGGCGTAAGAGGGTGTGGCTTTTCAATTAAATTATAAGGGGGTGGAAATAATGTTGAAATTTGCAATTGCAAAAGGAAGAATAACAAAGGATTCAAAAGAACTATTAACATGCTGTGGTTTTGATATGGAGGAAGTAAATTCATCTCGAAAATTGATTTTATACAATGCAGATGAAACGATTTCTCTGATCCTACTAAAAGCAGGCGATATCCCACTTTATGTTGCCAATGGCGCAGTAGATATAGGTTTAGTTGGTAAAGATACGGTGCTAGAAAATGACCTAGATGTTTATGAACTGACAGAACTTGATTTTGCAAAGTGTACACTTTGTGTTGCAGGACCAAAAGAAAAAGTATCACTTAAAAATGGCGTAAGGATTGCTACAAAATATCCAGAACTCACGAAAAAGTTTACTAAGAGAAGAGGTATAGTGGCTGAAATTATTACATTGTCAGGTTCAATAGAACTCGCACCTTTGATTCATCTGTCTGATTGTATCGTCGATCTCGTGCAAACAGGCGAAACTTTAAGAGAAAATGATTTGATTGTTTATGAAGAGATTTTGAGCATTGCGCCAATGATTATTGCCAATAAGGTAAGTTATCGAACGAAATCCAGTGAGGTAGATGCATTTATAAACATATGTGAAAGGTTTGGTAAGTAGATGAAATTATATAACTATGCTTTTTCAAGTGGGCTGTACTCGGAAATAAACAAACGGAAGAAAAGACAGTCATTTTCACTTTATCCAGTTGTTTCAGAAATAATTGAAAAGGTAATTGAAAATGGTGACAAGGCACTTAGTGAGTATTCTATAAAGTTTGATGGTATCTCTCCGGATTCTATAAGTGTATCTAAGAAAATGATGAAGGAGGCCTATGATGAAGCTGAACCTAAATTTATAGAGGCGCTTCAAATTGCAATAGATAATATCTTTGATTTTCATAAGCCCCAATTACTTAAGGGGTATGAAATTACTGATGAGAAGAAGTTTATGGGGCAAAAAGTCAAAGCACTAAGTAGAGTTGGTATCTATGTTCCTGGAGGATATGCAGCATATCCTTCAACATTACTTATGAATGTAATACCTGCTAAAATAGCCGGGGTCAAAGAGATCGTCATTACTACGCCTCCCCAAAAAGATATCAAGAAACTAAAGCCACTATTAGTAGCGGCAAATATGCTTGGAATAGAAGAGTTTTATCTTGTAGGGGGCGTACAAGCTATTGCAGCTTTAGCATATGGAACTGAGACAATTTCACCAGTAGATAAAATAACAGGTCCCGGAAATCAGTATGTAACTGCAGCTAAGAAACTAGTATATGGTGATGTTGCTATTGATATGATTGCTGGTCCGAGTGAAGTATTGATCATCTCAGATGGTAAAGTGCCTTTAAGTTTCATCGTAGCAGACTTACTTGCACAACTTGAACATGATGCAGAAGCGATGGCCATATTATTAACGATATCTGAAGAAGAAGTAGAACGTATTGAAAGTGAAATTTCAAGGCAAGTTGAAGAACTACTTAGAAAAGAGAATGTTACTAAAGCGCTTAATAAAAGCACATATGTTGTGAAGTGTGAATCAATAGCTGAAATGGTTGAAATGTCAAATAAGATTGCACCGGAACACTTGGAATTACTTGTGGAAAATCCAGTTGAAGTCTTAGCAGATATCACAAATGCAGGTGCAGTATTTTTAGGCGCTTTTACACCAGAAGCATTAGGAGATTATACTGCAGGACCAAACCATACATTACCGACAACTGGAAGTGCAAGATATGCATCACCACTTGGGACCTATGATTTTCAAAAGCGGATGAATTACCTATATTATGATGAGTCAGAACTTGTGAAGGTAAGTGCATATATAGATATCTTCACTAAGAAAGAGAGGTTACAAGCCCATGGAAAAGCAGTATCGATCAGAATATAAGCTTCTACTTGATGCAAACGAGATGAATTTTGACCCGTCTAATTTAACGATAGACTGGTCAAAGATAAAAGCGTTTAATCGCTATCCAGACCCTGATAGTTTGGCGCTTAAGGAAGTTATTTGTCAGGAACTAAATAGAAAGGAGAGCCGATACGACAGTGATAATCGCTATAGGCCTGTTTCGCCAGAACAATTAATAATTGGAACAGGTTCAGACGAGATTTTAAAATTAATTTTAGAGGGATTAACAGAAAAAGGAAGTGTCGCAATTGCACCTGATCCGAGTTTTAGTGAATATGAGAAATTGACTCAGCTTGTACAAGGTAAACTTGTAAAAGTACCTTGTAATAATTTCAAAGTAGATGTTGAGGCTTTAATAGATGCTCAAAAAAGAAATGATGCTCGCTTAATCTTTATTGCAAATCCTAATAACCCAACGGGTCAATTGATTTCAAAAAAGGAAATTGAAGCACTGCTCATAAACACAGACGCATGGATCGTAGTTGATGAAGCCTATGCAGAATTTTCACAAGAAACGGCATTAGGCTTACTAGAAAAATACGAGAAATTATTAATTACTCGGACGCTTTCTAAAGCATATGGGTTAGCAGCTTTACGAATAGGCTATCTGATTGCATCCGAGCGTGTAACGGCTAGTTTGTCACCTTATAAAATGACTTATAATATCACAGGGGTTTCAGAACTTATCGCCTTACAAGTTCTAAATGATACTGATTATTCAGATCAGTATATAGCAGATGTTAAAGCACTTAGAAGAAAAGCATTTGATTTGTTAAAAGAAGTGAATGGTTTAACCTTATATCCAAGCGAAGCAAATTTTATATTGGTTGAAGTAAATACAAAAGAAAATTACAGCTTGCTGGAAAAAGCACTAGAGAAAAACGCGATTAAAGTAAGGTATTTTAAAAACTCATCTAATTTAAATCAAGATGAACCTTTACACAGATGTATACGATTAACACTAACCACATTCGATGAATTTGAAGTGCTTTTAAGTGTGATAAAAGAGGTGATGATGTGATTGAGAAAAAAAGAAAAACAAAAGAAACAAATATATTAATTCAGCTAAAAACGAAAAAAGAGGATATGCTTGTTCCTAAGCTAAAAGTAGGTGTTCCTTTCTTTGAACATATGTTAAATGCTTTACTCTTTTATGCAAAACTTGAAATGCATATTTATTGTGAAGGTGATTTGGATGTTGATGCACATCACAGTCTTGAAGATATAGGTATTGTATTAGGAGATGTTATTCAAAGTTATTATGGTGAAATTAATAAGTTTAAGCGTTTTTCATCATGTTATGCGCCAATGGATGAAACGCTCGTAAGAACTGTTCTAGACATCAGTGGTAGACCTTATTTTCAAATTGAGGGAATAGATCTATACGCGCTCACGTCCCTTGAACAATCTCTCCTTGAATTTTTAAGAGCACTAGCGATTAATGCAAAACTTACGGTTCATGTAGATGTAATTCGTGGTTTTAATAGACATCATATTTTTGAAGCTATTTTTAAATCTTTTGGAATGTGTCTTTATGAATCAATGGTCATGAGTGATGAAATGATGAGTACGAAAGGAAGTATAGGATGATCGCAATTATTGATTATGGTATAGGTAATATTCATAGTTTGATTTCAGCATTTCAATCATATGAGTTAAATGGTTTACCTGTTGAAGTCGTTTTAACCTCAGATGAGCGCCTGCTTAATAGTGCACAAATGGTGATTTTACCAGGTGTTGGTGCATTTAGATATGCAATGGAAGAACTTGAAAAAAGAAATTTGGTTAGCGTGATTAAAGAACTATATCAAAGTGGAAAACCGATCGTTGGAATTTGTTTAGGCATGCAATTACTATATGAATCTAGTGAAGAATATGGTCTTTGCAAAGGTTTAGGACTTTTAAAGGGTAAAATCATTGAACTTCCAAGTGCTGTGAAAAAACCTCATATGGGCTGGAACACGCTTTCTACTAGGGGGAGTAAATCTAATCTATTATCTAGTTTAAGCGATGAGAGCTACGTGTATTTCGTTCATTCATTTTATGCTGATGGTATTGATGAATCAACACTTATAGCATGTACAAATTATGGCGTTAAAGTCCCAGCAATTGTGAAAAAGGAGAATCTAATAGGCTTTCAGTTTCATCCGGAGAAAAGCGGTATGGTGGGAAGTCAACTGATTCAAAATTTGTTAAATGAGTTAATAAACCAGTAATAAACGGAGGAAAGCTATGAAAGTAATACCATCAATAGATTTACTTAAAGGAAAAGTCGTTAGGCTTTATCAAGGTGATTTTAATAAAGTAACGGTATATTATGATGATCCACTTAAGGCACTTGAAATGATTGTATCTAAAGGTGGAAAACGGATTCACATCGTCGATTTGGATGGTGCGAGAAAGGGTGAAAGCAATAATAAAGATCAGATTAACCGTGAAGGAGACGCGTTTAGCTTAAACTATAGCGTGATTAAAAAAATGATAAGTAAATTTGGTGATCAAATCGATTTTCAAGTTGGTGGTGGTATTAGAAGTATAAATGATGTTGAAAAACTACTTGAGATAGGTGTGGATAAGGTTGTGATTGGCTCTTTAATTTTTACTGACTACGATGTATATCGAGAGATCGTTAGACTCTATGGCAGTCAAATTATACTGGCGCTTGACGTTAAAGATGGTTCAATAAAGAGAAATGGCTGGCAAGTCGATACCAACATATCTATAAAGGAACTCATAAAAGCTGGGAAAATAGGTGATGTCTATGCAGTGATGAGTACTGATATCGCTGTAGACGGTGCGCTAACAGGTCCTAATATAGATATGATGGAGGACCTGAATCAGACAAATATAAGATGGATTGCTTCAGGGGGAATAACTTCGAGAGCAGATTTAGAGGCATTAAGTCAAATTGATTTATATGGTGCAATTCTAGGTAAGGCAATCTTTGAAGGCTTTGTAGAAGATTTAAGTGATTTATAACAAGTAAGGATATTGTATAACATTGTTTAATCATAGAACTAAAATATGAAAGGGGTAATGCATGACTGACAATAAATTAGCTAAAAGGATTATACCATGCCTTGATATACAAAATGGTTTAGTGTCTAAAGGTATTAAATTTCAAAATGTTAAAGAAATTGGAAATCCAATTGAGATTGCAATGTATTATGAGTCTCAAGGTGCAGACGAATTGGTACTTTATGATATCAATGCAAGTGTTGAGATGCGCTCCAATTTTCTAGGTATAGTAACGCAAGTGGCAAATAAAATCAGAATACCGTTTACAGTTGGTGGTGGCATCAGAACTGTTGATGATGTCTATAATGCACTTTTAAGTGGGGCAGATAAAGTCTCTATTAATTCTGCAGCAGTTCTTACGCCAGAAGTGCTTAGTGCGAGTGCAAAGCGTTTTGGAAACCAGTGTATCGTAGCATCTTTGGATATAAAGAAAGTAAATAGTGAATATATGGTATTTACGCATGGTGGTAGAAATCAGACATCTTATAAAGCAGTTGAATGGGCCCAAAGGTGCGAAGCGTTAGGAGCTGGCGAGTTGGTAATCAATGCAATTGATCAAGACGGCGTTAAAAAGGGATATGATAGAGAACTTCTTAAGATGATTTCAAGCGCTGTAGGCATTCCAGTTATTGCTTCTGGTGGTGCTGGTAATCAAATGGATTTTATCAATTTGTTTGAAGATCAGGCCGCTGATGCTGCTTTAGCTGCTAGCGTTTTTCATTTTGGTAGCGTTGAGATTCCGATACTAAAAAAATTATTAGCCGAAAAAGGAATTGTTGTTAGAACAAGTATATAGCAAGTATGTAGCAAATATTTAGACTGAGAGGTAATTAATTATGGGACAAGTTAATCTAGAAAGCATAAAATCAAATGAGGATATAATGGCATTAATTAATAATATTAGGTTTGCAAGTAATGGATTGATACCTTGTATTGCAGTTGACTATCAAACTAAGGTGGTGTTGATGCAGGCCTATATGAACAAAGAATCGTTAGTTAAAACCCTTCAAACAGGGACTATAACCTATTTTTCAAGATCAAGAAAAGCGTTATGGACAAAAGGTGAAACCTCTGGAAATTTTCAGAAGTTAAGGTCACTTTTTATAGATTGTGACCACGATTCTATCCTGGTCGAAGTAGATCAGGTTGGCGTAGCATGTCATACCGGCTCTAAGTCATGTTTTTACGAAGATCAAGTTTTATTTGATTTTCCATCAGAAGTTTTCAGTAAGCTAAAAAGAACCATATATGATAGAAAGGTTAATCCTGAAGTAGGGTCTTATACCAACTATCTACTGGAAAAAGGCGTGGATAAGATTTTAAAAAAAGTTGGTGAAGAGACAGCAGAAGTGATCATCGCGTCTAAAAACAACAAAAAAGAAGTCATCTATGAGACAGCAGATCTACTTTACCACTTATTGGTACTTTACGAATCTTTAGAAATTGATTTCAATGAAGTTTTTGCAGAACTAAGCGTAAGAGCTTCTGCACCATAAAATTATTGTGAATTAATAACACTATATTATTAGAAAATTTATGTAGTTATGAAGAATTAACCTCGTTTGAGTGGTAAAAATGTTAAAATTATGTTATAATTACTTTTAGTTAAAATATCATTATGTGAAGTAGGTTATCTGGAGTAGCAAGGATTATGAGCATTCATACGCTGTATTATGAAGTGGATGGTTGTTAGTTTTCCGAAAAAATGTGAAAGGGGACTGAAAAACTAAATGGAGAACTGGGGTTTGTACAGGTCCTAACGGACATGGACTATACTATTTGAAAATGGTATAAAGCGAGGCAAAAATGTCGAAACTTAAACACTCTAACTCTCTGCGAAAGCAGAAGGTTAGAGTGTTTTTTTTAGATATAAGTGGTTTTTATTAAACCCTGTGCGAGCTGTACAAGGTTTTATTAGATTATATCAATGAAATGGAGGAAAAAATATTGAAAATAATCGAATTTGCATTATCTAGGTGGGAAAGTATTCTCAAAATGACGATTGATCATTTTGAAATAGTTCTAACCGCAATGTTGATCTCCATATTAATGGGGGTCGCAATAGGGATCTTAATAACCTATAACAAAACAGCTGCTAAAGTAATGCTAAATATAGCGAATATCATGATGACGATACCTAGTTTAGCACTTTTCTCATTACTAATCCCTATACTTGGTATTGGTAGAGCGCCAGCTATTGCAGGTTTAGTACTCTATACGCAGCTTCCAATTATTAGAAATGTGTATACAGGAATATTAAATATTGATCCTTCGATAATTGAAGCGGCAAGAGGGATGGGACTTACTAGATCTAAGATTATGTTCCGAATAAAGTTGCCACTTGCATTTCCAGTTATTATGGCCGGTGTTAGAACGGCAACTGTTATGGGAATCGGTTTAGGCGCCATTGCAGCATATATTGGTGCTGGTGGTTTAGGCGAATATATCTTCCAAGGTATAAACCGAAGCAACGATAAGATGATACTAATTGGAGCTGTGATGGTTTCGCTCATTACGATTATCATCGATAGAGGATTGGGTTTCATTCAAAAAAAATTCGAAATATAGTTGAGGAGGCAAGCATTTGATCGTATTTGAACAAGTAATTAAAAAGTATAATAATCAAGATAAAGCTGCTGTAGACAATCTTGATCTGCATATACAAAAAGGTGAAATCTGTATGCTGGTTGGACCTTCAGGATGTGGTAAAACAACAACAATGAAGATGATTAACAAACTTATCAAAGCGACATCGGGCAAGATATACATCGATGGAATGGATATTGATCAAGTTGATCCAATTAATCTGAGATTAGATATTGGTTATGTTATACAAGATACAGGACTTTTTCCGCATATGACAATTGCAGATAACATTGCAACTGTGCCAAAAGAAAAGGGATGGAGTCGCAATAAAATTAGAAATAGAGTTGATGAACTTTTAGAACTTATGGACCTTGATCCTGAAATTTATCGTGATAAAAAACCTAAAGATTTAAGTGGTGGACAAAAACAGAGAGTAGGTGTTGCACGTGCACTTGCTGCAGATCCACCCGTTATGCTGATGGATGAACCTTTTGGTGCGTTAGACCCAATTACACGTGGTAAGCTGCAAGATGAATTTTTGCGTATACAAGAAAAAATTGGAAAAACGATTGTTTTTGTAACTCACGATATTGATGAAGCTTTAAAAATGGGAGACAAAATTGTTGTGATGCGTGATGGTAGAGTCGTACAGTTTGGTTCACCAAACGAGATTTTATCTAATCCTGCGGATGAGTTTGTTTCTGAACTAATCGGTGGCAACAGTAATCTTAAGATGATGAATCTGATGAAATGTAAAGATATTATGAGATTGATTCCTAATGTTGATTCAAGAGAATCTTCAAAAGCTGCTTTGAAAATTGCAAATGAGCATGATGTTAAAAATTTATTGGTAACGGATCATGGTCAAAAATTATTAGGTTATGTCAGTTATGGATCTCTTGCTTCAAATGACACCGTTGTAAGCAACCTTATAAAGGAAATTGGTGAAACAGTTACACCAAAAACAACACTTCAAGACGTATTATCTAAAATGTTTAGTTTAGGTAAAAAAACTGTTTTTGTATCTGGAACGAAAGGAACGGTTGAAGGTATTGTTACAATGGACGATTTATTAAAGGCGGTGAAAGATGATGAGCAGATCTCAGAATCAGATATTTAGATTAAAGGATATCGCCCTTATTGTATTGATTTTTGCTATTGGTATTGGTTTCAGTGTATATGTCGTTAATTTTCCGCAAGATAAAATTGTTGAAAGATTTATGAGCTATGAAAAAATTATTCGCAGCATCTTGCAGCATCTTTCTATAGTAGTGATATCTAGTATGTTGGCAATTGCTACATCTGTTCCTTTGGGGCTAATCCTCACTCGACCAAAGTATAAGAAATTTGCTAAAACTGTTCTAGGAGTTGTAAATATTGGTCAGACGATACCTAGCCTTGCTATAGTAGCTCTTTTTGTTGGTTTATTGGGAATAGGGACAAGAACAGCCATTCTTGCACTATGGATATATTCACTACTTCCTATTTTGAACAATACACTTGTTGGTATACTCAGCGTTGAACCCTCCATTATTGAAGCTGCGAAAGGGATGGGGATGTTACCTAAACGCATTTTGTTTAAAATTGAGATCCCACTTGCGATGCCAATTATCATCGCAGGTATAAGAACTGCTGTAACTATTAATATTGGAACCGCTATTTTTGCTGCATTTGTAGGCGGCGGAGGACTTGGTGATTTGATCATATCTGGTAATAACGTTAACAGATGGCAAATCCTAGTTCTTGGTGCTTCATTACCTGCTTTGATGGCATTATTGTCAGATATTATTTTTGGCGCAATAGAAAGAAAAACTACGATTTAAAAAGGAGAAAAAATGAGAAAGTTAAAATTTAAAAAGGTATTAGTAGGAATGATTTTACTTGTTCTAATCAGTGCATCAGTGATGGGATGTGGTTCATCAAAAGAAACGATTAAAGTTGGCTCTAAAGATTTTACTGAACAATTGATATTAGGACAAATCACGGTATTGGCACTAGAAGATGCGGGCTATAAAGTGGAAGATAAAACCAATGTAGCTGGATCTGATAAAGTTAGAAGTGCACTAATTAACAAGGATTTAGACGTATACTGGGAATATACTGGCACTGCATGGTTGATGCATTTACAAAATGATGAAGCAATTACGAATTCTCAAGTTGCATATGATTCTGTAAAAGAAGCTGATGCTAAAAACGACTTAATCTGGTTAGATTATGCACCATTTAATAACACTTATACGATTATGATGAGAAGAGCAGATAGTGAAGCTTTAAATATTAAAAGTATTAGTGATTTGGCTGCTTATGTTAATGCAAATCCAGGCGAAATATCTTTTGGAGCAGATCATGAGTTTACAGCAAGACCAGATGGTCTACCTGCACTTGAAGAAGAATATGGGTTCAAATACGAAGGCGATGCTTTAAAGATTATGGATATTGGTATTGTATATAAAGCACTTAAAGAAGACGAAGTAAAATCTGGTATGGGTTTTTCAACAGATGGGCGTATAGCTGCCTTTGATTTTGTAAACTTAGTCGATGATAAAGATTTCTTCCCTGTTTATAATCCAGCACCTGTTTTAAGAAAAGAAACTTTGGATGAAAATCCTGAACTTGCAGATATTTTAAACAAAATTGCAGCGAAGTTAGATAATGATGCTATGATCGAGATGAATTATCAAGTTGATATAGAAGAAATGGAACCTAAAACAGTTGCAGAAAATTGGTTAAAAGAACAAGGACTGATTAAATAAGCAAAAAGTATTTATAAAATACAAACTTACTTTCTAGACTATTGAATCAGTTTAGAAAGTAAGTTTTTTTGTATTATTAATTCAATATGTTAAACTGAACATAGAAGACAAATCTGAGATGTAAAGGGGAATTATATGGAATTTTTAAGATGCGATTTTGATGAAATTAAGTCGTTGGTTTCTTCCTATTATTGTTCAAAACAAATTACTGTTGATTCGTTTTGGGAAGACCATATATTGAAGAGTCAACACTATAAAATTGTTGAAAATAATAGAATCATTGGCTTTTTTGCTATTTTTGAAGCGCAAATGATTACACTTTTCCATATGGTAGATGAATTTGCTCAGCATGGACAGGTGTGTTTTGAAAAAATAAAACACTATGAACAAGTGACTAATGCTTTTATACCAACTGGAGATGAGTTCTTTTTAAGTCACGCCTTCGACAATTATACTAAAATCGAAAAGCAAGCCTATTTTTCGGTTTATAGATCTGAACCTCTCAATGAGGCAAGTATAAAGAATATTAGCATGAGAAAACTTTCTGGTGAAAGTGATGCAAAACTAATAGAGCTAGCAGATGATTTTTTTGATGATGGATCGGAAGCTAAAGTGATTAACCCAGATGGTTACTTTGAAATATACTTGGTAGAAGATCATGAGGTATTTATTGGCTTTGGTGTAATAGAATACAGTCGTATCATCGATACTATTGGTAGCATAGGAATGTACGTAAAAGAGGACAAGAGACAACAAGGTTATGCTAAAAATATATTAAAGTTACTTCAAAATAAAGTGATAGAACGTGGAAAATCAGCAGTATCGGGGTGCTGGTATTACAACCATAACTCTAAGAAAAGTATGGAAAGTGCTGGTGCTTTTTCAAAAACACGTTTGCTGAGATTTTATTTTTAATTAGACAATTGATAAAATTGTATAAAATGGAGGTTAAAATGGAAGAAAAGTTATTAGACCGAGATGATCATTTAGTAGTTTTATGGACTAGTAGTGATCGTGATGTAGCTGAAAAAATGGTTTTCATGTATACCCTTAACTCAAAACTTAGAAAGTGGTGGAGTGAAGTAACTCTAATTGTTTGGGGGCCATCATCGAAGCTATTAAGTGAAGATCAAGCCTTACAAGATCAAGTTGTGAAAATGATTGAGATAGGTGTAGAAGTAGTTGCTTGTAAAGCATGTGCAGATCAATATGGAGTGTCTGATCACCTTTCTGAACTCGGTATTGATGTGAAATATATGGGGCAGCCTTTAACAGCCTATTTGAAGCAAGGTACTAAATTGATCACTTTATAAATGGGCACCTCAACTATTTATTGCGTAATATTTACTAATAAGGCAGTCTTAAGGACCGCCTTTTTTCAAATGTGTAATTTGTGGTTATTTTGTTCGTTGTATATGTTTAAATTGCTGCATATATGGTATATATATTTATGATGTAATACATACTATACGGCAACATGTAGTATTCATTCATTTATTTAGTTACATTATTTGTTTAACACTGTCAGAGGACTTATAGTCCTATGTTTTATACTAAGTTAGGAGTTTATATGAGTAAAACAATTTTTGTATCAAATCGATTACCTGTTACGGTAAAAAAAGAGGATGACAAACTCAGTTTTCATAAAAGCATAGGTGGTTTAGCAACCGGATTACAAGGCTACCATGAAAAATCTGATTCACTTTGGGTTGGATGGACTGGATTACAAGATGAGATTATGACTGAATTGGATCACCAAGAAATTGAATCTATTTTATTGAAGGACTATAAATGCGTTCCTGTAAATCTCACAGAAGTTGAAATCGATAGATATTATTATGGGTTTTCAAATAAAACGATTTGGCCACTTTTTCATTATTTCTCAAATCTTGCCAGTCATGATGTAGAGAATTGGGATGCATATAAGAAGGTTAATCTGAAATTTTACAATTCAATAAAAAATTTAATAGAAGAAGATGATATTATCTGGATTCATGATTATCAATTGATGTTATTGCCACAGATGATCAGAGAGAACCATCCCAAAGTTAAGATTGGTTTCTTTTTGCATATTCCTTTTCCATCATATGAAATATTTAGAACGATTGTTTGGCGGGAGGAATTACTTGAAGGAGTACTTGGTTCGGACTTAATTGGGTTTCATACTTACGATTATGTACGACATTTCTTGTCAAGTGTGAGAAGAATTCTCGGATGTGAACATCACTTAAACACAATAACGTTTAATGGTAGATATGTGAAAGCTGATGTATTTCCTATGGGTATCGATTTTAATCACTTTGCAGCGGAGTATAAAGATGAAGGGTATAAATCACAATTCAAAGCGATAAAAAACAGTTTAAAAGATATTAAGATGATTCTCTCAATTGATCGACTTGATTATACAAAGGGTATACCGGAGCGGATAAAAGCATATAGACGTTTCTTAGAGTTATATCCAGAATTTATAGGAAAAGTTAGATTGAACCTAATCGTCGCACCTTCAAGAGAAGCTGTCGATAGCTATAAGGAACTGTTGAAAGAGATACAGATCCTTGTTAGTGAAGTCAATGGAGAACTAGGAACCATCAGTTGGCAACCTATATTTTTCTTTTTCCAATCATTCACACAAGAAGAACTTATTGCGTATTACAGAAGTGCGGAAGTGATGCTGGTAACACCACTTAGAGATGGTATGAATTTAGTCGTAAAAGAATATCTTGCCTCAAGAACGGATTATGCTGGAATGGTAGTTATCAGTGAGACGGCTGGAGCGGCAAGTGAGCTTGGTGAATATATTATCGTCAATCCCAATGATCTTGACCAAATTGCTGAAGGAATTAAGCAAGCACTGGAAATGCCAATTATTGAAAAACAAGTGATTAATCAAACTATGTGTAAACGGCTAAAAAGATATAACGTCAAGTTTTGGGCAGAAGATTTTATGTATAATTTAACGAATTTGATTACAGATCCTATGCAATTAACAGGGCAGGTGGATTTAGATGAAGAACCATCTTCATTATTAAAATCATTTGAAGTGGGAAAAAATAGATTGTTACTTCTGGATTATGATGGGACTTTGGTTGGCTTTAAATCTGTACCAGAAAAGGCAAGACCAGATAGGGAACTAAAAGAACTATTGCAAAAACTCGTAGACAATAAACATAATACAGTTGTAATTGTTTCTGGTAGAGATCATGTAACGCTTGAAAAATGGTTTGGGGATTTAAAAGTTCATTTAATTGCTTCACATGGTTTATGGCTAAAACATCCGGATTCTTCTTGGGAGATGACGATTTCTTTAAATAATGAATGGAAGTCAACTATCAATCACGTGCTTGAAGTTTATGCGGATAGAATGCCTGGTGCGCTTATTGAAGAAAAAGATTATTCACTCGCGTTTCATTACAGACTTTGTGAACCAGATTTGGTTGCTACTAAACTTCACGAGGTAAAAGATGCACTGGTATCAATGACACAGACCATGACGATTGGATTACAAGAGGGCAACAAAGTGATCGAGATGAAAGATTTGCGTGTGAACAAAGGATATGGTGCTTCGGAGTTCTTGAAAAATCCTAATTATGACTTTATTATGAGTATTGGTGATGATGTCACGGATGAAGATCTATTCGACGTTCTAGGTGAGGATAGTTTTGGTATCAAGGTTGGTCTAGGGAATTCAAAGGCTAACTACAGAGTGAGATCTTGGCAGTCTGTACGTAAATTGCTTAATAAATTAAGTAGTTATTGATACTGAAGATAAGAATAGTATATTTATTCTGGTGGAGGCAGCCGTGAACATTCTAAACAGAAAAGTTTATGCAAGTATCATAACATTGATTATCATCTTAGGAATTATTTATTTCATAGCAACTACCACAAATTTATATCCAATTAATCGTGCATCGATTGATGTCTATGAAGGAGAATCTCAATACGGTATAGTGATGATGTATTCAAAACATGGTATTTTGCCTGTTGTACTTAAAGACGCATTTATTGTCAATCGTTCTGGTGATGTATTGAATCCAGATCATTTGGACTTTGAGTGGACACTTTGGCATACTACGAAAGACGATCAAGGTGTTTTCATGATTGAAAACGATGCTAAGCATAATGAGTTTTGGCAGTCATTTGCTAACTATAAAACCAGAACTAAAGATATCAAACTCATTTTAGAAATTAAAACAGAGCGTACTTTTTCAAAGACTGATGACTTATATTTAGAACTACATTATGAAGTATGGGGAATAAAAAAAGTTGTCAAAAGATTGATATAGGGTAAAGCAGAAAGGAATTTATATGAATCAAAATAACATCAGCTTTTCAAGGGCTGAAACATGTATGGTCATGGAACCTATTCATAGCAATATATTTGGCAACGTACATGGTGGTGAGTTAATGAAGCTGATGGACGTCGTTGCAGGCATCACTGCATCAAAACATGCGAAAGGTATGGTTGTAACAGCCCGTGTAGATGAACTTGAGTTTCATAAATCAATTGGTATTGGAGCTATTGTAACTTGTGTTGGTCAATTATCTTATGTTGGTAAATCATCTATGCAAGTGATGGTAACTGTTTCAGTACATGAAGTTGAAAATTATAGTGAGCCAGAGGTAGCACTAACAGCTTTTTTTACGATGGTTCATATTAAAGATCACAAACCTCATCCTGTACAGCCGTTAAATCCAGAGACTGAGGATGAGAAAAAACTTTATGCACTTGGAGAACAAAAATATATAGAAATCAAAGCCAAAATGAGTAAAAAAATATAATATAATTTTATTCAGTCGCATACGGGATCATAAATTAAGGATATTCATTAAAATTACGAAATAATTTATAATTTAATGATTTACAGGTTCTATTTGGAGTGCTTTCAATGATATAATCATTGTGAGCACTTTTTACCTTTTTTTGAAACTTTTTAAGCACTCAAACGTCTTTATTTATAGGCCTGTCATATTAATTAGAAAACACTTTACACAAATCACGACACGACAATATTCAGGAGATGATCAATGCTCTTTTCAAGCATAACTTTTATATATTATTTTTTACCAATTGCACTGGGATTATATTTGATTACACCTAAAAAGTATAGAAATTTAGTGCTTTTAATTACAAGTTTAATCTTCTATTTTTCAGGAGAACCTATTTATACACTTTTATTGGTTTTTTCTTCAATTTCAGATTACTTTCACAGTCTATATATTGAGAAACATAGAGGGACTAAGTATGCTAAAAGGGCATTAGTTTCTTCAATTATCATTAACCTATTAGCCCTAGCATTCTTTAAGTATATAGATTTTTTTATAGTTTTATTAAATAGCTTTTCAGGATTAAAGCTAGCATTGTTAAATGTGCCTTTGCCTATAGGAATTAGCTTTTTTACCTTTCAAACAATGAGTTATACAATCGATGTATATCGTGGTGATGTTAAAGCTGAGAAGAGTATCATTGGACTTGCAACTTTTGTATGTTTATTCCCTCAACTTATTGCAGGACCAATTGTTAGATATACTGATATAGCAACTGAGCTGCAAAGTAGAGTGCTTTCTTGGGATCAAACTGCTATAGGAGTTAAACGATTTATCATTGGATTATCAAAAAAAGTTTTGCTTGCAAATTCTTTTGGACAATTATGTGTGATTTTTAGAGAAGTACCTGATAAAAGTGTTGTTTTTTATTGGATGTATGGCATTGCTTTCACACTACAAATATATTTTGATTTCTCAGGTTATAGTGATATGGCAATCGGTATGGGAAAGATGTTGGGGTTCAATTTTCCAGAAAATTTCAACTATCCTTATATTTCAAAATCAATAACTGAGTTTTGGAGAAGATGGCACATCACTTTAAGTCGATGGTTTAGAGATTATGTTTATATTCCTATGGGAGGAAATCGCGTTTCAAAATGGTCTTGGGTCAGAAATATTCTAACGGTTTGGCTTCTAACTGGGTTTTGGCATGGTGCAGCTTGGAATTTTATCTTATGGGGAGGCTATTTTGGTGTATTGCTAATACTTGAAAAAGTCTTTTTAGGGAAAATCCTTACGCGAGTTGGAAGATGGATTCCTCATATGTACGTCATGTTATTGGTGACGATTAGTTTTGTTATCTTTAATGCAGATAACTTAAATCAAGCGTTTAGTGATCTTTCTGGTATGTTCTTAGCAACAGGAGAATATCACCAGGAACTTCCAATATTCAATTCAGTTACGCTGTATTATCTAAAAAGTTATTTTATATTATTTGTTATTGCAGGGATTGCAGCAACGCCATTGCCCAAAATTATCTACACTAAATTATTAGAGCGATTGTTCATATTAGAACCTATTATGGTGTTGATATTACTTAGTATAAATACTGCAAGTTTAGTAAGTGGCTCCTTTAATCCTTTTTTATATTTTAGATTTTAGGAGGAGTGATTATAATGCATAAACTGAAGCGTAAACAGATCGTCAATTTGATTACTGTAACTATATTCTTTATAAGTATTGTTGCTTTTAGCATCTTACACTTATTTATGGATGATGAAAAAATATCTTTAATTGAGCGTAGAAGATTAGAACAATTTCCGAAGTTTACAGTATCTAAACTCTTGACAAATCAATGGCTAGACTCTTTTGAATCTTATCTTCTAGATCAGTTTCCTATGAGAGAGCAGGTCAAATATCTAGATATATCTTTAAAACAAGTTGTATTTAAAAATGGTGATGTAGATGGCTTTTATAGAGTGGGAGAGTATCTTAGTAAAATTCTATATTCATATAATGAAAGTGATGTAATTCACAATGCTGATAAGATTTCTGAGCTTTATAACCGTTATCTTATGCATATGAATGTTTATATGGCGATTGTGCCAGATAAAGGTTATTTCACTGCTGATCATAATGGATATCCTTCAATAGATTACAAATTAATGGTAGATACTTTCATGAAACATTTAGACAAAAATATTACTTATATTGATGTGTTTCCATTATTAACACTTAAGCAATATTACTATACAGATGCACACTGGAGACAAGAAGAAATATATCCAGTTGCAGAAACTATTGCCAAGAAGATGTCAGTGGAAATTTCTGATGAAAAAAGCTATGAATTAAATAGTTATGCACCTTTTAATGGCGTATATTTTGGAAGGTCTGAAGGCGCACTTCAATCAGAGACACTCAATTATCTTACGAATCAAGTAATCAACCATGCAGTAGTAACCTATCAAGATGAATCAGAAGAACATCGTGTCTATGATTTAAAAAACTTAGAGAATTTAGATGCATATGATGTATTTTTGGGGGGACCTCAACCTATTGTAAATATTATGAACTATGAAGCTACAACAAAAAAGGAATTAATAGTTTTCCGTGACTCATTTGGAAGCAGCTTAACGCCTTTATTGTTAAGTGGGTATTCTAAAGTTACTTTAATAGATATTAGGTACATGGACCTTTCAAAATTGAATGACTATATTGATTTTACGGACCAAGATGTGCTATTTGTGTATAATACAACTGTGCTGAATAACCGAGTTAATTTTAAATAAACTATGACTTAAAGTATGTCACATTTGGAGGTGCTACATGTTTAAAATATTATATAAAGTCCTTTTGCTAACTGTGAGCGTAGCACTTGTTGCACTGTTAGTAGGATACACAGATACACAAAAAAGGTCATATGATTTTATCAATGAATCTGATCTTGTTGTTGAAAATACAAGTGAAACTAGAGCAGAAGTTGAAACTGAAACAACAACTGAAACAACAACTGAAACAACAACTGAAACAACAACTGAAACTACTGAAGAGACCACAGAAAGTATAACAGATAACGAGACTGATCTATATGATTATAGCCAACCAGTACCACAAAGTCTTGCTGTTGAAGACTCTTATTTTGATGATGCAATTTTTGTTGGAAATTCCAGAACTGAAGGATTTATGATGTATGCTGGATTAAAAAAAGCACAAGCACTCACGCATATTGGTTTAAAAGTTGACACAATTCGCACTTCTCAAATTGCTAAAATTGATGGTAAAAAGATGACCATAATGGATGCACTTAAAGTTAAAAAGTTTGGTAAGATATATATTATGCTGGGGATGAACGAACTTGGTTGGGCTTTTCCAGAACTTTTCAAAGAACAGTATGCTTCAGTAATTGATGAAATTAAATTGAATCATCCTGAGAGTATCATCTATATGCAATCTATCTTACCCGTATCAAAAGCAAAAGCTAATTATGATCCGATATATAATAATGATAATATTGAAAGATTTAATCAACTAGTAAAAGAGATTGCACTGGAAAAGGAAGTTTTTTATGTAAATGTTACGGAAGGAATAGCAGACAGTGAGGGAAGTTTACCAGAAGGAGCATCATTTGACGGCGTACATTTAAAACCAGATTTTTGCTTGGAATGGCTATCTTATCTAAAGGAACATACTGTGGAGGTAATTCATGAATAAATTTAGAGTTAGTAAAGTAACATCATTTTTTTTACTTATACTATTAATCCCTTTGATGAGTGGATGTAGTCAAAAAGAAATTGATTTAGACATAGGTCAAGTAGCACTTGAAATATCTGAAAGTGATTTATTTGGTGAAGATTTTTTTGTAGTTGAAAGCAATATTATTGCTCAAAAATATGGCATTGAATCGGATGATATTGATATTGTAGGTTACGCAAGTAGTGGTGGGCTGGCTGATGAACTCACACTTATTGATGCAAAAAACGATGAAAGTGCAAAAGATATTTATGAACTTGCTAAGGAGCATATTTCAGATAATATTGAAGGTTATCAAAGTTATAAACCTGATGAGGTATATAAGCTTGAACATGCTATTGTACTGAGAGAAGGAAAATACGTAATCGTTGGTGTGAGCAGTTCTTACGATGATTTAGAAACAAGTATCAAGTCGTATCTTAAATAATCACTTGGATCATCAACAATCGAATTTTGAGCATAATAATCCCCCAGTTATCTATGATATAAGATACGCTGGGGGGATTTTGTTTAGTATAAATAGCTTAGAGGTTTCGCTTCGGAATAAAGGTAACCTTGATAAACATCAATAGGATATTGATCAAGAAAAGTCTCTTGAGCAGGTGTTTCAACGCCTTCAACAACAATTCGCAAATTCAACAAATCAAAAAGTTCTACGGTTTTAAGAAAAGTGAGTTTTAACTTGTCATCATTAGCGATGTCTTGGATAAAAAACTTATCGAATTTTACTTCATCAAAATTAAGCTTTGATAATCGGTTCAGAGAAGAATAGCCATCTCCAAAATCATCAAGAGAAAATTCAAATCCAATTGATTTTAACGCTTTAATAGTGTCTTCTACTTTATTGAGATCATAAGTTAAAGCGGTTTCAGTAACTTCAAAAACGATATGAGAAGTATTGATAGGGTAAATAAGTAATATGTTTTTAACATAGTCTACAAAACCATTTTCAACAAGCTGAATAGCTGAAAGATTGATACTTACTTTTCTGTCTTCGTTCCATTGTAATGTGTATATGTTTTTAAACACATCTTCGATTACAAAATGGGTAATCTCAGTGATTAATCCTGTATTCTCAGCGATGGGGATAAAAATAGCTGGTGAAATAAATTTACCTCTATCTTGCCACCTAATTAGTGCTTCATAAGAACAAACTTGCTTACTTTTAGCATGAATCTGTGGCTGATAATATACTTCTAGAGAACCAAGTTCAATAGCTTCTTTCAAGTGAAATTCAATATCAAACTTGCTTTTTTCTCTTTCATAACGTTCAAGTGATAAAAAGTAAAATTTTTCAGGAACTAATTTAGCATGTTTTGATGCCAGTTCAACTGCGCCAATGAGCGAATTGAATTCATTTATTTTAAATTCTCCATTTTTAAGAGAACTGATACCATAGTAAGCATCTAATCTAAAATTCATAAAGGTGTGTGTCAAAAATATTGTCTTAATTTGATCGATATGATCAACACAAGTTCTCACATCTACGGTATTACAAAGCACGATAAATTTATCACTATGAAGTTTATATAATTTACAGTTAGATTTACTTAGTTTCTCAATTTCAGAGGAGAGGGTATGCGCTATTTCGTATAATAGTGTGTTGCCTTGACTAAAACCTAATATTTGATTATATAGTGAAAAATTTCGAATATTAATTGTAATAAGTGATAAGGAATGTCCCATTTTTTCTATATCATTCATGAGTGCAATTTCGTTTTCAATTCCAGTGACGGCGTCAAGGTAAGCCATTTTAGTGATTTTTGAATTTAAAATTCTAAGTTCGTTTGCTTGTTTAATCTCACTGTCGTAGGCATCTGCAAGAGCATCAACATAAAATTGAGAATAAAATAAAAAAAGACCATAAATGATAAGTGATTCAATCCCTAAGTTCACAGTTAGTACCATCTGGAGCGGAAGTTGATGGGACAACAAGTTGACAACAGAAAGTATACTTGCACTCGCAATTAAAAAGTAGACCCCAGAGTTATTTATGATCTTTTTAGTATAAATGACTTGATATGAGAAAATAGCTGTTACAACTAAAAACCAAACAAAAATTAAGTTATAGAATAATTGAATTGTGATTAAATTGCTTAGATATGCTAATAGTAAGACAATTGAGATCAAAATGTTAGGACTTATTTTTTTGAATTTAATCCGGTGATTTTCATTTAACTTGATATATATGCCAATCGTAGTTAAAAAAGCAATAGTACAAGTAATAATGATTGCCGGTTGGACGAGAGGATAATCAAATTTGATAGGGGTATATATGAGGAGTTTGACAACATATATAATAGAGGCAACAATTGTAATTAATGAGTATTTCAAGCATAGTAATATGTAGTCGCTTTTATGATATGAATCTTTTATAATGTTATCAATAGCGAAGTAAACATAGTTTGTATTTGAAAGCAAAATAACACTCATAATAAAATACTGAAATATATCAATAGTTGAAAGCATAAATATCTCCTAAAGAATTACTATTGTTCTAATTAATTTCCAATAATTAGTCACTCTTTCTATTATACAGAAATTAGATATTCAATCAATTGCTATTTGATAAAAAATTATAAAAAGACAATAAAATAATATTTACACTTTTGTTATATTATGATTAGAAGTACATAATTTCAGCATAAAGAAGAATTTTTATAGTATTATCTACAATTTCATTTATAATAGTGATAGATGTAATTACATGCATCTAGTCAAAATTATTACGACATCATTGGAGGTCTCTATTGAACTTGCTAAAGGAATTAAAAAATCGATCACATAAAAGAGAACTAGGCATTAAAGAGATGCTTAAATTTATAGGACCTGGACTTATGGTTACAGTGGGTTTTATTGATCCAGGGAACTGGGCTTCTAATATCGCTGCAGGTTCTGAATACGGGTATAAATTGCTATGGATGGTTACGCTATCTACATTGATGCTCATCATTTTACAGCATAATGTAGCGCATCTTGGCATCGTTACTGGAGAGTGCCTATCGGAATCGGCAACGAGACATATAAAAAAAAGGTACTCTATACCGATATTATCTTCTGCAGTGCTTGCTGCAATTTCTACAGCTCTTGCAGAAATTTTGGGTGGTGCAATTGCATTAAACTTACTTTTTAAGATGCCAATTAAAGTTGGAACTGTTTTGATATTAGGTTTAATTATTTATATGCTATTATCAAACTCTTATTATAAACTTGAAAAATGGATCATAGGTTTTGTATCACTTATTGGATTATCATTTATATATGAGTTAAGTTTAGTCAATGTAAGCTGGAGTGAAGCTGTATATGGTTGGACTCATATAAGTATCCCCAATGGATCTATGGTAATTGTTATGTCAGTTCTTGGCGCAGTTGTTATGCCACATAATTTGTTTTTACATTCTGAAATCATTCAGAGTAGACAATGGAATCTTGAAGATGAAGCGATTCAGAAGAAGCAATTATCTTACGAGTTCCTAGACACACTATTCTCGATGATTGTAGGTTGGGCTATAAATAGCGCAATGATCATACTCGCAGCGACTACATTTTTTATTAATAAAGTACATGTTACGGAACTTGGACAAGCCAAAGAAATGTTAACACCTCTAGTTGGGAGTGGGGCATCTTTAATCTTTGCAATTGCACTACTATTTGCTGGAATATCATCTACTATAACTGCTGGGATGGCAGGCGGCTCAATATTTGCTGGAATTTTCCAAGAATCTTACAATATAAAAGATACACATTCTAAAGTTGGTGTGATTGGTATTTTGGTAATTGCTGCAGCAGCAGTTTTTCTTATTTCGAATCCTTTTGATGGCTTAATTTATAGCCAAATGTTGTTAAGTATACAATTACCTATAACAGTATTTTTACAGATATACCTTACTTCATCAGAAAAAGTTATGGGAAAACATAAGAACACGTTGTTCACCAAAATCATACTTTGGAGCATCGGTATTATTCTTACGGTATTAAATATCATGTTGTTGATTAGTTTTTTTTAATTTGACTGATTTGTTTTAGCTCAAGACATTTAGCAGGGGGTGCTTGGTTGAATTTATATAGTATAATCTATCTAGGATTAATTGTTTTTTTACTCTATTTACTTTTTACTGTTGGTTTTCCATTTTTAATGGCTATCATAATTGCGCTTTTAATTGATCCATTTGTAAAAGTTCTTACAAAGGTGTTTTTTGGAAGAAGAGTTATCGCATCTCTTGTAACTTGTACTGCTTTCTTTGTAATTGTCATAGGATCGACATACTTGTTGGGACTTAAAGGGATTCGAGAACTTATCGCTTTATCTAGGACCGTTGTAGAATATATAAGAGACAACTATGATCAATTAACGGACTTAACTTGGAGCGCTCAATCATTTATTGGTCCATATACGCAAGATATGAATTTACAGATCAATGACTTTATAAAAACGGGAATTGATTCACTTCAAGCAGTAGTTTTAGGATTGTCAAATGCACTTATTAGTTTATTACAAGGAGTTCCTGGACTTTTACTGGATACTTTGATTTTTGTAGTAGCACTCTATATGGTAAGTATGACTTTACCAAAAATTAGATTGAGAATCTTAAGTATTTTTGCTGAAGAGTCAAAGCATAAAATTGAACAAGTTATGCAAAAACTTTATAGTGCAATATTTGGATTTATAAGAGGACAACTTCTTTTAAGTTTCATAGTATTTACTTTGACACTTTTGGGACTATTAATTATAAAGATTAGTTATCCATTTGCTACTGCAGGGATTGTAACGTTGGTTGATGTTCTACCAATATTTGGTACGGGATCTGTCATTGTTCCTCTTGCGATTTTCTACATCATTAAAGGTCAATATTTTTTAGCGATTGGTTTACTTATTCTATATGCTGTACTATTTGCATTCAGACGAATTGCAGAACCCAAAATTCTGGGAGATGCAATGGGGATTGGTGCTTTATCAACACTTGCTAGTATGTATATAGCTTTTAAGCTAGTAGGTGCCATAGGATTATTTTTAGGGCCTGCAGTGGTTATTTTAGTAAGTGCACTTATAAGTGCAGATATTTTAAAACTCAATGTAAAAGTATAATTGATAATAATTTTCAAAAAGGATGGTCTTTTTATAGATCATCCTTTTATTTATGAATACTTTGGGTATCTAAATAAATAATTATTAACAAGGAGGACGACATGTTTTATAACAAACTATATATTGATGGTAAATGGATTTCTTCTAATCTAGATGAATTAATAGAAGTGGAAAATCCAGCAACAAGAAAGATCATAGGTACTGTGCCAAAAGGAAACGAAGTTGATGTTGATTTGGCAGTTAGGAGCGCTGCTAATGCATTCTTGACATGGAAGGATACCCCTGTTGAGAAAAGGATAGCCTATATGGAAAAAGCACTAGAGCATTTAAAATCTCAAAAAGAAAATTTGATAAGCATGGAAGTTTCTGAATTAGGTGCACCTTTAAAATGGGCAGAACGTGCTCATGTTATGGGTCCAATCATTAGATTCGAAAATTATATAAGATTAATCAAAAATTTCAATTTCAGTGAAAAGTTAAAGCATGCAACTATTGTGAAAGAACCAATCGGCGTAATAGGTTGCTTAACACCGTGGAATTACCCTCTTGGTCAAATCATGCAAAAGGTGATTCCAGCAATTTTAACAGGAAACACTGTTGTACTAAAGCCTTCTCAAATAGCACCGTTATCATCTATGATTTTGGCGGAAGCTTTTCACAAAGCAGAATTACCAAAAGGCGTATTTAATCTTGTTACAGGTAGAGCTGGGGAAGTTGGAAATGCACTTGCTAAACATAATGCTATAAATATGATCTCGTTTACTGGATCTACTACTGGAGGTAAGGAAGTAGCAAAATTAGCTTTAGAAGATATTAAAAAAGTTGCCTTAGAACTAGGAGGAAAATCTCCTTTGGTTATCTTAGAAGATGCAAACTTGGAGTTGGCAGTGAAGGCTGGTCTTAGTTCATGTTATGATAACACAGGTCAAACTTGCGCAGCTTTAACGAGAATGATTGTACCTCAAAGCAAGTTAAAAGAAGTGGAAAGTCTAATAATAGATTTATCCAAAAATTATATTGTTGGTGATCCAGAGGATGTAAATACACATATGGGCCCACTAGCAAGTTATAAACAGTATGAAAAAGTAAGGTCTTATATAAAGCTCGGTATAAATGAAGGTGCAAACCTTATAGTAGGAGAAATTCCTAAACCTTTAGATGAGCTTAATGGTTATGGTTATTATGTGAAACCAACTGTCTTCACGAACGTCCATAATAATATGCGAATTGCAAGAGAAGAAATATTTGGCCCCGTAATTTGTATTATCTCATATAACAATATCGATGAAGCTGTGAAAATTGCAAATGATACCGTTTACGGATTATCAGGTGCTGTTTTTGGATCTGAAGAATTAGCCAATAAAATTGCACTTGAGATCCGCAGTGGTTCCGTATATGTTAATGATGGAAAAAGAGACATTGATGCCCCGTTTGGTGGTTATAAACAATCAGGTATTGGACGCGAAGGGGGGATACCAGGAATAGAAGAGTTTTTAGAAATTAAAAGCGTTTTTAATGAGGTTAATTCTATAACTAAAATTTAGGCTTGGTAAAAAAACAGCTACAATAACTTAACGTTATTGTAGCTGTTTTTAAATGGAGAAAACACCTAATTTTAATCGAAAGGTACAGACTCAGCCTGATATGCATGAATCAATAATCTTGCATTATCAAATTCATAAGTACAAGTAACCAGTGTTAAAAGTTTTAGTTGATCTGTATTTTCAATTTCATGGTCAAAGAGTGATTCTCTTTGAAAGTGAAGTGCATACTCATTTAATTCACTTGCATCAAGATTGAGGTATAAGCGATAGGTATATGCAGAAACAATTTGAACTGAGTAGATTTCATATCTGAATTTTTCTCTTAAGCCTGTAAGATAAATGGAGTGGTTCTCATTAAAAAAAGATTGTTCTTTAAATAAATGTAAATCGTGGAACATAGTACCGTTTTTCATATAATGTCCATAGAGACTAATATGATTATCATAAAAATTACCTTTATTCTTATAGTCCATATAAACCGCGCCCGCATAATTTTTTGAATTTGTATAATCGTAATTTAAATAATGTTCATTATCAGTTGTTTGGACTATTGGATAATCAATTTTTGTTCCTGGAATTGAAATCCAACCAACAAAGTCTTCATATGCATCACGGTATTCTTTATATGGGTAGTTAGTAGTTATTGAAAATGGAATCTGTACTGTAGCGAGTGGTGTGCTTTCAACTACAATTTTTTCGGTAGTAGTCTCTGAAGTCGTATCTGATTCAGTGGTACTGATTGATTCAGTCGTAATTTCAGTAGTAGCAATTGCTTGTGTGGTAGTATGAGGATTTGTATCACATGATGTTAAAATTATGATGCTTAGAACGATCATAGAATACAAAAAAAATGGTTTTAATTTACAATAAAGTATATTTTTCATAGACAGCCTCCTTAAAGTTGCTGAGTATTAATATATACCCTAAAAAATCGATAATATTCTTTCAAGAGTTACCTTTCACGAGTGATGAATTAGTGCTATATTTAAAGAGAAGATCAACTACGCATATGGAGGTAAATCATGTCTCAAAAAGAACTATTACCTGGTGATTTGTTAGATCAAAATGGATATTTAATGCAAAGTGGTTATTCTAAACAATTGATAAAGAAGTACAACAGAAAGAAAATTAAGGCTAAAAGATTTAAAATCAAAGAATGGGACTATTATTTAGTGTATAATAATGATTTTGCAGTTGCACTTACGTTGGCAGATAATAGTTATATGGGAATGGTGAGTGCTACTATTATTGATTTCAAAACAATGATAGAGGTAACCAAAAGTAAGATTATCCCATTCACTTTTGGTAGACTTAAAATGCCTGAATGTTCTTATGATGGTGAGGCAAGCTATAAAAGCAGTCATGTAGCAATTGATTTTTATCATGAAATTGGTGCTCGTAGACTAAGACTAAACTATGCAAATTTTATGGAAAATAAACCGTTAATTGTTGATCTAAATCTTTATGATGCACCTGAAGATAGCATGGTTATTGCGACCCCCTTTGAAGAAGATAAGCATGCTTTTTATTATAATCAGAAAATTGTTGGGATCAAAGCCAACGGTAGTGTTAATTTTGATGGTCGAACATATGAATTTAATCCAAATGATCAGATGTTAGGAATTCTTGACTGGGGTCGAGGTGTTTGGACATATGATAATACTTGGTACTGGAGTTCAGCTGTAGGTGAGATTGACAATCACATATTTGGATTTAACTTGGGATATGGCTTCGGAGATACAACAGCTGCAACCGAAAATATGTTATTCTATGATGGTAAAGGCCATAAAATTGAACATGTTAAGTTCCAAATTCCCCTAAATAGTGAACATGAACTTGATTATATGTCTACTTGGAAGTTCTCGTCATCCGACTTGAGGTTTGAAGCCATATTTGAACCGATAATTGATCGATCAGCACTGATTTCGCTTGGGATATTAAAAAGTGATCAACATCAAGTATTTGGATATTTTACTGGCAAAGCTAAACTAGATGATGGAACTGTTATCAATTTCGATAAATTCTTAGGTTTTGCTGAAAAAGTTAGAAACAAATGGTAATGATTTCAATGAAAAAAAGTGTGCACCTGTTGCTCGCTTTTTTTATTTTTGATCATAACGTAAAATATCAGGGATCTTGAATTAACGTAAGCTTTACTATATTAGTTTGAGTTAACAAAATATAGGATACATATATACAGATTGCCTCTTCCGGGGCAAATGTGAAGCATTTGTTAACAAATGAGAAACGTTTTCAATTGCGTATTGACAGTTGCAACTTTAGCCTATATATTCATAGGTATAAATACCTATTTAAAAATAGATGAAATACATATTATGCAGAAAAGAAGGAATTAGTTTGCACGAAAAACAAGGAGGATATATGAAAAATAAATCTAAGAATAAGAGTAGTATTATGAATAATATAAAAATTGGAAATAAGTTGATTTTGGGTTTTTCACTTGTAATAGTTTTAATTATTGTAATATCAGTAATAGGGATGAATAACCTTAGTGATATTACTTATCAAGTTACGATATTTGATGAAGTATCAAAAATGGAAACAGAGGTGGCTATCGCACGAGTTGAACAAGTCAGATTCCAATCAGACGGAAGTTCACAAACAGCAGAAAAAGTTTTTTTAGAAATTGATAATGCGCTTCAAAATGTAACTGATGCAAAAGCATTAATGAAATCACCAGCAAACGTAGAAAAAGCTGATAAGGTTATTGAAGCACTCAATGCATATAAAACTAATTTCGAAAAGGTAGTTTCACTTGAAACTGATAAAGATAACAATCAATTAAAGGAAGTTAGTGCAGCTGATAGTGCATTAGCAAGTATAGATCAAACTTTAGAACTTGAGAATGAGTATATACTTTCATTGACAGATCCTGAAATTTTAAAGTCTTCACATGGCAAATATCTAATGCTTCAAAGCATTAAAGATAATATATTAGAAGTCAGAGTATACATTAACAAGTATGTTCAAAATAAATCGGCAGAAAATATTGCTGAAGTAGAGTCAATATTTTCACAGCTTGAAAGCGAAATTGCTGATGTAAAAACGAAAATAAATGATCCTAGTACTTTGAAATCGCTTAATGATTCAAGTCAAGCGGTTGAAAATTATAAGAGTGCATTCATTGACTATTCAACGAATGTTACTGATCAAGAGGCATCTATTGAGATCATGAGGGAGCATGCTGTTGCAGCATCAGATGAAGCAGAAGCTTTAAAACTGGGAGTGCTTGATTTTATTGATAATATTAGAAAGACCTCAAATACAATTAATATCTCTATTTTGGTGATATCAATTTTAGGTAGTATCTTTATAGCATTTGTAATTACTAGAAGTATCACAAAACCAATATCAAGAACGATGGTCATTATCGAAGAATTTTCAAATTATGATTTATCTTCAAATGTATCTGATGATTTACTTGAAAGAAAAGATGAAATAGGTGGTCTATCAAGGTCAATTCAAATTATTGGCGATAGTCTAAGGAGCATAATCAAATCAATTACTAACAGTTCTGAAATGGTAGCTTCATCAGCAGAAGAACTATCTGCATCAAGCAGTTTAACTTCTGACAGCGTTGAAGAAGTTTCAAAAACTATTAATGAAATCGCAGAAGGTGCTACTGATCAAGCTAGAAATACTGAGCTTGGTGTTAGTAACATTATCGAACTGGGACGATTAATTGATCAAGAACAAAAACTTATAAATGGGTTAAATGCAACTGCTGATGATGTTAATTCATTGAAAAATGAAGGCTTAAGTATTATTGAATCACTAGTAAGAGAGACACAAAAAAGCAGTGAATCATCAAGTATTGTCTATGAAATTGTTTTAGAAACAAATGATAGCGCAAATAGAATTGAAAATGCTAGTAAAATGATTCAGAGTATTGCAGACCAAACCAATTTATTGGCATTAAACGCTGCAATAGAAGCTGCTAGGGCTGGAGAAGCAGGTAGAGGATTTGCAGTAGTTGCTGATGAGATTAGAAAATTAGCCGAGCAATCTGCTGCATTTACAAATGAAATCCAACAGACTATTGTAGATTTGATTGGTAAAGCCGGTAAAGCTGTTAATACCATCAAAGACAATAAGACAGTAGTCGAATCTCAATCAATCAGTGTTGGTAAAACCAATGAGAAGTTCTTAGGAATTTCGGATGTATTAGATCAAATGAAGCGTATGATCGAAGATATACGTCAATCGAGTTCAATTATGGATCATAAAAAATCAGAGATCGTTGGCGTAATGGAAAATCTATCAGCAATATCTGAAGAAAATGCAGCAGGAACAGAACAAGCTGCAGCAACTGTTGAACAACAATCTTCTTCAATGCAAGAAATATCAGAATCAAGTGAAGAACTTGCAAAGCTTGCAGAAGAAATGAAGAACATTGTATCGAAATTTAAGTTATAAAATAAAGATATATCAAAACGCTGTATTTAATTACAGCGTTTTTTTTGGGTGAAAAATTTCTTTCCGGGTATGTTTTTATAAAGAAATATCAAGGTGAGGCTAAAATATGATAGAAAAAAAGAAGAACAATATAAAAAGAAATTATTTTTTGATTGGCGTTGCTTTTGGATTTATGTTTCCTGTGATGGCAACTTTACTTGAAATAGTCTTAAGTGATCTGAATTTCAATTCAAGCGTAATTGTAAGCGCTCATCAATCAAATAAGTTGCTGTTTATGATTGATACTGCTCCAATTTTTCTTGGTATTTTTGCACTAATTGGTGGCATAAGTAAATCCAAGGCTGTAGAGCTATTAGAAACAAATCGCAAACTACTTGAAATTGCAGAGTTATCAAAAGTTGAAATCAAAACATACTCAGATAAATTATCAGAACAGTATAACACGGTCCAGCTAAGCACTGATGAATTCTTTACGGGATTTTCTAAAACCCAAGAGCAATTAGAAGGTGTAAAAGCAAAAGATATTCAGATTCAAAATAATATTGAAGAGATTGAAGTCATTATGTCTAAACTTGTTGATGGAAATAGTCTTAATACTACAAAATTAGCACATATTGTGGGTTCACTTAAGCATCTTGCAAATGAGTATGAGTTAACGATGAATTTTATTAATCAAAGTGACCATGTGATGGGTGAAGCATTAGCAGTATTAAAGCAATCACATGAAGGAAATGATAATTTAGAATTGGTTACACATAAAATAAGTGATGAATTAAGTCGTATATCGGATATATCAAGTCAAATCAATTTGCTTGCGCTTAATGCTTCTATTGAAGCGGCTAGAGCAGGAGAAAATGGACGAGGTTTTAGTGTGGTAGCTGATGAAGTAAGGAAGCTATCTTTGGATACTCAAAGTGTGATAGGCGAGATAAAGATAGTTCAAAGTGAACTCGAAGAGGAAGTCTCTGTACTTAATAAAGATAATCTTAAACTAAGTGATACGATTAAAAACACGACAGATTTATCAAAATCAAACCTCGATAAATTGATTAAAGTATCAAATGATTTTGGTGAAATCTTTGGAAGTATTAATGGATTTTATAATGATTCAGTAAAGCAAAAATCATATTATGATGAAATTCATAGTATGACACTGAATTCAAAAGCTGAAATAAGTACAATGTTCAGTTCATTAGAAGTAATATTTTCTCAGATGTTAGAACATGAGAAAAAAGTAAAAGCTATATGTGATATGTTTTAGTGATAAATAGGGATACGCACAAAAGTGCGAGTCCTTTTTTTATCTAAATGTGTTAGAATAATAAACGGAGGCACAAGATGCAGATATGGATTGATGGAGATGGTTGTCCAGTAATTTTATGTACGATAAAGATTGCTGAGAAAAAAAATATAGAAGTGACTATAGTAAAAAATCATGCGATAAAAATTGAAAATGATTACGCAAAAATTATCACTGTTGATCTTGGCAGAGATTCAGCTGATTATTATATTGCCAATCATATGAAACGTGGTGATTTGGTGATTACTCAGGACTATGGCCTTGCAGCTATGGTTTTAGCTAAAGAAGGTTCTGTATTGACTGCAAATGGCAATCAAATTACTGGATTTAATATTGATTTTGTACTTGAAAATAGACATCAAGGTAAATTAGATCGTTTAAAAGGAAGCCGTGGTCCACGTCATAAAAAGCGGACAGCATTTGATGACAGGTCCTATTCTCAAGCGTTAGAGTTGTTTATTAATAACTATGATCAGGAGGAATAATGTTTTTAAAAGGAAGCGTAGAAGAAAAAGAGCGATATATTAAAGAAATGTATCGAGATAAATGTAGACTATCAGGTAAAAATGCAGCAGTAATCAAGAAAATTCACGGTATAGTAAACAATAATCGTTCAAATCCAGATAAGTTGGTTGGAGTCGAAGGAATTTGGGCTGCTGGTCTTTTACTGAAATATGATATTATTGTACATGCACTAATCCTTGATGTGGATGCGATAACGACACCAGACGCGTTTCAAATAATGGAATCCTTAGCAAAAATAGCAGAGGAAATCCATCTTGTGTCTCATTCAACATATAGTAAGATTTCAGAAGTTGGAACATCTGCTGGCATATTTGCACTTGCAAAGTTTCCGATTAAAAAACTTGATATGATCAATGCTGCTAACTCAGAAGTAATCGTTGTATTAGACGGATTAGAAATTCCAGGTAATATTGGAACAATTATTCGTTCATGTGATGGCACAAATACTGATGCAATTTTTATATGTAATAGAAAAACTAGGATTACTCATCCTAAAATATTAAGAAGTAGCCAAGGCTCTTGTTTTAAAGTTCCTATAGTTGAGGAAGAATCTGCAACAATTATTAAATGGCTTCAAGATAACAACTATAGAATTATTTTAACCGATACAGATGCTGAGCATTTTTATTATGATACAAACTATCATGGTAAAATTGCTATCATTATGGGGAGTGAACGATATGGCATTTCAAAAGAATGGTATGATATTCCTACAGAATCAGTTAAAATCCCGATGTATGGAGATTGTGATTCATTAAATGTAGGTATAGCTGCAACTTTAATGCTATATGAAGCTGCAATTTACAGAAGTGGTGATAGAACCAAAATTACTAAAAATGCATAACCAAAATTAATGCGGGTAGATATGTAGTGATACGTATTAAACTACTATAATTTAATGGAGGCTTATATGGATTTTATCTATCAACTTAAATCGAATAAATCTTTTGAAGAAACCCGAGCAGTACTAAAAAGTGAACTTTCTAAAGTTGGTTTTGGTGTACTTTGGGAGCTTAATTTTAAAGATAAACTTTCTGAAAAAGGATTGGAGTTTAAAGAAGATTTCTTAGTGATGGAAGTTTGTAATCCTTCAAAAGCAAAAGAAGTTCTTGAAATAGATCTTCAGATGGGATTTATGCTTCCTTGTAAAGTTGGCGTTTACACTAAAGAGAACGAAGTCTTTGTCGGTATGATGAAACCTAGTGCTTTAGTGGATCACGTTCAGTTAAAAGAAGTAGCAATGAAAGTAGAAGAGGACTTAAAACATGCAATTGAGCATGCAATTTAGAATAATAGCATATTGATTACCACAGTTTCTCATATTTAAATGTACAAATTTTTATTTGTACATTTTTTTTATTCTAAATTTAGTAATTTGTAGTTCGAGATTATTTTATATAAAATTTCTTAACAATTGGTTTACTTGACTGATAATTGATAGGGTTTTATAATAAATATAGAGTTAGCACTCGACGAGTTAGAGTGCTAACAATCTTGAAAGGAGTGATCATATGAATGCTGAAAAAATGACACGTAAATCAATTGAAGCTATTGAAAATGCTCAAAAATTGTCAATAAAGTATAATCAATCACAAATCGATACCCCTCAGCTACATTTTAGTTTATTATCTGATTCATCGGGCTTAATTTCTAGTATTCTTTTTAACTTGAATATAGATATAAATCAGTATGGTACAGAGCTTAAGAATATTATTGAAAAGATGCCTCAGATATTGTCTGATCAAAATGATATTTATGCATCACGAAGACTAAATAAAGTTTTAATTGATGCAGAAGAAGAAGCATTACAATTAAAGGATGATTATATAAGTGTAGAACATTTATATATATCGCTTTTAAATAATGCATCAAATGAGGAAAAGATCATTATAAAGAAAATGGGTATTACTAAAGAACTGTTTATGAAAGGCCTAGCCCATATCCGCGAGAACAAGAGAATAACAAATCAAAATCCAGAAGATAGCTACAAAGTTTTGGAAAAATACGGCAGAGATTTGGTGGATATGGGACGAAAAGGTAAACTTGATCCTGTAATTGGTAGAGATGAAGAAATTAGAAGAGCAATACGAATTCTATCAAGGAGAACAAAAAATAATCCTGTATTAATTGGTGATCCAGGTGTTGGAAAGACAGCAGTGATTGAAGGCTTAGCCCTACGAATCTTAGCGGGTGATGTACCTGATGGGCTCAAGGAGAAGACAATCTTTGCTTTAGATATGGGCGCCTTAATTGCGGGTGCAAAATTCAGAGGAGAATTTGAGGAGCGTTTAAAAGCTGTATTAGACGAAATTTCAAATTCAGATGGCAAGATAATCTTATTTATTGATGAACTTCACACTATTGTTGGTGCAGGGAAAACTGAGGGCGCTATGGACGCTGGAAATATCTTGAAACCTATGCTAGCAAGAGGTGAACTTAGACTTATTGGAGCAACAACCGTTGATGAATATAGAAAGTATATTGAAAAAGATGCAGCACTAGAACGTCGTTTTCAACCGATATTAGTGGGAGAACCTTCAATAGATGATACTATTGCGATTCTAAGAGGTTTAAAAGAGCGGTTTGAAATCCATCATGGTGTCAGAATGACCGATGGCGCTATTGTAGCTGCTGCTGAACTTTCAGAGCGCTATATTCTTGACCGGTTTTTACCTGATAAAGCAATTGATCTAATGGATGAAGCATTATCTATGCTTCGAACTGAAATTGATTCTATGCCGTATGAACTGGATCAGCTAAATCGTAAGATTATGCAAAAAGAAATTGAAAAACGAACATTAATAAAAGAAAAGGATAAGGACGCACTAAATAGATTGAGTATACTTGAGAAGGAAATTGCTGAGTTAAAAGATGTTTTTAATGCACTGAAAGGTCAATGGGAAGTTGAAAAAGCGTCGATCGACAAAGAAAAAGAAATAAAAAAACAAATTGAAAATGTTAAATTAAAAATTGATGAAGCCGAAAGAACTTATGACTTGGAAGTGCTCGCTCAACTTAAATATGGTGATTTAGTGACGTTAACAAAAGAACTTGAATCTATTAAAAATAGTAAGAAAGAAACTGAATTGCTTAAAGAAGAGGTAACTGAAGAAGAAATTGCTCAAATTGTTTCTAAATGGACTGGGATACCAGTATCAAAGTTGGTTGAAGAAGAACGCAATAAATTATTAAACTTGGAGAAGGAATTACATGAGAGGGTAATTGGTCAGGATGAAGCAGTTAGTGCTGTTTCTGATGCGATAATTAGAGCGAGAGCAGGTCTAAAAGATCCTAGCAAACCAATTGGTTCTTTTGTATTTTTAGGTCCAACTGGAGTGGGTAAGACAGAACTTGCTAAAGCGCTTGCAGCTTCTCTATTTGATGATGAAAACAATATGATAAGAATTGATATGAGTGAATACATGGAGAAGTTTTCAGTTTCAAGACTAATAGGAGCACCTCCAGGATATGTTGGTTACGACCAAGGCGGTCAATTAACAGAAGCTGTTAGACGAAAACCCTACTCTGTGATTCTTCTTGATGAAATTGAAAAGGCAAATTCAGAAGTTTTTAACGTTCTGCTTCAGCTATTAGATGATGGTAGATTGACTGATGGACAAGGTCACGTTGTAGATTTTAAAAATACAGTGATTATAATGACTTCAAATTTAGGATCTTCAATTCTATTGGACCAAATCAATAAAGGTCTTTCTATTGATGATCAAACAAAGGAACATGTATTGAAACAATTTAATAAAGCATTTAAACCAGAACTTATTAATAGGTTAGATGATATATTGATGTTTAAACCTTTATCACTAGATGAAATTAAAGCAATAGTTAACTTAACAATAGATCAATTACAAGTGAGACTAAAGCAAAAAAATATCAAATTATTTGTTGATGAATCTGCACTTGAACATATTGCAAAAGACGCATATAATCCAGCGTTTGGCGCGAGACCAGTTAAAAGATATGTTATGCATCACATAGAAACAAGTCTTGGTAAGGCTATTATTTCTGGTGAGTTTGTTGAAGGAGATAATATCCTAATATCATTTATTGAGGATCAACTGATATTTAAGAAAGAAAATAGATTAGAAAGCTAATAATTTCAAACAAAAAAGGAACAGTTATTTGATTGACAAATAATTGTTCCTTTTTTAGCACTCACTATTAGTAGTTACCAAGATCTAGATGAACCGCCGCCGCCGCTACTTCCGCCGCCGCCACCAAATCCACCACCGCCACCACCGCGAGAGCCTCTTGAGCCTCTTGCAGCCATGTAAATGATAAAACGCGTCATACGGCCTCTATTAAAAATCAAATCCAAAATAATAAAGATAACAACGAAAAAACCAATGATGATTTCTTTTATGGATATACCAGAACTTTCACCGTCTGCTGCATCTGAAGGATAATAGTATACATTTTGATTCTCAAGCATGCTAGCATCTAAGTTATATTCTTTATATACTTCTTCAGCAAGCTTTAGATATGTGCCTTTTATGCCTTCATCATAATCGCCTGCCTTGAAATTTCCGATTAGATAATCGTCTTGAATACGACCTGTTTTTGCGTCGTTAAGCGCACCTTCAAGTCCATATCCAACTTCTATTCTGGATTTACCATCTTCAAATGCAATCAGTAAAAGTAAACCATTATTTTTTTTAGCATCACCAATTTTCCATTCTCTAAAAAGAGCAGTTGCATATGACTCTAAGTCTTGCCCCTCAAGGGAATCTACAGTGACTACAACAATCTGTGCACCTGTTTCATTTGCCAATGGAACAGAGGTATCCATGATGAGTTGCTCAGTGTCTTGAGAGATAATGTTAGCATAATCCGCGACATAAAAATTCTTAGTTGGTTCTGGATAAGAAGCAGCAAAACTAAGAGAAGTACTGAGCACAAGTAAAGTAGCAATCAATAAGACATATACATATCTGTTTTTCATTTTAAACATAATTTGATTCAATGGTTTCTCCTTTTTAAGAGTTGAAACAACTAGTTATTAAAATCAACAGTAGGTACTTGATCAGCGCCTTCAGCAGCTTCAAAGTAGGCAACTTTTTCAAAACCAAATAGTCCAGCAAATATATTCATAGGAAATTGTTTTACTGTTTTATTAAAATCATTGGCTACGCTATTGTAGTCTTGTCTAGCTACTGCGATACGATTTTCAGTACCAGCTAATTCATCAGATAACTGAATAAAGTTTTCGTTAGATTTCAAATCAGGATAATTTTCAGAAATAGCTAAGAGTCTAGAAAGTGAACCAGAAAGTTCATTGTTAGCGTCTGCTTTCTCTTGAACGCCTGTAGCACCTATAAGTTTTGCTCTTGCATCTGAGACATTTGCAAAGATCTCTTTTTCTTGATCGGCATAACCTTTAACTGTTTCAACTAAGTTTGGAATTAAATCATTTCTTCTTTGCAACTGGTTATCAATTTGACTAGATGCCATCTGAACTTCTTCATCTAACGTTACAAGCGTATTGTATTTTGAAATAAATGTACCTGCAAAGGCTACAATGAGCAATACAACAACTAGAATGACAATTAAACCTTTTTTCATATTTACACCTCAATATTCTTTTATTTTATTGGTTTACAATTAGCATTATACCTGTAAAAGATTAAGAAAGCATTAATATTAGACATATAAGATGTTAAAAAGTGAGGATTTAATTAATTTAGTTATGATGAAAGTGGGTATAAACGCATATAAGTTCTAATTTGACCTTTTGGGAGAGTGCTTATATGAAAAAATATAAAGGATTATTGTTGAAAATCATTGCATATAGTGCTATTATTTTGGTTTTTATCTTTATTGCAACATTGGATCGACCTATTAAATCAGAAGTATTCCCGCTAACTTCAAGTGCATATCAAGATGCAAATGAGACCAATTTAATGACGATTTTAAAAGGGCGTTTAATCAAAGAACCTTTTAATGGTATTGTCACAATTATATTTTTTTTGGCGATTGCACATTCACTTTCAGTAAATTATTTTAATTCAAAAGCACATGAGTTAGAACACGAGTTTGAAAGTCTAAAACTTCAAGGTAAGATTAGTCGAGATTCAAAATCAATGAAAGCAACTATTTATCACTTTCTTGGAGAAGTAGAGGTGGTATTTGGACTTTGGGCTATTGTACTTGGAATTGCATGTGCCAGTTATTATGATTGGGGCACATTCGTTAGTTATATCAATAGTTTGTCTTATCGAGAGCCAATTTTTATCATTGTAATTATGGTGATTGCTTCAAGCCGTCCTATCTTAAAGTTATTTGAATTGATTTTATGGCGAATCGTAAAAGTGTTTAATGGTTCGATAGAAGCATGGTGGTTATCGATACTATTGCTGTCGGCTTTTTTAAGTTCATTTGTCACAGGACCTGCAGCGATGACGATTTGTGCGATGTTACTTGCAGATAAGTTCTTTGTCCTTAATCCTTCTAAATCACTTAAATACACTACTTTGGCACTTCTCTTTGTCAATATATCTGTTGGAGGTGCTATGACAAATTTTGCATCACCTCCGGTGCTTATGGTTGTTGATGTATGGGATTGGAACATACTCTTCATGTTTTTAAATTTCGGTTGGAAATCAATAATTGCAATTACAATTGGAACAGTATCATATTTTTTATTATTTAGAAAAGAATTCAAATCGCTTGAAAAACCGCATCAAGATCTCCAATTTAAAAGGTATATTCAAAATAGATTTATCAGTCAGAAGGAGTTAGAAATCTTGTTTGAAGACTTAGAGCAAAATGTTGATGCTAGAATGGGATACTCAAAAGAAGTAAGAGCTTTTTCTGTAATTTTAAAAGACAATTTAAAAGCGATTGCAAGAAGAAAACTTACGAAAGAAGAGATTGAAGAATATGAAGTAGACTTAGCAATTGATGAAAAGTTCGAAAGTATTGCCAATAAACAGTTTAGACGTACGATACCTGGTCTTTTATCAAACGAAGAACGCGACGAGTATAATGACCCAGATTGGGATAAAAGAGATGATCGCGTTCCATTTTGGATTATGGGCTCTCATTTGCTTTTTATGCTTTGGACAATAATGAATGCGCATGAAACGATACTGTTTTTAGCTGGTTTTTTATTTTTTCTTGGTTTTTATCAGATTACATCATATTATCAAAACAAGATCGAATTTAGAACTGCCCTGTTAGTTGGTTTTTTTCTAGCGGGACTAATAGTGCATGGCACTTTACAAGAATGGTGGATTGCACCGATACTTGGTAATTTACCACCTCTAGGTCTCAACTTTGCATCCATAGTTTTAACTTCATTTAACGATAATGCTGCAATTACGTATCTTAGCACATTGGTACCAAATTTTCCAGACACTCTTAAATATGCAGTGGTTTCAGGTGCAATAACTGGTGGTGGTTTGACGATTATTGCAAATTCACCGAACCCAATTGGTCAATCCATTTTAAAACCTTTCTTTAAAAATGGAATAGAAGCAGGCAATCTTTTGAAATACGCTCTAATGCCAACCGCAGTAGCAATGATAATCTTCTTTGTTTTACATTGAGAAATAGGAGAGAGATATGGTGATATTTACGTGTGAATTGGAATCAACTTTTGATGCTGTGGATCGAGTCGTGCCTCTTGCTACAGCTGCGATTAAGGAAAAGTTTATATTTATGAGTGAGCGATATCTATTTAATATCAACTTTATGCTGAGAGAAATTCTTAATAATGCTGTTGAACACGGCAATCATTTTAATATTGATAAGGAGGTACTCTGTGAGATTGAATATGTTGTACCAAAATTATATTTTAGAATAAAAGATCAAGGATTAGGCATAAAGCCCGAAGATATTTTGACAGCATCACATGATCCAAAATCGTTATTAAGAGAGAGAAATAGAGGACATCAAACAATTATTGATATGGAATTTGATATTGAGATCAAAGCGTCACAGGTGATCATCATTTTAAATTTGAGTCAGGAGGAGCGATTATGGAAGAACAATTATTAGGAAGTTGTCTTAGACTTATATTAGTGGATGGTTTGACTGCGAATAATGTTTCAAAATTTAATGATAAATTAGAAGCGATTTTCAGTTCGGATATCTCTTTTAGTGAAATTGTACTGGATTTAGCAAGTACAAAAAACATTGATTCTGTAGGCGTTACTTTTGTAATAGGCTTATATAAAAAGGCCGAGGATTTTGATAAAAAATTTAGTGTTTCTGGTGCCAGTGAAGATATATTGAGTTTGTTTAAATTGATGAAATTAGATCAATTTTTTGATATTTGTGACTAAGTGACAGGAGGCCCTCATGTCTTATCATATACTTATCGCTGATGATGCAACAATGAACAGAACTTTGATAAGAGACATACTGACAAAAAGTTTACCAAACGCAAAATTTACTGAAGCAGTTAATGGGGAGGATGTCTTAGATATCGTTCAATTTTCACAAGTGGATCTCATCATACTCGATTTAGTGATGCCTGTCATGGACGGATATGAAACATTAAGATGGTTAAAAAAACACCCTGAATTTCATGATATTCCTGTGATTGTAAATAGCGCCATTACTGAAATCCATTCAATTGAACAAACATTAAAGGAAGGTGCTGTTGATTATTTCACGAAACCACTTTCACCTAATGATATGCAAATTATTTTACCGCTTAAAGCTAGAAATGCATTGTTACTTTATGAGCAACAAAAGACGATTGTTGCACTTAATCAACAAATTAGTGAAGAATTAAAAAATGCAAACACATTTGCCAATATTATGTTGCCAAAGGAAAAAGGGTTTAATCAAGTTGAACTTTTTATCAAGTACCATCCTTCTCTTGGTATTGGAGGCGACTTTTTCGACTGTGTTGAACAAGATGGAAAAATTCATTTTATGATTGCTGATGTAACGGGGCACGGTATAGCTGCTGGTATGGCATCTTCAATGGTGAAAGTACTTTATAGAAGGATCATAGAGAAAAAAAATATATTACCAAATGAAATTTTAGAAGAGATGAACCAATCCATATTTGAGATTTTTGATTTTGCTGGTAAAGATAATTATTTTGTTTTTACAGCTTTTGTTGGCATACTTGAAAATGGTAGTTTACAATATTCAAACGCTGGACATCCTTATCCTATGATCTATCGCTCTAAATCTAATACTTTTGAAGAAATTAGACAAAATGGTTTCTTAGTTGGTATGCTTAATCATGTAAAATTCAATACTGATAGCTATCAGCTAGATAAAGGAGATTTGATTTTTCTATATACTGATGGACTATTTTGTGCATGTGAAGGAAAAGATTTTACTGGATGGGAAAATGTATTTTTATTAAGCCGTCAGTTGTCCAAAGTTATTACTATCAATCCAAAAGATTTTCTAGATGAACTTTTCTATGCGTTTCATATGATACACAAGTCTAACCATACAGATTTTACAGATGATGTTGCTATGATGTTATTAAAAGTAAAGGGCTAATGCCCTTTTTTTTAGGCTCTAAGTCTTGTCATAGTCAAAAAAAGATTGTAAACTAGATATTAAGGGGCACGAAATATTATGATACAATTGGAGGGCTTATATGGATATTCAATCGCTAAAGGCGACACTCCCAGAAGAAGGGTTTTGCGACCTTAGATACCAAGATTTCAATGTAACATCCATCAAGGGTACAAAAAACGAGATAGATACTGTAGCTGTTATTAAAAAGACAGGTGGTAATGTACGCGTACTAACGGGTGGCGGTTATGGTACTTTTTGTTTTACAGATTTGGAAGATATTCATGATGCTTTTAAAGAAGCTACCTTTGCAAGTAATTTAATTAAAGGAAAGAAAAAAATTGAAACAATAGAAGTTAATGTAGACGAAGTTAAAGTCAATCCAGTTTTAGATCCGAGAACAATTTCAATTGAAGACAAAAAGGCACTAGTAGCAAAATATATAGCACTTTTTATGTCAGATTCACTTATTGTGAACTTAGAAACTGAATACTATGAACAGTTTACTGATACTATAATTTTAAACAACAAAGGTACAGAGGTTCGTCAGGAGGAACTTATTGTAGGTCTTAATTTTAGAATCACTTCTAAGAGAGATGATTTAACACAGATCACAAGATTATCTCTTGGTGGTGGTGATAGCTTTGATCTATTACTTAATAAAGAAGATGAAGTGCTTGCTAAAGTAAAACAAACTATTGATCTACTTGACGCTGAACCAGTGATCGGTGGAAATTATGATGTAGTTCTAGATAGTGAAGTAAGTGGACTATTTATACATGAGGCATTTGGCCATCTAAGCGAAGCCGACAATCTTATAGGTAATGAGGTGCTTGCTAATACAATGACTATTGGCGAGACATTTGCTGTCAAAGAATTTAATGTAATTGATGATCCAACTTTACCTGGATATCCTGGAAGCTATACTTATGACCATGAGGGGACTAAAGCTAAGAAAACTTACTTGATAAAAGATGGTAAGTTAAGTGGAAGACTTCATTCGTTAGAAAGTGCTGCTTTTATGCATGAAAACCCTACAGGCCATGCTCGTGCTAAGAATTTTGGTTTTACACCAATTGTAAGAATGGGTAATATTTATATAGACAAAGACAGACATACTTTAGATGAAATGATTGCATCCATTGATGATGGATTATATTTATTTGGTTCTGCTGGAGGTCAAACCAGTGGTGATACATTTACTTTTGCTGTTCAGGGCGCATATAGAATTAAACATGGAAAAATCACAGGAATGGTTAGAGACTTAGCATTGACAGGTCACTTGTTCTCTACACTTAAAAATATTGAAATGATTGGTAATGAAATTGATTTTTCTAGATCAGGTGGATGTGGTAAAGGTGGCCAGATCCTTATCAAATCAGGAAAAGGTTCTGCACCAATAAAGATAAAAAATATGGGAATAGGAGGCAAGTGATGAGAAAGTTGTTAGAAAACGCTCTTAAAGTTTGTGACAGTGCTGAAGTCTATATGAGAAAAGTGAGTAGTACTTCTGTTTCTATGTTAATGGGTGAGTTACAAGGAATTGAGGGTGAAAAGAAAACCGAAGTTTCCCTTAGAATTGTAAAAAATGGAAAGATGGGAGCCGCAATTGCCACTTCAGTAGATGATGAAACCATTATTGAACGTGCGCTCATTTCACTTGCACATCAAGGATCGGAAGCATGTGCTTTTGAAAACACGAGTTTTAATCCTGTACAGTCCGAATCAGATGCCGTAAAAAATTTAACAACCGATCAAATGGTAGAAAATTTAATTTCACTTTCTGAAAGAATTGTAAATATGGATCAAAACATAAAGTTTGGTCTGGATATTTCTAAAAATATAAAAGAGGTCTATTTGATTAATAGTTCTGGGTTTGATGGAAACTATACTCATACTCAGTTAGATCAAGGTGTTTACACGCTCAATGCACAGGGCTTTCATAATGTAAGTAAGGAATTTACAGGAACCGAAATTCATACGTTTTCAGTTGATGACTTAGAAAAACTTATTAAATTGCATCAGCTTGATGAAAAACCAGTTTCACTATCAAATGAGAAATTGCCAGTGGTGTTTTCAGGTCACGTAATGGGTGCAATGATGTTAAGAGTACTTGGTGGTGTAAATGCAGGAAATGTTGTTAAAGAGATATCTCCAGTTACGGGCAAACTAGGTCAGCAAATTTTTTCAGACCGAATTACGATTAGAGATGATGGTACTTTGCCTTTTGGCGTCAATACTTTTGCTTTTGATGATGAAGGGACACCTTCTCAAAACACAGTACTTTACAAGACTGGTGTTTTGAAAAACTATCTTGCAAGTCAATCACATGCAAGAAAACTTGGCATACCTGCAACAGGAAATGCAATAAAACGAGCACTTTTTTCAAAAGAGATAGAAAATGCACCATCTGTTTTTGAAACGAACCTAATTGTTGAAGGTAACTGTATTTCTGATGAGACTCTTATTAAGGGAATCGAGCGCGGTTTATTTATAACAGGTGTAATGGGCGCACATACAGGAAATATCAATCAAGGTGAATTTTCTTTAAACATATCATCTGCATATTTAATAGAAAATGGCGAACTTACAGGTAAAGTTAAAGGTGCAATGATTGCGGGTAATATATATGACCTTTTTAAGAATGTTGAATCTATTGGAACAGAACTAGAACCAATGAGAGGGATCTTTTATCATATGGGATATTCTCCTATGGTAAAGTTTAGTTCTGCTAGTATTGTAGGTAAGTAAAAGCATTAAAATAATAGATATTAACATAGTCAAAGCCTATTACTTTAAAGTGTAATAGGCTTTGTTTTATTTGATTCGTTGATAGATGCCATTGTCTCGTTTCATCAGTTTTTCATTGATTAACTCTCTTCTTAAAGTTGCAAAATCGTCGTGAAAGTCAGCAATGATTATATTTACTTCTTTTTCAGTATAAATTTCATCAAATTTAAAGGCTTCAACCATTTTTTCAAGTATAATCATTCTTTTTTTTCTTTGAACAGGTATAGATTTTAATTTTTCAAATTTAAAAAAAGTATCAATGACTTTCTGTCTATATTCTTGTTCACGTGCATCTTCAATAGCAACATGAGAGTTAGTAGACTTAACAAGATTTTCTAATGTTTGATTTAAAGTTTCATTGCAAATCTCATAGATGATGTAATATTGATCTTTATGTTTTGTAACCAAACCGACATCTTCTAATTTTTTTAAATGGAAAGAAACGGTTGAAGGTGTAAGTTCTAAACGCTCTGCTAACAATTCGACATATTTAGGCGCATCTATTAAACTATTTATGATTCGCACACGAGAAGCATCTGATAACGCTTTAAAAAGTTTTATAGCATCTTCCATTATATTTTTTCCTCCTCAATCATGGTCAAAAACATGGTTTTTATAGTTTCAGCTTTATTAATTTTTAATGTTTCGATAAATATTTCATCTTCTAATCCATGTACTTTACATTTTTCTAGATTGGTATGCCATGCAGTGGGAATTTTATTGAAAAAAGATAAGTAAGAAGTAGTGAGCTCAGTTTTCCAGTTTGATTCATCTTTAATTTTCTTGAGACTGATCTCAAACATTTGATCAAAAATCTCAACAATATTATTTTCAACGCGATTAAAATTGTATTCGTCATCTCTGTTTTCTATTTTGAGTTGTTCAGACTGTGCATTTAAATTTGAGATTTCATCAGTCAAAGTTTGTTTGTAATTTTGTATAAAAGTAGATAGTGTCATTGTGACCTCCAAATAGTTTTGTTTTTTATCAAATTACATATCGAATATACATTTTGATGTTTATCTAATCAAATTATACAAGAATGAAAAAAAATGTCAATAAATGAAGTTGAATTTAATGTATGTTATAATGGTTATTATATGTTGATACAATATAGATAATTTGACAAATTGAAAGGATGACAGAATGTTTAATAAAATTGATATGCATACCCATACCGTTGCAAGTGGTCATGCATATAGTACACTTATGGATAATATACGCGTTGCTAAAACTAATGGTATCGAAGTCCTTGGAATATCCGATCACGCACCAGCTATGCCAGGAAGTACTCATGAGTACTATTTTAGTAACTTGAGAGTGCTTCCACAATATATAGAAGGTATACGTATACTAAAAGGTGTTGAACTCAATATTTTAGATGTTGAAGGAAACATAGATTTAGATGAAAGAACTTTGAGCTTTCTAGATTATGCAATTGCTAGTTTACATCCACCTTGTTATGAAGGGGGAAGTAAAAGTGATAATACTAATGCACTGATCAATGCCATGCAGCATAAGATAGTAAAAATAATTGGGCATCCAGATGATGGTCGATATCCTTTAGATTACGAAAAATTAGTGAAAGCGGCTCAAAAACACGGCGTATTACTTGAAGTTAATAACAGCTCATTATCACCAAATGCGTTTAGAGAAAATGCTTATGAGAATTATAAAGAAATGTTGGCATATTGTATGAAACAGGGTGTCAAAATAATTATCAATAGCGATGCTCATTTCCATGATTATATTGGAGCGACCAATTATGCGATGTCACTGTTAGAGGAGATTAATTTCCCTAAAGAATTAATTGTTAACATGCAAGCGCTAACTCAATTCATTGAGTATAATTCAGAATTTGAAAAAAATCGACGATAATTATCGTCGATTTTTATTAGAGTGCATTTGAGAAATTATTTTCATTATGATCTTTGTGGAAATTTGCACCATTCCCTAGAGGAAAAGAACCTCTTGCTGCAAGTTCAAAATGCAGTTTTGCAATTCCAAGGTCTACTAGGTCGGTTCCTTTTCGATCAGCTGTGCAAGCTGCTATTTTATCTCCTGATACTTCAAAGTAAACAGGTTGAGAATTCATAGCAGAAGGTGCAAGCATAACGGCTTTTATACCTTCGATAAACCATGTAGGAATCTTTGTTTCTGGTTCAAGTACTGAATAGAATTCTTCAAGATCTTTGGATCTTCTATGAGAAAGTTTACGTATTACTTTTTCACCAAAAGAGTTTTTGACTTCATTATAACCAATAGGAATAACACATACCAGCTGTTCACCATCTTGGCAATTAAATAGAGGGTCTTTTTTATCAAAGGTCCCTGCTACCCAGCATGTACCTAGTCCAAGTTTAGTGGCTTCAAGTACAAGTAGTTCACCGAAATAACCACATTTTTCTTTCAAGTGAATATCTGAGCTAGGTCCTTTTAGCACAATTAGTGAACGAACACCTTTAAACATACCGTAACTTTTACTAAGACCATCAAATGCTTTTGATGCATTTTCTATAAAAGATATTGTCAAACCGGAATCGTGGTTAAAATCAATAATTCGATTGATAAAGTGATCAACCAAATCTTTTTCAATCTTCTTTGATATATAGTTACGTCTGGATATTCTTGTCTGAATTGCTTCAAGATCTGTTAACATATAATTTTTCATATTATACCTCTCTTCTAAAAAAGAGAATAACATATTATTTGGGTTGGGTAAAGTATACAATTACATTTTATAAAATCTATTTAAAGAGTAGTAAAATCTATATAAAAAGGGGGCGATAATATGGATCAATATCAACTCTATGTATATGGTGTTGAAAATACACTTTATAACCCATTAAGTGAAAAGAAATATATAAATGCAAAGTATCCATTTAACACAAAAGTGATTCATAATTTATCAAGCTTTGAGTTAGAATCATCAATCACAATACTATGTGGTGATAATGGGTGTGGAAAAAGCACGCTGTTAAAAGGAATAGCTGAGCAATTAGGCGCATATCGAATTACAAATTCATCAGGTCAAAATAATTCAAATTATGATGCATTAGGGCAGTTTACCTTTTTAAAATTGAAGACGAGGAAACGTGCAAAAAAAAATTTCTTCTTTTCAGGTGAGGATTTTATAAAATATATTGATTGGCTGGAAAAGACAAAAGAAGAGTCTCAAGTAGCCTTAGAGGAAATAGACGAAAGGTATGGGGACACATATGCTGGTATGTTAGCGAGGCAACCACATGAACATACTTTATATGACATCAAATCAATGTATGGTGAATCACTCGCCACAAAATCTCATGGTGAAGGATTTATCTCATTTTTCAAGTCGAGAATCATTGATAATGGACTCTATATTTTAGATGAGCCAGAAAGTGCTTTAAGTTATGAAAATCAATATCTTTTGGCAGTACTTATTAGAGATGCAGTAAAGAGAGGCTGTCAATTTATTATAGCTACACATTCTCCTGTAATAACAGCTATACCTGAGGCTAGTTTGTTTGAAATATATGATGGTAAGATTTCGAAAACAACATATGATGCATTAGAAAATATTCAGTTTCTTAATATGTTTGTTCGTAGACGTCAATTTTTATTTGAATATGATAAAGAATAATCATTAAAGAGCACATGCTCTTTTTTTTTTGCAAAAATTAAAGTGAATTACCTTAATGATGTATAAAAAACATATGTTTAGTTAAATAATTGATGTATAGTATAATAAACATGCATACATGGAGGCGGCGTATGAGAAAGTATTATTTGATGACACACGGCAAAATGGCTGAAGGGATACAGGCAACGATTAAGATGCTGCTTGGAGATAAGAAAACACTAGATGCACTGAGTGCATATGTTGATTGTAATGATATTGAGCTGCTATCAAAGCCTATTTTTGAGGATTTATCAAAAGGTATAGAGGTAGTTGTTTTTACTGATATTTCACACGGAAGTGTCAATCAATTCTTTGTACCATTTCTAAAGCATCAAAATTTTCATCTTATTACAGGTGTGAATTTACCGCTTATTTTGTCTATTATGTTGTTAAGTGAAGATACTAAATTAGAAGTAGATCAAATTCTTTCAGAAATCGAATTTGCCAAAGAACAAATTATATATATGAACACCCATACAATTCAGATTTCTGATGATGATGAACTTTAATGAGTAGAGGAGGCTTCTATAATGGCCATTGTTCATGTGAGAATTGATGATCGACTGATACATGGTCAAGTTGCAATGATTTGGACAAATAGCTTAAGTGCAACTCGGATTATGGTTGTTGATGATGAAGCATCTAAATCTGAACTCATAAAAATGTCTTTAAAACTTGCAACACCAAGTAGTGTCAGTTTATCAGTACTAACAATTGAAAGAGCAGCTAAGCGTATAAAAGAAGGTGCCTATAGTGGTCAAAGAGTTATACTCGTTATTAAATCCCCAGAAAACTTACTTAGACTGATCAAAGAAGGGGTTATTATAGAGGCTGCTAATCTGGGTAATCTACATTCAAAAGATGCAACATTACAATTGAGCAATACAGTTTATATGAATGAAAGCAATGTTATAACTTGTAAACTACTTAGAAAATTAGATGTTCAGATTAACATGCAAATCCTTCCAAATGATGAAAATATGGAAGTGATTTTATGATTAATCAGCTTGGAAAACGAGAAATTCTGATTATTAAGCACTTAATTAATGCAAAGAAGCCACTAAGTAGCGATGTACTTGGTGTGATTTTGGGGACTTCACCGAAAACGATTCGAAGTAGTATGGAATATGTAGGTGAAATTTTAAAAATTGCTGGGGGTGCAAAAATCATCTCTAAAACTGGAAGTGGTTACTCAATTGAAGTTTTTGATGACAATGAGTATCGCGTTTTCATGCAAACTTTTAATGCAAAGTACCTAGATGCTTATTGGATTCCAACTAATATATCTACACGCGTGACGTATATTACACGTAGGCTTTTGATGTCTGATTCATATTTAAAGATGGAACAGTTGATGGATGAGTTATATATCAGCAGAGTTACACTTACGAAAGACTTAAAAGAAGTTCGCAAGACGTTGCGGTCATATCATTTGAAACTAGAACACAGGGCTAAATATGGACTTAAAATCAATGGGAAAGAAAGCCACCATCGTGTAGCTTTAGTTGATTATCTTGATGCAGATGAAGATTCAAATAGTGTGGATTATAATAATGATCAGGCGCTCTATATGAGAGATCCAATAGAAGTAAATGATGTGGTTATCAATTCTCTTATGAGCAATCGCATCTCAATATCTACAAACTCACTTAGAAAATTGATTAAGCTTATAATTGTATCGGAATATCGTATTAGTAAAAATCATCACATGATATTTTCAACGGTTGAACTAGTAAATCTAACGAGCAAAGGTGAATATGAGTCTGCAAATGATATTTGCCATGCACTAGGACTTAATTGGGATAGTACAGAGATCGCATTTTTAGCAATATTTATCATCTCAAGAAGAAACATTATGAAGAGTGAGCCTTTCTCAGTTCACCAAGAAGCGTTATATATGTCTTATAGTACAGAAATTATTCAAAAGTTGAAAAACGATTTATCATCAGATTTTTCATTGTATGAGGGCTTCGAGTACGAGCTTGCTAAGCACATAAGAGGTATGACCTATCGTGTGAAATATGGCCTTGAGAAAAGAGATGTAGGTATCTTAGAGAGCAAGGGGAGTAATCCTGCTTTTGAATATGCTGTGATTGCTTCTGACTGGTTATCAAATAGATTAAATATGGATATTCAAGAAACAGAAATAGCCTTTTTATCTTATCGTTTCTATATGCATTTTAGATTTATGGCTTTTCAGAAAAAATCCAATATTTTAGTCGTCCTTTCAAATGGTAAAAATGCTTCAGATTTATTTATCCATGAATTGCAAACTAATTTTGGAAAATTTATTGAAAATGTGGATGCAACGGAGTTTTATGAGTTACCTTACCTCAACATTGAAAACTATGATTGCATATTAACAGATATTCCAGCTATTCAGTTTAATGTCTCAGTTCCAGTAAGACGAGTGAATTACTTTTTGACTGAAAACGATCTTCAGAAACTCAAAAGATTCTTTATGCATTCGCAAATTAACTCAGAACATTTTGTAGAGTGTTTTCATGAAACTTTATTTTTTAAAGACATGGAGTTTGATGATAAAAATCAAGTAATTACTTTTTTACATGAGCAAATTAAGAAAAAGCATGATATTGATGCGCATACTTTAGAAAATCTCTTTAGAAGAGAACAATTGTCATCTTCTGAGAAGGGAAATAGTGTGGCTATACCACATACTTTATATGCTTCATCTGATTGCCCGATTATTGCGGGATGTATTTTAAAACGACCGATGTTATGGGACAAAGAATATTGTCAATTAATTCTAATGGTTATTAATGGTCGAAAAGAAGCAGCACCATTTTTAGCACTTAGTATCGCTAAAGCGGCAACTGGAAACATACAATTTGTGTATGACATGATTAGGTCCGATGATTTTCATCAGAAAATCGACATTATCAAAACTTTTGTAGATGGATTTGAATTTAATTGATTAACTTTAATTGGTGACTTTAATAAAAATGAATATGGATAAGGTGGTATGAAAATGTTAAAAGGGATAGCAGCATCAAAGGGGTACGCAATTGGTAAAATCAGTATTATGACACATCAAGAATTGACGATTGACGAGAGCACATGTGAAAGTGTGGAACTGGAACTCACAGCACTAAAAGATGCTGTTGTAAATTCAAAAGAGCAACTTCAAGCACTTAGAGTTAAAACAGCTGAAAACATCGGTGAGCATGAAGCAATGGTGTTTGATAGTCATATGATGTTTTTAGATGATCCAGAATTCGTTGGTGCAATGGAAGAGGCAATTCAAAGTGAAATGAAGAGAGCGGCATCAGCAGTTGAACAAGTAAAATTATTTTTTAAGAATATGTTTGCGCAAATGGATAATGCATACATGAGAGAACGTGCAGCTGATATTGTCGATGTTTCAAACCGAATCATCAAAAATATCCTAGGTATTTCTTCAGAAGTAAATGATTTACCAGAAAATACAATTATAGTAGCTCACGATTTAACACCTTCTGATACAGCTCAACTGGATAAAAGTAAGGTAATCGGTTTTTTAACAGATATAGGTGGCGTTACTTCTCATAGTGCAATTATGGCGAGAAGTTTAGAGATCTGTGCTGTAGTTGGGATGGGTGATATCACTTCCACTGTTAAAAATGGTATGGAATGTATCATTGACGGTATAAAAGGAGAGGTGATTTTATCTCCTGATCAAGAGACACTAGAAGAATATAAGTCACTAGCTGAAGCTTATCGCAAAAAAAGAATCGAGCTTAAAAAATATAAAGATTTAAAACTTGCTTATAAAGATGGAAGAGAAATCTTGGTAGCGGGCAATATTGGTTCTGTAAAAGACCTTGATTCAGTGATTGAAAACGGAGCAGATGGTATAGGATTATTTAGAACAGAGTTCGTTTTTATGGATAGAGATGTAGCGCCAACTGAAGATGAACAATTTGAGATTTATAAAACTGTCGCTGAAAGAATGTCCGGAAAACCTGTAGTTATTAGAACGCTAGATATTGGTGGTGACAAGCAAATTCCATATCTGCATCTTGAGCAAGAAATGAATCCATTTTTAGGATTGCGTGCAATCCGCCTGTGCTTCAAGTATGAAGATATGTTTAAAGCACAGATTAAGGCTTTACTAAGAGCTGGTGTTTTTGGTGATGTAAATATAATGTTACCTATGATTGGTACGATAGATGAAATTAGACAAGCAAAAAAAATTATTGAAAAGTGTAAGAATGAATTAAAAGAAGAGGGTATCCCGTTTAAAGCAGATACACCTGTTGGAATCATGATCGAGATTCCTGCAGCTGCCATTGCTGCGGATATTTTAGCTGATGAAGTTGATTTCTTTAGTATTGGTACAAATGATTTAATTCAGTATACGCTAGCAGTAGACCGTATGAACTCAAACATTTCACATTTATATAATCCAATGAACGTATCCGTCTTGAGACTTATTGAAATGTCAATAAAAGCGGCACACAAAGCGGGAATTTGGTGTGGCATGTGTGGCGAAATGGCTGGTGATTTAAGAGTAACCAAGACTTTACTTGAGATGGGATTGGACGAGTTTTCTATGTCTGGTTCTTCAATCTTAGATGTTAAAGAGTTAATCTATAACGAATTAAAATAAACATAAATATTTATTTCATACAAAGTGATAAAAGGATTAAAGTTCTCAGGGACTTTGGTCCTTTTTTCTTTCAGTATGGGCACTTATTGCGTTTCTATTACATATTAGTAAAATAGGTATGCTAAAATGAGTTTACAACCGATAAGCCTAGTTAGAGTTAAGGAGGTTAAAATGATTAAAAGAAAACGTACGTTTAGCATGGCAGTCATCGTTATGATGCTCTTGAATATATTTTTTATAAATGCTTCACCAACTTTTGCTGATGGTAAATGGTATGATACCGGCATCGTAGAAGCTAAAGAATGGATGATCATACCTGAAAGCATCGAGGATGAATCACTAAATGGTTTTATAACAAGAGGTGAGTTTGCTGAAGTTGTGATTAGAGCATATCTAAGCGCAAATGGAAACATTGATAATTTACATGATAAGAAACATTTTAGCGATATCATCGAGGTTTATCCTGAAGTTGCGTATCAGTTGGGCATCGTTGCTGGTTATCCAAACGGTACATATGGTGCAGATGATTTAATTAAAAGAGAAGAAATCTTTGTCATGATAGGCAAATTAATGAGCATATTAGATTTGTCTAAAGTAAAATCAGATGAACAAAATAATACTCAAGAATCAGATGTAGATCAAAAATTTAAAACAGAAGCAGCGATGTCTTTTTTAAGCGAAAGATTTGTAGATGGTGAAAAAGCAAGTCCTTGGGCTTCAGAGTCTATAGAAGATTTAGTAAATTCAGGTGTTGTAAAAGGTGGATCTTCAGGTTTATTATCACCAAAATCAATCACATCTAGAGCACAGGCGATAATTATGTTAAAAACTGCACTTACAAAAGTTCGTTATGCGCCTACAAGTGCACAAAATATGAGTAATGCCTTAAAAAACTTAGAAGAACCAAAAGTTGCAATTGATTCAAATGATTTGAAAGATGAAAATGCTACTAATTATTTTGTAAGCAGAGGAAATTTTACTAGATCAAAGCCAATGAATTTTGATAGCTATATGGATACAAATGAATCTCAAGATCCCAATAGTAGAAAGTACTGGGATCACCGAAGCTTAGAAGAAATTTATACACCTGAAGAGCTATTGGTTAGACTTGGAAACAATTCCGTTAAATATGCTTTGGTCTTTGGTTCAGTAACTGCAGAGCGCTACCAGACAGCAGTTGAAGCTGCTAAGCATATGAAATCAATATCATTTGACGTGTGGATTTTAAATGGTGATGGTACAAAGAGTACAGGTAGAAAATCTATAACGATCAATGAAAATATAGCAGAAATAGCTTTAAAAGTTTTTAAAGATATTTATGAAGGTCCAGAAAAGTTTCCAATCAAAAATGTAGGATGTTATGCGTGGCGTGCAAGCTCTACTTCAGAACATCGCTGGGGACTTGCAATAGATATTAATTCAAATGAAAATTATATGATAAGAAAAGATGGTACTGTAGTGGCTGGATCGTTTTGGAAACCAGGTGAAAATCAATATTCAATAAAGCCAACAGGCGATGTTGTTAATGCATTTAAATCAAATGGATTTACATGGGGTGGAGATGCATGGCCAATGAGTAACGATTATATGCATTTTTCATTTTTAGGAGAATAAAAAAATATTCAATTATTTCAAAATTGTGATAAAATGGTTTTGTGAATATAATTATTGCGGGTGTAGCTTAGTGGTAGAGTTCTGGCTTCCCAAGCCAGCTGTGTGGGTTCGATTCCCATCACCCGCTCCAAAACTATCTTATTATGAGGGTGCGATGAAGAAATCTGTCAGTTTATTAATATCAGCAGTTGTTCTTATAGCCATTATATTTAGTTTTACAAAAAAGGATCCATTTGATCCTTCTATTTTTATGATTTCAGATGTTCAAGATAATATTGCGAAGCTAACATCGGCAGAATTTGAAGGTCGAAAGACCGGTACATTCGGTAACGAAAAAGCATTGGATTTTGTAACAGCTCAGTTTGAGTCTATTGGTTTGCCTATTTATAGACAAGCCTTTAAATCACTCATCCCTGAGACTGAGACAGAATCCTTTTTTAGTTACGCATCACTTGATCAGCTAGGTGAGTGGGTTGAGTTAAAACCTCATGAAGATTTTAAATTTTCATCTTGGGGACCAGGAGGTTCATTACATTATGAGGGAGAAGCAATATTTGCTGACAATAATGTCTACAAACTCGATCCCAAATGGATGGAGGGAAAAGTTGTAATAACTGAAGCAACACCTTATATTGGAGAGAGTTTAAAGACGATTATGGATGCTGGAGCTGTAGGTGTATTATATTATACCTCAAACTGGATGGATGATCCTCAAACGTTTATTCAGCAAAAAACCTTGGAGCTTGGTCCAAAAACAGGAAATAATTTTGGACTGGGTTTTATATCTAGAGAGGTATATACAGCACTTAAATTAAAGGCGCGTGAAAATCCAATTAAACCAACCACAACATTACCTACAGGTACTGTGCATGGCATAATTGATAAAATCAAAATTAACCAGACTATTTCTTTTGATACTCAGTACACAGAGAATCTCTATGCGATTCTTTCGGATAATAAAATTAATCGTGAGATCAAAACTGAAGAGGATTTCAAAGCACTTATTGAAAGTAATGATCTCTTATTGATTACAGCAAATATAGATCATGTTGGTAGACTCGATGATGAAACTTATTTTCCCGGTGCACTGAGTAATGCTTCGGGTGTGGCTAGTATAATGGAAATTGCTAAAAATATGTCTTCAGATGCCAAACCAAACCAAATGATTGTTTTCGCAATATTAAATGCTGGAGAAGTTGACGGGCAGGGGGTAAAAGCTTTATCATCATTATTTGAAGGCAGAGAAGATCATGTACAAGTTATAAACTTATTTACACTTGGCAGTGAAGTTGATCCGTCGGTTTATGTTACTGGTTCAGATGTAAAATCGAGTATAGCAAAATCTAAGATGGCAATTATTGCAGATGATTTAGCAATAAACTTAAGTGTATTAAGAAGTCAGACACCAACAGATCGTTACTATCAATCTGCTGGTATTTCATCTATAAGTATTTTTAATTACTCGGACATTAGTAATACTTTAAAAGATGATGCTTCTATGGTATCTGATGCTGTATTGTCAAGAGATCTATTGCTCCTACAGAGTTACATAGAAATGCAAGTTTATTCTGTAAATCCATGGCAAGCGCTTAATTCAATCCAAAAATACGTCTTAATCATAGTTGTTATATACTTGCTCATGATGTACTTGTTAGAAGTTTTTAAATATCAAAGCGTATCAGTAGAAAAGCTCTATTTTAGTACACCTATACAGCTCATTAAAAAAGCGGGGAAGATATTAACCCCAGTCTCAATATTATTGCTTCTAATCTTTATTACGAAGTTACCAAGAGATATGGATGTGGCTGTTGTTGGCGGTAATTTAGATACTAATTTTTCGTTCTATTTATCGTTAAAAAATGCAATTTCTTTTATCAACAATATACTTGTAAATGGTATTGATAATTTTGATTTCATATTTGGTGCGTTTAAAAAGAGTACTTTTCTTTTTGCTGCATCGGCATTAATTGCAGTGAGTTTTGGTACATTAAAGGGAATGTTTGATGCATATAGTGAAAAAGAAAACTCTGATATTAGAAGTTTTGTAAGCTTAACAGCTCTATCTGTTCCAGATATTCTTTGGATTTTAATGTCAAATATGATCATCATTAAAGTGGGGCAATATGTTGAACTACCAGTTTTAAGGCATTTGATCTTTCCTTTAATTACGCTTGCGATCATGCCAACGATTTATGTAAGTCGAATTTCATATCTAGCTTTTGTCAAAGAAAAAACACAGCCTTATTATTACGCGTTAAAATCAAGAGGCTTCTCAAAATTACGTATTTACTGCAACCATTTGCTTGTACCTGTTTTAGAAAATGTATTAACTTCAATGTTAGGTCTTGCGTCAGTGATGATTTCAAATATGATTATTGTTGAGTATCTTTTTGATTATAAAGGTTTAGCAAATTTTGTGCTGATTGCAGATAAATCAAAAGATGAAGTGACATTCATCAGTTTGATTGCAGCAATAAGTGTACTATACATTCTTTTTACTGGTTTAATTAGATTCAGCATCAGTTTTACTACTTCAAGACGCAAAGGGGGAAGTAAGCATGTTTAAGAAACTACAGCTATATTTGGGGTGCGCTGTTTTAGTGATCTTAGTTATGATGATTTTATTTCCCTCATTTTTTACAACTGTTAATCCCTATGCGACTGAAGGTTTAAAATCCTATGTCGATGAGGAGGGTACTTATCATTTAGAGAAAGCACCATTTGCCCCACAAAAGGGGATGATTATGGGTACAGATGAAATGGGAAGGCATATCTGGTCATTAATCGTCTATGGGACAAAATTGACGATGACGCTTGCTTTTCTCATTGTCATTTTGAGATTTATTTTAGCGATTCCCCTTGGATTTTTAGCAGGTTTTGGAAGCTTAACAGCACATGGTACGATCGATAAACTTTCACGTTTTTTTGGAACAATTCCTACGCTTTTACTTTGTATCATTATATTGAAAATGGAGTTTTTTGTTGGTCTTGATAAAAATATGTCGATTCTATCGTTTGTACTTTTACTAGGTTTTGTCGGTTTTGGTAAAACAGGTATAGTCATAGAAGAACGTGTCACAAGTATTAATAGAGAACCCTTTGTTAAAGGTGATATTGCAATTGGCAAAAGCAAGACTCAAATTGCATTAACGACTGTTTTTAGACATTTATATCCTGAATTAATTGTGATGTTTTTTCTGGAGTTTGCTAGAGTACTGACGCTATTATTACAACTTGGTCTTTTTGCAGTGTTTGTCGGAAATGTTAGGTTTATAGAAGACACTTCAAATGGAAGCGTAAAAACCATGGATATATCTTACGAGCCTGAATGGGCAAGTATGCTAGGTGCAGCAAGAAACAATATTCGCTCTGCGCCTTGGATCGTTTTTTATCCAGCGATGGCCTTTTTCATAAGTGTTCTAGGTTTAAACGCTTTTGGAGAGAGCTTGAGGAATGTTTTAAGTGGTCAGATTAAGATTAAAAAACCAAGTCGATTTGTCATAGGTGTTTTACTTTTAGTGTTGGTCAGTTTTATCGGGGTCAAGTCGTGGGAATTTTATCAAACCAATTATGGATTTGAACTTAAAGAGCAGTCTGTTTCTGGACTAAATTTGACTGATGAACCTGTACTTATGGGCAATTCAAATGCTTTGATTGCGACAACATATATTGAACAGCAGCTTAATCAACGTGGTTTCTTACCCTTAAAAGGAAATCGAATTATACAAAATTATCCAAGTGAAAAAGGGTATTATGCAAAAGTGGCTAATGTGATTTTGAACGATTTAGATATTACTTCTGAAGTTGTATGGTTAGCTCATGGTGACTTTGATATCGAAGCTTCATTATTAGATTTACAGGATGCAGATTTATATGATAAAAATTTGTTAAATCAGATTGATACCTCAGAAGAAATTGTATTGGTGTTAGATGGTCGTTTTTATAGTGAGTTTGAGATAGAAAACATCAGTACTCGTTTTGCACTCTCCGAAAAGATTGCTGGAATTATATGGCGTAAAGATCTGGATACAATTAGGCAAAAAAATTTAAGTAACCTCAGCCTTCGTGTACCTGTTTTATATTTATCGCAAAATTTCTCAATAGCTGGTTTAACTGAAACTAACAAAGTTAAAATTTATGAAGATTGTGAAGTTACAAGTTCACAAGGACAGAATTTATATGCCATATTACCAGGAACCAGTCCTTCTATGGGGGAAGAAGCAATCATATTAGGTTTAGCATATAATGCTAATACTAAAGATAGTTTTGAGAAACTGTGTCAGTTTAACTTATCAGTGCTTGATGCAGTGATTGAGAATAAAGCGAATAGAAAAAGAACACTTATCGTTTTGTTCCTTGATGGAACCATGAATGATGCATTTAATGGCATTGCAGATTATGCTAATCAATCACTTTATTCTCAAAAGGATGTATTGCTTTATGTAGATCTCACACGCGTTGAAGGGCTTGATAAAGGTGAAATCTTATTTGATCAAAATCAATCCCCGATATCAAGATATTTTGCGTATACTTTTTCCATGCAATTTGCTGAACAACTTGATAAAACAAATATAAAAGCTGTTAAAATTGAGAATTCCAATTTTATGGATCAATTGCTTTTTGATGAAAAAGGATTTCCAACTTTAATAATTGGTTTGAAAGAAGATCGTAAAACAACGGATACAAATAAAGTTGATTTAAAAGATTTAGGTCAAATGATTACAACTGTAATTAATCAAAATAACTATTAGGAATATATAGTGTATAAGTGATGGAGCGAGTATGTTAAGAGTAGAGAACCTTAAAGTAAAATTTGATCAAATACAAGTTGTGAGAGGTATTACATTTACACTAAGACAAGGAATGATTTTAAGTGTTTTAGGTGAGTCTGGTTCTGGAAAAAGCGTGAGTGCAATGTCGATTATGAAATTATATGGTGAAAATCAGGCTTTGATTACAGCTGATAAACTTTCTTTAAATGAGATCGATTTACTTTCAATTAATGAAAGATCCATGCAAAAAATCAGAGGCGTACAAATCGCATATATTTTTCAAAATCCGAACGACGCTTTAAGTCCTAATAAAACGATTCGCTCTCAATTCAAAGAACTTTTTAGAGTGCACCATAGAACTTATGATGAAAAAGAGATAGAAGCTTTACTTGAAACTGTAGGGCTGAACATTGAAAGTAAATATATTCTCAATATGTACCCACATCAACTTAGTGGAGGTCAAGCACAGAGGGTGACAATTGCTCTCGCACTTTCACTAAATCCAAAAGTTATCATTGCTGATGAACCAACGAGTTCTATTGATGCATCTTTAACGGATGTTATTGTTGAGTTACTTTTGTCAATTAACAAAAAATATGGTATTTCAATTTTATTTATCACACACGACTTCGATTTAGCCGCTAGAATCAGTGATGAGATACTGATATTATACGGTGGGCTAGTTATGGAATATGGCAAAAAGACAGAAATCTTTAACCATGCAAAACATCCATATACTCAAGAACTCATGAAATGTGTCAATTCTATTCAATCACGAGATGGAGAACTGTATACTTTGACGGGGTACGCTTTAGACCCGACAGAGTTTAAAGATGAATGTCCTTTTTGGTACCGATGTATGTATTCAACCGTAGTGTGTAAATCACAGATACCCCAATTGATTGAGGCAAGAGACACATCATCTTGTTTTGTACGATGTATTCATGCACTGGAGGTGAATAATGAATAATGAACCTCTACTTAGAATTACAGAACTTGATAAGTTCTACTATGTCAAAAAAAGTTTGTTTGGAAAAACGCATGAGATTAGGGCTGTCCAGGCACTCAATTTATGTATCTATCAAGGTGAAACGCTGGGGTTAATAGGTGAAAGTGGTAGTGGAAAAACAACATTAAGTCATCTTATTTTAGGGCTAATACCTCCTGACAACGGTCAGATTACCTTTAACCAGATAGACGTTTTGCATCTGAGAAGAGATGTCCAAATCGTTTTTCAATATACGTATGGTGCTCTTGATCCTCTAAAAACAGTATACGAGTTAGTCAGTGAACCTCTTAAACTTCATCAAATTCAATTTGAAGGAAGCCTTGAAGATGAAGTTACAAGGCTTCTAGGTCTAGTTGGGTTAAGTAGTGGCTTGATGTATAGGAAAACGGTTGCAATTAGTGGTGGTCAAAAGCAAAGGGTTGGGATTGCACGAGCCATTGCATCTAGACCAAAATTTCTGATATTAGATGAGCCTGTTTCAGCACTTGATATCTCCGTACAAGGACAGATTGTAAATTTACTAATTAAATTAAAAAAAGAGCTTGGATTGACATATTTATTTATCACACATGATTTGAAAATCGCACGACATTTATCAGACCGCCTTGCTGTGATGCATCAGGGTGTGTTAATTGAAGTAGGGACAACGAGTGAAATACTAACTAATCCACAGATGAGTTATACAAAAAAACTATTAGGAAACCTTTACAATGAGTAAGATAATGTTAGTTGAAAAAATGTCTTTGACAATTTATGAGAGGTTGTTATAATTATGAGCGCAAGATAATATTCATAATTAGGAGTAATCATGATTGATAAAATTACCGAAATTGCTTTGAAATCACTACTTTATGAGGTTGCAGCTACACCTAAACCAGGTCTAGTTGATCGTCATAGCAATGGTGCGCATACAGATATGGATTTTTTTACTTTTATGGATAGTTCTGTTTCACTTCGAACCTACTTTGAAGAAATCAAGCATGCAATTATAAATATATATGGATCTACTAGTGAAACACGTTGTGATGCTGAAGTTGTTTTTAAGACGATAAAACCATTGGGGATAGATGCTGAAAAGAAAATGCTTAGTTGTACTAAAGGTGTAAATACGCATAAAGGCGCAATTTATGCGCTAGGGTTATTGGTTGCATCTGCTACTGAGTTAGAATTGTCACATGGTATTCAAAATGTATGTGGAAACGAGCGTATCTCTTATATAACTGAGCGTGCAAGTCAATATGTTTTGCCCCATATGGATATCGAATTTTCAAGTGGAGAAAATTATAGGAATTATGGTGTAGATCAATTTAAAAAATATGGATTACTAGGCGCACGTGGCGAAGCTGCAAGTGGTTTTTTTCATGCAAGAGTTGTTGGATTAAAGGCTTTGGAAAATGCTATATCTTCTGGTTTGTCACAAAATGATGCGATGGTACAGTCACTTTTAAGTATCATTTCATCTCTTGAAGACTCAAATGTAATTGGAAGGAGAGATCGAACTATACTCGCGATTAGTCAAGTCAAAGCTGCTTATATCCTTGAACTTGGAGGTATGCATACGAAAGCTGGTGTAGATGAACTTAATACTTACTGTCAGTGGTGTATAGCAGAAAATATTAGCCATGGGGGAAGTGCGGATTTACTTGTTGTAACGCTTTTTTTATATTTTATAAAGCAAGAAGGTAAGGATTAAATTTAAATTGTTCAAAAAAAAGTTGCATTTTGTTCAAATATCTATTAAAATGTGCTTATACTCAAGCGAGCGTTGTGATGAGCAATATTTGCGGGGTGATAAAACTTACAAGTGAATCATATTGATAATGAAAGGCGCAAAGCCTCTAAGGTCAGTATACGAAATCTTTGATTTTGTATACTGATTTTTTTTTGTCTCAAGTTAAGGAGTAATAGATGTGTATTCAAAGTGAACTTAAGATTTTAAGCCCGGATTCGAAAGAATGGGAAGATATCTTAGACCTTCTAGAAAAGTCAAACATCAGACTAGACGATGCAATAGATTGTACATTTGGTTATTTTGAAGATGATAAGTTAATTGGAACAGCATCAGTTCAAGAAAATGTAATTAAAAGCATCGCACTTGATAGTAATGTACGTGGAACCAATGCACTTGGCAGAATGTTAAGCGATATCATGTACGATGTGTATGAAAGAGGCTTCAAAAATATATTTCTATTTACCAAACCAGATGCAGTTAATTCATTTTCAAATTTAGGGTTTTATGAGGTTGACCGTATAGAAATTAAATCAGATACAACATCTGAAGCAGTTGTGCTTATGGAAAAAAATCCCGAAGGTTTAAAATCATACTTAAAACTATTGAAAAACTTCAAAGTTACAACAGAAAATAATGGTGCGATCATTATGAATGCGAATCCATTTACACTAGGGCATCAGTTCTTAATAGAAACTGCAGCAAACGCATGTGATTTTTTATATATATTTGTGGTTAGAGCCGAACATTCAACGTTTCCTTATGATGTAAGATATGATCTTATCGCTCAAGGAACAGCGCACCTTAATAATGTCTATGTGATTTCTGGTGGAGATTATATCATTTCAAATGCCACTTTCCCAAATTACTTCTTGAAATCAAAATCATCAGCAACTGAGTTTCAGGCAGCATTGGATGTGAAGATTTTTGCAGATTATATAGTAGATACACTAGGTATCAAAAGAAGATTTGTAGGCACCGAACCATATTGTGAAACTACGAATAGTTATAACGACAAATTAAAAGAATTATTGCCACAATATGGCATAGAACTCATAGAAATACAGAGAATAGAAACGTTACAAGGTGCAATTAGTGCATCACTTGTTAGAGCATTAATACTAGATCAAAACTATGAGTTGTTAGAAAAACTCGTGCCAAAATCGACACTCGATTTTATAAAATCGCCCAAAATAAAAGCAATAAGAGAAAAACTTATAGATTCTGACTCAAGGCACTAATTTAAAACATATAAATATGAACGCTCAAGGAGGCAATATGAAAATTATCAAACCTTCCATTGCAGGAACTTTGGATTCTTGTGATATACAGATTCGAATTGAAGAAAGCGTTGATCAAACGAACACAATTTATCTTAAAAGCCCAGTTGAAAAGCAGTTTGGTGAACATATCCGTAGTTTGATACAAAATATGTTAGACAAATATGCATTAGAAGGTGTGCTTGTTCATGCAGTTGATAAAGGCGCTTTGGATTGTACTATTAAAGCTAGAACCGAGAGTGCAATTATGAGAGCTATGGCAAATGAAAATAGTGTGGATTGGAGTGTGATCGCACATGGGTAGACTGAGAAGAACGATGTTATATGTTCCTGGGAATAATGCTGGAATGATGGCCGATGCTATGATTTACGGTGCGGATTCAATTATGTTTGACTTAGAAGATTCAATTTCTTTAAAAGAAAAGGATGCAGCTAGACATCTTGTTTATCAAGCTGTAAAAAATCTCGATTTTGGTGGTGTAGAACTCGTTTGTCGAGTAAATGGTCTTGATTCACCTTATGGTGAAAATGATATAGAAGCAATGGTTGCAGCAGGTATACATGTTATTAGATTACCCAAAACAGAAACAGTAGAAGATATAAGAGCTGTTGAGCAATTAATTGCAAAATATGAAGTGAAACACAACATTGAAGTAGGTACCGTTAAAATGATGGCTGCAATTGAAAGTGCACTAGGTATTATCAATGCTTACAGTATCGCAACAGCATCAAATCGCCTAATTGGCATAGCTATTGGCGCAGAAGATTATGTCACCAATCTTAAAACGACTCGCTCAGCCTCAGGTGTTGAATTACTTTATGCAAGATCACAATTGCTAAACGCTGCAAGAGCTGCCGGAATCGCAGCACTTGATACAGTGTTTTCAGATGTTGATGATTCAGAAGGTTTTACTAAAGAAGTCAAGTTAATCAAGCAACTGGGGTTTGACGGAAAATCCGTAATCAACCCAAGACAAATACCAATCGTTCATCAAGTCTTTAAACCAACGGATTCTGAAATTAGTCATGCACAAGCAGTAATTAAAGCAAGTGATGAAGCTGAAATAAAAGGACTCGGTGTTGTATCATTAAACGGAAAAATGATTGACAAGCCAATCGTCGAAAGAGCTCAGAGAATTATAGAATTAGCAAAGGCAAGTAGGTGATGTGATGATAGAAAAAAGAGTGCATGGTAAGTTAATAAAACCTTATGAAGTTAATGCTGATGCTTCGGGAAAAGTCCTTGAAAACATAAAAGCTGCCCTTAAAAAAGCTAATCTTAAAGATGGCATGACAATATCATTTCACCATCATTTTAGAGAGGGTGATTATGTGATAAACCTTGTGATGGACGAAATTGCTAAAATGGGAATAAAAAATCTAGTATTGTTTCCAAGTTCATTAGGCAAGGTACATGAAACTTTAATAGAACATATAAAATCAGGTGTAATCAGTGAGATTCATACAAGTGGATTGAGAGGTCCACTCGCTGAGTTTATATCTGATGGCAATATGAGTAAACCAATAACGATTAGAAGTCACGGTGGCCGTGCAAGAGCTATTGAAGCCGGTGAGATTAAAATTGACATTGCTTTTTTAGCGGTTCCAAGAACTGATTGTATGGGAAATGCAAGCGGAAACGGCAGTAAAACACAATGTGGTTCACTTGGCTATGCAATCGTTGATTCAAAACACGCTGATCAAGTGGTGCTCATAACTGATGATTTATGTGATTATCCCAATATGCCAAGAAGCATAGTTCAAGATAATGTCGATATGGTAGTTGTTTTAGATGCTATTGGTGATCCAGAGGGAATCGCATCTGGGGCTACAAGATATACTAAGAACCCAAAAGAACTTAAAATTGCAGAGTTAGCATCTAAAGTGATAACCTCACTTGAATATTATAAAGATGGTTTTTCATTCCAAACGGGTTCTGGAGGTGCTTCTTTAGCCGTCACGAGATTCTTAAAAGATCAAATGATTAAAGATGGAATCAAAGCATCATTTGCACTTGGTGGTATAACGAAGCCGATGGTTGATTTACTAGAAGAAGGTTATGTTGATTGTTTATTTGATGTACAAAGTTTTGACTTAACATCAACAGCCTCAATGTATAGAAACGAAAGACATTATGAAATAAGTGCTTCTGAATATGCAAATCCTTCTAACAAAGGTTGCATGGCATCTATGCTTGATTATGTAATTCTAAGTGCGCTTGAAATTGATAAAGATTTTAACGTTAATGTCATGACCGGATCAGATGGTGTCATTATGGGCGCATCAGGAGGTCACTGTGATACTGCAGCATCTGCAAAAGTTACGATTATTGTTGCACCTTTATATAGAGGCAGATTAGCTACAGTTGTAGATCGCGTAACAACGATTATCACACCAGGAGACAGCATTGACGTTTTAGTAACAGAACGTGGAATAGCGATAAATCCTTTAAGAACCGATTTAGTGGAGAAATTAAAAAAAGCAAATCTTCCAGTCGTTGAAATGCATGAACTTGTTGCTCTTGCTAAGAGCATAATCGGCGAACCACAACCAATTGAATTTGACGACATGATAGTCGCTAATGTTGAGTATAGAGATGGAAGTATAATTGATTCCATTAGGAAAAGAAAGTAATGATGAATTACCTTGAACTTAAGGAACAAAAACAGCAATTGATTGAGGGAAAAAGTCAATATGGTGCAGCAATTGTATGCATCAGAGTAAACGTTCCTGGAGAACAAAAGAAATTTGCGTGGAGTGAAAAAATTCATCGACATGCAAGTTTGAAATTTGAAGAATTGTTTTTAAATCAAGCCATTAAATTTCAAAGAATTGAAGAAGAATTTTGTAATTTGTTTTATGAGTATATTTCTTTTTATAGAGTGAAAAGTGAGCCAATATCTGTAAAAAGACTAACAATTCAACTTGAAAGTGATGAAGAAATCGGTAGGTTACTAGATATTGATGTCTATGATTTCAAGGGCAATAGTATTTCGAGGGATGAATTTGATATACCAGATAGACAATGTTATTTATGTAGTGAACCCGCTTTTATATGTGGTAGAACACGCAAACACTCAATTCAAGAGTTGCATCAATTTATGATCTTAAAAGCAGAAATGCTTGAAGATAAATAAGAAGGTATGGAGGGAATTATATGAAATTCAGAAAAGCTATAACAAGCTTGTTAGCACTTTCATTGGTAGGCGCTATGGCACTTACAGGTTGTGCTTCAAAATCAGAAACGGGAACTGATTATCCTAAAGGCTCATTAGAGTTTATTGCACCATCTGGGGCTGGTGGCGGTTGGGATTTAACAATCAGAACTGTTGCAAAAGTTTTACAAGATACTAAATTAGTAGAAGCAAATATGCCAGTAACAAACAAAGCTGGTAGCGGCGGAGGCGTAAACTTAGCCTACATGCAAACTCAAAAAGGATCAGAAAAATTAATTTCAGTTTATTCACCACCAATTTTGTTAATTGAGTTAAATGGTTCAAGCGAATTTGGTTATAAAGATACAACACCACTTGCAAGACTTATAACTGATTACGGAGCATTTGTAGTGCCTAAGGATTCAAAATACCAAACAATCACTGAAGTTATGGATGCATTAAAAGCTGATCCTAAAAGTGTAAAAATCGGTGGTAACTCAGCTGCTGGTTCTATGGATCATATTCAATTCTTAATTATGGCAAAAGCTGCTGGCGTACAAAATCTTAAAGAAATTGATTATATCAGCTTCCAAGATGGAACGGCAACTGCTCAAATCTTAGGTGGTCATGTTGACTTGTTAACAACAGGTTTAGGAGATGTTCAATCTTTAGTTGAAAGTGGAGATTTAAGAGCTCTTGCACATACTGGCGCTGAAAGAGTTGGAGAAGGCGTATTAGCTGAGATTCCTACTTGTAAAGAGCAAGGTATTGATGGTGTATTCGAGAACTGGAGAGGTTTATTTGGGGCACCAGATATGCCAGATTATGCAGTTAAGTTCTGGGAAGAAACATTAGCAAAAATGGTAGAAACAGATGAATGGAAAACTGAAGCTGCTAAACACGGTTGGGCACCAGCTTATTTAAATCAAGCAGATTTCAATACATTCTTAGAAGAAACAAATGAATCTTACAAGTTAATCTTAGATGAAATAGGTCTTTCATCAAATTAATAAATAAATAGAGAGCCCAGTGTGGCTCTCATCCCCCTAAATTTGGAGGTATTATGGAGAAGCAGAAAAAAGGAAATTTTGACTTTTTAACAGGAGCAATTTCCGTTATATTCGGTATTATTTATGGCATAATGGCATTTGGATTAAAAAGAAGTCCTATGGGAGATCCTATGGCTCCTTCGATTTTTCCACTGATTGTTTCAGGTGGATTGGTAATATTTGGTGTTGTCTTGCTGTTGAAAAGCAATTTAGAAGCGACAAAAATTGCTTTTAGAAAAATCAAAGAGAACACTACGGCAAACGATATTTTAAGTAGAAAAATGATTATCATGACAGTTGTAGCTGCAATCGTCTATGCTTTGATATTTCATATATTGGGATATGTAATTTCTACATTCTTATTCGTAGGATTTATCATGTCAGTTTTAGAACCGAAGAGAATCGTTAAGAACTTAATTACATCAGCAATTTTTAGCATTATCGTTTATTATGTATTTTTCTATCTTTTAGGCATTTCATTACCTATGACGCCTATTCTTAATATATAGGAGGCTGTTATGGATATTTTACAACATTTAATGGATGGTCTTTTAATTGCCATGCAACCTTATCATCTTGTTCTGATCACTTTCGGGGGGATCTTGGGTACTATCGTTGGTATGCTACCTGGACTTGGACCAGCTACAGGCGTTGCTGTTTTATTACCACTGACTTTTTCTATGAGTCCAACAGCGGCACTTATTACAATGGCTGGTGTATATTATGGGGCGATGTTTGGTGGTTCAAGAAGTTCAATCTTAATCAATACACCTGGTGATGGTGCTGCACTTGCTGCAACATTTGATGGTTATCCAATGGCTATGAATGGTAAAGCGGAATCTGCACTTGCGATTAGTGCGATTGCGTCGTTCATTGGTGGTCTTATATCAGTTGTATTCTTAATTGCTTTAGCAACTCCTGTTGCAAAATTTGCATTAAAATTTGGTCCAGCTGAATACTTCTTATTGATGGTAGCTGCACTTGCGATGACTTCGTCAATGGCAAAGGGCAATATGATCAAAGGTTTTATTTCAACTTTATTTGGTCTTGCTGTTGCAACTGTAGGAATTGATGCACAGTCTGGAATTTCAAGATTCACATTCAATATCTTAGAACTTCAAACGGGTATTGATTTTCTAGTAGTTATTATTGGTCTTTATGCTATTGGTGAAGTTTTTAAAGCATTTTCAGATATCAACAGTGGTAAAAAAATACCGCAGAGAAAATTCGGGAAAATATGGATCACTAAAGAAGAATGGAAAAAGTCATGGCCAGCAATTCTTAGAAGTACACCTCTTGGTTTTATAGTAGGTGCACTTCCAGGGGCAGGCGGTACAATGGCATCTCTTATGGCATACAATAACGAAAAACAACTATCAAAAAATCCTGATGATTTTGGTAAAGGTGAAATTGTTGGACTTGCCGCTCCTGAAGCTGCTAATAATGCTGCATCAGTAGGCGCATTTATCCCAATGTTAACACTTGGAATACCTGGTTCTGGAACAACAGCGATTATGATGGGTGCACTCTTAATGCTTGGTATACAACCGGGACCACTTTTATTTACGCAACATCCTGATGTTGCATGGGGTCTTATTGCGAGTATGATTATTGGTAACTTTGTATTAGCAATTGTTAACATTCCAATGGCTGGACTTTTAGTTCGTGTTTTATCTATACCATCAAAAGTACTTTATCCAATGGTACTTGGACTCGCTTTTGTAGGTACGTATGCTATTTCAAACTCAGTGATAGATTTCTATATCATGGTTATGTTTGGAATCATCGGTTTCTTTATGGAAAAAGCTAAAATTCCATCAGCGCCAATGATTCTTGCAGTAATAGTTGGCGGTACTATGGAACAATCATTTAGACAAGCTACAAGAATTTCAGATGGTGCTTTAAGTGTTTTCTGGGGCTCACCACTTGCGATTGCTTTAATAGCAATTACGGTTATATTTGTAGGCTTCCCTGGAATTAAAAAAGGCTTTGCACTATTAAAAAGTAATAAATAAGTATAGTTTAATATAAATTAAAGCCAGCTTCAGTTATCTGAAGGTGGCTTTAATCAGTATATTGTGTTATAGTGTGGAGGCTCATATAATGGATGTAAACTGATGAAATGAGTGGTATTTGATGATAAAAGTTTTAAATAAATATAAGTATGCAATGATTATTGTGATTGCACTGATGGTGATGATCGTCATCATTGGCGCATCTTATCAAAACTATATAAAAATACAAAATAAGGTAATTGAAATAGAGCAATTTCAACTCTTATCTCTAGCTGAGACACTTGCAAAAAGTGTTGAGAATTTTTTTACCAACCAACAACATAATCTTGAAATATTATCAAAAAATCGAACATTTATTAAAGATTATAATGGTTTTTCAGCTGATGGGACACAAAAAGATTTGTTTAAGAATCTAGAGGATTATTATAATATTCAAAGTGAAAATATTGAATTAATAAGGTTGGTTAAACTAGATGGTACAGAAATTTATGCATTTCCAACTACTGATTATGGGGATGGCATCTTAGATGATTGTCAGAGGGTGAAGTTAGTCCAAAAGCCGGATGTAGGGGAAATATATAAAGAGTCTGATAAGCTTTATGTTAATATATATCATCCGATTTATTTTGAAGAGAAACTTGATGCGACACTCTATATAAAAGTAAAAATCAACACAATTTATCAAAGTCTTATAGCACCTGTTAAAGCAGGAGAAAAAGGTTATGCATCTGTGAAAGATTCCAGTGGCGTACTTATAATGCATCCCAACACTGAAGATATTGGTGAAAATGTTATTGAAGTACGTAAAAACACATATCCTGATTTTGACTGGAGTGAACTGACAGAACTTGTTGAAAAACAAAAGAACAAAGAATCTGGCGTTGGCGTTTATCACTCATTATGGTTCACTGATAATGATCAACAACGGATCAAGAAATTTAGCGCTTATGCCCCTGCTAATATTGGAAGTGATTTTTGGATTGTAAACATCTCAAAAGATTATTTAGAAGTCGTATCTTTTCTAAAAAACAGAACATATACCATTGTGATCATTAACTTTTTACTGTTACTTGTATTTCTTACTTTTGGGTTATTGTTTTATAAGTTCACCAAGGATAAAGCTATTATCGAAAAAGAACGCGCTTTAATGATAGAAGTAAAAGCACTAAATGAAGCACTAGAACTCGATATCACTAAGAGGATTAAACTTGAAAGCGAGTTATTAAGTAGTAAAAATAAATTTGAAAATATTTTTGAATCTGGTTCAGATTGTATCTTTGTTATTAGTATGAATCAAAGTGCACAGATCATTGAAGTTAATCATAAAGTAGAATTATCTCTGGGATATACAAAAGAACAACTTTTATCTATGTCTTACTATCAGATTAGCACACAGGTGAGTGAAGATGTATATAACGCTTTAATACAGGGTATTGAAATTAACTCTGGTGTGACATTTGAGGATGAGTTAAAAGGTGTAAATGGGAAAGTTATTCCAGTAGAAATTAATGCAAGAATCATGAATAATGAAAATAAGATGCAGATCGTCATGATTTCAAGAGACATAACCATGAAGCGTTTGTTTGATCAGGAGATGGAAGAAAACAAAAAACGTGAAGCACTGATGATTTACCAATCGAGATTAGCTGCTATGGGTGAAATGATTGGAAATATAGCTCACCAATGGAGACAACCTTTAAGTGGACTTGCCATGATCTACAATAACATAATTGATGCTTATAAATATAATGAGCTAGATGAAGATTATCTTAAGGCACAAGGGGTTAGACATGCAGATCTCGTAAAATTTATGTCGAGTACAATAGATGACTTTAGATTTTTCTTTGATCCCAAAACTGAAAAACGTGATTTCTTAATATCCAGTGTTTGTGATCGAACCATTGACTTTCTAAAGGAAACCATTCGATTAAATAATATAGAAGTAATCGTCAAACTAGAAAGTGATGTGTTGATAAATGGGTTGCCAAATCAACTGTCACAAGTTCTATTTAGTATCATTAAAAATGCAATTGATGCAATTGTTCAACATAATTCTTCAGAGAAAAAAATTTGCATAGCAATTGAGGGACGTGATGAAGAACTATTAATTAGTATTCAAGACAGTGGTGGTGGAGCATCTAAAGCCAATGTTAGTCGATTATTTGATGCGTATTTTACGACAAAAGATGAGCAATCAGGAACTGGACTAGGCCTATATATATCAAAAGTAATTATTGAAAAGAACTTTAAAGGAAATATTAACGCAATCAACAAAGAAAACGGTTTATGCATAACCATTAGTTTTCCAATATAAATTTCGTCCAAGGAGAGAAAACTCATGTTAAATGAAAAGCAAATGGACCTAAATGTATTATATGTTGAAGATGAGCCAATATTGCGAGAAGAAATTACACGATTCTTAAAGCGAAGGGTTAAAACCGTCACAAGTGTAGAAAATGGGCAAGAGGCATTGGCAATCTTCGATGTTTTTAAGTTTGATTTTGTGATAACTGATCTAATGATGCCAGTTCTTGATGGTGTTGAAATGGCGAAGAAAATAAGAGAAAAGAACCTTGATATTCCTATTGTAATCACAACTGCTTTAAGTGATGTTGAGTTAATGCAGTCAACGATAGAAGTGGGAATTGATAGATATCTATTAAAACCAATCGATGTAGAGACTTTAAATCAAATGCTCATAAGTATGAATGAAAAGTTAACGCGAAAAAAGAAAAAAGAGCAGCGCTTTCGGCTCTCATTAGATGAAGTAAAATCAATTGAAAGAAAAACAGAGACAGAAATTGCACGAGTAATTAAATTGTCAACTGGAAAAGGACCAAATAGAGTTCAAGCCTTTTTACAAGCTAATCTATGTGAAATAGTAATCAGTGGCTCTCGAACACAATTAGAACAAACCATTCTTAAACAAGAAAAAAACACACGAATTGGTGACTACTTAAGAGAAGTACTTTACACACAACTAAAAGAAACCTTTGAAACCTCTATAAAGGAAGTAACAGGTATTCGTGTAGTTTTTCAAGGATTAAAGTGTAACAGTACAAAAGATATTGATGTCATAAGGTTTATATTTGAGTTCTAAAAAAAACGGGATAAATTCAAAATGATTAAAAATCACAGTTGAATTTATCCCGTTTTCTGATTATTTACATATTATTTCAAACATTGTGAATAAATTTTAAATAATTTTGTAGTATTTTGTAACATTTTGTAGGATTATGTAGGGTGAATGATATAAAAATGGTGTCGTGTATTCGTATGCGCACACGATTAGTTTGGGGAGCATACAGTTAAGGAAATTAAATTTAAGTTGAGCAGGAGGAAATTATGAAAAAAGCAATGTCTTTGTTATTGGTATTAATTTTAATGTTCACACTTGTAACTGGTTGTACATCTACTGATGAGCCAGCAACAACTGAAGCGACAACTGCAGCAGCAGGCGAGACGACTGCAGCAATGTCAGAAGATCCATCTTTTGATAATGTTTTCGTAAATATTGGTACCGGTGGTACTGCAGGTACTTATTTCCCACTTGGTGGTGCATTCGCTGAAATATGGAACAATAATATTAAAGGCATCAATGCAACAGCTCAATCAACAGGTGCATCTGTTGCAAATATCAACTTGTTAATTGATGGTGAAGTTGAAGTTGTTATCGTTCAAAATGATACAGCACTTTATGCGCATGATGGCGTAATGATGTTTGATGGTCAAACTTTTGATAAATTAAGAGGACTTGCAACACTTTACAGTGAGCCTCTTCAAATCGTAACAACAGATCCTAGCATTAAAACAGTTGCTGATTTAAAAGGTAAAAAAGTAGCAGTTGGTGCTATTGGTTCAGGTGTTGAAGCAAATGCAAGACAAATAATCGCTGCTGCTGGTATGGATTTTGAAAAAGACATCGATCCTAAGTTTTTATCTTTTGCTGAAGCTTCTTCAGGACTTAAAGATAAGCAAGTTGATGCAGCTTTCTTAACTGCAGGAATTCCAACTGCAGCTATTCAAGATTTATCTGCACAAAATGATGTATATATTGTTGCAATTGAAGGCGATATAGCGGCTACACTTAAAAGTAACTATAAATTCTTTACAGACTATACAATTCCAGCTAACACATATAAAGGACAAACAGAAGATGTATCTACGTTAACAGTTAAATCTATGCTTTGTGTTTCGGCGGATTTAGATGAAGAATTAGCTTATCAATTAACTAAACAAATTTATGAAAACTTGGACAGAGTTGTATTGGCTCACAATGTAGGCAAATATATCACTAAAGAAACTGCACTTGATGCAATGCCAATTCCTGTTCATCCTGGTGCTGAGAGATATTTCAACGAATAAAGATAAGTTAATTTAGGGTCTCTTATCATAAAATTTTAGAAATAAATTGATAACATCAATTCTTAAAGAGAGAAGGGAAGCTTTGTTTAGAAAATCTATTATTGGATTGCTCAGTATTTGTTTGTTAGTAATTTTGGTGATGACTGGTCTTCAAGAGCGGACTGTAATTATAATTGAAGATCAAAAATCAGGAGAAAAACATAGTTTGTTTCCAAGTGACAATCACTTTGAACTTGGCTATATTCATTCTGTGTTACTAACACCGGTAGATGAGTATTTTGAAATTGATAAAGATAATAACCTCATACTCCAAAAGACTGTATATGAGTCTTTTGGGGTGGGGCTTCCTTATGAACAGATGAGTGATGCGGAGTTTGAAATTGTAGATGGTAAATTTATATTATATATGGACCGGAAGTTTGAAAAAGTCAATATGATCGCTTCACCAATTCCCAAGCATTCTATAACGGTGAATGGTGAAAAAATATATATTGCAGAGTTATTTAACAAGGAGTCTATTGATGTCACAAGTGAGTCTTTTAAGAAGCTTATAAAAAATGATGTTGAAAGACAAAAGTACACACATGACCTCATAATTCATGTGATTAAAAAGAAAGTTTTTGAAATTGGCAACTATCATGTTGTTTTATAGGAAGGATCGGTGTCATGTCTGACTTAAATGAAATAAAACAAACAGCAAATACAGACCAAGCAAGTGCAATTAATGCTGATGATTTGCTGAGAAAATACGACAAAGGTTCAGACTATAGGGTACTTAGCGGAATTCAAAATAAATTGTTGGTTGGAATATTAGCAATGTTTTCTATATTTCAATTATACACTGGAATTTTTGGAGTTATGGATGCAATGCTACAACGTTCAATTCATCTCGCTTTTGGTTTAACCTTAGTCTACCTACTATATCCATCTTCCAAGAAATTCTCAAGATCAAAACTACATCCAGTTGATGTGGTACTTGCAATACTTGCAGCATCAGTTTGTCTTTATGTTTTTTTCAACTATAAACAGCTTGTATTTAGAGCGGGACGTGTAAGTACGATGGATATGATTGTTGGTTTAATTGCAATCGTATTAGTACTAGAAGCTGCTAGAAGAGTTATTGGGTGGCCGATGGTCATAATTGCATCAGTTTTCATTGCATATGCTCTTTTGGGTCCGCATATTCCAGGACCATTAGCACATAGAGGCGTAAAATTATCAAATTTAGTACAGCACTTATACTATACAACTGAAGGAATCTTTGGTCTTCCAATTGGGGTTTCTTCAACTTTTATCTATATGTTTTTGTTATTTGGAGCTTATCTAGGAAAAACAGGGATGGGAGAGTTTTTCATAGATATTTCAAACTCGATTGCTGGTGGTGCACCAGGTGGTCCTGCAAAAGTAGCAGTAATTTCAAGTGCTACTATGGGAACTTTATCTGGTTCTTCAGTTGCAAATGTTGTTGGAACAGGTAGCTTTACCATTCCAATGATGAAAAAACTTGGTTATAAACCAGAATTTGCAGGAGCAGTTGAAGCCACTTCATCAACTGGTGGGCAGTTAATGCCACCAATTATGGGGGCTGCTGCCTTTCTTATGGCTGAATTTACCAATATTCCTTATGTTCAAATCATTGGTGCAGCTGTTATTCCTGCTTTACTTTACTATTTTGGTGTTTGGGCAGGCGTTCATTATGAAGCCAAAAAACAAGGTCTTAAAGGTATGCCTAAAGATCAGATTCCAAAAGCAAGTAAGGTAATGCGTGAAAGAGGTCATCTGATCTTGCCAATCGTGATTGTTATTTATCTTTTAATCTCTGGTTATACACCGATTAGAGCAGCACTTGGTGCAATTGTATCAGCAATACTTGTTTCTGCAGTTAAAAAAGAGACACGCCTTTCACTGAAAGATATATTTTCAGGATTGGTTGAAGGTGCAAGGACTGCAATTACAGTTGTAGCTGCTTGTGCGACAGCTGGTATCATCATTGGTGTTGTAACTCAAACAGGGTTAGGCTTAAAGATGGGTTCACTACTGGTTAGTGCAGCATCAGGAAAACTATTCTTAACTTTAGTGTTTACGATGATTACATCATTAATATTAGGTATTGGTGTTCCTACAACTGCTAACTATGTAATTACTGCTACAATTGCTGCACCAGCATTGCTAATGCTTGATGTCCCAATTATTGCTGCTCATATGTTTGCTTTCTATTTCGGAATTATAGCCGATGTAACGCCACCGGTTGCACTTGCAGCAGTAGCGGCATCCGGTGTCGCCAAGTCAGAACCGATGCGTACAGGTATACAGGCGTCGCGACTTGCAATAGCGGCCTTTATAATACCATATATCTTTGTTTACAGTCCTGAACTGCTGCTTGTTAATGTAACACCTTTACATCTTGTGTTTATATTGATAACAGCGATATTAGGAATTATAGCAGTTGCTTCTGGATTAACAGGATATTTCCAGACGAAAATGAACGTATTAGAAAGATTACTATTTATAGTGGGTGGTGTAATGATGGTTACAACGGCTCCAGTTGTAAATCTTATTGCAGCCGTTATGTTAGGAAGTGTATGCTTCTTTCAATTCAAAAACAAAAAAAAGACACCTGAAATAGTAGCAACAATATAGAAACACCCTTCTTAAATAGCAAAGGATCAGCTACCACAATAGCTGGTCCTTTGTTTTTTATCAGAGTGTGATATAATTTTATTAAAATGCATTCTGGAGGGAAAATGTTTAAAAAGAAAAATAATTGTGCGGAAACTCATGGTATTATTGAATACGTTGAGGCTAAATTTAATGGTCAAAATATTAAAGAACCAAAATTGGATTTTCATATTCATATAAAGTTTTTTGATTATTTCAAAAAGCTATTTAACAGCGAAGAAAAAATGAAGATATCAACAATGAATATTTTAAGTACAGTTATTAAACTAAGTTCTTTTGATGTAGAACTCTCACATTCAGCTCAAAAGTTAACGAATTTCTCCAATAAACTTTCAATCTTAAGTGAATCAAATTTAGCAATAGTTGAAGAAACGACTGCAAGTATGAATACTTTTACAGAAACTATTTTAAATACTACGGAAACTTTAACAGGGTTAAGCGAAGCTACAGAAATCATTGTAGAAAGTAATAATGCTTCTTATGATCAAATAAGAGAAATCAAGGACTTAAAAGATATCGTTATCAATAATTCTGATGAGATGAGAAATAAAATGCAGGAGTTAGTTAACTACACACAAAGTGTAGAACAAATAGTTTCAGCAGTAGAAGCAATTGCATCACAAACAAACTTATTGGCACTAAACGCATCAATCGAAGCAGCAAGGGCAGGGGAGCATGGACGTGGATTCGCTGTTGTCGCTGATGAGATTAGAAAATTAGCTGAAGGGACTAAAAGCAGTTTAGATGAAATGAGTGGTATAGTTAGAGGTATTAAAAATGCAACAGTTGAAGGCGTAATTAGTATGGATAACACAATTGAATCCACTCAGTCAATTGGAGATAAGATCGAAAATGTATCTAGTACAATAGATAAAAATGTATCTCTCTTAAATAGAACTGTCAAAGATATTAAAGAAATTACAATGGAAATGAAAAATATCCAATTATCAACACAAGAAATTAATCAAGCAATGGAATCATCAACTAAAGATGCTGAAGAATTAAGTGATATGACAATTTCGATAAGGGAAAATGCTGAGACAAGTTACAAGCAAGCAAAACAAATTTCTAAAATAGATGATGAGATGTCAGAAATTCTATATAACCAAATGTCAATTATTAATATGAGTGCAAACCATATAAATAATGATGAAATACTTATCAACTTAGAAAGTGCAAAAATTGCTCATAACAACTGGAGCGATAATTTAAAAAATATGATAGATCAAATGAGTGTATATCCAATTCAGTTGAACTCACATAAATGTGCTTTTGGACATTTTTATCATTCAATAGATCTGTCCGACACAATATTATCCAAAGAATGGGATGAAATTGGTATCTTGCATAATGAATTTCATAAAAAAGGTGAAGGTGTTATTACATCTATTAATAATAATAATTATGATAAAGCAAATAGTATATATCTTGAAGCTAAGGACATTTCCTTACGTCTGTTTAAACTATTAGATGTAGTTTCGGATCACCTAAAACAAAATAGAGGTGAAATGTTTGGTACACATAAAGATCAAATCGTTCAGATAAAAATATAGTAAATAGGATAGATTGATTCTTATATAGTCACAAAAATAGTGCTGCTTTAATTGCCGCTATAGGTGTTGTTTATGTGATTAATCTTTTGACATTATATAAAATTCACATAAACATTATCTGAACTTAATATAGATTTTAAATACTTGAGGTATAGTTTAGCTATTGGATAGTTACCACATAATTTTGATATAGAAGCCATAACGGAGCTGGTGGCTCACTCCTTCTAAGCTTACTCCCCAAGTAAACAACCATCTCATAATTTTCAAAACATCCAATAAAGAGCCACCAGACCGTATCCTTGGCAAGGAGGTCTAATGATAAAAACCATAATATTTGACTTTGACGGTACCATTATAGACACTAATGCACTCATAGAAGAGGGGCTAAATCATTTTTCATTGAGATATAGAGGTAATGTACTTAGTCGAAAAGAAATAACAGCTTTAACAGGTAAAACTTTAGAAGATCAGATGCATTATATTCATCCAGTACATGCTTTTAGTATGTTAGAGCAGTTTAAAATTTGGTATACACATCATCACAATGAAAAAACAAGAGCTTTTCCGGGTATCATTACTTTGATTAAGAACTTAAAAAGTCAAGGCTATAGATTGGCGATTGTAAGTAATAATAGTAAAGTTAGTTTAAACCAAGGACTTAAGCACCTGATGTTAACGGACTATTTTGATGTGATCATTACTAGAGATGATGTCCACGAAGTCAAACCATCACCAGAGGGCCTTGAAAAAACTTTAGTATTTTTGGAGACTGCTCCTTCTGAAGCAATTTATATTGGTGATACACATAATGATATGTTAGCAGCCAAAAGAGCAAATATTTCGAGTGTTATGGTGGGGTGGAGTCAACTGGATGTGAGTGAAATTTTACTTTCTGAACCTGATTATGTTATTGCATCTCCTTTACAACTTATGACAATACTCGATTCAATAAATGAAGATGTTATACCTTATGAAAAAATGGCTGTTTAGTCATTTTTTTTTATATTTTTTTGAATTATGAGACATATGACTCGAAAGAGGGTATAATATATCGAGATATTTAAACATGCGTTTAGGAGGACAATAATGAAAATAAGTCTGTTAAAAAAAGGACACAACATAAATAGCAAGAAGTTAAAAAAGCTTATGATGTTGACAGTCGGTACTATGATCCTTATGCCATTTTTAGTGGGGTGTACTCAAAAAGAGGAAACAGAAATTGTAGATAAAGTTAGACAAGTATCGGTGTATACCGTAAGTGATGTAGCACATCGAGAGACACTTGTTTATAACGGGTTTATCAACTCAAGTCAAGTTATTCCGCTTAATTTTCAAAGAGATGGAAAAGTCGAAAATATAAATGTTGAATCTGGTCAGAAAGTCCTTGCTGGAGATACGCTTATGAATTTGACTAAAGAAAATGAGTCGGATATAGCCGCAACAATTTATGCACCAATTGATGGCGTTGTAAGTCAAATATTAGTAGATGAGGGTAATCTTGCATCAAAAAACTATCCAGCGATTATCTTGCAGTCTAGTGATGAAAAAATCACCATTGGCGTGACAGGTGAGGATTTTAAAAAGATAGAAAACTATGGTAATCCAAGTGTTGAAGTAAGCGTAAACAATGTTACACGCACCGCAAAATTTAAGTCAATTGCATTGATACCAGATGCGTCGACGATGACTTATTCTGTTACTATTGAGCTAGAATCTTCAAAACAAACAATAATTGGAGATTTGGCAGAGGTTAGACTAGAATTATCTAGAATATCTGGCATCTGGTTACCTATTTCTTACGTTCAAAACGATGGTGAGGATTATGTCTACATTGTCAACTCTGATAATAGAGTAGAAAGACGCAATTTAAAACTTTATGAGCTAAATAACGATTTGGTTCGTGTCGTTGGCGTCAATGATGGGGATCGCATTATAACTGTTGGGAATTCATTTGTGAACGAAGGGCAACTTGTTAATGCAAGGGAGGATGTTCATGAATAAACTAATAAAAGTAGCTATCCATGAAAGAAAGGTTACTTTCTTATTAGCGATAATGATCTTTCTTTATGGCATATATGCATATTACTATATACCTAAACAAGAAAATCCTGATACTTCTAGTCCTTCTGCTCAAATCATTACTGTATACCCTGGAGCAACTGCAAATGAAGTTGAAGAACAAGTTACACAGAAAATTGAAGATGAGTTAGCAACGCTTGATGGTGTTGAGAACATCACTTCGTATTCAAATCCTAATGTTTCAGTGGTGATTTTAACGCTCAATTATGATGTTAATTATGATGAGCAATGGGCAAAAATGAGAGTGTTACTTGATGCACTTAAAAACGATTTGCCAAGTAATGTACAAGATTATCAAATAGAAACTGAGTTGACAACATCAGCGGGTATCATCTTAAGCTTATCTGGTGAAGACTATTCCTACGAACAACTAGGTGCATATGCTGAAACATATAAGAAAAGACTTGAAGATATAGAAGGTGTTAAACGAATCGTCATAGATGGCATTCCAAAGAAAAATCTAGAAATAAAAGTGGATTTAAAAAAATTAGAGAGCTTGCCTTTATCTTTAAAGGATATTTTTGATTTAGTGTCAGCACAAAGTGTTAGTATACCTGCTGGCGCAATACAAACGAATTATGGAAAAATTGGCGTTAAAAATCCAAGTGATATCAATTCAATAACTAAAACAGAAAATATGATCATATATGGTTCAGAAGAATCCGGTGCTTTACTTAAACTAAAAGATATTGCAGATGTAAGTTTCGAATATGATCGCCAACAACATAGCTACAAGCAAGGAGAAAAGAACTCGGTGCTATTAACCGTTTATTTCAGTGACAATCAAAATGTTGTTTTAATTGGAAATGATATTAGAGATGAAATAAACTTACTCAATGATAAAATGCCGAGTGCTTTGAAAGTAAATGAAGTATTGTTTCAACCAGAAGAAGTGAGTCGTTCTATTGAAGGTTTTATCATAAACTTACTTCAAGGTATGATTTTCGTTATTATTGTTGTACTGATAGGCATGGGAATTAGAAATGCAATGGTAGTATCTATTGCAATTCCACTTTCAATTACAATGACAATAATTGCAATGAAGCTTATTGGTCTAGATATACAACAAATGTCAATAGCAGCACTTATTATTGCACTCGGAATGCTGGTGGATAATTCGATCGTAATAAGTGATTCGATTCAAATTAAAATTAATGAAGGTATTGAAATCAAAAAGGCGTGTTATGAAGGTACTGTTGAACAGTCTATACCTGTTTTGACATCTACTCTTACAACAGTAGTTGCATTTGCTCCTTTGATTGTCTTACCTGGAGAGGCTGGAGAATTTGCGAAATCACTGCCTCAAGTAGTTATCATTGCATTGATAGCTTCATATATTGTAGCTATGTTTGTAACACCAGCCCTTGCGAGTATCTTTTTCAAAAACACACATAAAGAAAACGCCCCTAAAAATAGACTAAGACATTTCTTTGAATCAGGACTTAAAGGTTCTTTAAAAATGCCGAAGATGTCTTTATTTTTCATCTTAGTTATATTAATGGGATCTGTTTATGCAGCATCTTTTTTATCTATAGAACTATTTCCATATGCAGATAAAGATATTGTATATATCGATGTTTTTTCAGAAAAAGATGGTGATATTGAATATACTGAAAAACTAGCAAAAGAATTACGTGAGTTGTTAAAAGAAGAAGATGCAATTGTAGATATTAGTTCATCAATTGGTGGTGGATTTCCTAAATTCTACTTAACAGTTGGCGTTAGACCTCCTTCTGATAATTATAGTCAATTGTTATTAAAAGTGGATTTATCAAAGTCAAAAGAGTTTGATTCGCGAGAAACTTATGCTTATTATTTACAGAGATTAGTTGATGAAAAATTAATTGGTGGAACTGCAACTGTGAATCTACTTGAGATTAACCAACCTGGTCCAGCGGTGGATATCAGAATTTCTGGTGAAGAGAGAGAAGATGTCAAACGTGTCTCAGATCAACTTTATAATGTGATATTAAGTCATAATCAAACGATTAATGTTCAAAATGATAGTGCTGCATATGAGTATCAATATTTAATTGATCAAGATAGTATTAAAGCCTCTAGTTTAGGTCTTACAAATTATGATATACAGTTACAAACTAGTTTAGCCCTTAACGGAATGAAAGCAGCAACACTAGAAAATGGTGGTAAAACATATGATGTAATTATACGTGGAGAAATTGACAAATTAGACGATCTTATGAACCTACAAATCAAATCAAGTACAACCGGAGGAAAGTACCTTCTCAAACAATTTGCTACTGTTTCACTGGATAAAGAACTGAGTTCAATTAAACGTCTAAATAGAAATTCTTCAGTTTCGGTAAGTGCAAATGTTATGCCGGGATACTCTGCAAACGATTTGCAAAAGTGGATCGAAAATAGTGTATTGCTTGGAATAGATCAAGAGGGTGTATCAATTTCCTTTGGTGGTGATCAAGAAATATTTGATAAATACATCTCTGGCTTATTAGGAGCGGCTGCGATTGCTGTTATAATTATCTATATTATTTTATTGATACAGTTTAACTCCATGATGCAACCATTTATCATATTAGCGACAGTTCCACTTTCAATAATAGGCTCTATTTTTGCACTGCTTATTTTTAATCAAAATGTTACTTTTACTGTTGGTCTTGGGGTTGCAAGTTTAATTGGAGTTGTCGTTAATAATGCGATATTACTGATTGAATATATTAATAGAGAACGCAGATTAGATCGGTCTGTATACGAAGCGTGTGTTAATTCAGTCGAAAGACGATTTAGACCTATTATGCTAAGTACCATTACTACAGTTATTGGGTTAGTACCTATGGCTTTGTCTGGTAGTTCTTTCTTTAGTCCTATGGCAATGGCTTTAATGGGCGGCTTGACAATTTCAACCTTATTAACACTTATTGTGATACCACTGATCTACTACCAAAGTCATAAAAGAGAAATTTAGTTTGTTTCATTTATAGTACTTGCAAGAGAAGTGGAGATATGCTAATATAACCTTGACCCCCCTATACAGGGGTTTGAAAGGAGTAACGAATGGATATTTTATTAGCTGTAACAGTGGCGTATGTTATATTTTTAATTATTAGTAAACTAACAGCGCCAAAAGTTGAACACGTAAGTGGAAAGATGTTAGATGAGATGTTAGGGGACAAAACTAATAAAAAGCAGTACATTGATGTAAGAACTGCAGGTGAGTTTAATTCACGAAAAGTTAAAGGATTTAAAAATATTCCGCTAGACCAACTTCATAAAAGAATGAAAGAAATTGATGCAGACATGCCTGTAGTGCTTATGTGTGCTTCAGGGAGTAGGAGTATGAAAGCTGCAAAGATATTAAACAAAAATGGTTATAAAACCATTGTTAATGTAAAAGGCGGAATTAGTTCTTATCCAAGCAAATAAACATGAAAGGGGTCACTACTAGCTATGAGTAGGTCCCTTTTTTTATGTGCATAATTTTAATAGGCCTATTTAAGCTATAAATACCTGTTCTCCGGTAGTTTCATTTAGGATGGTATAATTTGTCAGTATGATACTAAAAAAATGTTATAGGGCGCATAGAACCTTAAATATCGCATTATTCAATACATCTATCCAGAGGACTTGCAATAATCAAGTTCATAAGATAGTATATAAGGAAATTGTTTTTAAGCAAGGAGGGAAAATATGCTTCAAGAAGCTAACAAATGTCTATTATGCAAAAATGCAAAGTGTCAAGAAGGATGTCCAATAAATACACCAATTCCAGAGGTGATTAAACTATATAAAAGTGGTGACATAATGAAAGCAGGCGAACTGTTATTTCAAAACAATCCGTTATCTTTAATTTGTTCTATGGTCTGTGTACATGAAGATCAATGTAAAGGAAACTGCATACTCAATAAAAAAGGTGATCCTGTTGCTTTTCATAAGATTGAAACAGAAATCTCAAAAGTATATTTTCAAGAAAATAAATTATTACCATCAAATAGAAATAAAGGAAAAGTTGCAATCATTGGTGGTGGTCCAGCAGGTATAACCATTTCATTTATACTCTCGCAAAAGGGGTATGATGTCACTTTGTTTGAAGCACACAGTAAAATAGGTGGTGTTTTAAGGTATGGTATACCAGAATATAGATTGCCCAATGATATGGTAGATTTAGTTGAAGAAAAGTTAATAGAAAGTGGAGTAAGAATAAGACCTAATACTTTGATTGGGCCAGTGATCACATTGGATAGGCTGTTTTTAGATGGCTATAAGGCCGCGTTTATAGGTACAGGTGTTTGGAATCCTAAACCACTTACTATAAAAGGTGAGACACTTGGCAATGTACACTATGCGATTGATTATTTAAAATCACCTGAGACTTATAGACTGGGAGAGAGTGTAGCTGTAATTGGAGCAGGTAATGTTGCACTTGATGCTGCGCGAAGTGCAATTCGCGGTGGTGCCTCGAAAGTGACAATTGTATATAGAAAAGGATTTTCAGAAATGCCAGCAACGGATCAAGAAATAAAAGAAGCATTAGATGATGGGATAAGTTTTGAACTTTATAAGTATCCTATAGAGATTAAGGATGATGGTATCTTTGTGGGATTAACGGATTCAGAAATGGATAAGATGTCGTTTATTCATGCGGATTCAACTATTATAGCGATTAGTCAAACCGCACGTAACAACATTGTAAGAAGTACCACTGAACTCAACACGTCACAGATGGGACTTTTAATAACAGACCGTGATGGACGCACAACTAAACCAGGTACTTTTGCATCAGGTGACGTGGTGACTGGAGCAAAGACAGTTGTAGAGGCAATTGCACATGCAAAAGTGGTTGCAGGGACAATCGATACCTATTGTCAAACTTTAGATACATGTGTTTTAGAGTTTAGTGACAATTGTGATGCGCCAGAATGCATGGAATCAGTCGTGCAAAATTGTAGAGAAAACTGGCTGGTATTTGAAGATTAGTTATAACTCTTTTATGGCGCCTTGTAAAATAGATTCCGCTGCTGCATAGCGCGATAATTCTCGCTCTACAGAAAAGGAGTCAATCGTTCTAGCGGATTGAGACTCACTGATATTAAACTTGCTAATCAAATACCATTTAGCTGCATCAATGGTTCGTATTTCGTCCATCATTGGCAATACTTCAATATGGTCTTTTTCCATAGCGTGTATTTTAGTTCGTGTTGTTTCTATACATTTTAATAAGTTTTGAAATGGCTTTACAACAACGGGCTTTTTAATGCAGAGAACACCAAAATTAGTAAGAAGCTCTTTTGTTTGCAAATAAGTAGATTCTCGTGCTATAAACATGATGCTAGTTGTCGTTCTCTGAGCGGCATATTTAGCAAGTCGATCGCCAAGTTCTGTTCTCATAGGAGCATTGATAATGACAAGATCAAATTCATGTACATCTAATAGGTTGGTTGCATCAGAATAGTTAAATGCACTAAAGATTTTACCATACGAGGTATTCATTAATAATTCTTTGATAAAACCTTCACTTGAGTCGGTATTTGTGATTAATAAAATATCTTGCATTACATCACCTCCATTTTTTACAATTTTAAAATATATTATATTTTTATTCAAAGAAACTGTCAAGCAGTGTATGATTATTCTATAAAAATAAATGATTAAGTGGGGTAAAGACAGTGATAATAAAAAAAATCATCAGAAAATCAAATGTTTTAGTGCTTAGTACGATTTTGTTATTAAACCTAGTAGGTATATCTTATGGTTCATCTACATCTGAACAAATATTATTTGATACACATAAAAGTGAAAAAATAGAGCAGTATATTAAAGAAAAAATGAGTGAAGGAAAAATCCCTGGACTCTCAATTGCAATTGTAGAAAATGATGAAGTGCTTTATCAAAAGGGTTTTGGTAAAACGGGTAATGGAAGATCTGATGTAACTGTGGATTCTACTTTTATAACTGGATCTATCACAAAATCTTTTACTGCACTTGCGGCAAGACAATTAATTGGTCAAAACCTTATGAAGGAAACTGATGAAGTTAAGAAATATATACCTTGGTTTACGCTTTCTAAACCTGATGGTGAAGCAATTAAAGTAAAAGATTTGATGAATCATACAAGTGGGTTATTACCTGCAAGTGGTGAAGAAGCATATACTTATAATGCAAAATACTCGCTAAAAACCCTAACTGAAGAGATTAACCGGTCTGAGCATACTCAATATTTGTTTGAAAACGATGCGCAATATTCAAATCTAAACTATATCATCTTAGGACATCTTGTTGAGGTTGTGACTGGTAAAAGTTATACTGAATATGTTCAAGGTAATATTTTAAAACCGCTAAATATGAGTACATCAGGTTTTGAGAATTCTTTAGAGGGGATTACTGCTGGTCATAGGATCGTTTATGGTTTTACTATGAAAACAGAAGTGCCATATCCTTCTGGTTTAGTTTCTTCTAATTATTTAGTTTCAAATATAAGTGATTTAAGTAAATATATTATGCTTTTACTCAATAATGGGTATACAAAATCAGATCAAAGCATATTTCAAGATAATGTATTATATCCAATCGATGTGAGTTTAGAGCCAGGTCAACCGTATTATGATATATTGTGGAATCAAAATAATAGTACATCTCAAGGAAACTATAATGGTTTTTATGGTGCGATTGGGTCGACACCAAATTACAATTCTGCAATGTTAATAAATCAAGAAAAACGTTTGGGCATAATCATCTTGACCAATCAAAGCAATCCATATAATATACCAGCAATCACAGCGCAAACTATCGCAAATGATATAACTGATATTTTACTAGATCAAACACCGTATGTGTTTGAAAGTAAGTCTCAAATTAGCATGTGGTTTTTTCCTATTTTTGCTTTTGTGTTAACCATCTTTATGCTGAATGAGATTATAAAGACATATAGAATTTTGTTGGACACTAGAAAAAGCAAAAACTTTGAGGGAATTAAATATATTCATGGAATGGAAATTTTTAGAGGCATAATATCTTTAATTGCATATTTTGGATTTCCTATTGTATTTGATAATTCTTGGCGTTTTTTTGTAGCAGCAAACCCTGAAGTAGTATTGCCAATTCTTTGGATTATTGTTATAAATATATTATCAGTGATTACCACCTTGGTGATCAGATTGAAAATGATTAGAAAATTAGGAGGTATCAAATGAATAAAATAGATAGTTTTACCGTTGATCATATTAAACTTGAAAAAGGTGTTTATGTGTCAAGAATTGATCATCTTGGTGAAGAAGTTGTCACTACCTTTGATTTAAGGATGAAAAAGCCTAATTTAGAATTGTTAGATAATGAAGCGATTCATACTCTTGAACACTTAATTGCAACTTTTGTACGGAACGATGAAGAATTTTCTGAGAAAGTTGTTTACTTTGGTCCAATGGGGTGTCTAACAGGCATGTATTTAATCCTTCATGGTAATTATAAATCTCAGGATATTGTACCCCTTTTGAAACGTGCTTTTGAGTTCGTTATCGCATTTGAGGGTGAAATCCCTGGAGTAAGTGAGATAGAATGTGGAAGTTACAAGTTACACAGCCTTACTAAAGCCAAAGTAGAAGCAAATGATTATTTAGAGGTTTTAAATAATATTGGACAAAATCAACTGAATTATCCAAATTAGAGAGGAAAAGGACGTATAAGATGAAATATGGAATAATTGGTGCCATGGATTTGGAAACAAAATTGTTAATTGAAGAGATGAAAAATGTTGTTAAACATGAGATTGCAGGGATGTCGTTTTATGAAGGACTCCTTAATAATGTTGATTCAGTTGTAGTAACGAGCGGTGTTGGTAAGGTTAATGCAGCATCGTGTGCTCAAATACTTGTGACGAGATTTAATGTAGATGCTTTAGTTAACACTGGTGTTTCAGGCGCACTTCATCAAGATCTTGAAGTGGGTGATGTTGTTATTTCTACAGATTGTATGGAACATGATGTAGATGTTACAGTTTTTGGCTATAAGTTTGGTGAACTTCCAAGACTTGAGAGCTCTGTGTTTGTAGCAGATGAAAACTTGGTAGAAAAAGCTTATGAAGCTGGTTTGTTGGAAATAAAGGCACATAAAGTTGTGAAAGGTAGAATTGTATCGGGCGATCAGTTTGTTTCATCTGTTGAGAAAAAAGAATTTTTGGTTGAGAATTTTGATGCACACACAACTGAGATGGAAGGTGCTGCAATCGCACATGTTGCTACCATTAATCAAATTCCATTTGTTATTATCAGAGCGATGTCAGATAAGGCCGATGGAAGTGCACATGTTAGCTTTGATGAATTTGCAGTTGAAGCAGCACATCATTCAAGTAAAATGGTTATGAATATGTTAAAATAAGTCAAGATATATCTTGGCTTTTCTTTTATGGAGGTGGTTTATAATGAAAAAAGTAATTGCGTATACAACACAAACTTGTCCACATTGTCTAAAAGCAAAGCAATATTTAAGTGAAAAGGGCATACCTTTTGAAGAACGCGATGTAAATAATAATCCTTCAGCATTAAAAGAATTTCAAATGTTAAAATTAACCGGTGTACCAGCTTTTTTGGTTGGAGATGAATTAGTCGTTGGATTTGATCAAAATAGAATAGAGTCCTTACTCGACTTTACTGTTGAGAAATGTCCGAATTGTGGTAAGAAGATGATGGTACCAAAAGGCAAAGGCAAGTTGAAAATAACATGTAAAAATTGTAAAAATCAATTCGAACATATGTCATAATTACGAAAAAAACAAATAAATACTTAAGGATGGTTGAAATGATTGCTGAAAATTTATTGACGCACATCAAAAATGTGCATAAGCGAAGTTATATTGTAAGAATCGTTGTTTTATTGATACTATTTACATTTTTAACTATTGCGTTTTACGACGATATCAGATCGCTAACCCAACCAGTTGAGTATAAAGATTTCAACAGCTTATATGAAATTTCATATGATTTTACACCGTACTATTATGAAACGCCCGCTGATTTTAATAATATTTACACATTTGATACAGCGTATGTTGATGAAGATGATAATGTTCTTCAGTATTATGCAGCTTTGATTAACGAGGATGGTTATTTTGTATTGGCGGAAGTGCCTGTTAAGTTATATGATGATATTGATGTTAAACAGTATATTGGCCATTTTGTTGCTGTAGAAGAAGACTTAAAAGCTATGATATTAGAAGATTTGATTGCTTTAGACTTTTCTGAACAGGAAGCAATCGATATGATGCCTAGTCAGCTTTTCAAAGTTGAAGACAACCGAACAGTCTCTTGGTTTTTTGTAGCTATACTGATAATTGGGTATTTGTATATAATTTATTCTGTAATTAAATTCATAGGCGTCTTAGCAGATTCAAGTAATGCAGCTATACAAAAACAAGCTGCTTTAGCGGGTGATGCAGATAGAATATTGATGGATCTAGAAAGAGCACCCGTCCATGCAATGCATCCTAATTTTGGTGTTGCTGGTTCAAATTATATACTAATTCATAAAAATAAAATCAATATAATTCCATCACGTGAAGTAATATGGGCTTATGAACATGTGTATAAGAAGCGTGTTTATTTCTTGTTTACTGTTTCTAAGGTTCACAGCCTTCTGCTAGCGACAAAAGATAAAAAATATCAAGTTGTTTTAAAAGCAAAGGAAATACCTTCTGCTCTTGAAACCGTCAATAAAACCACGCCTTGGTTGATATTTGGATATACTAAAGAAATTGAGCAGATGTATAAAAATAACAGAGATTATCTTATTAGTGAAGTGAATAGATCATACAAAGAAACTGAATTAGATGATGAGTATTAATAAAAAAAAGACGTTAGCAGTTACATACTGTTAGCGTTTTTTAATTGTCCAAAGAAATTGTATTTATTGACATACAGTTGTCAGGAATAGTTGGTATAATAAATATGTAAACTGCAAAAAGTAAAGTATACAGTATCTATAATAGACAAAGGAGGAGTCATGATAGATTATAAAAAAGATTATAAAGAGTTGTATGGCGCAAAAGCAGTACCACAGATTTTGACAGTACCTAGAATTCCGTATATTACATTAGAGGGACAAGGCAATCCAAACGGAGAAGGTTTTAAGTCATCAGTAGAGGCCCTTTATAGTTTATCTTATGCAATAAAGATGTCATATAAGTCAGAAGATGTCCCTGAAGGATACTTTGCCTATAAGGTTTTTCCTTTGGAAGGAATTTGGGATTTAATTGATCCGTCGCTTGGAAGTGAAAATAAAGAAAATTACAAATATAAAATTATGATTCGTCAACCTGATTTTATGAATAGTGAAATATTTGAAAATTTTCGAGCAAAAGTAAGCAATAAAAAACCCAATCCGAACTTGAGTCGAACTAGGTTTGAGTATTTAGATGAAGGTCTTTGTTGTCAAATTCTTCATCTCGGAAGTTTTTCAAAAGAAGCTGAGAGTTTTGAAATTATGTCATCTTTTTGTAAAGAAAATGGTTACACAAGAAGCTACAAGACGCATAGAGAAATATATCTTTCAGATCCTAGAAAAACAATTGAATCAAAACTTAAAACTATTCTTCGCTTTCAGATTCATCAGGAATAGGCTTAGCGTTAAGTGCTAGTTCTTCTAATTTTGAGTCGGAAATTGGATGATCAGCATTAAAATATGCATTGTATAGTTCTAGAGCCTTATCATAATCATCCTCATTAACGTATAAATCAGAACCAAACATTGACATCCCAGCACTTAGCATCATAAATTCACCAGTTTCGCGATGTTTTGTCATTAAACCAATTTTATTGTTCTCAAAAACTTCTTTGAGCATTTCAATTTCCATATTATCATCTACTGTTGCTAAATAAGTCATAATTTACTCCTTTTGTTAAGTATTTTGATTTGTTTATATTATTATTATACCCGGAGAACTTGTTTGAACTCAAATAATATCAAATAATTTCTTGATGCTTGAAAGAATGACACTATCATGTTATTGTATTTATGACATAAATAATGACTAGATGATAGAGGTGTACAATGGACTTAATAGAACTAATAAAAGCAATATTTTTCGGCATTGTTGAAGGGATCACAGAGTGGCTACCTATTAGTAGTACAGGACATATGATTCTACTAGATAAATTTATTAAGCTTAATGTTTCAGAGGCTTTTTTGGAAATGTTTTTAGTTGTCATACAGTTAGGTGCAATTCTAGCGGTTGTTGTTATATTTTGGAACAAAATATTTCCTTTTACGAGAGGAGAAAAATATTTCATCAAAAAAAATACAATGATAATGTGGGCAAAAATCGTTGTTGCATGTATCCCTGCTGCAATAGTTGGTATCAAATGGGGTGATGAGATTGATGCTATCTTTTATAACTATGTTATCGTTTCAGTGGCATTAATCGTATTTGGAATCTGGTTTATATGGATAGAAAACAAGCATAAGTCTAACACTGAAAATTTAGAGCAGACGACTATTAATTCGCTTGATGATATTACTTTTAAAACAGCGTTTATCATTGGTATTTTCCAGTTGGTAGCGGCTATTTTTCCGGGAACATCAAGATCGGGTGCTACCATCATCGGAGGGTTAATGCTATCTTTGTCTAGAACAGTAGCTGCAGAATTTACTTTTTTTATGGCCGTTCCGGTTATGTTTGGTGCTAGCTTACTAAAAATTGTTAAATTTGGACTTGATTTTTCAACGATGGAATTAAGTATCTTGATTAGCGGTATGATAACAGCTTTCGTAGTATCTATAATTTCGATTAAGTTTTTAATGGGCTATATCAAAAAGCATGATTTTAAAGTTTTTGGTTGGTATAGAATTATATTGGGTGTTGTCGTCTTGTTATATTTTCTTGTAATCGCTTAATCAATCAAATGTAATAAAATAAATTGAAAAGATCAACTACTTTGTAAAAATATTATGATTTTGGTGTGAATACGCCTTAAATACGCCTATGGGATAATTGCTTATAGGCGTTATTTTTTTTCAGTGGTGTTGTGACAATGATAAAATTTCTGATAAGAATGAAATGATACAATCGAATCCTTATGATGCAAAAGTTGTCTATAGTATTTTAACTTCAAAGGATTTTTCTCAAAGAGAAATTCATGTTTCGTTAAAGATTATGGAAGGAAAAAGCAATAAAGATATTGCTGCAAGTTTATATATATCTGAAGCAACGGTAAAAAAGCATATACAGAATATGTTTCGTAAATGTGAAGCAAATGATAGAAAACATTTTTTAGAGTTATATTCAGAATGGTACGAAAATTTTATTAAATAAAATTTGAAAGAAAAACCTTAGGTCATAAAATTTGACCTAAGGTTTTTCCATTTACAAAATAAGTTTAATTTGAATTAAAAATGTTTATATCTAAACAAACTTTGGTATAAATAAATTAATTTTGTTTCTCATGGAGGCATCAATGGAATATGATAGGAAATGGTGGAAAGAAGCAGTTGTTTATCAAATATATCCAAAAAGTTTTCAAGATTCAAATGGCGATGGAATTGGAGATTTAAATGGAATTCTCCAGCGTTTAGATGAGATTGAAGCGCTAGGTATCAATGTAATATGGTTAAGTCCGGTTTACAAATCTCCCAATATTGATAATGGATATGATATAAGTGATTATCGAGAGATTCATACTGATTATGGTAGTATGGCAGATATGGAACTTTTAATTAAAGAAGCAGAAAAACGAAATATTAAGATTATTATGGACTTGGTGATCAATCATACTTCTGATCAACACCCTTGGTTTCAAGCAAGCCGTGATCCTAAAAGTCCTTATAGGGATTACTATTATTGGCATAAAAGTAAGAACGGTGGATTACCTAACAATTGGACTAGTTTCTTTGGTGAAAAATGCTGGGAATACGATGCCTTAAGTGATGAATATTATCTTCATTTATTTGCAAAAGAACAACCCGACCTCAATTATCACAGTGCTAAAGTTTTAGCTGAAATTAAAGATATTATGAGATTTTGGTTAGATAAAGGTGTTGCAGGTTTTAGATGTGATGTGATTAATATTATCTATAAATCCTCACTAGAGGATGGTAAGAAAAAATTGATATTAACAGGTTCAGAGCATTATCTATCCCAAGAAGGAAATCATGCGATTCTAAGAGAACTGAGGCATGACGTCTTAAAAGGGTATGATTGTTTTACAGTGGGGGAAACAGTTTTTGTGACACCTGAGATGGGAAATGCTTTATGTGCTCCTGAACGTGAAGAATTAGATATGATTTTTTCTTTTGAACACATGGAAACGGATCAATATATTGTCAAATGGTTTAAGAAAAAATTTAACTCAGATACTTTCGCAAAAGTAATTAGCAAATGGCAAAACACTGTTGATTGGAATGCTATATATTTTGAAAATCATGATCAGCCACGAAGTGTTAGTCGATTTGGTAATGATCAAAAGTATTGGGATAAATCAAGTAAACTATTAGCAACTTTATTATTTACTCTAAAGGGAACCCCTTTTATATATCAAGGTCAAGAAATTGGTATGACTAATTTTGACTACAAAGATATGTCAGAGTTAAGAGATATTGAATCTTTCAATATTGAGAAGCTCGCAAGAAAATTGCATATTCCTAAATCCTATATATGGAAAATGATGAAACGTTGCTCTAGAGATAATGGACGTACACCAATGCAGTGGACAAGAGAAAAAAATGCTGGATTCACTGATGGTACGCCATGGATTCAGTTAAATAAGAACCACATCAAGATCAATTTTCAAGATCAAGATCATAGTTCGAATTCAATCTTAAACTACTATCGAAAGATGATTAAATTAAGAGCAGAAAACCATATACTTATATATGGAGAGTACAAACTGCACAAAGCATCTAAAAATATATTTATTTTTTCAAGACAACTCAATCAAGACAAAATTACTATTATTTTGAACTTTAGTATACGCACTCAAACTGTTAACGCAACTGGGAATGTCTTGGTTTCAAATTATGACAAACAGTATTTTGATGGTATTTTATTACCATATGAAGCAGTTGTATTGAAATCAAAAAAATAAATAAATTTTGGAGGCTAACATGGAGAAAAGTGCTATAAGGTTCTCTAATCGAAATCGTATAACTTTTGGACTAGGTACTATAGGAAGGGATATGGTATATTCTTTAATTAGTATGTACTTGATTTTTTTCTTAACTGAAATCAAGCAACTTAGTAATAATGCCATGTGGTGGATTACAGGGATCATCTTAGTTGCTCGTATATTTGATGCGTTTAATGACCCTATTATGGGTGTTATCGTTGATAATACTCGATCGCGTTTTGGAAAATTCAAACCATGGATAACATTTGGTGCATTTACCTCAGGTATTTTCACTATACTGATTTTTATGGACTATGGATTAAGTGAAGCAGTATTTGTACCAATTTTTGCAGTATTATATTTATTATGGGGGATCACTTATACTGCTAATGACATTTCGTACTGGTCTATGATGCCTTCACTCACAACCAATCCGCATGAAAGGGAAGAAATTGGTGCATTCGCAAGGATCTGTGCAAACATTGGTTTATTTGCTGTTGTTGCAGGAATTGTGCCATTAACCAACGCACTTGGTGATCAATTTGGAAGTATGTACATGGGTTATTTGATTTTTTCTGTTTTAGTTGTTATCATAATGTGGGTAGGACAGTTTATTACAGTAGTTGGTGTCGTTGAACCTAAAAGAATAATAAAAGAAGATAGCCATACTTCACTTCATGATCTAGTAACTGCGATTTTTAAAAACGATCAGTTGATGGTGACTGGAATTTCAATGGCGCTTTTTATGATTGGTTATACTACAACAGCAAGTTTTGGTCTTTATTTTTTTAAATATGCATATGGTGATGAGGGGATGTATTCAATCTTTGCTTTGATCTTAGGGATATCTCAAATCATTGCTCTTGCTTTTTTTCCGATTCTAGGTAAGAAGGTTGAACGAAAGATTTTATATCGATATGCGACAATTTTAGTTGTAGTTGGCTATATCATATTTTTCTTTTCACCAATGAACATGATCTATATAGGGTTAGCTGGAATATTACTATTTGTAGGGCAAGCTTTTATTCAGATTTTAATGTTAATGTTTCTTGCTGATACGATTGAATACGGCCAATTAAAATTGGGAAGAAGAAATGAAAGTGTTACATTTTCTATTCAACCTTTCATCAACAAAATGGGAGGTGCTATAGCAAGTGGCGTTGTTGGTGTTACTGTTATACTTTCTGGTATAAATGATGCTGTGATACCCTCAGATGTTTCAAAAGAAGGACTATTTTTACTTAAACTTGCTATGATGATATTTCCACTCATCTGTATATTTTCAGGATACATGATCTATAGAAAAAGATATATTATAGATGCAAAATTATATGATGATATCCTCAAGCAGCTAAGAGATAAAGGCGATCTGTTATAGCATAAATCAAATGTAAGAAGGAATATATGATTAAATTATTGATAAGAATATTTGTAAAAGATTATGAAAGTTTCGAGAAAACAAGTGTCCGAGAGGCATATGGCGTTTTATCAGGTGTGATAGGTATTATATGTAACCTTATTTTATTTGTAACGAAGTTGCTGATTGGTTTTATGATTGGCAGTATCGCTATAACTTCAGATGCATTTAATAACTTATCTGATACGGGTTCATCTTTGGTTGCTATTGTTGGAGCTAAATTAAGTTCAAGAGATGCTGATCACGAACATCCTTATGGCCACGGTCGTTTTGAGTATGTAGCCTCACTGATAATTTCATTTATTATTTTATTAGTGGGTTTTGAACTTTTAAAAAGTTCTTTTTCAAAAGCATTGAATCCAAGTTTGGTATCGATTAATCCCATCATCATCGTAATCTTGACAATGACTGTGGTTGTTAAACTATGGATGTATTCTTATAATCGCTATATTGGTAAACTGATTCGGTCTGGAGTAAATATTGCAACGGCTGCAGATAGTCTAAATGATGTCATTGCAACAAGTGCTGTAATTATTACAACCATTATAGGAGCTTTAACTAAAATCCCACTGGATGGATATGCGGGAATTATTGTATCTTTATTGATTATGTATACGGGATTTGGAATTGCCAAAGACACTGTGAATATATTACTAGGGATGTCACCAAGCGAAGAAACTGTAAATAAAATAATGGAACTGATCACTGAAAGTGAAAGTATACGTGGTGCGCATGATTTGAAAGTACATGACTATGGTCCAGGAAGAACAATTGCATCAATTCATACTGAACTATCCGATAAAACTGATATTGTCAAAGCACATGCTATTATCGATGGCCTTGAAAAAAAGATATTAAAAGAACTAGGAATAGATTTAGTAATCCATGTTGATCCAATAGGCGATGGACAAGTCGGACCAATAGATTGACTTAATAAAACTGCATTAAAAAGGAGCATGAGTTCATGCTCCTTTTTATATGTGAAAAATAGGGTAGCTAATTAGTTTTTAAATTCTGAAACTAAATTACTAAGTGAATTAACTAACTGTTTTAAAGTATCACTTGAACCATTCAGTTCATTAACTGTAGCAAGAATTTGTTCAGTTGAAGCTGAGGTCTCTTCAGTACTTGCTGCATTTTCTTCTGCGATCTGAGAGAGTTGTTCTATGACATCTACAACACTGGTTCTATTGTTTTCCATGTGTGTGCTGATGTCACTAAGAGTCTTGATTTCAGATTGCATAGAGGCAAGAATTTCTACGATTGTGTTGTATTTTTTCTCAGTCATGAGGACGCTTTGATTTTGAGTATCAATTGCTTTTCTTACGACATCACTTTTGCTTTGAGCAGATTCAACATTGTTGATTAAGTCACTTAACATACTGTCTATTAATGTTGTTGATTGTGCAGTTTGCTCAGCAAGCTTTCTAATTTCGTCAGCGACTACTGCAAAACCTCGACCTGCTTCGTCAGCTCTAGCAGCTTCTATGGCAGCGTTGAGCGCTAAAAGGTTTGTTTGATTAGAAATTTCTGTGATTAATTTACTTGCATCACCAATTTTGTTTGTGCTTGATTGGGTTTGATCAATAACTGTAAAAATTTCTTCAAAAAGTTTAGAGTTTCTAACTGTTTCTTTACTCAAATCACTGACAAGTTTTAGGCCATCAGATGAAAGGGTTTCTATTTCTGAACTCATCTGGAATAATGCCGTTGTATTCTCAGTATTTGTCTTAATAAAGTTTCCAAGTTCACTTACATCCATGGTAACCTTTTGTGTGTCAATTGCTTGCTTGGTTGAACTACTTGCAATTTCATTGACTGCATCAGAGACTTCACCAAGTGCTATGTTTATTTCACCAGTACTTGTTAGTAAGAAATCAGAAGTATTATCAATGTTTTGAACAGATTCACCAATAGCACTGACCATTGATTTTAACATTGTAGCAACATTGGAAGCTGAAGTGGTTAATAAGCCAAATTCATCTTTTCCACTGATGATTTTATCATCAAAGGTAACATTTAATTCTTTGTTGGAAAGTTGTGATAGAGATTCTGAAATATGTGTAATACCCTTTCTCATTAAAAATAAAATAGTTAACGATAAAAATGTGATTACACCTATAGAAATCAGTCCAATAACAACCATTACGATAATGCTATTCATGGCTTTTGAACTCATCTCATCAGATTTTTCGGCGCCATAGGATTCTAAAATCTCAGTTGCACTGTTTAAAGCCTCTCTTGCAATATCAAAATTAGTAAAGATTGTGTTTTGATCACCAGTTGCAGTATTGGTATCAAATGCCGAAAACCATGCGGCATATGACTGATTAAATTTTACCTCTAACTGATCCATGGTTTCACCAGTTGAAGGATGCTTAGTTAGCTTAAATAGTTCGTTGTCCTTCTTCATACTGGTAAATGCATCTGTTACTCTGGTTTTAACTTGATCAGCGTTATCTAGATAATCAGTAACTAATGTTCTGTTTTTCGTCAGTACTAAGATTTTTATCAAGAAATAGGTTCTATTGCGCTAAATCAGCTTGATAAAAATCACGATCAGCATTTAAAATAAGTGCAGTACTAAGATAAGTTTGATGATAAATTACTTCGTTGGTATCTCTACTAATAGTATAAAGCTGATAGGAAGAAACACCAATGAAACCAATCAAAACGATAAACAAGGGTAAAACCATAAGTACTAGTTTTTTTGTAATACTTAAATTTCTTATCATACTTGCCTCCATAATTGTTATTATGAAAATTAGATACCCCTTATCGTTTTGAATCAACCAAATATTCATAGATCAATGATTCAAAGGGCAGATGATCTTATAATACAACTGCATCTCTATAATGAATACATAAAAAATATGATAAAATGATAAAAATAGTACTTAAAAATACCTAGATTGAGTTATAATTAAAATTGCTGATATTTATATGCTTACTTATTTAAGAATAGTTAAGGTGAAAAATGAAAAGAAAAAAGTCATATATTTTTAGTATAGTTATATCACTTGTGGCATTGCTAGGATTGATTATTTTTCTATCAATGAATGTAAATGATGCTGAACTAAAACTAGCGGACTCTGAGGTATATGATCTCAATGATGGATGGCAAATTACACTTGATGGAAAAAATTATGAAGATGAGGTGCTGCCATTCAAAGATAAGATACCTACTATGACAACTACATACGCTTGGAGAATCTTACCAAAAGATATGCCAGAGCAAACAACGCTTAGATTTAGAGCATCTATGCAAAAGATAAAAGTTTTTTTGAATGACACGCTAATATTTGAAAATCAACTTGCTTCATCACAAATTCCTAAACTTCCAGAAGCGAGTGCTTGGTTTTTTGTTTCTCTTCCAAATGGATCAAGTGGAAAAAAAATATCTTTAGAAATTCAGTCCCCAGTGAGTTCCTTTTCTGGTCTTATCAATACAGTCTACTATGGGAAGAGTGACGCACTTCTATATAAGACGTTTACAGAGAATATGGTGAGTATCTTGGTAGGGATCGTTTTATTTATAGTTGGGTGTATTAGTTTAATTGTATCATTGTTTGTAAAAAAACTTCCTGATAGAAGGGTATTCTATCTTGGTTTATTTGCAATTTTTGTTTCATTATGGCTATTATCAGAAGCAAAAGTAATGCAGTTTTTTACTGGTAATCGGTTGATTGTTGGTGGAACAAGTTATATGGTATTGTCACTTATACCTATACCTTTACTGCTTTACTTAAGGGATACAACTCTAAAAAAATATTACAAATTTTTCTATTTACCAATAGCAATATTTGGAAGTAGCTTTATTATTAATTTGAGCTTGCAGCTATTAGATGTTTTTCATTTTATTGAGTTAATTAGTATTACAAATGCACTCATGTTTTTATGTTTAATGGTACTTATAATAGTACTATTTTATGAGTCCATAGTATTTAAAAATAACGCGGCTAAGACTTTTCTATTGTCACTGATTGTAATGGGAGTTGTACTTGGATTTGAGTTGTATGATTACTATACAGAAAACTACCTTTCAATTTCATCATATACCAAGTTTGGAATTCTCATATTCTTTGGATTGCTAATTGGTGACTCTTTTCGATACATCAATTCGATGATCTTAAAACAAAGTGAGACGAATTTATATGAAAAGTTAGCTTATATTGATATACTCACGGGTGCAAATAATAGAACTGCTTTTGAACGCGATATTCACAGTGCTGTCAGAGATTATTCAAACCATCATATCCAACTCATTTTATTTGATATTGATAATTTAAAGCAAATTAATGATAACTATGGACATAAAGCAGGTGATTTGGCTATCATGAGCACATATGAATGTATCCAATCTGTTTTTGAAAATTGCTATCGTATAGGTGGTGATGAGTTCGCATGCTTAACTGCAGTTCAAAAAGCCGACAATTTCGAAAAAATGGTGGTTGATTTACGTACTATGATGCATATGAAATCAAATGATTTGTCTTATGATTATGAGTTGTCAGTTGGTACGGCTGTGTTTGAACCAGGAATTAATACATTTGATGAGGTGTTTGAAGTTGCAGATCGTCGATTGTATCAAGACAAAAAAAACAAGCCAGTACTCAAATAATGAGTACTGGCTTTAATTCTAATTTGATAAAAAAAAGTCTAACTTGTTTGTAGAATTTTGGTGTTTTTAATAAAGACAAATGCAATTAAATATGCGAGTGAGGTAAACCAAAATGAGATTGAAAATCCAATTAAATCAACAAAAGCACCTAAGAACAATGGACCAAAGATTGCAGCAAGCGAAGAACTGAAGTAGTAAAGTCCTGTAAAAGTGCCGATTTTTTCTTCACTTGTTCTTTCGACGATCATCGGATAAGAATTAATATTAATTAGGGCCCAGAAAAAACCTCCAACTGCCATAAGAAACATCATAAGGAGTTGGTTGAAAGGGATCACTGTTCCAATAAATGATAATAATATGAATATAGTTGCATCACCAATAAGTCCGATTAAAATAGCTTTTCTTTTACCTATTTTAGTACCTATAAAACCAGCAGGTATGGCAAATGCCAAAAAGGAGAGTGCAAAAAAACCAAGAATCAAAGATGCATCTGAAACTTCTAGTCCTAGGAGTTGAACACAATAATTACTAAATGTAGCTTCGATTCCTTGATAACCAAAAAACCAAAAGAAGATTGCAAAAAGAATAAAAAGTGTTGATTTGTCATGATCGTGTATGATTTCTTTTACAGATTTAATGATGCCAATTCGTTCTTCGGCAGCTTTTTCTCCAATGTTAGGTTCTTTGATATATTTGAGAAGCATCCCTAGTGCAAAGAACATCATAAGCGCAGTGAAGACAAAAGGGTAATTTTTATTAGCTTTATATAGGAATGAACCACCAATTAAGACAAAAACTGAAGCAAGCCCACCCATAAAATTGATGATCCCATTTGCTTTACTACGCAGCGGAGCTGGCGTGATATCAGGCATGAGTGCAACTGTAGGTGCTCTGAAAATTGCCATTGAGAAGTTTAAAACGGTAATAATAATCATGAAAGTAAGAAAGCTCGTATAATTCGGTAGAAATACAAAAGCAATAGCTGATATTGGGATCCCAATCATTAAAAATGGCATTCTTCGCCCAAAACGTGTATTGGTTCGATCACTTAAAGAGGCAATAAATGGAATTAAACTTACCGCTAATAAATTGTCGAGTGTCATAATGGCGTTAATTTGAAATTGACTATCTAAGAAATCTCTGAGGAAAATTGGTACATAGACATTATAAAGCGGCCAAACCAAACTTACAGCGAAAAAACCAAGACCTAGTAAAAACGTTTTTTTGACATCCAGTTTCATAACTTTCTCCTTATTCTATTATTTATTTTGTATTGATTTTACTTCATAGTTAACCATTAAAGAACTTAGAAATTTGATAAATATGTTATGATTATATTAATCCAGATAATCATATATCAAGATAATTATATCTTAAAATAGGATAACTTGCATCTTTAAGAATTTCGTAAGATTTATAGTGGTATTTTCTTAAGGTGTAACATGTATAATGATGACAATGACTCTGAAAGGAAGTAGACAATGGATCAAGCAAAAATTTTAGTTGTAGATGATGATGTAGAGATTGCAAGAGCAATTGCAAAGCTTCTGAAGAAAGAAGAATATGATGTTCTCATAGCACATAATGGACTTGAGGCACTTGATATTATATCAACTGAAGCGATTCATCTGATCGTACTTGATGTGATGATGCCAAAACTTGATGGATTGTCAACAACAATGAAAGTACGTGAGAAGAAAAATATTCCAATTATAATATTATCTGCTAAGAGTGAAGATACAGATAAAGTACTTGGTCTATCTATGGGTGCTGATGATTATGTGACCAAACCATTTAGTCCACCTGAACTGATCGCAAGGGTGAAAAGCCAGCTTAGACGTTATTTTCAATTGGGAGATGCGAGTAATTTTATGCCAGAACAGTTGATAGAAATTGGTGGACTAAGATTAGACTTAGAAGGAATGCAACTCTATGTTGATGGCGACCCTGTTAGATTGACGGCTAAAGAGTTGAAAATTATGGAATTTTTAATGTCACACGCAGGTGTTGTTTTCTCAGCAGACAAAATTTATGAACGAGTGTGGAATGAAACGCCATATGCAGCTGAAAATACAGTTATGGTCCATATAAGAAGAATTAGAGAGAAAATAGAAATTAATCCTAAAGAGCCAAAATACTTAAAGGTGGTGTGGGGAATTGGATACAAAATTGAAAAGTTTTAAATATGCGATGTTTTTTAAAGTGATAGCGTTTCTTTTGATAGCAGCTTCACTTACAACAGCCGTTGTTGAAATTCAGTATTTAGCATTTTCTGATATTGCAATGGAATCTATATTAGTTCCATCATATAGAGATAGTACACAGTTCTTACAAAGAGATGCGTCTTCAGCAATTTATAGTTTATCAAGTGCAATTAACGGTGATGTCGTTTCTAATCTTGGCGATCACTATTATTATTACTATGAAGATCAAATGGGAAGTCATACAAATCTGGCTTCAGGTGATGACTCATTTTTTAAGGAATATACAGGGAAAATGTTCATCTTAAATAATGGGTATTGGGAATATAATGGCGATTTAAACAGAACTTACCTCAATGGTTTTGTGAAGTCAGATGTGAACGCTTATCTCGTTTTCTCAACTGATTATATGATTGATGCACAAAAAGAATGGCAGTCAGATAGAGAAAGTGCACTTCCAGTTGTATATTCTATGATTGGTGCAATACTTGGAAGTATACTTTTGTTGATTTATCTCACAATTACAGTGGGGAAGTCGTACAAAGACGACGTAATTCACTTGAATTTTTTTGATCTTATCCCTTCGGATGTATTTTTAGTCATCTATGCTGCATTAACTGGCATATGTTTTATGATGCTTGATAATACGTTGGGATATCGCACGTATTATATCAGTGAAATGATGACCTTTCTAGTGATTTCTGGGATGTTATTCTTTATCTTTATGGTTTTATCAGGGGTATTTTACCTTTCGATAGTCAGAAGAATTAAGGCGAAACAACTTATAAAAAATTCTTTAATTTATAAAGTGATTTTTGGTATAGGCGATTACTTTAGGAGTATATTCGATGGTAGAAAGTTTTCAAGTAATAAATTAACCAAACAACTATTCTATAGACAAGCATCCTTTATTGGGATTAGTTTTGTGTTAGTATTTATGACCTTTGTGTTGCTGTTTCTTCCTCCACTTATGTTATTGCCACCACTTTTAGAAATTCTACTTATCTTTTGGTTTGTAAAAGGAAATCGAGAGACTTTTGAAGCAATTGATAGAGGCTTCAATGATAGTCTTGAAGAGCAGATGAAAGCTGAACGGATGAAAATACAGCTTGTTACGAATGTATCACATGATTTGAAGACACCTCTGACCTCAATCATCAGTTATGCAGATCTGCTATCAAAAGAAGAAGACTTAAGTGAGGTTTCTAGAGATTATGTGAACATCTTGATCGATAAATCCAATAGACTAAAAAATATTGTTGCAGATTTATTTGATTTAGCAAAAAGCTCATCAGGTGATATAGCGCTGCAATTAGAACCGATTGATTTGAAAAAATTAATTGAACAAACACTGGCAGATATGGATGATGAAATCGCTAAAACTGAAATACAGTTTAAAATTAAGCTTCCTGAAGTGCCTGTTATGGTAAATGCCGATGGACAAAAGTTATATCGAGTTTTCCAAAATTTAATTGATAATGCTTTAAAATACGCCCTTCATGGAACTCGAGTATTTATAGAACTTGAAACCATTAATCATAAGGCTTATGTTTCGATTAAAAATACGGCTTCTTATGAAATGGAATTTACTGCTGATGAGATCTTACAGCGTTTTTCTAGAGCGGATGCATCTAGGACTACAGAAGGTAGTGGATTGGGTTTATCCATTGCAGAAAGTTTTACTCAGGTAAGCGGTGGACAGTTCTTTTTAAGCATTGATGGTGATCTTTTTAAAGTAACTTTACAATTTAACGAAATTTTAATATGATAATCCAAGAAATAGGGTAGAATATAGATATATTCTTGGAGGTGACCAAATGATCAAAAGACCTAAAATTTGTATTCCAATCGTTGCAACTAATTATGATGATTTTATAGAAGAAATCAACTTGATCATTGGTATGAAACCGGATCTTATTGAGTGGCGAGTAGATCAGTTTTTATCTTTACTTGAGGTTTCAAATTTAACTGTAGAAGATATAAAGTTAGAACTTGTTAAGCCACTTATGTATGTATCTAGTATTTTAGAGCATGAAAAAATTGAATTAATCTTAACATTAAGAGGTAAACACGAAGGTGGCAGTGCAGAACTTGATGATACTGTACGTATGATGCTGATCTTTTGGGCGATGACGCAGTGTAAAATACAATACATTGACTTAGAACTAGAATTATATGATCATGGTGATGCAACTGAAAAAGATGAAGTGCTATCCCTTCTTTTTAAGCAAATTGTCAATGAAGCGAGAACACAAAATATCAAGTTGATCTTGTCTAATCACGATTTTACAAAAACACCTTCTTTTCAGGATATGGTTGCTATCATTAAACGAGCGCAAAGTTTAAGAGCAGATTTAGTTAAATTGGCATATATGCCATCAACTAGCGAGGATGTATTATCTTTATTAGCTGCTAGTCAGTATGGTGCTACTGTTTTAAACCAGAGAATGATTGCATTATCTATGGGTGAGATTGGTCGTATTTCTAGAATTATTGGTGGAGAGTTTGGATCTGAAATTACCTTTGCTAGAGGGACTTACCCATCAGCACCTGGACAAATGTCTATTGAATCCATGCTTCATAGTTGGGATTCTGTCTTGATGGATGAAATATAATTCGATTTTCCTTACAATTAAACAAAGCTACAATAATACTGCTTTCTAGCACTGTTATTGTAGCTTTTTTACGGATTGAAATTGATAGAGTTGTTTAGTTTTGAGATGAGAATTGACTATAATACATTTCAGCATAAAGTCCTTTTAACGAAAGTAAATCAGTGTGTTTTCCATGTTCTACGATTAGACCATTGTTAACTACTAATATAGTATCTGCATTTTGAATAGTAGAAAGTCGATGTGCGATAACAAAACTTGTTTTACCTTTCATTAGATCATACATAGCTTCTTGAATTTGTAATTCTGTACGTGTGTCAACGTTTGATGTTGCTTCATCAAGTATTAACATCTTTGCATCAAGTAACATTGCTCTTGCTATTGTGAGTAACTGCTTTTGACCCTGTGATATATTGATTCCCTCTTCGTTCAGTAGGGTTTCATAACCATTAGGCAAGTGGGTTATATAATTGTGAATCTTAGCGGCTTTAGCAACCTTGATGACATCTTCTAGTGTGGTGTTAGGTTTTCCGTAAGCTATATTTTCGTATATTGTGCCTTGAAACAACCAAGTATCTTGTAAAACCATTGCAAATGACTGTCTTAAACTCTTTCTAGTAACTGATTTAATGTCATGTCCATCAATGGATATTTTTCCGCTTTGAGGATCGTAAAAACGCATTAAAAGATTAATAATTGTTGTTTTTCCAGCACCAGTAGGTCCTACAATTGCTATTAAGTCACCACTTTTGGCTTGAAGGTTAAGATTGTCAATAATAATTTTTTCATCATTGTACCCAAACGTTAAATTTTCTATAGTGATGTTACCTTTGAGCTCTACTTCAGACATATTAATAGCATCAATTGCATCTTCTTTTTCGGGTATTTCATCGATAACTTTAAAAACGCGCTCAGCAGCAGCAAGTGACGATTGTAATTCACTGATGATGTTAGCAAGTTCGTTAATTGGTCCTGAAAATTTTCTAGAATAGAGCACAAATGAAGAGACATTTCCTATGGTCAATTGACCAAGCAGGTATAAAATAGCCCCAAAAACACTGACTAAACTGAGTGAAAGGTTATTAATAAAGTTAATGGTTGGACCAACAGTACTGCTGTAGTATTCTGCATTGTAAAAAGCTTCCACTGCTTCATCGTTTTTTATATCAAAACGTTCAATCATTACATCTTCTTGATGATATGCTTTGATAACTTTTTGACCAGAAATAACTTCTTCTACAAAACCATTTAGTTCACCTAGCTTGCCTGACCTTTTTCGAAACAGAGGTTTAGTCTTTTGAGTCATAAATCGTGTGAAAGCGATGGAGGCTGGAATTGTCAAAAGGAAAACCAAAACAAGTTGAGGTGAAATGATGATCATCATAGTAAGTGAACCAACAACTGTAATTAAACTTGTAAAAATTTGAATCACATCATTGGAGAGTGAAGTGTTAATTGTGTCAATGTCATAAGTAACTCGGCTTATGATATCTCCTGTTTGATGTTGATCGAAATATCCTACAGGTAAATCAGCAAGTCGATCGAAAACATCTTTTCTCATCTTATAGACAACCTTTTGGCTAAGTTGAATCATTAAGATCGCTAATAAGTAAGACAACAGAGCTGAAAAGCCATATAAGATTAACATGGTTATAATATAACCAAAAACTTTTGGAAAATTTACTTGGCCCAGTGAAGTCCCAAAGGCATCAATGGCAGATCCCGCTAAAGAAGGTCCTATTAAGGACAAAATATTACTTGTAAAAGTGAGAATTAAAGCAAGCAAAATATATAATTTATATGCATAGAGGTATTTTGTTAATCTAAACAGTATTTTTCTTCTGTTTTTGGGTGTATATTCTGTTGATTTATTTGGAGTAGGTGATCTGTCAGCTCTAGTCAAGTGATGCACCTCCCATCTGAGATATACTTATTTCTTGATAGCTTTTACAATTTTTCATGAGTTCTTGATGTGATCCACTACCTATGATTTCTCCATCTTCTAGCACAATGATATGACGTGCATGCATAATGGAACTAATACGCTGTGCAACAATTACTGTAGTTGTATCTTCAAAATGTTGGTTAAGTGAATTTCTAAGTTGTGCATCAGTTTTATAATCAAGTGCACTAGAAGAATCGTCCAATACCAAAATTTCTGGATTTGCAGCCAATGCACGAGAAATAAGTATACGTTGTTTTTGACCGCCACTGAGATTAGAACCTTTGTTTGTAAGTCTGTGGTTCCACCGCGCTTCTAGTGTATCAATGAATTCTCCCGCTTGAGCTAAGTCTGTAGAAAACATAATTTTCTCTAAAGGTAATCCTCTTCCAAAATCAATATTTTCAGCGATGCTATCTGCAAATAATATATCGTTTTGAAAAACGATACCAAACATTTTATGTAGCTCTTTTCTTGGAATTGATTTGACATTGCGACCGTTAATACATATTTCCCCTTCATCAGTATCATAAAACCTTAGCAAAAGTTTAAGTATACTTGATTTTCCACTACCCGTCGGTCCGATAATCCCAAGTGTTTCTCCTTTTTTTAAGCTAAAACTTATATTTCTGAGATTGGCTTGGTTTTTATGATATGAAAAGGTAACATTCTTGAATTCAATATGGTACGCTGAAGGAGTAGGTGGTATATCTTCTATTGTAAGATCTTCCGGTGTGTCTATCACTTCTATAATTCGGTTAAACGAAGCAAGTCCTTTAGATGCCAAAACAAAAATTCTGCTTATTGATAGCATTGCATTTAAAATAATAGTGAAATAAGTTAAAAAAGCTATGACAACACCAGGTTGAGATAGTCCTGCATTAACGCGATAGGCACCCATGAGTATCACTCCTGTTAAGCCATAGTTAAGATATAAATTCATCACTGGATTAGTAAGCGCCATTGTCATACCAACTTTTTTTTCACGTTTAACTACTTCGGAACTGACCGATGCAAAACGATCTTTTTCATAATCGGTTTTTGCTAGCGCTTTAATAATACGCACACCAGTGATATTTTCACGGAGTGCTCGAACCATCTGGTCTACAGATTGTTGAAGTTTATTGTATAGTGGTATCCCTTTCTTTGATACATAAAATACAGTTAAAAAGATAAAGGGTTGAATACCTAAAAGTACTAATGACAGGACGGGATCAATTGAAATGGTAACTATGATTCCTCCAAGTAGTAAAATAGGCGCCCTAACACCTAATCTTTGCATCATACCGATCATTCTATGTACATGATAAGTGTCGGATGTAAGTCTTGACACGAGAGAGGGAACTGTATAATTATCAATTTGACCACAAGAAAGATATGTTATCTTTTCAAAGAGGTCGTGTCTTACTTTTCTTGTTGTTTCAGCAGCAACTCTTGTTGCCATTCGATTCGCTGTAATATTGGCTACGATAGCAAGTGCTGCACAAAAAACCATGGCAAGACCCCAGTATATAATAAGTTTAATGTCTTTTTGGGGCACAACTTTATCAATCATATGTGCTAAAATCCAAGGAATCAAAAGATCCATAATAGTACCTGTAAATTTTATTAAAAGTCCTATCGTCATTTTAGGTAGATAGGGTTTAAGATATGAAATTATGCGTTTCATAAAACCTCCGAAAACAAAGTAGAGTTATGTTAAAAAAATATTACCATACCCGAAAGATTATGTCAAAGTGTCTGAAATTCACAAATTTTTAATGTCATTCATGGTTACATAAGCTATAATGTAATGAAGGAAAATGAACCAATAATGACACAATTAATATTTCATCAATTGAAAGGACAAAATTATAATGGCAAAAAAGAATAAACTCCAAAAATTTCTATCATCGAAATATCTTTATAGAAGATTAGTTATCATTCTTATAATGATCATCTTATTAATTTTTATTTTTAGTTTGATTAAGAATACTATAAATTCAAATCAAGAAATTGATGGTCAATTAATTGAAAGTACCGAGATGTCTTCAAATGATAGTGCTCTAATAGAAACGACTCATCCTATCACCAATGAACAAAATTCAATAGATGAAACCCAGAGTGGTGAAGCTGATGCCGGAACGACTGAAACTACTATAGAAGTAGGTAGCGCTGAGTCAACCAGTTCAGAGTCAACAAGACAACAGGAGGCAAGTATGGATTTTTCAAAGATTCCCTATTATATTGAAAAAAACGAACAAAGATATAATGCATACCTGAATTCGCATCTTTCTAAAACTGCAGAGGAAATAGTTTTGGCGGTTAATATGAATCATGATTTTGATTTTTATACAAATATAATTCCTGTAACTGAACCAAGTGTATTAAATGTAATTTGTAATAAGTATTATCAATTATCAAGTAATTTTACACCTGAAAATTTAGTGAATGTGACAAATGGTTACTTTGTAAATGATGGAAAAGAATATAAATTATCTCAAAATGCATTGGATGCATTTATCAAAATGTCTGATGAGGCAAAAAAAGAAGAGCTCACGATAAAAATTATATCTGCTTATCGTACTTACGCTTATCAAGAGAGACTTTATAACAAATATAAAGCCAATAATGGACAAGCAGCAGCCGATCGTTTTTCAGCACGACCAGGACATTCTGAACATGAAACGGGTTTAGCAATTGATATTAATGATGTTTCTCAATCTTTTGAAAACACGAGAGAGTTTGTTTGGTTGCAAGATCATGCACATCAATATGGTTTTATTTTAAGATATCCTGAGGGAAAAGAATCAACCACTGGTTATATGTATGAACCATGGCATTATAGATATCTAGGTGTTGAACTGGCTACGAAAGTATATGAGTCAGGGCTAACATATGATGAATATTATGCAAAATTCTTGCTAAAGTAGGTGAAAATTGGATAAAAAAAATTATATTCAAGGTCTCTTGATGGGGGCGCTAGCATTTGTAATATGGGGTTTACTCCCTTTATACTGGAAACTTGTAAAAGCAATAACACCATATGAAATTTTTTCACAACGCGTTGTCTGGTCTTTTGTTTTTGTGACTGTATTGATGCTAGTAAAAGGTGATTTTTCAAAGTTAGTCCATATTATAAAATCGCCCGTACAATGGCGCAGAATTGCCCTGCCAGCAATTTTTATATCAATTAACTGGCTGCTTTATATATGGGCTGTCAATAACAATTATGTCATCGAAACAAGTTTGGGCTATTATATGAACCCTTTGATACTCACTTTATTTGGAGCAATTTTTTTCAAGGAGAAACTAGATAAATATAAAAAGATTGGTTTAACATTTGCAGGTGTTGGTGTATTACTTAAAACCATATTATATGGACGCATACCAATCATTGCACTCGTACTTGCATTTTGTTTTGCAGCTTATGGATTATTAAAGAAGAAGTCAGCATTACCATCATTAATGGGCCTTGGTTTTGAGACTTTTGTCATAGGAATTCCATCTTTGATATATTTGATTAATGTTGAAACAAGTGGTGTAGGGATATCAGGTAATCTATCTGGTTGGTTTTGGCTATTAATTGCAACCAGTGGTATAGTTACTGCCACACCATTACTTATGTATGCTGAAAGTACAAAACGCTTACCGCTTAATGTTGTTGGATTTTTGCAATACATCGCACCAACTATAGCACTATTCTTAGGAATATATGTATTTGATGAGCCCTTTGGAGTGGTTGAATTTATTCCATTTATCATTATTTGGATCGGACTTGTGTTTTTCTCTTATTCACAAGTTCGACTTGTAAAAGCAAAAACACCATCGGTAAAGGTTGAAATCTAAAGCCTTAGATTTTATAATAGAATAAATAAAATATGAACTGAGGTAAACATGAAAAAACAAAATCAAAGTGAAGATAGATGTGAGTGTAATGTCATTCATCAAGAGTCAATTGATAAAGTGAAATTAGTGATTCCATCTAATGATGACTTAGGTCTATTAGCAGATTTTTTTAAAGTTTTTGGTGATCAAACACGAGTAAAAATATTGTCTGCACTTTCAGTTTCTGAACTTTGTGTATGCGATATTGCTTTTCTTTTGGGTATGACTCAAAGTGCAATATCACATCAATTGAGAGTTTTAAAACAAGCTAGACTTGTTAAATCGCGAAAAGAAGGCAAAGTGGTATATTATATGTTAGACGATGATCATGTTAAGCAAATTATTGGTCTAGGTCTTGTTCACAACGCCGAGTAAGATTACAAAGTTTACGATGAAAGACTAAATTTAGGTAAATAAGGGGAGCATTCTATGAATTCTAATGAACGAAACAAAACGATGTTGACATTAACGAGGACAGCAGTTCTTTTGTCTCTAGCTTTAATTTTTCAAGTTGGTTTTAATCAATTTGCACAGCCAGCAGTAGGACCTTTAGTCAATATGACTTTGATTATCGCAGCAATTGTAGTGGGTCCAATATCAGCTGTAATCATTGGTTGCTTGACGCCGCTAGTTGCATTTTTCTTGGGTATTATGCCACTTTTACCAGTCGTTCCATTTATCATGATAGCAAATACCTTGCTAGTATTGACTTTTTCTTTATTCAAAGGAAAGTTTCACAAATTTGGTGCTTGGATAGGTGTGGTTCTTGCAGCCGTAGTTAAAGCAAGCTTTTTGGCGATATCAATACGATATTTAGTTGTATTATTTGTTGAGAAAGTACCACCTAAACTTATCGCTGCATTTTCTTTACCTCAACTATATACAGCCCTAATTGGTGGCGTTTTAGCAGTGATTATAGCTCACTATTTGTCAGGCTACTTAAAAAATCAAGAAAAATAACATATAAAATTATGCTGTTAATGGATTCGTCTTAATATTAGGTCCATTAGCAGTTTTTTTTGTAATGAATTCATAGCAGAATCTAGTGATTATCGCTGTTTATAAGCCTTTCCTTATGTTATAATTAGGTGTTTAATCAATATCATTAAAGGGGCGTTAAATGAGATTTTATAAGGCAATATTTAAAGCATTTTCTAAAGTTATTTCTAAAGCAAAGATCGTCGATTATATACTATTTATTCTACATTCATTTGTGCTGGTATATTTTCTTAAATTATCTTATGATGTAGTTTCTACTATTCGACCTATGCCAACAAGTGATTTTATTTATTATTGGAACCTTGCGAGTGATTTATCCATATACCATAAAGGTGGTATTATTGGTTTTATATATGCACCGTTTAAATACTTTGGGATTCAGCCTTATTGGTCTGCTTTAGTTGTAAATTCAAATTTTTTAATACTTGTTTTTACCACCACTTGGTTAGGCGTTAAACAGAAGAATATATGGTATAAATTAGGTGGACAGTTATTTGCAACTTTTGGATTTGCAATGTTTGCACTTTGGAATACCGGTTATGCTGGTATGGTAAATGCTGATTTTCCAAACGTAGCTTTACTTATTGCGGCAACACGTTTTTTTAGTTTGTATCTGACTAGTCAACTATCAAAGAATAGTGATCAGCCCCAATCTAAACTTTGGCTTATTCTAAGTGGTATCGCTATATTTTTAGCTGTGGCTTTAAGAGTAAAAACTGGTTTGGCACTTGGTATTATTGTAGGCTTCACGATATTATTTAATATTAAAAAATTGACGAAAGACAGCGTTTTAAGGGCTGTCATTTTGACTGTATGCATTGCGGTTTTTTTTGCTGCAATATCTGAGCTCGCACTTAGAAGTCAGTCAGATCGTCCGCTAGATGTGGCGAGACAAGGCCGATTACAACTCTACACTGGCCTATTAGATACAGAAGTAGGTTCAATGTGTGGTAGATGGACAAGAGAAGCTTATGATAAAACACTAGAAGAAATCGATTTACCGTTAGTTGATGTAATCTCCAAACATTTGAGTGTAAAGAGCAAAAGTTATATTTTGGATATTATTTTTTGTAAACTAGAAGCCGTCATAAATTATGATGAATTTTCTTTTAGGGAAACACTTGCATTTGGCGTTAAATATAGAGATTATACTGTGTCTGACTTAGAAATCACAAGACATTATGAAAAAGTAGAAGAGGGATGGGTTAAGACCTTTAAATGGATTACCAGTTTATTGATATTGGCATGTATCATGTTTAGAATCAGATATAAGATTAGAGGCGCATTTATACCGTTTACAATCTATTTGGCATTTATGATGCTCCATAGTATATTTGAAATTCAAGCGAGATATATGGCAGAGCCTTTGCTATGGTCTTTTTTTGCAGCTGTATTTATTATATTCGAAATACCTTTAAAACAGGAGCGAACTATTGAAAATGAATAAACTTATTAAAAACAAGATATTCTTATCTATCGTCTTAATCACGACCATAAAGTTAATAATAGGAACTGTTTTGATCAATCGTGCGCAAGTGGACTCTGTTTTCGATTTTGTAAGTACTTTCTCGATAGGTACTTCTCCTTGGGAAGTTTTCTATGCAAATGGAGATTATTCTGTATTTCCATATCCAGCACTCATGCTATATGTATATAAATTCATGCAACTTTTATTATCCGTTTTTGGCACTGCACCTCAATGGCTAAGAAATTTACTTTATACGCTACCGATCTTAGCAGCGGATCTTGGTTGTTTTTTAGTACTGAATAAGATGTTTCCTAAAAAAGCATGGAAGATCATTTACTTTTTTCTGTTGTCACCCGTTGTTATATATGCATCCTTTTTTCTTGGACACTTGGATTTGATCGCAATATTCTTTTTACTCCTGTCACTTTATCATCTTCAAAAGCGTCATTATATATCTATGTCAGTAGCGCTTGCACTTGGGTTTAGTGTCAAAATTCCGATGCTTTTTGCTTTACCTCTTATATTGGTTTATTTATATCGAAACATACAAAGAGACCGCTTTAAGATTATTGCAACTTCAATTGCGTCTTTTCTAGGTGTAGTGGTTTTTATATCAGCACCATTTACATTTAGTTTGAGTTATATAAGTATGGTTTATCTTAATCCTCAACAAAGTTTACTATATGATCTTTCATTAAACATGGGTAACTATCAGTTATACGTTGCTTATCTCGCAGTATTAGTAATTTATGCACGTTTTCTGATGTATGAGAAAGTAAATAAGGATCTGTTACACAATTTTTTAGCAGTTGTTTATTCTGTATTTGTGTTGCTTGTTCCACCCTCTGAAAATTGGTATGTATGGAGTTTTGTCCTTTGTTCAGTACTCTTTATAAGTTTATTAGATCGCGTTAAAATCGCATATGCTTTAAGTGCATTGTTTTCAACTATGTATCTTATTACTTTTCTATATGCGCCGTATTTAGAGAATTTACAACATAAAAATCTTGTTTTTACTACTTTTGAAGGTGTGTTGATGTTTGTTGTATACGTTCTTTATAAATACGGGATTAAGTCTAACCGAGTATATAAGAAAAAAGAACATGCAACTCTAATTGGTATTGGTGGAGATTCTGGCGTTGGTAAAACAACAGTTAAACAAAGTATAGTTCAATTATTAGGTGCTGAAAATATAGTGCCAATTGAATCAGATGGTGATCATAAATGGGGACGTGGCGATCAGAGCTGGGAAAATATAACACATCTTAATCCCAAAGCAAATTATCTATACCGCCAAGCGCAGTATTTAAAAGCACTAAAGAACGGTTCCAATATTGAGCGAGTAGAGTACAATCATGATACTGGCGGTTTTTCAGAACCTTTAAAAGTATATGCTAATGATTTTATCATCGTAGCAGGTCTGCATCCGTTTTATTTGCCACAGACGCGTAAGCTGATTGATATCAAGATATACCTTGATACGCAGGAATCACTTAGAAGACACTGGAAAATCAGAAGAGATATTGCTACGAGAGGGTATTCTGCCGAACAAATTACAGCTCAAATTGAAGCAAGAGAAGAAGATGCACAGTTGTATATTCATCCGCAAATGAATTATGCAGACCTAATTATACAATTTTTTACGGATGATCTTTTCCAAGTTGGTAGTGATGATAATCCAAGATTAAAACTTAAAATCAAATTATCACTAGATGTTGAAGTTGAAGGTATTTTAGAGCGAATTCAAGAAATTGGATTTGAAAGTACTCATTTTTATGATACCGATATGAGCTTTCAGCACATAATATTTGAGAATGAAGTTCCTAAAGATGTTTTAAAACTTATTGCAGAAAGCTATATTGAAAATATTGATGAACTAATCAATGGACATGAGATCATATGGAAAAATGGTTATCAAGGTATGATTCAATTATTTACTTTGATTTTGTTAAGTCATCATTTCAAAAAAGGAGAAGAAAATGAATTATAAAGGCATATTGCTAGATCTTGATAACACACTTTATAATTATGACGTTGCACATGAAGAAGCCTTGACTGATACACTTACTCTTTTCTCAAAAGAAACGGGATTAACGTTTAGCGATGCAAAGCGCATCTTTAGTTTAGCTAAAAAGAGCAATCATATTAAATTACATGGAACGGCATCTTCCCATAGTAGAATTTTGTATTTTCAAAGAATGCTTGAGGAAGTTGGTGCTTTTGATTTTTCATTAACATTAAAACTTGAGTCTAATTATTGGCAACTGTTTTATAGCTTGATAAAGCCTGAACCCTTTGCTTTGGAATTCCTAAAGGAAATTGATTTACCCAAATGTATCATTACAGACTTTACTGCTATGGCACAGTACAACAAAATCATAAAGTTAGACATGGATCAATGGATTACGCACCTAGTTACATCAGAAGAAGCTGGTGTTGAAAAACCTCATCCATTTATATTTACTTTAGGTCTACAGAAACTTGGTCTAAAAGCCAGTGAAGTTATAATGATAGGAGATTCCTATGAAAAGGACTGTTTGGGTGCAAGTGCATGTGGTATAGACAGTATCTTATATAAAGGCAATTCTGATTTAGAAGATTTAAGTAAGGGGATTCATCCGTTTAATAGTTTTTTTGACATTATTCATTGGTTAGAATAGGAGAGCGATATGGGATCAATAAGTCGAGAATTTATTGCACTTTGTCATCAATATTCTGATGCTGTGGATTTGATACAAGCAGGCGGAGGAAATGCATCGACAAAGTATTTACTTGAAAATGAAAGTACAAAAAAAATGATGATTAAAGCATCGGGTTTTCTAATGTCTGAAGTAGATGATAAAAGTGGCTTTAGTATAATTGATTTAGATAAAATAATCGCAATTGTTGATGGCGTCCAGAAGAATATAATTTCAATTGATGATGAATCGTTACAAAATCAAATGGTAAATGAGGCGAATTTATCTAAATTACGTCCGTCGATTGAAACATATCTGCATGCACTTTTACCGTTTAAACATGTGCTACATCTACATTCATTTGCAGCACTGCGTTATACATCTACTGAGGATTATAGTAAAAGGGTTGCACATCAATTTGACAAACCAAACACCTACGACCATGATTTTCTATGTGTAGGCTATGAAAAACCTGGCATGAAACTAGCACTCGAACTTCAACAAAAGTTGAATATGTATAAAGCTGTATATCATAAAACACCTCAGATCATACTTTTGAAAAATCACGGTATTATTATTGCTGCAGATGATCTTGAGCAAGTAGAGCAACTCTATACTAAGAGTGAAGATTACTTGTTAAAGCAAATGGTTTTACCTGTGGAGACATCTTCTTCATACAGACAAATCATTGATATCAAAAGAGCATTTGCATCTTCTTTCGATAATTTGCAAGTTTTTGTGAGATTAAACGAGGATCGTGATTTAGTAAGGTTTAAGCGTCTTCGATTATCATTTCCTGATGCAGTTGTTTTCTGTGGTCCTGAGGCAATTTACTCTGAGAACTATGATCAACTGATTGATCACATTGAAGCATATAAGATCAAATATAATGATTTTCCTAAAATCATTGTTTATCAAAAGAATTTATATTTTGTAGCAACGACCATAAAAAAATGTTTAGAGATTCAAGATGTACTTAAAATTCAATTTTTATTAGATGAGCAATTAGGTGAAAAACTTAACTTGCTTGAAGTTGCTCAAATATATGAGCTTCTCAACTGGGAAGCTGAAAAGTATCGAAAAAAATTATAGTTAGGATGGTTTTTTCATGAAGATTATTATACCTATGTCTGGTAGAGGACAGCGTTTTATAAACAAAGGCTATAAAGTACCGAAACCATTGATTGAAGTAGATGGAAAGCCCATTATAGAACATGTTGTCGACATGTTTCCTGGTGAAGATGAGTTTATATTTATCTGTGCAAAGGATCATTTAGAAACGACGAATATGAAGGCAATTTTGAATAGAATTGCGCCAAAGGGTAGAATTATTGCAATTGAGCCACATAAACTTGGACCAATATATGCAGTACAACAGGCATACACATATATTGATGCTGATGAAGAAGTAATTGTTAATTACTGTGATTTCGGTTGTTACTGGAATTATCAAGATTTTTTGGCGCATACCAGAGAGCGTGATGCGGATGGTGCGATACCGGCATACAAAGGTTTTCATCCTCATATGCTTGGAACAACAAATTATGCATTTATGCGGGATCATGAACAATGGATGTTAGAAATTCAAGAGAAAAAGCCATTTACTGATAATCGAATGGCAGAATACGCTTCGTCAGGAACATATTATTTTAAAAGTGGTAAATTACTCAAGAAATATTTTGATTTAACAGTTGAAAGAGATTTAAATTTAAATGGTGAGTTTTATGTATCTGTTGTTTACAACTTATTGATACAAGATCAGTTAAAGGTATCCATCTATGAAATACAACATATGCTCCAGTGGGGAACACCTGAGGATGTAGAAGATTATTTGTATCATTCGAACTATTTTAAAAAACTAATTCATAATAAACCGTATCATGCTACTAACCCAGATGTGATCAATCTAATCCCCTTAGCAGGGGAAGGTTCAAGGTTTAGTAATGAAGGCTATATCACACCTAAGCCGCTCATTGAAATTTCTGGTAAGCCAATGATTTTACAAGCTTTTGATAGCTATCCAAAGTCGGATAATGCAAGGTTTATAGTTCTTGAAAAACATTGCGACGCATATGGAATTGACGATGTTCTAAAGTCAGAATACTCGGGAGCAAAGATCTTGAAATTGAATCACGTTACTGAAGGACAAGCGATTACGGCATCCTTAGGTATAAATGCTGGAGACCTCGAAAAACCATTGTTAATTGCGGCTTGTGATAATGGACTTATAATAGACGAAGAGAAATACCGTCGTTTAATGGCTGATCAAAATTGCGATGTCATCTGTTTTACTTTTAAAAATAATCCCACAGTAGGGGCAAATCCAAAGGGTTATGGGTATATAAAAACTGACAATACTGGCTGTATAAAAGACGTCTCAGTAAAAATACCGCTCTCAGAAAATCCAACAAAAGATCATGCAATTGTTGGTGCATTTTATTTTGCTAAAGCAAAATACTTTGTAGATGGTGTGGCGTATTTAAAAGAACATAATATAAGGGTAAACAATGAATTCTATATAGATTCAATTATGGGAATACTAAATGAACTTCATGTAACGGGTTATGTTTTGACTTGTGATTATGAGAGTTGGGGGACTCCTAATGATTACAAAACGTACAGTTATTGGCAAAGTTTCTTTCATAAATCTAATTTTCATCCGTATAGGATTGAACTAGACCCAAGCTTTAATCCGTTAAAGGTACAAGAGTGGAATGAGAAATTTTATGCATTTCAGCAAGAAAATAGGTAAATAATGAAAAAGTGGTTTGAACTAGAGGTTGTTAGATATCTCGTGTCAGGTTTAAGTGCAGTTGCAACTGACTTTTTAATATACATGATGCTTTACCTTATTTTTGAGGTTAATCCTTCGATTTCTAAGGGAATCTCATATATTTCAGGAGCTTTATTAGCTTTTTTAATCAATAGAGCATGGACTTTTGATGCCGGTAAATCTCATCATACTCATATAGCACTGATCAAATTTACAGTTTTATATGCATTTAGCTTTTCGTTAAATGTCGTGATTAATGCTTTTGTTTTAAATATTAGTGAAATTGCGCTGTTAGGCTTTTCATTTGCAACTGGAACAAGTATCATTGTTAACTATATAGGACAGAAATTTTGGGTATTTAAAAAAATAGGATAATCATACAATAAAATCTAAGTAATTAGAAAGGAAAACAAATGCAACTTTCAATTGTTGTCCCTTGCTATAATGAAAAAGACAATATTCCACTTATTTTAAATCGTTTTTCTGAAGTTATTAAAGATCGTTCGATTGACGTGATCTTAGTCGATAACGGTTCCACTGATGGCAGTAACGAGGTATTTGAAGATTTAGTCCCAAATTATAATTTTGCAAAACTCGTATCAGTTCCTATAAATAGAGGTTATGGCTTTGGGATTGTATCAGGCTTAAAATCTGCAAGTGGTGATTACATTGGCTGGACTCATGCTGATATGCAAACTGATCCAAGAGATGTAGCTCTTGTTTACGATATGATTTGCGCACAAGATACGGATAAACCTAAAAATATATATTATAAAGGACTGAGAAAAAAGAGACCACTCATAGATGTTGTCTTTACTGTGGGAATGAGTCTTTACGAGAGTGTTAATTTTAAGATGAAATTATGGGATATCAATGCACAACCTAATATTTTCCCAAAAGTTTTCTTTGATAGATTAGCTTTTTTTCCTGATGACTTTTCATTGGATCTTTATATGTATGTAATGGCAAGAGAATATGATTTAAAAGTTGAACGTTTTGAGGTGCTGTTTACGGACCGAATTCACGGTGAATCAAAGTGGAATGATCAAACTTTAAAAGCAAAATGGAAGTTCATAAAAAGAACTTTATCTTTTAGTCGTTTACTTAAGTCAGAATTAAAAACACAAAATTTAGAATAGGGAGATTATAGTGGAATTTATAAGTCATAGAGTTAATACTATTAAAGCGCTTAAAGAAACACCGGAAACTTGTGGTGTAGAATTAGACCTTAGAGATCAAAATGGAGAAATCATCATATCTCATGATCCATTTGTTATTGGTGAAAAGTTTGAAGATTATCTGAAGCATTATCACCATGGGACAATGATATTAAATATTAAAAGTGAGCGAATCGAACATAAAGTATTGGAATTAATTAAAAAATATAACATTGAGCAGTACTTTTTCTTAGATTCGTCTTTTCCTATGATTTATTTGCTTTCAAATGAAGGTGAGCAAAATATTGCCATTAGATTCTCTGAGTTTGAAGGGTTGGATACGATTAGAAAAATGGCTGGCAAGGTCAAATGGATATGGGTTGATTGTTTCTCATATCTTCCAATAGATCAAGTTATATATAATGAAATAAAGGCACTGGGCTACAAAATATGCTTAGTTTCACCTGAATTGCAAGGGAGAGATGAAGCAATAGAAGCCTATAAGACCTATAGTGATGCTCAAGGTATCGTTTGGGATGCTATATGTACAAAATTATACAATTTTCATCGATGGAAGTAATTATAATTGTAGCGATTTATGCCGCTACTTTTTTTTATTTTAAAATATTCAACTATCATTTCATATATATTACAAAGAAATTAAGTGTTGATACAAATTGCCACAAATGAAAGATTATAAGATAAAATAAAGCTGTAACTTTACAACGATTTATGAGGAGGAGACACTTATGAAAAATAGAAACGCAATAATTTTCATACTTTTTTTGACACTGATTCTATTTTCCAACAATGCAAGCCCATCCTATGCGGGCACACTTACCGATACCCGATTAGAGGAAATTAATAACGATTTTAAAGGGCTTTGGGTTGCTACGGTCTTAAACCTTGATTATCCAAGTAAAGCTACAACTGATAGTGCCACACTTAAAAAAGAAGCCATTGAGATATTGGATAAAGCACAGATCATGGGAATTAATGCTATTGTATTACAAGTTCGTCCCTCAGCAGATGCATTATATCAATCTAAAATTTATCCATGGTCTAAATACCTTACAGGTAAACAGGGTGTAGCACCGTCTGATGATTTTGATCCATTAAAGTTTTGGATCGATGAAGCACACAAGCGTAACATTGCACTTCATGCATGGTTAAACCCATATAGAATTACAAGAAAAAATGGTTCAGAGCCATCTTATGATTATAGTAGTCTAGCAAGTAATCACCCTGCAAAGTTACATCCACAGTGGGTGGTTGAACATACTGATGGTAATTTATATTTTAATCCTGGATTACCAGAAGTTAGAGAACATATAGTAGAGAGTATTATGGAAATTGTAAGTAATTATGATGTAGATGGTATTCATTTTGATGATTACTTCTATCCAAGTACGAGTTTTAATGATGGAGATGCATATAAAAAATATGGTGCAAACTTTAACTCACTTTCTGACTGGCGCCGCAATAATGTAGATGCTTTAATTAACGATGTATATACTGCAATAAAAGAAGAAAAACCTCAAGTAAGGTTTGGTGTAAGTCCTTTTGGAATATGGGCAAACGCTAAAAATAACAAAGAGGGTAGCGATACTAATGGTTTTGAGTCATATTATAGCCAATATGCGGATACAAAAAAATGGCTTCAAACAAATATGGTAGATTATTTAGCGCCACAATTATACTGGAATATCGGATACAATGCGGCAGATTATAGCAAGCTTGTAGCATGGTGGGCAGACGCCGCAAAGGATTCAAAAGCGAATCTATACATTGGACAAGCTGCATATAGAGTTGGAGATAAAGATGTAACTAGTCCTTGGTATGGTGTGGATGAAATTTCGAGACAACTCACTTTAAATAAATCTTATGCTCAGATCAAGGGGAGCATCTATTTCAGATATGCTTTTTTTAAGGATAATATGGATTTGTCTAATCTATTAACAGTTCATAATAATAGCAATGGTATAGGTTCTGTACAAAAATTGCTCGTTATTGGTCGCCCAGTGAAGGATGTAACGACTACAAGTAGTTTTTATTTCATCGGAGGTGCATCAGATGTTAATTATCCTGTTTACCTCAATGGTGAGGAAATTAGAATAAGAACTATGTCCGGTTATTTTGGTACGTATGTCCCCCTCAAAAATGGTGTAAATACATTTGTCATCAGTCAAAATGGCAAAAAAGTTACACGCAAAATCACAAGAGTTTCTAAGTCGACTACTCAAGCTTCACCAATGACAAAACCTGAGATTATCACAGGTTCTACATGGCCTCAAACGGCTACTATGATAAGCACCGATGAAGAATTGAAGTTTTACTGTCGTGCGCCAATTGGTGCAACCGTTACAGCAACTTTAGCTGGAAAAACATACAACCTTATTCCAAACACTAAATCAACTACTTCTACTGCACTCTATTCGACTTCTTATTCACTGAGAATAAAAGCACCTGTTCAGTCGGGTAGTGCTAAGATTGTTGACCTTGGAAAACCAATTTATAAGATGTCATACAAAGGAACTGTTGATACAGAGACAGGAAACGTCAATGTGAAAATTGCGATGGAGGGTGCCCCACTTGTAGCAATAGTTAATGACGAGTTTATAAATTCATACGAGTCAGCTACTACATCTAATGGCGCACATTTTATTTTACAAAAGGGGATGAAAGACTATATAACAGGAGAAAATGGTGATTATACACGATTATCTTCTGGGATATGGGTGAAGACAAATGATATTTCTGTTTCTAATTCAACGCTTAGTAAAAATGTTATCAATAAAATTTCTACGAGTAATACAAGTAAAAAAGAAGAAATCTATTTTGATATGTCTCAGCAAGTTGTAAGTTCTGTTGATTATGATGGTAAATTTGTTGAAATTAGTTTTGCCAACACTTATAAGATACCAGAATTTAGCAGTCAAAATAGCAGTCTAATTAAATCTTCAGAACATATAGCAGAAAATAGTCTAATGAAAGTTAGATTTGAAATAAGTAACCCAGAAAGTTTAGCTGGTTACTATATGGAAAATACAACAAAAGGTGTAAAATTAGTGCTTAAGAAAAAATTTGCTGCATATTCTGTGAATCCTAATTTTCCATTAGAGGGTGCTGTAATTATGATTGACCCAGGTCATGGTGGAACTGATTCGGGAGCAATTGGCCTTTTAGGTACTTTGTATACTGAGAAAGGTGTTGTTTTAGATTATAGTTTTTATCTCAAGGCAATTTTAGAAGGTTTAGGCGCTGATGTGATTATGACGCGTGATCAAAACATATATGTGAGTCTTGATAGTAGACTGATGTTGTCTAGAGCTGAATCACCAGATTTGTTTATCTCAATTCATGCAGATAGTTTAGATGATTCAGCAGATATATCTAAAGTGCGTGGTTTTACTATCTATTACAAAGATCCTATTGCAAAAGCTTTTGCAAATTCACTAAAAGAGACAATTTCGTCTAAGCATGCAATAGTGAATAGAGGCGTAAAAAATATGAACTTTTATGTTGTGAGAGGAACTTGGACGCCTTCAGTATTAATAGAAACTGGATTTATGCCAAATCCAAGTGATTTTCAATGGCTAACAGATGCATATGAACAAGAGATGTTTGCTAAAACCATAGGCGAGACAATTGTAAAATATTTTAGCCAAAGTAATTAATCGTATTAAATAATTAAAATTGCAAATCAACTTGATAAGTGTCTACTTTCTACAAACTATGGGTATAGTATTGTGGAAAATAGACACTTTTTTTACATAAAGCGTATTGTTCACATTTAGTTCATTATAAATTAGTAAATTGTAAACATAAGTCTATTTACATCTTTCACAATCTAAGTTAAAATATACTTCGTACACGAAACATCGTACACGAAATATCGTATACGATGCTTTACGTACGGTGTAGATAATATGAGTATATTTAATTTGAAAAGGAAGTTGTCAATGGACGAATTTGAACGGAGTTATGAAGTCATACGTAGAGTTAAAAGAATAAAAGAATCAATGCATGAAGGAATGAGCAAGTTGTTTAAAGATGCAAACCTTACAGGCCCTCAAGGGATGGTAGTAGGCATCTTAATGAGATTCGGGTCACTGAAGATCAGTGATATATCTCAACATATGGGGTTATCCATGAGTACAGTTTCTGGAATTCTAGATAGATTGGAAAGAGACGATATTATACTTCGAGAGAAAAGTGACGAAGATGGTAGAGTTATTCTCATTCGACTGACGGATACCTTTAAACAATCCTCTGCAGAAACATTTTCAAGACCAGGTGACATATGGGGTAAAAGCCTCAACTTAGCAACAGAAGAAGAGTTGCAAACGATTTTAGATGCATTATCTATTCTTGAAAGACTGATGCAAGAGGCACAAGAAAAAAGGCTTTAGCGAAAGTTACATTAAAAAAATAAGGAGAGTTACATGACAAAATTAATCAAATTCTTAAAGCCGTTTACTTTGATGATCCTGGTAGCCATAGCGCTTTTATATGGTCAAGCAATGGCAGATCTTTCATTACCAGACTATATGTCTAATATAGTCAACGTAGGGATTCAAAACAACGGCGTTGATCAAGCAGCTCCAGATGTATTTAAAGCGAGTGACCTTGATAGTATGAAACAAATGTTAACTACAGAAGAAAGAAATATAGTTGAAAATAGCTATACACTGATTACTGAAAATGATAATCCTACTGAATATAATGATATTAAAGCATCTTACACAGCGCTTTCAGGTGAAAATGTATATAAGTTAAAGGATCTTTCAACTGAAGATCTTTATGATCTTGAAGTAGTTGTAGCAAAGAGTTTTTTAACAATTGCAAACATGAAACTTGAAAATCCGATTAACATCGATGCATTAGATGAATCAATGCTCGTAAAAATGGGTGCTTCTGGTGTGAGTGAGTATGTTAAAACAATAGGCCTTGATGTGGCAAAAATTCAAAAGAATTACATCCTAAAAACGGGTGGTATCATGTTGTTTATATCTCTTTTAGGTGCAATTGCCTCGATTTCAGTAGGTTTAATTGCTTCAAGAGTTGCAGCTGGTATGGGTAGGAACTTAAGAAAGGCTGTCTTTACAAAAGTTGAAGGTTTTTCAAATGCAGAATTTGATAAGTTTTCAACCGCATCCTTGATCACTAGAAGTACAAATGATATTACTCAAATTCAAACCTTAATGGTAATGATGATTCGAATGGTGTTCTATGCACCTATTATGGGTGTTGGTGGTGTTATCAGAGCACTTGATAAAAGTAATCAAATGTCATGGATCATTGCACTTGCTGTTGTTTTATTACTTTGTTTAATCGCAGTTGTCTTTACAATTGCACTTCCTAAGTTCAAAGCAGTACAAAAATTAGTAGATAAACTAAACTTAGTAGTGAGAGAAAATTTAACAGGTATGATGGTCATTAGAGCATTTAATACTCAAAAGTTTGAAGAGAAAAGATTTGATACAGCCAACCAAAACCTCACAAACACGAACTTATTTGTTAATAGAGTTATGGTATTTATGATGCCGATGATGATGCTTATAATGAATGGTACGACTTTACTCATCGTTTGGATTGGTTCACATGAAATTGCTAGTTCTACTATGCAAGTTGGTGATATGATGGCATTTATGCAATATGCAATCCAGATTATCATGTCGTTCCTCATGCTGTCTATGATGTTTATCTTAATTCCTAGAGCATCTGTAAGTGCAGGGCGTATAGCTGAAGTTTTAGAAACTGAAGAAACAATCTTAGATCCTATTACTCCTGTTCAAATGAATACCCAAGGCAAAGGCATCGTTGAATACGATAATGTTTCGTTTAAATACCCAGGTGCTGAAGAAGCAATGTTGAAAAATGTAAGTTTTAAAGCAGAAGCTGGAAAAGTTACAGCAATTATTGGTTCTACCGGTTCAGGTAAAACGACGCTTGTAAATTTACTTCCTAGATTCTATGATGTGACTTCGGGTGAAATAAAAATTGATGGTGTGTCCATTAAATCAGTTAAGCAAAAGGATCTGCGAAATGTAATAGGGTACGCACCTCAAAAAGCGTCACTGTTTAGTGGTACAATTGAGAGCAATTTACTGTTCGGTGATGAAAATGCAAACTTAGATCAAATCAATGAAGCTATAGAAATTGCACAAGCTGAAGAAATAGTTAAAGAAAAACCGGAAGGTATACTTGCGCCAATTTCACAAAGTGGTGGTAATGTATCAGGTGGACAAAAACAAAGATTATCGATTGCTAGAGCACTTATGAAAAAGCCAAAAGTATACATCTTCGATGACTCGTTTTCTGCACTTGATTATAAAACCGATTCAGCTTTACGTTCCGCTTTAAAAACAAAGACAAATAATGCAACTGTAATTTTAGTTGCTCAACGTATATCAACTATAAAAAATGCTGACCAAATATTAGTTTTAGATGAAGGTAAATTGGTTGGTAAAGGCACACATGCAGAATTGATGGCAAATTGTAAAACCTATCAAGAAATTGCATTGTCGCAGTTAAGCATGGAGGAATTATCATGAGTGAAAAAAACACAAGTAATAAAGCGCCTCAAGGACGCGGCAGAGGACCAGGAATGGGCGGCCCCATGGGAATGATGGGCGGTGGTGCAAAGGCTAAGAATTTTAAAGGTACAATCAAAAGATTGCTTAGTTATCTAAAAGAATATAGAGCAAGAATCATCTTGGTTATATTCTTTGCAATAGGTAGTGCTACTTTTGGAATTATTGGACCGAAACTCTTAGGTAAAGTAACAACAAAAATTTATGAAGGCTTTATGGGGAATCTCACTGGAGTTGGTTCAGGAATTGATTTTGGTTATATCAGTGGAATCCTTTTAACCTTGGTTGGTCTATATGGTATGAGTGCACTTTTGTCATATATTCAAGGCTTTATTATGACTGGTGTTTCAATGAAAATCAGTTATAACATGAGAAAAGATATTTCTGAGAAAATCAATCGAATTCCACTGAAGTACTTTGATGATACAAATCATGGTGAAGTTTTATCTAGGATTACAAATGATGTCGATACTGTAAGTACAACCTTGAATCAAAGTTTGTCACAGATTATCACTTCTTTTACAACGGTAGTCGGTGTCTTGGCAATGATGATTAGCATTAGCGGATCGATGACTCTTGTAGCACTAGCAATAATCCCAGTGTCCATGGGACTTGTTATGCTCATCGTAAAACAATCTCAAAAGTTTTTTAAAGAACAACAAAAGCAACTTGGTCATGTAAACGGTCATATTGAAGAGATGTTCAGTGGTCATGTAATCATAAAAGCATTTAATGGCGAGGAAAAAAGCATCGAACGTTTTGATGTGTTCAATGATAATCTTTACAAGACAGCATGGAAATCACAGTTTTTATCTTCAATTATGATGCCGATGATGACAATCATTGGCAACATCGGTTATGTTGCAGTTTGTGTGCTTGGTGGCTCACTTGCAGCTAAAAGTGCAATAGAAGTAGGGGATATTCAAGCGTTTATACAATATGTAAGAAACTTTACTCAGCCACTTACGCAACTTGCGAATATCTCAAATGTCCTTCAACAAACAGCAGCAGCAGCTGAGCGTGTTTTTGAATTTTTAGATGAAAATGAAGAAATTGTTGAAACTAAAAATCCAGTAGATGCAAGTAATATCAATGGTGTAGTAGAATTTAAAAATGTTCACTTTGGTTATAATGCAGATCAAACCGTTATCAATAATTTCTCAGTAAAAGTAGAAAAAGGCCAAAAAGTCGCAATAGTAGGTCCTACTGGTGCTGGTAAAACAACGATGGTCAAACTCTTGATGCGTTTCTATGATATCCAGTCAGGAGAGATTCTAGTTGATGGCAAAAATATCCAAGAATTTAGCAGATTTGACTTGAGAGACCAATTCGGCATGGTTTTACAAGATGCGTGGTTATATAATGCATCTATTAAAGACAATATCCGATATGGTAATTTAACAGCTACTGATGAAGAAATCGTTGAAGCTGCTAAAGCAGCACATGTAGATAGCTTTGTGCATATGCTTCCTAAAGGATATGACATGTTATTAAATGAAGAAGCATCTAATGTATCCCAAGGACAAAAACAGCTTATTACTATTGCGAGAGCATTTTTAGCAGATCCAAAACTCCTTATACTTGATGAAGCCACAAGTTCAGTTGATACGCGTACTGAGGTACAAATTCAGACCGCTATGTCAAGGTTAATGGAGAATAGGACGAGCTTTATTATCGCACATAGACTTTCAACGATTAGAGATGCTGACCTTATATTGGTTATGAATCATGGTGATATCGTTGAGCAGGGAACACATTTAGAACTACTTGCTAAAGATGGATTCTATGCCAATCTATATAACAGCCAATTTGAAAGTGAAGTGGCAAGCTAGTCGCATAAATAAACTTTATATGTGAATTTAAAACTAAAAATCTATATTTCAAGTTGGATTGTCTACTTGGTGTATAGATTTTTTTTAGTTGTGCATCTATAGCAAAGATTATAGATTGATTTATATATTGATGGGTAAATATGTCATAGTTCATGTTTGACTAATAATACAATCGTGCTATCGGTTGCATAGATAATTGTACTTTTTAGTGAAAATGTGTGAATAAATTGTTGCCAGTATCAATAATTCATTGTATAATGAGCGTAAATGAGGTTGTTTTTTAACCATTTTGTGCAAACGAATGCACAGATTGTGTTTGAGTTTTCAAAATGATTGAGAATATAACTTCAGCAAAAAATGAGATTTGCTAAATATTGTATGCAAGTCGAGTTCTAAATGGGAGATGTAGGAGGATTAAAATGAAAAAGTTAGTAAGTTTATTGCTAGTCATGGTAATGATGTTTTCATTAGTTGCTTGTGGTAGCAAAGAAGAAGTTGTTGAAGAAACAACAGCAGCAGCTGCAACAACTGAAGCAACAACAGAAGCGGTTCAAACACTTGACGGTTCAATTTCAGTTCAAGTTGAAACATCTTGGTTAGAGTATTACCAAGCGGTAGCTGACAGAGTTAAAGCTGAAAATCCAAATGCAACAATTGATTTTATCGAAGTAGCATCATTTGATCACTTAGATACAATTGATAAAACTGATATTTCAAATTCTGATGTAGCAGATGTATTTGCACTTCCTGCTGACAGAATCTACGGACTTGCACAAAATCAAGTTTTAGCAACTATTGATGCACAATCAATGGCAGCTAAAGTTGGTGGATTTGCTGATTATGACGCTGGTCTTGGTGGCAACTTTAACATCGATGGCGACTACTTAGCATTCCCTATGAACATTGAGACGCTTATCAATTTCGCGAATACTGCTAACGCAGCTGCAGCTGGAATCGATTTAACACAACCTATTGAGTTTACAACATTAAATCCAGAAGATATGTTAGTACCTGTATTTGATGCATGGTTTGGTGTTTCATTAGCAAACTCAGCTAGTATTGAAATGCTAGGCATGAATGATGATGGCTCATTATATTCTGACTTAACAGAAGATTGGGCAAACTTACCAGCTGATAAGCAAGCTGTATTTACAGCACTTTTCAATTACTGGCAAGCACATGATCAAGCTGGTACTTCTTTATGGGATAGCAACGCAGCTTGGGGCTATATGGACTCTGCTTTCACAACTGGTGGACAAACATCTATCAGACTTGAAGGACCTTGGTCAACAGGTAGCTTATCAAACTTAGCTGGAGAAGGCAAAGATTTAGCAATTCTTCCAATTAATCAAGTTACTTTAAACGGTAAACCACTTGCTCACTGGAAAGGTGGCTGGGGATTAGGTGTTAACGCAAGAATTGAAGGCGATGATGCTAAAATGATGCTTGCTCAAAGATTTATTGAAGAAGTAGTTAACCCAGAATACGCTGTTGATTTCTTTAAAGCAACTGGTAAAATCTTAGAAAACGTAGATCCTTCTGTATATGCATCTTCTGACTTATCTGATGCAGATAAAGCAGTAGTTGCAGCAGTTATTGAGTCATATCAAGATGCACCTGCTAGACCTTTATTCACTGAATGGGGTTCAGTTTGGGATACTTGGAAAAACGGATTACTTTCTTGGGCTGCTGTAAAACCTGCAAATGTAGAAGCAGCTTATGCAGAAGTTCAAGCTTCATTTAAAGCTATGATGCTAAACTTCTAATAACTTAAATTTAAGAGAAGAGAGGTTAAGCCTTTCTTCTCTTTTATTTTTGAGTCACAACTACTCTGTGACAAAATCTGAGGGCTCGACACCTAAAGATTTTATTCGAAAGGATTCATGATGAATACAAACACTAAACTGCCAACAAAAAAGCTTTATTTGATCTTATTATCTTGTGCACTTATTATTTTTATATCATCTCTTGAGACGATGATCAAAGTTAAAGATACAATGTTATTTAATGACTGGGTTGAATCAAATCAACTTATTGGTGACAATACGTTACTTTTAAATGATTATATTAGTATTAATTTAAGCATCTTTTTTTCAAAAATAATTATTCCCGTAATATTTGCAATTTATACGTATTATGCTTATATTAAGATCAGAATTAATCAGTTATATGTATTTATTTGGACGGTCTTAAATATAGGTGGATTAGCATATACCGTAGTTGAACTGAGACTGGATTCTATTTTTTATTATTTCAATATCTTAGGATATGTTATTATGTTATTGACCTTATTATCGCTGATTGATGTAATCCGTGAAAACAAATCAAAGTAAAGGTGGGACGATCTTGGGAAAATATAATGAATTTCTGTATGATGACATAGGCAACGAGTATGCACGTAAAAACCTTTATTTACTCGAGCTGGCAAAACTACAAAGCAAACTCAAAACTGCAAAAGCTGAAGAAAAGTTAGAAATAAATGATGCAATAAAAAAACTTATTAAAAACAAGAAAAATAATCCATATAATTTGGAGTTATCCTCATATAAAAGTAAGGAGAAAAATTTCCTTACTACTTTGAATGCAAAAGTTAAAGTATTTGTTAGCAATTTAGATAAGTCGATTGATGGCAAACTTAAAAAAATGGAAAAAGATCTCTTTATTAGCACAGAAAAAGCTTCATTTTATAAAAAATATGTTCCTCTAACACATGATGCTGCACTTGCTTACGAACGTAATTGCATCATGAGAGATCAATTGCCAGAGATTATACAAAAGTATAAAACAACAAAAGATGAACTTACTAATGCAAAGGCGCATTTGAAACAAATTGATGTTCAAAATGAAAAAAAAGTCAAATTAGAAATCAAGGAATTTGCTTCTAAACAAAAGGCTATTTTTAATGAAGGAAAGTTAAAGTTAAAAGAAAAGAGACATTCTAAATTAATTTCTGATAAAGCACTTAAAAATGGTATTATTGAACTTCAAAAGAAACGTTCTGAGGCGATTAACCTTAAAAGTTATGAATCTGATAAAAAATCTACAAAAGAGTTGATAGAAAATAAAAAATACGTACTCAACAAAGGAATTAGAAGAGAACTAAATGTACTTAAATCTAATATTTCTGATTTAAGAAGAAAAACCCCTATAGAACTTAGTAAAACAAAGCCATATTTCTCAGCAATTACAGTTTTATTTCCAGGAATAGGTCAACTTCTCAATAAACAGGCTTTAAAAGCGATAGTTTTTGCATTCGCTACACTATTTATATACGTAATTGCAATTCCTTATGCACTTGGTTTTGGTAATTATCAAGGCAGTGGTATTTCGGGACTTATTTCTTTAGCTGAAGGAGGGAAGAAGGTAGATAAATCGCTGATCTTCATGATAGAAGGTATTGTTGCGATCTTTTTACTAATGTTTTCTGCTGCCTTGCTTATGTTGTCGTACTTTGATGTGAAAAAGGTTGAAAAAGATGCAATGAAAGGCATTAGACCTAGAAACTGGTTTGAGTCTTATTCTAAAATTGGTCAAGAAGGTTTTCCTTATTTGGTATCTTTACCTGCTTTAATTGTAACTGTATTTATCGTTATTGTGCCTATCACAACTGCGATTATGCTTTCTTTTACCGGTATGGATCCAAAGCATCAATCTAAGTTTACTTGGGTTGGTATCGAAAATTATAAATTAATTGCAACTGGTTCTGGTCTTGCTGGATCAGTTTTCTGGTCAATACTTGGTTGGACTTTGGTCTGGACTGTTTGCGCAACTTCACTTGCAATATTTGTTGGTTTTATGCTGGCAATTATAGCTAACAATGATCGTATAAAAGGAAAAACATTCTTTAGGGTTGTTTATCTACTGCCTTGGGCTGTTCCTGCTTTTATCACAATTATGTTCTTTAGTATTATGTTTTCACAAAATGGTTCAATTACCACTTTGCTAGATAATTTCTTTAATATCCAGTTAACAGCTAAGACAGATCCATTTTATTCAAGAATTGTTTTGATTTTGCTACAAACGTGGCTTGGTAGTTCGTATGTGTTCTTATTATCAACAGGTGTACTTCAAGCAATCCCAGGTGATTTATACGAGGCAGCACAAATTGATGGTGCCACTGAATGGCAAAAACTAAAACGTATCACTATACCAATTGTCCTTTTCCAAACTGCACCTTTACTAGTAGGACAGTATACGTTTAATTTTAATAATTTCTCGATCATCTATCTGTTTAATGGTGGTGGACCTTTTAATCCGTCAAAATATGGCAACTTAGCTGGAAGTACAGATTTATTGATTTCCTACATCTATAAATTGACGATGGAAAATCAATATCAATCGATTGGGGCTGCTATAACAATTGTTATATCGCTTGGACTCATGCTCTTTGCCTTTATTGGCTTTAAGAACTCAAAAGCATTTAAGGAGGAGAGGTTATAATGAAAAAATCAGATAAGAAAAAATCAGATAAGAAAAATAAACTATACCTTTCTGATAAACAACCTCTAAGTACAGTTGGAAAACTCATGCTTTTTCTATCTTATATTGTATTATTTGCTTGGGCGCTTATTATCTTATTACCGCTCGCTGATATGGTTGTTTCGGCATTTAATGGTCGACAAGAGCAGTATATAATGCTAAATGATAATTTTCAGTTTTCTTTAAAACATTTTGATTACCTATTCAACGAAACACTGTATCTAAGTTGGGTGAAAAATACTTTGTTTATTGCAATTATGACAGCGGTTATCACGTTGATCATTGTTAGTTTTACTGGATTTGCATACTCCAGATATCGATTTAAAGGCAGAAAGGCATCTCTGATGGCTATTATGCTGATACAAACGATTCCAACATTTGCTGGTATTACAGCTTACTTTACAATGCACTCTGTTATCTCATCAATTGCACCTTTTTTCACAAGACAAATGATGCTGATCCTGATCTATGCAGGTGGTGGGATTGCAAGTAATACTTTTATCCTCAAAGGTTACATCGATTCAATTTCAACGGAACTCGATGATGCAGCAAGAATAGATGGATGTTCTAGCATGCAAGTTTATAGGTTGATCATAATGCCAATTGCTAAACCAATGCTTGCGATTATTGCACTTTGGTCATTTATAGGTCCATTTATGGATTATTTATTACCACGTGTATTGCTGACTAACCCAGAATCTTATACATTGGCGGCTGGACTTTTCACTTTGATCAATGATTTCAGAACGATGAACCAACCTGCATTTGCAGCTGGTGGTTTACTAACAGCTATTCCAATCGTTGCGTTATTCATTGTACTTCAAAAACAATTGGTTTCAGGTTTATCTCAAGGTTCCGTTAAAGGTTAAGTCATTAAAAAATGTGATTTTAGGAGGCTAAAATGAACGTAGTACTTAAAAATATTGGTAAGAAGTATGAGGGTAGAGAAGAATTTACCCTTAAAGATATAAATTTGGAAATTGCAGACAAAGATTTTTGTGTTATACTAGGACCATCGGGTTGCGGAAAAACAACTTTGCTAAGAATGATTGCTGGCCTAAATTCAATCACTGAAGGCGATTTGTTGTTTGATAAAAAAAGAATGAATAAAGTACCATCTAAAGATCGAGATATTGCGATGGTGTTTCAGTCGTATGCTTTATATCCTCATATGACGGTGTATGATAATATGGCATTTTCACTTTCTATGCGTAAAGAACGTAAAAAAGTGATAGATGAAAGGGTTATGGAAGCTGCGGAACTATTACAAATCAAGGAGTACCTTTATTCTAAGCCATCTGATATATCTGGTGGTCAAAGACAAAGGGTAGCACTTGGTAGAGCAATGGTAAGAAAACCTAGTGTTTTCTTAATGGATGAACCATTATCAAACCTAGATGCAAAACTTAGAGAGCATATGAGAGTTGAACTTGTTAGGCTCCATAAGGCTCTTGGTACGACCTCAATTTATGTAACACATGATCAAACTGAAGCCATGACCATGGCAACAAAAATTGTACTTATGAATGATGGAAAAATTCAACAAGCTGGTAAACCTGATGAGTTTTACAATCGACCTGAGAATATTTTTGTCGCTAAGTTTATTGGTTCTCCAACGATGAATATCATTGAAGGGATCATAAAAGAAGGAAAATTCGTTGCTGACCATGGCTTGATTGAGATTACGCCAAGTCCTAACGATGCGCTTAAATTAAAACCTTTTGAAGGCAAATTAGTTTCAGTAGGAATTAGACCAGAACGTTTTGAAAGTGGTGGGGAGTTTGGCGATACATTCAGTGCTACCGTTGATGTCGTCGAAATGCTTGGTAAAGAAAAAATCTTATACGCAAGACTAGATAATGGTTCTGAGCTAGTCATTTCAACACCTGGTCACTTTGAATACGCTGTAGATGAAGTACATTCTTTTGGTTTTGATGTCGGCGCAATACACTTTTTTGATACTGTGACAGGTTTAAGAATCAACTAGATTACAAAATATTATAAAATTGAACTTACTTTAAGGAAGTGATGTTATATGGCAATTACTATAAAAGATGTTGCAAAACTAGCAAATGTATCCCCATCAACTGTTTCTAGAGTCATATCTCAAAGTCCTAGAATTAGTGATGCAACAAAAAAACTTGTCTATTCAGCAATGGACGAGCTAAAATACAAGCCCAATGCCATAGCAAGAAATTTAGCAAATGCTTCTACTAAAACACTTGGATTAATCATTCCAAATCAAGATGAAAATCTATTTAAAAATCCTTTTTTCATACAAGCAATGCGTGGAATAAGCATATATGCTCAAAAAAAGAATTACAAAATTATGTTCAATTACGGTGCAAGTCCTGAAGATGAGCTTAGTTTTGTACATGAGTTTGTGAATTCAAAGTGGGTAGATGGGATTATTCTACTTACGGCATATGAAAACGATTTATGCATAGAGTATTTAAGTGAAGAAGCCTTTCCTTTTGTTGTTGTTGGTAGACCTTATAATATTCACGACATCATGTGGGTTGATAATGATAATTTTCAAGCAACTTATAACCTTGTTAATTCTTTGATACAAAAGGGTTGCCAGGATATAGCGTTTGTTGGTGGTCCGCAGAAATATATATTTTCAAAAGACCGTTTAGAAGGGTACAAAAGAGCTTTAGAATTGAGAAATTTAACAGTTAATAAGGACTTAATTATAGAAGCAAAAGATTTTACTGAAGAAGATGGTTATCAATCTATGGCTAAAATATGTGCAATAAAAGTGCCTCATGCAGTAGTAACGACTGATGATCTTCTTGGTTTTGGTGTTCTAAAATACCTTAGAGAGCATGAGTTAAATGTTAAAGTAACGGGTTTTAACAATATTCCACTATCAGAATATCAAAATCCAGCCCTTACTTCTGTTGATATCAAAGCAGAGGATCTAGGGTATAATGCGGCCAAGTTACTCATCAAGGCACTAGAAGGCGTTGAAAATACAGTTAATCACTATATTGTAGGGACTGAACTTGTAGAACGCGAATCAACATTATAATTACTATTTTATAAATTAAAGAGTTGATTGTTCAATATGATAAGTCATCATATTTGAACAATCAACTCTTTTTATTTTGTCGAAATAAACTATTTTTTCATTAGTTTTTCAAGGGTTATCATGAATTCGTCAATGACTTCATTTTCACCTTGTTGAAGCCTGTCAATCACACATGTTTTAATATGTTTCTCTAAAATCACCCTAGAAAGAGCATTTAGTGCAGATTGTGCGGCGGCAATTTGATTTAAAATATCATCACAATATACATCTTTTTCAAGCATTCCTTTAACACCTCGAATTTGACCTTCTATTCGATTGCAGCGATTAAGTAGTGCTTTACGTTCTTTTTCGGAACGATGCGTTATTCGATTACAGTTACAAACCGGAGTTGTTTCAAGTTCATTCATCATATACCACCTTATTTTACTTTATAAGTTTTTAAACGAAGTGCATTGGTAAGAACAGATACCGAACTCATGGACATAGCTGCAGCAGCTATAACTGGATTAAGCAAAGGCCCTCCAAATAGATAGAGTCCACCAGCTGCAACAGGGATTCCTATAACATTATATATAAATGCCCAGAATAGGTTTTGCTTTATGTTTCTAATGGTAGCACGACTTAACCCTATGGCACTGACGACATCTAAAAGATCGTTTCTCATAAGGACAATATCAGCAGATTCCATGGCTACATCAGTTCCAGATCCAATTGCGATACCAATATGTGCCTGTGCAAGTGCAGGTGCATCATTGATGCCATCACCAACCATGGCTACAACTTTGCCTTCGTCTTGTAGTTTTTTCACAGCAGAAGCTTTTTCGCCAGGCAACACTTCAGCTAAGATATCATCAATACCGACAGAATCTGCAATAGCTTTGGCGGTCTTTTTATGATCGCCAGTGATCATCATTGTACGAATATTCATCTCATGAAGTTTCTTAATCGCTATAACTGAGTTTTCTTTAAGTACATCGGCAGCACCTATTATCCCAGCCAGTTTACCATCAACAGCCAATAACATTGGTGTTTTACCTTCTAATGCGAGTCGATCAAAATCAGTTGCAAAGGAATCAAACTCGACATTTTCTGAACTGAGTAATTTGATATTTCCAAGTAAGATTGTGTGATTGTTAATTAAAGCTTTGATACCATGACCAGGAATTTCTTCAAATTTAGCGAGTTCACTTCTTTTGATGTTACTTTCAATTCCTTTTTTAATGATGGCCACTGCTAGAGGATGCTCACTGCCATATTCTACAGAATATGCATAACTTAACACGTCATCATCTGTAAAGTTCTCATAACTTATAATGTCTGTAACTTCAGGTTTTCCTTTGGTTAATGTGCCAGTTTTATCAAAAATAATCGTATCAATTTTATGTGCAGTTTCAAGTGCTTCACCACTTTTAACGAGGATACCAAGTTCTGCACCTTTACCTGTGCCAACCATGATGGCAGTAGGGGTTGCAAGGCCAAGTGCACATGGACAAGCAATTACAAGAACAGCTATAAAGACTTTAAGTGTAAAAATCAAATCTTGACCTGAAAACATCCAAGCCAATGCAGATATAAGAGCAATGCCAAATACAACAGGTACAAAATAACCAGATATGATATCTGCCATACGAGCGATAGGCGCTTTACTACCTTGCGCTTGCTCAACTAATTTTATGATCTGTGCAAGTGCTGTTTCATTACCAACTTTATTTGCTTTGTATTTAATGATACCTGTTTTATTGATACTTGCAGCAAATACAGAATCGTCAATCTGTTTGTCTATAGGCATACTTTCTCCGGTTAACATAGATTCATCAACAGTTGAGTAACCTTCTGTAATTATACCATCTACGGCAATTTTTCCGCCTGGTCTTGTAACAACTATATCGCCAATCTCAATTTCTTCAACTGGCATCTCAATTTCTTCACCGTTAATGAGAACGATAGCCGTTTTGGGGGTCAATCCCATTAATTTTTTTATGGCTTCTGATGTTTTACCTTTTGAAATCGCTTCTAAAGTTTTACCAAGTAGGATCAAAGTGATAATTACACCTGCAGTTTCAAAATACATATGCTCAACAGCCATATGATCTCCTGAGACAATTTGGTAAACAGAGAAAAAGCTATAAAGTAATGCTGCAGAAGTTCCTATAGCAATAAGTGAATCCATGTTTGGTGATAGGTGGAATATCTGTCTGTAACCAACAGTATAAAACTTTCGCCCTGCCCATATAACGGGTAAAACCAAAAGCATCTGTATAACTGCGTATATTAATGGATGTTCCATTGGCGCGATAGCACTTGGAAATGGGAATCCAATCATAGGCGCCATTGCTATATAGAAAAGTGGAATTGAGAAAAGGGCTGATAGCTTCAAACGGTTCTTTAAGCTGTTTATTTCTGCCATTTTTCTTCTTTGATCTTCATCAACATCTCTTTTTACTTGGATTTCCTTAGGTGTATAGCCAAGTTTTGTGATATGACTTTTTATTTCTGATAATCTAATTTCATCAGGGTTGTATTTAATTTGAGCAACTTCAGTTGCAAGATTAACCGAGATACTAGATACACCTTGTTGTTTTGATAACTTCCTTTCAATAGCCGCACTACATGATGCACAAGTCATCCCCTCAATTGGAATGGTAATCTCTTTATCTAGGGATTTAGGCTTTGCTTCATATCCAGCTTTCTTTATAGATTCAATAATATTATCTTGAGTAACCATTTCTTCATTATAAGTAATGGTTAATTTTTCAGTTGATAGATTTACATTTGAAGTATCAACACCATTAATTTTTCCTGTAACGCGTTCAACAGCACTTGAACATGATGCGCATGTCATGCCTTTAACATCATAAACTTCTGTTTTCATAAAAACTCCTTTGTATATTAAGTAGTAACTTAAACTTTCTATTTGTCATATACCCCTAGGGGGTATGTTTAATCATATAATACCCCTAGGGGGTATAATTGTCAAGGATATTTAATGCTTATGTCATTGTAAAATAGCTTGGATTATAATATCATATTACTAGTATACAAGTGAGGTGCAATATGAATAGATTAGCAGTAAAAATCAAAGAAGCTAGAATAAAAGCTAAAATGAGTGAAAAGGACTTAGCGAAAGCATGTGGTCAAAATATAAATTACATTTTACAAATTGAATCTGGTAAAAAAGTAATTAACGAAAAAATAGCAGAACAAATTCTTAAGATACTTGGAGAAAAAATTGATTTGTTTCAAGATCAAGAAGAAGAGAAGAAGACTATCGTTAAACAACCTGAAGTAAAAAAACAACTTTCTAAGGAAGAAAGTAAAGCAATTACACCTACTGGTCAATGGGCGGATGCGCTATCAGGCGTAATCAAAACATATCCTATTGTAGATGAAAATGGAAAAGTAGTAGGCACTAAAGAATTATCAATAATCAGCAAGAAAATTGATGGTGTCCTGTATGATAAAGTGAGTTTTGTTAAGTTATCTCATACTGAAATGCCACAACATCGTTTATTAAAAGATGATATTATAACGCTACAAAATACAAGTGACTATTCAAGTAATGGAATCTATTATATTGAATATGAACAAAAAAAAGCCGTTAGATATATAGAAAAAATTAGTAATACACAAGTCGTCATTTCTACCGGAAAAAATGAGAATGTTGTTGAGACTGGACTTAAATCTATTAAAGTACTTGGTAAAGCCATAAAAGTTGAACATTATCTCTAATACAGCGATTTCGCTGTATTTTTTCTGAAAGAAAGGTGACATGAATGATATTTTCTTCGTATAGCTTTTTACTATTTTTAGCGATAGTATTTAGTGGTTACTATATATTAAATTTGACTGGTCAAAGTAAATTTGCAAAAGTTTGGCTAGTCTTATCCTCGTTTTATTTTTATGCACAGGGGAGCTTGAGTTTCTTACCGTTTTTTATTTTTACGGTATTTTATAATTATGTGATTGGAACTTTGCTTGTCCGAGAAAAATCTACCATAAAAAGAAAGCTCTTATTTGGCTTAGGTCTTGCAGAAAATATAGCATTATTAGGATACTTTAAGTATTCAGATTTTTTTATTGAGAACTTTAATTTTGTTTTTAAAACAAACTTAGATTTGCTTCATCTGGCATTGCCAATTGGAATTTCTTTTTTTACATTTCAGTTGATTGCCTATATTGTGGATTGCTATAGAGGAGAAACGAAAGAGTATTCACTTATTAATTACTTGCTCTTTATTACATTTTTCCCTCAATTGATAGTGGGTCCAATCATTCATCATAAAGACGTAGTGCCTCAGTTTGAAAATAAAAATAATTTGAAATTTAATAAACACAATATTATGTTAGGGTTATTTATCTTTTCACTTGGTTGCGCTAAAAAGGTTATGATCGCAGATCCACTAACACATTTCGCTCAAGCATACTTTAACGATGTAAACAGTGGCGGTTTGTTTATGGCTTTGTTTTCATCGCTTTCTTATACATTTTCGTACTATTTTGACTTATCTGGTTATGCAGACATGGCAATTGGTTTAGGACTGTTTTTTAATATTAACTTGCCACAAAACTTTAATTCACCGTATAAATCAAGGAATTTTAGAGATTACTGGAGACGCTGGCATATGTCGCTTTCCAAATTTCTATCAGATTATGTCTTTAGATCAGTCTATAAAAGTGGCGCTGGTTCAGTTAGGTTTTACGGTGCTGTTATGACGACATTTTTGGTATCTGGTTTTTGGCATGGTGCAGGTTGGAGGTTTGTGCTTTGGGGTGGCATCAACGGGATTTTTGTATGTATGGTACATTTTATGACGCGCAAAAATTGGTCTTTACCAACAGCTTTAGCTTGGTTTTTAACTTTTGTTGGTATAGTTGGGACACGGATTATATTTGTAGCAAATTCAACACACGAAGCTTTTTTTGTTATGAAAAAAATGGTAAATATAACCGTTTATAACGGGTGGGCTAAAAGTGCGATTTTATCTGAATTATGGCATTTTACTGTTGATAACGTATATGTGTTGTCTTTGTTGTTTTTGAGTATGATCATTGCATTTTTCTTCAAGAATACAAAAGAAATTACCGAAAAATTTGATGCTTCGTATAAATTTGCATTTGCTACTGGCGCTTTGATCATATTGTCTTTGTTTCAAATGTCTAATGTGGCTGACTTTTTATACTTTCAATTTTAGGAGGCATTATGAAATCGAGCAAATGGTTTAAATATATGATAATCGCAGCTATTTTGAGCTGCTTGGCATTATTCCTCTTTAATATAGTTATTGATCCTTTTGGTGTTTTTGGTGATAGGTTTATCAATTTTTATGCTTATGATATGAACAACAACCCTAGGGTAGCTAAGATTGCATATCTTGATACACATCATGAGGACTATAATTCATATGTAATAGGGGGGTCAAAATCGAGTTCACTTTCACCAGCTTTACTCAATCAATATTTTGAGGATGCCTCGTTCTATAATATGATGATGTATGGTGGTGATTTTTATGACTATGAAAAAACCATCCATTATTTAGTTGAACATTATGAAGTGAAAAATATAATTCTCCACATGAGCATGCAAGAGATTGACCATTATAATCAAAGTCCGAGAAACATAAACACGGAATTAAGTGAAAAAGTTTTGTCAGGAAATAAAGTTAAATATTATACAAAGTATTTAACATTAAACTTAGAACATAGTTTTAAGAAGTTAGAGGGGTTACTCCAAAGAACGGTAAACCCTATGGCATATTCGACTTTTGTTCCTGAACTAGGCGTTTATAATAAAAGTCAACGTGATCAAGAAGATTTGGGTTCCTTAGAAGATTTTTTGATTAAATATCCGGAGTTTAGTGAACCTTTATGGCCGTTATACGGAACAGCCATAGATGATAATGTCGAAGCTATCAAGAGAATTAAGACCTATTTAGAAGAAAAAGGGATTTCATTTACTTTTGTAGCTGCCCCAACGTATTATAAGGAAATGGATAGATATGCTACAGAGGACTTGCAAAGGTTATGGCGAGGCATTGCAAGTGTAACAGATTTCTGGGATTTTACCGGATATAATGTGCTATCATATGATGCTAGAAATTTCTATGATAGAATGCATTATCGCAACAACTTAGGCGAATTGATGATCCATAAGATGTTTTCAAATGATGAAATTGAAGTTGATGGTTTTGGGTATTATACTACAGCTCAAAATGTTGAAGAGAGACTACTTCAAATGTTATCAAATAGAGTAGAAGAGACTGATACAGAGTCAGTAAATGTACCGATTGTGATGTATCACCATATTTTAGCGAATGATGATGACACTCAAAATATAACACGTGATAAGTTTGAAGAAGATTTAAAAGCTTATCAAGCTGAAGGCTTTGAGACAATTCAATACAAAGACTTAATCAATTATGTATATGATGATGTCTCTTTACCAGAGAAACCTCTTATCATTACTTTTGATGATGGATATCTAAGTAACTATGAAATTGCATATCCATTACTTGAAGAATATGATATGAAAGCTGTGATCTCTTTAATTGGATGGTCAGTGGGAAAATCGTATGATGCAGTTAAAGAAAGTGATATCATCCCGCACTTTGACTGGAATGAAGCTAAAGAGATGAGTGCGTCAGGAATCATAGAATTTCAATCTCATAGCTATGACTTACATGCTCTACAGACTGATGAGCAATCGCGCAGTGGTGTTTTGCAACTTCCAGGTGAAGATACGATAAAGTACATTGAAGTGTTTAAAAATGATCACAAGCGCATGTTAGAAAGTATGATCACTAATATTGAAAAAAGGCCAACTTTCTTCACATATCCATATGGTTATTATAATCCTTTCACAGAGGGCTTGCTTAAAACACTAGGTTATTATGGCAGTGTGACTGTTGAAGAAGGCTTAAATAGTATAACACGTGATCCTAGTTCGCTATTTAGTTTAAAAAGGATAGATGCTTCAAAATGGTTATCAAGTGATGACATTATAAACAAAATTGAGTCATATTATAAGTAAAAGATGCAACACTATACCAATTTATAACTGCTATCAATGGTTTTATATATCAAAAATTGGTTGAAAATGTAAATACAATATGGTATAGTAAAGTTAATTAAGTGTGAGGTGCGAAAAATGATGAAATTAAGAGGTAATTACGATAACTAAATACCAAAGTTCTTGCTGTTGTACAGTGAGTTCATCAAAACTTGCATCCTAACTGAATAGGTAAGTCTATTAAGCTGCAAGCATTTGTCTTGCAGCTTTTTTTGTCAAAATTAGGAGGTAGTGTCATGTTAATTAAAAAAACTGTAAACTATATCAAATTACGAGCTTAAATGCCATCCTAAGTGGTTTCCAATTAGGTGGCGTTACGGCAGATGTCCGAAGCACTGAAAGGAGAATTATATGACTGAAAATACGAATTACAAAAAAAATAAACAAAATGATTATGATAACAATTTGGATTTAAGTAACACTTATTTTGAAAAAAACAACACTCAAGAAATGGCAATAGCTGTAGGGGTGAATATCAATCATCGAAAAGAATATGAAGAGTCTATGACTGAACTTATCAACTTAGCTAAAGCATGTAATATCAAATGTGTAGGGAGACTAGATCAAAATCTAAAAAGACCTCATGCTCAGTATTATGTCGGTAGTGGGAAAGTAGATGAGATTAGGATGGCGATTGAAGCTTTCGATGCGAATCTCGTCATTATCAATCACGAGTTGTCACCCTCGCAACTTAGAAATCTTGAAAAAATGCTTGATATTAGAGTCGTGGATCGAACCAATCTTATACTAGAAATATTTGAAAAACGTGCTAAGTCTAGGGAAGCCAAACTCCAAGTTGAAGCAGCACATCTCCAATATTTACTCCCTCGATTAATCGGCTCATATGCGTCGCTTGGCCGACAAAGTGGTGGTGTTGGTACGAAAAACAAAGGTGTTGGTGAGAAAAAACTTGAACTAGACCGTAGAAAAGTCGAACAGAAGATTCACGAACTCAATCGTGAGATTGAGACGATTGGAATAGAAAGAACAACACAAAGAAAAAGTCGTGTTGAAGCGCAAATGCCAAATATTGCCTTAGTTGGTTATACCAATGCCGGAAAATCAACTTTGATGAATGCAATGTTAGATTTGTATTCAAGAACAGCTGGCAAAAAGGTTTTTGAAAAGGATATGTTGTTTGCGACGCTAGAAACATCTGTCAGACAAATCCGATTACCAGATAGAAAAGCCTTTACACTATCAGATACAGTTGGTTTTGTAAGTGAATTGCCTCACGAGCTCGTTAAAGCGTTTAGAGCAACGCTTGAGGAAGTTAAGAATGCGGATTTACTCTTACATGTAATTGATGCTTCTAATGAAAACTACAAAAATCATATGAAAGTAACACTTGAAACTTTAGATGAGATAGGTGCTTCAGAGATTCCAATAGTCAATGTACTTAACAAAATTGATTTGGTTAGTGAAAAAGAGCTCAACCAACTAGAGGCAGAAAACGCTATTAGTCTTAGTTCGAAGAGCTATGTTGGCATAGATCAGTTGGTGGATAAGATTAAAGATACTGTTTTTAAAGATTATGTCAAATGTGTGGTAAGAATACCCTCAGAAGATGGCAAGCTTTATTCATATCTCAATGAAAACACCTATATAATGGATACAAGTTTTATAGAAGATGATATTATTCTTTCTATTGAATGTAGCCCTTATGATCACGCTAGACTTGAGAAATATATCGTTACAATATAAAGAATCTTATAAATCAAGACCCACTATCTCTTGTTGATTAGTGGGTCTTAATTGTTGAACGCATTGAGTTTAATACCTAAATAAAGTATAATTGTTAATGTGTGATTAATATCTACTTAATATAGATAATGATGCTAAAATACATATTAAATAATAAGTAAAAACAAACTGCTATGTTACAATAATCATAAAATTTATACTTATAGATGGAGCCTTTATGAGAAATAAAATTCATTTTAATACTTTGAGAAAGAAATTAGTTTTTTTTACAACAGGACTTTTAATCGTTTCGAGTTTGGCGATTGGTTTATCTAGTTATTATGTCGCTAGAAACGCTTTAATAGAACGCGGTAAAATCACGCTAAAAAATGGTGTTAATTCAGCACTTATATTGATCGCTGAGATGAACAAAGAAGTCAAAAAGGGTTCAATTACTTTAGAAGAAGCTCAAGAACAAGTGAAAGTACAATTGATTGGTCCTCTGTTAGAAGATGGTACGAGGCTGATTACCAATCAAATTGATTTTGGCGAAAATGGCTATTATATTGCATATAGCCTAGAAGGAATTGAGTTGATGCATCCAAATTTAGAAGGACAAAATGTTTGGTTTTTTGAAGACAAAAATGAAAAGACTAAACCGTTTTACCTTGTTCAAGATAAGATCGAAAAGGCCCTGACTGGTGGTGGATTTACAGAATATACTTGGGAGTATCCATTCTCTAGTAAACTTGGAAAGAAAATAGTCTATTCCAAATATGAACCTTCGTGGGGGTGGGTCGTTACTGCTGGGTCTTATATATCTGACTTTGATGCAGAAGCTTTTATTATCATAGAAATTACAGCAGCAATTATCTTTTTTGTTGTAATTTTAGGATTCTTATTTTCAAGAAAATATATTCATTTGATCACAAAACCATTATCAAAAGTTGTAAATGCTATGAGCAATGCAGAGCTAGGGGACTATCATACAATAGAGCTTAAGAGCAGTAATGATGAGATGGGACATCTTGTAGCTGGTTTTAATAATATGATTGAGTCTATCACTAAATCTCAATCGGAGCTTATAAGTAAAGATGATCAATTACTTCAGTTTGCTTACTATGACAGCCTAAGTGGGTTACCCAATGCGTACTTCTTCAAAATTTCAGTAAGTTCTAAATTAGCGAGTCCTAATGGTAAAAGGGCCTTGTTACTTATAGATATTAAAGATTTCAATTTTATCAATTCAATATATGGGTCAGAATATGGTGATCAAATTATTAAATTTATAGGTAATAATATGGTCTCAAATACTGAGAGCGATCTGATTGTAGCAAGGGTAGGCGGTAATGAATTTGCAGTATGGATGGACAATGTAAGTGTTTCATCAATTGAAATTGGTATTTATGGATATATTGAAAAACTAAAAATGCTATTAAAACAAAATAATTATATCAATCATTTAGATTTTTATATGGGCTTGGTAATCTTAGATGGGAGTGAAATAGATTTTGATCAAGCTTATAAGAAAGCTTCTATAGCGCTTCAATATTCTAAGACAAAAGGACATATTCATATTAATCAATATAATGATGAGATGCATCAAATACTTGAACGAGAATCAAAAATTATCGAATTATCAGAGATTGCAATTAAACAAAATGACTTTACGGTAAATTATCAGTCTAAAGTAAATGCAATAACGGGTGAAGTGGTTGGTGTTGAAAGTTTAGCGCGATGGTTTACTGAAGAACTTGGGAACATTAGTCCAGCTGAATTTATCCCATTACTATATAAAGCTAATTTGATGACTCAATTTACTAAGTTAATTATAGATACAAGCTTTCAAGATTTTCATAAGTTGAAGGAAAAATATAATGATAAAATTTCATTATCTATCAACATACCGCCTAATCTATTATTTGAAGTGGATTTTATAGATTATATCAAAACAAGCATTGAAAAATACAAGATCGATCCACAAAAGATTATGCTAGAGATAACAGAAGACGTATTTATTAGTGATTTTGATCTAATAAAAATTCAAATTGAAGGAATCAAAAACATGGGTATCAAAATTTCACTTGACGATTTTGGGACGGGGTATTCATCACTTAATTATCTTACTAAAGTTAAATTTGATGAAATAAAGGTAGATAAAACCTTTGTCGACCATATCATAACAGATCCAACCTCTGAAGCTTTATTTAAATCTATAGTAAAAATAGCAAATGCTTTAGAGTGCGATGTTGTGGCAGAAGGTGTAGAAAGTCAGGAACAAGTACTAAAAGCTATAGAATGTGGCTGTTTGATCATTCAAGGCTATGTTTATTCCAAACCTGAGCCATTGATTATATAAAGTGAAAAAGCCCATAAAATCTCTGATTTTATGGGCTTTTATTTAAAATAGATGTTTTTTAGTTACTTGATAGCTGAATCAACCTGAATTTCATATGCTGGTGATTGTGGCGGAAGACTTTCCATCATCGCAATACTGTGATATATTTTTACGTTATTTCCAATTCTTATATCAGATAATTCAATTGGATTATCCATCATACCAGTAATTACAGTGCTTTCATCAATGTTAAACTGTACTAAATTATTATTTGTTTTAACCAATATAGAATCTTCATTGATAGATTGTATATAGCCTTCAGAATAAGCGACATCATTAATTCTTTCGATTTCATAAGCATTGTATTGAGGTGGATAAATCATCAACATAATTGATGGATGTGTTATTTTAAGTGTGTCACCAACTTTTAAATCATCTAAAGTTAAGATTTGATGATCTGCATGATCTTTGATAAGTGTTTCTTTATTTAGTAATATATGAGCTTCTCCGCCATTTAGCGTAGTATATATTTTTTGATCTTCTATGCTTGTGATGACGAAACCACCTGTACTTACTTTATCACTAATTTCAGAATAAATTTCAATTTTACCTTCATTTTCATAGACGCCACCACCTAAAATTTCGCTTACAAAGTCAGTAGGGACATAAGTTGTACCATCTTTAATAAATGCTGGAGAAGAGAGTTTGATTGGAGCCATTTTACTAAAGGTAAAATAATTTTCTGTTGTTTTTATGGTTATAAAACGCGCACCTTTAATCAACTCGACATGACGATCTTCTTGAAACCATTTTACTTGATAGCCTAAAGCTTCAGCGACAACTTTTATAGGGATAAAAGTAGTATCGTCTTCATTTACAAGATATGAACGCTCTAAAGTTACATTTCCAATAGTAATAGGATTGTTTTGTTCTAACTGATTAGAGTCCCCATATGACAGACCAGTTACTGAAATACCAGCTGCTAATACAAGTGACATTATTTTTTGAGTTGTTTTCATTTTTGCCTCCTAAATTTAATTCTTAATAATATGACGTTAAGCATACTACTAAAGTTCCTTAAAAATAAAAATAAATAATTTTTTTTGAAAAATGTATATTGTCAATCTAGATAAGTTATGGTAATATAAAATAGCTGCGAGCCGAAGTGGTGGAATTGGCAGACGCGCCGGACTCAAAATCCGGAGAGGTAACACTCGTGCGGGTTCGACCCCCGCCTTCGGCACCAAGGAAACTAGGTACATTATTGTATCTAGTTTTATTTTTTTTTGTATTAATATTTAGGATGACCCCCAAACCGTTTATTGGTATACTAAGTATATCATGTTATTGATCAAACAATTTTAGAAATGACTTAGGAGGAATTTAAATGAATCTTGATAGGTTAAGTAAAATAAGAATTAAAATGAATCAACTGAGTTTTGATCATCTAATTGTAACTTCTACTGATGCAATCTTTTATTTGTTGGGTGAGGAGATTCATCCAGGTGAGCGTCTATTGGCTTTGCTGATTTCGCAAGATGAAACTAAATTATTCGTAAGCGCATTGTTCCCAATTGATAATCCTCAATACCCTGTCTATTATTTCAAAGATGAAGAAGATATTATAAAGATACTAGCTAAAGAAATTAAGCCTCAAACAATTATAGGGATTGATAAATTCTGGCCAAGTCAGTTTCTACTTAAACTCATGAAAGAATTACCTAACCATCAATTTGAAATTGGTTCTGAAGCTGTTGATGCCATAAGATTGCTTAAAGATGGTGAAGAAATCAAAAGGATGAGAACTGCATCTGAAATCAATGACCGCATAATGGATGAAATAATTGCATATATATATGAAGAAGCACCTAAAGGAAACCTAACTGAAATACAGGTTCAGAAAAAGATCAAGACTCTTAACGAAGGGTATGGTATCTATGAATTATCATTTACCCCTTCAGTTTCTTTTGGTAAAAATGGTGCAGAGCCACATCATGACTGCGACGATACCGTATTAAAAAAAGGCATGGCAGTAGTAATTGACATGGGTGGTAGAAAAAAAGGTTATTGTTCTGATATGACGAGAAGTTTCTATTATGGAGATGCTACGGATAAGTATAAGGAAGTTTATGAGCTTGTTCTTAAAGCAAATATGGCTGCAATAAAAGCAGTTAAGCCAGGTGTAAAACTCTCGGAAATTGACTACGCAGCGCGTCAAGTTATAGAAAATGGTGGATATGGTGAGTTCTTCACACATAGAACTGGTCATGGTATAGGGATCAACGTCCATGAATTTCCAGATGTCAGTATGATCAGTGAATCAACTTGTGAACCAGGGATGCTTTTTTCTATAGAACCCGGTATATATCTTCTGGGAGAGTTTGGTGTGAGAATAGAGGATATTGTTCTAGTAACAGAGGAAGGCTGTGAAGTTTTAAATTCAGTGAGAAAGTAGTGCGGCAAAAAGTTTACATTTTAAAAGCTATTTTGGTTTGATTTATGAAGTTCAGTGTGTTAGACTATCAACATGGTTAACATAACTAAAACATATAACTTGATTTAAAGAGGAGCAATAATGGACCCATTGACACATGGACTAGTCGGCGTAGCGATATCCGCATTCTCAGGAACAGCAGTTTCTATAGATAACCCATTGACTATTGGTGCAATGCTTGGTGCAATGTCACCAGATTTAGATTTTGTCATCAGATTATTCAAAGACGATGCTGCATATTTGGAACATCATCGTGGTTTATCACATTCAATTCCTTTTTTAGTGGGATTTAGTACTATAATCACAATCATGTTATCCCAAATGGGATTTGTAGGTTTTAACTTTTTGACGACTTTGCTTTGGACTTTTATTGGTGCTTTGTCCCATACAGGATTAGATATACTTAACTCATATGGTGCAAAATTGTTCAGAAAGAAAAGAAAAGCAAATATTTTGACTTTATATGACCCAGTAATTTCAATTGTTGGAATTTGCTTAATCATAAACGGTACAAACACAATGTATGAACTTATAACTGGAGTATTGATTATTGGTATTTATCTCTTGATGAGAAACATAAGTAGACATAACGCATTGGTCACATTAGAAAGTTATTTTAGTAAACAGTATAAGCAAACCGATGTATTTGTGATGCCTTCGTTAAAAGCATTTTACAAATGGGATTTTGTAGCTCATACTGAAACACATAATATTGTAGGTCAGTTTAACCCGTGGTGGTTAATGGCAAAGACTGAGAAAAGAATTAAAATTCAACATATGATGGAACTAGTGGACACAACGTATTATGATTTGTTTAAATCTACTGCAGTAGGAGAAATCTTCACTCGTTTTTCACCGAATTTGCATATCAATGTTACAAGAGATGAATTAAACAATCAGTATATTTTAAGAGCTACTGATTTACGTTATTTTGTTAAGAAAAGTTTCATGCATCATGCAACACTTGTACTTGATCAAGACATGCAGTTTATTTCTTCATATTTGCATCCGTACAATATTAATAAGGCGATTCCTATTTATCAATAAATTTTGAGCCCATACAATTCTTATGAATTGTTAGGGCTTATTTTTTTTGGAAATGTTATAATGATGATGGAACTTTATTAAATTATATTCGTCTTAATAGTATACCTTTCATGAAAGGAGTGGAATAATGGAATCACTGCTCATCGAAAAAAGCGTTCAAGGAGATGTCGCCAGTTTCGAAAAACTCATTGTCAAATACAATCGTTATGTCTATAATATTGCATTTAGAATGATGGGCAACGAAGAAGATGCTAAAGATATGTCGCAAGAGACTTTAATTAAAGCTTTTAAAGCGATTGGTCAATTTAAAATGGAGGCAAATTTTTCAACTTGGCTTTATCGAATTACGATTAATGTTTGTAAAGATGAAATCAGAAAAAGGAAAGAAACAGTCTTGTCGTATGATGCGACGCTAAATAATGATGAAGGCTCTTTGAAAGATATTATTCAAGATGAGCACGCAAATCCTATTTTGATTTACGAAAAACTTGAGTTAAAAGAGGCAATTGAAGAGGCACTTAATAAACTCTCTGAAGATAGCAAGTCCGTGGTTGTCTTAAAAGATTTACTAGGTTATTCATATGAAGAGATAGGTGAGATTTTACAAATTCCTATAGGGACTGTAAGATCTCGGTTAAATCGGAGTAGAGGTGCATTAAAAAATATTTTACAAGTTCAACTGTCAGATGATTAGAAAGGAGGGAGTTTTATGAATTGTGAACAAGCAAAACAATTGATGAATGCATTTGTTGATAATGAATTGAATGATCAAGAACTGAACAAACTTAATGCTCATTTAGACTCCTGTGAATCATGTACAGTTGAATTTGAAGAACTTAAGTATATGGTTTTACTCATGGGAGAAATTGAATTGAAAGAACTACCAAAAGGTTACGAAGAAGAATTACATGAAAAATTGTTACTTGCATCTACTGAAATGAAAGAGTTAGAATTATCAGACCATATAATCAATGAAACGAACGATAATGCTTCACATAAAGAAAACGATGGTCCGATGTCAGGCATAGTTCGTAGTTTGAAAAATTTTAAATTCAATAAGAAGTTTTACACTTATGCAGCTATACCAGCCGTTTTAATCATCATGGTATTTGCAACAAAAGATTTTTGGAGTTTGTCAAAGAACGAAAGTGCAGTATCAGATGAATATTATGTGATGGAAACCACTGCAGCTGCGTTGGAGATGGATCAAGGTAGAGGGGAAGAAGGTGCTGATTTTGTCGCAGGAAGTGCTCCAGAAGTTTCCTTTAACGAATCTATGACGCTTAAATCAAATGCAGTTACAACTTCTGCACAGATACCGGATGATGAAAATCCCGCTGAAGAAGTTTATCGCGATGGGCGTATGATTATTCAATCTGCAAGTATTCAGATGGATATTGAAAAATATGATGATGTGATGTCTAGGCTTAAGACTTTTGTCGCTAATGCAAATGGCTATATTGAGAATGAATCCACTTCGTTTAAGTATTACAATTCAGATACTGATCAATTAAAATATGGCTATGTGACATTGAGAATTCCAGCTGAAGGCTATAACAGTATCCTTGAGCAGATCGAAAATCTTGGACTTGTTACTAATGATTCCAGTAATGCTACTGATGTGACAAAAGCTTATCGTGATACAGCTTCTGAAATTGAAAATTTAAAAATTACGGAGTCTAGGCTGAGAGAAATAATGGCACAAGCTGTTGAAATATCCGATATTTTATCTATAGAAAATGAATTAACACGTATTCGTGGAAATATTAATTCATACGAAAAACAAATAAAAAATTGGGAATCACTTGTGGATTTAACTACGATAACAGTGACACTCAATGAAGTTAAAAACTTAAAACCTGTAGTTGAGCCTCTGGATGAAAGTTTATGGGGAAAAGCTAAAGAAGGGTTTATAGGTACTATTAATGCTATAACGCATTTTGTTGAACAGCTCTTTATATGGCTAATTGCAAAATCTCCTTACTTAGTTGGACTTGCAATTATCGCTATATTTACAAAACTTATATATAATAAAAGGAGGAAAATTCATGAAAAATAAACTCTTAGTTGGGATTTCTGCTTTACTAGTATTGGTCATGGCTTTTGGCGTATTTACGTTAAATGCTCCAAACAATATCTCGATGGCAGATGTAAATGATACAAACACAAGACTGGTTACTGTTAATGGAGAAGGTAAAATTGTTGTGACACCAGATTTAGCATATATCGACCTTGGTGTTCAGACCAAAAATGCCGATGCTTCTATAGCGCAACAAGAAAATGCTAAATTAATGACTGAAGTGATCAAGGCAATTAAAGCTGCTGGCATTGATGCTGACGATATTAAAACAACAGGTTACAATTTATATCAGACTTATGATTACTCAGCAGATAAACAAAGCGATCCTTATTATGTAGCAAGCAATATCGTAAATGTAAAAATTAAAGATATATCTAAAGTAGGTACAATAATTGATGCAGCTTCAAATGCTGGAGCGAACAATGTCAACAATATTCGCTTTACAGTTTCAGATGATAGCCAATATTACCAAGAAGCGCTAAAACTTGCTATGACAAATGCAAAAGGAAAAGCAACAGCGATTATGAGTACCTTTAACAAAACGCCTGATATGCCATATAGTGTATCTGAAGTTAGCTATGGTGGAACAATGTATTATGATTATTCTCCAGCAAAAGCACTTAGTGAATCTGCAGTTTCTACACCAATTGAATCAGGTGAGATTACAATTACAGCAAATGTATCTGTAGGTTATGACTATTAATAGAAAAAAACCAATTTATAAAGGAAGGCAATCGCCTTCCTTTTTCTTTGTCAATTTATGTTATAATAAATAGGATAATTAACACTAAAGATAAAGGAGTACAATATGGAACAAAAAATAGTTATAGTTGACGGAAATAGTTTGATTAATAGAGCATATTTTGCAATGTCTGAACTTAAAAATTCTAACGGCATCTACACTGGTGGCGTATATGGCTTAACCTCAATGGTACTTTCTCTAATAGAAAACTTTAAGCCTACACATTTTTGTGTTGCTTTTGATATGAAAGGTCCTACATTTAGACATCTTTCGTATGATCAATACAAAGGTACTAGAAAAGGAATGCCTGATGAGCTTGCAATGCAAATGCCAATAGTTAAAGAAATTTTAGATGCACTAAATATTAAGCGTATTGAGCTGCAAGGATTTGAAGCCGATGATCTGATCGGAACTTTAGCGAAAGCATGTGTTGAGAATGGCATTGAAGCAAATGTTATTACAGGAGATAAAGATGCTCTACAATTAGTTGCTTTTGGTGCCCATGTCCATATTACAAAGAAAGGGATTACACAACTAAAGTTATATAAAGATGCTGATATTTTTGAAGAATGGGGTGTTCATGCAAACCAAGTAATTGATTTTAAAGGTCTTAGTGGTGATAGTTCAGATAATATACCTGGAATTCCTGGTGTGGGTCCAAAAACAGCGGCTAAACTATTAGACGCCTTTACTACTGTCGAAAACTTAATTGAACATTATGAAGAAATTGAAAATAAGCGTATTCGAGGACTTGTAGAGGAACATGCAGCACAAGCACTAATGTCAAAACGTTTAGCAACTATTTTTACAGAAGTTCCTGTTGAACTTGAACTAGATAGTTTTATACTTGGTGAGCCTCAAGTAGATGAGGCAATAAGTTTATTTAAAAAATATGAGTTGACAAATTTGATGTCAAAATTAAAGGTCAAAGTTGAAACACAATCGGTTACTGATCAATCAGAATTACTTTCTATAAATGGTTTGATAGATATGATACTTTCTAAGAAAGAATTTACATTTAGAATCTTTTACGATTGTGAAAATGTTATTGATAGAAATTTTATCATGGCAACATTTAAGGTTGATGATAGTGTATGTGTTCTAACGGATATTGACGATTTGATAGCCCTAAAGCCTATTTTTGAAAATGCATCTATCCATAAGAATGGATTTGATTTAAAGAGAGAGTATCTGTTTTTAATGGATCATGAAATTGACTTACAAGGTGTAACTTTTGATGGATTCATCGCTGCATATCTATTAGATCCTGCAAGAAGAAGTTACGACCTTGCTGAAATCGTGTTTGAAAATGCATCCACTAAAGTCATATCTGACGAAGATTTACTAGGGAAAGGGGCAAAAAAGAAAAAGTATCGAGATATAGCTATTGAAGATGTCCAGCCATATGCGATATCACATCTCAATGGGGTAGATAACTTAAAAAAAGCGTTTGTCCCTAGATTAGAAGAAATGAATTTAACAACTCTTTTTGAAACGGTTGAAGTGCCTTTGGTTAAAATCCTTGCTGATATTGAACATACGGGATTTAAAGTTGATATGAATAAAATCAATGAGTTAGATTTGCAATTAATTGATAAAATATCGGAAATAGAATCTACAATTTTTAGTCTTGCAGGAGAGACTTTTAATATCAACTCACCTAAGCAACTTGGCGTTATATTGTTTGAGAAATTGGAACTGCCAATGGGAAAGAAGACGAAAACAGGATATTCTACAAGTCATGATGTGCTTGAAAAATTGGCCAATCAACATCAAATCATAAACGAAGTTATTGAATATCGTACTTATACTAAATTAAAATCAACTTATATAGATGGTTTAAGACTTGTAATAGATGAGAGAGATCACCGAGTGCATACTTCTTTAAACCAAACAATAGCAGTTACGGGTCGACTTAGTTCTACTGAACCGAATCTTCAAAATATACCAATTAAATTGCCATATGGTAGAAAGATACGACGTTTTTTTATTGCAGATGAAGACAGTACACTACTTGATGCCGATTACTCACAAATTGAGTTAAGGGTCCTTGCACACTTATCAGAAGATCCAAAACTTATCGAAGCTTTTAACACTGATATGGATATCCATACATTAACAGCATCTCAAGTTTTCCATATATCAGAAAATGAAGTGACATCTCTTCAAAGAAGTCGAGCGAAAGAAGTGAATTTTGGCATCGTATATGGTATGGGAGAGTTTGGGCTATCAGAAAGTTTAGGCATCACACGTAAAGATGCTAAAGTTTATATCGACAATTATTTTGTGAGTTACCCGAGGGTTAAGGGGTTTATGGATGAAATAATTGATGAGTGTAAAGAAAAAGGCTATGTTGAAACGATCCTCAATAGAAAAAGGAGTATAGTTGACATCAATAACAGCAATTTTATGTTGAGATCTGCTGCAGAAAGAATTGCTAGAAATACACCGATACAAGGCAGTGCTGCGGATATTATTAAACTTGCTATGATCAAAGTATATGAGGCATTAAAAAAACAAAACCTCAAGTCAAAGCTTATTCTTCAAGTACATGATGAATTGATTTTAAATGTGCCTCATGATGAAATAGAGACAGTGAAGCATTTATTAAAAGACTGTATGGAAGACGCTTATAAATTGATAGTTCCATTAAAAGTGGATATGAATACAGGAGATAGCTGGTATGAGGCACACTAATATCATGAATCAGATAAAAGACACGTATGTTGTCGGCTTAACAGGAGGCATAGGAAGTGGAAAAAGCACTGTGAGTAAGCTACTTATTGCTAAAGGCTATCATGTGATTGATGCAGACCAAGTTTCCAGAGAAGTCGTTATGCCTGAGACTGAGGGTCTAAAGAAAATAGTAGCAACTTTTGGTTCTGATATGCTTGATTTAGACGGAAATCTAGATAGAAGAAAGCTAGGTGATCTTGTATTTAATAACCCAGAGGCGCTGAAAAAACTCAATCAGATTTTACACCCACTTATTCACTTAAGAATTACTCAAAAGGTAGAAGCACTTAGCAATGAACAAATTGTATTTGTTGATGTCCCACTATTATTTGAAACAAATCAAAGTGAAAACTATAATGAAGTATTGTTGATTTATGTTGATGATGAAACTGCACTATCACGTATAGTTACAAGGGACCAAATTGATGCTGATCTGGCTCTAAAAAAGATTAGATCTCAGATTTCAATAAATACAAAAAAAACAATGGCTGATTTTGTCATTGAAAATGATAGTGGTATTGATGCTCTTAATGTTGCTTTAGCTGAATACTTGCAAAATTTAATAATAAGATGTATTAATTGGCAAAAAAATAACGAACGTTGAACATCCTCTACAAATCAACTATAATGTAGAGGACTACTGGTAGGAAGGAAGATCCGTTATGAAACAATTGGAGAGTATTAAAGATCTTAAAGACATTCAAATTTCTAATGAGCGTCTTATGCATAGCGCAACACATGATGAGATATTAAATGGACATACAACTGACGTATATTTTTTAAGAACGCTGGATATACTAGGAGAGTTAGACTTAGCAGAAAGTGAAGTTATAGCTGAGATATTTCCACGTAAACCGGGCATGTTAGCTGGCGTTAATGAAGTTCTAAATTTGTTAAAAGGGCGTAATTTAGAAATATGGGCAGTAGATGAAGGTGAAACTTTTGAACCAAAAGATACTATTATGAGAATTAAAGGCAAATACAAAGACTTTGCAATTTTTGAAACAACGTTACTTGGAATGATGGCTAGTGCTTCGGGATGGGCTACTGCTTCTAGTGTTATAAAAGAAGCATGTGGCGATAAATTTTTCTTGTGTTTTGGAGCTAGACATGTACATCCGGCAGTAGCACCAGTAATGGAGAGAGCTGCTATAATTGGTGGCGCAGGTGGTGTGAGTTGTATCTTAGCAGCTAAGCTCGGTGGTATTCAGCCATCTGGTACTGTGCCACATAGCGCAATGCTTGTTGCAGGTGATACAGTAAAAGTGGCTCAAACATATGATAAACTATCAGATCCAAGTCATAATCGTATTGTTTTAGTAGATACTTTTAAGGATGAAGTAGAAGAAGCAATTAGAGTTGCAAAAGCACTTAATGGCAATTTATATGGTGTAAGACTTGATACGCCTAGTGAAAGAGGTGGTGTTACACCAGGATTAGTGAAGGAATTAAGAGCAAAACTCGATTTGGAAGGCTTTAACGAAGTTAAGATTTTTGTTTCAGGAGGACTTACACCAGACAAGATTAAAACTTTAATTGAAGCTGGAGCCGACTCTTTTGGAGTGGGAAGCTTTATTTCAGCAGCATCTCCAATAGATATGACTATGGATTTAAAAGTGGTTGCTGGTAAATCAGTAGCCAAACGCGGAAGAATTCCTGGATTAGTTGATAATCCTAAATTGAAGAAAATTGTTGAATAAGTAAAAACGGCTTAATCTCTATACGGAAACCCCAAACAAATTTTCAAAATTTGTTTGGGGTTTTATTTGTAGTGATATAAATAAAAAAGACTTCTAAAAAAGAAGTCTTTTAAATGGTGCGGATGATGGGATTTGAACCCATACGAGTATTACTCACACGCCCCTCAAGCGTGCGTGTCTGCCGTTCCACCACATCCGCGTGTTGTTGCGACTTTTTTATTATAGTTATTGTAGCCATAAAAGTCAAGCGTTATTTCGCAATATTTTTTCATAATCCTAGTACACTAGCATTTAATTAATGCTATAATATAAAAGATTGTAAAAGTCGGGGGAGGCAACATGTCGTTTGTGATTGTATCATTGATAATCTTAGTTTCTGCTATAGTACAAGGTGCCACAAGTTTTGGCTTTTCTTTACTTGCTTTACCCTTGCTTGGTTATTTTTATAATTTGAAGATTATTGTACCAACATTAGTGATCTTTAGTATTGTTTTAAATCTAATTATATTATTAAGACTTAGGTTAGTTCCAAAATTTAAAGAGCTAGCAATTCTTGCTTTTTTTGCAATATGTTTTATACCGGTAGGTGTTAATGTCTTAATATTTGTTGATGAAATACTCTTGAAGAGAATAGTTGGGCTTTTGCTCATCATTATATCTGTAATCATGTTCAAAGGCATTACAATTAAACTTAAACATAAAACGTTTTCCTATATGATAGCTGGAATTCTAAGTGGCATATTAAATGGTGCCGTATCGCTTAGTGGCCCACCGATTGTAGTTCTGCTTGCTAGTGACCAAAAAAATAAAAATGAGTTCAGAGCTTCATTAACTTTTTTATTTCTCTTGTTAAATGTTGTCACGATATTTTTATTTGCAAACAAGGGTCTATTTGAAAATAAAGAAATAATTAATATGCTATTTTTATTACCAGTGATGATTATGGGGACATTCGTGGGTATATACTTAGGAAATAAGATTGATGAACAGAAATTTAAAAAAATTGTGTTGATCCTGTTGATGATAATGGGCATACTCAATTTGTTCTAGTAAATGGAGGGTAATATGGCGAAGAAGATTTTAGTAGTCGATGATGCAATGTTTATGCGTAAACTTTTAAGTGATATCTTAACAAAAGCTGGATTTGAAGTCGTTGCAGAAGCAGGTAATGGTCAAGAGGCGTATCAAAAATATAAGGAGTTTTTACCTGATGTTGTTACAATGGATATCACAATGCCTGAAGTAACCGGACTTGAGGGTGTTAAGATGATTACAGCTGAGTTTCCAGATGCAAAGATCTTGATGTGTAGTGCAATGGGGCAAGAGAGTATGGTTATTGACTCTGTTAAATCTGGTGCGAAAGGTTTTATTGTCAAACCATTTGTTGCTGAAAAAGTTATCGCTGAAATCCAAAAGTTGATTGGTTAATTGATACTGGACTGTAGTAACAATTAAGTTTAATAATCAATTAGAAATTACAAGTAATACATTTAAACTGTCCAATTATGGACAGTTTTTTTATCGTTGAATTTTTAAAAAAACAACAAGAAGTAAAAAAAAATGATAAAAAAATGATTTAAAGTGATATTTGGTTAACAATAATCTGCAATTATGGTAGACTAAAATTGTATTATTTATCACTCATATAGCTCTTTTCAAGTGCTGGGACATTTTTTGACTTTGATAACTATTTAACTTACAAATGCATAGGATGATTGAAATTTCAATGGGTCTTGCATTGACCTATAATGTGATTTATAGTAGAATTGTTAGTGGTGAGGATAGAAATTGTATACAGTATAATTTCTTGATCAATAGAGGTATTATAAAATTTCTAAAGGGGTGAGTATATATGGGGCTTTTATCTTTTAAAGGAGGAATCCATCCTCCACATTCTAAAAAGTCTACTGAAAATTTGGCCATCGTTGACTTTTTAGGCCCTAAGGTAGTTGAAATTCCCTTAAGGCAGCATATCGGTGCACCTTGTGAAGCAACTGTAAAAAAAGGTGACGAAGTCAAAGTCGGTCAATTGATCGGTGCTGCTGGAGGGTTTGTTTCGGCAAATGTTCACAGTTCAGTTTCGGGAACAGTACTTGATGTAAGAAAACAAAATACTGCTTATGGTTTTGACACATGCGTTGTCATTGAAAATGATGAGCAATATACAAAACACGAGTCTGTTACGCCAAAACCTGATTTTAAATCACTTTCAGGTAAAGAAATAATCAATATTATTAAGGAAGCTGGTATAGTTGGTATGGGCGGTGCGGGATTTCCAACACATGTCAAACTATCGCCTCCACCTGAAAAACCCATTGATACAATTGTACTCAATGGCGCTGAATGTGAACCATATTTAACTTGTGATCATCGCTTAATGCTCGAAGAGTCGGCAATGATTATCAAAGGGTTACAAATTTTAATGCAAGCACTTGGTGTCAAAAATGGTGTCATTGGTATTGAAAGCAACAAGCCTGATGCTATTTCAGTGATGACTGAAGCAGCAAAAAATACGGATATTAAAGTGGTAGGACTAAAAACTAAATATCCTCAAGGTGCTGAGAAACAACTTATTTTTGCTTGTACGAATAGAGCGATACCATCTGGTGGCTTACCTATGGATATTGGCGTAGTTGTAAACAATGTTGCAACTGCAGCAACAATAGGTAATCTATTTGAAACTGGTATGCCTCTTATTCAGAGAGTATGTACAGTAACAGGTAAGGGGATTAAGTCGCCCAAAAATATTCGTTTTAGAGTGGGTACACCACTTAAAAGCTTAATAGAATTCTGTGATGGCTATAATGGTACTCCAGGTAAAATCTTACTCGGTGGACCTATGATGGGTGTTGCTCAATTTTCAGATGAACTACCTGCTATGAAAAACACTTCCGGTATATTGGTCTTTTCTCAAGAACAAGCAAAATTACCAGAAGCATCTGCATGTATCAAATGTGGAAAATGTGTAACTGTTTGTCCTATAAATTTAGAGCCAATACAAATTAGTGCATATTCAATGTTACACGATTATGATAAAGCTGCTAAATTCAATGCCTTAGATTGTATCGAATGTGGCTCTTGTTCATTTATTTGTCCTGCTAAGAGACCTTTACTACAAACAATAAGAGTAGCTAAACGTGAAATTTTAGCAAGAAGAAAGAAATAGGGGGAGGATGACTATGGAAAATAGATTAACGGTATCTTCATCTCCTCATATACGTTCTAATGAAACAACTAAGAGTATAATGAGAGATGTCACAATCGCACTTGCACCTGCGGCAGCTTTTGGTGTATATAATTTTGGTCTACGCGCTTTAACCATTTTAGTACTATCTATATTAACAGCAATTGGTACCGAAGCACTTTGTCAGATGATTAGAAAGCAACCTATTACAATATACGATTTTAGTGCTGTAGTTACAGGTTTATTATTAGGTATGAATTTACCATCTACAGTACCGTACTGGATTCCTGTAGTGGGTAGTTTTTTCGCTATAGCTGTAGTTAAACAAGCATTTGGTGGTTTAGGTCATAACTTTATCAACCCAGCTCTTGCTGCGAGAGCACTACTAGTTGCTTCGTGGCCGGTTCAAATGACAACTTGGGTTGCTGTTAAACCTGACACGCAAACTAGTGCTACCGTACTTGGAATCTTAAAAGAAGGTTTAGATGTACCACTTCCAAAAATAACGGATATGCTCATGGGAACAATAGGCGGATGTATTGGGGAAACATCAGCATTATTATTGTTACTTGGTGGTTTATACCTAATTTATAGAGGTGTGATCAGTATTAAAATACCTGGAATTTATATTGGGACTGTTGCAGTTTTAACTTTAATTATAACTGGATTTGATGTTAATTTAACGATGATTCATATTCTTTCAGGCGGTTTAATTCTTGGAGCTTTCTTTATGGCAACAGATTATGCATCATCGCCAATTACGCCAAAAGGTCAAATTATCTATGCAGTTGGTATGGGTTTGCTTACGACAATCATCCGTTTCTATGGTGGTTATCCTGAAGGCGTTTCGTACTCAATTCTATTAATGAACGTTGCGGCACCTTTAATTGACAAATATTCTAAACCACGTGTATTTGGAGGTGCTAAATAATGAAAGATATATTAAAAACGGGTCTTATATTATTGGTTATTTGTGTTATTGCAGCTCTTGGACTTGGTCTTACCAACGAAGTGACTAAAGGACCAATTGCTGAACAAAGATTTTTAGCAAATGAACAAGCAAAAAAGGAAGTGTTACCAGATGCAGCTTCTTATGCTGATATAACGGGTGAAGATTTAGAATCTATAGTAAGTCAGTTTAATCCAGTGACAGAAGCTTATATGGGACTAGATGCATCAGGCAATACGATAGGATATGTATTTAAGTCTACACCAACTGGTTTTGGTGGAAATGTTGAAGTTGTAACAGGTATATCTAATGATGGTACTGTAACTGGTCTTCGTGTAGGTAGTCATAATGAAACACCAGGTCTTGGGGCAAAAGCTAAAGATGCTGATTTTTATGAGCAATATGCTGGTAAGAGTGCTTTAGATCAAATCGGTGTTTCAAAGACGTCTTCAGATGGAAACGACATTCAAGCCATCACAGGCGCTACTATCTCTAGTGCTGCAATTACAAATGGTGCCAATGCTTCGATAGACGCTTTTAACTGGATTATTGAGAATGGAGGGCTTGAAAATTGAAAATAAGCAATTTAACTAAAGGCATTATCAAAGAAAATCCAATTTTCGTCCAATTACTCGGTATGTGTCCAACGTTAGCTGTAACAACATCTGCTGTAAATGGTATTGGTATGGGACTTGCAACTACTGCTGTTTTGATCAGCTCCAATATTGCAATCTCACTTATAAGAAAAGTGATTCCAGCACAAGTAAGAATTCCTGCTTTTGTAGTTGTTATATCAACTTTTGTAACAATTGTAGGTATGCTTATGGAAGCATTTGTACCTGAATTGTTTAAATCACTTGGGTTATTTATTCCTTTGATCGTAGTAAACTGTATCATATTAGCACGTGCAGAAGCATTTGCTTCTAAAAACGGTGTTGTTGACTCAGCTTTTGACGGCATAGGTATGGGCTTAGGATTTACGCTAGCACTTACAATTCTAGGCAGTGTACGTGAGCTGTTTGGAAATGGTAGTTTATTTGGTGCAGCAATTTTTGGTGCAAGTTACAAACCTGCACTCATCATGATTTTACCTCCAGGCGGTTTCTTAGCACTTGGTTTATTGTTGGCGTTATATAATAGTTACCAATTTAAGAGAGCGAAGTAGGGGGGGTTGAATATGGAAAATGCAAGTATTTTCACCATAATGGTCAGTGCAATACTCGTAAACAACTTTGTTCTTTCAAGGTTTTTAGGAATCTGTCCGTTTCTCGGTGTATCAAAGCAAGTTGAAACAGCATTTGGTATGGGGATGGCTGTTACCTTTGTAATGACGTTATCAGGTATTCTAACTTACTTGGTAAATAATTATATATTAGTTTATTTTCACTTGGAATTCCTACAAACAGCAGCGTTTATCTTGGTAATTGCATCGCTTGTTCAATTTGTTGAGATTGTTTTACAAAAAATGAGTCCAACTTTGTATCAAGCATTAGGTGTGTTTTTGCCACTAATTACTACAAACTGTGCTGTTTTAGGTTTGGCACTACTTAATATCCAATATAAATTTGGAATGGTTCAAACAATTTTTCATTCATTCTTTGCAGCAATTGGTTTTTCACTAGCAATCGTTCTTTTTGCTGGTATTCGTGAGAAACTTGAAACTTCAGACGTTCCATTACCTTTTAAGGGTTTTCCAATTGCTTTAATTACAGCGAGTCTTATGTCTATAGCCTTTCTAGGCTTTACTGGCTTAGTATAAGGGGGTCAATATGGATACGAATTCATTAATTTTAGCAGGAACGAGTTTAGGTGTTATGGGATTAGTTTTTGGTGCTGCGCTAGCTTTTGCATCTAAAAAGTTTGCAGTTGAAGTTGATCCTAGAGTGATAGCAGTCAGAGATGCTGTTCCTGGTGCCAATTGTGGTGCATGCGGATATCCGGGTTGTGATGGCTTTGCAAGTGCAGTAGTAAGAGGTGTTGCGCCTGTTAATGGTTGTCCAGTTGGTGGTGCACCAGTGGCAACTATGGTTGCTCAAATCATGGGGCTTGAAGCAGGCACAACAGTAAAAAAAGTAGCAAAGGTAAAATGTGAAGGTCATGATGAAAATTGTGGAAATCGTTTTGATTATGATGGCTTTGATAGCTGTGTAGCTGCAAATATGTTAAATGGCGGTCCTAAGAAATGTTTGTATGGTTGTATGGGTTTAGGTTCATGCGTACAAATTTGTCCTTTTGATGCCTTGATTATCAACGACAAAGGACTTGCTGAAGTTGATCCTGAAAAATGTACGGCATGTAACAAATGTGTTGAAATATGTCCAAAAGCAGTGATCAGTTTAGTGCCATATGAGCAGTTGACAATCGTAGCATGTAACAATAAAGACAAAGGACCTCAAGTTAAAAAGAATTGTAGCGTTGCTTGTATTGCATGCGGTATATGTGAGCGAAACTGTCCGCATGATGCAATCCATGTTGTAAATAACTTAGCAGAAATTGACTATGATAAATGTACAAATTGTATGATTTGTGTAGAAAAATGTCCTACAAAAGCGATTCAAGGAAATCTTGAACTTAGAACTGTTGAAGTGACTGTTTAATGATTCGTTTTCTGTAGTTAAACTTTTTTATAATTCTAAAACTTAAAAACCAATTGATGATTTGTCTCGAAAATTGACAAATCAACAATTGGTTTTTTTTATGGATCAAATAAAGCGAATTTATTATTGATTTTAACGGTTAACAGTTATGACGTTCTACGTTGAATATGTAATAAAATTCATGTTTTAAAAATTGTCTTTTCCTTGTAATTAATTACAAGCAATGTTAAACTAGAATTTAGATTGGGATACATCTAGGATGTGTCTTTTAATGGTAAAATATGTAAAATTATGGTATGATGTAGAGGTCAAAATGAGAGTAAAGAGCAACGATAGTATTGTTTTATTAGTTTTAATTCTTGTTGGTGCTATTTTTGGTAGCTTAATTGGTGCAGCCCTTGGCGATGTTTTACCTATTTTAAATTTTGGTAAAAGTATTGGTGTTGATCCATTTGTAGTTGATCTAAATGTAGTCATTATTACTTTTGGATTTAAGTTGAGCTTAAACCTTGCTGGTATTATCGGCATTGTTACAGCCTTCATTATCTATAAAAAGCTATGAGGATTGTTTTAGCATCGGCTTCGCCGAGAAGGGTTGAACTTTTAAAACAATTTAATATTGAATTTGATATTATTCCTAGTGATATTGATGAAATTGTACGTAACCACGAATTGCCAGAACAGGCAGTTATGAGCTTAGCATTTGAAAAGGCTTACCAAATATCAAAAGCAAATACTGATGCAATTGTAATTGCCAGTGATACTGTTGTATTTTTTGGAGATATTTTGGGAAAACCAAAGGATTATGAAGATGCATTTAACATGCTTAAAAAACTAAGTGGTAAAACGCATGAAGTATACACTGGAATTGCTTTGTTATGTGATGAAACCAAGTTAAAGGTTGTTGATTATGAAGTCACAAAGGTTCAGTTTAATGTCCTTAGTGATACTGATATTAAGGATTACCTTGAAACTGGCGAAGCCTATGATAAAGCAGGTGCATATGGAATTCAAGGATTTGGTGCTCTTTTGGTAAACAAAATTGATGGAGATTATTTTAACGTCATGGGCTTGCCACTCTCTAAACTTAATGTTCTATTGAAAAAACATGTTCAATTAGATCTCATGAAGTAAAGGAGTCCTTCCATGATTAAGAATTTACCATATGAAGAGCAGCCAAGAGAAAAGTTAGTAGCTCATGGTGTAAGTTTTCTTAGTAATTCGGAATTGCTAGCAATTTTATTAAGAACTGGAACAAGAAATAAAAGTGCAGTTGACTTAGGTAGAACAATTGTCAATACATTTGGAAATAATATAAACGAATTAGCACAAGTTACCATAGAAGAACTTTGTACAATTGATGGTATTGGCGAATCTAAAGCAACTCAAATACTCTCTGCCATAGAACTTGGAAAGAGAATAAAGCAAACTTCGTCTATAAGAGGTCTTAAGATTTCTTCACCTACGGATGTTGTTAAATTTTTCAATATGGAATTATCAGATTCAAAAGTTGAAAAATTTGTAATTGTACTATTAAACACTAAGAATGAAGTTATTAATTGGGAAATCATATCAATCGGAAGTCTAAATGCTTCTATAGTTCATCCTAGAGAGGTATTCAATAGAGCGATCAAACGAAGTGCAGCTTCAATAATTGCTATTCACAACCATCCTTCAGGTGCGATTGAACCTAGTAAGGAAGATAATGCGATTACAAAAAGACTGTTTGAAAGTGGTCAACTAGTTGGCATCCCATTGATTGATCATATTATTATTGGAAAAGAAAGCTACTATAGCTTTAAAGAGCAGAATCAACTTTAAAATTGAAAGGAATACGAAGATGAGATTTGGACTATTTTATAAACAGCTAGGAATCGATTTAGGCACGTCAAACACTCTAGTATGTGTTAAAGGAAAAGGAATCGTAGTTAGAGAATCCTCAGTTGTTGCCATCAACGATAAGGGGCAAGTACTTGCAGTTGGTAGAGAAGCAAAAGAAATGATTGGTAAAACCCCAGGTCAAATTCGCGCAATTAGACCACTAAAAGATGGCGTAATAGCAGACTTTGATATTACACAAAAAATGATCAAATATTTTATTCACAAAGCGGTTCCAAACATTAATATGTTCACTGGAGCAAAAGTTGTTGTGGGTATTCCATCGCAGATTACTGAAGTTGAGAAACGTGCAGTATACGAAGCATCTTTATCAGCAGGTGCCAAAGATGCATTTTTAATTGAAGAGCCAATGGCTGCAGCTATTGGTGCTGATTTACCAATTACTGAACCATTAGGTAGTATGATCGTAGATATCGGTGGAGGTACAACTGAAATTGCTGTTATTTCACTGGGTGGAATTGTTACAAGTCGGTCAATACGTATTGCAGGAGATGAATTAGATGACTCGATTATTAACTATGTCCGTAAGAAATATAGTTTGATGATAGGTGAGAGAACTGCAGAAAATATCAAAATGAGTATTGCTTGTGCGATGATTCCATCACAAGATAGACATATTGAAGTGACTGGCCGTAATTTAGTAACTGGTTTACCCAATACACTTTTATTGCATTCAAGTGAGATTTTTGAAGCGATTAGAGAGCCAATACAGTCAATCGTTGAAGGCATCAAATCAACACTTGAAAAAACACCACCTGAATTAGCTTCAGATATATATCAATCGGGTATTGTTTTAGCTGGTGGAGGTGCACTATTAACGGATTTAGATAAATTAATCAAGAAAGAAACAGGTATGCCAGTTAGAATCGCTGACAATCCACTTGATTGTGTTGCGATTGGTACAAGTAAAGCTGTTGAAAGTTTTAATGAGCTTAGAGAAGTGTTTATTAGTTCAAGAAATTTATAGTCAAAATGATGGTGGATAATGAACAGTCGCTATAGAAAATATATATTAATTTTTGTTGGAACATTGTTGTTGATCCTTATGGTGCTCTCGTTTGGTGGTCGTGATCGTATCACCTTCATCGAGAGCAAATTAGGTTCTTTTATTATGCCTGTACAAAGGTTCTTCACATCAATTGGAAACTTTGTAGATGAGAAAACTGAACCGATCATAAATGTCTTAAATTACAAAGATTTAAATGATAACCTATCAAAAGAAAACGAAGCACTAAAAGAGCAGATTGTATCTTTGACAATGTCCCAAAAGGAATTAACAGAACTCAAAGAGCTTAAACGCGCATTAAAATATGTCGACTCTGATCTAAACACAAACTATGTTTCTTGTAATGTTGTTTCAAAGGATATTGGCAATTGGTTCAACATGTTTACAATCGATGCGGGAAGTAATCAAGGTATTACAAAAAACAGTACTGTTATCAATGGGAACGGTTTAGTTGGTTTGGTATATGAGGTTGGAGATAACTGGAGCAAAGTAATCTCAATTATCGATCAAAAATCTTCTGTAGGTTTTGAAATGCTTCGTGTAACTGACGATTATGATGGGATCTTAAGTGGAACTACAAATTATGAGCTGATTGGTGATTTATTTGATCCTAAAGCGAGTGTCAAAGTTGGCGACTATATTGTGACTTCTGGTCTTGGAATGTATCCAAAGGGAATATTGATAGGTAAAATTTATGAAGTTATTGTAGATAAAGATTTAATTTTAAATAGGATCAAAGTAACACCAGTTGTAGATTTTAGAAAAATCGATAAAGTAATGGTTATTCCTTATTCTGAACAAAAGGAAAATGACGAAGCTATAATTGAAACTGAGGGTGGTGAGTGATATGAAATATCGTTACATCATCCTTCTTGCAATTGCAAACTATATTTTAGCAAGTACAATTATGCAATTGTTTAGAATTAATGGCGCATTACCCAATTTTGTTATTATTTTTTCAGTTGTATTAGCATCACTTTCTTCAAGTAGATCTGCATATATATTTGCTTTTACATCAGGAGCGATGCAAGATATTTTTCTCGGGCGGATGTTAGGGGTTAATTTTTTAATATATGGGATCATTGTATATTTAGTTTTATACTTAATTGAAATCATGTTTAAAGGCAATTTTATAACGCCTATATTTTTAATGGCAATGGGAACTTTAATTTATCATTTTGTATTTTATTTAATTATGTTTTTTGTTCAGTCAACGATACCATTCAGTTTAATGCTCACAAAGATAATGACTGAAGTGTTATTAAATGCTATTATTGGTTATTTTCTTTATGCTGCGGTTTTCAAGCGTGTTCATGGATATAAATTAGGAGACTTTAATGCTTAATTTACTTAAAAATAGAAAAAGTCATATTTTTATTGGTTTTATTTTGATTTTCATTTTTCTTGCCTATAGTTTATATGATGTGACTATAACGCATGGGGACGAATATTATCAAAAATCCATAAGTAATCGTATCAAGAAAATTGAGACGCTAGCCAATCGTGGTGATATTTATGATCGTAATGGTAAGTTACTCGCTACTAGTGACATAGGTTTTTCGATTGAACTCAATAGCAGTATAGTACCAGCAGATAATTTTGCGGAAATCATGATTCAAGTTTATGATTTTTTAGAAGCTCAAGGAGAATCCCATCTTGAGTTTCCAATCTATATTGAAAATGGTGTATATAAATACAGATATGATGAGAGTATAAAAAAATGGTTAGAAAGTAATGGATATGATGAATCGTGGACTGCTAAGGCAGTTTTTGATGATATCAGAGCGGTAAACTATATTGATCCTGAATTGAGCGCTTATGAGGCTTACCGTATTTTATACAATCAAGGTAAGTACTTACCAATATCAACTTCTAAAATGTTGTTCTTAGAGAAAATATATAAAACAACATTTTTGAAAATGTATGGTCTTGATGCGGACATTTCAGCAGAAGAAGCTTTTCATAAAATTAGAAGTCGTTCAGAATTTAAAATTTCAAGTAATTATTCCGATGAAGATGCATATAAAATTTTGATCTTTAAACATACGATTAAAGAACAAGGTTATCTTAAATATGAACCAATTACAGTTGCGTCATCAGTTTCTAAAGAAACTGCTGTTCTTGTGCAAGAAAAAGGATATGAGTTTCCAGGTTTTACCGTTAATTATACAACTATTCGTACTTATCCAAACAAATCTACAGCAGCACATATTCTAGGTTACATGGGAAAAATTGCTACTGAAACTGAGATAGAGACATATGTCAATCAACAAAAATACAATCCTAATCAAATTATTGGTAAAACTGGGATTGAAGGCGTATATGAACAAGACTTGCACGGTGAAAATGGCTATAAGTATATAGAAGTAGATGTTTATGGCAAGTATGTTGCGGATGTGGATGAAGCGGCATATGGGTTAGATAGCAAAAATGCTTCATCTGGAGACGACCTTTATTTAACATTGGACTTAGATTTACAAGTCGTTCTTGAAAAGGGGCTCGAAAAAGCATTGCATGCGCTGCAAACAGGTGGAATATATGATAGCCCTTGGGGTGATTATCAATATAGTCAATATGACAAAGCTGAAACCGCTGCAGGTGTTGTTGTCGATGTGAAAACTGGCGAAGTGTTAGCTTCAGCTAGCTATCCTTCATACGACGTCAATTTGTTCTCAACTGGCATTAGTCAAGATGATTGGAATGCACTGAATCCAGTAAATAAGAGAAATCCATTAGCTGCGCGTCCTTTATATAATTCAGCAACGATGATGGCTGTACAACCTGGGTCGATCTATAAAATGATGACAGGCTTCGCAGCACTTCAGCAAGGACTTGATCCTTATCAAAAACTTTACTCTGATGGGTTTGTGGAAATTGGAAACCAGAGATTCGGTTGTTGGTACTGGAATGATTATGGTGGTAAGCATGGTCCTACGGACTTCTTTAAAGCGATAGAAGTCTCTTGTAACTATTATTTTTTTAATATTGCAAATGGAAAGGATTACTATAGAGGAATACCACTTAACTTTGAGATGAATCCCACAGTAATGACGGAATACTCAAAGCTTTTTGGACTTGATTCAAAAACAGGTGTTGAAATTAATGAAGTTTCAATGGGATTACCAGACCCTGAAAAAAAGAAAAAAACCATTATGGCGTTATTATCGAATCAACTTCATTTAATTGCAAAGAATTATTTTCCAGAAGAGTTGATTGATGATGAAGATAAATTAAATGCATTAGTAAGCACAATTGTGAGCTGGTCTAACGATAACCCTGGAAGGGGAGAATTAATCAATAGGCTTTTAGATTTGGGCAGTAATCCTGATTACTATGTGACAGAAGCACTTGCTGACATAATTAAATACGATTATTTTAACTTAATGAAATGGTATGAAAGTGATACACTTAACTTATCAATCGGTCAAGGGGATCATACGTATACACCTATGCAAATAGCAAGATATATTGCTACTATTGCAAATGGCGGGTACTTAAATGAGTTTACTTTAATCAAAAAAATTGGAGATGTCAATATTGACAAAAATCAAGATGTTATCGAAAGTTTTGATACTAAGGGTAATCTTGATTATGTTAAAAAGGCAATGTTACAAGTGACAAAAGGAACCTCTTCTTCAGTAAACAAAATTTTCAGAACCATGCCAGTTGATATAGCTGCTAAAACAGGCACCGCTCAAAAAGAGGGGCTTATCCCACCTTTAGATGAAGTTGCTTACTTGACGGAATACCTTAACGAGATTGCACCTTCTTTAAATATTGAAGATGTTGAAGCGAAAACGATAGAGATCATAAAATTACGAAGTGAAGAGATGGCAACACTTGAAAAACAGAAAGATGAAGCTGAATCTGAAGAAGATAAGCAAATCAAATCTGACAAGTTAGATGCTTTGATTCAAAAGGATTATCTCAATAAAGGAACTGCAATGAGAGATGCAATTAAGGAAATGTCAGATTTCACTATAACTGATGAAGATTTAAATCAGTTTAGATTACCTTATGATAACTATTCTTGGTTTGTTTCTTTTGCACCTTATGACGATCCGGAAATTGCCGTAGTAATCTTTATTCCTCAGGGTGGTCAAGGATATTATTCTGCACCAGTTGCAAGAGATGTATATGCACAGTATTTTAATTTGACTCCACCACAAGAAACAACAGAAGTAATTGAAATACCTACAGTTGAAGAATAATGAGTTGTTGTGAATTATGTGAAAATAAGTTAAAATATAAATAATGCAAAGTTTAAATGTGTATTACTTAAATTTTTATAATTTTGGTAATACAAAAATAAGTTAAGTTGGTGGTGATGGAATGGCCTTGAAGGGTCCAGTTGAATTCAAAGGGAAATTGAATGGACTTTATTTAAATATAAATGAAGCGGTATCCTTTGATAAAGTGATGGCTTATTTAAATGCTTTATTAACTGAAAGAGGATCTTTTTATAAAGGATCTAGAATCATCGGTATTAAAGGAGGCAGTTTTAGTTATAAAGAAAAAGCTGCTATTGAAGCACTTATTTCTGATGATTTCGGAATTGAAGTTGAAAGCTTAGAAGATTTTAAACTTTCAATTAAAACGCCTACTAAACCAGTTGAAAGTCAAATTTCAAAAGAGATTATAGAGGAAAAGCCAATTAACAAACCTACGCAAACAATTAAAGATAATCCTACTTTATGTGATACTCACTTTGTGTTTGGAACGTTAAGATCTGGAAAATCAGTACATTTTCCTGGACATGTTGTTGTTATTGGAGATGTAAACCCAGGTGCAGAAGTTGTTGCTGAAGGCAATATCATCATAATGGGACGTGTTTTGGGATTTATTCATGCTGGTTCTGCTGGAAACGATAAAGCAGTTGTGATTGCAAATTTGCTAAAACCAACGCAAATACGTATTTCAACCTATATCTCAGTACCACCGAGTGATGATGAGTCTTTCCATACGAATATTCCAGAGAAAGCAACGGTAAGTGGTGGCATGATCAAGATTGAAAAGTGTCATTAAAATAAGTCTTTTGTTGGATTGTGATAACAGTCATTAAGTGGGATAATAAAAAATAGAAAATGTGAAGAATTTGGAGGGTGTACTATAATGGGTGAAGCAATCGTAGTAACTTCAGGCAAGGGTGGTGTAGGTAAAACCACTACTACTGCTAACATTGGAGCAGCTTTAGCGCTACTTGGTAAAAAAGTTTGTGTTATCGATGCAGATATTGGACTCAGAAATCTTGACATCGTTATGGGATTAGAAAATAGAATTGTTTATGACATAGTAGATGTTGTTACTGGTGTTTGTAAAGTTAAGCAAGCGCTTATCAGAGATAAAAGGTTTGACAATCTTTCACTTTTACCAGCAGCCCAAACTAAAGATAAGAATTCAGTTAATCCGGAACAGATGAAAGAATTGATTAACGATTTAAAGAAAACACATGATTTTGTATTAGTAGATTGCCCAGCGGGTATTGAGCAAGGATTTAAAAATGCAATTGCTGGAGCAGATCGTGCAATAGTGGTTACAACACCAGAAGTATCAGCTGTTAGAGATGCTGATAGAATCATTGGACTTTTAGAAGCTGCTGAAATTTCAGAGCCAAGACTAATTGTTAATAGGTTACGTGTTGACATGGTAAAACGAGGCGAGATGATGAATGTTGATGATATCGAAGATATTTTAGCGATTGATTTAATTGGTGTTGTTCCAGATGACGAAGAAGTTGTTATGAGTACAAACAGAGGTGAACCTGCTGTTCTTAAAGAACATTCTTTATCGGGTATGGCTTTTAGAAATATTGCAAAGAGAATTTCTGGTGAAGAAGTTCCATTTTTAGAGTTTGACGTTCAAGAGAGCTTTTTAGATAAAATCAAAAGAGCACTGTCATTTAGCAAATAGGAGGAGACTATGTTTGACTTATTTGGATTTTTAAATAGCAAACCACAGAGTAAAAACGTAGCCAAAGACCGTTTAAAACTGGTATTGGTTCATGATCGATCTAATTGCTCGCCTGAACTTTTGGAACTACTTAAAAAAGATATATTATCATCTATTTCTGAACATGTGGATTATGATCCGTCGGACTTAGATATTAAAATCACGAGAACTAAGGATAGTGCTTCAGGCAAGCCTGTACTCGTTGCAAGTATTCCACTCAAGAATTTGAAGCGGTAACCAAAAGGTCCTTCGGGACCTTTTTTAAATCGAGGTGTCTTTGTGAATATTAAACGTATCATCACTAGTTTTGACTATATTCTCATGGGGATTGTGGTCATTATTTTTGCGCTTGGACTTCTTGCGATTGCAAGTGCAACAGACGTTATGACTTATGGCATAACAAGACAAGTACAGATGCAAGCTTTTTCATTCCTCTTTGGATTAGTCATTATAGGACTTTTACAGTTTATTAACTTTGAAGTTGTTGGCGAATTTTATTGGTGGATGTACGGTATTGCAATATTTCTATTACTCATCATTTTTATTCCTGGAATTGGGGTAATTAGAAATGGATCTAGGAGCTGGATTGACCTTGGTCCAATAGATTTTCAGACCAGTGAAATTGCGAAAATAACTTATATTTTGTTTTTAGCGAAGTTTGTTGAAAAATGTGGTGGTATGTCATCCATAAAAGATGTTGTTAAAGCGGGGATCACACTACTGCCTATTTTGGCTTTGATATTGAAGCAACCCGATCTGGGATCAGCTTTAGTCTTTGTATCAGCTACTTTTGGTATAATGCTTGCTAATGGGCTCAGATACTGGCAAATAGGATTGGGATTAGGTGGGCTAGTAGCGGGAATACCATTAATTTATCCTCATTTGGAATCGCATCAACGAGAGCGAATAGATGCATTTTTAAATCCTAATGATCTTTCTCTGCCAGGTAATTACCACGTAATGCAATCTAAAATTACAATTGGTTCTGGCCAAATGTATGGAACAGGCTTGTTCCAAGGTGTTTATCATAGATTAAATTACTTGCCTGTACAAGAATCAGATTTTATATTTGCTGTATTTGTGGAAGAGACTGGATTTGTTGGTGGCCTAGCTGTCATTTTGCTTTACATGTTTTTTCTACTAAGAATGGTGTCAATTAGTCGTAGGATTAAAGATGATTTTGGCTCTAATGTGGTTGTAGGAATAGTTTTTATGTTTGCATTTCAAATCATTGAAAATATTGCAATGACATTAGGTAGAATGCCTGTTACAGGAATTACACTGCCGTTTTTTAGTTATGGTTCAACTTCTATTGTATCTAGTATGATCGCAATAGGAATAGTAGAATCAATTTATATTAGAAGAAAAAAAGGAACTTTTTTTAATAGTTAGTTTTTATTAGGAGGAACGATGAGTTTAGAAGCATTGCTTCATAAGGTAGAAAAACCTTCAAGATATATTGGAGGCGAAATTAATACATTCAACAAAGATTTGACAGATGAAATGATTAGATTTTGTTTTGCTTTTCCAGATGTTTATGAAGTTGGAATGAGTCATTTAGGTATGCAAATTATCTATAGTTTGTTAAATGCTCAGGAAGATGTTTTTTGTGAACGTGCATTTTCACCATGGGCTGACATGGAAAAAGAACTTCGTGATCAAAAGTTGAAATTATTTACCTTAGAGAAAAAATCACCACTGAGTGATATGGATATCATTGGTTTTACTTTACAATATGAGTTAAGCTATACCAATATATTAAATATGCTTAATTTATCAGGAGTGGAACTACTTTCAAAAGACCGACATGATAAAGACCCGCTTATTGTTGCGGGTGGTCCATGTGCATATAATCCAGAGCCAATTGCTGATTTTATAGATATGTTTTTTATCGGTGAAGGTGAAGAGGTACTACTTGATTTTCTCGAAATTTATAGACCTTATAAAGCGGGTAAAATAAGTAAAAATGAAATGCTTTTGAAAGCTGCAAATGTTGAAGGAATATATGTACCTAAATTTTATGAACCTCAATATGATCAAAAAGGTGTCATGACAGGGTATAAATTACTTGAAGCTGTTCCAGAAACAATTAAAAAGCGTTTTGTACGCAACTTTGATGCTGGATTTAAACTTGAAACGATGATAGTACCCTTTGCTGATATTGTACATGATAGGGCTATGATAGAGCTTTTCCGAGGTTGTACAAAAGGTTGTAGATTCTGTCAGGCAGGAATGTTATATAGACCAATTAGAGAAAGAAAACCTGATACGATTGTAGACAATATAGATAAAATTCTTAGCAGCACAGGTTTTGAAGAGTTTTCTTTAACTTCATTAAGTACCATGGACTACAGTGAAATTGGTCCACTTGTAACGCAACTTGTAGACAAGTATGAAAAAGACAATGTTTCTGTTTCTTTACCATCTCTTCGTTTGGATAGTTTCTCAATTGATGTTGTGAAGGAAATTCAAAAGGTTAAGAAGACCGGACTAACTTTTGCACCGGAAGCGGGTACTCAAAGATTGAGAGATGTTATCAATAAAGGCGTTTCTGAAGATAATATTTTAGATACGTACAAAAGTATATTTTCTTTAGGATGGCATCGTGTGAAATTATACTTTATGATTGGTTTGCCAACAGAAACCACAGAGGATCTAGATGGTATTAGTGATATTGCTAACTTAGGGACTTATACTTTTAAGCAAGTCAAACCTGAATATATGAAGAAATCAGTGCAAGTAACTGTTAGTACTTCTTGCTTTGTACCAAAACCATTTACGCCATTTCAGTGGATGGCACAAGATTCTGTGGATGAGTTTTATGCAAAGATCAATCATTTGAAAACTAAACTTATTAATCGAAAAGTCGTTTATAACTACCATGATCCTGAAACTAGTGTACTTGAAGGTGTAGTTGCAAGGGGTGATAGAAAACTTGGTGCAGTTATATTGAAAGCATATGAGTTAGGCTGTAAATTTGATGGATGGGCTGAATTCTTTGACCATAGAGTGTGGAAAAACGCATTTGAAGCTTGTGGTGTGGATCCTGATTTTTATACCAAACGCGAGAGGGCTTTTGATGAATTTTTCCCATGGGATATTATCAATTCAGGTGTACAAAAACGTTATCTCAAAAGTGAATATGAAAAAGCATTACTTGCAGAAGAAACACCAGATTGTCGTCAGGGGTGCACGGGATGTGGTTTAAATGTTGATTTGATAGGCGGTGAATGCTAATGACAACTCTTAGAATTGTATATACTAAAGAAAACTACATGAGCTTCTTAGGGCATTTAGAATTGATGAAGCTTTTTGAACGCGTGTTCCGATACAATAAATTGCCACTAAAATTTTCTGAAGGATTTAATCCTATTCCAAAGATGACGTATGCTTCACCCCTTTCAGTAGGTTATTCAAGTAAAGCAGAAGTAATGGAAGTACAACTTGAATCTGAAGTGCCACTATCTGATATTTTAAAGTTGAATTTTCCTGATGGCATTAAAGTAGTTGATGCAGCGTATGTTACATCTAAGAAATCACTGATGGCATCACTTACACATTCTGAATACCTTATTAAAGTAGAATTTAAGCAAAGTATACAACAGCTACCTATTGATGAATGGATTCAAGATTTTCTGAATCAAAGTGAAGTGCTATATGAAAAAAAAGCCAAAAATGGCAATATGAGATCTCTTAATATTATCGAGTTGATCGATTCTTTAAAGATTGTCTATAAAGGTGAACAAGAGATGATTTTAAGAGCTATCGTACAAACGGGTAGTCAAGGAAGCTTAAATCCAGAGACTCTTGTAAAAGTTATGTGCAAACACTTTGGTATACCTCAAGAAATTGATAATATCAGAGTTGAACGGTTACAATTGTTCTTCAAAAATGAAGACAAATTAACACCACTATTTGAAATGAGCGTTTAAGCATGAAGATTTTCACTTTAGATCGATCGCCTATCTTGTCGATTGCATCAATTTTTGATAATAAAACGAAACAGATCGAAGCACTTTTTATAGAAAATCTTTTAAAACCCAATAGAGTGGGAGATATCTTTACTGGTAAGGTTATCTCTATTTCTGATGGAATGGAGAGTGCATTTATTGATATCGGATTGTCATCAAATTGCTTTATACAACGTGGTGAGCTATTAAGAGGTCTTGGTATTTCCCCAAATAAAGTTAAGGGACAGCCATTGTCTAAATTGGTAAAAAAAGGACAGATGGTATTGGTTCAGGTAGAGAAAGCACCATATCAAACTAAAGGTGCTCAATTAACTGCAGATGTCTCTTTACCAGGTAATTATGTTGTTCTTATGCCTAAAATGAACGGTGTTAGGATTAGCAGAAAAATCGAAAAAACTGAGGATTTAGCAAGTTTAGAATTAAAAATGAAAAGTGCATGCAAAGGATTTGGGTTAATACTTCGAAGTGGTGCTTTAAAAGAAGGTGTAACACACGACGAAATCATCTCTGAGATCTCAAGTTTAGTTAATCAGTGGGAAAAGATTCTTCAGGCCTTTGAAATTACTTCTACAGTAAAATGTCTTTATCAAAAGAATATTTTACAGGAAGAGGTTGAAGAAATGCTAACAGAACACCCAGTTGATGTATATAGTGTAACAACTGAAGAAGATAAGAAGTGGCTATTAACAATTGGCATTTCAAAGCAACTGATCTCCTTAAAATCACCTGACACTTCATTGTTGATAGAACATGGTGTATCGCTTGATCAATTGTTATACAAAGAAAAATGGGAAACGCCTGAAGGGGTTACAGTTGTACTTAATGAACTTGAGGCCTTTACAATTATCGATGTAAATTCAGCGAAATATGTAATGGATTCTAAGAAACGTGATAGTGTATTTAAAGTCAATGCAATTGCAGCAGCACAGATTTTACAAAAGATTAAATTGCTCAATATTTCTGGAATTATATTAATTGATTTTATTGATATGTTACCACAAGAACAACTTTCTTTTACACAACATTTACTCAATTCAGGTTATGATAAATCTAACCAAATTGTAATTGAGGATTTTACGTCACTGGGTATTTTACAGCTTACGAAGAAACGTGAATTACCTACGATTAAAGACTTGTTAAGCTTTGATTATGCTGAGAGAGATTTAAATTATTATCAATTGTATCAATTATATCTGGAATTGAAACGAACTGAGAAACATACAAACACGAAACAGTTAAAGATCGAACTAGAAGATGCATTATATGTTTTTTTAAGACAAAATAATCTAATTTCTGATTTTAATTTTAAAATAGAATTGAAGCATTCGTTTAAAAATCAAAATAAATTTAAAATACAAAGTGTAAAGCATTGACTTTGTAGATGACTTATGATAATATTTATCGGGTAGCCGCACGATAGTAGGTTTTAAACATACAATCTATGTACCTACATTGGCGAGATAAGGATAGAGGAGGTGCGATATGTACGCAATTATTCAAACTGGTGGAAAACAATACAAAGTTCAACAGGGAGACGAGATTTTTGTAGAAAAATTAAACGTTGAAGCTGGAGATCAAGTTGATTTTACAACTGTATTGGCTATTTCAACTGAAGACGGATTACAACTTGGCGAAGCTGTAGCTAACGCTAAAGTAACTGCTTCTGTAGTTAAAAATGGCAAGGGCCCAAAAGTGATCATCTTTAAGTACAAGTCTAAAAAAGACTATAGAAAAAAGCAAGGTCATAGACAACCATATACAAAAGTTAAAATCGAATCTATCAACTTATAATTATCATGATTAAAGTTGAGATTCAAAGAAATGTTGTCCATTACTGTGCTGTTAAAATCACAGGGCATGCATATTCAGATGAACCCGGAAGGGATTTAGTATGTGCTGCGGTATCAACACTTGCTCAAACACTTGCAAATGCAATTGAAGAGGTGGGTGGCATACCTGAAAAATCATTAGATTTGAAAATTTCTAGTGGACACTTTCAATTAAGATTAAAAAATGATGATTTAAGTGATGTAATAGATATTATTTTCGGAACTTTTAGAGTCGGAATAGAAGCAATTGAACGTACTTATAAAGAGTACATTAAACTTAAGATCAAGGAGGTACAGGGGACATGTTAAGAACTTTTGACTTACAATTATTTGCAAGTAAAAAAGGTGTTGGTTCTTCTAAGAATGGTCGTGATTCAGCTGCTAAAAGACTTGGCGTAAAAAGAGCTGATGGACAACCAGTTAGCGCTGGTAGCATCTTAGTTAGACAAAGAGGCACTAAGGTTCACCCTGGAGTTAACGTCGGTATAGGTGGAGATGACACCTTATTTGCTAAAGTAGATGGCGTCGTTAAATTCGAGCGTAAAGGTAGAGATAAAAAACAAGTAAGCGTTTATGAAGCTTAATCTTAAAGCCCATCATCTATGATGGGCTTTTTTATTAAGTCACAACTTGTTTGTGACAAAACCGGAGGGCTCGATGCCCGAGTTTTCCCATAAGTTTAAACTTGATTTATATAATGGACTTTTTTTTCCAAAAGCATTATTATGATAAGTGAGAGCGTAAAAAAAGAGGTGTAATATGTTTGTAGATATAGCGAAAATTGTAATTAAAGCGGGCGATGGTGGAAGCGGTAGAGTAAGCTTTCGTAGAGAAAAATATGCACCAAATGGTGGTCCAGATGGAGGCGATGGTGGTCGTGGTGGCAGTGTAATTGCTGTTGTTGATGATGGCATGAGAACTTTAATGGATTTTAGATACAAAACCAAATATATAGCTGAACCTGGTGAAGATGGTGGCAAAAAAAGAATGAGTGGTAAAGCGGCAGACGATTTAATCATCAAAGTGCCTCAAGGTACAATTATACGCGATATACAAACAGGCAAAGTTCTTGCTGACCTCAAAGACAATGGTCAAAAAGTTGTTTTGGCCAGTGCTGGTAGAGGCGGTAGAGGTAATCAACATTTTGCGACACCAACGCGTCAAGCACCTACCTTTGCAGAAAAAGGTACTTCGGGTGTTGAACGTACAATTTCACTAGAATTAAAAATGTTAGCAGATGTAGGTTTGTTGGGTTATCCAAATGTTGGAAAGTCAACTTTTTTAGCTGCAACCACACAGGCTAAACCTAAAATTGCGAATTATCATTTTACAACGCTTCAACCAAACTTAGGTGTAGTTGAAGCAATTAAAGGCAAAAGTTTTGTAATTGCTGATATCCCAGGTCTTATTGAAGGCGCAAAAGAGGGTGTTGGTCTTGGTTTAGATTTTCTTAGACATGTTGAAAGAACGAGAGTTTTAATCCATGTTGTTGATATATCAGGTATTGAAGGACGAGATCCTTATGAAGATTTCTGTAAGATAAATGCAGAGGTATTTGGTTATAATGAAAAACTAGCTAAACGAACTCAAGTTGTTGCTGCTAATAAGATGGATTTGTTGTTTGATAAAGAACTTTATCATCAATTTGAAAAACAACTAACTGATGAAGGTTATGAAGTTTTTCCAATTTCAGCAGCAACAGGTGAAGGTGTAGATAAATTATTAGCTAGAGTAACGGAACTCCTTGATACTGTTGAAGTTGAAGCACTTATTGATGAATCTGATTACTTTGTAGAGACAATTGATACTTCTAATGAAAAAGACATTAAGTACTTCATGGATAACGAGACGTATTGTGTTGAAGGAGATTATATTGATAGACTTCTTTACTCAACAAATCTTGAAGATATAGAATCTCTTAGAAGATTCCAAAATGCACTTAAAATGAGTGGTGTGTTTGAACACTTAAGATCTATGGGTATAGAAGACGGTGATACTGTACGAATCTTTGATTTAGAATTTGAATTCTACGACTAAAAGGTCATAAATAATAGGAGAAAATATGTTGACAGGTAAGCAAAGAAGTTTTTTAAAAGGATTGGCTCATAATCTTAAGCCGATTACTCAAATAGGTAAAGAAGGCGTATCGGATGCTTTTTTAGATCAAATTAGTATATTACTAGATAGGCATGAACTTATCAAAATCAATGTACTTGATAATAGTGCTGAATCTGCAGATCATGCATCTAGACAAATATGTGAAGCACTAGATGCTGAATTTGTCCAAGCAATTGGTAATAAATTGACGATATATAGACAATCAAGAATTGATCCAACACTTGAAATTCCTGGCGCGGATAATTCAAGAGTTAAAGTTAATCTTCAAAAAAAGAACCAAAATAAAACAAATAGAGTTGAAGTTCTCACAAAAAAAGGTGGTAAAAAATCAAAACCACTTCATGGTAAGAGATCATCAATAAAGGCGAAAAAAGAAGAAGCTGAAGCGAAAGAGAAGGCACTTGAGAAAGAAAAGGCTAAAACAACATTTAAATACTTCTCAAAGCCAGGCGCAAACACGAGTTCATATGATCGCAATACAAGAAGTCTCAAAACAACAAAAAGAGGATAATATAAATGGATTCTGAATCTGTAGGAAGACGAATTGGCATTATGGGTGGTACATTTGACCCGATACACTTCGGTCACTTGATGTTAGCAGAACAGATAAGAACAAGCTTGCACTTAGATGAGGTGCTTTTTATACCTGTTGGTAAAGCACCTCATAAATCACTTGCAAATGCAGCTGATAAGATGCAAAGATTTGAAATGACTCAACTTGCTATTGAAAGTAACCCTTTTTTTAAAATCTCCGACATAGAGATTAGACAAAAGGGAACAACTTATGCCATTGATACAGTAAAAGCCATAAAAAAGACATTGCAAGATAAAGATGAACTGTTTTTTATCACTGGTGCTGATGCAATTTTACAACTAGAATCATGGAAAGAGTATGCAGAGCTGATTCAACTTGTAAATTTTATAGGTGCAACTAGACCAGGAGTTGATCCACATGAACTTTCTGATCAAATTGAACGTTTAAAATTTCAATATGGTGCAAAAATAGAATTGTCATATGTACCTGCATTGGCAATTAGTTCAACGGATATTCGTAAAAGTGTTGAAGAAGAAAAAAGTGTAAAATATTTACTTCCAGAGAGTGTTGAAGCATATATCCAAGATAATTTCTTGTATAGACAACATCATCCTATGCTTTATAAGATGAAAGATATACTTCAAACTAAACTTTCAGCAAAACGATTCAAGCATTGTGTTGAGACTGCGCACTTATCAAGAAAATTAGCAGTACTTTATGGTGCGCAAGCTGAAAAAGCTGAATTTGCGGGTTTGTGTCATGATTATGCTAAAGAAATTAAAAGTAAAGAGATGCTACAATTAGTGAAGCGTTATGACATCTTTGAGGATGATAGTATCCTTGCAACACCAAACTTAGCACATGGTGAAGTCGCAGCGGCTTTGTTAAAATCAGAATATCATATTTTGGATCAAGAAATACTGGATGCAATAAAGTGGCATACTTATGGTATAAAAAATATGTCACTCTTATGCAAAATAGTTTATGTAGCTGATATTATTGAACCTTCTAGACATTTTAATGGTGTCGAGATTTTGCGTAAGCTTGCATATATTAGTCTTGATGAAACTATACTAACTTTTCATGGTCAATGCGAACAACTATTGTCAAGCAAGAAGTTAAAACTTCATAAAAATACTCAGGAAATGATTGATCAACTTAAGAAAGATAAAAATAATAGAATTGAGGCGAATAATGGATCAGATATTTAATTTATCAGAAAAAATATATACTGTTCTTGATGATAAAAAAGCCCATGAAATTGTTGTGCTTTCAGTTAAAGGAATCAATCCAATCGCAGATTATTTCATTATCTGTACAGGTACATCTTCTACACATATCAACGCACTATCTGATTATGTAGAAAAGGAAATGGCTAAAGAAGGGATAAAGATTAAGCATAAAGAAGGCAAGCAACAAGGTGGTTGGTTGCTTTTGGACTATAGAGATATTGTGGTTCATATCTTCAACTCAGAAACGAGAGACTATTATTCTTTAGAACGTATTTGGAACGATGCAAAAAGAGTAAATTTCGCGTAAAATGAATAAAATATGTTGAGTTTTCAGATAAATTATTATACAATATTCAACATACAAAATATTGAGAGGAGAACACTATGGACAAACCTATACACCCACTACTTTTATCGATTGTCCCAATTGCCAAAGGCGTAGCTGAAACATTCGGTTCTAACTGTGAGGTAGTAATTCACGACTTTCAGAACATTGATAATTCAATTGTTGCGATCTTTAATGGACATGTCACTGGACGAACAGTTGATACTAAAATGACAGATTCAATTTTATCAAAAATCAATAAACACCAAGAAGGTAATGATGTTTATAATTATACGGGTAAAAGCACACTTGGTAGAGAGCTTAAATCAACAACAACTTTTTTAAAAGATGATGAAGGCAACATCGTTGGTTGCATGTGTATAAATTTTGATATCACTGATATGTTAAGTGCAAGAAATGTTATGAATGAACTTTGCAAAGTAGATGAAAAAGAAGTAGAAGTAATTGGAGAAATCAACAAAGTAAACGATGTACTTTATGATATAGTTGAAGGTACAATTCATAAATTTGGTCGTCCTGTAATTTATTTAACTAAAGACGAGAAAGTAAATATTGTAAAAGATCTTGAAGAAAAAGGTGTTTTCTTAATAAAAGGCGCAATTGATTATGTTGCTAATTCACTACAAGTTTCTAGATATACAATTTACAATTATTTAGACGGAATTAGAGAAGGAAAGTAGATTTTAGGAGGTAGTAATGTTAAAAGTTATTTCAACTGAAAATGCACCTGCAGCTGTGGGACCATACTCACAAGCAATTGAAGCGGGACAGTTTGTTTATGTATCTGGCCAATTACCGCTGATCCCAGGAAAAGGTGAACTGGTAAAAGGAGATATAAAAGCAGCAACGAAACAATCACTTGAAAATGCAAAGGCAATTTTAGCTGAGGCGGGTTGTTCTTTCAACGACGTAGTAAAAGTTACTGTTTTATTAAACGATATCACTCAGTTTGCAGATATGAACCAAGTTTACGCTGAGTATTTCACTGAGCATAAACCTGCAAGAGCTGCATATGAAGTAGCTAACTTACCATTATTTGCTGATGTAGAGATAGAAATGATTGCTTATAAGAAATAATACTAATTCATAATAATAAGAGGATGTATAATGATAATTCATTTACATCCTCTTTTGTTATGCTAATTTAGTTTTTTGTTTGCTTTTTTGTTTGCGTTTAAGCCCTTGAAGACGAATGAGTGTCATAACTGATCTCCAGAGCAATAGAGCTATAATTAAGCGAATGAACAAATAAATAAACCATGATTTTGAAAATATAGGTCTTTGGTCAGTGACAAAAAAATTAGTAAGTTCTGTAACTAAATCTTCTCCTGCAAAATCATCTAAAGACACCAGTGGCACACTTGTTAATAACTGTTCACCATTATAGTATGCAAGTGTACCAAGTACTTCACCTTTAGAAACTGGCAAATCAATATTTGAATTAATGGTCACTTTAGAAGATAATGATGCTGGATCAATATCTTCAAGTAAATCTACTATTACATCAGTTTCCACGATCAGAGGGATTTTGGTTTCTCTTTTATTGTTAAGTTGAACAGTTTCAATTGTGTCATTCTTTTTATTTAGCACATGAGTGGCAAGACCATAAAGTCCGTAATCTAATAATAACCTAGAGTCTTGATACATACTATTTCCATTTGATTTGAGCACTACTGATATATATGACTTGCCATCTTTTTCAGCAGAAGTTACGAGACAGTTCATTGCTTGTTCTGTATAGCCTCGTTTTATTCCTACAACATACTCATAGGCAATAGGGATTTTTTTACCTCTAACAGTAATTAGATCATTTGATCCTTCCATACCTTGATAAAAACTATTTGTGCTGTTTAAATATCTCGTATCTTTCTTTAGGTTAGTAGGTGGAATTTCATAACGTACTGTGGTTACCAGTTTTCTAAACATGTCATTTTCCATTGCATGCTTGGCAATCATCGCTAGGTCATAAGCAGTTGTAACATGATCAGGATTTGGTAAGCCATGAGGGTTCTCAAAATTTGAATTAACTGCACCTAGTTTTGCAGCCCTTTTATTCATCACATCTGCAAATGCCTCGATTGATCCAGAATGATGAATGGCTAGTGCTTCAGCAGCATCATTAGCACTTGTAATAATAAGTGCATAAAGTAATTGTTCTATTGTTAGTTGTTCATTTGGCTCAAGTGCAATAGAACTTCCACCTGCAAAGGGTGAATTTGCATCGACAGTTACTATTTCATCTAGTGGCAAATCCTCTAATATAATAATTGCAGTCAATATTTTTGTTGTACTTGCAGGAAACATAGGTGTATCAGCATTTTTGTCAAAAAGAACTTGTCCAGATTGTTCATTTATCAACACAGCAGTTTCAGCAATGAGATCTGATGATTTAACATCATATTCCGAAGCGAAACTCATAAAATTAGTAAAAAGTAGTAACGATATTAAAGATAAAATTGATATTTGCTTCTTGATATTCATTCAGTTGCCTCCAAATTATAGTGCTTCTAATATTATAATGTAATTTTGAACTTTTTTAAATCACAAAATTATGATATTATAATTTAAAATACCATATATTTACATATATGTACAAATGGAGGCCTATTGAAACACTATCTAAATCGAGACTATATTAAAGCTAACTTTTCAATAATTGTACTTTTAACAACATTTTTAGTTGTTCTTATTTTAAGGTCAATATTTTTTCTAGGTGAAGCTAATCTATATCTAAGTGAGGAAGTCACTGATGAAACAGCTTACAATTATGTAAAATCAGACGAGAATCGCTTGTATACGACGAATGTTGAGACCACAGAAGTGTTTGTACAAGAAATTAAAGAGCGCTTAGAGGCGCCTGTAGACTATATCTATAGCGTATCTGAAAATAAATATTATGATATTGATGCCTTTAACAAGTTAAGTCAAGAAGAGCTTATGACATTATCAGGTATAGGTGAAGTAACTGCAAAAGCTATTATATCTTTCAGAGAATCGGAAGGTCCTTTTAAAACTTTTGATGAGTTAACTAAAGTTAAAGGTATTGGTGAGAAAAAAATTGCAAAGTTAGTTATCAAACGTACTAAATAGTTGAAATTCTGCTATACTCAAGATTACACGTGTATGTCATTCAAATAATTGCTATAATGATAATATAATAGTGAAAGGAGGCAATCTTATGGTTAAGCTAACATCTTATTCAAGAAGCGCTGGTTGAGCTGCTAAAATTGGTCCTGAGACCCTCGCACAAGTTTTGTGCGATTTACCCAAATTCGAAGACAAGAAACTGCTTGTAGGATTTGAATCATCTGACGATGCAGCTGTCTATCAAATTAGTGACGAATTAGCAATTATACAAACTTTAGATTTTTTCACCCCAATCGTTGATAATCCTTATGATTTTGGTGCTATAGCAGCAACTAACGCGTTGAGTGATGTCTACGCAATGGGTGGCGTTCCAACACTTGCAATGAACATTGTAGGTTTTCCAAACTGTCTATCGCCTTCTATCTTAAAAGAAATTATGCATGGCGGAGCAGATAAAGTTAAAGAGGCAGGGGCAATTCTTGTTGGTGGTCACTCTATTGAGGATGACGAACCCAAATACGGCCTATCTGTAATGGGTACAGTATCTGTTGATCATATATGGCGAAATATAGGTGCTATTCCAGGTGATGTATTGATATTGACAAAACCATTGGGAATAGGGGTTTTAACAACCGCTTTAAAAGAAGGCATGCTCTCGTCAGAGATAATCGATAAGATAACAAAACAGATGAGTACACTTAACAAAGTACCTGTTGAAATTTTAAAAAAATTAGAAATAGCTGTACATGCATGTACGGATGTTACTGGCTTTGGCTTATTAGGTCATGCACTTGAGATGGCAGAAGGAAGTCATATAACTATTAATTTAGAAGCGTCTTTAGTGCCTATCATCGATGATGCAAAAGCACTTGCTGAGATGGGGATTATTCCAGCTGGTGCATATAAAAATAGGGCTTTCTGTAAAGGCAAGATCACAAATGCTACTGTGGTATCAGAAATGATTGAAGATCTACTATATGATCCACAAACATCAGGCGGTTTATTGATTGCCATACCTGAAAGTGATAGCGACTTATTTATAGAGAGTCTTAAATCAAAATATGATTTACCTGTTTCAAAAATTGGATATGTTTCAGAAAGAAAAGATACTGCACTGATACTATATTAATAATTCACTAGATTGGAAGGAGTATAAATCTACATGAATGAAATATTACGTCAAATTCCTAAAATAGACCTTATCATCGAATTGCTACCAGAAAAATATCTTGAACAACTTGATATTCAGCATATTAAGACGGTGATAGATGAGAACTTGAATGATTTGAGAACCCAAATTGTTAAAGGAAAAATAAATGAAGTTGTAGTTAATGAGGTCATTCTCAATATTGTGGATTCATTAGAACGTCTATTAACGCATAATATAAAACATGTAATCAACGCCTCGGGTATCGTACTTCATACCAATCTAGGACGTGCAGTCCTTTCAAAACAAACATTATCTTATCTAGAAGAAACTATGTCACACTACAATACATTGGAGTATGACCTTATAAAGGGTGGTAGAGGTTCTAGATATGCGCATGTTGAAGGTCTTTTGTGCCGACTGACTAACGCTGAAGCAGCTTTAGTAGTTAACAATAATGCCGCAGCAGTGATACTTGTTTTGAACACATTAGCTAATGATAAAGAGGTTATCCTTTCAAGAGGTGAACTGGTAGAAATAGGAGGTTCATTTAGAATTCCTGATGTTATGAAAGCAAGTGGATGTAAATTAGTAGAAGTGGGTACAACTAACAAAACACATCTTTATGATTATGAAAATGCAATATCTTCTGAAACTGGCATGATTTTGAAAGTACATACAAGTAATTATCAAATATTAGGATTTACTCATTCTGTGGATCGGGAGTCTTTAGGTGAGTTATCTCGAAAAATTGAAATTCCTTTTTACGAGGATCTTGGAAGTGGTGCAATCATTAATTTTGATACCATTGAAGGCTTACAAGAACCCTGTATCAGTGAATGTATACGCGCTGGAGTTGATTTAATTTCTTTTTCGGGAGATAAACTACTAGGTGCAAGTCAAGCAGGAATAATCGTAGGCAAAAAAAAATATATTGATCTACTTAAAAAAAATCAATTGCTTCGTGCGCTACGTATAGACAAATTATCACTTGCAGTACTAGAAGATACATTGATCAAGTATCAGAATAAGCAAAATGCAATTTTAGATATACCAACACTTTCAATGCTTCATATGTCAGAAGATGCTGTATATGAGAAGGTGACGCGTTTTGTTAAAGCAAATCAATATGCACTACAAAAGATTAACATGAGATATGCAATTGAACCTATGGTGTCACAGGTTGGAGGAGGCGCATTACCTCTTGTTGAATTACCTTCTTATGGTTTAACCTTAAAAGGCGATCTAAATCTAAATAATCTACAAATTGCAATGCGTAAACTAAATGTGCCAATTATTTGCAAAATTGATAACGAATCAATTCATTTTGATTTTAGAACCATATTTGATGACGAGTTTTCAATGCTAATAGATGGGATAACGACTGTAACATTAGGAGCTCAACTTGAATAAACATATGGTTATAGGCACCTCGGGACATATTGATCATGGAAAAACTGCACTGATAAAGCATTTAACAGGCATAGAAACAGATCGATTAAAAGATGAGAAAATTAGAGGTATTACTATTGAGAATGGTTATGCCCACTTAAAATTAGACAATGAAAATACAGTAGGGTTTATAGATGTTCCAGGACATGAAAAATTTATTAAAACGATGATTTCAGGTGCTTTGGGATTTGATGCGGTGATGCTGGTTGTTGCAGCTGATGAGGGTATTAAACCTCAAACGATAGAACACCTTCATATCTTAGATCATTTAGGAATCAATGCAGGTATAATTGTCATAACAAAAGCTGACTTGGTAAGTACTTCGCGGTTAAATGAAGTAACTAATGAGATAGGTCATCTTGTTAAAAATACTGTTCTTCGAAATTTCAAAGTTGTAACTTATTCAATCTACGATGATTTATCAAGAGAGAATTTGATTCAAGCGCTTCAAAGTATAAGTAATCAAAAGACAGCTCTTAAAGAGGCGACTATTTCAAGGCTTTATATAGATAGAGTTTTTACAGTTAAAGGTTTTGGAACAATAGCAACTGGTACGCTGATAGAAGGACAATTAAAAAAAGGGGATATAATCTATAAATATCCTGGCAATCAGAAAATTCGAGTTAAAGGGATACAAGTTTATGGCGGATCAGTTGATGAAGCGTATTATGGACAACGTACTGCTATTAATTTAAATGTTGACATACAAGATATCTCAAGAGGTGATTTATTAACCTCTAGCGATCATTTAAAAGAAACAATGATAATTGACATTAAGCTAAAACTCGATGAAACGAGTGGTTCAGTTAAACACTGGCAGCGCTTAAAGCTCTACCATGGAACACGTGAAATTCTTTGTAGAATTGCATTAGCAGACGAGCAAATCATTTCTGGACAGGAAAAAGTGGTACAATTACGACTTGAAGAACCGATATACTGTAAAGCAAATGATCATGTAATTCTAAGAACCTATTCTCCAATGTATACAATTGGAGGTGGGGTTATAACAAATCCATATGCTTCAAAAAAGGATAAAGTCAATGATATAACAAATATGGAGCTAGAGCTACTAAGGATACTACAGCAGTTTTATCCTATTTTTACTCTTGATGATGGTATCTTTGAAAAAACCTCACTTGATTATGATACCGGAATAGATACGATTGACAAGTTGGTTACAAAAGAGGAACTCTTAAGACTTTCGAATTCTTTCTATATTACATTTGAAACCTGGGAAAAAATCAAGAGAATTTGTTTGTTAGAAGTTGAGAAAGAACATCAACAGTATCCTTTTAGAGCTGGTATGTCAAAAGAAACACTAAGGTCAAAAGTAAATGATTTTCTAAAAAACAATAAACCCTTGATCACAATTGATAATAAAATATTTTCTTTGATCCTTACTAAGTTAATAGAATTAGAAGAGTTAAAACAAAATGGTGATGTAATTGCTCTAAAAACATTTGAAATTCACTTTTCCGATGCACAAGTTAAAGTCAAAAAAGCCATTATGCGAACCATATTGGATTATCAACAACCGATTGTTCCAATTTCAGAGCTTCAAAAATTGAATTATGACAAAAATATTATTAAAGAATTACTATATCATTTGATTAATTATGAAATTCTTGTTAAAATTAATGATGAAAACGTAATGGGTATAGATGATTATAGTAAAAGCAAGAAGTGTCTTCTAAGCTATTTTGAAAATAATGAATCAATAGGTGTTGCACAGTGCCGTGACTTGTTTGGTTTTTCAAGAAAAGCTACTGTCTTATTGCTTGAACATTTCGACAAAATACAATTAACGAAACGCAATGAAAATACACGAACCTTATTTAAAAAGTGAATGGAGTGGAAATATGGCAGAGAAAATATTAGTGGTTGACGATGAACCGATTTTATTAAAAGGATTGAGATTTAGTTTAGAACAAGAAGGTTATGAAGTTGAAACAGCTGTTGATGGTAAAGAGGCATATGATTTGATTCTTGCTAACACTTATGATGCAGTAATTCTCGACCTAATGTTACCTGGAATGGATGGGCTTGAGGTTTGTAAAAAAGTGAGAGAGAAGTTGATGGTACCTATCCTCATGTTAACTGCAAAAGATGATGACTCAAGTAAGGTTTTAGGACTTGAATATGGTGCCGATGATTATATAACAAAACCTTTCAATATGTTAGAACTAAAAGCAAGAATTAAAGCTATTTTGAGACGTGTACAAGTGAGTGATCAGAATATGACTTCTAATGTCTTAAATCTCGGTGACTTTAATATCAATACCCTTGGTAGAAAGGTAACCATTAATGGTCAGCAAGTTAATTTAACTGCTAAAGAGTTTGATTTATTACTCTTATTGATTTTAAATGAGGAAAAAGTATATTCAAGAGAAGAATTACTAGAAACGATTTGGGGTTATGAGTATTTTGGTGATGTTAGAACGGTTGATGTTCATATCAGAAGATTAAGAGAAAAGATCGAAACAAATTCTTCTCAACCAGATTATATTTTAACGAAATGGGGCGTTGGCTATTATTTCAAAAATAAAAAGAAAAGAGTTCTTTAAAAGTATTAGGTGGAAACTTGTTTCCACCTATTTAATATTAATAACCTTTGTTATGTTGCTTACTACTTTTTTTGTCAAAGACTCATTGGTTAAAAGTAATGTAAATGAGGCGCAAGAAAATTTGTTGACCTTTTCTACCATAGTTGCAAATCAAGTAGCGCCATTTATCACAAATATTGACAATGAGTATACATTTAAATATGTCGATGACCTTGTTAAACAAAACAGCCTAGAGTATGGAGCGAGATCGCTAATTCTAAATAATTCAAAAGACGTTCTCGTGGATTCTTTTGATGTTTTAAGAGGAAGTTTACTGGAAAATCGAGAGATAGAAGATGCAGTTAGAGGAATAAAGGCATCCAATATTTACTTGTTTCAAAGTGATTATTTATTGTATGCTGCTGTGCCGATTATAGATAGGGATAATATAGTTGGTACAATTTTTATGTCAATTGATGCTAATTATATATTTGAAAATATTAATAGATTTATGGATAAGTTGTTTATTATCTTTTCGATGGCGATTATTGTTTCGATTTTTATCAGTATTCTTTTTGCAGATATCATTTCTAAGCCTATTGAAAAGTTAACAGATTCTGTTAAAACAATTACGCTTGGAAAGTATGATACTAAAGTAGAGATTCAAGGCAGCGATGAAATAGGTGAACTTGGAAAAGCTTTCAATTTAATGACGACAAAACTATTTCAAGTAGAAGAAAGAAGAAAGAAATTTGTTTCCAATGTTTCTCATGAGCTTAGAACACCTATGACATCTATGAAGATAGTATCTGATACACTTTTATCATCACCAAGTTGGGATGAAGCTATTTACCGTGAATTTATGCAAGATATCAATAGTGAAATTGATCGACTTAACAAAATTATAGATAGTTTACTCTATTTAGTGCGCGTTGAAAAAGATGAATTAGAGTTAGATTATAGTATTACCTATGTAAATTATTTGTTGGAATGGGTCATCAAAACTTTGAACCCAATTGCTCTAAAAAAACAAATAAATCTTTCTTTAACTGCAAATAATAAAATTCAAATTCATTTAGATCAAGAAAAGATGCAGCAATGTTTGCTCAATATCATTGGCAATGCGGTAAAATATACTCCAGAAGAGGGAAGTGTAACGGTGGAACTTGTTGACATGAGAGATTTGATCATCATAAAAGTTACGGACACAGGCATCGGAATACCTGAAAAAGATCTGCCGTTTATTTTTGATAGATTCTATAGAGTTGATGAAGCAAGAGCGCGAAAAACTGGCGGTACTGGGTTAGGACTTGCCATAGCACAGCAAATCATACAACTTCACCAAGGTACTATTTCTGTAAAGAGTGAGTTAGGTTCTGGAACTGAAGTTTCTATAACTCTACCTAAAAAATAGAGTGATTTAAAGGAGTCCCAACATGAAATTTCCAGTAAGTATTATGCTATTGTTAATTATCATAGCTAGCATCGGACTTATCGCGATTAATACAGAGATTTCGTATGATTCGTTAAATCCAAACCAATATGTATCTCCAGAGGATGGTGCTATAAAAATTAGATCGAATTTATATTTTGTTTATGATCATGCACTTAGAAAAGAATCTCGTAGTATCACAATAGAGGATCAGAATTACGATCAGTCCATCATCTTAAATTTGTCATATGGTGCAAGCAACTCATATTTTAAATCAATTTATGACAAAGGTGTGAGTATTAGTTCAATTGATCTTATTAAGGATACCTGTTATGTAAACATCAACAAAACGAATCAATTTGATAAATTGTTAGTTGATGAGGACTTTCCACTCTATATTTGGTCTATCGTAAATAGCTTAACTGAAATTAGTCAAATTAAAAATGTTCAAATCTTAGTAGATGGTAAACAATTCAATTATCCTGTAAATGGGTTTAATTTAAAATCGCCTTTAACGATGGACGAATCTTTAATTTATAATAAAATTCCAACAGCTGCAGATATTGTTTTAGAATTTGTTGAAAATATCAATTCAAGACGTTTTGATTTAGCGTACAACTTACTCTCTGAGACAAGTCTTAAAACTTATAACTATAGCCGTTTTATTTCATATGCAAATGCTTTTATTGATACACACAAAGAGTTTCATAGAGATACATTCTATACACGTATTTATAATGATTATGAGGAAGTATTTATAAAATTTACCAAACAGTATGAAACGGATGGTTTTATGCTTAACACTTATGATAATTGGCGCGTAATCAAAGAAGAAAATGCCTATAGAATAAATTTAAGTGATGAGTAAAACGTTAATCTGTTTGTAATCATTGTGTTATAGTACTTTATGCATATGACGATTATAATAAATATAAAGATAAGTTCAGAAAGGGTGAAATTAATGAAAACTTTATATCATTTTTATAAGATTTTGAAAATAAAAAGTGGTTTTATTATAATGCTAGTATTTTTTATTCAATTTACGTTTATCGGCACTTCAACTAGGCTAAGTTATGCAGAAAATGAAAGTTTTAAAGATGTGACTCAAACACACTGGGCATATAATATAATTGAGACAATGGTTAATGAAGGTTTGATTCCACGTTCTGAAAAATTCGGAATTGGTACTTCAGTTACAGAAGTGGATATGACTACAATCTTATCAAAAATCAAGCCTAATGAAGCTTATGATATGAATTTTGATCAACAACATAGGTTGACTAGACGTGAAGCAATTGATGTTATTTTTGATTGGCTTTCTATTGATAAAATTAGTAACCAGTTAGGTGAGCAAGCTTCACCGTTTGTAGATACATTTGAAAAAGATACCTTCTTAAATTTAGCAAATAGATTTGGATGGGTATCTATCAATTTCGCAAAAACTTTTCGACCAGATCAATTGATAAAAAAAGAAGAACTAATTGCACTTCTATATAATGTAAGTAATAGTTACAACAGTTCGTTTGAGTTATTACACAGCTACTATGCCATCAGTTCCTTTTCGCAAGCAGATTTTTCTAGTCAGTTAAACTCGTTAAGTTATGGTTGGGCGAGACTTGAATTTGATAAAAACAAAGAAAATGTCATTTTAAATATGACGAGTGCGAATTCTAACGAATATCGTGTACCTACAGGATATGCATCAGCTCTTGAAGCCACTGATGTAGAATCCATATCAAAGCAATTGATGGTTTTTGTAAAAGATGAAACAACAATTGATAGCGAGAGCGGTAAGACAATCACTTTAGCAGAATCAATTTTGAATAGTTCATCATTTTCAGATCAAGTCATTACTTCGATTATAGATGCGGCATCTCAAAATGCTTTTAAAATTGAATTTCAAGGTGTTTTAATTGATTTTGAAGGGCTTAAGGGTGAAGATAACGCAAAACGCTATAATGAGTTTGTGGTTAAGCTTGATAAAGAACTTGAAAAGTTAAATTTAAGTCTTTACATTGCAGTACATCCTGAAAGAGGAGATGCTTTAACTTATTTTGATGGATACGATTTTAAAACACTTGGAAACAATGCTGATTATATTATCTTAATGGCACACGATTATTATGCAAAAAAACTCAGTACTTCTGAGATGCTTTTAGGTTATACTGTGACACCTTTATCACCTATAAATGAAGTATATTATGCTTTGAATGCTATTACAGACCCTATTTCAGGTGTTTCTGATACAAAAAAAGTATTATTACAATTTTCATTTGATACTGCTCAATGGAAAGTAGAGAACAACCAAATTATCAACAGTACACCTTATCATCCGACTTATGCAACAATTGCCCAAAAGATAGATGATGGTGCGATGGTAAAATATTCATCTGCATTACAAAGTGCTTACATTGAGTTCTACGAAAATAATATTAAAAGCATTGTATGGTATGAAGACGAAAGAAGTATTCAAGCTAAAACTGATGTTGCGAAGTACTTTGGCTTGGGTGGGATATCACTTTGGCGCTTAGGAATAATTCCTGAATATGAAAGTGATATAAACCAGTATATGAATGTTTGGTCTCAAATATTGACGAATTTTGATTTACAACAAATAGAATTAAAATAAAATTTATAAAAGAGGTTTAATTTGATTATTGAATTAATAGGTCATTATGAAGAAATTATTGACCGTAAAGACATTTCTGAGTTATTAGGCACGTTACTTATGAATCCATCATATGGGAAAATTCAGAACATTGCTCAAGGAATCTATGCAAAAACACAAGGGCGCTTCTATATTGCATCGGATAGTGGACAACTGGTTGGTTTGATGGGGTTTTCAAAAATTGATAACAACAAACTCGTTGTAAGGCACATGGCGGTTTCTTCTGGCTACAATAGGCAAAAAATTGCTGAAGCTATTCTTACAGAAGCGATAAAGAGTGAGCGTGTTTCAATAGTTACATCTGAACCAGGTGATGAAGATGTTAGTTTTTATAAAAGTTATGGCTTTTCCGTGAAAAAGCGAGTATATGATGATGCGGTTGGACAAAAATACGACTGTGTATATACAGTTAATTGATTCTTTAAATATGAAAAGAAAGCCTATAGTAGGCTTTCTTTTCTATTTGATAATATCATATTGAATATTATATATTCTATTTGGCGAGGGTATGTGGGAATCGAACCCACCCAAGCATCTCTTAAATACTCGCGCTGATTTTGAAGATCAGAAGGCACACCAGCACCTCTCTACCCCCATAGTAATATCATTTTAGCAGATTATATGTGATTTTCATAGTTTATTAATTTTTTTTTAATTATTGCCACTTATAATTGAACTACAAAGTAATTAGTAAATATATTAATTACAAATACAATTTATGGAGGCGGAAGATGATTATAACTACAACACCATCGGTGGAGGGATACAAAATAGTAGAGTATAAAGGAATTGTTTTTGGAGAAGTAATAAATGGTGTAGATTTTATTAAAGACTTCGCAGCAGGCTTAACAAACTTTTTTGGTGGAAGATCAAATTCTTACGAGGGAGAGTTGATCGAAGCAAGAGAAAATGCTATAAGAGAAATGAAACAACGTGCCGCTGAAATGGGTGCAAATGCTATAGTATCAATTGATATTGATTACGAAGTACTTGGTCAAGCAAATAACATGTTAATGGTAACTGCTTCAGGTACAGCTGTAATTATAGAATAATTAAAATACCAAATAAATAAAGCAGAAACGAAATGGATATAAGTCCAAATTGTTTCTGCTTTTATAGTTAAATCAATCTATTACTTCTTCTTAAAGTTTAATTTTGTTTCAGTGCCATTTATTAAACGCTTTAGATTGCTCCTATGACGAAAGATCACATAAATTGCAAGTAAGAAAGAAAATAATATAAATAATGTGCTCTTAGAAAAAACAATTGCGAGAATAGGCAATAAAACAGCACTAATAATAGAAGCAAGTGACATATATCTTGTAAATCCAATTATTAGGGCTTGTACAACAACAAGTATAACCACAATATCTGGGAAAAGTACTAAAAGAATCCCTGCAGAAGTCGCCACACCTTTACCACCTTTGAATTTAAGCCATACTGGATGGCAGTGGCCGATAACAGCTAGTGCGCCACCAACAACACCGCCTAACTCTCCAAGCCATAGAAGGCCAATTAGAGCTGGTATAACGCCTTTTAGAAAATCACCTAAAAAAGCTAAAACGCCAACTTTTAAACCTAAAGTCCTTACTACATTGGTAGTCCCAGTGTTACCACTACCATGTCTTCTAATATCTATTTTTCCAATCCATCTTGGTATCAAATAAGAAAATGGAATACTACCGATAAAATAACTACATACCCCTAATAAAAATATCATTCATGCCTCCTAAATTAAATTGCATGTTCATTTTAGCATAAAATACAATCAGTTAAAATATCATTCTTAAAGTGTTATAATAATATTATAAATATTGAGCTAAGAAGGGGAGTATTCTATGAGAAAAGATTTCAGTATTGATTCCTTTGAAGAAATCACATTAAAAGGTTATGTGTGGTCACCAGATGGTACAGTTTTAAAAGCAATGGTTGTACTTGCGCATGGAATGGCAGAAACGATTGAACGTTATGATGCATTTGCAAATTTTTTATCTGATCACGGCTACGGTATTATCGGTGTAAATCAACGCGGGCATGGACCAGAAGCTCAAATGCTTGGTTATCTAGGAGAAAAAGGCTGGTCAAAAATGAAAGAAGACCTAAAACATATTGTCGATTACGTGAAGAACACATATGATGATATACCAGTCTTCATCATGGGCCATAGTATGGGGTCTTTCTTAGTTCGAGATTTCATCATTTCTTACTCGTATTTAGTTGATGGTGTAATTTTGTCTGGAACAGGATATCCTGATAAGATATCTTTAAAACTAGGACAATGGCTCGCTGCTAAAGATGTAAAAAAACATGGTGATAAACATGTCTCTACTCTGATTGATAGTATTGCCTTTAAAAATTATAACAAAAAAATAAAAGACGCAAAAACGTCTTTTGATTGGTTATCAAGCGATTCCACAATGGTGCAAGCATATATTGATAATCCTTACTGTGGTCAAATACACCCTAGTTCGTTCTTTTTAGAATTTTCAAATGGACTTTATCAACTGTTATATCATCCGGATTATAGTAATTTCAAAGATGGATTACCAATGCTTATTTTTTCAGGTGAAGGTGATCCTGTTGGAAACTACTCAAAAGGTGTTAATTTAGCAGCTAAAAAATATGACGCTCTAAAGTTTGATGTAAAGAAAATCCTTTACCCTGAAGGGCGTCATGAAATGCTAAATGAAGTTAATAGAAAACAAGTCTTTGAAGATGTTGTTGAATGGTTAGATGAAATTAATAATTAGAACATTTTTTGAATTTTATCTTCCAAAGTAGCCATTATTTCATCGATATTAACTGCATCTGAACTACCACCTTGTGCAACAAATGGATTTCCACCACCTTTGACACCAAATGGTGCGATTTCCGATTTAAATAATTGTCCCATATTAAACTCTTGACTCACATTTTTTGATTTTGAAAGTACGAGGTGTGTTTTTTCGCCTTCACTGCTAACAGCCAGTACGATAATATTTTCAGCTTCGCATAAGATGTTACATTTTAGGCGTAAATCTGTCATACTCATATCGGTCTCAGTTAAAGTTATCACTTTAATTTCTTCTGAATCAAACTGTTCTAAAATTTGAGCGACTTGTGTTTTATAGAGTTGCTCTTTTAATGCTTGTAGATTAGCACGATCATTTTTCTGAGATTCTAACAATTGTTCTGTAAAGTTAAGAATTTCATTATCTTTCACGGAAAACAGTTTCATAAGTGAATTGATAGTTTCATTTCTTTCTTGGATGAATTTTAGGGCAAATCCACCACATCCAAATTCAATTCTGATACCAGATTTATAAGGCTCAGTTTTTTTGATTTTGATGATACCAACTTCAGAAGTCGTTTTAACATGAGTGCCACCACACGGAGAAAAATCGCTTTCTACGATCTCTATTACACGTATGTTTTCTGTAACTTTTGGTTGCTTTCTAAGCGGCATATTTGCTAATTCTTCAGCTGTTGGGTAGTGAGCAATCACTTCTTTATTACTATAAATTACTTGATTTGCACTGTTTTCAATTTTAACGATTTGATCCTGAGTTAGCTTTTGATCAAGATCAATGGTCACATAGTCTGCGCCAATATGGAATCCAATTGTATTGGCTTCATAAAGTTTTTCTGCACAGGAAGAAAGGATATGTTGCCCAGTATGTTGTTGCATCAGCGTAAATCTTCTTGAAAAATCAATTTTACAAGTTACATTTTCACCTACTTTAAATTTTGGACAGTCCTTTGAAATATGGAAAATATCTTCTTGATCTATTTGTACATCTGCTATCTCCAACATTTCGATATTTCCATGATCACAAGGCTGTCCACCACCTTCAGGATAAAAAAAGGTATGATCCAGTTGAATTTTATATAGTTGATTTTCTTGCTCAATAGATGTTACTTTTGCGTTAAATTGATGTGTATATGCATCATTTAAAAATGATTTTATTGTCATTTGTACCTCCTAAAGTAATCGAATACTGAAATCTTCACCCAAATAGTATATAATAGATTAGAATTCAATGAAAGAGGAGAACATATATGAATATTGAAATGATAGAGAAGATATATAACGATTTATACGAGTTTATTGTGATGCCTAGCAATAAAAAAGAACTAGATATTGCAAAACAACAATTTGTTTTAAAAGACGATCAATCGGATACAGATGGTTTTGCTGAATGGCTGATTTTTAATTATCTACATTCTGAAACTCATCAAAATATGATTGATCGGTTTAAACTTAAACAACCACTAGATGAAAATAAGGAAGCTGTGGCAATTTTGGAAGCCCTTAAAAAATCTCAAAGAAGCATATTTGAAGTTAACCTTGAACATGAACGTGTTGCACTTAAAGATATTTTTACAAATGATGACTTTCTATTAGAATCTGGCGTTTCGGAATCTACTCCACTTATAAGTGCTAGGGTAATCTCTATTGATAATACCCATACTGTTGTGGGCGATATTTTTGAACTTGAGGTTAGTTTTAAAGAGAGTATAAAAAAATATATCTTAGATCAATATAACCAGTTTACTCAAAGTCAAGGAATTACACCTATGGATTCATTTCTTGATGCTAATGGTCATCTCCTTTACAAAGTATTGGATATCGTGAATCAAGTAGAAGAAGAGAATGCTTATGAAGATGAGCTGAATTTATATCAATCTACTTATGCTTATAGGTGCAATAAGGATGAACTGTATGAACTCTTTATGACATTATCACTCCCAGTTTTTGCTGATGAAGAAGAAGAACCAATTTTAAGAGTGATGGAAGAAGATCGAATTTTGGCTGAAATTGAGATCTCTAATGGTCAATTCTACGTACTTTGCAATTCTCCAGAGCATAGCAAAGCGATGAAAAAAGTGATTGAACCAATTTTGAGAGCAGATATAGTTTTCTTAAAAGATGAGATTTTTTCGCTTGAGGATTTACTTTAGGAGGATACATTGTCAAACTATACCCATCTAAGAGAACGATATAGTCATGAGACATCTGTTACTATACAGGATGTTTCAGGAACTGTTTATACCCCTAAATGGCTAGCTCAACAGATGATATTTCAATTGATTGATGATCATATATGTAAAAACTTTACTTCATTTAATTTATATCCGCTTTATGTTGAAGGATACTTAAAAGATGAAGTGAGCGAATCCTTTTCGGAGGATTCGCAGGAGCTTCTAAGCTTGATTAAATCTTCAAAAATTCTAGATTTATCTTGTGGCAGCGGTGTTTTACTTTTAACCTATATTGAGTTTGTTGAGTATTTAGTCAAGTGTTGTAAAGCAGATTTGTCTACTATTATGACGAACTTGGTCGAAGACTGTATCTATGGTATTGATATTGACGAAACTGCCATTCTTGTTTTTAAAGAAACCTTAATTGCATATTTTGAGTCCATAGAGATCACACCTAAAAAGCTCAATCTCTTTTGTGGTAACAGTTTAATAGAAGATTATTTTGATACGCTTAAATTTGATTTAATTATTGGAAATCCACCTTATATTGGTGAAAAAAATAATTTGAATTGGTTTCAACCCATAAAAGATACACCCTTTGGAAAAAAGTACTATGAAGGAAAAATGGATTATTTTTATTTTTTTATCTATAGAGGCTGGGAACTATTAAAAAGTGAGGGGTCACTTTGTTATCTCTCAAGCAACTACTTTCTTTCAGCGGATGGTGCTAAACATTTAAGATCTTTTATTAAAACGCATTTTACTTTTAGTAGATATATTGATTATGGAGATGCACGTGTTTTCCCAGAACGCAAATTACACGCTTGTATCTACGTTCTGAAAAGACAACCTGTTGATACAGTCATCATGTATGATGAGGATTATCGAATTGAAAAAAAATTATCACCAGAATTGATTTACCAAGAAGATGGTTTAGTCAAATTTATAGTCTCTGACTTGGTTCAAAGTAGAATAAATCATATTAAAAGTGGGAAAATCGGATTGCTAGGTGATCTATATAATGTTCATCAAGGTATTGTTACAGGTTCGGATGCTGCATTTGTTTATACGGAAGAAGAATTATCACAATTACCTAAGGAAGCACTCCAGTATGCAGTACCATTTTTTAAAAATAGCGATATAAAGCACTATTTTGCAAACAAAGATACAAAGCTACGTCTTCTATACCTCAATCACAACTCTATAGATGAAAAGGTAATCAAGTATATGGAAAAATACGAGATGAAATTATCCAAACGTAGAGAAGTAACTAAGGGGATTCGAAGTTGGTTTACACTTACTTGGCCAAGAGATCCATCTATTTTTGAAGGCGAGAAATTAGTTGTACCTCAACGTGCAAGGACCAATAGGTTTGCATATGTTAAAGACCATTTTTACGCATCTGCTGATGTTTATTATATAAAGGGCAAAGTCAACTCGCCTTATAGTTTGAAAGTCCTTTGTTTGTTACTTAATTCAAATGCCTACATGGAATGGTTGAGTCATATGGGAAAGAGGAAGGGGCAACTTTTAGAACTGTATGCAACACCGTTAAAGGCAATACCAATAATTAAGTTTGATAAAATTGATTTATTAGAACTTGAAGAAATATCTGAGAAAGTTTTCAATTTTGAAACACAAAATAATGTAGGTTTTGATGAAAAAGTTTTGGATGGATTGATTAAAAGAGTGGACCAAATTATTGAAAATAGAAAATAAATTTCACCACGCCATTGCCATATATTCCCATTTTGTTATAATGGAAATATATGGAGGTTTTATGAAGCGTGGTTTTCTTTTTTTTGTAACGATCATTACGATAATAATGTTTTTTTTCATGAATCAACAATACTATCAAACTGTTTCTTTGACAAAGCAGCACTTTAAATCAAATCAAAGTATAGCTGAAGAAATTGTTTTCATCGAAGGGGAAATAATTGAGGGCAATATATATGATGATTATTTTATCGCTAGAATTACAAAAGTTAAGGGGGATAAAGTTGATTTTAAATGGCGTTTATATCATTACACTAAAGATAATAGTCAAGTTAGTGTAGATAATTTATGTTCAAGTTTTATTGCCTCAGTCAATCTAAATCAAATTCAGTTTACTTCTGTTAAAAATAAGTCTGGTTTTGATTATGACAAATACCTTTATTCAAAAGGCATCACAAAGCAGTTTAAGATCTTAGAATTAAAACCGAATCCTGATTACAAGCGTTCATCAATACTCACACTAAAGTCAAAACTATACGGTGAAATCAATACTATTATAGATTCATCATTATCTGGTAAGTCAAAGGAACTTGTACGTGCGCTGATATTGGGCGACAAGACCAATTTTGAAAATTACTCGATGTATAAAGATCTTGGATTAGCACATTTATTTGCAATCTCAGGACTTCATTTTGGAATTATATACTACTTTATAAAAAAATGTCTCTCATTTTTACCCTATAATGCTTCAAGCATATTTAGTCTTATTATTTTAATCATATTACTCATAGTTATTGGCTGGCCATACTCTGCGCAGCGCGCATTTTATATGATCTTATATAACGAAATCACTCAGACCATGGGTAGGAAAAAAGATATTTATATGAGCATTGCATTTTCATTACTGATTATAATATTAGTTCAACCGCATGCAGTTTTATCAACGTCTATGTACTTGTCTTATTATGCTTATATATGTGTTGCATTACTTTATAAAAGTATTTTTAAACACAAAATTAAAAATAAGTATCTAGAAAGTTTGCGTTTTTGTATTGCGATTCAATTGTTATTATTACCTGCGAGTCTATATTTTTTTCAAAAGATCAACCTATATAGTTTTTTGTCTAATCTAATATTAGTCCCGATTATCGGCATATTACTACCATTGAGTTTGTTGTATATAATAATTGCTTTAATTGGCTTTAAAAGTCACCTGTTGATTTTTGCTATAGATAAATTTGTAGGTATTATGAATTTAATTGCTATGCAGATGCCGCTGAATCTAAGTGCTATTGTTGCATTTAAGCAAAGTGATTTTTTGATAATAGTGTGTATCATACTGGTATATTTCTTATGTCATACAATTTGGCGGCTTTACAGGGAAAGAAGAAAGTTTCTTATTTATTTAGCTATTGCTTTAATTTTCATTTTTACATGTAGAGATTTTAATTCTTCAAGTCAAATTCAAGTAATTTCCTATGATGTGGGACATGGTGATATGACTCTGTTGAAATCTAAGAATATTAAGATATTAGTTGATACTGGAGATGGCAAAAATTCATGTGAAACAATTTTAAGAGGGGAGGGGATACATAGTATAGATGCACTAATTATCACTCATGCGCATCAGGACCATTATGGCGGTGCACTTGAACTTATCAATAACATGAAGATCAAATATTTAATCTTAAATGATGAGACCTATGAGTTACTAAAAGATAAAATTAGTAATACTAAAGTAAAAATTCAAATTATCAAATCACATAGATTATCAATAGAGTCTATTGGCATTTTAGATGAAAATTTGACAATTGAAGTGATTCCAATTAAAGGTGAGAATTATAAAGATGATCCAAATGAAAATGCGCTGATTATAAAAGTAAATGCCCTAACATATTTGGGCTATATACTAAGCGACATCTCAACTGAAATGATTGATACAATTAATGACCTAAATCAAGTTGATTTTGTAAAATCTGCCCATCACGGCTCTAAAACTTCATTTAACTCTACGCTGTATAATAGTGATGTTTTAAAACTCGTACTCACTTCATGTAGTAAAAAGTATAATATGCCTAATATTGATTTTGAAAAAAAATTGCTTGAAAATAAAATTAATCATACGATGACTTATAGAGATGGTGAAACAATCGTAAACCTAAGTAATGGCGAAATCAAAGTCAAAACATTATTAAATTCGTCTTTTATTATAACCTGTGAACCTTAAAATTGTTAAATTTAAAAAATCACTACTTTATATTGTAGCATTTTATTGGTATGATATTGACTGGAGGGACGTATATGGATTTTATGACATACTTTAAACAACTCAAGTCTAACGAGATTAAGCAAGTGACATTAATAAATGGCGCAGAAAATTATCTTATCGATAATTTAACAAAATATATTGCAGAGAATTTCTTGATGCAAGCATATATGGACTTCAATCTAACTGTAGTCGACAGTCCTATGGACATTGATAGTGTCCAAAGCATTGCTATGACATTACCTTTTTTTGATGAACGTCGTATTGTTTTGTTCCAAAATTCTGGTTTACTTAAAACTATAAAAGATGAACAAGAAGAAAAACTTATAAAATTCATTCAGCAATTACCAGAACATATAGTACTCATATTTGCTGAGACTGAGCTAGATAAACGAAAAAAGATATATAAGCAAATTAACAAAATAGCAGATGTTGTAACAGTTGATCGTCTATCAAGACAGGAACTCGTAAAATGGTGTGCAAAGCGCTTTAAACTTTATCATAAAGAGGTCGATCTACATGTAATTAGCTTTTTAATTGAGATGATTAATTATCTTGAACCTGAAGCAGATAAAAATCTTTATGATGTTGATAATACCATACGAATGCTTTCAGGTGTTGATGGAGCTATAACTGAGTCAGTCATCAGACAATATGTAGACATCCCAATTGAACACAATATATTTAAAATGATGGATGCAATGAGTTCAAAGCACATATCTGAGGCATTAACAATCTTAACGCAACTCATTTCAAGTGGTGAAGCTGAGATTAAAGTATTTTATATGATTAACCAACAATATCGTAATATATATAAAACAAAACTGCTTTTAGAAGCAGGGCATAGTAGTCCAACAATTGCTTCCAAATTAGATATACATCCCTTTGTAGCCAAAAAAGCGGGTGGTTTTGCAAGTCATTTTACTGTAAAGCAGTTAATTGAAATTATAGATGTTTTAGAAGAAGTAGACATTGCTATGAAATCAAGTGTTATTAAACCTTTGTTATTAATGGAAAAAGCCTTTTTTCAGATAGGGAATATTGCATAAGTACTTGGAAGTGATTATAAGTGGTATGACACAAAATTAAAAGGCTCCCAAAAGGGAGCCTTTTAAAAAAATGAAAGCGTACTTAACTTGTACGCTCTTTAATATTTGATCAAATATTAAAATTGACACGGTCATTGATATCGGGGTTTCTCAGAGTGAATCCAATTAAACGACTATTCAGCCGCAGCGTTTAATTTTTTTCTAAGTCTTGAGATTTTTCTTGAAGCAGCATTCTTATGGAATAAACCGCTTGCGCCATTTTGAGCCATTTTCTTCTCAAAATGATTAAACTTTTCTGTTGCAGAAGCAATGTCACCAGATGCAAGTGCTTCTAAAAATCTTTTTTCAGCAGTTTTGATAGCTGATTTTTTAGATTTGTTAAGAGCAGTTTTCTTTTCAATAACATTAATTCTCTTTTTTGCAGATTTGATATTTGCCATGTATTTCACCTCCCCGATAGTTTTTCAACAGATTTATTCTATCACTTAAGGGGGGTAAGTGCAAGTTTTTATTTTAATGAAAGATAAATATTTGAGTCCACAACCTTGGTGTGGTATAATTTATAAGCTAGTTACAAAGAAAAAAGGTAAAAGTTTACAATTACTTCGTTTTAGTTAAGAAGGATATTTAATAGAGTAGGGTAGTCATATAAGGAGGCAACATTTAATGTCAAGTGAAAGGCAAAAGTATATTAGGAATTTTTCCATCATTGCACATATCGATCACGGTAAATCAACACTGGCGGATCGACTCATAGAAAAAACAGGTTTGCTTACACATCGTGAGATGAAAGAACAAATCCTAGATAGTATGGATTTAGAGAGAGAAAGAGGCATAACCATTAAACTTAACAGCACACGTTTAGTTTATAAAGCTAACGATGGTCATGAGTATCTTCTTAACCTCATAGATACACCAGGTCATGTTGACTTCACATATGAAGTTTCTCGTTCGTTAGCCGCTTGTGAAGGCGCGATACTTGTGGTTGATGCAACTCAGGGTGTTGAAGCTCAGACATTGGCTAATGTACATTTAGCGGATGAACAAGGTTTAACGATTGTTCCTGTACTGAACAAAATTGACCTTCCAAGTTCTAGACCAGAAGAAGTGATCCAAGAGATCGAAGATGTTATCGGCATAGTAGCAGAAGATGCACCTCAAATTTCTGCAAAAGAAGGGCGTAATATTGAAGATGTACTTGAAAAAATCGTAGCTGACGTGCCACCGCCAACTGGAGATGAAGAAGCGCCACTAAAAGCGCTCATATTCGACTCCTATTATGACAGCTATAAAGGAGCAGTTGCCTATATTCGTGTTATGGAAGGCGTAGTAAAAAAAGGCGATAAAATTTTAATGATGGCTACAAATAAAAAATTCGAAGTAGTTGAAGTTGGTATTAGCGTGCCAGGCCCTCTACCTATTGATGAACTTCGTGCAGGTGATGTTGGTTATGTCACTGCGAGCATAAAGAACGTGAAAGATTGTCGTGTAGGTGATACAATTACAAGTAGTGTAAAACCAACTGAAGTTGCTCTACCAGGTTATAAGAAAGCGACCCCTATGGTTTATTGCGGTATATATCCTGCAGAAGGTCAAAGCTACGATGAAATTAGAGATGCACTTGAGAAACTTCAACTTAATGATGCAGCTTTATCTTTCGAACCAGAAACTTCAGTAGCGCTTGGGTTCGGTTTTAGATGTGGCTTTTTAGGATTGTTACATCTAGAAATTATTGAACAACGTATTGATCGTGAATTTGATCTAGATATAATTGCAACAGCTCCTAGTGTAATTTATCGAGTTACTAAAAATGATGGTGAAATTTTAATGATTCAAAATCCATCTAATTTACCTCCTATTACTGAGATTAGTACCATGGAAGAACCGATCGTCAAAGCCAATATAATTGTACCAAATGAATATGTCGGTAATATCATGGAACTCTGTCAAAATAGAAGAGGCGATTTGATTCATATGGATTATCTTGACCCTAAAAGGGTCGTATTACATTATGAATTGCCACTCAACGAAGTAATCTACGACTTCTTTGATGCCTTAAAATCAAAAACAAGAGGCTACGGCTCATTAGATTATGATTTCCTTGAATATAGAGTATCTGAACTTGTTAAGTTAGATGTTCTACTAAACAAAGATTTAATAGATGCGTTTTCAATGATTGTTCACAAATCCAAAGCTGAATCAAGAGGTCGTATTATATGTGAACGATTAAAAGATGTTATTCCAAGACAAATGTTTACGATCCCTATCCAAGCAGCTGTTGGAGCAAAGGTAATCGCAAGAGAAACCATTAGCGCGCTTAGGAAAGATGTTCTCGCAAAATGTTATGGTGGCGATATCTCTCGTAAGAAAAAATTACTAGAAAAGCAAAAAGAGGGTAAAAAGAAAATGAGACAACTTGGAAATGTGGAAGTACCACAACAAGCGTTTTTATCTGTCCTCAAATTTGATGATAACTAAACTTTGGGGCAATCTTCGGATTGCCTTTTTTGTTCCTTAAGAAAGGAGCTCAACATGCCAAAACAAATAAAACTCAACCCACTTAGTATTTATATACACATTCCTTTCTGTGTTAGCAAATGTGCCTATTGTGATTTTATATCTCATAGAGTTGGTGATTTTGAAATCAATGGTGGTGTAGAAGCGTATTTCAATTCACTTAAAACTGAGATCAGTCTATATAGTGGGTTACTTGAAAAGAGTAAAGTTAGATCAATCTATATTGGTGGAGGTACACCAAGTTCAGTTGATGGAAAATTTATTCATAATCTGATTATGCAGCTTAAATCCTTAGCAAATTTTTCAGATGAAATTGAAATCACATTAGAGGTCAATCCGGGCACTTTAACTGAAGAAAAGCTCAACCATTATATTGCAAGTGGTATTAACAGAATTTCAATGGGATTACAAACGACCAACGATCAGCTGTTGCATAAAATAGGTAGAATTCATTCAACCAATGACTTTATGACTTCGTATGAGGCAATAAAGCGAGCAGGCATTGAAAACTTAAGTCTTGATCTTATGTTTGGTTTACCGGGACAAACAATTAAAGATATTGAAAACGCAATACATTTAGTTGGTATATTAAAGCCAAAACATGTATCAGCCTATTCACTTAAAATTGAAGAAGGTACACCACTTTCTGAATCATATCAAAAGGGAAGTATTACTTTACCAGATGAACAACTGGAGAGAGATATGTATCATTTGCTAATCAATGGTTTAGCTGAAAAAGGAATTATGCAATATGAGTTAAGCAACTTTTCATCAGCTAGCTTTGAATCAAAGCACAATTTGGTATATTGGGAAAACGAGGCTTATCTCGGTCTTGGGGTTTCAGCTCATTCTAAACTCAATAACGAACGCTTTTCAAATACAAGTCGAATCTATGATTATTCTAAATTATTGAGCGAAGGGAAATTACCAATTGTTGAGAAGGAATTTATAGATACATCAGAAGATTTATTTGAAAGCATCATGTTAGGACTTAGGTTAAATAAAGGTGTTTCTATTAATAAACTCAATCAGAAATATAATATTGATTTTAATGTAAAGTATGCGAATGCACTTGAGAACTTATTAAAGCAAGGTTTAGTAATACTTACTGAAGATATCCTTAAACTTACAATAAAAGGAATGGATTTATCAAATCAGGTTTTCCTTCAATTTATGGAAGATTAATCCGAACATGTAAAGATACTAAGTCAAATCTGATTTAGTATCTTTTTTCACGTCTATATGACTAAATAAAGTTTATGAATTATATGTAAATAGACTATTAATTGTTAAATAGATTCTTGACAACACTGCCACCAAGCTGTATATTATTTATAGAATTAGCACTCATATAGAGCGAGTGCTAACAAAGGTAGGTGATCTAATGTTATCGGATAGACAAATAAAAATATTAGAAGCGATAATTAGTGACTTTATTGATACAGCGCAACCTGTTGGTTCAAGAACTATTTCTAAAAAATATCCACTCGGAATTAGCTCTGCAACTATAAGAAACGAAATGGCTGATCTTGAAGAATTAGGTTATCTGCTACAGCCTCACACCTCAGCAGGAAGAATTCCTTCTGATCTTGGCTATAGATTATATGTTGATTCTTTAGTATATGAAAATAGTATCTCATCACGAGATAAAGAAATCATTCAGTCTCTTTTATTAAACAAAATAATTGAAGCGGGTGATATCGCTAAGCAAACAGTTAAACTATTAACGGATTTTACACATTTAGTTGCTGTTGTTTCTATACCGAAGTTTAACAAGTGTAAGCTTGCCAACCTTAAATTGATTAAAGTTTCTGATTCAAAAGTATTATTAATTCTAGTGACGGATACAGGCATTGTTAAAAATATTCAATTAGCTTTATCCAATACTGAACAATTTGTATTAGATAAAATATCTGATACGATGGTTTCTCATCTTAGTGGAGAAACAATTGAAAATATTGATGTCCGATCTATTTCCAAAATGAAAGAAAAACTTAGTATGTTTGGTAATATAGTAGATTATCTAATACCTATATTGCGCGATGCTTTAAAAAGCTTAAATGGAACTGAATTATATGTTGATGGTGTTTCAAATTTACTTTCAACATTTGAGTTCTCAGACACCGAAAAAGCACGTCACATCTTTGATTTCTTAAAAAATGACAATCAACTTGTTGAACTATTTGACAGTTTACCTTCAGATAAACTAAGTATTAAAATTGGTACTGAAATTGGCGTAGAACTGTTAGATGATTGTAGTATAGTTGCTTCATCTTATCATGTTGATGGGAACAATGCAGGTCGAATACTTGTTCTTGGTCCAAAACGCATGGATTATGGTGCAATTGTTTCAACAGTTAATTATATCAGCAACACTTTGTCAGATGTTTTTTCAGGAATCTATCTATAAACAGTAGACGAAAGGAGAGTTTAATTGGCAAAGTCAAATAAAAAAACAAAAAAGGCAGATGAAGACATGAGTAAAAAAAAGGCAGAAGAAAGCAAGGTAAAAGTTGAAGCTGAAATTTCCAATGACACAGCTGATACTGAAGAAAATAGTGCAAAAACATCTGAAGTTTCAGTAGAATCGCTTAAGTCTGAGATTGATCAGTTAAATGATAAATTTTTAAGACTTAACGCTGAATATCAGAATTACAGAAAAAGAGTAGAAAAAGAAAAGAATGATATTTTCAAGTATGGTTCTGAAAAATTATTCGTTGAAATGTTACCAATTATGGATAACTTTGAAAGAGCACTTTCAGCAAGTGAGCAAGAAAATATTGAGAGTAAAGTTTTAGATGGTATTAAGATGATCAAAAAATCACTTGACGAATTATTTGATCGCAATGGCGTTAAAAAGATTGAAGCAATGGGAATGCCATTTGATCCTATAAAGCACCACGCAGTTATGACTGTTGAATCGGAAGATGAAAATAATGATCATGTTATAGAAGTTTTCCAAGATGGCTACGCATTAAACGACAAAGTGATTAGACCAAGCATGGTTAAAGTATCACATTAATCGAAAATATAAGGAGGAATTAAACAATGGCTAAAATTATAGGTATCGACCTCGGAACAACAAACTCATGTGTATCAGTATTAGAAGGTGGCGAATCGGTAGTAATCCCTAACGCAGAAGGAAATAGAACAACACCTTCAGTAGTTGCTTTTACAAAAAACGGTGAAAGATTAGTTGGTGAAACTGCAAAAAGACAAGCAATTACTAATCCAGACAGAACAATTATTTCTATCAAAAGAGAAATGGGAACAGATCACAAAGTGAAAATCGATGACAAAGTATATTCACCTCAAGAAATTTCTGCAATGATTTTACAAAAATTAAAAGCAGATGCAGAAAGCTATTTAGGCGAAACTGTAACTGAAGCAGTAATCACTGTTCCTGCATATTTTACAGATGCTCAAAGACAAGCAACTAAAGATGCTGGTAAAATTGCTGGTCTTGAAGTAAAAAGAATTATCAACGAGCCAACTGCAGCTTCATTATCTTACGGTCTTGATAAAACGGACAAACAACATAAAATTATGGTATTTGACCTTGGTGGTGGTACTTTTGACGTATCTATCTTAGAAATTGGAGATGGTGTATTTGAAGTATTAGCAACTAATGGTAATAACCATCTTGGTGGCGATGATTTTGATAAAATCGTCATGGATCATTTAGCAGAAACATTCAAATCTGAGCATGGTGTTGATTTAAGACTTGATAAAATGGCACTTCAAAGATTAAAAGAAGCTGCTGAAAAAGCAAAAAAAGAGTTATCTTCAACACAATCTACAAATATCAACTTACCATTTATTACTGCTACTGCTGAAGGCCCACTTCATATGAATATGGACTTAACAAGAGCAAAATTTGAGCAATTAACTAAAAAATTAGTTGATATGTCTATGGAACCAACTAAAAAAGCACTTAAAGATGCTGGCTTAAACGCTGGTGATATTGAACAAGTCATCTTAGTTGGTGGTTCTACTAGAATCCCTGCAGTTCAAGAAGCAGTTAAAAAATTCATTGGTAAAGATCCACATAAAGGTGTAAACCCTGATGAGTGTGTTGCTCTAGGCGCTGCAATCCAAGGTGGTGTTTTATCAGGAGATGTTAAGGATGTGTTGTTATTAGATGTTACACCACTTTCTTTAGGTATCGAAACACTTGGTGGTGTATTTACAAAATTAATCGAAAGAAACACTACAATTCCAACAAAGAAAAGCCAAGTCTTCTCAACTGCTGCTGATAACCAAACTGCTGTTGACATCCATGTTCTACAAGGTGAAAGACAAATGGCAAATGATAATATAGCACTTGGACGTTTCCAATTAGATGGTATTCCACCTGCAAGAAGAGGTGTTCCACAAGTTGAAGTAACATTCGATATTGATGCAAATGGTATTGTTAATGTTAGTGCTAAAGATTTGGGTACTGGTAAAACGCAACATATCACAATTACAGCTTCAACTAACTTAAGTGATGAAGAAATTGAGAAAAAAGTTAAAGAAGCAGAATTACACGCTGAAGAAGATAAAAAACAAAAAGAGCTTATTGAAGAACGTAATAAAGCAGATAACATGATATATGAAATAGAAAAATCTGTTGGTGATTTAGGTGATAAAGTAACTGAAGAAGAAAAAACAGATATCAATGCAAAAATAGCTACCTTAAGAACTACTATGGCTAGTGATGACGTTGAAGCAATCAAAAAAGACTTTGAAGCATTAACAAATGCATTCCAACCAATCGCTCAAAAACTTTATGCAGAAGAACAAGCACAAGGTCAAGCACAACAATCTACTGGTGATGGAGAAGATTCAGTTGACGAAGCTGATTATGAAGTGGTAGACTAAATTCTAAGGCTTTATGTCAAAATGGGGCATCTTCGGATGCCCTTCACTAATAGAAAGGCGGTATGACGAGTGAGTAAAAGCGATTATTATGAGTTATTAGAGGTCGAACGTGGAGCGGATGAGGCCGAACTCAAAAAAGCTTATAGAAAACTTGCGATGAAATACCATCCAGACAGAAATCCCGACGATAAAGATGCTGAGGCTAAATTTAAGGAAATTAATGAAGCGTACGAAGTATTGAGCGATCCTGAAAAAAGGCGCCTATATGATCAATTTGGTCATGCAGGTGTGAATCAGAATGCGGGCGCTGGCGGTGGTTTTTCAGGTTTTGATGGTTTTGGTGGCTTTGAAGATATTATTAATGAAATGTTTGGTGGTGGATTTGGCTTTGGAGGATCATCTAGAGGAAGAAATGGCGCGAGAAAAGGGAAAGATATTCGCGTTGATTTAACACTTGATTTTGAAGAAGCAGCTTTTGGTAAAAAGCAAACCATTGAATATTTAAGAACTGAAGAATGTGATGTGTGTCATGGAGCTGGTAATGAACCAGGTACAGATACACATAAATGTAATACTTGTAATGGAACGGGAGAAGTAAGGTACTCTCAACGTTCGTTATTTGGCGAGTCTGTAAGCGTTAAGCAATGTCCTACATGTAAAGGTAAAGGAGAGACCTTTGATCAGCCATGTCATCAATGTAAAGGACATGGAATCATTAAAAAAAGACACAGCAAAGAAATTGATATACCTGCTGGTGTTTTCCACGGTGCTCAAATGCAACTTCGTGGTGAAGGTGACTTAGGATCAAATGGTGGACCACGTGGCGATGTCATGGTTGTTTTACGAGTAAAAGCCCATAAACACTTTACACGTGATGGTAATGATATCTACTATGACCTTTGGATTTCTTATGCCCAAGCCGTTTTAGGTGCTGAGGTAATGGTTCCTACACTTGATGGTAAAGCTAAGTTTACTATTCCTGAAGGAACACCTAGCGGTAAACAATTTAAGCTAAAAGGTAAAGGTGTACCTGTTCTTAACGGCTATGGTAGAGGTGATCAGTACGTTAAAGTTAACATCGAAATTCCTACGAAATTAAACAAAAAACAACGTGAAGCGTTGACAATGTTTGATGAAGAAATGACTGGTGTAAAAGCTTCTACAACTTCAGAAGCTGAAGAAAGCAAGCAAAGTGGTAAAGGAAAAAAAAACGATAAAAACTTGTTCAATAAAATCAAAGATTCATTGAGCTAATTGTTAGCTTTTGTAAATAACAATACGAATAACCTAACCAATAACAAATTTAGTTGTTCTAGTAACTTAGTGCAGCAATTTGATAATGGTTAGGTTTTTTTAGATATTATATATTTGAGGCTTATTAAGTGTAGATACTGCTTTTTGTAGACTCATAAGTGTGAATATGTTATATTATTTAAGTGAAATTCTTAGTTAATTAATAGGATATATTAAGTGAGGTAAAATATGAGTTGGTACGAAGTACATGTAAAGACATCTATTGAAGCAATTGATGCTGTAACTGGTGTTTTATATAGTTATGATGCAACAGGTGTAATGATTAACAACCCTAACGACGCAGATTTTACGAACCAAGAAGAAGGCAAGTGGGATTACTATGATCCTCAAAACTTAAAACTCGATTTTGATGGTGCATTACTTACTGGTTATTATGAAAACTGTGATATTGAAGTTTTAGTATCAGATATCAAAGAAAGCCTTGAAGCTTTGAAAGATTTTGATATTGATTTAGGCTGTGGCGAAGTAGATTATAAAGAAATCTTTGCTTCTGATTGGGAAAATGAGTGGAAAAAATACTTTAAACCCTTTAGACTGGGCAATCATATTGTTGTCAAACCAAGTTGGGAGACTTTCGATATAAAATCAGATGATTTAGTGATTGAAATTGATCCGGGAAATGCATTTGGTTCAGGGACACATGAAACTACATCTATGTGCATCGAAATGATAGAAAAATATATGACATCTTCAGATACTGTTATCGACGTTGGTTGTGGCAGTGGAATACTTGCTATAGCTGCTGGAAAATTAGGTTCCAAACATATCATTGCTGTTGACATAGATGAAAACGCAGTGAAAACAGCAACAGATAACGTAGCACTCAATGGATTGTCAGATGTTACAGATGTTAGACATGGTGACTTGATTAACGTGATTCCAGAAAAAGCAGATTTAGTCGTTGCAAATATCATAGCAGATGTTATCGTTAAGCTATCCGATGATATTGATACGATCCTTAAACCAGACGCAACATTTATCAGTTCAGGTTTAATTTTGGATAAAGTAGATTGGGTTGTTGAAGAACTTAAAAAAAGAAATTTTAACATCATTGAAGTTGTTAAAAAGGGTGAATGGGCTGTTGTCGTTTCAAAAAAGGCAAAGGAGCTGTAATGCATAGATTTTTTATTGAATCTGAAGATATTAGAACAGGTATATATTTGACTATCCATAACCAAGAAAGTGTCAACCATATGTCTAGAGTTTTACGTGTCAAGATTGGAGAATTAATTGAACTCGTTTCACTGGATATGTTATTAACTGGAGAGATAGTCGAAGTTCAAAATACTTCTGTCAAACTTAAAATTTTGTCTGAAAAACCTCACGAAAATGAATCTAATGTTAAGATTGATTTATTTCAGTGTTTACCAAAAGGTCAAAAATTGGAGCTAATATTACAAAAAAATGTCGAATTAGGTGTCCATGACTTTTATTTGGTACAATCCAAACGATGTATTGTAGATTATAAGCCAAAGGATGTCCCTAAGAAGATGGAAAGACTGTCAAAAATTGTGAAGGAAGCATCTAAACAATCAAAGCGAGATAGGATTCCAGAATTATATGGTGTTTTAAATATTAAGGATGTTTTAGAAAAAATATCCGATTATGATCAATTCTTGATCCTCTATGAAGGGGAGACCAGTAAAGGTTTAAAAGGTCACCTTAAAGCATTTGAAGGTAAACGCATCGCTATCATTATTGGTCCCGAAGGTGGTCTTGAAGAATCAGAAGTTGAATTACTATTACGTAATGGTGCACTTTCAACAACGCTTGGTAAAAGAATTTTAAGAACTGAAACTGCTGGATTTGTAGCAGTGTCATGTATCCAATATGAAATGGATGCTTTAGGTTAAAGGAGAAAAACATGAATAAAGTTGCATTTGTAACTTTGGGATGCAAAACAAATCAATATGAAACTGATGCGCTTATGGATATATTCTATAAAAATAGATATGAACTCGTTGATTTTGACGATTATGCAAATGTATATGTTATAAACACCTGTACAGTTACAAGCATTAGTGATAAAAAGTCTAGGCAAATGATTAGGCGTGCGAAAAAAAATAATCCCAATAGTATCGTTGTAGCAGTTGGTTGTTATGCTCAGATTTCGCCTGATGAAGTTAGTGCAATTGAAGATGTGGATATAGTTATTGGTACAGATGCAAGAAGTGGTATCATTGATTATATTGAAGAATACAAATCTGGTACTACATCAAAACCTTATGTAATTGTAGAGGATATTATGAATATTAAGGTTTTTGAGGAAATGACAATATCAAATATAACAACTCATACGAGAGCCTTTATCAAGATACAGGAAGGTTGTAATCAGTTTTGTTCGTATTGTATTATCCCTTATGCAAGAGGACGAGTACGAAGTAGAGAACTGACTCATATTATAGATGAGATAAGAGCATTAACTGAAAAAGGTTATAAAGAATTCGTGTTAACTGGTATCCATATAGGTTCTTACGGTCTTGACTTAGATCATATTAAATTGATAGATTTACTTGAAGCTATTCAACTCATTGAAGGTGTTGTGAGAATTAGATTAGGTTCTGTTGAGCCAAGATTGATTACAGATGAGTTTATAGGACGCATCAAACCGCTTCATAAGTTATGTGATCATTTTCATCTATCTTTACAAAGTGGTTCTGACACTGTTTTAAAGCGTATGAATCGCAAGTATACTTCGGCTGAATACTTAACAGCAGTAGACAAGTTAAGATCCATCTATTCAAGCCCGTCAATTACAACAGATATCATCGTTGGATTTCCAGGTGAAACTGATTTGGAGTTCAATGAAACTTTGGATTTTGTTTCACAAGTTAAATTTAGTGAAATACATGTTTTTCAATTCTCAAAACGCGAGGGAACACCCGCTGCTGAAATGAGTGGGCAAGTTGAAAGTTATATAAAAAAACAACGCAGCGAGGCATTAATTGCGTTAGCCCATCAGTTAGGTGATGACTATAAGAATTCCTTTGTGGGCAGTGAACTAGAAATTTTACTAGAAGATCAAAAAGAGAAACACTACTTAGGTCATAGTAAAAATTATCTCAATATTATAGTTGATTCAGAAGAACAAACAATGAATCAATTAAAACTTAATCAAGGTGAACTTTATACTGTGAAAATCGTTAGAATTGACGATTCTAAGCTTCATGCAGTAGTAATTTAGTATAAAATTATATAAATTATTTTTTTTTTACGAAATAGCTTAATCAATTTCATAAAATTTGTTATAATAGAATTGAACTTTTACAGCATGAAAGGAGGTGTTAATAAATGGATTGTATATTTTGTAAGATTATAAGCGGTGACATCCCGTCGACTAAGGTCTATGAGGATGAGCATGTATATGCTTTTAAAGACATCAATCCTGAAGCGCCTGTTCATGTTTTAATCGTTCCAAAAGAACATATTGAATCGGTTGCTCATCTTGATGCGACTCACCATTCCTTGATAGGACACATTCATTTAATTGCCAAGCAAATTGCAGAAGATGCGGGTATTGATCAAAGTGGTTACCGTTTGCTTACAAATATCGGTAAAGACGGAGGTCAGAGTGTACTTCATCTGCATTATCACTTGCTCGGTGGTCGACTATTAAAGTGGCCACCAGGTTAAAAAACTTAAGATTTTTTATTGATTTTTAACTGGTCCTAGTGTATAATAACACAGTATGTTCTAGGTACATTCCTCTGTACTATTAAAGAATCTATTCACGGAGGGAGGGAATGTGAATGTCTGGCATCAAAGTTGGAGAAAATGAAAGTATTGATAGTGCTTTAAAAAGATTTAAAAGAGAAACATCTAAAGCTGGCGTAATGGCTGAGATTAAGAAAAGAAGACATTACGAGAAGCCTAGTGTAAAGCGTAAAAAGAAATCTGAAGCAGCTAGAAAGAAAAAGAAAAAGCAGTTTTAGTGAAGAGGTGAGAAGATGTCACTAAAAGATTTGCTCATGGATGATTTGAAAGTTGCTATGAGGGACAAAGATGTAGTCAAAAAGTCTGTTGTAACGATGCTTCGTGCTGCTATAAAGCAAATTGAAGTTGATCAGCGCATCGAACTGGATGATGAAGCTATCATTGAAATTATAGCAAAACAAATCAAACAGAAAAATAATGCCATTGTCGAATTTGATAATGGTAATCGTCAAGATCTTGTAGATCTTACGAAAAATGAAATCGAGTTTCTAATGAAGTATTTACCGGAACAACTTTCACCTGATGAAGTTAAAGTGATTGTAGATGAAGCTATCGCAACTACTGGCGCAACAACTATGAAAGATATGGGTAAAGTCATGGGAATCGTCACAAATGCTACTAAAGGAAAAGCAGAGGGCAAACTCATATCTGATTTAGTCAAAAAAGCTTTATCTTGAAAAGCATATAAGTGAACATTAAGTTAAATGGCGTATCTTTATAAGATATGCCATTAATTTTTTAGTCCTAACATATTAAGTAATAAAACTTCGGACGCGATGTTCGAAGTTTTTTATTTAGTCACAACTACTTTGTGATAGAATCTTCGGGCTCGATGTCCGAAGATTTTTATTTGATGTGATTTATACATAAAATTATGTTAAAATAAATGTAACAATTACACTCTGGAGGTTTAAATGACAGCTGTGGCCGTTAAAAAAATGATACTAAATGATTTTAGTGCTTTTCATTTGTTATTTGGGAATTTAGATGAAAATATCATATTATTAGAAAAGGCGTTTAATGTGAGTATCGTTTCAAGAGATGGAGAGATTAGTCTCAAAGGGGAACCTCAAAATATATCAAGCGTAGAGGAAGCGATACATGTACTTGTTAAAAATATTCAATCAGGTGAATTAATAGATAAACAAAAAGTTAGTTATGTGATTCAATCTGTTAGCACCGGAGATGGTAGTAAACTTGATGATTTAAGCAAATCGTTTATTTGTGTTAATTCAAGAGGAAAATATATAAAACCTAAAACAATTGGACAAAATCAATATATTAAAACGATACAAAGTAGAGATGTAGTATTTGGAATTGGTCCTGCGGGTACAGGTAAGACTTATTTAGCTGTGGCAATGGCAATTAGAGCATTTAAAAATCATGAAGTAGGAAAAATCATCATTACGAGACCAGCAGTTGAAGCTGGAGAAAATCTAGGTTTTTTACCAGGCGACTTACAGATGAAGGTCGATCCTTATTTACGGCCTTTGTATGATGCTTTATTTGATATACTCGGTCCAGAGACTTATAATACCTACAAGGAAAGAGGTTTAATTGAGATTGCACCTTTAGCTTATATGAGAGGACGAACCTTAGATAATGCATTTATCATATTAGATGAAGCACAAAATACAACTAAAGAACAAATGAAAATGTTTTTAACTCGGTTTGGCTTCAATTCTAAGGTGGTCGTCAACGGTGATACCACTCAAATTGATCTCCCAAACGGGCGTCGATCTGGCCTTATACATGCAATAGAAGTTTTGCGTGATGTCCCAGAAATTGGTTTTGTTTATATGAGTGAGAAAGATGTAGTCAGACATGAACTTGTTAAGAAAATTATACTCAGCTATGACCGCTATGAAAAAGTGAATAAGGAAGTGAAACATGGCTCAAAACAAGAATTCAAACAAGAAAACCAAAAATAAGAAAAATTCACAAAATCGTAAGTTCTTGCATTTAAAAGTGAGAAATAAAGAACTTTTAATTAATTTTTCAATGATGTTTTTTAGTCTTCTTATTGTTTTTTTTACCTTAAATAACGCTAATTTTTATGGAATTTATAATTATCAACCTGGCAATACAATTCAAGAAGATATTTATCTTCAAAATGATATTGTAGATATTGCTGCTACTGACGCTTTGAAGCAACAAAAAGCTGCTGAAGTAGAACCAATCATGTATGTAGATTTTTCTAAACAAGTTGAGTCAAAAAAAAGCTTAAACGAATTTTTCACTAGGCTTTCTGAGATTAAGAGTGATTATTCTGAAGATATAGAGCTTATGAAAAAAATTTATGCAGGCATAGAAAGAAAAAATATATACAACATCACATCTGAGGAATTAATGACGTTAATTACGTTGAATAACGAAAAACTTAGTTTATTACAAAATTATGCAACCGATATTACAGTTGAAAATATGTCAAGTGGTCTTACTGAAATAGAGAAAATTGAAGCAGTTTCAACAATACAAAATTATATTGAAGCACAAAGTGACATTTCAGATTTTGATAAAGGCATCTTGTTGAAATTGATTTCAGGTGTTTTAGTAGAGAATAAGTTTGTAGATCAAGTTAAAACAACTCAAAAAATCGATACTGAATTAGCAAAAATCGAGGATGTTGTTTACAAGAGTGGCACCTTGTTTTTAGCAAAAGGAACAATTTTATCTGATGCGAACTATAATCTGCTTAAAAGTGGTGGTGTAATTGTGGAATCCACATGGGATTCTGTAACCATGAAATTAGGTTTGATTTTAATGCTGGTTATGCTCTGGGGAATTTTGCATATGTATCTTTCTTTTTTTGAAAAAGATATTATGGCATCTCCAAAAAAATACGGCATATTGATTAGTTTATTCTTAACATTTTTCTTAAGTGCAGGATTTTTCTATGATATTTCACCATATTTAATTCCACTCCCAGCTTTTTCAATTCTTGCTAGCATCATGATAACACCAACAATAGCCATTTATTTTGGTATAGGGTTACTGATACTGATCAGTATGCAAACGGGACTGAGTGCTTATACTCTGATAGCATATTTATTAACAATTCTTATTACAAGAGCCTTGGTGAAGAATATCAAACAAAGATCTCAAGTAGTAGGTATCGGTTTGTATGTTTCTTTAGTGCTTGTAGTGTTTACTTTAACTCAAGGGATTATCAATAAAACTGAAATTTCCAATTTGCCATTGAGCATCTTATTTGCAGCTTCTAATGGAGTTTTAAGTGCGATTCTAAGTATAGGCATAATGCCGTTTTTCGAAAGCTTTTTTGATGTGCTAACTCCTTTTAAGCTTTTAGAACTTTCAAACCCAAACAGACCTTTATTAAAGCGTTTACTCATTGAAGCGCCGGGAACTTATCACCATAGTATATTAGTTGGCAATTTAGCTGAAACTGCTGCACATGATGTGGGGGCAAATAGTTTACTGACAAGAGTATCGTCTTTTTATCATGATGTAGGTAAACTTGAACGTCCTTATTACTATAAAGAGAATCAAGTCGGTCATGAAAATCCTCATGATAAATTACCTCCACAAGTCAGTGCAAATTTCATTAAGAATCATATGAGTTATGGTGTTGATTTGCTTCAAAAGAATAAACTTCCAAAAGAAATCATCGATGTCGTAAAAGCACATCACGGTACATCTTTGATTAAGTATTTTTATCATAGGGAACAACTCAACAACCCTGAAGTAGACATCGCTAGATTTTTGTATTCTGGTCCCAAACCTGATTCTAAAGAATCAGTTATATTGATGTTGGCTGATTCAGTTGAAGCGGCTGTAAGAAGTTTAGAAGAACCTACTCAAGAATCAATTACCAATCTAATTGATAAAATTATTGCTCAAAAAATTTCAGAAAATCAGTTTTCAAATGCTAATTTAACTTTCAGGGAGTTAGAAATAATTAAGAATTCGTTTCTAAATGTTTTAAGTGGTATTTTCCACGAGAGAATTGCTTATCCTGAAATTAATATGAACCAAATCTCAAAAAATGCTTTTGACCAAACTGAACAAAAGGAGAAATGAAATGCAAGTTGAAATTCTAAATGAAACGACCACTGAACTTGATTCTGAACTGCAAGCTTTAATAGTTAAAGCAACGGATAAAGTTCTTGAATACGAAGATTTTGATATCGAGGGTGAAGTAAGTGTTCTCTTCGTTAATGATGAGAGAATTAAAGCACTTAATTATGAATTCAGAAAAAAAAATGTCGTCACAGATGTATTATCATTTCCACAGTATGATTCTATTAAAGAAGATGGTGTAAACGAACCCTTCATCTACCTTGGTGATGTTGTTATTTCGTTAGAACAAGCCAAACGTCAAGCAGATGAATTTGGCCATACTATTGAGAGAGAAATCGTCTATTTAACAGTACACAGCATGTTACACTTGTTTGGATATGATCATTTAACTGAAGAGGATAAGATTGAGATGAGAACTAAAGAAAAAGCAGTTCTTGGTGCACTGAAGATCTTCAAAGGAACTTCCATAGGGGAGGACCAGTGATGAAAAGAAATATAGTTATCGGTGGTTCAGTTATAGGTACAATCATACTTGTTGTCATATTAGCGCTTGTTTTTAAATCTCCAAGTAATTCATTTGAAACAACAGAACCAACTACCACCCAAGTCGTTGTAACTGTGCCCACTGAAACTGAAACTGAAATTGAAGCAACAACTTCGGCACCAGTAGTTGACAGTCATTATAACCCTCTAACCGGTACTTATAGCGACAGTGACTTGACAACTAGACGTCCGATTGTAGTTATGTTAGATAATCAGTACTTAGCAAGACCACAGGCAGCACTAGCTGAAGCTGATGTTGTTTATGAGATACTCGCTGAAGGATTAATCACACGCTATATGGCAGTGTTTTATGGGACGTATCCAGACCATATTGGACCAGTACGTAGCGCAAGACCCTACTTTATAGAAAAGGCTTATGAGTTCGATCCATATTATGTCCATGTTGGTGGCTCAATGCAAGCCTTGTCAGATATTAGAAAATATCAGTTGGCTGATATTGATGGTTTAACCAGTGGCGCCTTTTGGAGAGAAAACCATAAAAAAATCCCGCATAACATGTATACCTCTTCAGAATCCATAATAAAAGATGCAACTAGACTTGGTTATGCTGATACAAAGCCTTTTTCATTTTTAAATTTTTATGATGAATTCACCATAATAGAAGGTAAGGATGCAACTGATATTACATTTGTTTACAAAGAACCCGTAAAATCAGATTCTATTGGTTACTATACTTCGTATAAATATAACGATGAAAAACATCTGTATTTCCGTTATACTAACGGAGATGCACATGTTGATGAAAACACAAAAGAGGAACTAACTTGTACGAATATCCTTGTTCAGTATGCTAAAACTGTAGTTCTTGACAATGAAGGTAGATTGGATGTTGATTTAATTACCACTGGAAAGGGTAAATATTATAGTGCAGGTAAAGTGATGGACGTCACGTGGTCTAAAAAAACTGTAGACTCAAAAACTGATTTTTTTGACTTGAAGGGCAATCCGATCACCTTGAATCCTGGAGTAACATGGTTTCAAATCATGAAAATTGGTACAGAAGAAACTATAAAATAGCGAGGTAGAATAATGAATTATAAACAACTGGTAGAAAAAGCATATGAAGCAATGGATTTTTCATATTCACCATATTCAAATTTCAAAGTTGGTGCTGCATTATTGACTAAATCTGGTAAAGTTTATACTGGATGTAATGTTGAAATTGCATCTTTTGGCGCAACTAATTGTGCTGAAAGAACAGCTATATTTAAAGCGATTTCTGAAGGAGAACATGACTACAAAGCAATCGCTGTTGTATCATCAAGCAGAGATTTCACATATCCTTGTGGTATTTGTAGACAAGTAATTGTTGAATTCTCTAAAGATATTGACATCATAGTTGCAAAAGACTATGATTATGAAGTCTATAAAATAGAAGAATTATTGCCTAAATCATTTACACAGATAGATTTGAAATAAGTGTATAGATACAAAGGTTAAATTAGGAGGAATGAATGCAATTGAAATCAGGCTTTGTCACCATCATCGGTAGACCAAATGTCGGAAAATCAACTTTATTGAATGGGATTATTGGTGAGAAAATCGCCATAATGTCAAGCAAACCACAGACGACTAGACACAAAATTACTGGTGTTTATAACGATGACGACAGTCAGATTATTTTTGTGGATACTCCAGGTATACACAGACCCAAAAATAAGCTTGGTGATTATATGGTTAATAGTGCCAAGAGTGCTATAAATGATGTTGATGTTGTTATCCTTATGGTAGATCACTCTATGAAAATTGGTCCTGGAGATGAATATTTATTAGATTTCATCAAAGAATCAAAAGTAAAAGTTATTTTAGCCATCAATAAGGTCGATTTAATCTCACCTGATGCTTTCAAAACAATTTTTGAGACATATGAACAATTTGATTTTATTGATCAGATTATTGGTTTATCAGCAATCAACAACAAGGGAACAGAAGATTTGATAAAAGCTATTAAATCTAAACTCCCTGAAGGTCCTGCTTTTTATCCAACAGATCATATGACCGATCAAACTGAACGGACAATTGTTTCTGAAATTATACGTGAAAAAGTACTCATGTATATCGATGATGAGATCCCACATGGGGTTGCTGTAGAGGTTCAAAGTTTTAAGAAGAGAACCAATAAAGAACTATACGATATTGAAGTTGATATTATATGCGAAAAGCAGTCTCATAAGGGAATAATTATTGGTAAAGAGGGGCGCAAATTAAAAGGAATTGGCAAGAGTGCACGTCAAGATGTAGAACGATTATTACAAACACCAGTGAACTTGCAATTGTTTGTTAAAGTACGAGAAGGATGGAGAGACAATTCTAATTTCCTTAAAGGTCTTGGTTATAAAGAATAAGATTTTATTTAATTAAATTTAAGATAATAATTTTTTAAGGGTAAGTGAAAAACTTACCCTTAAAGCTGTTTATTAAAGGAGGTGGCACACATGGGCTTGCTGATGTTTTATGAATATCTATCAAAAGTAGAAACACTACTTGAAGAAAATAAAGATTTAGAACTTCACGTTTATCTTGAAGACATGCATGCTGCCGATATTGCAGAAGTGCTAGAAAATCTTGAAGATGATCAACAAATTCAAGTTTTCGGTTTATTGTCAGACGAAAAGGCAACAGAAGTACTTGAGGAGATAAACTCAGAGCAGTTTAGTATCCTCTTAAAGGACCTAACTTACGAGAAAAAAGTTACCCTTTTAGAAAATATGTCTCAAGATGATATAGTTGATAAATTAAGTGAACTTCCAGAGAGTAGACAACAAGAGATTATCGCTTTTCTCGATTATGAAGATGCCGCAGACGTAAAAGAACTACTCGTTTACGAGGAGGGAACTGCTGGTAGAAGCATGACAAAAGACTATGTTTCTATACGCAAAGACTATTCAGTTTATTATGCCATAGAGACTTTACGTGCAATTGCACCAGATGCTGAGACTATATATTATTTATATGTTACAGATGAAATTGATCGACTAGTTGGCGTTATTTCATTGCGTGAACTTATTATTTCACCGCCAAACCGTACGGTTGATACTATTATGAATGAAAATTTAATAACTGTTAATGTTAACGATGATCAAGAAGATGTTGCTAAAGTTGTATCAAAATACGACTTATTAGCTGTACCAGTCGTAGATAATGATAACATCTTAAGAGGAATCATAACCATTGATGACGTATTAGATATTTTAGAAGAAGAAGCAACAGAGGATATCTTCAAATTTGCTGGTACGTCCGAATATGAAATATATGAAAACGATACAACCTTATTTAAACGTGTTAGAAATTCAGTTATGTCTCGTCTACCATGGCTAATTATAACAATTTTTGGTGGGTTATTATCTGCAAGAATTTTAGCAAACTTTCAAGGTACCATAAGTGCAAATGCAACACTTGCTATGTTTATGCCACTCCTTACAGGAATGGGGGGGAATGTAGGTACACAATCATCGACAATTACAGTTAGGAATATTGCAACACACGTTATAGAAGGGACTGGCATCTTTAGGACACTTATACATGAGATTTCAGTAGGACTATTTGTTGGGATTGTTTGCTCTACTATGGTTGCATTTGCAGCAATGATGATGCAAGCAGATTATCATATAGCCTTAATTGTAGGCATTGCGATGTGGGCAAATATGACTACAGCTGCAACCATTGGAACTATTGTGCCACTTGTTTTTAAAAAAATAGGTGTTGACCCTGCTGTAGCATCGGCACCTTTCATTACTACAACTATAGATTTAACAGGCTTAACAATTTATTTTTCACTAGCAACAATTATGATTACAAAGGTTTAATCGATCGATAGGAGTTTATATGTATTTGGAAACTGATGCTTTAGTCATCAAAACGACAAAGACGCTTAATAACGACTTATTTTTGACCCTATATTCTAGAAAAGCTGGAAAAATCGAAGTCGTAGCAAATGGTGCCAAAAGTTCCAAATCTCAGTTATCGGCTTGTTCCAAACCTTTTGTTTATGGCCATTTCACACTGAATACACATAACAAAGTCACTAAAGTAATCTCGTGTGAAATCATTGATTCTCATTATCGTATTGCCGACCAATTGGAAACATTAGCTTATGGTAACTATTTTATCGAATTATGTAACTTAGCTACAATGCCCAATATAATTGATCTAAAGCATTTTCAATTGATTGTTGAGATCATATCACTCTTATCTAATAGCGCTAAAACAGTGGGAACAGAGCAACAACTTGATTATGAATTACTTAAATTGGCATATCTGATCAAACTGAGTGTAATAACGGGTCATCAAGCTAATTTGCAATATGTTTGTACAAATTGTGCCAGTCAAGATCAGGTTATGTATTTTTCAGTTCAAGCTGGTGGACTAATTTGTAAAAGTTGTGAAGCAACTCAGTATAGAGGTGTTAAACTAAATGAAACATACTTAAAATTAATTCATTATTTAACACTAAAAGATGTTCGCGTTATCATAAAAACTAAAATCCATAAAAATTATGTGTTTCACCTCAATCAAATATATGAAGATTATATCTTATTTCATAACAACATCACTGAAATAAGATCAAAATCATTTTTAAAAAGCATAGAGTAATGATTCTAAATACTAACTATTTATGTATAAAATATTTTTTATGCAAATATTATTGTTATTATATAATTTTTATCTTGACAAGAAAGTGTATATACACTTTCTTTTATTTTTTTTTTCTTTATGTTAATATTTAAAATATTGTGGGGTATATATCATTATAATTTAATTTGGGTAAAACGGGGAGGAATGAATATGAAGAAATTCAGCTTAAGGGCCAAACTCATTTTGGCATTTGTACTTGTGATAACGATTCCTATGTTAGCACTAAGTGGTATCGTCTATAAAATTACTAAAGATTCTTATTTTGAAAATATGAAAGGATCTGTGTCTGAAGTTTCAGAACAGATTAAAAACAGTACAGTAAACTATATGTCTATTTATGAGAGGGCTACAAAGCTTATATCAGAGGATCCAAATGTTAAAGTAGCTCGTACAAGTGAAGAAAGCAAAACATGGATGTTTAAGTCTTTTGATTCTTTTATCAAAGAATACAGTGAAGTTAAAAATATCTATGTTGGGTACAAAGATAAACAAATGCTCATTTGGCCATCTACAGATTTACCAGCTGGTTATGATCCTACTATTAGACCTTGGTATACAGATGCTGTTGCAAAAGATGGTTTTATTTGGACTGCTCCTTATAAAGATGCATCTGATGAATCTAAAACAGTTATATCAGCAGCAAAACCTGTCCTAAGCGCATCAGGTTCTTTTGAAGGCGTACTTGCGCTTGACCTTGATATCACAAAAATAGCGAATACAATGAATGCAATCAAAGTTGGTAAAAAAGGCTATGTAATTGCACTAGATAGCAATAATATTCCTTTTACGCATCCAAAGCCGGAGTTAGTTGGTGAAGAAATCCCTATTCCTGAACTAAAAGCTTTTGTAGAAAATAATACGACTGGTTCAATTGATTATGTTTATGACGGTGTTAAAAAAATTGCTTTTATTACTACAATTGATGAACTTGGCTGGAAGATATTAGCACTAGTAGATGAAAGTGAAATAGCATCACAAACTAGAGCATTACTCATAACACTTGCTGGTTTTGCATCACTACTACTTGCTATAGCAATTGTTGTTGCTATAGTGTTCTCAAATGTTCTTCTTAAAAACATAAAAATTATCAGTGAGTATATTAGTGTTGTAAGTAAGGGTGACTTCTCTAAGAGAATCAATATCACTGCTAAAGATGAAATTGGTCAACTTTCACATGATCTAAACGAAATGTTAGATAATGTATCTGGACTAATGCATAATGTCACACAGGCTACAGCTGATGTTCTATCTTCATCAAACGACTTAGTTGGACTGTCAGACCGTTCTACTCAAGCAGCTAAAGAAGTATCACATGCTGTAGAAGAAGTCGCTATGGGCGCTTCTAAGCAAGCTGCTGATAGTGAAACTAGTAGTAAGGTTGCATCACAAATGGGTGATAACATCAAAACCCTAACAGAAAATATTGTTTCTATGATCGATCAAACCTCAAAAGCGAGCGAAATTAATAAGAGCAGTGTCGAAGCTGTTACTGTTTTAAGACAAAAGAATACAGAAAATAATGATGCTACTCAAAAAACTGAAAAGGCAATTTTGCAGTTGGCTTCTCAATCTGAGGCAATTGGTAGTATCGTACAAGCAATTAGCACAATTGCTGAACAAACAAACTTACTAGCTCTTAATGCATCGATTGAAGCTGCGAGAGCAGGTGAACATGGTAGAGGTTTTGCAGTTGTAGCGGATGAAATCAGAAAACTTGCTGAAGAATCTAGCAAAGCAGCCGGTGAAATTAAGAATATAGTTGATAGCATTCAGCATGAGAGTTCAAATACAGTAACGATTATGCAAGAAGTAAAAACACGTTCTAATGATCAAAATATCGCTGTTCAAAAAGTTGAAGAATCATTTAATTCGATCTTCACAGCTATAACAAGTATACAAAGTGTAATTGACTCTGTGTCAAAAGACATTGAAGTTTTAGATAGCAGTAAGATTGAGATTCTTGATAGTATATCTAGTATTGCAAGTATTTCAGAAGAAGCTGCTGCAGCTTCAGAAGAAGTAAGTGCTTCTATGCAAGAACAGACAGCTATTGTTGAAGAGGTTGCTTCATCAGCTGAAAGATTGAGAGATCTTGCTGTAACACTTGAAACTAACATCAGTAAATTTACAATATAAAATTAGTCTTCAAAAGAATAATATTTTAACAGTTTAAAACAGTTTTCATTTATTATAGAGCCTTATTATAAATGAAAACTGTTTTTTTATGAGTTCAATCTCCACGTTTTATCGTTGCTGATCCAAATGATGGTTAAAATATCATTAAAAATAGACTATAAATCTGAAAAATTGTTCATTTACAATTATTAAGTGGTATAATACAACTATCAAATAGCAATTTATCACTTTTAGAATAAATATTATTTCAAAAGGAGAGAGAATTATGAGAATTACACTTGAAATGGTTGATGAAGTTATTAACAGAACTGGTGTCAATTACAAAACTGCGAAAGAAGCACTTGAACTGAATGAAGCCGATGTTTTAAAAGCGATTGTTTATCTAGAAGAACAGTCAGACTTTAAGACAAGTAAAAAGTTGAATGGTCAAGATGTTGTTGATCGTATGAAAACCTTGGTAAATGAAGGTCTAGTGAGTCAAATTTTGATTGAAAAAAACGGAAAAACAGTAGTTGACTTACCAATATTTGCAGGCGCTATAAGTGCTGTGATTTTTACAATTCCTACTGTTGCTGGAATCATCGCTGCAATTGCAACTGGCTGTGAAATTAAAATTTTGAAAAAAGATGGAGACGAAATTAACTTCAATGATTTAACGCAAACAAAATTTGAAGACTTTATGAATATGATCAACAAAGAAAAAAATAAATCGCAAAAGAAATCAAGTGAAGAAGAAGCCGATGTAGAAGAGACTGAGCTTTATGAAAATGAAGAAGATTTTTTTGTTTCAGAAGACGATGAGACTAAGTAATCGCATATCATAGGTTTCTGTAATCTATAGCTTTACAGTGTTAAAAATTTATGGTAGAATCATTAAAAATACTGCTGCAATGACGGAGAAAAGTAACGTATAGTACCCTTGAGAGAGTTAACGGTTGGTGGAAGTTAATGGGAAATATATGAGAAGGCACTTCTGAGCTATGCAAACTTAAGTGGACCGTTTGGTCAACTAGGGTGGAACCGCGGAATAATCTTTCGTCCCTTCTATGGGATGGAAGGTTTTTTTTGTTGTTACAAGTTATTGTGCTCATTGTGCTCATTGTTATAAAAGTGTATTCAAAGTTCAGTGTTTATTTTGTCATCATCTTGGACACTGTAATAAAAAAAAGCAGCAATTATAGATAAAGTAAAGGAGGCAATTATGGAAAAGGTAACTATGGAAAAAGTAGTATCACTGTCAAAATCAAGAGGTTTTATATTTCCTGGCTCTGATATTTACGGTGGACTCGCAAATACTTGGGATTATGGTCCATTAGGTGTAGAATTAAAGAATAACGTCAAACAAGCATGGTGGAAAAAATTTGTTCAAGGTTCACCATATAATGTTGGTATTGATAGTGCAATTCTTATGAATCCTGAAGTGTGGGTTGCATCAGGACATGTTGGTGGTTTTAATGATCCACTAATGGATTGTAAGTCATGTAAAACACGTTATAGAGCTGATCAACTTATTGAGGCTCATATGCATACTAAAGGTGAGATGGCCGATGCGATAGATGCTTGGGGCAATGAAAGAATGGAGAAATATATTGCAGATGAGGGCATCAAATGTAGTAATTGTGGTGCGATTAACTTTACAAGCATACGCCAGTTTAACCTTATGTTTAAAACGTTCCAAGGTGTAGTAGAAGATTCGTCAACAGAGATATTTTTAAGACCTGAAACAGCGCAAGGAATTTTCGTAAATTTTAAGTCTATTCAACGGGCTGCAAGAAAAAAAATTCCATTTGGAATTGGACAAATTGGTAAATCTTTTAGAAACGAAATTACACCTGGTAATTTCACTTTTAGAACGCGTGAATTTGAACAAATGGAACTTGAATTCTTCTGTGAACCAGGAGAAGATCTAAAATGGTTTGCATACTGGAAAGAATTCTGCATGTCATGGCTTCACAAACTTGGCATGAATCCTGCTAATGTTAAGTTTAGAGATCATGATTTAGAAGAGCTATCACATTATTCTAATGCAACAACTGATATCGAATATAAGTTCCCATTTGGTTGGGGAGAACTATGGGGAATAGCAGATAGAACTGATTTTGACCTTAAAGCTCATATGGAGCATGCGAAAACAGATTTATCGTATCAAGACCCCGTGACAAATGAAAAATATGTTCCGTATTGTATTGAGCCTTCTCTAGGAGCAGACAGAGTTACTTTAGCATTTTTAGTAGACGCATACAATGAGGAAGCTCTAGAAGATGGTACGACACGTATAGTTCTTAAGTTTCATCCTGCTCTTGCTCCTTTTAAAGCAGCAATATTTCCACTTTCAAAGAAGCTTAACGCTTCTGCTGAAAAAGTCTTTGAAGAACTGGCAGAACATTTTAATGTTGATTTTGACGACTCTGGAAGTATCGGAAAACGTTATAGACGACATGATGAGATTGGTACGCCTTTCTGTATCACATATGACTTTGAATCTGAAGAAGACCAAAGTGTTACAATTAGGCACCGTGATACGATGGAGCAAGAAAGAGTTAAAATTGATGAATTAGTGGAATACATTAATAAAAGACTGAAATTCTAAGAAAAATAAGTTTTTTTTATCTTTTCTTATGATTTTTCGTTTTAGATATAAATATTGGGATATAATAATTATGATATTGTATTTTTGGGGAGGTTTAGATGGATAATCGATATTATATTTTCATACTTTCGGATTCTCTTGGTGAAACTGCATCTCATGTAGCAAGAGCCGCTATGAATCAATTTTTGAATAAAGATTATGTCGTTAAGAAGTACAATTACGTTCGAGATGCAGATGCGGTCGAGGAAATTGTAATAGAAGCATCTAAGCACAAATCCATGGTTCTATTTACCACTGTTATGGAAGATTTGACAAATACAATCGTTACCATGTGTGCGACACATAATGTTATTTGTCATGATATCCTGTCACCAGTTTTAGGACAGTTTTCATCTTTCTTTGGAGATACACCAGTTAGAAAACCTGGTACGATGTACAAACTTGATGATGATTATTTTGAGAGGGTAGCGGCCATTGAATTTGCTGTTAAATATGATGATGGTAAAGATTTAAGAGGTCTTAAATACGCGGACATTGTACTTCTTGGGATTTCAAGAACTTCTAAAACACCACTTAGTATGTATTTGTCACATAAAAACGTAAAAGTAGCCAATGTTCCTTTAGTTCCTGAGATTCAGGTTGCAAAGGAGATATTCCAGGTTCCTAAGAATAAATTGATCGGACTTACAAATTCACCTGAAAAGCTCAATGAGATACGCATTGAAAGACTTAGAGCTTTAGGCCTTTCTTCTGATGTCGAATATGCAAATTTCGATAGAATACTTCATGAGCTTGACTATGCAGAAAAAGTGTACAAACAACTAGGTTGTCCTGTAATAAATGTTGCAAATAAAGCCATCGAGGAAACTGCAAGTATCATTCTCGAAATCACAGGACTCAACATCAAACTTAAATAGCATAGTATTGCAATCGCTTTTGCATTTGCATGATCTAAGGTAATTGACCCATAGTAAGTCTCGTATTTACTATGGGTTTTTTATAAAAATTCTTTGTGAGGGAAGGTTTTTATGATGAAAAAGTATGTTTATGCCTTTGAAGAAGGTAACAAGGAAATGAAAGCATCATTAGGTGGTAAGGGTGCAAATCTAGCTGAGATGAAAAAAATCGGCCTCCCTGTACCTGACGGATTTACCATCACCACGGAAGCTTGTAATCAATATTATGTTGATGGCAAGAAAATTTCCGAAGATATTAGATATCAAATTTTAGATTACTTAATTAAACTTGAAGAAAAGACAGGTAAGAAGCTTGGTGATCATGATGATCCATTGCTTGTTTCCGTACGTTCAGGTGCTGTTATATCAATGCCTGGTATGATGGATACTGTGCTTAATCTTGGTCTCAACGATTTATCTGTTGAAGGGCTTGCTAAACTCACTGAAAATCAACGTTTTGCATATGATTGCTACCGTAGATTTATTCAAATGTTCGGAGATGTCGTACTTGAAATTCCTAAATACAAGTTTGACAGAGTTTTAGATGGTCAAAAAGAGAAAAAAGGCTATGAATTAGATACACAATTAACTGTCGAAGACTTTACACATATTATTAGCGAATATAAGGAAATTGTAAAAAGAGAAAAAGGATTTGATTTTCCAATGGATCCGAAAGATCAAATGATGCTTGCTATTGAAGCTGTATTTGGTTCATGGAACAACGATCGCGCAAGAGTATATCGTAATTATAACGATATTCCTCACGATCTTGGAACTGCAGTTAATATTCAGTCTATGGTTTTTGGTAACATGGGAAATACATCAGGAACTGGTGTTGCATTTACAAGAAATCCATCTACAGGAGAGAATTTGTTGTTTGGAGAGTTTCTAATTAATGCACAAGGCGAAGATGTAGTCGCTGGTATCAGAACACCTCAAAAGATTGATGAACTCAAAGATGCTCTACCAGAAGTTTATGAGCAATTTATCGATGTTGCTAACAAGTTGGAAGCACATTATAAAGATATGCAAGACATAGAGTTTACAGTTGAACGTAGCAAACTATTTATGCTTCAAACCAGAACTGGAAAACGTACTGCTTTTGCTGCAGTTAAGGTTGCAGTTGATATGGTAGCTGATGGCGTAATCTCTAAAGAAGAAGCACTTTTAAGAGTATTACCGTCTCAACTTGATCAACTGCTTCATCCAATGTTCAGTCCAGAGGCATTAAAAGATGCTACTCCAATCGCTAAAGGTTTACCTGCATCTCCAGGTGCAGCTTCAGGTAGAGTTTATTTCCATTCTGAAGATGTAGCTAGACAAAAGGAAAACAATGTTGAGTGTATACTTGTTAGAACTGAAACTTCTCCTGAAGATATTGAAGGGATGGTAGCAGCAAATGGTATCCTTACTGCTCGTGGTGGTATGACCTCACATGCAGCAGTTGTTGCAAGGGGTATGGGTAAATGCTGTGTTGCAGGATGTAGTGAAATATTCGTCGATGAAGATGAAAAGTATTTTAGAGTTGGTGAAGAAACTTTTAAAGAAGGTGATTGGATCTCTCTCGATGGTAATACTGGTTCAGTTTATAAAGATAAACTCAAAACAGTTGAAGTTGCTTTAACAGGTGATTTTGCACTTTTACTTTCTTGGGCTGATGAAATTAGAACATTAGGTATTAGAACTAATGCAGATACACCAAAAGATGCGGAAGTGGCTGTTAAATTTGGTGCAGAAGGTATTGGCCTTTGTAGAACAGAGCATATGTTTTTTAGTGAAGAGAGAATTCTTAATGTAAGGAGAATGATTCTATCCGGTACGTTGCAAGAGCGTTTAGAAGCTTTAAAACTCTTATTACCATACCAAAAAGAAGATTTTATCGGGATCTTTAAAGCTTTAGGCGAAAGACCTGTTACTATTCGCTTGTTAGATCCACCTTTACACGAATTTGTTCCCCACAAAGATGAAGAAATTCGTGAACTAGCTAAAGATCTTGACCAAACTTACGAATTTGTAAAATATAAAATAGATAATTTAATGGAGACTAACCCTATGCTCGGACATAGAGGGTGTAGGCTTGCGATGACATATCCTGAAATATATGAAATGCAATGTATCGCGATATTTGAAGCTGCAATTTATTGCAAAAAGGAACTTAGAATTGATGTAAAACCAGAGATTATGATACCTTTGGTTGGTCACTTAAAAGAGTTTACTGAGCTTAAGTCACTTGTTAAGAAAGTTGCGGATCAAATTATTGGCGAAACCGATATTAGCTTGGATTACAAAATCGGAACCATGATTGAAGTTCCTAGAGCGGCACTTATAGCAGATGAGATTGCTAAAGAAGCTGAGTTTTTCTCATTTGGAACAAATGACTTAACACAAATGACCCTTGGTTTTTCTAGAGATGACTCTGGTAAATTCTTACCTGAATACCTTAAGAAAAATGTATTTGATAAAGACCCATTTGAAACAATTGATCAAAACGGAGTCGGTAAGCTTATCTCAATGGCATGTGATTTAGGAAAACAATCGCAGCCAGGTATAAAACTCGGTATTTGTGGGGAACATGGTGGAGAACCTAAATCTATTGAATTCTGTCATAAAGCAGGGCTCAATTATGTATCGTGTTCACCATATAGAGTGCCTATTGCTAGACTTGCAGCAGCACATGCGGCGATTAAAAACAAATAATCAAATAAAATAGCATTAATTTAAGGGGTACTATTCCAAATTAATAAAAGGAATGTACCCCTTATTTACTTTAAAAAAATGATTAGAGATAAATCATCGGATGGGCTCGTAATCAATTTGTTCACAAAATAGCGATTGATTTTATACACATCACTGATAAAATAGAAGTAATGCTTACAAATAGAAAAGAGGTGCGCTAAATGATTACTTATAGAGAAACGCAAGAGCAATTAGAACTCAAACTCCTTAGCAGTCGCGCGCAAAAAGTGATACAAAGCAAAGGGCGTAGGTTGTCTGAAGAGTTATGTCCACTTAGAACAGAATATCAACGAGATCGAGATAGAATTTTGCATTCAAAGTCTTTTAGAAGGCTCAAACATAAAACTCAGGTTTTTCTTTCCCCAGAAGGAGATCATTACAGGACCAGACTTACACATACACTAGAAGTTGCGCAAATTTCTAGAACTATAGCTAGGGCATTACGGTTAAACGAAGATTTAACAGAGGCGATTTCATTGGGGCATGATTTAGGACATACGCCCTTTGGTCACTGTGGTGAAGAAAGACTCAATCAAATACATCCAGGTGGGTTTAAGCATAACGAGCAAAGCTTAAGGGTCGTAGATTACCTAGAAAGACGTAACAATAGTATGCTCGGCCTCAACTTAACTGATGAAGTTAGAGATGGAATCGTCAACCATGGTTCTAAGGGAACGCCTAAAACGCTTGAAGGCCAAATCGTAAGTAAGTGTGATAGAATTGCATATCTTAATCATGATATTGATGATGCAATAAGAGCTAATGTACTTAACAAAGATAGTTTGCCTGAACCTATTTTAAAAGTTTTAGGTAGAACACATGGCCAAAGAATCAACACCATGATTATGGATATCATCACACATAGTGATGAATCAGATCAAATTGTCATGAGTGAATCAGTTGAATATGCTTTTAATGCACTTCGCAGCTTTATGTTTGAAAATGTTTATTTCAATAAAGAAGCTAAAAAAGAAGAGGAACGTGCTGAATATATTGTAGAAGCACTATATAACTACTACAAGGAACATCCAGATCAAATGCCATCTGAACGTTTCGATGATTATGATAAACGTGATGGTATTAACGCTGTTAAAGATTATGTAGCGAGCATGTCAGATCGTTTTGCAGTAAATGTATATAAAGAACTCTTCATACCCAAATTTTGGTTATATTAATTTTATAAACTTTTCTTAATAAAGAAGGATTTTTAAGATTAATGTCGAAATAATTAGAGTCACTTAATATTTACAGAAAGGTGAGTAAATGAGCATAAGAAATGAAGGGAATATTTTCGACTATATATTAGATAATGTTAACATCATTGACGTTATCTCAAATTATATAACTGTTGAGCGTTCTGGGAAAAATTATAAAGCATTGTGCCCATTTCATAATGAAAAAACAGCATCTTTCATAATTTCCGAGGAGAAACAACTATTTCACTGTTTTGGCTGTGGTGCCGCTGGCAATGCAATTGGGTTTATTACTCAATACGAAAATTTAGACAGTATCGATGCAGTGGAATTTCTAGCAGATAAATACCATGTTGATATATCACAATTCTCTAAAGGTGCTAATCAAAAAAACACTAGTCAGCACGCTAAGTACTATGATATATTAAGAGATGCAGCAGTTTTTTACTATAAGAACTTAAGAGTACATCCAGAGGCTATGTTATACCTTGAAAAAAGGGGGATACACATGGATGTAGTCAAACAATTTGGTTTAGGTTTTTCAAACGATGCTTGGGCTGAACTATTAAAAAGTATGTCTCAAAAGTATTCTACAAAAGACCTAGAAAGCGTTGGTTTAATAATTGCCAATAAAGACAATACAAGTTATTATGATCGTTTTCGTAATCGAATTATTTTTCCAATAATCAATCCAAAAGGTAAGGTGATTGGTTTTGGAGGTCGAGTCATGGATGATTCGCTTCCAAAGTATCTAAACTCACCTGAGACGGAAGTCTTTAATAAAAGTCAAACTTTATATGGACTTAATTTGGCAAAGAGTAAGCTAAGTGATAAAAAACAACTCATAATAGCAGAAGGCTATATGGATGTTATTGCACTTCACACTTATGGCTTTACAAATGCCGTTGCAACACTTGGCACAGCTCTAACTGCAGATCATGGTCGTTTGATGCGCCGTTATGCTGATGAGGTGATTATTTGTTATGATTCTGACTTTGCAGGTCAGAAAGCAACATTAAGAAGCTTAGATGTTTTAAGAGGGCTTATTGATAAAGTAAAAATAATTGTTCTGGGAGAGAATTTAGATCCAGATGAGTATCTAAAAAAATACGGTTCTGATAAGTTTAGGGAAAAGATAGATAACGCTATTACTGCCACAGAATATCGTATCAATCATTTGATGCAAGCATATAATTTGAACAACGATCAGGAGAAAATAGAATTTTTATCTAAAGCGGTTCTAATTATTGGTGAACTTAGTAATGCTTTTGAGAAAAATCTATTTATTGACAATTTATCTAATCAACTCCAAGTTAGTAGAGAACTAATAGCACAAGAGGTTTTTAAAGAAAATTATAACGCAAATTCACAATATGGTTTTCATACGAAAATTAAACAACAAGATACTGTCGTTAAATTATCGAGCGATCGCAAGCGCTATTTGGAACGTCAACTTGTAACCTATTATATTCATAAATTTGACACTTTAGATGAGACTCAAAAATTGCTCATTAGCCAGTTCAATTATACAACTGAACTTCAGGAAATTATTGATTATATTATCAGTTACTATAACCAACATCAAACTTTCAATATGCAACATATTATTGAAAATGCTGATTTATCGATCTCAACAGGACTAGTCGAAATTATTCACGGTCATTTAGATCATATTGCAGACATCGATATAGATCACGTTATTCATAATTTAATGTTATTAAATATTGACGAGGAAATTGAGGCTCTGAAATTGTTGTTAAAAGGTGCTGAAGTTAAATCAGATCTTCAACATCAAATTAAAAATAAAATCATTGAGAAACAAGCAATAACTTTGAAAATAAGGAATCATAAATTTAAAAACTGAAAGGAGGCAATTCAATTGAGTGATAAATTGAATGCCAAGCACCAAGAAATAGTAAAGAGCTTAATCAAAAAAGGTAAAAAAAGCGGAAGCTTAACGTACAAAGAAATCCAAGATAAATTATCTGCGATGGAAATTGACAAAGATCAAATCGAAGAAGTTTATGAAGCCTTTTCCGCTATGGACATTACTGTTATTCCCGAAGGTGAGGATGACGAAGAAGATAACCTTGACATAGATGAGATTGAAGACATCGATATTGAAGACCTAGAAGATTTAGAAGAAGTTGATGTAGAAGATCTTGACGACATTGATGATGGTGTTGATCGTATCAATGAGTTAGAACCTTCTGAAGAAGAAGAAGAAGAGAACGAAAAAATTATCGATATCTCTGTCCCTAAAGGGATCAACATTGATGATCCAGTTCGTATGTACTTAAAAGAAATAGGTGAGGTTGCACTTTTATCAGGTGAAGAAGAGGTCGATTTAGCTAAACGTATGGCTACTGGAGATGAAGAAGCTAAACGTAAGCTCTGTGAAGCCAACCTCCGACTTGTCGTAAGTATCGCTAAAAAATATGTGGGTCGTGGTATGCTTTTCTTAGACCTAATTCAAGAGGGTAATTTAGGACTTATTAAAGCTGTCGAAAAATTCGACTGGACAAAAGGTTTTAAATTTTCGACTTATGCAACTTGGTGGATTCGTCAAGCGATAACACGTGCAATTGCCGATCAAGCTAGAACTATACGTATCCCTGTGCATATGGTTGAAACAATCAACAAATTAATTCGAGTTCAACGTCAACTTTTACAAGAGTATGGTAGAGAACCATTGCCAGAAGAAATTGCAAAAGAGATGGATATGACTGTAGAAAAAGTAAGAGAGATCTTAAAAATAGCTCAAGAACCGGTTTCTTTAGAAACACCTATTGGTGAAGAAGAAGATTCGCATCTTGGTGACTTTATTCCTGATAATGATGCACCTGCTCCAGCTGATGCCGCAGCCTTCTCAATGTTGAAAGAACAACTAATGGAAGTGCTCGAAACTTTAACACCTAGAGAACAAAAAGTTTTGAAACTTAGATTTGGTCTTGAAGATGGACGTGCTAGAACACTTGAAGAAGTCGGCAAAGAATTTGATGTTACGAGAGAACGTATACGTCAAATTGAAGCCAAAGCTTTAAGAAAACTAAAACATCCAAGTAGAAGTAAGAAACTTAAGGATTATTTAGAGTAAGTTTTGCTTCGAGTTGGATTTTATGAGAGGTAATGTTAAAATAGGATTTGATGTATGTTTTCATACTCAAGTTCTATTTTTTAAGTATTACTATTAATTGTACAAATTGAGGGGTATAATGCAAAAGAACAAAATTTCAAATCGTATACATTTAATTGCTAAACAAGCAAAAATTTTGAAACCATATTTTCTATCTATTGCGGATATAGGCACTGATCACGGCTATCTACCATATATTATGCATTCTGATGATTCAATTGGATCAAGCATTTTATGTGATATCAACAATGGACCTCTAGAAAATGCAAAAAAAACTTTTGAAGGACATGACCAGTATCCTGTAGAGTTTAGACTTGGTTCAGGGCTTGAGCCTCTAGAGCCTAAAGAATCTGAACTTGTGGTGATTGCAGGTATGGGGGGTGGATTAATTCAAGATATCTTGATAAATGATCTTGAAAAATCTAAATCTTATCCTTATTTTCTTATACAACCTATGACTGAACAAGATCAATTAAGATCATTCTTAATTGATAATGGTTTTAATATCTTATGGGATCATTTTTTTATCGATGCTAAAAAACATTATGAATTGATTGTTGTCAGTACTAATTTTGATACAGATGTAGAATACAAATATGATTTAATATCAATTCCATGTAATGACTTAGAATTTGGTAAACGTATTAGGAAAAGCCAAGTTGATGCTTACTTAGAATTTTTAGAGAATAAAAAAAGTAAATATGAGTATATTTTAAATCAAGTCACTAAAAATAATTACAATGAAAAAGTAACAAAGTGTAACACAAAACTAAGTACAATACTAACCATAGAGCAAACTCTAAAAACATTGTAGAGAAGGAGAAAATCATGAAGGTTACTGTTAAAACTTTTTATGATATTATTGATAGCATTGCGCCATTTGAAACTGCTGATACTTGGGATAACTCAGGCTTGTTAGTTGGATCTATGGATAACAACGTATCCAATGTACTTGTAGCTCTTGATATTACTGAAGAAGTCGTTTTAGAAGCTATCGAAAATAGCTGCCAACTCATCATTTCACATCATCCAATCATTTTTACTGGTGTAATGTCAATTACGGAACATAATTATGCAGGTAAATTACTGCAAAAAATTATTCAAAATAATATCGCTGTAATTGCTGCGCATACTAACTTAGACCGTTCAACAACACATGGGATAAATTTGTTTTTAGCTAATGAATTCAAACTGGTTGATTGTGTACCTCTGAATTTTGCACACGGATATGGTATCGTAGGAAGTTTAACAACATCATCAACGCTAAGTACTTTTATAGAATTGACAAAAAACATCTTTAAAATTGATTTAGTAAAAATAAGTAACTATCAAGATAAGCCCATCACAAAAGTTGCCATATGTAGTGGTGCTTCTGCAGATTTTATAGAAGATGCCCTTACTAATTCAGCAGATGTATATATTACCGGCGATTTAAAGTACCATGAGGCTCAAAAAGTTTTAGGGAGTGGTATGGTATTATTTGATGTTGGACATTTTGAAAGTGAGTTTGTATATCTGGAAACTTTAAAAATTCATATATTAAATCAACTTCAGAGTCAAAATGTTGACATTAAAATCAGTCAATATGAGAAACCTATATTCAGATATATATAACATCATAGCAAAATATGCTAGGTAGAGCATGCTAATTGTGTCAGAGATACAATTACATGCTTTTATTTGGTTAAAAACAACTATTTTTGGATATATATATGTCGAAGCATATCTATTAAATTTAAAGGAGATTAATATGTCAAAAAAATTATGCAAACTAGTGAGCGATGATATATTGGATAAAGATTTTAAAAGCTATACAAAACTCGTAAACGAAGCACGTTTTGTCTGCAAAAAATGTGGTAGAGTAGCAAAAGATGAGGATAGTCTATGTAAACCAAAAGCAATTAAAGTGAAACAATCTAAGAAATCAAAAAAAGACTAAAGTTTTGTAAAATCTAAGTAAAGTTCGATGAAATACAATTACAGATAAAATTTATAAATGTATAATAAAAAGTGTGACTCAAATCGCTTATGCTTTTTATTATTTTTAAAGTTTTCTGAAAAGGGGGATAAATGGATCATTTATTTGCTGCAATTGATCTTGGATCAAATGCAATAAAATTAAAAATTGTACAAGTTGAAAACGGTATCATGAAGCCCCTTGAAGATGTATCTGTTCAAATTCCACTTGGAGACGAGGTTTTTCTATCCAATACGATTCAACTTGAGACAGTAAAAGAAGCTGTAGAAACACTTAATTATTTCAAGCAAACGATGGCCTCTTATGGTGTAACCAATTATAAAGCGGTTGCAACAAGTGCACTTAGAGAAGCAGAGAATTCAAAGAACATCGTAGAAATCATTCGTATGAGAACTGGACTCGAAGTAGAAGTAGTTGAAGATACCATAGAAAAGTTTTTAACTTATAAATCTATTCGAGATAAAATACATGACTATAGAAGCATTAGAAAAGGGTCTTTACTAGTAGAGGTCAATTCAGGTAGTTGTGATATAAGTATCTATACACAAAACAAACTCATGAAAAATGATGAGATTAAATTAGGGATTAAAAGTTTAAAATATATGCTAATAGAACTTGAGAAGCGTACTGTTCATTACCCTTATATTTTAAAAGAGCTTATCGAAACTAGAACATCCCATATTTGGCCAAATATCGAAGCTAAAAAACTCACACATTTCTTAGCGGTTGGTGGCGAAGCCAAACAGATGAACGAGCTTCTTTTTAACGATGTTGAAGAAGTTCCTATGTCACTTTTTAAAAGCTATAGTGCAAAAGCAATGGCAAATGATTACGAATTACGCCACAAAGTAGAAAGCAAAAGAATCAATTGGTATGAGTTTTTAGCTACAATCATCCTTTACGATGTATTTACAGAACTTGTAGATGCACAGTTTATTACGGTTCCAAATATATCGCTAAGAGATGGTATACTGGCAGAACTTGTTGAAAAAGAATTTTCTTTGACAAGGTATAAGCATTTTAATAACGATGTCTTTACTCTTGCATATGAAATTAGCAAACGATATAAGAGTAGTGAATCACATGTCAAACATATGGAACATACTGCACTTATATTATTTAAGGCACTTAGAATAAATTTTCAATTTCATGATAGAGATGAAACCTTACTTAGACTTGCAGCAATTCTCCATGAAATCGGAAAATTCACAAGGATGCGTGATTATCTGATCACGACTTATGAAAAAATCAGCAATCTCGATATACTTGGCATTAAACATGATGAATCTCTGATTATCGCTCATATGTGTCGACTGATATCAAGTTCAGAACATAAAATGTATGACAACATGATCAGTGGAGTGCAACCTGAAGATCAGATCAGAATCTTTAAGCTAGCATCAATATTATCAATTGCCGATGCCTTGGATAAAGGAAAGAAACAAAGGATCACAGTTGTAGATACTGAGATTACAGAAAATAATTTCTATATAAAAATTAAGAGAGACTCTGAAACCATTTTAGAAGATTGGAGTTTTGAATTTACAATTGATAACTTTGCCAACACTTTTGGCATTATACCAGAATTGAAGGATGTGGATGAATGATACTCAACCGTGAGCTAAGTTGGTTGGAATTTAATAGACGTGTATTAATGGAGATGGAAGATTTAACAACTCCTATTTTAGAGAGATTACGATTTAGTGCAATATTTGCCTCAAATCTTGATGAGTTTTTTATGGTAAGGGTAGCAGCCATTAAAAACCAAATTAGTTCTGGCTATGAAGATGTAGATCCAACTGGTTTAACAGCGAGAGAAAAACTTGAACTAATCAACGAAACTGTTTCTGAACTTGTTGACCTGCAGTATAAGATGACCATGTCTCAACTGGAAACCCTTAGAGAAGATGGTATAAGTTTAATTAGAAGTGCTGAGTTTACGCCAAGTATATTAGCACAGTTAGAAAAAAAGTTTAGCTTAGAAATTTTTCCCGTTTTAACACCTATGGCTGTAGATTTTTCCAGAAGATTTCCTTTAATTGCTAATAAGAGCTTGTATATTGGCGTCAAGCTTTTAATCGGTTTAGAACCAAAACTTGCGATGGTTCAGGTTCCAAGTGTTTTAGAGCGGCTTATCAAAGTAACAGATTGTAAATCAAATGTTTGTTATGTGCTTTTAGAAGACGTTATTGAAACCTTTATTGATAAACTTTTCCTTGGACACCAAGTGCTTGCAACCTGTCAATTTAGAGCAACCAGAAATGGTGATATCAATATCGTTGAAGATGAAGCTGAAGATTTGCTGATGGTTATTGAGGAAGCAGTTAAACTTAGAAAATGGGGTGAAACAGTAAGGCTCGAAATTGGACAAGGTGAAGATCCTTGGCTTTTAAAGGTTTTACAAGATTCGTTAATGGTAGAAGCAAAACAAGTTTTCAAAGTAGACGGCATACTGGATTTAACATTTCTCTTTAAAATTAAAGCGCCTAAGAGTTTATCAAAACTTACAAAAGCACCTTATAAACCTAAACGTTTCCCAATAATTGATAAAAAGAATATATTCAAAACCATTCGCGAAGGTGATATTTTTCTACATCATCCTTACGAAACTTTTGACACTGTGGTTGATTTTATTAAACAAGCGAGTAAAGATCCTCATGTTTTGGCAATCAAACAGACACTTTATAGAGTAAGTGGGGATTCCCAAATTGTAAAAGCCTTAGCAGAGGCTGCAGAGAAGGGAAAACAAGTTACGGTATTAGTTGAATTACGTGCGCGTTTTGATGAAGAAAACAATATCAATTGGGCTAAAAAATTAGAGCAACGAGGTGTTCATGTAATATACGGTATCTATGGTCTAAAAACACACTCTAAAATCACTCTAATTGTCAGACGTGAAAAAAATAAAATTAGGCGTTATCTTCATCTTAGTACAGGTAACTATAATGATCAAACAGCAAAGGTTTATACTGATATGGGGCTAATTACATGCAATGAAAGCTTTGGATCTGATGCGTCAATGTTTTTTAATATGGTATCGGGATTTGTTACATCCGTTAATACTAGTATCATGAGCGTTGCACCTTTTACTTTGAGACAAAAATTCAATGACTTAATTGACCGGGAAATATCACATGCGAAGGCTGGACATTCAGCATCTATCATTGCAAAAATGAATTCTCTTGTTGATCTAGAAATAATTGAAAGGCTTTATACAGCATCCAAAGCAGGCGTTAAGATAAATTTACTCATTCGTGGTATTTGTACATTAAAACCAGGTATTGAAGGTCAAAGTGAAAATATAACCGTTACAAGTATTGTTGGAGAATTTCTTGAACATAGTCGAATTTTTTATTTTGAAAACCACAGAAAATCTGAAATTTATCTTTCTAGCGCTGACTGGATGACTCGAAATCTAAGTAGAAGAGTGGAACTTCTTTTCCCAATAGAAGATGCCACTATTGCAGAGAGAATTTTATATACACTTAAATTATATTTAGCTGACAATCAAAAATCATGGCAACTTACATCTGACGGAAAATATGATAAGATTACTAATTCTAAACATCCAATTAAAGCTCAAGACATTCTAAAAACACTTGAATATACCAGTAATAAAGAGTACATTAATCAAATTAAATCTATTATAGAAAGTAAGTGATTCGATGAAACGCTCAATCGCAATAATTGACTTAGGTTCAAACTCAATTCGAATGAATATCATAGGGATCAACGAACGGGGTGGGTATAGTATATTTGATCAAGCAAGTGAAATGGTTAGACTAAGCGAAGGGATGGGTGATTCTTTAATTCTTCAAGATAAACCCATTAAAAGAACCATAGATGCACTACTTTACTTTAAAAAACTTATAGAAGTTAATAATACTAAAGAGGTATATGCTCTAGCAACAGCTGCGGTTAGAATGGCAGTTAATCAAGAGGTCTTTCTAAAGCAAGTAAAGAAAGCTACAGGTTTTGATTTCATCGTACTTAGTGGTAACCAAGAAGCATACTATGATTATCTTGGTGTTGTTAATTCAATGTCACTAGATGATGCACTTATTCTCGACATTGGCGGTGGGAGTACTGAGCTCATATGGATGAAGAATAGAGTTTTAAAAGAAGCAGTTAGTTTACCCTTTGGATCGGTCACTTTAACAGAACGATTCAGTATGATAAAACATAAGAAAAAAAGAATAGAGGCAGCACATAAATATATCGATAAATACCTTGATCAGTTGCCCTGGCTTAAAGAACTAAGGGGCAAACCCGTTATTGGATTAGGAGGGGTCATTAGGACACTAGGTAAAATTGACAGAGATCTAAATGGCTATCCTATAGAAAATATGCATAATTATAGAATGCATGAAGATGAAGTTGATTCAATCTGTGAAAAAATCATCTCCACTGATGAAAAAGAGCTCGATAAGATTAGCGGTATCAGTAAAAAAAGAGCTGATATCATCAAACTTGGAATATTACCATTTAAATGTATATTCGAAAGAATTGATTCTCCCGAAATTCGAATAAGTGGAAACGGATTAAGAGATGGCTATTTTTATGAGAAGTATTTTCCATCCATTGGTTATCCCGTTATCGTTGAGGATGTCCTTTTACAGAGCAAACAAAATATGATTAATCGTTTTGAAATCAATGAAAGACATGCAAAACATGTTCAGTTTATAGTGTTAAAATTATTCAATGCGCTAAGTTCTATTACTAATTATAAAGATACAGATAAAAAAATTCTAAGTACTGCTGCATTACTTCATGATATTGGTACTCATATAGAATACTATGATCATCATGTTCACGGATTTTATTTAATTCTTAATGGTAGATTAGAAGGGCTAACCAATCCAGAAAGGATATCTGTTGCTTTTTTAGTAGGTTCTCATCGAGAAGCAGGCATAAAATCACGTATGGTTGATTTTGAAAATATTTTAAGTAAAGCCGAGTTAAACAGATTAGGTAAACTCGTAGTTTTACTGAATATTGCTGAACAGTTAGATCGTGCAGAAAATTGTGCGGTTAAGGATTTAGAGATTATTATTGAAAGCGATCGCGTGCTAATAAAGTTAATCAGTGACGAATCCACTGAACTAGAAAAAGCATCAGCTAAAAGATTTTCTGAACGCTTCGAGAAACAATATCAAATTCCACTTTCAATTATCTAGTCACATGTTTCAATTACTTTACAGATTCAAAAGCCACTTGATTAGGCCTTAACAATTAGATATAATAGTAAAGTTCCGTTTTTTTGGCCTATGGATAGTTTTCATTTCTTGAACACTATCCTTGTTCTTTTTGTGGAGGGATTTATGAAGTTAAAGAAACACCCAGATTATGAACATGAATTAAATAGATTAAATGAAACGAAGGAGCATATCGAACATACTATTGCATCAGTTGAAAATTATAGAAAACTTTACAGTGATAACATTAAAGATGCGATGAGTAACCTAGATACACAAGAAAGTTCATCAAATTATATTGATGCATTAATTAACACGCAATTTGTTGAAATTGCAGATAAAAATTATGACAACTTACTCCGTGCTCGGAAGAAACCATATTTTGCCAGAATTGATTTTAAGCAAAGCGGAAAAGATGAAATTGAGAAATTCTATATAGGAAAAACGTCATTATTACGTGATGGAGAGTTTACACCACTTGTTGTAGACTGGCGTGCACCAATATCTACTTTATATTATGAGGGTCGACTTGGTGAAAACCAATATGAGTCAGAAGGCGATATCTATGAAGGTGAACTTTATCTAAAAAGACAAATTGCGATCGAAGATGGTAAGCTACATGATTTTATAGATGTAGATATTACGACTAATGATGCTTTTTTACAAGCGTCATTAGAAGCAAGTGCCGACCAAAGACTTAAAGATATTGCATCTACAATTCAAGCAGAGCAAAATAGAGTTATTCGTGCTAACATGAGGCGTCCACTAATTGTTCAAGGTGCTGCAGGTTCAGGAAAAACCACAATTGCTCTGCACAGAATTGCATATTTTATCTATACTTATGAGAAATCATTTAATCCTGAGTCCTTTATGATCATTGCACCCAATAGATTGTTTATCAATTATATCTCTGAGGTCTTACCTGAACTAGGCGTTGAAAAAGTGAAGCAGACAACCTATATTGACTTTATGAATGAACTTATTGGAAAGAAGATCCACTTAGTTGATAAAAATGAAAAACTCATCAAATTATTACATGAAAGTCATGACAGTAATCAATTGTTAATATGGAATACAGCTTTTAAAGGTTCTTTAGATTACATGCGTGGTATAGAAGCTTATTTAACACATATTGAAAAAAAATTTACACCGAGTGTACATTTTATGTATCAAGGTGAAACGCTTGCAAGTAGAGTGGAAATCAGATCACTCTTTTTACACAGTTACGATTATATGCCTATCATTAAACGTGTAAATGAGATTAAAAAACTACTTACATTTAGGCTCAAGCAAGTCCATAAGGAAAAGCTAACAAAGACCGAAGAAAAATACAATTTAAAAATTGATCATATAATCAGAGTAAAAGAACCTGGTGATGAAAGACGTAATCGCGTCATTTCACTTATGGATGAAAGAGATCATAAGCTCGCTGAGATGAAGCATGAATTTAAGCATGCTGTAAAAAATTATATGGCACTGTTTCCCAAAGTAGATTATATGAGTACTTATACAGAATTAATGACTAACACAGAACTTTTTCAAAAATACTTTGGCTCAAATTTATCTTTAGAACAAATAGATTATCACGTGCAACTTAGCAAAACACTTATCAATAAAGGAAAATTCGAGCTTGAAGACTTATCAGCACTTTTATATGTTAAAAACCGTTTACATGGCTTTGAGGACACACTTGAAATTACAACACTAGTAATAGATGAAGCCCAAGATTTTAGTATGTTTCAATTCTTTATTCTCAAACATGTTTTGAAAACTGTCCGCCTCACATTGCTTGGTGACTTATCTCAAGGCATACACGCTTATAGAGGTACAACAAGTTGGCAAGAGGTTATGGATCAAGTTTTTCCAGATGATCAGCCTAGTTACATGACTTTGGTTCAGAGTTATAGAACTACTGTTGAGATCATGGATACTGCTAACAAAATCCTTAGCAAGTTAAATGATGAAAGTATCGTCTATGCAAAACCCGTTATCAGACATGGAGAAACACCTGAAATTTTAGCTTTCGATGACTATGAACATTTAGTTGGATCACTCTACAAAAAAGTGGATTTTCTTCATGGAAAAGGGTACAAGTCAATCGCATTAATTTGTAAAACAAAAGCAGAATGCGTAAAATTAAAACGCGCATTTGATCAACAAAAAAAGCACAGTGTTAAAATTTTAGATGAAAAAGAAGAACATTATAGTGCTGGAATCATCTTAGTGCCATCTTATTTTGCGAAAGGACTTGAGTTTGACGCTGTATTGATACTTTCTATGAGTGAAGGTTATAGTCTTCATCCACTAGAAATCAAGTTACTCTATGTAGCTATGACTAGAGCATTACATCATATGGATCTTTTATATGTCAAAGGGACAATGCCCATACTAGAAAATGTAGAACAACTACATCACTGATCTAGTATATATTCAGGAGGCTTATTATGAAAATTACAAAGAAACGCGTAGGCTTATTCATCGCACTTATTTTACTTGTTATATTAGCGTATGGTACTTTCTGGTTTTTATCATCATATGGACCAGATGCGGAGGCAGAACTTAGCCTTAAAGGCAGTTCAAGTGTTGAGGTAATGAATACAAAGGATTATATCTATTTTTCTCCCAAAATTGAAACGTCAAAAGGAATAATTTTTTACCCTGGCGCAAAAGTGGAGCCAGAAGCATACAGTGTATTAGGATTAACATTAGCTGAAAATGGAATTCCATTTGTAGTGGTAAAAATGCCAATCAATTTTGCAATATTTGATATTAAAAAGGCTGAAAAAATCAAAGATGATATTCCATATGATAACACTTGGTATATTGGTGGACACTCTTTAGGCGGCAGTATGGCAGCAAAATACCTTTATGATCATCCAGAGAGTTTTAGTGGTATCATTTTCTTCGCCTCTTATCCAGCTGGAGCAAGTAATGATTTGTCTAATTTGCCTATAAAAGCACTGTCCATCAGAGGCTCTGTAGATGCCCTAGTGACACGAGAAAAAGTAGAGGATAAAGTCCCTTACTTACCAAGTAACACTGAGTATGTGACCATTGAAGGTGGTAATCACAGTCAATTTGGTAGCTATGGACATCAAAAAGGCGATAATGAAGCCTTAATTTCAAAAGAAGAGCAAATGAAACAAATTATCGATGCAGTAACAAAGTTTATGGAGTAAACAGAGTAAAATTTAATTTGGGAGAAAATTATGAAAATTGGTCAATTTGCGATTCAAAATGAGACAAGTATTGATACAATAAGACATTATATATCCTTAGGGTTAATTATCCCTGAAAAACATAACACACAATTTGACTTTGATGACAAATGTACCATAGATTTTCAAGAAATCACCGCTCTCAAAAAAATAGGATTTTCACTTAATGAAATTCAACAGTTGATGTTATATCGAAGGATTGGAAAGTTAACCGGTTATGATAGACGTATCACATATACTTCTTTTTTTGAAAGAAAGAAAACACAAATTGATAACGAAATCATTAAACTAGATACAATGCGTCAAAACTTAGAATCTGCTTTAAATGAAATGAATCGCGAAATAGAATTTGATAAATACATTGATTTAGAAACACTTGGCATTCCTTTACAGGCTTTTGAGCTATTATGCTGTCCTCATTGTCATCTTCCTTTGAATATTTTAGATGGAAAAGTCCAAAATGGTCAATTGATAGATGCGAAATTACAGTGCGATCACCATCATCAAATTCAGATCATAGATGGCATCTTATTTATAGAAAACGCCAAAAATATAGGGGAATCTGATTATAAAGGCACCGATCTCAATCTTTATAGTGAAGCCTATATAGACGAATATATTAATACAACGGATATAAATTATCTAAAAAAACTTCATGAAGGTCTTCAGTGGTCATCTAGGCATATAGCTTTTGAAGGCCTTACAGATGAGATTGGATTAGAACTCGGAAGTGGACATGGTTATTTTATGCGTCATATGATTGAATGTTTCCCATGCACTTTCACTTATATTGCAATTGATCACGATCTTACTAAACTGAGGTGGCTCAAAAAAATTATAGAAAGAAGCCATCCAAAATGCACTATACTATTTATATGTGCAGATTTTTTACAAATACCATTAAAACCTAAAAGCATTGATGTACTCTTTGATATATCTGGCTCAAGTAATTATGCATTTGACCACACTGAGTTTTTACTTAAAAAAATTGATGAACTGGTTAAAGATCAGGCACATCTTCATGCGTTTTATATATTATTTAAAAATTATGTTACTCATTCAAAAGTACCTCAAACGTTTAGAGATGGTTTTAACATTCACTCAATTCAATCTAATCTAAAAGAATTGAATTATCATTGTACTGAGGATTTTGAAACAGAATCAGTTGAAAAAGGTGGACCTTTAGAGAATTATTTTGTCGAGGGAGAACACGTTAGCACTTATTTTTATAGCGGTATAAAAGCTAAAAAACCATTGGGTTAACCCGATGGTTTTTTTGTTTTTTTATAAATACACCTTTTTTTAATAGGATTACACTATTGCTGTTGCCTTAACACGATGGTGTAAACTCAAATTAATAGAGGAGGGATTTACCATGGAATTAGATAAAAAAGTTATGAAAAACCTATTTCTTTTTACAACAGGAAAAGCAGTTTCAATTTTCGGATCTTCAGTATACACATTTGCAATTAGTTTATACGTACTAAAATTAACAGGATCAGCTCTAAATTATGCCACAACCTTGATGCTCAGTGTTATCCCAATGATTATTATTAGCCCAATCGCTGGTGTCATTGCAGATAGAATTCCAAAAAAATGGCTTGTCGTTGGAATGGATCTCGCGAACGGCGTATTATTTATACTCATATTTGCATATGCAAGTACGGTAAATCTAACGTTACCAGTCATCTATCTCTCAACAATACTACTCAATATCTTCACAACTTTTTTCGGAATTGGCATAGAAGCAGCAAAACCTTCATTGATCACAAGCGATAAGCTCATCAAAATCAATTCACTTAGCAAATTAATTGATTCTACATCATCTATTCTCGGGCCAATCATCGGGGGAATTATCTTCGCATTCATAAACATAAAATATTTTATCCTATTTAATGCTATCTCGTTTATTTTTTCTGCAATTACTGAATGCTTTATAGATTTTCACTTAAATCCTATACACAATAATGAAACAGATTATAAAAGAAATAGTTTTACTACTGACTTAAAAGAAGGTTGGCTCTTTTTTGCACGAAATAGGTCAATTTTAGAATTATTTTTCGTATTCGTTTCTCTTAACTTTTTACTAGGATTCTCCGTTAATGTACCTGCGCCCTATATCATCAACCAACTCATGCATTTACCATCATCCAGTTTTGGGATCATCAATAGTATGTTTCCAGTCGGTTTAATAATAGGGACTTTGAGTGTAGAAAAAATAATGCGAAAAATTGAGTTTCGTAAGTTATTAATTTCGATGAATGGACTGATTGCCATATTGGCGATGCTTGTTGGCTTACCAGTATTCCTAAAATTAAATAATGGTTTTAGTTTTATATTTTACGCTGCTATATTTACATTAATGGGAATCGCAATTGCTTATGTAGACGTACCACTTATGACCATTTTACAAAATGAAATTCCTCAAAAATTACTTGGTAGAGTCCTGAGTATCATTATGAGCCTTGTTAAAGTCATACTACCAGTAGCTCTGATTACTTCTGGTGCTCTCATTGGAAAAATTTCAATAACACTCTTACCAATACTAGGCGCAACTATACCTTTATTTTACAGTATTTATCTACTGGTTCTTCACCATGATAAAAATACTCTTTTGATGAACAAAACAGAACAAACTGAGTAATGTTCAAAATAATTTTATACTATTTAATTTCTTAATCCCTAAATGTTAATTCAAATTTTGAATTTCTTACTAGGGATTTTTAATTTTATTTTAAGAATTACTTTATCTTATACAAATGTTATCAATTGGAAGCTATGGTATACTAATTGTAGAAAGGAGGTTTTACATATTGTATACAAAAGATCAGAACTTTAAATTTCGTTACTACTTTATGATTTTCCTTATGGCTTTTTTAGTTTTTCTCTGTAGTGATACGAGATATTATCATGCTTTTGGAGATTATATTTTTAATTATATGCACATTAAAGCATGGAGTAACGGAACGAAAGGGACACATTTAACACTGTTTTATATTTTACCAATAGTTTTAATCCTGTTTGTAATGTTAAAAAACAAAGTCGCTCCAAAAGCAAAAGTAAAAGGGTGGAAAGGAATCACTGTTTTTTTTCTTGCAATCATTTTAATGGTTAATGTTACAAACTTTGGGGTTACATTATCAAAACGTTTTTCAGATGATTTGTCTTCAATTGTCATTAGTGAGGGGAAAAGCAAATTAAGTTTTTCTGCTGAGAATGACAACTTAAAGTACTTTGAAGCACAGTTTCATCTAGAAAATCTCAGTAAAGATTCGAGGGAATTCAATATAGAACTCGTCAATCCTTTTGATGATGGGGTGTCTCAGATCTTTGTATTAAATTCTGAAGGAGAACCTGCACTATTTAGTATTTCTGGAAAAACCAATCGTATGATCACAATTGACTCGGATCACTACCAAATTCATGCTTATTTTGACGTTATAAATGGAGGTGGATCAAGTAGTAGTTTCATTATCAGGCTTATTGATAAAGAGGGAACTATATATGAACTTAATACTGATGGATTTATGGGAATAATACTATAAGATTACACATAACTGGAGGACATATGAAAAAAAATATCATTACATTAACTGCAATAATTTTAGCTTTAATTTTGGTTTTAAGTTTTGTATTAGTGATAGTGACTAAAAGCAATCAATCTGACATTGAGAAATTGAACGCAAAAATTGACACGTTAAATACTAAGATTTTAGACTTAAAAGCTCACAATAATTACTTACATGACCAACTTATAAGTGAATTTGACAAAAAAACTGACGCTATCTTATTTTCGACAATAAAATTATTGGCTGCAGAAAGTACGATTTTCAAATCACCTGAAATTGATTCACTCGGATGGTTAACTGAGTTTTATAAAGTTGAATCCGTAAATTCTCTAAAAAGTAAAAACTTTACTAGTACATATGACAATGCTAAAGACTATATCATCTATTCAAAAGACAACTTATCTCTAGGCTATGGTGCAGCTAGTGAATATACTCAACTTAAGTGGGTAAAAATTACAGGTCAAACAAATTATGATATACCACGCGATATAAAAATTGGAGATTCTTTAGAAAAAGTGCTTACATTATTTCCTATAAATACAAACTGGGAGCAAAGTAGTCTCAATGTTGTTTATAATAGTAATTCTGAAAGTAATACTTTGACTTCAGAGTATGGCGTATTTAATAACCAAACACTTAGACTTGTAGATCAACCTGATACTGCATATATGGAAGTAGACTTTTCAAAAGATATTGTTACTGAAATCAGACTAATCATGAACTAATCTTCTAAGTGTTTACTATTTTATGGAATCGTACAATTCTCCATGATATACTTATATAAAGGTATGTTAGGAGGCTCAATGAAAACAATAGATATAAGAAGAAGCGTAAGACGATATGAAGAAACAATTATACCCAACGAAAAAATTGATGCTATGCTTAGGGCTGCAATGCAAGCACCATCTGCTGGCAATCAACAACCCTGGGAATTTATTGTGATAAGAAATGGACTCATTCTAGAAGAATTATCTAAGGTGAGTCCTTTTGCCGGACTTATAGCTAACGCACCACTTGCTATCGTTTTAATTTGCAATAATGATCGTTTAAAGAAACCAGATATGTGGCAACAAGATATGGCAGCAGCAACTGAGAACATACTCTTAGAAGCTGTCTACCAAGAACTAGGAGCGGTTTGGATAGGTGTAGCACCATTAGAAGATAGAATGACACATGTGAGTAAAACGTTAAATTTATCTGATCCCTTGGTCCCATTTTGTATTTTAGCAGTTGGCGTTCCAAGTGAAGGTCACAACAATAAATTTATCGATCGATTTGATACATCTCGAATCTCGCATATAGACTAAGTCACACGACTAATAGGGACATTTTAAAAGGGGAAATCATATGTTAAATTATGTACTTTATTCACGAGATTTATCAAATATACCCATTTCAGACTTTTTTTTTGATGGTTGGCCCAACCCACCCAGTAATGAAAGCCATAGAAGAATCCTTGAAGAAAGCTATAAAGCTATCGTATGCATCGATGATTCTATACCAGAAATTGTAGGCTTTATCAATTCAGTTAGTGATGGCATTTTATCAGCTTATATACCTTTACTTGAAGTAATTCCGTCATATCAGGGAAGAGGAATAGGAAAAGAACTAGTTCGTAGATTAAAAGCAGAACTTGACAACCTTTATATGATCGATTTGCTTTGTGATGCTAATTTAGTACCTTTTTACGAGAAACTTGATATGATTCCTTCTCAAGGCATGATCCTTCGTAACTATGAATTTCAGAACGCTAAAAATAATATTACAAGTAAACCCGTGACCTTAAATAAGGAAATAATCAAAGAAGAACTTCGTCTATTGGAAGAAACCTTTTGTAAAGATGTAGCTAAACTGGGAGCTGTTGGCTGGAGTAAATATTTTTCTACAAATGGTTGTATGTTGACTAAAAATGGTATTCCTATATTAGGAAATAAGGAAATTGAGCATTCGATGAAAGCATTTTTCGAAATTGAAAATTTACTTTTTAACTGGGAACCAACACATATAGAAGTATCAGACGATGCAACTTTAGCAGTGACATATGGAAAATATAAGCGTAGTTATACAAAAGATGATTCGGCTATTGAAGAATCCGGTATGTATATGACTGTTTGGAACAAACAGACTGATGGAACATGGAAAATAAGTGCTGATATAGGAAATTAATTAATACAAATTTCTCCTATTGTATAATTTTATGCACAATTCAGCAATTTTGAAAGAATATTCTGAATTTTTTCCAATCTTGTTTTGATTTCTGTACAATTTGTGGTATTATATTAGTTAAGTGGGCCTGATTACTGATAATCTGCCTTTGAACTGCAAGCATAGAAGGCAGGTATTGCAGTCAATTACTAATATAAGTACTATGGAGGGGACGTTATATGCACAAGATGGATTTATTTGCAGCAATATTTGATTACATTGAAAATCTTTTTTCAAAAAAATTAAGCGAAGTAGAAAAACAGTCTATTAAAGATTCTTTCGAAAAAATCAACATTGAGGATGGCATTGAACGAGCGATTCGTGCAATTGAATTGGGACTACATATTAAACTCCCTCATGATCTTTTTGTTGAAACCAGAGGCCATGTGAGCCATGATCCGATAGAACTGATTTTACACAGATTAAACTTTGAAGCATCCATGTGGACAAATGAAAATCAAAATGGTATGTATCAAAGTGAAATAATTTAATTTAATGTTTCATAAAAAACGGGAATATCCCGTTTTTTTATATTGTTTTTGTTGTCTTATGATAAAATATGATTACTTATTGTAGTTAATCTTAATTCGGAGGGCTGATTGTGAAAGAAAATTATGAATACAAATTATCTGCTAAAGAGGATCTAGTAGACAAATGGGGACTAGCTATCGCGGTGACAATCATAGCTTGGTTAATAACTAGTGCTTTTACAGGTAATGCTGGCAGAGAAACTTTTAATGTGTTTTGGAAAAGCGATGGTATTTTTAGTATAGGGAGTCGTACAAATAGTTTTGGTTCTCTTTTTAGTTTAATAAGTTTTTTAGTGACTGGCCCCATTAACTTGGGACTAGCTGTTTTCTTTATCCATATTACACGCAAGGAAACAGCAGAAATAAATGATATGTTTTCAGGATTTCAAATCTTTCTAGCTGCTTTTTTGACTAATTTTTTTATAGTTTTATTTACAGTCTTATGGTCTTTACTCTTTTTAATTCCTGGAATTATCGCTTCTATTAGTTACTCTATGACTTATTATATTCTTCAGGATCAACCAGAATTATCACCACTAGAAGCTATAGCTCAGAGTAAAGCGTTGATGAGAGGACACAAAATGGATTTTTTTATCCTTGCGATTAGTTTTGTTGGATGGTTTCTATTAAGTCTTATTACTTTTGGTTTAGGTTTTCTATATTTATTACCATATTACAATGCTACAAAAGCTCACTTTTACAATGACTTAATCTCAAACTAAGTTTACAAAGAGGTACTGAAAATGTTATATATAGCTTTCTTAAAGGGGATTAATGTTGGTTCTAAAAACAGAATCAATATGAAAGAGCTAAAATCCAAACTAATTGACCAAGGTTTCAAACAAGTAACTACCTATATAAACTCGGGAAACATTATTTTAGAGTCGGAACTTGAAATTGATAAAATTAATGAATGTATTTCAAAACTCATATTTAAGCAATTTAATCTAGAAATTCCTGTTGTTACTAGAAAAAAGGAAGAATTTGATTTTTTGATTAATACTAAACCTTATTCAAATAAACAAATCGCTGAAATTGGTCACGATAAATCCTATGAATGTTTTTATGTTGCTTTTTTATCACTTATACCTTCTAAAGAGGAAATCGATAAATTTAGTAAGTACAAAAGCGAAGTAGAGGATTTCAGTATTTATAACAATAACATATTTCTTTTACTTTCATGCAGTATTAGAGAATCTAAACTATCAAGGCAACTCATTAAGCTTGATAAAAATGCTACTGTCCGAAATTGGAATACCATTCTGAAGCTCAAAAATATTTCAGATCAGATGGTTTTATAGGTCAAATTTAATAGACTTCCCAACGACTTTTTATCATTTAGGATAAAATAGTTATCGTTTAGGAAGTCTTTTATATTTTTTTGAATTGTTCAATTATAATTTTAATATCAAATCTAATAATTGAGGTTAACATGATTAAGAATTTTATCTATGTCATTTGTTTTATTCTATCTATATTTGTCATACTAATTTTTGCACTACAAACATTTCCATATTAAATTTACAGTAAAGATACACATTAGAAGCATTGGCAATCTTTAAAGGAGGTTCACATGGTTTTGTCATTTCCAATGTTATATAACTTGCTCAACTTAACCCTCACTCTGGGAATTTTTTTAGGTATCCCATACTTTGTATATAAAATATATAAGCGATCAATAAGATTAACTAGAAGATTAGAACGCATTGAGAGAGATCTGAAAATCTTATCTCTAGAGAAAGAAGTTGCTATCACAAAGTTGCGTAATAGTTTAAAATCATGATTACATAAAAAATCTGAGTCAACCAATACTCAGATTTTTAAATATTTAATAATTTACTTCAACTAAACTAAGCGCATCAGACATTGCTTTGTGACCAACGTAATCCGTCTTACATGTTTGTAAAGCCATTTCAACTGCATTTACAGGTAGTTGTCCCGTTCCAATTTGAATCAACGTTCCAACGATTAGTCTTTCCATATTTAACAAAAATCCATTTGCTGTTATTATGATAATGATTTCAGTTTCAGACTCTTGAATGGCAACTTCATATATTTTTTTAAAGGTATTTTTAACTTTTGTGTTTGTTGAAAATGCAATAAAATTATGTTCACCAACAAATGAAATTGCTGCTTCTTTCATTTTTTTCACATTTAGAACTTGGTTAAGCACATTTACTTGATGTCTCTCAAAAAGTGGACGACGTGGCGCATTATGTTTCCAAATTCTATATTCAAAACTTAATGATTTTACAAGATATCGACTGTGAAATCTCTCATCAACAATTTCAACGGATAAAATAATAATATCATCTGGAAGGTATTTTTCAAAATACTCAAAAACACCATCACAATCGTAAGTATCTTCTGGTGCTATAAAGTTCACAATTTGTCTTTTTGCATGAACACCTGCTTCAGTGTTACATGCTGAAACAACTTCTACATAGGTGTTATACATCTTTGTTAAGATCATTTCTAATTTTCCTTGAACAGCTTTATCAGGATTACCTTTTCTTTCGCTAAAACCCATGTATTTCCTGCCATCGTATGCAATGGTCATCTTAAAATTTTTCATTATACAGCCTCACTTTCATTAAAAGTATAGCACATAAAATGGTAAAATACTTCCTGTTATTTTTCAGAACAATAATGGTATATATGATTTATAATCATATTATTTGAAAGGAGTTTATATGCATACTTTAGATAAAATCAAACTTGAAATCTCTATCAAAGGTACTATAGACAAAATTTGGCGCTATTTTACCGAAGAAGAACACATATTAAATTGGTATTTTGCAAGCGATGAATGGCACTGCCCCTTTGCAAATAACGATCTCAGAGTAGGAGGAAAATTCAATTTTAGAATGGAGGCAAAAGATAAAAGTATGGGCTTCAATTTTGAAGGTGAATATCTAAAAGTCATACCTCAAGAGGAAATTGAGTATATTCTTGCCGATAGTAGGATGGTTAACATTTTATTTGATCCTGATGAATCAAATGTAAGGATCATTGAAATTTTTGATCCTGAAGAGGTTAATCCCATTGATATGCAACGTGCAGGATGGTATTCAATACTTAAAAATTTTAAGCTATATGCTGAAGAAGGTGAACTTTAATTGATATATTCATCCTATAAAGAACTATTAACAACTGTTGTTGAGTCAATGGACTTGATTAACGTTATACTTAAAAATCACCATAGAAGAACCGCAGTAATTGCATACCATATTGGAAAAGAATATGGGCTGGAAATAGATGATTTGAGGTTACTTGTAATGTCCGCTGCAGTTCACGATGTAGGTGCATTAACTATTGTAGAAAGAGATGAACTACTTAAATTAGACGTTGAAAATCCATTTCCACATTCTTATCTTGGCTCGGTTATGTTAGAAGGTTTACCTTATTTAGAAGGAATATCAGAAATAGTTCGCAATCACCATCTAAAATGGAAATATGCATACTTGCTTGATCCTAAGACTTCTGTACTTTGCAATCTACTACATCTAGCTGATAGAGTTGATATTCTCCTTCAAAATGATATCAATATTAACCAGCAAGCATATACTATTTATGATCAGCTTAGTAAAATGTCACCACATATTTTTTCGCCTATAGGTATTCGGGCTTTTTCGAAATGTTCAAATAAGGATGTGTTTTGGTTAGATATAGAACATATGTCAATGCAACTTTTACTAAACCTCGTATTAGGTGACGCTCTAGAACTTGAACTAGATTTGAATTTATTAGAGAGTTTTGCAAAAACGCTTTCAAAAATCATTGATTTTAGAAGTGAATTCACTGCTACACACTCTCAAGGCGTTAGTGCTGTAGCCTATAACTTAGCTATGTTTTGTGGATTATCAGAGGAAAAATGCATTAAGCTCAGGATTGCTGGATTACTACATGATATTGGCAAACTAGGAATTTCTACTGAAATTTTAGAAAAAAGCGGACCACTTTCAAAGATTGAATACAATGAGATGAAAACACATTCATATTATACTTATACCATTCTTAGTAGCATTCAAGGCATAAATGATATCGCTAAATGGGCAAGTGCACACCACGAAAAACAAGATGGTTCTGGATATCCATTTAGTTTAAAACACGATGAAATCGGGGTAGAGGAGACCATTTTAGCATTTTCAGATGTTTTCACTGCTTTAATTGAAGAACGACCTTATCGTGTAGGGATGAATCTAGATGATGCTATTGCTTCAACTTTAAGTATATTTAAAGACTGCGAACATGTTGATGTGACTAAGAATTTTGTTGAAAATGCGCAGCAACTTGAAATTGTATGTAAATCTGCGCAGCTAAAAATTATGGATTATTATCATATTATTATGGCTCGATACTCCGATACATTTCAAATTCACATATAAAAAAAGTATCTTAGTTTTTATAATCACTAAGATACTTTCTTATTTTATAATTGAAGCTTAAGCAATAGCTACTGTATCAGCTACAATTCTCGCTAAGTTACATGATAGATCTGAGATTCTTTCAAGGTTGTTGACCATCTCTAGATAATAAACCCCAGCTTCAGTACTACATTCATTAGAATTTAATCTTGCAAAATGGTCTCTTCTAGCTTCTCTTTGAAGTTGATCCATTTCTTTCTCAAGTGCGATAACTTGATCAATATTTTCTTGACTCGGTTTATCAAGAACATCAAGTGCGATTTCATACGTCGCCTTAGTTTTATTGTACATTATGAGTAAAGCTTGCTTTGACAGCTCAGACAAAACAATACGATCTTGATCCATTGTAACAATTAACTCAGCGATGTTATCAGCATGATCACCAATACGTTCAATATCGTTGATACTATTAAATAAGCCGTCAATGTATCTTCTATCGCTATCCATGATATCTTTATTGGATAGTTTTACTAGATATTCAGTAATTAATCCCTCGAGTTTATTGATATCTTTCTCATATACAAAAGTCTGTTTAACTTTATCTAATTGTCCCTCAAATAAACCATCCATTGCTGATATCAAACTTTTCTTTGCAACTTCACCCATATTGATCGTTTCATTGATAACACTCTTCATAGCAATTGTAGGTGTTTCTAGGATACGCTCATCTATAAACTTAGTAAGTTTAAGTTCAGCACCTTCACCTTTATCAGGAATCACCCACATTGCAATTTTAATTAAGATAAATGCAAATGGGAACTGAATAACGACATTTGCTAAGTTGAAAATAGTATGTGCATTTGCAATTTGTCTCGCAACGTCAGTAGGATCTAATTTCGTAACGATTGATGTAATCGGAGCACTCAAAACAAATATAAACAGTAGTGTACCAACCGCATTAAATGCTAAATGTATAATTGCAGCACGTTTTGCATTTTTACTTGCACCAATACTTGATAATAACGCGGTCGTACAAGTTCCGATATTATCACCATATAAAATAGGGAGTGCAGCAGACAATGGCAATACACCAGTTGAAGCTAGTGCGATTAACATACCTATAGAGGCACTAGAACTTTGTACAACAAAAGTTAAACCAAATCCAACGAAAACACCAAGAACAGGATTATGACCAATTGATGCCATAATATTTGTAAAGGCTTCAAGTTCTCTTAGAGGCTTTAATGAATCTTTCAAGAATTCCATACCTATAAAGAGAATTCCTAACCCAATTAAAATCTCTGCTAGATTCTTTTGTGAATCTTTTTTGGCTAACATCCAAAGAATCATACCAATACCTACAGCGATTGGAGCAAGTTCATCAATTGATAAAGAGACAATTTGACCTGTGATAGTTGTACCAACATTAGCTCCAAGTATAACGCCAACTGCTTGAGATAGTTTCATGATTCCTGCATTAACGAAACCAACTACCATTACGGTTGTGGCGCTTGAACTTTGAATTACTCCAGTAACGATAACGCCAACCAAAACACCCATAAAACGATTTGTTGTTAAAATCTCAATAATTCTCTCTAACTTCTTACCAGCTGCCTTTTGTAATCCCGTGCCCATAAGTTGCATTCCGTATAAGAATAAACCCAGTCCACCTAAAACACCAATTAATACTGACATCTATTAATGCCCCCTAATTTCAAATTTTAAAGAATTTTGTATACATTATAAATTCCTATCCTATTCTAACATAATTTAGATTTTACATTGTTAAATCTATGTAAAGTCGACGTAAGTTAGATGTAAATCCATCGATATAGGATTAATATGCCCTACGTTAAATAATCGAAACATTACAATGTAATTTTTACCTCTCTCTAATTTAATAATTAATAAATTATGTTATAATCAATAAAAGAATAGGGGGATAAAAGTATATGATTATTAGTGCTAGTAGAAGAACTGATATTCCAGCATTTCACTCAGAATGGTTTTTTAATCGTATCATAGAAGGGTATGTGATCACAAAAAATCCTATGAACGCCAAACAGATGAAGAAAGTTTCATTACATAAAGAAGATGTAGATTGTATTGTTTTTTGGACTAAAAACCCTCAGCCAATGCTCAGTGGGTTAGAGGCACTTTTGGGATATAACTATTACTTTCATTATACTTTGACTGGTTATTCTTCAGAGATAGAACGAAACTTACCTGCGCTATCTGAACGCTTAAAAACTCTAAAAGAGCTTTCAGCTAAGATTGGTGCTGATAAAATAATATGGCGATATGATCCAATTATATTGACAGATCAAATTGATGTTGATTTTCATGTAGCGCATTTTGAAAAAATGGCAAAAGAAATTCAGCCTTATGTCTCGAAGTGTATCATAAGTTTCTTAGATGCATATCCAAGTAATCAGAAAAGATTAGAAATGCATAATATTTTTGTTCTATCAGACCAAGATATTGTGAAACTTTCTCAAAAATTCACAAAAATTGCATATGATAATAATCTAATTATTGAAACTTGTTCAGAAGGTTATGCTTTAGAAACTTATGGAATATGTCACGGAAAGTGTATAGATGCAAAATACATTTCTAGTGTCTTTGATATTGAAATATCTCCGGTTAAAGACAAAAACCAACGTGAAAACTGCGGATGCAACAAAAGTATAGATATTGGTGCATATAGTACTTGTAAGCATGATTGTGTATACTGCTACGCAACTCATAAAACTTCAAATATTCATAAGTGCATGCCATATTCACCTATACTATGTGGACAAGTTCCAGATGAAATTATAGAATCTTTATAAAGAAAGGGGAGTTAATATGAAAAAAAAATCATTACTATTTTTACTACTAGTCCTTTTAATGACGATCTTATTAAGTGGGTGTGTACCAGGAGATGGTTCTTATTCTAGTGATGATCCAGCAAATTTCTTATCAGGTATTTGGCATGGGTGGATTGCACCTTTTTCATTAATACTAGGCATTTTCAAACACAATATCAGAATATATGAAACTCTAAATTCTGGTTGGTGGTATGACTTTGGATTTTATATCGCTATTATCGGTGGTGGTTTTGGTGGGTTATCCTTATCAAGAAAACGCTCTAAAAGAAAAAAAGAAAAATAATTATTGGACACAAAAAAATGCCCGGCTTTTCATAAAGAAAAGCTGGGCATTTTAAGTTATAATTTTATTTTACTGACCATGACCATTTCCATTGCCTCCTGTGTTTTCAGAATTTGGATTGCGGTCATCATTTTCTTTATCTTTGTCTTTGTCTTTGTTATTGCCTTTGTCTTTATCATTATAATTGTTACTTCCACTAGAATTATCTTTTTGCGTTGTATCTACTTCTGCTGTATCAGCTTCAGTAGTTTCTATTTCATTAGTCTTATTATCGTTTAAGTTCTTATCATTTTTCTGTGGAGTAGTGCTGTTATTGCCACGACCACTAGAACCATTGCCAGAATTACTTGAACCATTATTTTTTTCATCATTATTTGATTCATTAGATGTATCGCCTGGTTTGCCACCATTGATATTATTATCAAATTGTCCCCAAATGGTTCTTATCTGTTCTAATAAGCTATCAACATCAACATCCGCTTTATTTAACTCACTTTCTAATGAAGAGACATCATAAGACTGAAATTTTAACTTTTCAATAAATTTATTGATGAGTTTTAATTTTGCTTCTTTATTAGGTGAGATAATTTCACCTTTGTTTTTAAAGGCATCCACTTGGTCGGGATGTGAAAAGTATTCTTTTACAGATAGATGAAGCTCTTGATCAACGTGATTGCCTTGCAAAACATAAAGTCCAACCGGTACTTTCATATCTTCGGCAACTCTCAGATCAACTTTAGTGGCTTTTATAATAGCCACATTTACATCTTGCAATACTTTTGACTCATGAACTTTCTCTTCGATTTTCACTTTTAATGCATCTAACTGAGGATTAGACTCTGTGTCAACTTGTAAATTTGAATCATTTTCATCCATAAGTGAGATTGTTGTGATCAAAACGTAGTCCTCAACTAAATCATCAGAATTAATAAAGCCTGCGTCTAAGGCAAGTGAAACAATTTTTTCAACTGCATTTTCAGCAGAGAGTCCAACTATTCCAGAAAAATCTAATGTTTCAGCATCTTGATTGATCGCTTTAACTTCAAGCACACGACCATTATCATCTAACGAAAGCTTTACACTTGGGTTGATATCAATTGTCATTATAGTCGCTATTGAAATTTCATTAGGTAAATCAACCTCAGTTTTCAAATTAAACACACCGGCCAATATAACTGCAAAAACAAACATAGCAGCAACAATTGCTACCTTGCGCAATTTCAAAGTGAATAGATTATTTTTATAAGGTGTAACTATAAAGTCTTCATTAGTGTAAAAAATCTTTTGTCCTATCTGAGCATCGACTTTTTTTTGTATTCTATTAAAATTGCCATCATCAGACATTACGATCAAATAGTTTTCTTCTATACTAAATATGATTCCCTTGAGTAACATATGAACACCTTCTTCCTTTATGTAATATTATACGGTTTTACGTTTATTTTTAGGTGACAATTTTGTTGTTTTTTAAATATTATTTATATACAGCTAGAAAGTTTAATGACCCTTGATAATTTGGGTATATATTTTCAAGTAGATTATTTTTGATGTCAGTAGTTTTAAAGAGATTATAAAGGAGTTCTGATTAAGCATGTCGAATACCTAATAATATCATAAGAAAATGAATTACTTAATTAATGGAGGTAATCATGTTTGACAAAAAAGTTGTTTTGTATATTGCAATGAGTTTAGATGGCTATATTGCAAAATCTGATGACGATATAAGCTGGCTATCAATGGTAGAGGAACCCAATGAAGATTATGGCTATCAGGCGTTTGTAGATTCTGTTGATACAGTTCTCATGGGACGAAAAACCTATGAAAAAGTATTAACTTTTGGAATCGAGTTTCCTCACAAAAATCGAAAATGCTATATCATCTCAAATAGTAAGTATGAAAATAACGAAGATGTTGAGTTTTATGGCGGTGATCTCGCAGACTTGATCCACACTATTAAGCAAAATAGCAACACCAATAAAAGTATATTTGTTGACGGTGGGGCTAACTTAGCGCATTCACTCATTAGTCTAAACCTTATCGATGAGTTTGTAATCTCAATTATTCCAACTTTTTTGGGTGAAGGCAAAAAGTTATTTAATACTGGTATACCTGAACAGCAACTTGAGCTACTTAAGTCTGAATCATTTTCATCTGGGCTTGTACAATTAACTTATAAAAGGAAGTGAACATATGAAAAATCAAAATAAAAAATATAAAACTGCATTAACTGTAGGTAAATTTGCACCATTACATCATGGACATATGATGTTAATCGACAAAGCGCTCCAAGAAACTGAACATCTTTTTGTGATCATTTATGACTCACCACTTCATACCGATCTTCCACTAGTGGTTAGAGCGCAATGGTTACGTTCATTATATCCTCAATTAACAGTGATTGAGGGATGGAATGTGCCTACTGATGAAGGGTGGACTGATGAAATCCAACAAAAACATGAAAATTTCATCATAAATTTATTAGACGGACAAAAAATAGACGCTTTTTATTCAAGCGAAGCATATGGATTTCGCATGAGTCTTGCCCTTGGTTGTGAAAATGAAATTGTTGATTTAGATCGAAATACAATTGCGATCACCGGTACAGATATTAGAAGAGATCCTTATGAATATAGAAAATATCTCCATCCAGTTGTATATAGTGATTTCATCACAAAAGTCTTGTTTTATGGTGGCAACGAGGCCATCACTGAAAAACTAGTTCATACCTTAAGTTCAGTATATGAAACATCTTGCGTAAAGCATGGTTTACAGTATGGGCATGTCGATCAAATCACTGAAAAAACAACTGAAGCTCAATTTGAATCACAGATGCTTAATTTTGTTAAGAAAATTGAAGCTGCAACACAAGATGCCAACAAATTTTTATTTATACAATCTGGACTGCTTGAAATCAATTTCAAGTCAAAACTTATCCATCATCGTGATCATCCAAAACTCTATAAAATCGCAGCTGAACACATGCCACAACCGGATATAATCTTTGTAATCGCACAAGAAGATGAAGTGAAGGACAGACAGATTATTGGCGAGTTGAAATTTCGAAATATGCCTTACATCTATTTAAGTGGCTCGTTTGAATCGCAACTTGAACAAATAGACATAGTACTAAATAAATATAATAAATTCATGAATCCTATTGATTTAAAAATATAAATTTGATTCTCGATACAAAAGGAGGCAGTAAATGGGTATTATTGAGCTTAATCAACTATCAAAATTCTATGGTAAAGCAAAAGGTATAGAAAATGTAACTCTAGAAGTTAACGAGGGTGAAATCTTTGGTTTTATAGGACCAAATGGTGCTGGTAAATCAACAACCATTAGGACGATGATGGGACTGATATTTCCAACTAGTGGATCTGCTAAAATTTTTGATATGGATTGTTCCAAAGAGGGCCCAAAAATACGCCAAGAAGTTGGTTATCTTCCTTCAGAAGTTTTTTACTATGATAAGATGAAAGTGCTTGATCTTTTAAAGTATACAGCGGGTTTTTATCAAAAAGATTGTGATGCTAGGATGTATGAACTTGCTGAGATCATGGAATTGGACTTAAAAAAGAGAATTGAAGACCTCTCATATGGCAATAAGAAAAAGGTAGGTATTGTTCAAGGCTTGCTTCATTCACCAAAGCTGATTGTATTAGATGAACCCACAAGCGGACTTGATCCATTAATGCAGAAAAAGTTTTTCGACATCATTTTGGAAGAAAATAAAAAAGGCGCTACAGTATTCTTTTCATCTCATATTTTGTCAGAAGTACAAGCTCTGTGTAACCGTGTTGCGATTATTAAAGATGGTGTGATTATTAAAGTTGATGATATAAAATCTATGCGTGAAGACAATTATAAGAAAATTACCCTTCGCGGGCTTCAGATTGATCAGGAAAAATATAAACTAGAAGGTGTTACTCATATTATTAATGGCGAAGATTCTTTCAAGTTTTTCTACAAAGGTGATATCAACCAGATTACCAAACAAATTGGGAATGATAATTTACTCGATGTGCTGATTGAAGAGCCTACGCTTGAAGAAATCTTTATGCACTACTACAAGTAGGTGATGGTATGTTAAATATATTTAAGTATGAGTTTAAAATGTATCAAAAATCTATTTTGGTTTGGAGCATCACATTTATTACAGTGACTATTTTGCTTATGGCATTTTATCCAAGTTTCGGAAGTGATGTTGCCATGGTGGATAAGTTGTTAGAGAATTATCCCAAAGAACTTCTCCAAGCTTTTGGAATGGGTGGCGAACTATCACTTGCAACTGTTCTTGGCTATTATGCGTTTGTCTTTGCTTTTTTGCAATTGTTTATCGCGATTCAAGCAGCTAACTATGGTTTCTCTATTATATCAGTAGAAGAGAGAGAATTAACTGCTGATTATTTGATGTCTAAACCTGTTTCAAGAGCTGAGATACTACTTGCAAAATTTGGAGCTACGTTTATTACGCTTTGTATTAGTAATGGTGTGATATGGATTTCCACTTTAGCTGCACTCAAACTTTTTAATGATGGTAAGGCATATAATCTATCAAATATTTTACTCTTATTATCAACTATTATTATATTCCAACTATTCTTTTTATCGATCGGTATGTTGGTTTCTGTTCTTATGAGAAAAATTCGAAGTGTATTATCATTTTCTCTAGCCCTTGCTTTTGGGACTTATATTCTTAATAGCATAAGAGCTATTGTTGGTGGTAAACTTTTGGGTTATTTTTCTCCTTTCTATCATTTTAATCCAGCAACTATACTGGCTAAAGGAAGCATTAACATTGCGCTCCTAACATTAAGTAGTTTTGTAATCATCGCTTCACTTACTGCGACATATTTACTCTATGTTCGTAGAGATATCTATTCACTATAGGAGGTAATCGTGCATATACTAAAATGGGAATTACGTGCACATCTTAAATCATTATTGATTTGGAGTGCCATTTTCGTCGTCATTATATTCATGATGACATCTGAATTTTCAGCATATTATAACAACCCAGAGATGGCAGATATTCTAAGTGCGATGCCAGAGGCTATGTTAAAGGCTTTTTCAATGGACAATGCTAATCTTACAACAACTACTGGTTATCTTAGTTTAGTTTCACTCTATTTTTATATCATGGTTGGTGTATTTGCTGTGCTTCTTGGTAGCAATATCATATCAAAAGAAGAACGAGATAAAACAGCTGAATATCTTATGACCATGCCTATATCCAGAGAGAAGATTATTACATCTAAACTTTTAGCTGGTGTTATCAATTGTATCGTTCTAACTCTAGTCATTGCAGTATCAGTGATAGCAGCTATGCAGCCTTATAATTTAGATCAAGCTTTTTTTAAGTTTCTTTGGTTACTGTCACTTGCATTTTTTTTAATAATGTTGATTTTTTTATCAATTGGCGCATTATTGGCAAGTATACTCAAACGATATAAAAGCTCAGGGAAAATCTCAGCATCACTTCTTATGGTGCTCTATTTTTTCAATATC
>NZ_JARYZI010000006.1 GCF_029914245.1 Fusibacter bizertensis
TAATAGGCCTGAGGTGTAAGTGCAGTAATGTATTCAGCTGACAGGTACTAATAGGTCGAGGACTTGACCTAGAGATAGTTTTTTACGAAGTAAATGTCGAAGTTATATGCAATTTTGAGTGTGTAGAAACTATCGCGAAGGCGAAGTTAATATATACGAGTGTGATGAAGTTTTCTTCAAAACACGAGATCCAGTGATGATGGCGGAGGGGCCACACCTGTTCCCATACCGAACACAGAAGTAAAGTCCTCCAGCGTCGATGGTACTTGGCGGGTAGCTGCCTGGGAGAGTAGAACGTTGCTGGTTTTAAGAAAAGCTTAGTCATTTGACTAAGTTTTTTTTATGTTATAAAAGTAACTGGTAACTTTATATTATTATAATCATTGAATAAGATTTAATTTATTTGACACTCATCTATATTACCGATAGAATAATAATGACAGACTGTGCTCATATCTCATGAAATCAGGCTTCAATGAAAAACTCGGAGGAAACTATGGATCTTTTTGATCAGAAAAAAGAGAATAAATCTTTAACATCGCTTATTTTCGAGAAAATTCGTGAGGACATTCTCAATGGAAGATATGTGTCTGGTGACAAATTAGTTGAAATTAAATTAGCCGATGAACTTGGTGTTAGTAGAACGCCAGTTAGGGAAGCTCTAAAACAATTAGAACTTGATGGTCTTGTAGATAATATACCCAATAGAGGTGTTGTAGTAAAAGGAATCAGTAAAAAAGATATTGATGATATCCTAACAATTAGACTTTGTATCGAAGGATTGGTAGGACAATGGTCAGCGGAAAGAATCTTAGATCATGAAATTAAAGAGCTAGAAGAAATTTATGATTTGATGGAATTCTATTCACAAAAAGGTGATGTTGATAAAATTTTTGAACTTAATACTAAATTCCATGAAACTTTGTATCAAACTACAAAAAGTAGGTACTTAGAAGGTGTTCTTAATGATTTTCAGTTATTTATAAAAACTGCAAGAAATAGTTCTCTTAAATCTGAAGGTAGAATTGAAAGTGCATTGAAAGAGCACAAACAGATAGTTGAAGCACTAAAAAATCATGATGTTGAAGCGGCGAGAAATGCACTTGTTAATCATATTGCTAATTCTAATATGAATATAAAGAGCATTGTTCAATTAGAAGAAGAAAAACTAAAAAATGAAGCAAAGGTTTAAGATTTATATATGGAGGATTTATGTCTGAAGAAAGAAGACGTTTTATTGTAGAGAAGCTCTCTACAAGTGGAACGCCAATTATTGGTTCAGAATTAGCGGAAATGTATGATGTTACAAGACAAGTTATTGTTCAAGATATAGCAATAATAAGAGCTTCAGGAATTCCTGTGATTGCGACCTCAAGTGGTTATATGATACAAAGGCATCTAAGTTCAAATAAATTAATTCGTACTTTTGTTTCTAAGCATGAAGGCTTTGATCGAATGGAAGAAGAACTTTCTATTATTGTTGAGTATGGTGGCAGAATTATCGATGTTATTGTTGAACATCCCGTCTATGGAGAAATAGTTGGAACGCTTCATATTGAGAATCTAGAAGATATAGAAAGTTTTGTTCATAAAGTAAAATTATATGATGCTAAACCACTTTCGGTATTGACGAAAGGTGATCATATTCATACAATTGAAGTACCTAGTGAAAAAGTATTTCAATTGATTATGGAAGAACTGAAATTAAAAGGATTTGTAGATTAGTAAACGAGGAGTTTAAACTCCTTTTTTTACGGCACGTGCTGACAAGACACATGAATATTCATAACAGGAAGGTGACTATGAAAATCAGAAATTATTTAACTAAAACATTAAATGGTATGGCGTTAGGTTTATTTTCATCGTTGATTATTGGATTGATTTTAAAGCAAATTGGGGAATTAACAGGCATTGAGACTTTGATGAACTTTGGTAAGTTTGCTCAAGTATTGATGGGACCAGCGATTGGCGCGGCTGTTGCGTATAGTGTCAAAGCTTCGCCATTAGGTATATTTGCTTCAATGGTAGCTGGTGCAATAGGAGCGGGGAGTATCAAATTTTTAGAGACAGGACAAATGGCAATTGTTATTGGAGAACCAATGGGAGCATTTGTTTCTGGTTTAATTGCAGCTGAATTTTCAAAATTGATATCAGGTAAAACAAAAGTTGATATTGTGCTTGTACCTGCGGCTACAATTTTAGTTGGTGGACTAGTAGGGATATCTATTAGTCCTGTTATTGCACAAATGATGAAAGCACTAGGTCAAGTTATAAATACTGCTACTGAGTTGCAGCCAATTCCTATGGGAGTCATAGTTGCGGTATTAATGGGAATTATATTAACTTTACCAATCAGTAGTGCTGCGTTGGCAATATCTTTAGGACTATCTGGTATTGCAGGAGGTGCATCTTTAGTTGGGTGTTGTTGTAACATGATTGGTTTTGCTGCAATTAGTTATAGAGAGAATGGCTTAGGTGGTGCTATTGCTCAAGGTTTAGGCACATCTATGCTTCAGGTTCCTAACATAATTAAAAATCCAAAGATTTGGATTCCGCCGATTATTGCAAGTGCAATACTCGGTCCAATTAGCACAACTTTATTGAAAATGGAAAGTAATAGTGTGGGTGCCGGTATGGGAACTAGTGGTTTAGTTGGTCAATTTGGTGCATATGCTGAGATGGGAAGTAAAGTTAGTTCCACTTCGTTTTTTATTATGATCGCAGTGATGCATTTTATTTTACCAGCGCTCATATCGCTTGTAATCAGTGAATGGATGCGGAAAAAAGAGTGGATTAAGTTAGGTGATTTAAAATTAAATGAAAACAATTAGTTAAATAATAATTACTGAAATAAAAGAAGAAATTACTAAGCTATTGCTCAGTAATTTCTTCTTTTTATTACAAATATTCTAGCTTATAACAAAGGTTTTTAATTTGAAGGCTCTCTTATATCAACTGAAAAAGAACCATCATTATACTCAGTAAAGATTAAAATTGCACCTTGACTGATTCTTTCTAGATTTTTTTCAAAATCAATTTTATCTTGTGATAGCTTTTTTTGTAAATATAGTCCGTCTTCTACCATTTCTTCCAGTTCTATAAATTTTATATCCATAATACTTTGATAATCTTCTGATTTTGTAACGCGTGTAACAGTTATTTCTTCAATAGAATCATGATATTCGTCTAAGAAATCTAAGGGGTTATCTGTTGAATTTGAAAGATCTTCCATAGGAGTGCTGTCTTTATTCCAAAGGTTATCAAGGTATATTTGCGCTTTTTCATGGTCACTACGTTCCGTGCTTATAGGAAGATCAAAGATAAGATTGAGACCATTATAATTTTCGTTTGGAATAACAAGTCCAGTTGTTTGATCGTAATCAAAGGCATTAATATCATAGAATACAGATGAGATTACAACTAGGCTAAGTCCTCTATCCGCAAATATCTCAAGTTCATCACATTCAATTAGGTGATAGAGAATACCATCAGATACAATCTCATTGTAGCCGCCATTCATACTTGCAATATTGTATAACCAAGGCTTTTGCCCATTAATAAGTGGAGATATAAAGAAAGAATAATTATTAAAAGCCATATCATTTAATGCAGGGAAGTTTTCACTATCCATTTTAATTGCTACAACTGCATATGTTTTTAAAGTATCAAGTGTTTTATCTAAATTTGTCAGTTGATTACCAGAGATTAAACCAAGTAAAGAAACGGTAAATCCATTTTTTTGTTGCGTTTCATTTATAATTATAGCGTTATCACTAGTAAAAGCCTCTGCAAGAAGTGGAAAATCAAATTTATCAGCGACCTCTTCTGAGGATAAATACTGCCATGCTGCAAATGCAGAACCAGATAAAATTACAAATAGCATAATTGTAACAAATGAAATCCTAAACGTATGTCTGAGACCAGGCTTTTTATTTGGATTTTCCTTTGATGCAAGTTTTAATCTTAAATCTTGTAGGAGATCACTATCAGGCATAGCATTACTACTTAATGCATTTTTAAGTAGTATTTCTATTTTTTTATCTTTATTTTTCATGCTGAGTATCCTCCAGTTCTTTTTCGATAATTTTACGTGCTTTGAATAATCTGCTTTTGACTGTTCCAACAGGAATTTTCATAACTTTCGCAATTTCACCAACACTTAAATCAATTGTATAGTATAGAAGGATAGGGACTTTATATTTTTCAGGTAAGAGTGTAACTAAATGTCTCACCATATCAATCTCTTCTTGCTTAATAAAATCATTTTCAGTGTTTAATGTACTGATTATGTTATCTTGTACAGGTTCAAAAGGTGCGATTTTATTTCTTCGAGCATATTTTCGTTTGATACTTTTCCATAAATAGAGTGTTATACAAAATAGAAAACTTTGAGGATTATCTGATTGAAGCAGCTTAGTTTGTTGTTCAAAAGCACTCAAAAAAGTTTCTTGGAATAAATCATCAGCATCTTCTTTGGAATAAGTTAGACTTCGACAAAATTTGTATACAGGTGGACTGCACTTTTCCACTAATTTTGTAAAGCTGTACTGGGACTCAGATTGATCAATTTCTTCTTTAGACAATAGTTCCACATTAGCCTCCTTTTATAATCTCTTACAACAGTAAATAGTCATGAAATTATAAATGGTTCATTTTTTTATTACCTATAAAGAAGCACTCTATTTTCAAAATTGAATTTAAAAATAGAGTGCTTAGTGTAGATATGATTCTCATCATAAAAATTAATTGCAAATAGCCATTTCTTTAACTGTTTTTTATTGTTACTTTTTCTTCAAAACCGTTACAAATATCTCCTGAAGATTGATATACTACATCCGAAGGCTGTAACCGTGTTTTAAAACCAAATTTCTTACAACCGTTTGGATTATTAGGGTCCCATGTAATATAAAAGTATCTACATTTGCGACAATCAATACGTGTATAACTCAAAAAAATTCACTCCTTATCCACAGCTTTGAGTTTATTATATCACTTTTATTAATTCAATTGAAGAAATTGAAGTGATTGAACATAGTGAAAATGCATGTGTTTATGCTATAATGTAGTATACACAGAAAGATGGTGGTGCACAATTTGGATAAGTATAGTAAAATTGGTATTTTTGATTCAGGTTTAGGTGGTTTATCTGTCCTAAATACGTTAGAAGGTTTATTATCAAAAGAAGGATTTATCTATATAGGTGATTCTTTAAATGCTCCATATGGAACAAGATCAAAAGAGGAAGTATTTGAGTTATCAAAAAAAATTTGCGATGATTTAGTATCGAAAGATGTTAAAGCGATAGTTATTGCATGTAATACGGCAACTAGTGCTGCTGTATTAAAGCTTAGAGATATGTATGATATACCAATAGTTGGTATGGAACCAGCAGTTAAGCCAGCTTTAAGACAATCTGAAGGTCAAGTAGTTGTTCTCGCTACAGAAATGACATTAAAAGAGGAGAAGTTTTTAAAGTTAGTTGATCATATAGATGATGGATACCGTGTTGCAAAGATGCCTGCTCCTGAATGGGTTGATTGTGTAGAAAATCACTTACATGATGAAGATTTTGTTAAAAATTGTGTTGATAGTTTTTTAGATGAAAAACTACCTTCAGCTCAGAATCTAGTGCTTGGTTGTACTCATTTTATTTTTTTAAGTGACTATATAAAGAGGTATTACAATGACAAAATAGAGCTTTTCGATGGCAATATGGGTACTGCATTGCAATTGAAGAATACGCTAGAGAGTATGAAATTATTGCTTGATGAAGACATTTATCAAGCAAGTGAATTAGAGCGAATAGAAATTTATAATTCGAAATCAGATGAATATGTAGAAAAATCAAAAGATTTATTGAAGACATTAAAGAGAGGGAAATAAATGGATGCTAAGCTATTAGAGTTAGTTAACGAAAAGTTGAGACTTATTCTTGATGAAGCAGTTTTTGGAGAACAGTCAGAAAATATCTTTAAATTGCATTATGGAATTGATTGTAAAAGGTTGGAACCTAAAGCAATTTCAAAAGAAGTAAAGCTTCCAATGAAAAAGTTAAAAGTTGAACTGACTAAAATAGATAATCGTGTATTTAATATACTCAAAAAGCATGACTTGTTTGATGAGATGTACTCGTCAAAATAGAAAATGTTAGAAGAGTCTTATGATAAATTCAAAATCCTGCTTTCCTTTGCACATCATAGTACATTAGGATAGCAGGATTTATCTTTTATTTTTTTATGAAACTAAGAAGCTCTTGGATCCTATGAAGTCCCTCAATTACAAGTTCAATTTTAGTAGCATAGGAAATTCTAATATAATCATCATTTCCAAATGCAATACCTGGAACAACTGCAACTTGGTGTTCATCTAATAGTTGATTGCAAAAGGCAATTGAAAATGAATCGTGATTATTATAAAACTTTTTATATGCGCTGAGGTCAAGAAATAAGTAGAAAGCGCCTTGAGGATTTACATAACCAACATTTTCAAGCTGATTTAGTATAGGAAGAATAGTGTCCCGTCTATTTTTGTAAATGGATACCATATGTTTCATGTCTTCAGAACCTTCTTTTAAGGCACCATATCCAGCCCACTGTGCAATGGTACTTGGATGAGATATAAGATGACCTTGAAGTGTTGAGATGGCTTTTGATATCTCTATATTCGATGCAGTATAACCAAGTCTCCAACCGGTCATCGCAGCAGATTTAGAAAAGCCATTCACTAAAATAGTAATTTCCTTTGCTCGTTCAGATATTGATGGAATGGAAACAAAAGGATGATCATAACAGATACGTTCATATATTTCATCTGCCAATATAATTAGGTTATGATTAATACAAAATTCAATTAGAGGTTCTAACTCTTCTTTTGAATAAACTGCACCAGTAGGATTTGATGGATTATTAATAAGGACAATTTTAGTTCTATCAGTTATAGCTTCACTTAATTGCTTTACTGTGAGTTTAAAGTCATTTGATTTATCCGTTTGTACGATTATGGGAACACCATAGCATAGTTTAACCATTTCAGGGTAGCTTGTCCAATATGGAGCAGGAATAACGACTTCATCATATGGATCTAAAATAGCTGTTAGGGCATTTGTAATTGCATTCTTTGCACCTGATGATACGACGATTTCTGAAGTGCTATATTTAACATGATTTTCTAATTCTAATTTTTTAACTATGGAATCACGTAAAGGTATAAGGCCAGGAACCATATCGTATTTAGTTTTGTTGTGATCGATGGCCTCTTTCGCTGTGATTTTACCTGCGTTTGGCGTCATAAAATCTGGCTCACCAATGCTAAGATCAATTATTTCCTTTCCTTCGGATTTGAGCTTAGCAACTTTTGCGCTGATGTTGATTGTAAATGATGGTGTAATTGATTTTATTTTCTTTGAAACCATTGTTTCACCTATCTTTCATAGTATAATAAGAGTAAAATTTACAAATGCTTAATGAATGTAAACGTTGATTGTGTTAAAATTATTATAACAAGGAATTTAAAAAACTCAAGGACGAGGTATAAAATGTCTGTATTAGAATGGTTTTTTATTGGAGTGATCATTCTTTTTTTTATGGGAATTATGTTTTTTTCATTATCAGATTTGAAAAAAGATTTGATTTATTATAAAAAAAAGCAAAAAAATGTAAAACATATGAATCAATATCAAAAACAAAAAAAAATATCGAATAACACTTCAAAAAATATTTCCAAACCACATAAACATAAAAATGGTGATTAAATGAGCTTGATAGAAGCATTAGAAAAAATAAAATCGGAAAAATTGGTATCTTTTCATATGCCAGGACATAAAAATGGTAGGCTTGTCCCCAAAGAATTTATGGAGATATTGAAATATGATATAACTGAAATTCCAGGAGCGGACCATCTTCATGATGCAAATAATTGTATATTAGAGACAGAACAAAAAATTTCGAATTTATATAATAGTGAAATTTCAAAATTGCTTATAAATGGTAGTACTGTAGGCATATTAAGTATGATTATGGGCCTTACAAAAAAAGGAGATAAGGTCTTGGTTAATAGAAATGCACATAAGTCTATCTATAATGCGATTGAAATGAATGAACTTGAACCAATGTATATTTATCCAGAAGTAGACGATTTTTTAGGTATTCCAATAGATTTAAAACTTGACTCAATAGACGATGTTAAGATTTGTATATTAACCTATCCAACATATGAAGGTTTGTGTTATTCTATAGAGGAAATCATTGAAATGTGCCATAGTAGAGGGATTCCAGTAGTTGTTGATGAAGCCCATGGAGCACATTTATTCTTGCATAAAGAGGGACCTAAATCTGCTTTAGAATTGGGTGCAGATTTAGTTGTTCAAAGCTTTCATAAAACGTTGCCTACAATGACTCAAACAGCATGTATTCATATTTCTAAGAGAAATATATTGACTGGTTTTCAGCTCGACAGGTTGAACTGGTATCTGAAGTCACTTCAAAGTAGTAGTCCTTCTTATGTATTGATGGCTTCAATAGATGCTATGATAACATTAATTAAGTCAGATGGTACTCAATTGAGTGAATGTCTTGAAGTGAATATTAGTTCATTTTATAAGCGCGCAAGCTTACTTAAACATCTAAGGTTTATTAGGTTAAGTAATGGTGATGTAACTAAACTGCTGTTATCGATTCCTTGCGACGATTACGTTCCAGAGGTTTGGGACGGTAATATCATTTCTAAAATGCTTAGAGAAAATTATGGTATTCAGTCAGAGTATGATACTTCAACGCTTGTGTTATTCATGACGAGTATATCAAATTCTAAAGAAGATTTTGAGGCGTTAAATCTAGCACTGGAATTATTGGATCAATGGTTTGAGATTAATCTAGCTAATATGTCTGTTTATAAAGATCGACAAAAGTCACAGATTGATTTGATTGATATGAGCGATAAATACAATAGAGTGTATCATTCAATTAGCACTGAGAGTTCTTTTGTTTATAAAGCTTCTGATGCTGTTTTATTGAAATACAAGTTATGTAGCCTGGAAGAAGCAATTGGTGAAGTTTCTGCTGAATATATAACACCTTATCCACCTGGTATACCTATTTTAGTCCCAGGTGAACGCATTTCTAAATCAATAATTGAGATGATTCCAAAAGACGTTTGCAATGTGAAAATAATTGAAGAAACAATAAATGAAAAAATAGAGGTGTATAATGAATAATGTTAAACATGAAGTTTTAGAGTGGGTTCAAGCGATATTGATTACGCTTGTTATATTTTTGATTTACAACTTTTTCTTTGCAACAACAACAGTATATAATACGTCGATGTATCCAACTTTAGTAGAAAAAGATATGCTTTTTATGGTCAAACTAGGTAAAATTGAACAGGGAGATATCATTTCTTTTAAATCAGAGTTAACGCTTTCAAAATCAGATTATGAAAGTCTAAATGTGATTCAAAAGTTACTGCATAAAGAAGGCGAAAGAAAAAATTTGATTAAAAGAGTTATAGCTGGTCCCAATGATTCGATTGAGATTGAGAATGGTGTTGTAAAAGTTAATGGCGTCGTTATAGATGAACCTTACATTAGTACACCGACAAATAAAAACGTGGCATTACAGACTGTTCCAGAAGGTAAGTATTTTGTAATGGGAGATAACCGGAGTGTAAGTTACGATAGTCGTGATTTAGGATTTATTAGTCAAGATGATATTATTGGTAAAGTGATTTTCAGGTTTATGCCACTTAATAAAATTGGAAATGTGAATTAACGATTCAATTTGTGGTATAATTAAAGTAATAACAAATAATTAATGAACAGGAGGGAACTTATGAAACTGATCATTGCTATAGTGCATGATGAAGATGCACATTCACTTGTAAAAAAACTTACTGCTTCTGATTTTGGAGTAACTAAACTTGCATCAACTGGAGGCTTTCTTAAATCTGGGAATACAACACTAATCATAGGAATCCCTAAAGAGCGTGTTGATAACGCAATAAAAATTATAGAAGAAACATGTAAAACACGAAAAGAAATCACTACAACTACATCTCTGATGGGGGATAATAGTGTTATGGGGATGCCTTTAGAAATCTCTGTAGGCGGAGCGACAGTATTTGTCGTTGATGTTGAGAATTACTTGAAATTATAACTGAAGTTTGATTTAAAATTTTAAAATATTAATAGTAGGTTTAAATGAATAACGTTTTAGATTTTTTTGATGATGTCATAAAAAAAGGACATCTTTCGCACAGTTATCTTTTAGCTGGAACAGAAGATGTTGATATGGCAAAGACAATCGCACAGAGAATTTTATGCAAACAGGAACACACAGGTTGTGGTTCCTGTTCGTCATGTTTAAAGCTTGCATCGGATAATCATCCTGATTACATGATGATTACACCGGATGGTGCTTCTATTAAAAATGCACAGGTGGAAAGTTTCCAAGAGTTTGTCTATATAAGACCTTTTGAGAGCATTCACAAAATTATAATCTTTGATGATGCGCATTTAATGACAGACCGTGCTCAAAATAGGATTTTAAAAGTACTAGAAGAACCTCCCGCTTATGCAGTTTTTATTTTTTTAACGCATCAAGTAGAATCCATGTTAGATACGGTTAAATCAAGATGTCAAATTGTACAAGTGAAGGAAGACCAAGTTAAACTAGTTGATAGTGAGATGTCTGAAAAAGCGATAGAATTGATAAGAGGTATCGAGAAACAAGATGCTGGTCGTGTTTTAGAGTATGGGTCCTATCTTAAACAGATTAAACCGCAAATAAGTGAATTTTTGAATTTATTGTCTTCAATTTTAAGAGATATCATGATTTTTCGAGAAACAAGTAATTATCAATTGATTACTGTATCAAATTTATCTATACTAAACTATAAGGATTTGATTTTCAGAGTATCAAGTTCTTTATCACGAGGAAAAAACGTTGAGCTGATTGAGTTGATTGAAGAAGTTGACCAGAAGCTTAAGAGCAATATGAACTATGATTTGACAGTAGATAAACTGTTATTTAAATGTATAGAAAGGGAGGCATAAATGATCACAGTTGTAGGTGTGAGATTTAAAAAAGCCGGTAAAATATATTATTTTGATCCATTAGAAGTTCCTGTTAATCAGGGTGACCATGTAATTGTAGAGACAGCACGTGGGATTGAATATGGAGAATGTGTCATTGGCAGAAGAGAAATTTCTGAAGAACAGATTGTGAGTCCTCTTAAACCTGTACTTAGGGTTTCAACGGAGGAAGATGACGCTAATCATCAAAATAACAAAGTAAAAGCACAAGAGGCAATGAAAATTTGTCATGAAAAAATTAAAGTTCATGAATTAGATATGAAATTAATTGATGTGGAATATACATTTGACAATAATAAAGTGATTTTCTATTTTACGGCGGATGGTCGAATTGACTTTAGAGAGTTGGTTAAAGATTTAGCAGCAATTTTCAGAACTAGAATTGAACTTAGACAAATTGGTGTAAGAGATGAATCAAAAATGGTTAAGGGCTTAGGTCCTTGCGGTAGAGAAATTTGTTGTGGCAGCTGGTTAGGTGATTTTGCACCTGTATCAATCAAAATGGCCAAAGACCAAAATTTATCATTAAATCCTGTGAAAATTTCTGGCTTATGTGGTAGATTAATGTGTTGTCTTAAATATGAATATGACACTTATGTTCAAATTCGGGTTGGTATGCCGAACCGAGGTGATAAGGTTAAAACTCCTGATGGGATGGCAGTAGTTGTAGATACTAATATTTTACTTGAGCAAGTTAAAGTTAGACACATGGTTAAGGACAAGCAAAATGAGCTGAGCGAAGATATAGTTGCCTATACAAAGAGTGAAATAAAAGTTATTGAAGTGAATAGAAACGCAACTCAAGCGGCACCAATCGTTCCAGATGCTGGTCCAATTGATTATAAAGAGCTGAAAAAACTAGAAGATTAATGACAAAACGTTTTGGAGAAGATTCTTCAAAACGTTTTCTTTAAGTGGAGTTGAATAGGCGAGAGGTATAAATGGAAAATCTAAGTGAATTTATATATGAATATGAAAGAATTGATGACTTGCAATTAAATGGTCTTAGAATTATTCAAAACCCGAAGGGGTTTTGTTTTGGAATTGATGCTGTTCTTCTCAGTAATTTCGTAAAGATTAAACCAAAGGAAGTTGCTGTAGAATTTGGAACAGGTACTGGAATTGTACCAATTTTACTTGCAGGAAAAACCAAGTTTCAGAAAATACATGCTTTTGAAGTTCAAGCTGAAGTAGCTCATATGGCGACGAGAAGCGTAAAATTAAATGAACTCGAAGAGAAAATAGAGATAATACATGATAATTTAATAAATGTTTTTGATCATATTGCCCCTAGTAGCGTGGATGTCGTATTTACGAATCCTCCGTATATGTCAGGTAATGGCGGCATTAAAAATGATGATGTATTAAAAACAATTTCAAGACATGAAATAATGTGCAGTCTTGAAGATATTATTAAAAATGCATCTAAGCTCTTGAAATTTAGAGGTCGTTTTTATATGATTCACAGACCTAATCGAATGGTGGATATCCTTACGTTATGCAGGCAATATAAGCTTGAACCAAAGGAAATTCGGTTGATTCAGCCGTATAGTGATAAAAAACCTAATATATTTTTAGTGATGTGTTCCAAAGGTGGTCAATCTGATCTTAAATTTATGGATCCACTAATTGTTTATAACAAAGACGGTTCATATACAAATGAAATTTATGAAATTTATCAAAATGAAAAAATCACAGTATTTTCAGAAGATAGTAAAACACTATAGAGGAGGCATATCATGAATGGCAAATTGTTTTTGTGTGGTACACCAATTGGAAATCTAGAAGATATTACTTTTAGAGCACTGGAAACCATAAGAAATTGTGATGTTGTCTATGCTGAAGATACAAGGCATTCTTTGAAGTTGCTTAATCATTTCGAAATTTCAAAACCGCTTCGCAGTTACCATGAACACAATCAAAGTATTGCGGGGCCTGAAATTATTAACAAGCTTAAGCAAGGTGAACAAATCGTACTTGTTACAGATGCAGGTATGCCGGGTATATCAGATCCAGGTGAAGCATTAGTAAAGTTATGTATTGAACATGAGGTGCCTTTTGAAGTTGTTCCTGGTGTGACAGCTTTTTCTATGGCACTTGTAGGATCTGGATTATCTACTGAACGATTTGTATTTGAGGGTTTTTTAAGTCGAGATAAAAAGCAGAAAAAAGTAGTTTTGGAAAGAATTAAAAAGGATACGAGAACACTTATTTTTTATGAATCTCCTCATCGTTTTAAAGAGACAATCAAAGTAATCTTTGATATCTTTGGTGATAGAAATGCTGTAGTTGCAAGAGAATTAACAAAACGATACGAAGAATTCAATAGGGCAAAGTTATCAGATCTTATCACATATTATGAGACACATGACATAAGAGGTGAGATTGTGCTGATCATAGAAGGCTATGTAGAAACCGAAGAAGATCTTCAAACATATGATAAAAGCGAAACGATTAAGTCTCATGTACTCAGATATATGGATTCAGGAGTGGATAAAAAAGATGCTATGAAAAGAGTTGCGGTCGAAAGAGGCATAAAAAAAACAGAAGTATATGCAGCTTTGATTGAGTAAAATAAAAATCCCAGAAATTTAATTTCTGGGATTTGTTAATTACAATACTTTAATTTCATCTACACAAGCTGGGCAGATATTTTTACCTTTTACATTTTTAACACCCTTTGCTTGACCACAGAAGATGCAAGCTGGCTCGTACTTTTTAAGAATAATTGTTTCGCCTTCAGTGAAAATTTCAAGTGCATCTTTTTCACCAATTGTTAATGTTCTTCTTAGCTCGATTGGAATAACCACTCTACCAAGTTCATCAACTTTTCTAACAATACCTGTTGATTTCATAATAAGATACCTCCTAAGACATTTTATGACATTTCCATAGAATCATCATAGACTATCTATTTCCAATTGTCAACGGAAGTTCCAAAAAAAAGAAATACTGTAAACTTCAAAATATTATATTTAAACAATCATATTTAAACAATTAAATTAAAGTTGCTCCTCCCCTTGAGAAGTCTTGTCTTCAAAGGTTTCATTTACTTCATCAATTGTCTCTTTGATATCTTTCATCTTGCCACCAAAGTACTTGTCGTATAAAGCTTTTCCAATCGACATGGTGTGTAAGAATGAAGATAAACCACTAACAAAACTCTGGTTTTCTTTAATCGTGCCTGAAACAGACTCTGTAGTTCCTGCGATATTATCAATGGTAGTTCTAAACGATTGCACATCGTGTGCAACTTCTCCAGTGATAACTTCTATGTGCTTTGACAAATCTGGGACTACATTTAAAGTAGAATCAATGTTTTCACGATTCTCATCTATCACTTTGTTAACACTCTTTACAATTTTTAGTGCTCGTCTTAGAATTAAAATTAAGTAAACGAAAAGCGTAACCAAAGCGCCCCAAAGTACAAATAGTAATAAATCTTTAACCGTAATGACTAATTGATTGTCCATACTGCCTCCTAAGTACAAGATATTACAAATATTATACATCAAAAGACTTTGAAATCAAAGTTAAAGGGACTATCATATCAAAATTGATTGAATGAAAGTCCCTTTTTTAAAGTAATAATTATTAAATTGTACGAATATTATCTCACATTGAATTCTTGCTTGTTTATGGTGATTTTGTGAGCATCTATGAATAATGATGAATCGTTGATACTTACAGCAAAATTAGGGATCGACACAAATATTTCGTCATCAGCAGGGGCGTTTGCAGCAGAAAATTCTCCAAAACCATAATGGTCATAAGAAATTGTGTTGAGATTCTCGCCTTTGATCTGAAGATCGGTAGGTAAATCATGGTCGATATAATAAAATGCTTTTATATCTTCGAAAACTATTTCAGCAGCATCAGTAGCGTTTGCATTGCTGATTGCAACTGATATTTTATCAAAATCCATGTCAAAATGAATAGAATTAATGGTTCCTTTAGCATAGTTGTCTAATATGGGATGAAAACTATTTGACATTAAACACCTCTTTCGTATAAACGTTGAAAATCGACTATCTTCAAACTAGTATATTAATATCACATTATGATTAGGTAAGCAACACATTTTTTAAATGTTACAAATATTTTAGGTTGCACTTTTTTCGATGCTATGTTAGAATTTCAGTATTAAATAACAAAGGTGAAGATAGGAAGAGTAATTACTGAAGCATTTTTAGAGAGTTTGCGGTTGGTGAGAGCAAATATTGTGACAGTGGTGAAGATGGCCCTTGAACCGAAAATGTGAATTTATTTAGCATTTTCCGGATTTGTACACGTTAACGTACAGTTGATTGTTTGATCAACATGAGGAAATCATAGTGATGTGATTTTGAATTAGGGTGGTAACACGAACTGACTTCGTCCCTTTGAGGGTCGAGGTTTTTATATTTTTTGATAGGAGGAGATTTTTATGTCTAAGGGTACTTACTATGTAACAACACCGATTTATTATCCAAGTTCTAAACTCCATATTGGGCATACTTATACGACTGTAGCAGCAGATGCTATCGCAAGATATAAGCGTGTTACAGGATATGATGTTATGTTCTTAACAGGTACAGATGAGCATGGTCAAAAGATTCAAAATGTCGCTAAAGAAAAGGGACTTCATCCTAAAGAATTTTTAGATGGTGTAGTATCTGAAATTCAAAATTTATGGGAAACCATGGAGATTTCATATGATAAATTCATTCGTACAACAGATGATTATCATGAGAGACGTGTTTCAGAACTTTTTAAGATATTATATGATAAAGGTGATATATATAAAGGAGAGTACGAAGGTCTTTATTGTACACCGTGTGAGTCGTTTTGGACTGAGTCACAACTTAAAGATGGCAAATGTCCTGATTGTGGTAGAGCGGTTCAAAGTACAAAAGAAGAAGCTTATTTCTTTAAATTATCTAAATATCAAGATAGATTACTTGAACTATTTGAGTCAAATCCAGATATTTTAGAACCGAAATCTAGAATTAATGAAATGGTAAATAACTTTATAAAACCAGGATTAGAAGATTTATGCGTTTCTAGATCTACATTTGACTGGGGAATACCAGTACCAATAGATGAGAAACATGTCATTTATGTTTGGCTTGATGCACTTAGTAATTATATTACTGCACTTGGCTATCCTGAAGAAAAAGATGGAGATTTTGCTAAATATTGGCCAGCAGATGTCCACCTTGTGGGAAAAGAAATTGTTAGGTTCCATACAATTATTTGGTTTGCAATCTTAATGGCGTTGGATGTACCAGTGCCGAAAAAAGTTTTTGGTCACGGATGGATTTTACTAGAAGGTGGAAAAATGTCAAAATCTGTTGGTAATATCGTTGACCCTGTTGTCTTAATTGAAAGATATGGCGTAGATGCCCTTAAATATTTCTTGTTAAGAGAATATACTTTTGGACAGGACGGACTATTTACTAACGAAGTTTTACTCAATCGAATCAATGCAGACCTTGCCAATGATCTTGGCAATCTCGTTTCAAGATCAATTTCTATGGTTGAAAAATACCGCGGGGGTGTAGTGCCTGCTGCAAAAACAGCAACAGATTTTGATGAAGATTTGAAAAACATCGCTACTTCGGCTAGTAATCTTGTAGACAAGCGTCTAGATAATTTGGATTTTTCAAATGCGCTTGAAGAAATCTGGAAAGTTATCAGACGTACGAATAAATATATAGATGAAACGATGCCATGGGCGCTTGCTAAAGATGAAGCTAATGCAGGTGTTTTAGATAGTGTACTTTATAATTTAATTGAGAGTATCCGTATTATATCTGTATTAATCCAACCTTTTTTAATACACACTTCGAGAAGTATATGGAATCAAATTAATGTAAATGAAGGCGATGCAACTGCTTGGGATACTTCTGTAGAGTTTGGTATTTATCAGCCTGGTACAATAGTGAAGAAAGGTGAAGCCTTATTCCCTAGAATAGATATTAAAGTTGAACTTGAAGCTTTGGAAGCACTTGCTCGTGAAAATAATGCTGCACCTAAAATCACTTATGCACCAATTAAGCCGGAGATTACGATAGATGATTTTTCAAAAGTTGATTTAAGAGTTGCTAAGATTATAGCTTGCAAAGCGCACCCTAATGCTGATAAATTATTGATTTTATCATTAAAAGTGGGTGACGAGGAAAGGCAAGTTGTATCTGGAATAGCGAAGCATTTTAATCCAGATGAACTTATCGGAAAAGAAGTGATCATCGTTGCTAATTTAAAACCGGTAAAATTACGAGGAGAATTATCTCAAGGTATGATTTTAGCTGCAACCAGTGGCGAAAAACTTGCACTTGTAAGTGCAGAAATAGAAGATGGTAGTTCTGTTTCTTAAATTCTGATTAAATTGACTGAGAATACTCTGTACAGATGTGCAGGGTATTTCTTTTTTTATGAGAATAAGGCATAATATAAGAAGAGAAGTTATTTTTTATGGTATACAAAGGAGGCGCAACGTGTTTTTTGATTCACATTCACATATAGATGCAAGTCAATTTGACCACGATAGAGACTTAGTGATAAAAAGAGCTGAGCTCAATGGTGTAAAGTATATACTAAATCCCGGTGCGGATTTTGATTCAAGCGTTAATGCGGTAGCCCTAGCAGAAGAAAATGAATTTGTTTATGCAGCTGTAGGGATTCATCCACATGATGTGGAAACTATGGATGAGGTAATGCTAGATGCACTTGAAAAAATGACAGCGAGTCACAAAGTAAAAGCAATAGGTGAGATCGGGTTAGATTATTATAGGGATTTATCTCCTAGAGATCTTCAAAAAAAATGGTTTAGAAAACAACTTCAACTGGCAAAAAAACTTGATTTACCGGTGATAATTCATGATAGAGATGCAAATGAAGATGTCTTAACTATTTTAAAAGAAGAAAAGTCTTTTGATACAGGTGTTTTAATGCACTGTTATTCTGGTAGTAAAGAGCTCGCCATGCAATATATTAAACTTGGCGCGTATATTTCAATAGCTGGTCCAGTCACATACAAAAACGCGAGAAAAACAGTGGAAGTTGTCGAAGCTGTTCCACTTGATCGCTTAATGATTGAGACAGATGCACCTTATCTCACACCAGAACCCAACAGAGGTAAGAGAAATGAGCCTATGTTTGTAAAACACACATGCCAAAGAATGGCAGATATTAAAGGTCTGAGTTTAGAGGAGATGGCAGAGGCAACTTTAAATAATGCTAAGATGTTCTTTAAAATTACGGAGTAGATGTTATTATGTCATTTATTTGTGAGCGCATTAAAAATATATAAATATTGAATAGAAAAGAGAAAAAATGGAACGAGTAAAAGAGACGATTGTCGTTGAAGGAAAAGATGATGAAGCTGCAGTGAAAAAGGCAGTCCAATGCGAAATTATTATCACTAGAGGATTTGGTTTAAACGAGGGGATATTTAAACGAATTGAACATGCTGCCAAAACGACTGGCATTATCGTTTTTACTGATCCCGATTTTGCAGGTGAACGCATCAGAGAACGTATCGCTAAGAGGATTCCTAATTGCAAACATGCTTTTCTAAGTAGAGAAGACGCTGAGTATAAAGGTAATATTGGAATAGAAAATGCTACACCTGAAAGTATTATCGAAGCACTTGCAAAGGTGAGAACACTTAAAACGGTTAGCGAAATGATTTTTACAAAACAAGACTTATTTGAATTAGAACTTGAAGGGTATCCTCATTCAGCTCAACTGAGAAATAAACTTGGTAAAATTCTAGGAATAGGTTATTGTAACGCTAAGCAATTTTTAAATAGACTGAACCATTATGGTGTATCCAGACAAGAATTTATAGATGCGTATGAAATCTTGAGTTTAAGTATAAAAAAATAATAATGAAATATGAAAAGAGGCAAATATGGAGCGATTAACATCGCCAAGAACAATAAAATACATCATGGAGAAATATGGGTTTAGGTTTAGCAAAGGACTTGGACAAAATTTCATCATCGATGAGAATGTTTTAACACGTATTATTGAAGGCTCTGAAGTCACTAAAAATGATATGATTTTAGAAATCGGCCCTGGGATTGGTGTATTAACTGATGTGCTGTGTGAAAATGCTTCAAAAGTAGTTTCCGTCGAAATTGATAAATCGTTAATTCCGGTTTTAACAGAAACAGTAGGACATCATGAAAATTTAAAAGTAATCAATAGTGATGTGTTGAAAATAGATGTAAAAGCATTGATCGCGGAAGAATTTGGTGATGTAAAACCTAAATTAGTTGCCAATCTTCCTTATTATGTGACGACACCCATTATCATGATGTTTTTAGAAGAGCGTATCCCTATAAGTGATTTAGTAGTTATGATCCAAAAGGAAGTTGCAGATCGAATTGTAGCGAAGCCTTCTACCAAAGCTTATGGTGCTTTATCGGTAGTAGTACAATATTTTACAGAGCCTTCTATTGTGACGAGAGTATCAAGAGGGTCTTTTATGCCAATGCCCAATGTCGACTCAACAGTGATAAGGTTAAAAGTTAGAGATGTTTCTCCTGTACAATTGGAGGATGAAGCAATATTTTTCTTAACCATAAAAGATGCATTTGGCAAGAGAAGAAAAACGCTACTAAATGCATTATCTTCAGGTTTTTTAAAGATTAGTAAAGATCAAGCTAGAGAAGCACTTGAGATCGCAGCAATAAATGAAAATACTAGAGGTGAAGCTTTAGATATAAATACATTTGCTACGCTTGCAAATGCAATCTATAAAGTAAGAAATAAGGAAGAGAAATGAAATCAGTGATTAAAACACCAAGACTCACCTTGAGCGTATTAGATGCAAAGTGGTCAGAAAAAATATGCCAATATTATATAGACAATAGGGACTTTTTAGAGTCTTGGGAACCCTATAGGCATAATAGCTTTTATACTATTGATACACAAAAGATAGCATTAGAACTCGATTATCAAGGGATGATTAGAGGCGAGATGATAAGATTTTGGATTATTGAAGATGAAACTGAAGAAATTATAGGCTCAGTTGCACTTACAAATATAATTAAAGGCGTTTTCAAGTCTTGCTATCTTGGGTATAAGCTATCTAAGAAGCATATCAATCTAGGTTATATGACTGAATCGATACAAGCAGTTATAAATTATGCATTTGATGAGATGTATCTACATCGAATAGAAGCTAATATCATGCCCCGTAATTTTGCATCAATAAGAGTGGTTGAAAAATTAGGATTTGAATTTGAAGGCTGCTCAAAGCAATACCTTAAAATCAATGGAATATGGGAAGATCACAATCGATACGCTCTTTTAAATACAAGTTTGAGTGATTGACGATCTATGGAGGCAGAAAATGAATATAAAAATTGTTACAGATAGTGCATCTGACTTACCCAAAGCTGTGATAGATGCATCAAATGTAGAAGTATTGCCACTAATTGTTTATTTAGATGGAAAAGAATATTTAGACAATGTTACAATTGAACCAGATACTATTTATAATGCTATGAAAAAGGGAAGTGTTGTTAAAACAGCTCAAATCCCACTTGTATATTTTATAGAGAAATTTGAGAACTATGCACAAAGCGAAGATTATTACATTTATTTGGCCTTTTCTTCTGTACTTTCAGGGACTTACCAATCAGCAGTTTTGGCATATGAAGAAGTTAAAGAAAAATACCCTGAGTTTGAGATGACAATAATTGATACTAAGTGTGTCTCACTTGGTTTGGGTATAATTGTAGTAGAAGCGGCTAAAATGGCTGAAGATGGTGCAACGCTTGATGAAATATTAGATTATATACAAAAGACAACCTCGCATATGGTGCATGTTTTTTCTGTGGATGATATGGAATATTTGCTTAGAGGTGGTAGAGTAAGTCGCTCCCAAGCAATCATAGGTAATATACTTAATATTAAACCGATCCTCCATGTTCAAGAAGGCGCACTTGTTCCTTTTGATAAAGCCAAAGGTAAGAAAAAGCTTCTTTCTAAGTTGTATGAGTATATTGCAAATCGCGGAACTAAACTAGATCAACAAATTGTTGGGATAGCACATACTTTAAATGAAGAAGAAGCTTTAGAAGTAAAAACCCATTTTGAAACAGTATATGGAACACGTAAATTTATAATTACTCAACTTGGCTGTGCAGTTGGCGCGCACTGTGGACCAGGTATGATTACCATTTTCTTTAAAAGTGAAGTCTAATGAGTAGTATGAAATAATCTTATACTTATGTATAATAGAAACAAGCAATATGTGAATAAAATAAACTCTTATTTTAAGAAAGCTGATGGTGACTATAGTGAGAAAAGTAGAATATAATCATTTAGAAGAGGGCATGATTTTAGGAGCGCCTATAGTAGATGCTGAAGGAATAGTAGAATTATTAAGTAGAGGCACAAGATTGACTCAAAGACATATTGCATTGATCAGTAAGATGGGTTTGATGGATATCTATGTCCTTGATGATGAAAACGAGCCTTTTGAAGAAACCTCTTTAGATCTTGAAAAGATTATTAACACAGCTAAAGTCTCATCTAGCAATTTTGACATGAATAAACTTAAAAGTGATTTAGATGAGATCGAAGCTCAGATATATGAACCTACTATTCGTAGTGTGGTCAATCGAAATATGGAGATTCACGTTTTAACTGGTGAGGGCAATATTCCGATTGATGTAAAACATGAAAAGTCTATTTTAGATACCAAATCAGTTTTTAATAAAATTCGAGATGAAGGTGAATTGGATTTAGAGCGCATAAGACGTAATGTAGAAGAAACTTTACCAGATATGATCCGAAATAACGATGTCTTAATGAGACTTAATCAACTGAAAGAAAATGATGATTATACTTTTCAGCATTCAATTAGAGTTTCGATTTTAGCAACAATGATTGGCAAGTGGTTAGGGTATTCACATGTTGAACTGATTGAGTTAGGCGAAGCAGGTCTCTTGTTTGATATTGGCAAGTTAAATATCCCTGATTTTGTGCTTCAAAAGCCAACCAATGTAACCCTGGATGAGTATGAACTTATTAAAAAGCATGCTCAATTTGGATATAGTATTTTGTTAAAGACAAAAGGAATTTCATCGAACATTAAGTATGCAGCACTTCATCACCACGAAAGATTAGACGGTTCTGGTTATCCTCTTAGATTGGGTGAGAATCAAATTCATGATTTTGCTAAAATTATCATGGTATGTGATGTGTTTGATGCATTAATTACAGATCGACCATATAAAAAAGGAATTTCACCACTGCTCGCAGCTGATTATATCTTGTGGTCAAGTGGAAAATTGTTTGATTCAGAAGTTTGTTATGTATTCATCAAGCGACTTTCAGAATACTTCGTGGGAAAACACGTTAAATTATCAGACGGAAGAGAAGGAACCATCGTTTATGTGGATACTAACTATCCAACACGACCAACTGTTCAAGTTGGTGATTTGTTTGTTGACCTTATTAAGAATAGAGATTTAAACGTAGAAGTTTTGATGTAGGAGTTACTTTATTAAAAGATGCTTGACATCTTTGTGAAAATTATTTATACTTTACAATAATTAAACAAGAGCGTTGAATGGGTTAAGTAAAAGTATATGTGTGACATTAGAGACTGGATGTTTGGTGCAAATCCAGCACAGTATATTTTGAATTATGCCCCAGGAGCTATAGTGAGAAATCACTACGTACCAGGCGATAACTGGTTTGAGGTGCTGCTTATCTAAGTAGCATGAAGTAAGGTGGTAACACGGGTTCTCTCGTCCTTTGATGGGAGAGCCCTTTTATTTTTTGAAAAAATAGTAGAGGTGAGATGATGAAAAATATCTATGATGTATTAATGGAACGTGGCTACATTGAACAAGTGACACATGAAGAAGAAGTTAAAGAGTTACTCTCGAAGGAAAGTACAACTTTCTATATTGGTTTTGATCCAACTGCTGATAGTTTACATCTTGGTCATTTTATACAAATTATGGTCATGATGCACATGCAACGTGCTGGTCATAAGCCAATCGCTTTAATTGGTGGTGGTACTGCAAAAATTGGAGATCCTTCAGGCAAAACAGATATGAGAAAAATGCTTACACCAGAAGATATCGTAAGCAATGGTGAAGGGCTTAGAAAGCAAATGGAGAAGTACTTAGTATTAGATGGTAAGTCAGGCTATATCGCAAACAATGCTGTCTGGCTAGATGAGCTTCAGTACATTCCTTTTATTAGAGAAATTGGAAGTAAGTTTTCAGTGAATAGAATGCTTACGGCAGAATGTTTTAAACAACGCCTAGAAAAGGGATTGAGTTTTCTAGAATTTAATTACATGATTATGCAAGCTTATGATTTTCTTGAACTTGAAAGAAGACTTGATTGTCAGATGCAATTTGGAGGAAATGATCAATGGTCGAATATCATAGCTGGTGTAGATTTAGTTCGAAGAATGGACAGTAAACAAGTGTTTGGATTAACCTTTAAATTGCTTTTGACCAGTGATGGAAAGAAAATGGGAAAAACTGAGAAAGGTGCAATTTGGATCGATCCAGAGAAGACATCTCCATATGAGCTATTCCAATACCTAAGAAATGTTGAAGATGCAGATGTTGATAATTGTTTAAGACTTTTAACATTTTTACCTATGGATGAAGTGAGGCGTTTATCGGCACTTGAAGGGTCTGAAATCAATAAAGCAAAAGAAGTACTTGCTTTTGAGTTTACAAAAATCGTTCATGGTGAAGAAGAAGCAAATAAGGCTTTAGAAGCTGCCCGTGCTTTGTTCGCAGGTGGTGGAGAGTCATCCAATGTACCTTTTACTGAGATGAGTCGAAAAAAGTTTGTCGATGGAGTTTCTCTATTAGATTTACTTTTAGAAATTGGTCTAATCCCATCAAAAGGTGAAGGCAGAAGATTGGTTCAGCAAAATGGCATACATGTTCAAGATAAAGTTGTTGCTGATTTTGGCCTAGTTGTAGACTTAGCACAATTTGAAGATGATAAACTTATGATTAGAAAAGGCAAAAAAGTATTTCACAGAATACAGTTAATAGATTAAACTAGAATTAAGAAAACTTAAATAGTCTTACAATTCCAGTGAAAAAAATGATAAGATCGCTAGTAAAATGTTGCTATTTAAGGATTTTGAACTTAAAGTGTAAACTGTAAACACTGTGTTGGATCAATAAGGACAGGTGCGAGTTTGGAGGGTAAAATGGAGATTTGGGAAGCCATTGAACAAGAAATTTTCAAAAATGATCGATTAGACATCTATGAAAAGATGTGTTTGCTGGTTTTAATGAGTCAAGGAGAAGAAGCGCATTTAACCTCTATACAACTTGCAAATTATATGGGGTGTGGTTTAAATACAGCTAAACGTGCTTTTGATTCTCTGAGAATTAAAGGGTTTTTAGCGAAAGATTATGAAGGTGAAACACTAGTGCGAAGAGAGAGTAATGTTGTAAGAAATGAAGAAGCAATAGAAATTTCTCGACCAATTAATGAAGAGTCTGATGACTTTAAAGCAGGCTTTTTTAAACCAGTGGAAGATCATCCTGTTAATCGTGAAGATAAATCCAATAAGGAATCAAGTGACTTCAACCATTCATATTCTGAAAATCCTGAAGCTGATCGAAGACGACAAATGGCTGCTTATCTTCTTGGTGGAGATGATGAACCCAAGCAAGGGTTTGTGAGCAAAAAGGAATCGAATCAACCTTTAATTGATCAAGTGATTGATCTAATAGACGAAAAAATTAGTTTTAAAGAAGCAAATATAATTTTAGCTTTTGCATCTGGGGATATGGATAAAATTCGTAGAAAATATAAAGTTGCAAAGCAATCACAAGTAAGCGATACCATTAGCGTTTTGATCAATGAATTACAAAAAAAAGAGTCTACAGTAATTAAAAGCGAAGCGCAATCAGTAGAAAATACTCAAATTGATACAAATAGACTGCAAAAAATGCAAGCTTATCAAAATAGTAGGTTTAAACCTTGATGACCTTAAATAGCAAACGGGGAAAAAAGCGACTTTCAATGTTATTCATTTTATGCATAGTGCTTACACTTTCAGCATGTGGCGCTTCTGATTCAAAGGTTAACCCTAAAGTTGAAATTTCTTCGGAAGAAACATTGGAACTTGAAGTGCCAACACCAACTGAAGAAATGGACTTGGTAAGGGCAAGAGTTATGGAGGAAATGCGTGTTTTTGATGTGAATGTACATCATGAAGCCATCTATTCTGAAATTGAAAATTTGCCTGAAAGCCTTGATTCAGAAGAGCTGAAGAGAAAAATAAATGAAGCTGTATCCAGTTATATGGATGAATATTTTAAAGAAATTATTGGAAATATTCTATTGGAGTATAATGATACATACATGGCAGAAGACGTGGAAACCATTTTTGAAACTACCTCTCGATCCGCATTATATGAGTTAATTGTCCTATATGAGTATACTTTTTATGAAAATAACCGTTAAAAAAGCATAAAATGCCACTAAATTTAGCGAGCTTTTGACATCCGTCAAGCTCGCTTTTTTCATGGCTTTAGAGGCGAATTGGAACAATATGGGTTTTCGTTTGTATGATGTTGACAATACAATTGTGTGCATTTTAGCAACCGTATGTTCTAAATGACTAAATACAACGTTTTCAAGCGTGGTAAATAAAGGAAAAATCAAAAGCTGTTTAGTGGTTAACAACATAAGTTACATTTTCTTAATTGACAGTTCAAAAGCTTGTGATATAATTTGTAAGTCATGATGGAACATAGCGCATTTGCTATGTTCATATTATTTTTAAGAAAGGTTGAGATCATGAAGTCAATTAATAAGATTTTTTTAGGAGCCGCGGTATGTCTATTTATGGTTGTAGGTATACTGTGTATAAACCAAATTGAAGCGAATAAAAAAATAGAAGCTTATGAAAATCAAATTCAACAATTAAATGCGCAAATAAACTCTCAAGAAGAAGAAATAAATAATTTATCAACAATGCTAAAAGTTGCAAATCAAACATTAGAAAATCAAAAGCCAATGGTTGATGATTATATGGAAATTTCAAAATTCGTAGATTTTGATGCGATTGAATCACCACAACTTGAAAAGGCAAGAGAAATTTCAGAAGCAACTCCACTTGATTATGAAAGTGCATTGGTATTAGTTAAGTATGCGGATATGTATGATATTCCATATTCATTGGTGCTTGCGATTATCGATGTTGAGAGCAATTTCACTAAAGATTCAGTGGGTAGTTCACAGGATAGGGGTTATATGCAAATTATTCCTGTCACAGAAAAGTATTTAGCCACTCAATTTGGTGAAGAGCTGGGCTTGACCTATGATCCGGAGCGTATATTTGAACCAGAGTATAATTTAGCCTTGGGCATCAAATACTTGGATGAGCTTATGAATACGTATGGTGCAAACTATGATAGAATCCTATCGGCATACAATAGAGGTTCTGGAAATTTGAGTAAATACTATGAGGCTTATAAAACGTATAGTACATCGTATTCAAGAAAAGTTCTTAATAACGAAACACTCTATGTCGCTTTAAATGATTAATAAGAAATTAAGACGAAACAACCATATGAAGAGCTTTTACTGGCTCTTTTTTCTTTTTTTTGATACAATGAATTTACGAACATACGTTCACAAAGGATGACGATATGAACTCTCAAAAATTTCAAATATCAGTAAGAGGACTAGTGGAATTTGTTTATAGATCAGGTCATTTAGATATGCGGTTTCAAAGTAAATCTAAGATGGCAGATGGTATAAAAATTCATCAAAAAATTCAAAAATCACAAGGCATAGACTATCAAGCTGAAGTAACACTTCAAAAGAATATATTAATAGAGGATAATTCTGGATCCGTAGAACTTTTAGTTAATGGAAGAGCAGATGGCATTCTTGAAACAGATGAAGGTTTTATTATCGATGAAATCAAGGGTACTTCTCAGTTCCTTGAAGAAATAGAAGTGGATACGCACCCCCTTCATTGGGCTCAAGCTAAGATTTATGGTGCAATTTATTCCGAACAAAATGACTTAGAGGAAATTCAGATTCAACTTACTTATGCCCATTTTGAAAGCAATGAGATCAAACGGTTAAGACAGCGATTTACTAGGGATGAGTTGATGCAGTTTTTACATGACACTGTAAAACTTTATAAAAAATGGCTGTTTTTCAAAAGAGATTGGAAACTCAAGCGAGACTCAAGTCTGGATACACTTGAATTTCCTTTTGATAACTACAGAGCCGGCCAAAGACCACTTGCTGTATCTATCTATAACACGATTAAAGACGGTGGCGTGCTATACGCTGAAGCCCCGACCGGTACTGGAAAAACGATGTCTACTTTGTTTCCGAGTATTAAAAGTATGTCACAGGGCTTTGTAGATCGTATTTTCTATCTCTCCGCAAAGACAATAACCAAAGTAGTTGCAGAAGAAGCCATTGAACTACTTTATAGTTCATCTGCTGGAAAGATGAGGCTCAAAGCGTTAACCTTAACAGCTAAGGAAAAGATTTGCCTAAATGAAAAAGTGACTTGTTATCCTGAAAAATGTCCGTATGCTCTTTCATACTTTGATAAAAGCCTAGATGCACTTTGGGATATTATTGTAAATGAGCGTACATTTAATAAAGATATAATTATTAAGTATGCTGAGAAACATAAGGTATGCCCATATGAATTCTCCCTTGATTGTGCACTTTTTTCGGATGTTATTATCTGTGATTATAATTATGCCTTTGATCCTCGTGTGTACTTAAGGCGATTTTTTGAGTTCCCTACAGAAAACTATGTCTTTCTTGTTGATGAAGCTCACAATTTGGTAGATCGTGCGAGAACGATGTATTCAGCTGAAATTCACAAAGACAAATTCTTTGATGTGAAAAAGAAATTGCAAAAAAACGATAAATCAATTTCTAAAGCATTAGATGGAATTAACAAGATGTTTCTAAATGTACGCAAAAAATGTGATGAAAAAGGAATCTATGTTCATGACGATGAAATATCCGATGTGTATGAACAGGTTAAGAAGAGAGCTGCAGTTTTTGAAAAATGGTTATCAGAAAATCATCAAGCTGAATTTTATGATGATATCCTCGAACTTTATTTTGATATAATTGGTTACATGCGTATAAGTGAACTTTATGACCATGGTTATAGTTTTTATATGGTAGAAGGGGATAAACCCAGTACAGTGGTGAAACTTTTTAATGTTAATCCATCTTCACAACTAAAGAGGTTTATCGATAATTCAAAAGCTACGATTTTCTTTTCTGCAACACTGTCCCCTTTAAAGTATTACAGCACGCTGTTAACCGGTGAGATGGAACCAAAAGCTTTAGCGCTACCTTCGCCATTTGATACTAACAGAAGAAAGCTTATGTTTGCGACTGATGTTTCTGTTAAATTTAAAGATCGAACGGATGCAATTCCTAAAATTGTAGAATATATACATCAAATGGCCAGTGCTAAGTGTGGCAACTATATGGTTTTCTTTCCTTCTTATTCTTATATGCAACAAATCCATGAGCTGTTTCAAGCGCTTTATGGCTTCAAATATGATATAATAAGACAAAGACGTGAACTTAATGATGAAGAAAAAGCTGATTTTTTAAATGAGTTTGAACTTGGTGCAGCACGTCATACTTCGCTTGATTCACAGTCATTAATCGGATTTGCAGTACTAGGAGGTCATTTTTCTGAAGGCATCGATCTAAAAGGAGATCTATTAATTGGTGTGATGGTCATCGGTGTTGGATTACCGATGATTAGCTTTGAAAATAACCTTATTAAAAATTATTTCGATTATGAATTAAGTAATGGTTTTGAGTTTGCTTATCAATATCCTGGAGTAAACAAAGTGATGCAAAGTGCTGGTAGAGTTATCAGAAGTGAAGAAGATAGAGGTGTTGTAGTCCTAATAGATCAAAGGTATCAAACGCCTTATTATAGAAGGACACTACCGAGAGATTGGGGTAAATGTTTTACCGCTATTGATTCATTTGAAAAACAACTAAAAGTATTTTGGGAGGACTATTCATGAAAGTAAAAAAAGCAGTTATACCCGCAGCAGGTTTTGGTACGCGTTTTCTTCCGGCAACAAAATCCACACCGAAAGAAATGTTAACCATAGTTGATCGACCTGCGATTCATTATAATGTAGAAGAATTAATTGAAGCAGGCATTGAAGATATATTGATAATTATCGGTAGAAATAAAGAAGAAATAGCGAACTATTTTGATCGTTCGCCAGAACTTGAATTGTTTTTGAAAGAAAACGGAAAAGAAGAGTTATACGATCTTACTGAGCGGATTTCTAACATGGCGAATATCCATTATGTTAGACAAAAAGATGCACGCGGTCTAGGCCATGCAGTGCTTTGTGCGAAAACTTTTGTTGGCAATGAACCTTTTGCCTTGCTTTTAGGGGATGACTTGGTATATTCTTCAAAACCATGTATACAACAACTTGCGGAAATGTATGAGCAATATGAAAGTACAATTATAGGTGTCCAAGCTGTTGATAAAAATCAAGTTAACAAATATGGGATTATCGATGGTATGAAAGTCGGAGATAGTTTATATGAAGTTAAAGACCTTGTAGAGAAACCCAATGTTGAAGAAGCACCATCAAATATCGCAATTATGGGTAGGTATATCCTAACACCTGATATTTTTGAGATGATTGAAAATACAGAACCTGGAAAAGGGAATGAAATTCAACTTACCGATGCATTGAAGAAACTTAATGAACAGAAAGAAATCTATGCATATGAGTTTGAGGGCAAGAGATATGATACAGGGGATAAACTGGGTTATTTAATAGCCACTGTAGAGTATGCACTTAGAAATGAAGAATTATCAGAAGACTTTAGAGATTATCTTAAGAAATTATTATAAATAAAAAAGCTGCACAAGGTATAATATTCCTTGTGTAGCTTTTGTTTTAGTGTTAACTTGATTGTTTTATTCGCTTAATTTTTTAATTGCTAAAGTGAAGATATCTGTCATTTTATATAGATCATCAATTACAATGTATTCATCTTTTTGATGCATGGTATCTACTGCTCCTGGAAATAATGCGCCAAAAGCAACTGCATTGGGCATCGATCTAGCATAGGTGCCCCCACCAATAGTAATTGGTTTTGAATCTATATCACCTGTTTTCTCACGGTATACGTTCATGAGTGTTTCTACTAATGGATGCGATGGTGGAAAAAATAAAGGTGGTGCACATTTCCAATTTTTCATTTCTATATAGGTGCCTCTAACTGTGTTATCAATTCCAAGTTTAATCTTGAGTTCTTTCAATGTGATTGGATATCTGATGTTGATAGTAACTTTGCCAGAATTTTGATCCAAGTCGATCATGCCAAGATTGAGAACCAGTGCATTATATGCATCGTCTAATCCAACGCCCATATTTTTTCCATCTGTATCCATGCCAATGTGATTTGCCAAAAAACGGATGAAATTTGATTGGTCACCTATTTGAATGTCAATTAAGTCAAGCAGTCCAACCAACTGAGAGATGGCGTTGACACCTTTTTCTGGTGTTGAGCCATGTGCTGAAATACCATGCGATTTCAAGATGGTATATTCGCCTTCTTTTGTATAGTCAATATGTGCATTTCTAGTAGCATTGTATGCTTCAACGATTTCCTTGATAGGTTTTGTTTCAAGTAGTTTTGCTTCAGCGTAATCAGGAACCATATTTGGTGCATTACCACCTTTTAGTGAAAGGATTTCTATACCTCCGTCTGGATCTGCATCTTCAAAAGTGCGTTCTAGATCAAAAACAATGATACCCATTTCACCATGAATAACAGGAAAGTCAGCATCAGGACTAAAAGCCACACTTGGTTTTTCTTCTTTACTGAGATAATGTTTAATACAAGCACTGCCACTTTCTTCATTTGTTCCGAGAATTAGTCTTATTCGTTTCTTTGGAATGAAACCGGAATCTTTTAAAGTTTTCATGGCATATAAAGAAGCAATTGCAGGTCCTTTATTATCTAAAGTTCCTCTACCATACAGTTTGCCTTCACTGATTTCGCCACCGTAAGGGTTAAAAGTCCAGTTGTCTCCTTCTGGGACAACATCGAGATGGCATAGAACACCAATCATTTCTTTTCCTTCCCCAAATTCAATATAACCAGCATAGTTGTCAATATTTTTGGTTTTAAATCCCATTTTTTCGCCAAGCGCCAAAATATACTCTAGAGATTTTTGAATACCTTCACCAAAGGGCATATCACCTTTTGCTGGTTCTCTTACACTTTTGATTTTAATGAGTTCCTGAAGTGACTGAATCATACTATCTTTGTTTTGCTTTAGTGCTTGATCGTACATAATCTTGTGCCTCCCCTAAAAAATCAAATTTTATGAATCTATCTATAAATGTTGTAATGGAAATTTGTTTTGATATGACCTCATCTAAAGCAGATAACGCCAATACTGTTTCTGAAATGCCAAGTTCATAATGCGTAATAAATTCGTCGTATTTGCGATTCATCTTCAAGTTTTCGTTCTTGACATCTGGGAAACGCAAATTATCTAGATCATAATGTAAAATTTTGCTGATGCTATTTGTAAAAGGCAATTTATCAATAACACCTTTCACAAGTAAAGACTGAACTTTTAATAAGTCAAAGTGACCTTTACTGATAAATTTTGGTGGGATTTGAGCATCGTAACACAACGGTAAGATTTTTTCCCAAAGAGAAACAAAACCTATATGCAAAGTTTCATGAGAACAAGTCAATGAAGATACTTCTAGTGCATCAAATGTCAGGTGCCAATAGTTATAGAGACAAAGTGCATCTAAATCCATTTCTACGCGTTTGTGACTATCAGGCTTGGGGCCAAGTGCACAGATCAATGGATGACAATGAACATCTAAGATATAATGACTCATAAATCCACTGATATAGGCAATCCATTCTTGAGATGGATTATCTAGTAAAAGGGTAAGCATCTCAAAAAAAAGCCCTGCTATGTTTTCTTCATGAACTCTATTTCCCATGACTGAAAAGTGATGTTTAGTGAGCGGATTCATTTTGTTAATGTAGTAAAAAAAATCTGGGCCCTGTGAACCGAGTGCGTATAAGTTGTTTAAATCATCTGGCCATGTAACGAAAACAAGTTGTTTTTCGGCTAGTCTTTCCTTTGCTTTCAAAGCAGCAAAATGATGACTCCAAAAATCTGGCATAACATACCTCGCGATTAACAAATAGGTTTTCTTCTATTATACAATGCAAACGAGGTCAGATACAATGTAAGTTAAGTGATAATTATATTAAAGATGCGCCTTTTATACAAAGACTTGTCATAATATGTTTAAACAGATAAAATAAACATGCAACAATTCGGAATATAAAGTGAGGCAAGAAAATGGGTGCATATAGCGATAAAATTTTAAAAGATACAATCGACGCAGGAGAGTTAATTTACGCAGTTTTTAGTAATGTTAAAAAAGGCGTTGAAAAATCATTTATAAAATTAGATATTAAACCGGTTGAAATAAAAGGTGAAGTTCTCTATCAGTTAAGTTATCAATATGAACAAAAGGTTTTACATGAGAACTTAAATCAAGATGCATTACTGGCTAAAGTAGAGGCACTTTTAGGTGCTTATTTTAAACAAGCTCAAATTTTCACTGTTAAAGCGGATCTTCAGATCCTTTTTAATAAAAAGGGTGTTGGTACGGTTATTCAAAAAGTACCTACTAGATTTAAAGTCGACATCAGTCACAATAGGAAAAAGAATTACTTGATTCCCGAAGGTGTTCCTTGTGATTTTATGCAATTTCTAGGGGTAATGGATGAACACGGAAAAGTTGTGAAAAAGAGATATGATAAGTATAGACAGCTCAACAAATATCTTGAATTTGTTGAAGATGCTCTTCCATATCTTCCGGAAGTACCAACAATCATAGATTTTGGTTGTGGAAAAGCATATTTAACATTTGCACTTTACTATTATTTAGTGAAGATCAAGCAAAAAAAAGTAAAGATCATAGGGCTTGATCTGAAAGAAGATGTAATTGAATATTGTAGTCAAGTTGCAAGTACATTGAAATATGATGGGCTAAGTTTTCAAAAGGGTGATATCAAAGATTTCAGTATAACGGATCAAGTTGATATGGTTGTTTCGCTTCATGCGTGTGATACTGCTACTGATGAGGCGATTGCTAAAGCGGTAGGTTGGAATGCCAAAGTGATCTATGCTGTGCCTTGTTGCCAACATGAATTGTTTGGTCAATTAAATAATCCGACAATGATACCGCTCTTAAAGCACGGCATCGTTAAAGATAAACTAACGACAATTGTAACCGACACACTAAGAACATGTGCGTTAGAGGCAGTAGGTTATAATGTTCAAATGGTAGAATTCATCGATCTAGAACATACACCTAAAAATATATTGATTAGAGGTTTCTTAACACAAAAAACACATGAGCAGAAATGTGAAGATTACGCTAATTATAAGGCATTCAAAGAATCTTGGAGCGTAAAGCCTCGCATTGATGCAGTATTAAAAGGATATTTCCCAGTAAACACGAATGAAAAATGTTAACATTTAAAAATAATTCGGACATTTGTTGACATTACTATAGGAGTCTGTTAATATGACTATGGATAAAAATGTAGTAAGCTTTGCTTGTCAAAGTTAAATATAGCTTGAAGAGGAGTGTTTATATGTCAACAGTTGTAATCGTAGGTGCTCAATGGGGTGACGAGGGAAAAGGTAAAGTGATTGATTATCTTGCCAAAGAAGCAGATGTTGTTGTTAGGGGTCAAGGCGGAAACAATGCTGGCCATACAGTTGTTGTTGGTGATCAGAAGTATGCGCTACACCTTATACCTTCAGGAATTTTAAATGAAAATACTGTGAATGTGATTGGAAATGGCGTTGTATTTGACCCAGAAGGTTTTTTAAATGAAATAGAAGGCTTAAAAAACAAAGGAATTTCAATTGATTCAATCAAATTATCAGATAGAGCACATGTTGTTTTTCCATATCATAGAGAAATTGACCGTCTTGCAGAAGAAGCAAGAGGTGCGGATATGATTGGTACCACTAAGAAAGGTATCGGTCCAAGTTATATGGATAAAGTTGAGAGAAGCGGCATAAGGGTCTGTGACTTTGTAGATGAAGAAATCTTTGAAGGTATCTTTAGAAAACAAATAGCAGCAAAAAACAAAATCATCACAAAAATCTATAATGGAACTGCACTCGATGCAGACCAGATGGTTGCTAAGTATAAAACTTTTGCTAAGTTGATTAAGCCTTTTGTAACTGATACATCAGTTGTAGTTTACGATGCACTGCAAGAAGGCAAGAAAGTTTTACTTGAAGGTGCCCAAGGTACACTTCTTGATCTTGATTACGGTACTTATCCATATGTGACAAGTTCACATCCAACTTCAGGTGGATTTACAATTGGCTCTGGTATTGGTCCAAATCAAATTGGTGAAGTAGTAGGAATAACAAAAGCGTATACAACGCGTGTTGGAAAAGGTCCATTTGTAACTGAACTTGAAAATGAAACGGGCGATCGTATCAGGGTTGCTGGTCATGAGTTTGGTACAACAACTGGAAGACCTAGAAGATGTGGATGGTTAGACACTGTTATCGTGAAATATTCCGCAAGAGTAAACGGGATGACTTGTATCGCACTGATGCTACTTGATGTTTTAACTGGATTTGAAACAGTTAAGATATGTAAGGGGTATAAGTATGGAGAAGAAACAATTGTTAACTTCCCTGCAAGCCTCAATGTACTTGGAAAATGTGAACCTATTTATGAAGAGTTACCAGGCTGGACTGAAGATATTTCTGAGTGCACAAGTTATGATGCGCTTCCTGAGAATGCGAAAGCATACATTGAAAAAATTGAAGTATTAACGGGAATACCAGTTAAAATAATATCTGTAGGTCCAAAACGTTCACAAACGATTATTAGAGGTAATATTTATTAATTAGGTGAATGATAAAAAAGAGTGATTATAATGGGTTTAGAAGTCGATACTTCGTATGTCCACTATAATCACTCTTTTTTAATGTTCCCAGCGTATATCAGGACCATAAAATTTTAACATTTGATAATGACCTTTTAATCTGGAATCTATACGATCGTTGTAAAAACTTACGATTTCAGACAACTTTATATTGGTAGAGATAATAGTGCTTTTTTCTTTTAAGATTCTAGAATTGATGATGTTGTAAAACTCACTTATGGTAAAGGTGTTTGCTGATTCAGTACCTAAATCATCAATGATTAATAAATCAACTTCAAAAAGTTGTTCATACGCCATTTGAATAAAAGGATTGTTTTTATCTGTGAACGTTTTCTTTTCAAGTATATTAATGATTGAAAACGGCGTCTGATATATAACGGAATATCCCTTATCGAGCAAAGACTTTGCGATACAGTTACACATAAAGGTTTTACCAAGTCCACTAGAACCAAAAAACAACATGTTTTTACCATTTGGAAAAGTAGATACGAAAGATTCTGCTTCAGAAAGAATACGCATCATATTTTCTCTTTGAGACAATTTTTCTTTCGGAAGAATTTGAGTGGAAAAAACATCTAATTTGAATTGGTCAAAATTTTGTTTTTCAAGTTGCTGTTCAATACCTGACATTTCGTAGGCTTTGCTGATAAGTTTCTGAGTAAAGCAAGAACATCTCATGTTGTCTTTTGTAAATCCGGTATCTTTACATTTTTTGCAGTTGTACTGAATATCAAGATAGTCAGCTGGTATATTGTGATCTGTTAGTAAAACTGCTTTTTCACTTTTTAGTCCATCAAGCTGTTGTTTGAGGTTGGATAATAAAGCTTCGGTATTTCTAGGTGACTTTAAAATATGTTTACTAATATCCGCACTTAGTTGGCTCATTTGTAAGTCTATCTGAGCAAGGCGAGGAATTTTATCATACAGTAGTTGTTTGCGGTATTTTCGGTCTGCTTTGTTTTTATCTTGAACCCTGCGATAGGCCTCCAATATATCATGATAAGTATTATTCATTGTTGACCTCCTTTATTTTTTTCTGCCGAGTAGAATTTGTTCTAACTCCTCCTCAGAATAAGTGTTTTCTTTTTCAATAGTAAAGTTTTTTCTCTTGTTGGGTTTAGATTCGCTTTTCTCTGGAGTAGCTTTACTTGAACTATATGCTTCAAATGTAAGGTTTCCAGATTGAAACTGTGTAGTTAACACTTTATCGATAAAGTTAAAGTTGATATTAAGTGTTTTTTTGGATAGATCTAAGACAATTTGCATAAGTTGGCTTTTTTCAAAACCATATTGATCTAACCATTTATCCATAAAATCTTTTTCAGCTTGATTAGGTTGTCTAAAACCGATACCTAACATTTTTAAAATATCCTTATAAAGGGATTGGCGTTCTTCGGAAGCGTTTAGCCATGTATCGATAGCTTCAATAGAGTTAAGCCCCTGATCTAGCCATTGTAACAAAGTTGACTTTACAAGTTTCAGACTTCTTATACCTCTATCTTTATAGCAATGTGAAAAGGCTTTACATATAATCTGAGGATTACGTGTGTAATGTTCGTAATAATCACCAATTTCGCGATAGTCCTTATAAGTTAGAGGATGACCGATGATTGTTTCAATCTCTTTGGTTAGTTTTTGAAAGGATTCATTTTCAGATTTAAATGTGTTGTTAGGTTCTTTTGGTTTTTGTTTTGCCTTGCTTGAAGTGTTATTTTTGTGAACATAGTTGTTATCAATATATAGTCCACGTAACGATAGAAATTCTATATCATAATCTGCGCTTTCCTCATGTGGATGTTTGTTAACAAGACCGAGTTTTTCCCAATAGTTCCATGCCTCGTGAACATCTTGAACAGGAAGCGAGAGCATACTTGCTAATGTACGGTTATCATAGTGAAATTTTGTATTTTCATCACGAGAAAACAATTGTGCCAAAAGATATATTTTAACAAAAGTACCACTTGCTGATGGCATGAAATCGGTTATGAAAATATTTTCTATGTTTAATTCGCCCAAATCAAAATCAGGCGTTTTTTTATAAAAACCCATTAAATCACCTCATATTTCTGTGTACATTCAGTACAAATTATTATAACATTGTTTCAAGTGATGTTTTAGTCAAATTTTGGACTTGGTAAAAAAGTCCTATAAAAAGTGTGGCAAATTAAATTTTTTTTAAACAAAAACATACAATATGTAGATGAAATGGTGTAAAATAGCCTTAGATATTGTATTTACAAGATGTGAGAAAGTTAAAAATAAAATTTTTAATTTATAATTTGTTTATCTTATGCTATAATTAAGAAGGTATTTTTAACTAAGGGTTAGAACCATTGAAATAGCCATTACTAAAGGAGTATAGGATGGGGAAAAAAAGACAAAGTGTTTCGAATAAGCACGTTTATAAGAAACCCAATGCGAAATACTATGTGAAAAACGACTCCAAGAAAGAGAGAGTTGGAGAAAACGCGGCTAAAGTAATTGCCGTCGCTTTGTATCCGTTTTTTTACGTAGGCGGTAAGGTTAACGGGCTTGTAAAAGGCGAAAAGACTCAATTTCAGACAGGTTCAAATCGTAAACACAATAATAAATCACAGCAGTTAAATATAAAAACGAATAAGTTAGAACCTATGATTCAGAAAGTGAAAGCATCTACTCAAAAGAGTATGTCTTTTATTAAACCTTATAGGTATTATGTAGCTGGAGCGGCAGCGTTGGTAGCGATATCAGTTGTTGGCTTTAATGCAATTGATGCAATGGGAGCTGAAAAAGAAGCTATAATTGAACCAACAACACAACATATGGTTTCAATTCCTAAAAGTGAAGTTGCTTCTGAAGAAACAAATGTTTCGACAAATGCAGTTGCTAGCTTAGATGCTGGTCAAACTGAAGTTGTATCAGCACCAGAATTTAAAGTTTTAAATTTTGCTTCGGTTAAAGCGTATCAGCTTACAGTAAACAATAAAGTTATAGGTAACTTTAAAACAGAAGAAGAAGCAAACCAGGTAATTGAAAATTTAAAAGCGATGTTTACGAATGTTGAAGGATCTGTAATCAAAGATATTTATTTTTCAGAGGATGTAAAAGTTGAAGTGGGTCAAATTGACATCATGGACTTTACAGCATATGACAATGTCGATGATACATTAGCTTATATTGTAAAAGGAACAAAAGAAGAGAAGAAACACGTTGTTCAAAAAGGTGAAAACTACTGGGTAATTGCTCAATATTATGGAATTTCACCATATGATTTAGAAAAAGCTAACCCGGATGTTAAAGCAGAAACGATACAAATTGGACAGGAAATTAGCTTAGTTGTACCAAAACCACTGATTAGTGTTTGTACTGTAGAAGAAGCAACATATAATGATGCGATAGCATTTGAAGTTCAATATGAAAATTCAAGTTCGCTTTATAAAGGTGAAACTAAAACAAAAGTTAATGGCGTTTACGGTGAGAGAGCTGTTGTCGCTGAAGTTATAAAAGAAAATGGTCGTGAGATTGGAAGAACAGTTCTAACTGAACAAGTTGTCTCTGAACCTCAAACCAAAGTAGTTTATAAAGGAACTAAAGATCCACCTCCTAAAATGGGATCAGGTATACTTAAGTATCCAGCCGCTTCAAGAGGAATCATTACATCAGAATTTGGCGTATGGAGATCTTATAGAAGACATACCGGGATTGACGTTGCTATGAGTGTAGGATCTAGTATCAAAGCAGCAGATGGTGGTGTTGTCACTTATGCTGGTTATTCAAGTTCGTATGGCAATTATATTATTATCGATCACGGTGGTAATATGACAACGTTATATGCTCACAATAGCAAACTATTAGTAAGTAAAGGTGAGAAAATATATCAAGGTCAAACAATCGCATATAGTGGAAACACTGGAAATAGTACTGGTCCACATCTTCATTTCGAAGTGAGAATCAATGGTGTACCACAAAATCCAAGAAATTATGTTAATTTTTAATGATAAAGCGAGTCTAAGACTCGCTTTTTTTTTATTTTTCAGATAGAATAAGTATGATGTCATATCTATAACTATTGAATAATAGATTAATTTAGTTGACTGGGGAGGCAATATAATGAATAAGAAAATACTTGTTGTCGAAGATGAAAAGCCAATATCAGATATAATAAAATTTAATTTAATTAAAGAAGGTTATGAAATAGAGACTGCTTATGATGGTGAAGAAGCACTTAAAAAAGTATATCAATTTCAACCTGACTTAGTATTGCTTGATGTTATGCTTCCAAAATTAGATGGATTTCAGGTTTGCAGACGTATAAGAGAGTCTTTTAATATGCCGATTATTATGCTAACTGCTAAAGAAGAAGAAGTTGATAAAGTGCTGGGATTTGAGTTAGGAGCTGATGATTATATCACAAAACCTTTCGGTATGCGTGAGCTTGTTGCACGTGTTAAAGCTAATATCAGGCGACTTTCTTTTGCAGATACAGATTCAAGTGGTAATAATGTAATCTATGCTGGTAAATTGACGATAGATTTGGATCGTTATGAAGTCTTAAAAGAAGAAAAGACAATTGAATTAACACTTAGAGAATTTGAACTCTTAAAATTCCTAGCGACTCAAGCAAACCAAATATTCACAAGAGAGCAACTGCTCAAGGATGTTTGGGGGTATGAGTATTTTGGTGATATAAGGACTGTAGATGTTACAGTAAGAAGACTTAGAGAAAAAGTTGAAGATGATTCAAGCGAACCAACTTATATTATGACTAAGAGAGGCGTAGGATATTATTTTAAACGCAATTAGTGGAGGCTTATGTTAAGAAGCATTCGATCTAGGTTCACAATCATATATTTTTTGCTTGTGTTTATTGCGATGATCATTGCTGGTATATTTATCGTACAATCACTTGAAGACTATAATTTAAATGTTGTATCTAAAAGGCTTGATGATATTTCACAGATTATGATGTCAGAGCTTGCTAAAGTAGAAACAGATGATTTATCCGAAGTAAAGGTTGAGCTTCAAGAAACTTTAGACAGGCATGTAGATATAGGTCTCAGAGAAGAGATGTTTATCATAGATAGCAAGACGCATGATATCATAGCCACCAGTACTGAAAATATCAATAGAGATGTCACCGAGATACTAAACGATAATTTAGTGATAGAAGGCCTAATAGGGAACACAATTGAGAAAAATATAGAATTAAGCCAATCCGTTAAAACCAAGGATAAAGTCTATCCAATTTTCAAAAATAATAAACAACTTGGCGTTATCTACCTTAGATATGATTTAAATGATATTTATGAATCTATCAGCATGGCGCGGATGATTATTTTTAGAGCGATTGTAACGTCTCTTTTGGTGACTATTGTTATCGGATTTATTATTTCAAAGAGCATAACGGACCCAATCAATGAAGTGACGAAAAAAGCGACTTTACTAGCTGAGGGAGATTTTAATCAATTTGTTGAGATTAAATCTGAAGATGAGATTGGGACGCTTTCAAGTACATTTAACTTTCTAGCAGGAGAGTTAAAGCGAGGCATAAGTGAAATTACAAGAGAAAAAAGCAAATTAGAAGCAATCATTAATTATATGGAAGATGGATTGATTGCGATCAATGCTGAAGGTAAAATAATACATTCTAATCCTAAAGCGATCAAAATGCTTGCTAATGAGGATCAGTTTGATGATGATCTTATAGGCGATTTGTTGTCGATTTACAATTCTGGAAGAGTTGAATCTGGAGTTGGTACTAAAACCATCACTGCCAAAGGACTTGTTCTGAAGGTTAATTTCGCTCCCTTTTTAGATGAAGAATCAAATAGAGTAGGCATTGTTTTTGTACTACAAGACATTACAGAAGCGCAGAAGTTAGAAAATATGCGCCGGGAATTTGTAGCTAATGTTTCTCATGAGCTGAAAACCCCGATTACGAGTATAAAGAGTTATACAGAAACCATACTAGAGGGGCGAGTTGATGATCCTGAGCTTCAAAAGGTTTTTCTAGAAGTAGTCAACACAGAAGCGGATAGAATGTCACGCCTCGTAAGTGATTTGCTAGAACTTAGTAATTTTGACTCGAACTCCACTAAGATAAAAAAAAGCGTCCAAAATTTAGATGTGTTAATAGACAATTGTATCTTAAAACTACAAGTTACTGCTGATCAGAAAAAGCAGGTATTTACTAAACATTACAGTATACCTCCGATTGTGGCGAATATTGATAAAGACAAGATAGAGCAAGTGATATTAAATATTTTATCAAATGCAATTAAATACTCGGTTGAAGCTGGGACCATAGATATAGAATTACGACTTGGTGAAGATGAAACAGAGTTTGATATTGTCATAAGGGATACTGGTATGGGGATTCCTGACGAGGATTTAGGCAGAATTTTTGAACGCTTCTACCGTGTAGATAAGGCTAGAACACGAGCGCATGGAGGTACAGGACTTGGACTTTCCATTGCAAAAGAAATTGTAGAAGCACATCAGGGAAGAATTCGTATTGAATCGGAAGTGAATTATGGTACGAAAGTTACAATTTGTCTCCCTTTTGATATGAAAAATGTGTAATGTCATTTTAAAAACCGTGTAATGGTATTGTAACACGAGGTGTGTATAATAATAGTGTGGGTTGTTGTAACCCTAAATTTTGTTTTTTGGAGGCAGCGTATGTTACGCAAAAGTGTAGGCTTATTATTGGCTATGATTATAATTATAAGTGGTCAAATGGGATTTGCAGTATCTAATCATCCAGTGGATTCTAGCCAAATCATCATTGCAGAACCAACATCAGAAAGAATAACCAATGATAAACAGATTTTCGTTACTGTTAACATTACAAATGTTATGGTAATAGATCATCCTATTACGATGTCTTTGGTAAGAATAGAGAATAGGCTCCCTTTTGCAGATGCGTTAGGAGAAGATTTAAATGTTTCGTTTATGAAACTGTCTTCAAATGCTGCAGGTGATATTGACCGTAGTTTGCTTTACAATACAACCTATAGTACAACGGCTCCTGAATATTCAGAGGGTTATGTTAAAGAAACTCAAGTGATTAATCGGTTTTTTGAATTAAAAGATTTGATTTTGGCACATAATTACGAGATTGCCACAATTAATAAAAAATACCGCTTTGATTTAATCGTGGGAAATACAGTTGAAATTGCAAAGTTAACACCGGAAGTAGACGATTTATTTAAACAATGGACAAAGCTTAAAGCAAATATTGCTGAGTATAAAAAAGAGTACGTTCAGTTACAACTCCAGTACTCAAAATATTTTGAAAATCAGATTATGGTCGATAAAATTAGCAACTTAAGTTTTTATAAAATTATTGGTAAATTGCCAAATGGTACTTATAAAATTAGATTTTTAGATGATGTTTCTCAATTGATAAAAGAGTTTACCTTTGAAGTAGTGGATAAAGAGAATACTATCCAGTTGATTGATCCTATGGCTACAAAAGCAAACTAGAAAGGAAACATAAGCTATATGAATGTGGTTAAGGAACGGATGAAAACTGTTCTGCTTATTACTTTAGTTTTATCCTCACTGTTTTTAACTCAAGTCAATTTGTTTGATGGGCTTTTAATTAGTGAAGGGGTAACTGAGGAAATAGAAGTGCATTCCACAAAACTATCAATGTATATTAACCCCCAAAGTTATTTTGTTAGCTTTGGGGGTCTATCATATACAAAAGTATATGATTTAAAAATGCAAGATAATTTGTGGTCTGAAATAAGACCTTTTATTTTGAGCAGTTTTTTAAACTATGAATCGATTGAAGAGATCGATCGAGAAGATTACATCAAGGCATTTTCGGATCGTAGTTTACTCGTGAGGATGCCTGTTGACTTGTCGGTTTCACAATTTTATAGTATATTTTCTGATAAAGTTTTATCTGATGGAGTTGCAGATATTACACCTAGAGAATTCTTGCTAAGAGAGGGTAATGTACGCTCTCTATATGTATTTGATGCACTAAGTTCAAAATACTACTTGATGAAGCACAAAACGATGCAACATGATGTTGGTGCATTAATAGATGCTGTTAGAAATATAGAGATTGTAGATTACCGAAAATTAAGTGATCGTTTTAGTTTGTCTAGTACTTTAGAAGGTGAAGATGATAAACTAAATTATGAGCTAATCCCTTACCAATATGATTTTATTGTTTCAGGAATAAAAGTTCAAAATGAAGTGAGAATGGATGATACCTATTTTAATCAAGATGTATCATCCATTTCTGGGGCTGTATTTGGAAATCGATTGGATTTTGTTAAGAAACTTAAAGATGTAAACGATTCAATAGTTTTGATGTATGGTTATGGAGACAAATCTTTGACGGTCTCAAGAACGGGAAATATTGCTTATAGACAAAAATTTAATCCTCAAAATTCAAAGTCTTTGACTTTTAAAGAAGCATTTTCTATAGCTGCAGGCAAACTTGAAAACTTTGGTTTGATGCCTGAAGGGATATATTTATCAAATTATGAATATGATCAAAGCTCAAAGACATATACGTTTAATTTCAACTACAAGTTAAACTCGTTATCAATAGCCGAACTTGATCAAAGTCTAGATCCAATAAAAATTAAAGTAAAGGAAAACCAAGTTATTGCAGTTGATAAAAATATAAAAAGTTTTGCTGGTGAATATACACCTGAGAAATTTATGAATTCAGGACGTATGTTTACAATTGATGAGTGTATCACCAATAATATTGTTGAAATCAATGTCTACTACTTACAAGACAATGGTATACAAGATAGTACGTTGGAAAAATACAAGTATTATTATAAAATTGTAAGTGAAATCAAAAGTATTGATTTGAAATATTTTGAAGAATCAGATGGGAATGATTCGTATATGATTCCAGTTTGGGAAGTTAAAATTAGCAATAGAGTTTATTTGTTTAATGCATATGATGGCAAACTTATAAAAACCTATATTAAATGAGTTGAAAAGAGGTAATATGGATTGGCCAAAAATTAAAACCATCTTGATTATAGTTCTTGTTTTAACAAACCTTATGTTGGGATATACGTATATTCGTGAGCAGCAAAGATTTGAAGTTGAGCGTGAAAACAATCTTGACGATGTGCTGCAGCTGTATGAAGTCAAAGGGATTGGTGTTATACCTCAAAAGTTAAAATTTCCCAAATCAATCAAATCCGTAAATATAGAATATATGACATTTGATCTATCATATGTTGCTTCTTTTTTAGGAAGTGACTATAGTTTTGATGGTAATTTTTTTGTAAGTGAAGATCACAGTTTATATCTTGACGATACACATCTGTTATATGCAGATAAGGCGCATTATAATCGTGTCGTACAAGATGAGCTACCAAGTTTGGTACAATTTGACGTTGTTTCAGATGAAACAATGAGGTCAAACATGAAGATTGAGATTGATACTTTTTTAGAGCGCGTAAATTATGAGCTTGCTTATACAGATTATGAAGTTTTAAAATTAGGTGAATATACACTGGTTAAGCTTTATCAGAAACAAGATGAGATGTTATTTGCAGAGTCAAAAACACTTATATGGTTTTACAATGACGAAATTGTTGGTTTCAGAGGTGAGAATGATGTGAAGATCACAGCGACTCCTGGAATTAAGTATGATATAATCTCTGTAGATAGAATCTTATACGGCCTACTTCCAAAATTAAAAAGTGGAAATGTTATAAAAAACATTTCATTAATCTATAAGTTGAATGATGAAAGTCTTTTAGTTTCAGATTTAATTTTAGGAGAAGCATTACCATATTATCAAATTACTTTAAGTGATGGAGAAAAATTTCATCTAAGAGCCGTTAACGAAATTATGAATTAGTTTGAGGAATTTATGCCATTATCATTTTGTTCTTTAGCCAGTGGTAGTTCTGGCAATTGTCAGTTCATAGAATCTGAAAATACACGATTACTTGTAGATGCAGGTATGAGTGGTAAATATATTAAATTATCATTGGAAACGATAAATGTAAAAATCGAATCGATTGATGGAATATTATTGACTCATGAACACGCAGATCATATTAGTGGTCTGGGTGTTTTGATGCGTAAATTTAAAATTCCTGCCTACATTACTTATAAGACCTGGGAAGCTGTTTCTAGTAAGATAGGAGAAGTTTCACCTGATTTGCTACATCTATATGAAACAATCGATGATATAGTTATAGGAGATATACGCGTTAAAGGCACTAAAATCACGCATGATGCAGTTGATCCGCTTTGCTATACATTTACCCACGATGATTGTAAAATAGGTATAGCGACGGATTTAGGCGCGATTACTGATGATGTTATCGAGCAATTCAAGGATTGTGATCTTTTGATGATTGAATCCAATCATGATATTGAGATGCTAAAAGTAGGTCCTTATCCGATGTATCTAAAAAGACGAATTTTAAGTGAGCTTGGACATTTGAGCAATGAAGATGCAGGCTATATTGCAAAAGAAATCGTAAGGTATGGCACTGCTAAGAATATCTTGCTCGCCCATTTAAGTAAAGACAACAACTTTCCTGATTTAGCATTTGAGACTGTTAGAGGAATTCTTGAAGCTGATGATATTATCGTCGGTACAGATGTGAATTTAGATTTAACCTATCGTGATAAAGTTGGAAAGCTATATAGAATTATCAAAGAGAGGTGATTGACTATGAAAAAATGGATTAAAATAGTACTACTGCTTTTAGCTTTCATAGTTTCAATACCATCTTTTGCAGAGGTAGATGTTGATGAACTAGCTCACAGAATCAATGTTGAAATGGTGAATCACAATGTACCAGGTGCAATGGTAACTATCGTAAAGGACGGAAAGCTATATTATAAAAATGCATTTGGTGAAGCTAATATATATTCGAAAATACCGATGAATACTGAAATGACAATTGTTCAAACGGGTTCTATCTCTAAAGTATTAACCACTTATGCACTTTTGACGCTATTAGAAGAAAAAGGAATAGATGTAAATGCTTCAATAATGCCTTATCTACCTGATTACCTTAAGAGCAATAAGTATATCTCAACATTAACGTTTAAAAATTTATTAACCCATACGACGGGCCTTGCGATGTTGAAGGCAGATTCAGCAACACTAGAAGACCCGATAAAAAGTATCAGTTTAAACTTTGGTGAACAAGCAGAATCTTTTTTTGATAAATATAAGCTTAAGCCCATTATTGAAAAAGATAATTATACGATTTTTTCAAATGTAGGTTATATTTTATCTGGTGTTTTACTCGAGTCAATATCGGGTGAGAGATATGAGTATTACATGGCTAAAAATGTGCTCGAAACGCTCAAAATGAATTTTTCTAGTGATATTTTACTTAATAAAACTATAGAAGGTACAACCCTTATGCAAGGGTATTCTGTGTATGGCGGAAAAAGAACGCCAACTTCTCCTTTTAAAACTAAATTTTTGGCTTCCGATGACTTTTTAACGACAACAGATGACATGACACAATTGATGAAGTTTTTGACATCTAAAAATTTACCTAAAGACATATATGATGCTATGTTTACAAGGCAAGTTGCCAATAATGCGCTTGTTTCAGGGAGAAGTTTTGGGTTTACAGTCGTACATTATGGAGATTATGATGCTTATATCCATGATGGGGGCATACCAGGTTCCAATTCAAGATTGTTGTTTATACCTGAACTGAAATTAGGACTTTTTATAACTTATAATTCAAATGATCTACAGGCAAGAGAAAGTATTACAAATGCTGTCTTAAGTAATATAATTGAAGATTTGGATCAAAAAGATACTTTTCAACCGTTCATAATTGATGATTTATCCAAGTTTGAAGGCGCGTATTCACCAATTAATGCATCTGATGAAACTTTGGAAAAATTGACAAGAATAATTCATCAAATACGAATTAGCAATAATACAGGTGGATTAAAAATATCGGGAGATAATTATGTCCCTATTAGTGATACAGTATTTTATAGTGAAGCAACTGACAACTATGCTGAATTTAAAACAGATCCAAATGGTCAATTAGAGTACTTGATAATTGGAAATACAATTTATGTGAGGACACCTTTTTTCCAAAGCGTAATTTTAGAAGCAGCGCTACTTGTGCTAATGGGTATCTGTAATTTGATTGCACTACTATTGCTACTTTTTAGATGGAACAATATGAAAGTGAATAGGATTCATGATACACCTAGGATGGTATTGTTACTTCATAGTCTTTCGATTACAGGAGTACTTGTGTTTATCTTTATTATTTCAACTTCATATGATATTTGGGATATAATCTATGGGATTAACACAGCCGTAAAAGGGACTAGACTTTTTGGTATATTAACGTTACTTTTGTCAGTACCAACTTTATTAATGATCAATAGAGCAAAACAAGATTACAGATGGTCAAACTTTATGATCAGTGTATATCAATTGCAGTTGATTCTTGGTGTATTTTTAGTAATCTGGATGTTTATATATCATTTAATTTAGGACTTTATCCATTTTCTGTGGATAACCTGTGCATAAGTCCTGAGATATCCACATTTTATCCAAAATCAATTATGAAAAGCATTGTGAAAATTGCTTAAAAGCTTTGATTTTACTGAAAAATGTTATACACAGTATTGTGTATACAATATAAGGTAGGTCTAGAGAATTATCATAATAGGAGGAACGATAATGGGACTTAAAAAATATGAAGGATTAATTATTGATACTCATAATGACACAATGATGAAGGCAGTTGATCCAGTTACTCAAGTTCCTTGTATTGATATTGGTCAAGATACAAATTTTAATATTGATTTGACGAAGATGGAAAAAGGGAATGTCAACATCGCATACTTTGCTGCTTTTACAGAGGACTATGGAGACGTTGAAACCAATAACCACAGAATCCTCGCTTCTATAAATGCACTTTTTCATGTTGAAAAAATGAATCCAGGTCGATTTGCCGTAGCAAAAAGTTTTTCACAAATGATGCATGATATAACTTTGGGGAAAAGAATTGGTGTTGCCACTATAGAAGGTGCCTATTCTATTAATGCTGCTAATATGGCTGGTTTGATGAAGCAATATGCTGATCTACATGTAAAAGCGATTGCACCTGTCTGGAATCATTCTAATTTACTAGGTGAAGGTACTTATAGTAAATTTGTGGATGAAACAGACTCAAGTAATGGTTTAACCACACTTGGTGAGGCATTTGTTAAAACTATGAGTGAACTGAATATGATGGTTGATGTATCACATATGAATGAAGCGACATTTTGGGATGTTGTTAAACATACTAAAAGGCCGATTATCGCAAGTCATTCTGGTGCCTCGGGAATTAAATCACATCTTCGTAATTTAAAGGACGACCAGCTTTTAGCAATAAGAAATACGGGTGGTGTGGTTAATGTTGTGTTCTGTCGTTATTTTTTAGGGGATGAATTTGCTGATCTCTCCGTGCTAATTGATCACATTGAATATATAGCGGCACTAATCGGGGATGAACATGTTGGTTTAGGTTCAGATTTTGATGGTGCGACTATGCCTGTTAAACTTGAAGATATCTCAAGAGTACCTGAAATCATAACAGGTCTAAGGGAAAGAAATTTTAGTGAAAATGCGATAGCAAATATTATGGGTAATAATAATTTGAGGTTGCTTAAGTCTTTTGATACACAAGACCAAAATAGAAAAAGATTAGAGCTGTTAACAGTACCAGTGATTTTAAGCAATGCACAAACCATCGAATGGTCCTTGGATTCGGATATGGTGGGAATTATTACTGAAAGCATAACCTTTCTTTGGGATGGGATTTTATTGAAATGCCACTACAATGATTTGGATAAAAAAATAGTTGCACAGAGCAACTTCATAATTAAACAAAGATACCATGTAGCAACGATAGAATTTAAAGATCAAGAAAATAATATTTATTTTTGTACATCTATATCTGAACTTAAGTAATCAATCAGCTGCTCAGCCAGCTGTTTTTTTATGCTGATTTCTGCTGAAAGATGAGTTAGCATTTCCTTAGCACTCTCTTTAGTAAGTGATTTGGGAATGACTTCGAGTAAGGATTCTCTAATTGCACCTTGGATTTTAATGAAGCTTTCATAATACTCAGGATCATTCTTAATAGCATTAAGTATAATTGTTGTATCGGGTATTGAAAATGCACGCTTTAAATGATAAACAAGTACTAAATCACATATTGTTTCATGAGAATACTTTTTTTTATCAGGTGCATTAATTAAGTTTGATTTTACGTAATTGTTAACCATCGTTTTTGTAAAGACAGCATCTTCATTTTGACGCTTTAAATCTCCAAGGGTGTGATCAAAGTATTCTAAAAGTTGATCCATATACAGGTTAATATTGGGTATTTGAGTCCCTATTGGATTTTTAAATGAAATAAGTGAATCAATTGTTTTCATAAGATCTCCTTATATTTTTATCTAATTATATCATTTTATAAAGTTTTTATAAAGAGGTATTGAAATGATTCGAATCAAGTGATATCATGTAGATACAACGATAAGTGGTATTTAATACTATGTCAAATAAATTGTGTATCTTAGATAACTTTAAGGAGAAAAATATGAGAGAACCTATCAATACAATAACCCATTTCATCGGTGTTTTTCTTGCGCTAATAGGACTTGGTGTCATGATTACAAATTCGATAATTAAAAATAATATGAACTATTTAGTCGGTGGTATAATTTTTGGAGTTAGTATGATTATGCTGTACAGTGCATCAACTATTTATCATTGGTATGTGGGTAAAGACTCTAAAATACTAAAGTTAAGAAAACTAGATCATGCCATGATATTTGTCTTAATTGCCGGGACCTATACACCTATATGCTTGACGGCTTTAAAAGGGACTCTAGGATATGTATTACTTATACTTGTTTGGGCGCTTGCAATTATTGGTACAATATCTAAAGTGATGTTCATCAACATGCCAAGGTGGCTATCAGCAGGGATGTATTTGTTTCTAGGTTGGTTAAGTATATTTTTTATAGTGCCTTTATTCAAAGCCTTACCGACAGGTGGATTTGTATGGTTGGTTACGGGAGGTATTCTATATACTATTGGATCAGTATTTTATGCTTTTAAACCTAAACTCAATATAGCTGGATTTGGATTTCACGAGATTTTCCATCTATTTATTTTGGCAGGTAGTTCGGCGCATTTTATACTTGTAAACCAATATATATTTAATATGTAGTCAATCTGAGTTATTAGTGGAATTGAGGAAAGCACTTTGGCATACTGTAAAAGGTATGCCAGGGTGCTTTAATTGTATGTAAAATATAAAATGAAATAGTATAATTGGCATGAAAATTGCGTGCAATTTATTTGTAATACATCGTGCAATTTTTATAGAATTCATAATTTTTGCGTGATATAATTGTTAAAACTCTTAAGTAGAATGGAGGTCGCTGTGGTTGAAGATAGAAAAGTAACAATGATAATGGAGAAGCATCTTGAGGCCATAGACTTAGCTTTGAATAGTATGGTCAGTGCGCAATATGATCATGAGAGTATTCATATGTTCAGAGAAAGCATTCGACAGTTTAGAGCATTGATGTATTTTTTTATGCCTAATATTAGGCCAAGTGATTATAGAAAGATTGAGCAAATCTCAAAAAAATATTTCATGATGACATCACTAATTAGAGAAATCGATGTATTTGAAATTGGCTATAAAGAGAATATGAATGAAGCAGCACTTGAAAAGTTAAAAGAAATAAAAGAGCCTTTAATGATAAATCTAATTAATGATTTAAATGAAACAAATGCTTTTAAATTTCAACAATTAAAAATCGTGATAAAGCCATTTCAAGAAAGTGAAAAAAAGGGAAATTGCTTGATGAAAAGACAATGTGATTTATTGCGTGTTTTTATCAACAGAGAAGAAGAACAATTTGGTGAAGAAAAATATATACATGCGAAGCGAATGTTGGCAAAAAAATTAATATACATTCATAATATACTTTTACCAAATGACCCTAAATTAGAGATGATCAACAAAGAGCTTGATTTGTTTCAAATCATGGCCAAACAAGTTCACGATGCATGCGTTAATCTTAGATTTATTGGACATTATCAATTTGATGATCAAGAGTTAGTAACGAAAATCGTACATGATCATGCACTATTTACAGCTCAAGCAGCAGATCAATACAACACCACGTGTAATGTAATTGAACAATTTTTAGAAAAATAAAAGCGCCTTATAGGCGCTTATTATTTTTCGTTTTCATCTACCCACTCTTTGGCATTTTCAACAGCTGCCTCTGATGGTAAATTAATATGTGTGTCTTTTTCATATTTTTTTGCATCAGCCCAAGCTTCAGTTTGACTAGAACCTAGCTTCGCTTTGTCTTTTTCTAAATTAGCTTTCATATAATCCTCCTTTGATGTACTGTTAATAAAAATATACCCAAACATTTTTGGTTTAAACGAGAATCTTTATCATCTATAATGCCATCTATTTTAACCCCAAAAATATGTTATACTATGTTTATATGACTGATTTTTGGACAAGGAATAAAATATGACTTTTTTGACTGAACTACTTAAGATATTATCAGCAGAATTTAAAACAGCTTTTATAGCAGCTTTACCAGTTATAGAATTAAGGGGCGCTATTCCATTTGGTATTTCATTTGGTTTATCGCCATTTCATGCTTTTGTTGTTAGTTTTATTGGTAGCATGATACCTGTACCGATACTTTTACTTGGTATTAGACCCGTATTTAGATTTATTAGCCAACTTCCAAAGCTTAAGAGATTTGTTGACCATATTAGTGTAAAAAGTATTAGAAAAAGTACTAATATTAAGAAATATGGGTTTTGGGGGTTATTGATATTTGTTGCGATACCACTTCCAGGTACTGGTGTATGGAGTGGCACCCTTGCAGCAGTTTTGCTTGATATTCGATTTAAAATAGCTTTTCCTGCTATTTTAATTGGGAATTTTATAGCAGGTATACTTATAATGACTTTAAGTAATGGTATTTTAAATGTATTTATGTAAAAGAGGGGAAGGCAATTAACGTGGTAAAGCAAGATACGTATGATTCGGGAAGTAAAGCAGCGCGTTATGAACGCATTGCACTAGATATTGCTTATAGCATACTCAATGAAGAGTGGAAAATAGGCGAGATGATCAAGGGAAGGTCTACACTATCGGGTAAATATAGCGTGTCACCTGAAACGATAAGAAGGGCACTTAAATTACTTGAAGAACTAAACGTTGTAGAAGTGGTTGAAAAAAAGGGGATTTTAATAAAATCCAGAACGGCAGCGGATGCATTTATAAAAGAAAATCATTCTAAAGATCGCGTCCTTTCCATGAGAGAAGACATTGCAAAAATGATACAAGAAAAAAGAGCAATAGAAGATACCATGATTGAAACACTGGATACTTTAATTGAACAAGCACTTATTATGAAACATGTAGGAATTATACATCCCTTGGAATTTAAAGTAACTGAATCCAGTTATCTAATTGGTAAGTCAATTGGTGAAGTGAAGTTTTGGGAACATACTGGCGCTACTATAATTGGTATAAATAGGACGGGACAGTTGCTCCTATCTCCAGGACCTAAGTTGGTTTTTTTTGCTGGAGATATAGTGTTTTACGTCGGAAATGCTACTGAAAACAGTGAAAGAGTAGAAAAATATGTCAATAAGAAGGTTGGGGAATGATGATACTCGAATTGTCATTTGGATTACTTGAGCGACTTGGTTTGATTGTCATATTCGCATTTATAATGTCGAAGACAATGTTCTTCAAAAAATATGTTGTCAGTGATTCGCCTAGTTTAGCTGAGAAAGTCTTATATGGTCTCTTTTGGGGGTTGCTTGGAATTTTAATGACTTTACTTGGTACACCTGTGTCAGGGGGCGTTGCAAATTCAAGGACAATTCCTGTTTTACTCTCAGGTATCATAGGCGGCCCTTTTGTAGGTGTTATTTCGGGTTTGATTGCAGGACTACATAGGATGTTTTTTTTCCAAGGCGGAGATTTGACTGCGTTTTCTTGTGGTGTATCTACTGTGATTGCAGGCGTTATTGGAGGCTACTCTAAGGCAAAATTAGATTCAAAGAAAAGTAAATATTTTTATGGATTTTTATTGGGTATTTTTGTTGAAGTGATCCAAATGGCTTTGATTTTGATCCTTGCAAGGCCCTTTGAAGAAGCATATGCGTTAGTGGAAATCATCTTTTTACCAATGACGTTTCTCAATGCGCTTGGAATTGGGATGTTTCTACTTTTCATCCAGCAAATATATGATGAAAATGAAAATGCTTCTGCAAGAATGGCTCATCTTTCGTTACAAATTGCAAATAGTACGTTACAGTTTTTAAGAAAAGGTTTAAATGAAGCATCTGCAAAGGCAGTTGCTCAAATCATATACAAGTTGACAGATTATGATGCAGTTGCAATTACTAATAATGATCAAATATTATCTCATATTGGTGTTGGTGAAGACCATCATATTGTTGGTGGTCATATTTGGACTGAAAAAACAAGAAAATCGATTGAATTGGGTGAAATACAATTCGGACAAAATAGATCTGAAATTGGTTGTAGTGAGTCACATTGTAAATTAAGTTCTGTCATCGTAGTTCCGCTTAAGGTTAATGAAAAGGCTATTGGTACTTTGAAAGTGTACCGTATCAGAGAAAATACAGTGTTAAAAACAGATATCGAACTTGTTAAAGGTCTTGGTGCTTTGTTTTCAACGCAATTAGAACTTGGACTAGTTGAGAAACAAAAATCCTTAAGGGCAAAAGCTGAACTCAATGCACTTAGAGCTCAAATAAAACCACATTTTTTGTTTAACGCTTTAAATGCAATTATGTCCTTAACTAGAACTGATCCGGATAAGGCGAGACTATTACTACAAGAATTAAGCATTGTCCTTAGAAACGGTTTTAAAAACAATGAGCCATTTGTTCCTTTAAGCGAAGAATTAAGATTTATCGAAGCTTATTTAAACATTGAAAATGCTAGATTTCCAGATAAACTGAAGGTTGAAATGTATATTGAAGATGGAATTGACTTGCTGTTACCACCTTTAATATTACAACCTCTTGTTGAAAATGCTGTCAAGCATGGTATTCAGAAGAAGCAGGGGGTAGGAACACTGAAGCTAAATATACATCGAGTTGAAAACGACGTCCAGTTTAGTGTTATAGATGATGGTGTTGGTATGTCCTCTCAAAATCAAGATGATCATCATAAAGATGTTGAAAAAAACAAAGGAATTGGACTTGCAAATGTAAAAGAACGACTAATGAGTATATATAATAGAGAGTTAACAATAGAAACTTCTAAAGACAAAGGCACCGCAATAACTTTTACAATTCCGGGACAAGCTAGGAATTAAAGTCAAATTTTTGAGGGGTAGATGTGATTAAGATCGTAATTGTTGATGATGAACAGCTAGCAATTCAAGAGCTCACATATATTTTAAGTAAGGTTAGTTATGTCGAAATCATTGGTTCTTTTACCGATTCAAAAAAGGCGCTTCAGTTTGTTTTGATGGAAGAGGCGGATGTTGTTTTTCTAGATATAAATATGCCTGTATTAAATGGGATTCAGTTTACAGATCAATTAAGGCAGTATGGGATCAGAACTCAGGTTATTTTTGCTACTGCATATGACGATTATGCAATTAAAGCTTTTGATCAAAATGCACTAGACTATATTTTAAAACCATATGAACCTGAAAGAATTTATCGGTCTCTTCTTAAAGTAAAGAGAAATATTGCACCCGAAAATCCAATAGAGCTTGAAAAAGCAAAGTATAATATGACTAAGTACCCTGTTTGGCGTGGGGACAAAATGCTCTTGGTGGATATAGATGATATCTTATATTGTGAAGTTGAGAATAATACAGTTACGCTTCATACGTCTTTGGATGTTTTTGAACTAAAGGATTGCCTAGCAGATTTAGAAGAGCAACTGCCAAGTGATAAGTTTTTTAGAACACATCGCTCCTATTTAGTGAACTTGTCTAAGATTATAGAAGTAAGCCCTTATTTTAACAACACATTAATTATTAGGTTAGAAAAGTGCAAATCTGAAATCCCAGTAAGTCGAAAATATTTAAAGCATTTTAAAAGTGTTTTGAATATTAAATGATGATTTATGTATTTTAGAAGCATATTTTTGTATTTCAACTCTAAATGTGATTAAAAACCAAAAAAAGTGATACCATGAGATGATTCTAAATTAAGAATAGGGGGAATCTACAATGGTATCTTTTTTATTGTCACTTTTTGCATTATTATTGGGGTATCTATTATACTCAAAGGTAGTTGAAAGAATTTTTGGTATTAACGATGGCACTGAAACACCTGCTAAATCAAAAGCAGATGGTGTCGATTATGTTGAAATGGATTGGAAACGTGTATTTTTGATTCAGTTCCTGAATATAGCGGGACTAGGTCCGATTTTTGGGGCTATAGCAGGGGCTTTATGGGGGCCGGTGGCATTTATTTGGATTGTTCTTGGTTCGATATTTGCAGGTGCAACACATGATTACTTTTCAGGAATGCTATCTGTTAGACATCAAGGAGAGACAATTGGTGAGATTGTCGGCAGATATCTTGGTGTAAGTGCAAAAGCAGTTATGAGAGTCTTCTCAGTCGTATTGCTTGTTCTTGTAGGTGTTGTATTTATCAGTGGACCTGCAGGGCTTTTGGAAACAATGACAGGTATTAATAAGTATTATTTCTTAGGAATTATTATTCTCTATTATATCTTCGCAACTATTTTACCAATTGATAAAATCATCGGTAAAGTTTATCCAATATTTGGTGCAGCACTTATTATCATGGGTGTTGGAATCATGGGTGGAATTCTTATAGGTGGGTATCATATTCCAGAAATTACACTTCAAAATTTTCATCCAGCAGGAAAATCAATTTTTCCATTTTTATTTATAACAATTGCTTGTGGTGCTATTAGCGGATTCCACGCAACGCAATCACCTATTATGGCAAGATGTCTTAAGAGTGAAAAAGAAGGTCGTCGTGTTTTTTATGGTGCTATGATTGCCGAAGGTGTAATTGCACTGATCTGGGCTGCTGCTGCAATGAGTTTTTATGGCAGCACTGAGGCACTTGCGGCTGCAGGACCTGCTGCAGTTGTCGTCAATGATATATCAACAACATTGCTTGGCGCGTTTGGTGGAATACTTGCAGTTTTAGGTGTTGTTGCAGCACCAATTACTTCAGGTGATACTGCATTTAGAAGTGCAAGACTAGTAATAGCTGATGCTATGAATTTTAAACAAGACAAGTTAATGTCAAGATTTGTAATTGCAATCCCTTTGTTTGCAGTGGGAATAGCGCTTTGCTTCATTGATTTCACTATAATCTGGAGATATTTTGCTTGGTCGAATCAAACTTTAGCAACAATTGTACTTTGGACTTCAGCGACTTATCTATACAAAACTGGAAAACCTCACTGGATTACATCTTTACCTGCAACTTTTATGACAGCAGTTGTAACAACATACATCATTGTTGCGCCGGAAGGACTTAAAATGTCTGAATCAATTGGCATACCTGTAGGAATTGTGGCTGCTATTGTTTCATTTGCTTTCTTCTTATATAAGGCTACTTCATTTGCTAAAAATGAAACCGTTGGTAAAGAAGCGTAAAATTAACAATGCTATAACTATAATATAATAAAAAAGCTATCTCAGATGTGATATGATGCATCAAATGAGATAGCTTTTTTTATGATGTTATATCTTTCTTATAATTCCTAAAGGTGTTTGCTCGTGATCTTGACCAAGTGGATTGTCTTTTAGAATTCTAACGACAAGTTCTTTATTAATAGAAGCGTGAGATACGCCTAAGATTGCACCACTTAGGTCATTGATATCAACAACCGCTACTTTAACGCCATCTAGCGCCTCACTGATTTCTAGTGCTACTTGGTCAGGTTTATCTGGTCCCAAAACGACATACTCGTTGTAAGGCGGCAGTGTGTTGGGTGTGGGCCCATCTATAGAGGATGCTTTATAGCCAGCAATATCATAGAATACACCACGTTTACCAAATATTTTAGTGACTGCACTGGCAGCAGATGCAAATAATATCCTTGGTATACCACATTCACGCAGTGCCATTTCCATGGTTTCGGGCATACCGAGACCTATACCAGCAGGTGTTTTTGTTACATATTTCGCCAAAAGTGTCGCCAAAGGTCTAGGAGTAATGTCCTTTATGGGAATTGCTCTTCCTTGTGTAATGCCAACGATTTTTTCTGTAACAAAAAGGATATCATTTGGCATAAGCTCAGAATGCGCATACTTTTTAATCACTTCAATGAGTTGATCATCTCTCATAACTACGTGAGTCTTGATCGGAATTCTTAAATATTTAGTACCTTCTATTGTCACTTCAGGATGCTTAACCCTTCTTGCGTTTTGCTCGCTCATGAATACCTCCAAATGCACGGCAGTGCTTAGTTTACAATATATTATATCACCACTTTGAGAAGACTGAAATAGAAATACTAACAACCTTGTTGACTTGCATGAGTTGTTAGGGTATAATTGTAACAACTTACATAATGGGGCAAGTTGTCAGACAAACAGAATAGCCCAACAGCACTGAATTAGAAAGGAGGACTTTTTATGATTTTAGAACAAGGTTATATTATTAAGAGAAAAGCCACTATCAGGCAAGAAGAAAGTTATACGATGAGATTAGTTGAAGCAAAAGAGATCAATGCGATCATGAATTTACAACACAAGGTATACGAAGGTCTTCCTAATAAACAAGTGTTGTATAAAGATACAAGGCAAGAAATGTTAGAAGATTTATCAAATGGTGCAATGGTTATAGGTGTATATAATTCACAAGAACAATTGATATCATATAGATATATAAGTTTTCCAGGTCATTCTCTTAAAAATTTAGGAAATGATATACACTTAGATAACTCGGAACTTGATCGGGTTGTTCATTTGGAGACTACCTTAGTTAGTCCTGATTATAGAGGAAATAAACTTCAAGCAATTACACTTTCAAAGGCTATCGAATTAATAAAGCCTCTGGAGATGAAACATCTAATTTGCACGGTTTCTCCATATAATTTATTTAGTTTATATAATATTATGTCTGCGGGACTTAATATAAAGTCTCTCAAACGAAAGTATGCGAGTAAAGAATTAGATGGTATGTGGCGGTTTATTTTACACAAAGACATGTCAAAATCATTTAGTATTGAGAACTCGGAGTTGAAAATGCTTAAGATGGATAAAATTTTTGAACAAAAGAATTTGATTGAAAAAGGATATGTCGGATATAACTTAATTAAGGATTCTCAAATGATTCAATATTCTTTAAGCCAATAATTTCTCATATAAGTTCATATATTCCTCCATTTATTTAAACTTACATTGATTACAATGTAAGTTTTTTTTATTTAGTCACAACTACCTTGTGACAGAATCTTCGGGCTCGATGTCCGAAGATTTTATTATTTGTGGTATATACAGATTTAAGTCAACCATTTACACTTTTAAAAGCACTTGGTATTATATTATTATGTCTTAGTAGATGAAGAGGAAATGATGAGAATTAATAATTATATTAGCGCATCAGGCTTTTGTTCTCGTAGGGAAGCAGATGCACTTATTATTGCAAAAAAAGTTAAGATCAATGGGCGGTTAGCTGAAATTGGTAGTCAAGTAAAAGAGAAAGATCGTGTTGAAGTTAATGGTAAGCGAATAGAGCAAAAAAAGAAGCATGTTTATATAATGCTAAATAAGCCTATAGGTGTTGTTTGTACAACAGAAGGAAAGATCAGAAACAATATTGTCGACTTTGTTGGTTATAAAGAGCGTATATTTCCTATTGGTCGTTTGGACAAAGATTCTGAGGGGCTCATACTTCTAACCAGTGATGGTAGTATTGTCAACGAAATACTAAGAGAAGAAAATCAACATGATAAAGAATACCAAGTAATTGTGAATAAAGCTATTACTTCTGATTTTTTAAATCAAATGAGTGAAGGTGTTACGATTTTTAACCCTGTAAAGAAAAAGCATGAAAAAACAAAGCCATGTACTCTCAATAAAATCGATGAGAAAAAATTTTCTATTGTTTTGTCTCAAGGGCTAAATCGTCAGATTAGACGAATGTGTGAAGCATTAGGCTATCAAGTTGTCGGGTTAAAGCGTGTAAGAATAATGCATATTAAACTGGGTAAATTAAAAACTGGGATGTGGCGTGAACTTTCTGAAGCTGAACTAAATGGGCTCGTTAAAAAGAAAGAAAAATCCGCTAAGAAGTAGCGACTTGACAAAGACTAAGGACATGATATAATTTATGCAAATGCAAATCAGTTGCATTTGTAAAATTGTATCTTTTTTTTGGAGGAAATAATGAACTTTAATAGAAAATTAGCGATATTAACCTTAGCTGTTATGTTATTTACTTTAACAGCTTGTCAAAATGATGATAAGATTGAGGCACAAAGAACAACTAACAATATAATTCACGTTGTTACCACACTATTTCCACAATATGATTTTGCAAGAACACTTGGAAATGAAGATGTCGACGTTAGTTTATTGTTGCCACCAGGTGTTGAATCACATTCCTTCGAGCCAACACCTCAAGATGTGTTGGCTATATTGAATTCAGATATATTCATCTATACGAGTTTAGAGATGGAACCATGGGTAAGTGAAGTGTTAAAAAACGTAGATGAGACTAAAACCACTGTTATTGATGCAAGTGTTGGCATTGATATGATCGCTTCTGATCATGAGCATGAAGACGATCATGATTTAGTTGAAGAACATGATGAGGATCACTCTGAGGATGCTGTCGATCCACATTATTGGTTAGATCCCAATAATGCGATCCATATGGTTAAAACAATTTCAGAGGCATTGATTCAAAAGTTGCCTAGTCAAGAAACTCAGATAAAGGCGCGTCAAAATACATTAATTAATGCTCTAGAAAATTTGGATGCAGATATTATTAGGGCGTTTGAAAATACTGATTCAAAGACGATATTAACAGGTGGGCACTTTGCTTTTGGTTATTTTGCTCATAGATATGGTCTTGAAAGTCAATCGCCTTATGCTGGTTTTTCACCGGATGCAGAGCCGACACCACAACGCATTGCAGCACTAATGAAAACTATAAAAGAAACAAAAGCGAAGGCAATTTATTATGAAGAGCTAATTGATCCTAGAGTTGCTAAGATTATATCAGAAGAAACAGGTGTAAAAATGCTATTGCTGCATGGTGCGCACAATTTGTCTAAACAAGAAATAGAAGAAGGTGTTACTTATATTGAAATTATGGAAGGTAACTTAGAGCGACTTAAGGAAGGGTTGGGGTATCATGAATCAACAAATTGAAGTTAGTAATTTAATCGTAAGATATGGTCATCACCTGGTCCTAGATCGGGTAACATTTAGCATAAAAAAAGGTGACTATATTGGGTTAGTTGGTGCAAATGGTTCTGGTAAAACTACCCTTGTTAAGGCATTGCTAGGTTTAGTACCAATTGAACAAGGTATAATAAAATTTGAGAATTCTACATTGAAAAAGGGTTATCTTCCACAAATCGCTTTGACTAACGATAGTCTTTTTCCTGCTGAAGTAAAAGAAATCGTGGGGATTGGCCTACTTAGTGATAAAAAACGGCCTAAAATTATAAATAAAGAGGATCAAAAAAAGATAGATGATATTCTTGAAAGACTCAATATAATGCCACTAAAAAACAAACGTATTGGAGATCTTTCAGGAGGACAACAACAAAGAGTTTTATTAGCAAGGGCAATGGTGAATAAACCAGAAGTTCTTATCTTAGATGAACCTACCAGTGCACTTGATCCTCGTGTTAGGGAAGATTTTTACAAACTGATCCACGAGATTAATACCATCGATGGTACAACGATTGTTTTGGTATCACATGATTTAGGTAGTGTTCAGAAGTATGCTAAAAAGATGCTTGTGTTAGATCGAGAGGTCGTGTTTTACGATGAGGTTTCCAAATTCACTTCTTCATTTGGACATGATCATTTTCATTTAGATGGGGAGGCTTAGATGCATATTATTAATTTAATGTCAGAAGCACTCCAGTACGGATTTATGCAGAGAGCTATTTTGGTAGGTGTTTTAATCGCTATATGCAGTGCGCTTTTAGGGATATTTTTAGTACTTAAGAAATTTTCGATGATTGGCGACGGTTTAGCGCATGTAAGTTTTGCAACAGTGGCCATAGCACTTTTACTTAATACATCACCTTTATTTGTTTCGATTCCAGTAGTAATTGTGGCATCGCTTGCTATCTTAAGGCTTAATGAAAAAGCAAATTTGCATGGAGATGCTGCAATTGGCCTTATATCATCATTTTCAGTTGCATTTGGCGTGTTAATTGCAAGTGTTTCTCAAGGTTTTAATGTCGATTTATTTAGTTTTCTATTTGGCAGTATTCTGCTTATCAGTCAAAGTGATGTGTGGCTCTCACTTATACTAGCTACAGTAGTGATTATAACGGTTGTTTATTTTTATAATGATTTATTTGCAATTACGCACGATGAATCTTTTGCAAGTGTAATGGGAATCAATACTAAACGGATGAATAGTTTGATAGCAGTTTTAACTGCAGTGACTATAGTTCTTGGAATCCGTGTTGTTGGAACGATGCTGATCTCTAGCATGATTATTTTTCCAACTGTGACTGCACTGCAAATTTCAAAGAGTTTCAAGTCAACCATATTGATTTCTGCGATTGTTTCTGTAGCATCTGTTTTAATCGGTGTAATAGGATCTTTTGTTTTTAACTTACCATCAGGCGCAAGTATTGTGATGGTAAATGCCATGTTCTTTCTTATAGCACTGATTATAAAGCGGCTTAGATAGGAGGTAGTGATGAATCAAAAGGTGAGTGAAATATTTAAATCAAATAAAATCAAAAATACAATCCAGAGACAAAGAGTATATGAGTATCTCATTACTTGTAAAGAACCCATTACTGCGGACAATTTGTATATTGAATTATCTAAAGACAAATCATTTAACGACGTCATCAATATGTCAACGATCTATAGAATTTTAGAATTATTCGTAAAACACAATTTAGTTTTAAAAAATTCATTTGGAAATGATCACAGAGCTACTTTTGAAATCAATTTAAGAGAACATAAGCATCATTTAATCTGTGTTGAGTGCAATAAAATTACAGCGATTAAAGGATGCCCACTAAAAACTTATGAAAAAGACTTAGGTGATTTAACGCACTTCAAAATATTAGAACATAGACTTGAAATATTTGGTGTATGTCCGAGCTGCCAAAGTGGTAAGGGAGAACATCATTAGTGGTATGAATCATATATTTAAATGTTAACGTAAAAGAGCAATATTGAAGTGTATTTTTAGTTAGGAACTAAGAAAACGCATCAATATTGCTCTTGTTTTAATTTTTGAATTTTATGGATTAATAATTATGGCGTAATAAAATCCTGGGTAAAGTAATTGACAAACTCTCCACCGATATAAACGCCGACACCAAGGTACTCAATTGAACGAAGTAAATTATCGCGATGACCAGGTGAGTTAACCCACCCTGAATGCGCAGAAAATGCACTTGTATAGCCTGCTGCAATGTTTTCAGCAGCATAGTGATAATCGATACCATCGGCTAAAATTCGGTCAAATGGTGTATAACCACTTGGGTTGGTATGGCTGAAAAAGCTACGATCTGACATATCTTGACTGTGTTTTCTTGCAACGTCAGCAAGTGGTTCATGCCATTTTAAAATATCTTGATCATGTGCAACTCTGAAAACATTAGCGAGATCAAAGATTGTTTTTTCATACGAAATTCTGAGTGGAGTTGATGCAGTACCGTATTGACTTTTTAGAGATTGTTCAACATTATAATCGATTATTTTGACGGAAAATAGTTTTCCAGCATCTGCAGTATCAAAATAGGCAGTTATATATGCGTTATTGCTTAAATAAGTAGCAGTTTCATCTGAATTGTATTGTAGATACTGAACATTTCCCTTTTGAATGAATTTTAAAGGTTCACCTAAGAGTGCAGTGGTTTTTGATTTTGTAAAATCAATTGCAAAACCATTTTTTGATTTTAATAAATCAGATGAGGTATACAGTGCGACTACTTTACCATTTTGAATTCCAACTTGATAATAATTTTTATAATTATTGTGGTAAACCAGCCATTTGAAACCATACTCGCTAATATCTTCGCGAACAGGTTGGCCATATTTTTTTATCACCCATTCATAGGAATCGCCGATCTCAATATTGTTTACTGCAAAAGCAGTCGTTTGAGTAAGTGAAGGATCATCGGTAGTTGTAGCAATAATTCCTAGCTCAACCAATAATTTATAGGAAACTACTGCCGCTTGTGCGCGACTTGCATTTTCTTTAGGACCAAAAGTTGAATTGGGAAATCCTCCAATAATACCTAGAGCTACTGATGCGACTGATTGATCATAATATTGTGATGATACCGTGTCAAAATCTGTAAGTGTTTGGAGTGCAGCTTGTTTTTGAGTTTCAGTGACTGTTTTGCCTCGGCTATAAAAAGCATTTACGATAATACTCGCCATTTCTTCACGGCTGATGTTTTGGTTTAGGTTTTTCTCCGTAATACCACCATACTCATCTTCGCCTATTAAACCAGCTGATAGTGCTACTTCTGCAAATGGTGCTCCCCAATACTCGTTTGCATTTACTGAGCGTACAGAAAGCTTTAAAGCATTGACAGTAATTGCGACAAATTCAATACGCGTTATATTACTATTAGGCTTAAAAGTGCCATTGGGGTAACCTGCAATTACACCAAGGGGTTGAATTGTGTCTATATATGTCTGAGCCCAGTGTCCCTCTACATCGCCAAATGCAGCCCCGTAAGATAGATTTGGAAAAGCAGAAAGGGTCAGAGATAAACAAATGACAAGTGCAATTGTCAATATATTAATTTTTTTTCGTAGCATAGTAACTCCCTAAAATGTTTGAATTTTCAGTAAACAAAAGTTTACAATGATAGTTTTCTTCTACTTTATTATACGATAGATGGATTACTTTTGTATTACAATTCGATAAAGAATAGAAAACAAATTAAAAAAGCAAAAAACGAAAAACGCTTTTTGCCATCTTAAATAATTCATTATAATGATTCTGATATACTTGTCAATTCTTCGACCATGCCATAAATTGCTTCTATATTTTGAGTGAGAGAATTGAGTATAAGCATAATTTCATCAGACAAGCCAGTAAGAATATCAGTTTCGTTGTTAAGTGATTCACTGTCAGCTAAGATAGAACGGGTCATATCTGAGATAGAAATTACAGAATCGTTGCTTTGTTTTGAGAGTTTGCTTATTTCTTCAGCCACTACAGCAAAACCTCTACCTTGTTCACCGATGCGGGCAGATTCAATAGCCGCATTTATACCAAGCATATTGCTTTTTTTAGAAATATTTTGGATCATAGAAGTAAAACTGTTGATTTCACCAATTTTTTTGTTGAAGTTATGTGTTAATTCTGCAAGTTGGTTAGAAAAAACTGAAAATTGATCTGCTTTCTTTGAGATATCTCTCGTTGAGTCTGTTATGTCGGACACATTACTGCTAAGCTCTTTTGCCATATTTTTAAGTAACTCTTGTTTTTCAGTACTTTCGCCAATAAAAAGACTACCAACTACTTCTTGTGTTTTAGGGTCAATTAAAGGAATTGCGGTTCCAATATAAGGTGTGCCAAAAAGTGTTACGTCTACAATAGAAGTTTGTTTTTGGCGTAATGTCATCGCTTTTTCAACCAGTGAACCAGGCTTTACAGGATCTCCAGGTTTGACGTGATGATTTAGTTCTTTGCCTTTTGCATAATATACGTACTCATGTAAATCAGTTACAGCAATTGCAGTGTCCCTAATGACTAAGGATTGAATTGTTGGAGCAAATTCAATCATCTGAGTTAGTTGTGGAATTGTATGCATACCCCATCTCCTTCTTTTGTAAAGTCATTAGATATATTAATGCAAGTTTTATGCCATTAAATTTAATACTAAATAAGCAACTAACCTTGGTTTAAATAGCAGATTTTAAGTGGATTCAATACCCGTATGAATGATCGCAGAACGTTGAAATGTATATAAATCACAAAAGTGTAATGTTAAATTTACACTAAAGACATATATGTGCAAAAAGTGTAAACAAAAGTTGCATAATTGCTTTTTTAAAACTGAAATATTTAGTTGTCCGAAAGATATGTGTTTGCTATAATTAATTAGATTTACACAAAAATTAGAAAGTATATAAACTGAGGAAACGACAATGGATGATAGACATAGTGATTTAACCACTGGTTCAATACTTCGTGGACTAGTAATGATGGCAATTCCTATTATGGGAACAAGCTTTATACAAATGGCGTATAATTTAACGGATATGATCTGGATTGGGTTTCTAGGCTCGAACGCAGTTGCTGCTGTAGGGATTGCAGGTTTTTTTGTTTGGTTATCACAAGCATTTGTTTTTTTAGGAAAAACGGGAACAGAGATAAAAGTTGCTCAAGCAACTGGCGCGAAGTTGAATGAACGTGCAGAAGAAATTGGAAGAGCAGGGATACACATCACAGTCGTAATCGCATTAATTTACAGTACATTTATACTTTTGTTGAGAGTTCCAATTATTAGTTTCTTTAATACCAATAACGCAACTGTTGAGAAGATGGCGATTAGCTATTTGGTAATTGTTATAGCAGGGTTGATTTTTGCATTTTGTAATCAAGTTTTTACAGGCATATTTAACGGGAGAGGTAATAGTCGATTGCCTTTTAAATTCAATGCTATTGGTTTATTAATCAACATGATTTTAGACCCAATTTTAATAAATGGTATAGGACCATTTCCCGATATGGGTGTTGCAGGAGCTGCAGTAGCTACTGTTTTTGCCCAAATGGTTGTATTCTCAATATTTATTTACAATATTAGATTTAAACATGTTCTTTTTAAGCATTTTCAGTTTTTTAAAAAATCGAAATTAGATGATATAAAGGCAATCATGCAAATGGGTTTTCCACCTGCCCTTCAAAGTGCATTATTTACCTTAATCTCGATTGTAATTGCTAGGATAATTGCAGCCTATGGGCCTTTGCCTATAGCGGTACAGAAAGTAGGGTCACAGATCGAGTCACTTACTTGGATGACTGCATTGGGATTCTCTGTAGCACTTGGTAGTTTTGTGGGGCAAAATTATGGTGCTAAGCAATATAAACGCGTTATTACTGGGTATAGAACAGCAATGAAGGTCGCTTTTGCAATTGGACTCTTTAATACCTTTTTATTGTTTTTTGGAGCCAAATGGTTATTTATGATTTTTATTAGAGAACCTGAAGCGATTGCGTTAGGTGTGAATTACCTTAAAATACTAGCTTTATCTCAGCTTTTTATGTGTATTGAGATTACAAGCTCTGGTGCTTTCAATGGTATAGGAAGAACAGAACCTGCTGCAATCATCAGCATTTTGTTTAACTTGATGCGCATTCCATTGGCCTTATATTTTAGTCAAATGACATTCTTAGGTTTAAATGGCATCTGGTGGAGTATAACGATAACGAGTGTGTTTAAAGGTGTAATCATTTATGTATGGTTTGAGATGATTATAAGAAAGAGAAATGAGTTTTCACTTTAATAAATTAAAGATTATTTGTAAATTTTTTATTAACAAAACTAAAATTGCCTATGACTATACAATCGTAAGATATCCCCAAAACACTTGATTTTTAAATCGTTGAGGCGTATGATTAACTTTGTCCGGGTTTTGACGTGACAAATCAATGAATAGGAAGTGTGTAGAGGTATGCAATTTCAGCTAATTTTGGCAATAGGCGTTTTTATAGTAACTTATTTACTAATAATGTCTGAAAAAATGAATCGAACCGCTGTTGCTATGGTAGGCGCTTTTCTAATGGTTGTCCTCAATATTGAAGGTCAAGAAAGAGCGTTACATTATGTTGATTTTAATACCATTGGTTTGTTAGTTGGCATGATGATTATTGTCAACATTATGAAAAAGAGTGGTATTTTTCAATACGTAGCAATTAAAGCAGCGAAGATTGCAAAAGGTGATCCGTGGAAAATTATTCTCTATTTTTGTACGATCACTGCGTTTTCTTCAGCGTTACTAGATAATGTCACAACGGTTTTGTTAATCGTACCAGTGACTTTAGTTATTACAGATACCCTAGATTTAAATCCAATTCCATTTCTTGTTCCAGAAATATTGATTGCTAATATAGGCGGAACAGCAACTCTAATTGGTGATCCACCCAACATTATGATTGGTAGTGCAACGGGGTTAGGATTCTTAGATTTCGTTGTTGCACTTGGACCTGTTGTAGTTGTTATATTTTTTATCACCATGGTGATTTTTAAATACGGCTATAAAATGCACTATGTTGCAACTGATGAAAATAAAATGAAAATACTAAGACTTGATGAAAAAAAAGCGATTAAAGATCCGATTTTGATGAAAAAAAGTATCGGTGTTCTTTTAATGACAGTACTTGGATTTGTATTACATCAATCAATGGGGTACGAATCAGCCACAATTGCATTGTTTGCAGCTTCAGTATTACTTTTGATAAGCAAATGTGATGTGGAGGATATCTTTATAGAGATTGAATGGGCGACAATATTCTTCTTCTTAGCACTTTTTATACTAGTAGGAGCGCTAGAAGAAGTAGGTGTTATGGAGTATCTAGCATCAAAATTACTTACCGTTACAGGTGGCAATATGACGATGACTATGATTGTAATCTTATGGGTTTCGGCAATTGCATCTTCGGTTCTTGATAATATTCCTTTTGTAGCAACCATGATTCCATTGATTAAAAACTATGGCGTCATGTCTGGACTAGATGTAACACCTCTTTGGTGGGCACTTGCGCTAGGAGCTTGTCTCGGCGGAAATGGAACACTTGTTGGTGCATCTGCCAATGTAATTGTCTCAGGTTTACTTGCAAGACATGGTCAAAAGTTGTCTTTTGGATATTATTTCAAAATAGGTTTTCCACTGATGATTGTTTCAATAGCTATTTCAACGGTTTATCTTGTAGTCTTTATCATATAAGGAGGAGTCTATATGCGCAAAATGATGAATGCAGAAATTATGGAGCATGATATCAAATTAAGACAAATGGGTGCAGATGTTTATGTCATTAACTCAAAGATGTGTTTTGTTGTATTTTTAGTTGAAAATACAGAAATTGCATATGTATATAATATCAATAAAAAAGGGAGATACTTTTTAGAAAGAATCAAACCTTATCCGTTAGCACTACGTGAGTTTGACAGAGAAGAAGATGTCATCAATATTATTGAAATTGATCTTGAACAGTTTAAAAATGCAACACATAGTCATAATATAGATTCCTTCATAGAAATCAATCAGAATTTCAACCGATCAATTCGAAAATTTGAGGATTTGTTCTTATATTTTAATGTACCCAAAGAAACTGCTGATGCAATCAAAAGTCGATTAACAGAAATTGATGAGATCATTGATGCTGCAAAAGAAACTTCTGATCGAATTTACTTTAAGAAGAATCCAGATAATCTATAGTCTGTAGAGATTGTTTCATATCATTAAAATATCTATTAATAAAAAGTATGATATTGTTAACACCGATTTTATTGTATTTCCAAGCGGTATGTGGTATTTTTAAGGCATACTTTTGAAGATTACTTTTCATAAACGCATTGGTAGGGAGTACATAGATGACCGTAGAACAATTTAGAAAGTTAAGCCCAAATCATTTTACACCCGTTGATATTATTCTTGAATGGCAACGAGATGATATTAAACTGCACTGTGGTGAGTCTGATAAAAACAAAGTGACTTGGTGTAATAATTCACTTTTTCAAGCAGATGAGAGCGTAGATATAATTGTACTAAGCGAAATTGAGAATAGTCAAATCGACGTTTCTCAAATCCTAAAAGAATCACGAAGAACGCTTAAGAAAAATGGTAGAATTTTTGTTTCAGTGGGATCATTCTCAGGATTGAATCCATTTGGTAGACTAAAAAGCAAGTATAAAATTAATCAATTTATGGAACTTTTAGAGGTTTTGGTATCAGATCTAAATTTACTAATTGATAAGAATTATATTTTAGAAGGTGATCAAGTCTATTTGGAGCTTGTAAAGCTAGAAAGTGACTATATAAAGAAAAGAATCGTAATCTAAGGCTGTTGTGACAGCCTTTTTTTTATGTTAAAATTTTGATACTAAGTACATAAGCTTATGATGAGGAGTGAAAAATGTATAAACATAAAAATTTAGTGAGATTCATAATGTTGATATTCACTTTGCTCATGGTATTATCGGGATGTGAGTTGAAAAAAAACAATATAGAAGGACAAATAATTGAGTCACAACCAACGAATGAATCACTGCAAAAGTACAATGAAGATGTGGTTTCTATCACATGTGCTTCTTCAGAGGGCTTGGCGTCATATTCTCTTACTAAACTTTTATATGAACAGCCTATGTTGCTTGAAGATGTAGTAATTGACTATACTTTATACAATGATCTTCCTAAATTAAAAGAAGCTTTATCTTCAAGCGAACCTTCAATAGCTGTACTGCCTTTTACGCTTGCTATTGAAGTCCTTTCAAAGTCGGAAGATTACAGACTCTTAGGTGTTGTAAAGGGAAATAATCATGTGATTTTAGGTATAAAATCGTTAACAGATGTGAAAGGCAATGCAATAAAGGTTTATGATCCATCAGGGTTTAAAGGCTTATATTCATCTTCTATAAAGAGATTAACACATGATCTAGCCTTAAAAGGCATGGTGCTTGATAGGGATTATACTTTATCTTATGTCGATAAAATGGAAGATATGGTACAAACACAAACAAATCAACTGTTAATGATAGAAGAAGTATATCTCGGTTATGAAGAGTTTGACGCTTTTAGTTCATATGTAACATTAGATGAAGTTGAAGACTATCAACTTGCTGTAATTATATTAAATGCAACAGATGAAGTTTATCCAGAGTTAGCATCGTCATTTGAAAATACTTTTTATAAGTCATGTCTATGGTTAAGTGCTTATCCAGAGCGAGCTGTTGCATATGCGAATCAGCTTAATACGACACAAACGAATATGCCTGTTAGATCCATGTACTATTTTGCAGCTTATCGAAGTACAGGGCAAATCATTCAAATGCTAGATTGGTTAGGTTATCGACAAGAAATTAAGGATTCTGTAGAAAAATGGGTATATGAAACTCAATAGGAGGTGTTATGGAATCTTTTGAACTGCTATACAAATGGAAAATTGTCGATTGCGATAAAACGGCGACAGTAGATACAATATTCATAGAATTTGAGAAACGAATGGCTGAACATGGTATTCGCACAAAAGTTGAAAAATGTTCTGATGGTTTTGGGTTTGAACTTTCAGTTCCGCTTAAAGATTATGATGTTGCCTATGGTATATACTCTGGAGAAGTGCATAGTATCATTGATAAACCTGGGGAAATTTATCATGTGTTTGAAGATGACTTAACATTTAAGAATAGTGCACTTTATGATGATCCATATAAAGGAATATTTAAGTACAATCGATTAAGAAATTATTTGTTTATTGCACTTGTATTGGTCATTATGTTGTTTATTTTTAAATTTGTTAAAATTCCGTGAATTCGTTAAAAAATTAAATTATCTTATTGGACTTTTTAACAATAAGTGTTAAAATGTTGTCATGGGGATAGTTTATTTTTTTTGTATTGCAGAGTTAAATTATTAACAAACGGAGGGAAAAAAATGACATTTGAAATGACCAATGAAGACCTCATGATGCGTGAACTGTTCAGAAAGTTTACACTCAACGAGGTAGAACCAATCGCTGCGGAAATCGATGACTTAGAAAGATTTCCAGAAGAGACTGTTAAAAAAATGGCAAACCTTGGCATGATGGGCATCCCATTTCCAAGAGAGTACGGCGGCGCAGGTGGTACTTACTGGCAGTACATCAACCTTGTCGAAGAACTAGCTGTGGCATGTGGCACAACATCAGTTGTACTATCAGCTCACACATCACTTTGTGCAGCACCAATCTATGAATTTGGTACAGAGGAACAAAAACAAAAATACCTCGTGCCACTTGCAAAAGGCGAAAAATTAGGCGCGTTTGGACTTACTGAACCAAATGCAGGCACAGATGCATCAGGTCAACAAACAACAGCAGTTAAAGATGGCGATCACTATATTTTAAATGGCAGTAAAATCTTTATTACAAATGCAGGTTATGCTGACACTTATATCGTAATTGCTATGACTGACCGTTCTGCTGGCTTACGTGGTATTTCTGCTTTTATCGTTGAAGCTACAACTCCAGGATTTTCAATTGGTAAGAAAGAAGCAAAAATGGGCATCAGAGGCTCAAGTACTTGTGAGCTTATATTTGAAGATTGCAAAATTCCAGTTGAGAACATGTTAGGTGGAGAAGGCAAAGGCTTTAAAATTGCTATGATGACACTTGATGGTGGTAGAATAGGTATTGCAGCACAAGCACTTGGTATTGCTCAAGGTGCTTATAATGAAACTGTTAAATATGTAAAAGAAAGAAAACAATTTGGAAAACCAATTTCCGCATTCCAAAATACCCAATTTCAAATCGCAGATATGAAAACCAAAATTGAAGCAGCAAGACTTTTGGTATATAATGCCGTGGATAAAAAGTCTAAGAAATTGCCATATGCACAAGAAGCTGCAATGGCTAAACTTTATGCTTCTGAAGTAGCTATGGAAGTGACAACTAAGGCTGTTCAACTTCATGGTGGCTATGGTTATACACGTGAATATCCTGTTGAGAGAATGATGAGAGATGCTAAGATCACTGAAATCTATGAAGGTACAAGTGAAGTTCAAAGAATGGTAATCTCATCTTCAGAGTTGAAATAGTCCAAATAGGGCAGAAGTATAATGGAGGGAAAACGATGAAAATTGTTGTATGTATAAAACAAGTTCCTGATACCAATGAAGTTCGATTGGATCCAAAAACAGGAACCTTAATAAGAGATGGTGTACCAAGTATCATTAACCCTGATGACAAAGCAGGTCTAGAGGCAGCTCTTAGATTGAAAGATGAGTATGGCGCTCATATCACTGTTGTTACTATGGGACCACCACAAGCTAAGATAGCATTACAAGAAGCATATGCAATGGGTGCTGACAGAGTGATCTTGCTTACAGATAGAGCTTTCGCTGGCGCAGATACACTTGCAACTTCAACAACTATTGCTGCAGCACTTAAAAAAATTGATTTTGATTTAGTAATCACTGGTAGACAAGCAATTGATGGAGATACTGCACAAGTTGGACCTCAAATTGCTGAGCACTTAGATTTACCACAAATTTCGTATGTTTCTGCATTTGAACATCATGAAAATCATGCAATTGTTAAGAGAAGTTTTGAAGATGGTTTCCAAAAAATAAAAGTATTGTACCCTTGCTTAATCACTGCATTAAGTGAACTTAATGAAGCGAGATATATGTCAATTAAAGGGTTACTTGATGCGCACAGAGTTCTTGAGATTGAAACATGGGGATTTGCAGACATTGATACTGATATCGCACGTATGGGTCTAAAAGGATCACCAACAAAAGTTAAAAAATCATTTACTAAAGGTGCAAAACAAGCAGGTAAAATTGTTGAAGGCACGCCAAAAGAGTTGGCAATTGCAATTGTAGACAAATTACACGAGAAATTTATTATTTAGGAGGCTCACATGAATATAAATGATTATAAAGGCGTTCTCGTCTATGTAGAGCAACGCTTTGGCGAGGTGCAAAATGTCTCTCTTGAACTTTTAGGAAAAGGGAGAAAAATTGCTGATGAGTTAGGGGTTCATGTTGTTGCCGCACTTATTGGTAAAGATATAGAAAAGCATAGTAAATTATTGGTTGAATATGGTGCTGATAAAGTGTTAGTGATGCAAGACGATAATTTGGAACTTTACTCAACTGAACCTTATACACAAGCTATGGTTCAAGCTGTTAATTCCGAGATGCCAGAAATTGTTTTATTTGGCGCGACTTCTATCGGTAGAGATTTAGCACCTAGAGTTTCTGCAAGATTACTAACAGGTCTTACAGCTGATTGTACCTCTTTAGATATATCAGAAGATAGAATGCTTTTAATGACACGTCCAGCTTTTGGTGGCAACATCATGGCGACAATTGTAAGCCCGGATCATAGACCACAAATGTCTACCGTTCGCCCAGGTGTAATGACAAAAATGGAACGTGATCACAATAGAACAGGTGAAATTGTAAATTATCCTGTGAAAATTGAAAGAAATAAGAACTTTATAGAAGTTCTGTCATTTGAAAAAGAAACAGAAGAGAAACAAGATATACAAGAAGCAACAGTGCTTGTTTCAGGAGGTCGTGGTATTGGTTCGAAAGACAACTTTGGACTACTGTATGATCTTGCTGATGAACTAAATGGTTTGGTATCAGCTTCTAGAGCGGCTGTTGATAGCGGTTGGATGGATCATGACCGTCAAGTTGGTCAAACGGGTAAAACCGTTAGACCGAATTTATATATTGCTTGTGGTATTTCAGGCGCGATCCAACACGTTGCTGGTATGGAAGAAGCTGAACTTATTATTGCAGTAAATAAAGATAAAGGTGCAAAAATATTTGAAGTTGCTGATTTAGGCATTGTAGGTGATGTTCAAAAGGTATTGCCTTTTGTGATTGAAGAGATTAAAAAGATCAATTTGACTAAGAAAGTAGAAAATTAATAGAGGATCATAAGTATTCTTACCGTTTTCTAATCTAAGGCTAACGCTTTTTATATGAACATGCGTTATGATGGACTTAGAAAAAAAGACAGAGGTCTTGGATAGATGGAGGTAGATTATGATTTTTGCATTGATAGTTATGGCGATTATCGCCAAGGTTTTGTTAGGAAAAGGTTATACATTTGAAAAAATGTTGCCCTATTTATTAGTAGGTGGAATTGTTGCATATTTCATACCACTGGGAGCAATTATTGCTTTACCATTTAAAATTGTTGGATCTGTGTTTGGTGCAGTGTTCGGAGGACTTGGTGGAGCGATAGGAGGTATTGGCGGTGCATTTGGAGGAATCCTTGGTGGTTTCTTTGGATTAATCGGTGGTGTTCTTGGAGCTGTTTTTGGTATGATTGGCCTGGTAATCGGGATTGTCTTTGGTGCAATTGGAATTGTTTTTGGAATAATATCAGTTGTTCTGATTCCACTTTTGATCATCTTCGTAGTTGTAAAATTAGTGAGATGATCTTCATAAGTAATATGTTTATGGTATTCCTCAAATTATAGTAATATAAAAAAGCCTACACTGTCCTGTGTAGGCTTTATTTTTATTTAGGTGCAACATCAACCACGAGTCTTGCAGGAGATTTTAGGTTAAACACTTTATATTGGCTTGCATTTTTAAGACTAATATCGATTTGAACGGATTCGTTTGGACCTGAAAGAGAGAATTTTACAGATTCAATATTTGGACTGCCAGCTAAGTCAATCGGACTTGTACTTGCATACGCATCCATAGCACCACTTAAAATAATTGTGATTTTCTTTCCATCTGATGAGATGTTTGCAGTGTAAGTGGTAATTTCGTCAACAGTATCTACTGGTGAGCCGCCTATCCATTTGTAAAGATCAAATACAATTCTATCAAAATCATTATGGTTACCATAACGTGCAGTACCGACATCTTGTCCTGTCAAACTCTTACCACCAGTGAAAGTACCACTTGTTATAAACCCAGAGTAATCAAAAGGTTCTGCCTCAGTAGTGGGAGCAGTTGTGCCTTGCGTCGTACTCAGTGTAGTTGCTTGAGTTGTCTCTTCTGTAGATGCTTGAGTAGTTCCTTCATCCGTAGTCGTACCAGTATAAGATTCTGAAGTTACACCTAGAGAATCGATATACCACTCGGCACTATCTAAGACAATATGGAAATCCCAGGTGGTCAAGGTTTGTGTTTGTTCACCTTGAATGAGGCGATTTAGAACAGTCTCAACCGTAAACGTCGCATCTGAATCGTTAATCTCAGATTGTGTTAGGCTAGATGAAACGATAGATTCTAGGTTGCCTTCGCTTGCAAAGGTTGTTAATACGTTGAGTGCTTCTTGCGAACTTTTAAATAAAGTGAGAATGTTGAGGTTGCCTTTATTTACAAATTCAGGAAGGTAATCGTAAAAAGCGTTCACAGGTACAAGCGGCGCTTCACTCCCTAAATTGACAACAAACTCAGTTGTAGGTTCTATAGTTTCAGTAGTTTCAGCAGTTTCTGTTGATGCAACTGTAGTTGCTTGATCTTGATCACTTTGGTATTTCCAAGGCAACTTAATTAACCCCGATTTAAATATTAGGAGCATGATAATCAAAACTACAATAACTGCAAAGATTACTTTTAAACTGTATTGTGGTGGTTCATTTGAATCCTTTGATGTGGTAGAACCTTGTGGCGTTCTCACTCTACCTTGTTGTTGTGAGGGTGGAGTAGCCGGTGCTTGTTCCTGTGAGGGTTGTCTTTTTTTGTGTAACATACGTTCTACTGTGGCAACATCAAGATGGTCTTCATCGTTACTACCTGTGGTATCTTCATCTAATCCAAACAAACTTTTAAGTGCTGAATCTAACTCTTCATCATTTTCGTCCTCAGCAAATCTCTTTTTTGGAGGTGGATTTTGAATAGGTAAATCGTATCCGCAGATTTTACATTGTTTTGAGTCATCTGAGTTTTCAAAGCTACAATTTGGACATTTCATAAGGACTCCTTTCGCGTTATATATCTAGAGGAAAATCTAAAACAAAGGTTGTGCCTTCGTCAACATTGCTTTCAACGGTGATTTTCCCTTCATGTCTTTCAGTTAGTTGTTTTACAATTGCAAGTCCAAGTCCTGAACCACCTTTCTCTTTCTGATCTTTTACTTTGTTAACCATGAAAAAGGGATCAAATATACTAGCAAGAACATCTTGTGGAATGCCATCACCATCATCTTGAATCGCGATCTGGAGATGATAATTAACAACTTTTGTACGTACTTCTATTTTAGTGTGTGCATATTTTTTAGCATTACCAATAAGGTTCTCTAAAATCTGGTTAAAACGATATGGGTCAACATTGATAAATGTTGAAATAAATGGTTTGTATAATATAAGATCTATGTTTGAGTATTTAAACTCGTCAACTTTGTGATCAAAATAGCTGGCTAGTATTTTCCCGGAATTCACGCGTTCAAGGTTGAGTGTAAACTCACCTAATTCTTGCTTAGTATACACAGATAAATCATCTATCAAATGGTTAAGGTGATCAGCTTTTTCTGCAATTGTACTGAGGTATTTTTCATAAGTTTCCTGATCCTTAACGATGCCATCTTGAATTGCTTCAACATAGCCTTTTATTGATGTTAATGGTGTCCTCAGGTCATGTGTGATACTAGCAATTAGCCTCTTTCGTCTTTTTTCAATCTCATGTTGTTCTAAAATAGTATCTCTTAATCTGACACGCATTTTATCAAATTCATTACAAAAGTCACCAATTTCGTTATCGGCTTTGTATTGAATAGGATAGTTGAGATTCCCTGATTTTATATGCTCAGCAGCACGTTTCATTGCAAAAATTGGGTCGAAGATATATTTGTTGATGAGAAGAACCAATATCATAAAAAAAACGATAACAATTACCATGAAAACAGCTAACCACAAATAAGGGTTTTTAATTAATGTTGTATGTTCATTGATACGAATATCAAAGTTGGCAAACAAAAACATCATCAATACAGTGGTGATTAAGGTCATTCCTATCATAAATAAAATGATAAGACCCCTTAATGTAAATTTATTTTGTTTCATATGCTAACCTTTGAACTTATAGCCAATTCCCCAAACCGTTTCAATGTATTCAGGGTTTGAAGGATCAAGCTCGATTTTTTCTCTGATTTTTCTCATGTGAACGGTTACTGTATTGATATCGCCAAATTCATTGTAACCCCATATTTCATCAAATATTTTTTCTCTTGAAAGCGCCTGGTTTTTATTGAGCATAAGGTAATGAAGAATTTCAAATTCTTTCACAGAAAAAGCGACTTGCTCACCTTTTACTGAGACTGTTCTCGCCTTAACATCTATTTCAAGTTCTTTGATGGTTAAAGTGTCGCTATGTGGTGTTCCAGAAAGGACATTTACACGTCTGAACTGAGACTGTATCTTAGCGATGAGCACTCTTGGACTAAAAGGTTTTTCAATATAATCATCAGCGCCTAAACCAAGAGCAAGAATTTTATCAGTATCTTCTTTCTTTGAACTGATCATAATAATCGGGATATTTGATTCAGAACGAATTTTTCTACAAAGTTCAAAACCGTCTATTTTTGGTAAAATTATATCTAAAAGAGCTAGTTGAGGTTGTTCACTTTCATACTTCATTAATGCTTCTTCCCCATCAGATGCAGTTACAGCAATGTAACCTGAAGCGTTGACATAGTCTCTTATCAATGTTTGGATTTGTAAATCATCTTCTACAATTAGTACTTTTTCCATGTTCAAGTTCCCCCTTTTGGACTTTTCAAGAAAATAAAACGAATGAGTACATTATTTTTTAATACCTTTAAGATCTGCTGTAGACAAGATGTTGATGTCATTAGAACGCGTAAGCGCCTCTTTTCTTCTATAGCCTCTATAAGCTGCATCTATCATAGCTTTGAGCATCTCTTTAAAACTTTTACCAGTTGCTTCCCATAGATAAAAGGAAAGTGAACCTGGAACAGTATTAAATTCGTTAATATAAGCGAGTTGAGTTTCTTTCTCTATCATAAAATCAATACGTGTTACGCCTGCGCAGTCTAGGGCGATAAAAGCTTCTGCTGCCATGCGCTCGATTTCCCTTTTCATCTCAGTAGTTAGGTTAGCTGGGATTTGTCTTTTGGCAGCAGACATTCCTTTAGAACTACGCTCTCCGACATACTTATCTTCATAGGTTAAAAAATCATTACTTGAGATGGGTTCTTCACAAACGGACAACTCAAGTTTTTCGCTGTCTCCTAAAACGGAGATATTGATTTCTCTCATCCCGACTAGCATTTTTTCAACTAAAATTCGCGGTGAAAAAAATCTTGCAAAATCAATAGCTTCAATTAATTCAAAGCGATTTTTAGCGGATTTGATTCCGACACTTGAACCGATGTCAGCGGGTTTAACAATCATTGGATAAGGTAATTTTTTTTCTAAATCTTCTATGATATCACTTTGGTAATTTAGCCAGTGATGTGCATAAAACCATTCACCATCAACCACCCGAATACCTGAACTTTGAAGAAATAACTTAGAAGCAATTTTATCCATTGTAATAGATGCTGAGAGTACATTGCAACCAACATAAGGTATGTCAAGATGTTCAAGCAGACCTTGTAAACTACCGTCTTCACCACCTGTGCCATGAATGATTGGGAACGCAAGATCAATATGATCTACAAGTGCTTTATGAAATTGTCTAATTGGATCTTCAATTAAATAAGCATTTCTGTTCCCTTTAACAAGTTGGATACGCGTACTATTTTCTAACACTTTTTTAAGATCTTTAAAATGTTCAACTTCTAGCAAATAATCACCAGTATACCATCTGTTTTGTTTCGAGATATAAATAGGAACCAATTTATAGCCATCCATAGCAAGGAGTTGAGCTATTGCTTGTTGAGCAGATATGATGGAGACTTCATGTTCAACACTTGTTCCTCCAAAAAATACACCGACATTTATCATATGGACTCCTTATTCGTTAAAAGTATCTGGTAAATCATTTTCGATTAAAACTACGTCATTTAATGCAACGATTTCATGCAATTTATTGAAACCGTCTTTGATGCTACTTGCAATATAAATTCTCTGAGAAGGATAGGCTTTTTCGGCAAGACCATCTTGGATAGGAGCAGTTTGTTTTTTCCCAACGAGAATTACATAATCACAGGCATCGGCGATGGCAATTCCAAAACTCTTGTTTAGATCGTATGCCTGATCCCCGAGCTCAATCATACCTGGTGTAATAACAATTTTCTTATTTCCCTCAAAATTTTTAAGAACTTCAAGTGCCATTTTAGACCCAACAGGGTTAGAATTGAATGCGTCATCTAAGATAGTATACTGGTCGTTGACTCTACGTGTTGATAGACGATGTTTAACAGGTGTCAAATCTGCTGTCATAGTACCTAATCTTTCAAAAGAAACACCAAGAGATAAACTAATAGCGATTCCGGCTAGTACGTTTGACAGGTTATGACGACCGAGTAGTTTGGTATTTAGCCTAAGTTTTTTACCGGTTTTGTTTTGTACAAGTGTAAAACTTGACCCCGATGCACCAATACTAGTTGCTTCGATATAATAGTCAGGCGTCAAAGTCGTTTGATCATTAACTGAATATCGAACTGAAGTTACGTCATCTCTCAGCTTGATATTTCTTATATTTTCATCATCAATATTAACGAAAGCCGTTCCGTTAGGCTGCAAGTACTTAAACAATTCACCTTTAGTCAATATTACATTTTCAAATGTTTTAAATGTATCCAAATGTTGCGGTCCAATTGAAGTGATAACCCCATAGTGTGGTTTAACAAAGTCACAAAGCTCTTTGATATCGCCGACTTCTTTCGCGCCCATCTCGGCAATGAGAATTTGATGTGTGGGTTTTAAATGTTCGCGAATAGTACGTGTTAACCCCATCTTTGTATTAAAACTCTCTGGGGTCATAAGGACATTGAAATCCTTTGAAAGCATAGTGTATAGTACGTTTTTTGTGCTCGTTTTACCATAACTACCTGTCACACCAATTACTGTGAGATTAGGGTTCTCTGAGAGCAATCTTAGCGCGTCTTTGTAATAATAATTGTTAACCATACCTTCAATAGGCTTGTTAATTGTATTCGCTAGATAAATGAGCACAAAACTCATTGGGTAAATAACAACCCCATAAATTGCGATGCTCCAGTTTGGCAAAAACATCATACCAAAAGCAGTTATTGCTAATAATATAAGTGATGTGGTCAACATTCTTTTTACACGCGGCGTATAAACACATTTTTTCTTCGCAGGATAAGCCTTAACAATTAGTAAATAAAAGTAACCGTTAAGTGTCAATGCAGCTAATCCAAAAATTTGAAGTGGTAATACATCTGTTACAAAGACTAATATTATTCCTAAAAGATAAATCAGTTCATAAGGTTTAAGTAATTTCTGTCTCGCTTTAGGAAGGTATTGGTTCATATAGTATCCGTATTGTTGAAACTTATGAACATCAGAAAAATTTTTGATAAAGGTTAAGCCCGTTATCATAAGCAATCCAAGCGCTTTTAATAGCATCTATTTGCCTCCAAGAAAGGTATTTATTATTGTTAAAAATCGAGCGGGCTGTTCCAAATAAGAGAAATGGCCAGCACCTTCAAAAACTACAAGGCCAGAATCTGGAATTAAAGAATCCATCAGTTTAGCATCTTCTAGTGGTGTGGAAGTATCTTCATCTCCCCAGATCAATAAAACTGGACATGTGATCTTAGGAAGTAAGTTCCTTAAATCTTCATTTACGACTTTGCTTAAAACTTGTTTCATTATTGGTGATGCTTGTTTGTAATCGCTACTAGAGTAAATTTCTCTATAAGCATCAAGTGGTTCTTTAAGTAACCATTTAAAAAATGGCAAAGAAGCAACTGTTTTGAAAAGTTTGTAACCGTAAACACGTAAATAATATGATTTTTTTCGCTTAGGCTTTATACCAGCACTGTTTACTAATACGATTTGATGAATCGGTAGTATTTGACTGAGTTTGATGGATACCCTTCCCCCAAACGAATGACCGAGTAAAGTAGGGTTTTTAATGCCAAGAGCTTCTATAAAAGTAGAAGTCATCTTAGCATAATCATCTAAGTTCCAAGGTGATAGTGGCTCCGTTGAATCGCCAAACCCGGGGAAGTCTAACATTGTGACATCATAATATTTTGACAAATTTTCAAACAGGGCTGTAAAAGTGTCTACAGACGTACCCCAACCATGCAGTAAAACCAAAGGTTTACCCGTGCCTTTTCTCATATAATTTATCTTTAAATTTTCATATTCATATATTGACATTATTTTAACCTCTTTTGAGCATTATTCTTATTTTATCATAAAAACACATGGTAATTATACTTGATTTAAGCCGTAGTAAAATAAATTTAATAAAGGAAAAAAGAAAGTGCATGTTATAATGTCAATAGAATATAATTGAAAGCAGTGTTTCTACATAGGAACCTTGAATTAACGAAGTGGAGGTAAGAGATGCATAATAAAAATAAAAGCCTAATAAGCAAAGCAATGGTGCTGCTACTCACCATAATTATAATTGGAAATGGTAGTATAGCAATGGCAGTAAGTGATGTACCTTCAAGTTTTTGGGCAAATACGCAAGTAAATTCAGTAGTTGACCAAGATCTTATGCCGCTATATACAGGTGATAACTTTAAACCGGATTCAATTGTCACAAATCTTGAAGTTGTAACAGCAATCTATAAAACCGTTAAAGCAGCTGGTTTATTAGATAATGTACAGATGGGAACAATCACAACAAAATATGAAGCAGATCTTAAAACGATTGGGATTCCTCAAATGCTGGCGCCGTATGACTCGGACGTTTATCCGGCACTAGCATACGCCCTTGAATATAATATATTGACACTTGATGAAGTTAAAGTATTTGTGAGTGGGTCTACACTAACAAATGTTAAGAAAGTAAATGCTGCGGTATTGATTTCAAAAGCACTAAATGTTTACAAGCAAGAGAACTTAAACAAAATAATCTTGTTGAGTTATAAAGATTCTGCGGAAATTTCGCTTAGTGCAATTAAATATGTTAATTTTCTAATAGAACAAGGCATTATTTCTAATAAGGGTGACAATGAAGGTAAATTTAATCCTAATAGCACAATCAATAGAACTTTACTTGCCATTATGATTGACGGGCTTAGCAAAGAACTTACTGAGGGCAGTGTAACTCAACCATCAACAGAAACTTCAACTGAAGATGAAACTGAAGATGGCTCAGGTGATTCTGGAACTGTAGTCTTTGAAACTGAAAAAATAGTAAAAGGTACAGTTAAAACAGTTAATGATGGAGATTTTTCTGTAACAGTTACTACAACTGCTGGAAGAGATGAAACTTATATACTAGATGAAGCTCAAGTTGCAGTTTTGGGTACGCTTGGTTCTTTTAACAATATTACACTAGGTGTAAATATCGTATTAACTGTTAAAAATGGCGTTGTTACAAAAGCGGAGTTAGATAAGAAGTTGCTCACAATAGAAGGTAATGTCGTTCAATTAACAGATTATATTGGGGTTTCACAAAATAGACGTTCACTTAAAGTTGCAGTAAGTGATAAATCCAACGAGTTTAGAAGTGTATATGACGATACCATTGTAACTATAAATGGTTTGCCATCTAAAGCAACAGATTTATCACCTGGTGATAAAGTCATTGTATTATATGAAGGCTTTGATGCTAAAAGGATTATCGCATACTCAGAAAACTATGAGTTCTATGGCATACTTGATAATAACTTAGAGACTAAAACAGGTAGTGATGTTGTGATTACGATGGAGTCTGGCAATGTATTTAAAGGATCAACAAAGACTATCGTTAATTATGTGGGTAGTAATGCAAGTTATAAAAAAGGTGACATTGTAAAGGCAACACTTAAATTTGGAGAAATCGTTAAACTAGAGTGGATCGGTCAAGCGAAAACTGTAGTTGGTAAAATTTCAGGCATAAATATTAAGAAAAACTCTGAACTCACGCTGACGCTGACTACTGGAAAAGATGAAACTTATGGTTTTGCAACAAAAGCGAAATTGTTAAACGAAACAGGAGACAATAACATCACAATCTATGATTTGCGATTGGATCAAGAGGTTACAATTGATATAGGTATCGGTGGAATCACTAAAATGCAGTTGGGTAGAAAAATAATTGCTGAGCCAACTGCGATAAAAGCGACTATATCACAAGTTGTAGATTCGTCAAATGTTTTACTTGTTACAGATGAGAATAACCGCCAACGCACAATAACTTTCCCTGTAGGAAGTATTTATAAAGCAACGAACTTCAAAGCTGGAATGGTTGTTTTTATAGAAGGAAAAGCAATAGCTGACACTATATTTGAAGTGATAAAAATTACCGTTCAATCAGAGTAATTTTCTGTTGACTTATCAAAAGAGAGTCTATATACTATGTAAGTATTGTTAATTGAATCGGTATAGTGACACCCGTAGGGGTGGCTACTTGAACCTATGGAACAAGAGTGATTAGTCATCCTGTTGGGGACTTTCTCACTCTTTTTTTTTAGGTATAGAGCGAAAACCTGAGGTGTTTGTGTTTGTATCTATTTGCATGAAACTACCACATAAAATACTGACAGGGAAGATTATAGTGTATAGGCGAAAGGAGCTTTCAATGAGTACTAAGTATATTTTTGTAACTGGCGGTGTTGTTTCTTCACTAGGTAAAGGAATTACAGCTGCATCGCTTGGACAGTTGTTAAAGGCAAGAGGATTAAAAGTTACAATTCAAAAGTTTGACCCATATATCAATGTTGATCCTGGAACGATGAGTCCTTATCAACATGGTGAAGTTTTTGTGACTGACGATGGTGCAGAAACGGATCTGGATCTTGGTCATTATGAGCGTTTTATTGATATAAACCTCTCCAAAAACAGCAATGTGACTACAGGTAAAATATACTGGTCAGTTCTTACGAAAGAACGTCGAGGTGATTATTTAGGAGCGACTATTCAAGTTATTCCTCATATCACTAATGAAATTAAAGATAGGTTGATGCGTTCTGCAAAGGAAACAAATGCAGATGTAGTAATCACTGAAATAGGTGGAACGGTTGGAGATATAGAATCTTTACCTTTTTTAGAGGCAATTAGACAAATGAAGTATGATGTTGGTGCAGAAAACGTGATGTATATTCATCTTACTTTATTACCATACCTTGCAAAAGCTGGAGAGATTAAAACTAAACCAACACAGCACTCAGTTAAAGAACTTAGAGAAATCGGTATACAACCTGACCTCATAGTTTGTAGAACAGAAAAAGAAATATCTCAAGATATGAAAGAAAAGATTGCACTTTTCTGTAGTGTTGGGCCTAAAAATGTAATCCAAAACCTTGATGCAGATTCGCTCTACTCAGTACCGCTTACACTTGAAGAAGAAGGACTTGCAGATAAAGTTTGTGATTTCTTCAAAATTGAAAATATAAAACCAGATTTATCAGAGTGGATTAATATCGTTAATATTGAGAAAAACCTTAAACAGTCTGTAAAAATTGCACTTGTAGGTAAATATGTTGAACTTAGAGATGCATATCTATCAGTAGCAGAAGCACTTAAACATGCAGGGCTTGCAAATGAAGTTGCAGTTGATATCGACTGGGTACATTCTGAAAATCTCGATGAAGAAAATGTTGCTGAAGTATTAAAAGATTGTGATGGGATCTTAGTGCCAGGTGGATTTGGATTTAGAGGTGTAGAAGGTAAGATTATCGCAACTGAGTATGCAAGAAAAAACAACATCCCGTTTTTCGGTGTTTGTCTTGGTATGCAGATGGCAGTGGTAGAATTTGCGAGAAATATTCTAGGATATAAAGAAGCTCATAGTGCTGAACTTAACGGACTAACACCTACACCTGTAATAGATTTGATGCCTGAGCAACATGATATTGAAGATATGGGTGGCACAATGCGACTTGGTCTTTATCCATGTAAATTAAAACAAGGTACACTTGCATATGCAGCATATGGTGAAGAACTCATATACGAAAGACATAGACATAGATATGAATTCAATAACACTTACCGTGAAGAATTTTTATCAAATGGATTTATTTTAAGTGGTTTGTCTCCAGATGAAAGACTTGTTGAAATTATTGAAGTGCCTAATCATCCTTGGTTTTTAGCAGTTCAGTTCCATCCAGAGTTTAAATCAAGACCAACACATGCACATCCACTATTTAGAGATTTTATCAAAGCATCAAAAGAAAATAGACTTAAAAAATAACAGATGAATAAGAGGCAGGCAATTGTTTTAATAGGTTTTTGTAATAACCTAAGGAGACAGTTGACCTGCCTCTTTTACTCAACTACAATAGAGATGAGGGAAACTATTTTAGGAGGGATATAAAATGTCAGAAAAAGCTATGATTAGAATGCGTATGAGTATGCATGATGCACACTACGGTGGCAATTTAGTGGATGGCGCAAAAATGCTCAATCTTTTTGGTGATGTTGCAACAGAACTGCTTATTCGCCAGGATGGTGATGAGGGGTTATTTGCAGCATATGAAAAAGTTGAATTTTTAGCACCTGTTTATGCTGGTGATTACATCGAAGCAGTGGGCGAGATTACGCATGTTGGCAATTCATCTAGAAAAATGGTTTTTGAAGCTAGAAAAGTTATTATTCCAAGACCAGAGATCAATGAATCTGCATGTGATGTTTTGGATGAACCTGTAGTGGTTTGTAGAGCGGTTGGAACATGCGTTGTTCCAAAAGATAAACAGAGAAAGTAAGGCGGAGGACATTATGGAAAAGTTGATTATTACTGCTGCCCTAACAGGTGCAGAAGTGACGAGAGCACAACAACCTAATCTACCTCTTACGCCTGAAGAAATCGCAGTTGATGCCCTCGCTTGTTATGAGGCAGGTGCTTCTATTGTTCATATCCATGCAAGGGACACAGAGGGAAATCCAACACAAGATGCACAAGTATATAAAGAGATAAAAGATAAAATTGCAGAAAAATGTAATATCATTTTTCAACCGTCAACCGGTGGTGCAGTATGGCATACGCCTGAACAAAGACTTCAACCAGTAGATTTAGCACCAGAAATGGCGACGCTTAGTTGTGGTACTTGCAACTTTGGCGCAGATGTATTTATGAATTCAGAAGAATATATGGAGAAATTTGCAAAGAAGATGATGGAAGTTGGTGTAAAGCCTGAAATAGAAGTGTTTGAGCGAGGCATGATTGAAAATGCAAAGACGCTCGTGAAAAAAGGACTACTAAAAACACCACTTCATGTAGATTTTGTGCTTGGAGTACCAGGTGCATGTCCAGGGACACCAGAAGACTTAATGTATATGGTAAGGCAACTACCGGAGGATTGGACATGGACAGTTGCTGGTATTGGTAGATCTGAACTTCCGCTTGCTGTGATGGCAATTATACTCGGTGGTCATGTAAGGGTAGGTTTCGAGGATAATGTGTATTATGGTAAGGGAAGACTTGCAAAATCAAATGCAGAGTTAGTTGAGCGTATCGTGAGGATTGCTAAAGAGATGGGCCGTGAAATAGCGACTCCAGACGAAGCTAGAGCGATTTTAGGTCTTAAATAGAACCTAAATAAAAGCTTAATAGCGCCTTAATACTTTGATTGACTGAAATTGTGCGTATGATGAGGTTAAAATATAAAATCCAAGCCGTAAAGTATCTTTTACAGCTTGGATTTTTAATTTTTGATCGGATTAAAGAAACTATATGAGCGCATTAATGTTAAAAAGGTAAAAATTCAACAGTGCTGAAAAGTTCGTAATAAGCACTTCTATTGAGATTGAAAAATGAAGTAGTACCATCTCCTTGTTTAATATCATCAACAATAGAAGAAATATACCATTTGCCATTGATATAAGTTTCTACCCAATAACTTATGCCTTCTTCAGAGATACCTCTTGAAATCCTCGCAGGAATATCAACGGATCTTAATAAGCTTGTATAGAGGATACAGAGTTCTATAGCGTTGGCATTTTTAAGTTCTGTTAATTCCACTGCATTATATAAACCTTCTGGATTGACGGTTTCGCTTAGAGCATAATGCGTCGCAATAAAGGTGTAGAGTGCTTTTGATTTTGTATATTGATTGGTTAAATTATAGGTTAAACTATTCGAGATATTATAGATTGTGGTGTTATCGTAATTAACGTACTCAGACGGCAATAGATATTTAATCTCATCACTAGAAGTGTTGAGCACACTAAATTTCATAACAGTCTTATTGGCATCTAAGTCAAAGTTCATCATAATAGCTTTAGCGACCATTTCTTCTAAAGAAGGTAGCGAAGGTAACGGTGTATCTGGATCTTGTATTTCTGGATCTTGAGTATCGGCTTGCTCTTCTTCATCATTTTCAGTAGGGATAGCAGCGTTTTCATCTATTATATTTTCCGTAGTATCATCAGCTATTACCGTTATATTGTGCTTACCTAGCCCAAATGGTGTATAGATTTTTGTGGCGAATTCACCGTCTGTAATAGGAACGTAGTATTCAGTTTCATTGTCATCTTTTGATACGATAATGTGAAAACCTTTTATGTTTTGATCTATATCAATTGTACCGTTAAAGCTAAACATGTTTTGGATAGGCATATTGGAATAAATTTCGGATTTCAAGCGCATGTTAAGGTCGTAAAAGATTGGCAGTTCTGTATAATGTTCTAAATTTTCGTTGATGGACAATTTTGTAATTGCAAAAGTACTTGCAATTGAATCTAAAATTTCTATGCTTTCTGTTTGATTGTTGGAGCTTGGATATGACCCCATCAATACATAACCATTATTTTGTTCGAAAAAAATGTAGACGGCATATTGTGTGGTTACGCCTTCATCTGTAATGTCGTAATGAAGTACATCAGCGATATATTCCCCCATTTTATAAGTGCTATTTGTTGAAATGTGAACATTTTCATCATATTGAAAACGCAAATCAGAAAGTATAGATTCAGTGAGTATCGCTCTAGAATATTGCTTTGTCAAAGGGTATATTCGTGCTTCCAAATGATAGGTTTCAAAAGGATCTTCAACGCCATAACTTTGGGATGTTTCTTCAAGTTTGTTCCAATATTCTGGAACGTAGAAGCTAATTCCCCAATTGGCAAGGTTTATTCTCTTGAAATGACGTAGGCCGATCTGTTGATACTCAAGCAAATTTTCTCTATAATCTATAGAAAGTGTGTTGGTTTCTATACTAGTAGAATAATTCATCTCTAGTGTTTTTGCAGCAAAAGAAGCTGGTATGAAAAGTTCGCCTTTATAGATCATTGCGCTGACACTCATGTTTTTTGGTTTTCCGTTGACATATGCAACTTGAGAATTTGGAACGAATTTAACAAAGATGTTGTCTCGATAACTGACCACTTCGCCAGTTTTTTCAAACCAAAAGACTTGAGTTCCCAATTTTTCGCAAAGTCCCCTTGCGCTAACCATAATCTCTCCGTTTAAAATAAAAGGGTTAATTTCAAAATTAATCGTTTGCTCAGCAAGAAATATCGTTCCTGTCTCTAGAGGTTCTCCCATAGATGGAGAAGCAAAGGAGAGCGCCGAAACGGAAAAGAAAGTGATACATAAAAATATTATGAGAAGTAGAGTTTTTTTATAAATCATCATTTTATCCACCATTTGATTCAAAATTGAAAGTGTGTTAGTATGAAGCAGTAAAGCGTACTTTCATCTATAATGAATATATCATAAAATGATCGATTTTGATTTACATTTCTATAACAATTACACATAATATCTCGTCTGATTTTATATGACTATCCCAATAATTAAATGAATTAATTACATTAAAATAAAATACACTTGAATTTGAGTGTTTATTTGCTATGAAAATGCAAATAGTACTGATTCGGAGGAAAAAATGGAAATAAGAACCTTGCAACAAAAAAAAGTTGCTGATCTAAGAGAAATCGCAAAGGTCATGGGATTTGAAGGCATCTCAAAATTAAAGAAAGATGAATTAATTGACTTGATCATCAATGGAAATTCTTCGATATCAAATGAAAGTGACCCTGCCCAAGAGATCCCTTTTGTATATGACGACGATGATTTTGACGATGAAGAAGAAAGTCAAGATGATGAAGAAGATGAAAATGACGATGAGAGCGATGATATAGAATCAGATGCTATTGACAAAGGCACTTCAGGTGGTGGCGTAGATGGTGGTTCAGAGAACCCTGAAACAGTTAATACTGTTTTAAATGATAATATATCTGAAAAAACAGGATCAGAGCGAGAGAACACAAGACGTAAAAATGAGCAAGCGGTACAAGAAGTTGAAGGCGTGCTAGAGATAATGGAACAAGGTTATGGCTTTTTAAGATTTGAAAATTTTTTGTCGAGTGAACAAGATGTTTATGTTTCGAACTCACAGATTAGAAAGTTTTCAATGAGAACTGGAGATAAAATTCTTGGTTCAACAAGAGCACCAAATGCTGGTGAACGTTTTAAAGCCTTATTATTTGTAAAATCGATTAATGGAATGAGACCACAGTCAGGAGTAAGACGGCCTAGGTTTGATGATTTAACACCACTTTATCCTAACGAGCGATTTAGGCTCACGGGGGATCATAAAGACCATGCTATGCGTATTATAGATATTGTGTCACCAATAGGCAAAGGTCAAAGAGGGTTAATAGTAGCACCACCTAAATCGGGAAAGACGATCCTACTTCAGAAGATTGCTAAATCTATTTCAAAAAATTATCCTGATGTAGAACTGATTGTTTTGCTTATCGATGAAAGACCTGAAGAAGTAACGGATATGAAACGTTCTATTGATGCAGATGTTATCTATAGTACTTTTGATGAATTACCATCTCATCATGTAAAAGTTGCTGAGATGGTGCTCCATAGAGCAAAAGCTTTGGTCGAACAGCGGAAAGATGTTGTGATATTACTAGACAGTATCACACGTCTTGCAAGGGCATACAATTTGGTGATGCCTTCAAGTGGGAAAACACTGTCTGGTGGTCTAGATCCTAGTGCGCTGCATAGACCGAAACGTTTTTTTGGAGCTGCTAGAAATGTGCAAGAGGGTGGTTCGTTGACTATACTTGCTACAGCACTTGTTGAAACGGGTTCTAGGATGGATGATGTTATCTTTGAGGAGTTTAAGGGAACTGGAAATATGGAGCTCTTACTTGATCGAAAATTATCTGAAAAAAGAATATTTCCTTCAATAGATATTCGAAAATCAGGTACAAGAAGAGAAGAATTAATATTAAATTCTGAAGAGCTTGAAGCTATATGGAAAATCAGACGTAACCTAGATAGATACAATAACAGCGAGATCATTGAAAAATTTATAGACACACTTCTTTCGACGAAAGATAATGAAACTTTTTTCAAAATCATCAACAAGGATTAAAATATTACTGAATTGTCATTGAAGTTTTAGAATATATGTGTTACAATGATAAGGCTTGAAATTTGATTATCGTAAATTGATATAAATTAATAAGGAGAGAGGTGAACACCATGAAACAATCAATTCATCCAGATTACAAACAAATCGATGTACATTGCGCATGTGGCAATAACTTTAAGACTGGATCAACAAAGGACGAAATTAGAATTGAAATTTGTTCAGAATGTCATCCGTTTTTCACTGGAACTGCTAAGTCAGTTGAACGTGGCGGTAGAGCTGAGAAATTCAAGGAAAAATATAATCTTAAATAAGTTGCTTGTAATTAGGTTAGGATGGGGTAATCCTAGCCTTTTTTGTTTTTAGGAGAAGAGAATGTCAAAGTTATATTTCAGATACGGCGCTATGAATTGTGGAAAATCAACAGCATTGATGCAAGTGATGCATAACTATGAAGAACGCGGGATGCAAGCTATGATTATAAAGCCTTTTACAGATACTAAAGGCGGAGATCAAGTGGTATCTAGACTTGGAATCGCGAAAAAAGTAGACCTTCTAATTAAACCTGAAGAAAACGTAATTGAAGCAGTTAATATATGGAAACAAGCGCATGGAAGCATTCAATGCATATTAGTAGATGAAGTTCAATTCTTAAAGTCAGACCAAATTGATCAACTTTTTGAAATAGCAGTAACGGGTCATATCCCAGTGATTTGTTATGGACTTAGAACTGATTTTTCTATGAAAGGCTTTGAAGGTTCACAGAGGCTGTTACTCTTAGCACATAGCTTAGAGGAACTTAAAACAATATGTCGTTGTGGTAGAAAAGCGATACTCAATGGACGTAAAATTAATGGAGAATTTGTATTTGAGGGCGAACAAGTAGCTATTGATGGCGAAAACCAAGTCGAATATGAATCGCTTTGTGCCAATTGTTACTTTGAGTACAAAGAAATGAAGGTGAGAAAATGAGTGAATATAAACCGGTAAAACCTAATTCTATTGGTGGTCAAGCGCTGATCGAAGGCGTAATGATGCGTGGAAAGGACAAAATTTCCATAGCAGTAAGAAAACCAGATGGTGAAATTGAAGTTAAAATAGATGAGATTAAAAAAGGTAAAAATAACGGGTTTTTAAAATTGCCAATCATTAGAGGGGTTGTTGCACTGATTTCTTCAATGATCGTAGGTGTAAAAGCACTTACTTATTCAGCTGAATTTTTCGTAGAGGGTGATGAAGAAGCAGAAAAAGGCAAGTTTGAAACATGGCTTTATAGCAAGTTTGGTAAAAAAGCAGATGATATTATATTGGCTTTTTCAATTTTGTTTGCTTTTGTTTTTGCGATGTTATTATTTGGTGCTGTTCCAACTGCAATTGTAAGCTTTCTTCGAAAAGTAATTGAGAGCAATATGCTTTTAAGTGCAATTGAAGGAATAATGAAAATAGTTATTTTTGTCGTTTATATATTGGTGATTTCTCAAATGAAAGATATCAAAAGAGTGTTTCAGTACCATGGTGCTGAGCATAAAACGATTCATTGCTACGAAAGTGGCAAAGATGTTACTGTAGAAAATGCAAGAGGATTTTCTACGCTTCATCCAAGATGTGGTACGAGTTTTATCTTCTTTGTGCTTATGATCAGTATTATCATCTTTACATTTATCAGTTGGGAAAATGTGGTGACACGTTTACTTACTAAGTTGATTTTGTTTCCAATCGTGGCGGGCTTATCTTTTGAGATGATTCGGTTAGCAGGTAGATCAAATCATCCAATTGTTCGTGCGTTAAGTTATCCTGGGTTGATGATGCAAAAAATCACTACCAATGAACCTGACGATAAGCAACTTGAAGTTGCAATTGTTGCTTTCAAAAGCGTTTTAGATGAGTCCGATCCGGATTCTGCTTGCTTTTAGATATTATGATGACTTTATATGGCAAGCAGAAAGAAATTGAAAATAAACTTAATACTGTAACAAATGCATGGTTATATGAAGCCAAAACTATATTATGCCATGTGTTAGAGATGGAACCAATTGAGCTTGTTTTATCTAAAAACAAGATGCTTTCAAATGATGAAGTTGAGAAAATCGATGCAATGATTAAAGGTAGGCTGCAAAGAATTCCGCTTCAATATCTCACTAAGAATCAAGGTTTTTATGGTTTGGATTTTTATGTGGATGAACATGTTTTAATCCCAAGACCGGAGACTGAGGTTTTGGTTGAGAAAGTGCTTAAATACGCAAAGACTCTAAATAGCAAAGAAGAATTAACTATACTTGATATTGGCGTTGGCAGTGGGGCTATATCTATAGCAATTGCCAAACGTTTAGATAAAGGGCATGTAACGGGCATAGACATCTCTGAACAAGCGCTTAATGTTGCAGTGGTAAATGCCAAAACACATGGCGTTGAAGATAAAGTGACTTTTTTCAAAAGTGATCTTTTTGAAAATGTAACGAAGTGTTATGATATTATCGTTTCTAATCCACCCTATATTCCGGTACCAGATTTATCGACACTTGAACCGGAAGTAGCTGATCATGAACCCCATCTTGCACTGTTTGGTGGAGAAGATGGCTTGGATTTTTATCGAAGACTTATTCCAGAAGCAGTAGTTTTTTTAAATGAAAGTGGTATACTTTTTTTAGAAGCAGGTCATGATCAATTTGAAGCAATAGAAAAATTATTTGAAATATCGGGCTTTAAAGAGGTTAATCATTTTGAAGATTTAAATGGTATTCCTCGATTTATATATGGTAAAAGGTAACTAATGGAGGTTGTTAACATGTTTGACAAGTTAGAGTTTATAGAGGAAAAATATGAGGAACTTGGCTTAAAACTTTCTGATCCTGAAGTCATCAATGATCAAAAGTTGTGGCAAAGATTGATGAAAGAGCACTCTGAACTTTCAAGTATCGTGATGAAGTACAGAGAGTATAAAGAAGTTAAACAAGGGATTGCAGAAGCGCGTGAAATGATCGAAGAAGGCGACGACGATATAAAAGAACTTGCAAAGTTGGAACTCTCTGAGCTTGAGGGCAAAGTAGATGATCTTGAGATGGAAGTTAAAAAGCTGTTATTACCTAAAGATCCAAATGATGAAAGAGATGTAATACTAGAAGTGCGTGCAGGTGCTGGTGGCGATGAAGCTGGTTTGTTTGCATCAGAGCTTTTAAGATTATACATTAGATATGCTGAGCGTAAGAGATGGAAGGTAGAACTTTTAAATACCAACGAAACAGGTGTTGGTGGTATAAAAGAAGCATCAGTTCTAATCAAAGGAAATGGCGCTTATTCTAAACTAAAATACGAGAGTGGCACACATCGTGTTCAGAGGATTCCTCAAACTGAGTCAGGTGGAAGGATACACACATCTACTGCAACTGTAGCTGTACTTCCTGAAGTTGATGATGTAGAAGTAGACATTAAGCAAAATGATCTTAGAATTGATGTTTTTAGATCATCTGGTAATGGTGGACAGTCTGTAAATACAACTGACTCTGCTGTAAGAATTACACATCTTCCTTCTGGATTAGTGGTAAGTTGTCAAGATGGTAAATCGCAACTCTCCAATAAAGAAAAAGCAATGCAAGTTTTGAAAGCTAGACTTTATGAACTTGAGCTTAATAAGCAAAATGAAGAAATCGCTGAGCAAAGAAGAAGTCAAGTTGGTACTGGAGATAGAAGTGCAAAAATCAGAACCTATAACTTCCCACAAGCAAGAATTACAGATCATAGAATCCCTATAACAATCTACAAATTAGACAGTTATATGCAAGGTGAAATTGATGAGATGATCGACGAACTTAATACATTCTTCCAAACAGAGGCGCTAAAAGCTTTAGAGGAAGTGTAAAATCAGTTAAAATTTTAGGCTCAGTTAAAGCATAGTTGCTTTATCAGGGCTTTTATTTTGTGAATTTTTAATTAAAGGATGATTTATATGCACCAATGCGATATATTAAGGAAGAACAGTTTATACATTTTGTGAATAAGATGGTGGTGAATAGATGAAAGAGACATTAATTGTAACTATAAATGGAAGTGAAACAAATGAAGAACTAAACAAGTTGTTAATAAAACCTTCTGAGATTCTTGCTTCAGGTGGAACTGTAGCATTTCCCACGGAAACGGTTTATGGGTTAGGGGCAAGTGCATTATCAGAAGAAGCGGTGAATAGCATCTATATGGCCAAAGGAAGACCATCGGATAATCCTCTAATTGTTCATATTGCAAATGTTGAATCTCTGAATCTTCTGGTAAGTGAAGTTAAACCTTATGCCAAGTTACTGATGGCTGCACTTTGGCCAGGGCCAATTACTTTTATTTTCTCAAAAAAACCAGAAATCAGTTCAAAAGTATGCGGCGGCCTCGACACTATAGCAGTAAGGATGCCTGCACATAAAGTTGCGCTTGAACTTATAAGGATGTCAAAAAAACCGATAGCGGCACCATCGGCAAACTTGTCTGGAAAACCGAGCCCTACATCGGGACGTGCCGTAATCGATGATATGAGTGGTAGAGTTGACTGTATTATAGTAGGCGAAAATTCTGAAGTTGGACTTGAATCTACTGTACTTGATGTTACTGGAGATATACCTATGATCTTGAGGCCAGGAAAAGTAACAAGAGAACGAATTGTTGAACTTGTGGGGGCATGCGAGATGGACGTAGCAATTAGTGGAGATAAAATAGATGATTCTGGGGTTGCAAAATCACCAGGTATGAAATATAAGCATTATGCACCAGAAGCTGATATGGAAGTTTTTGTAGGCAGTTCTTCAGATATTGTGAGGTCACTTTATGAAAAGACAAGAAATATATTAGATGATCCCAAAACAAAAGTTGGCATAATGACTTTTCTTGAAGAAGCCATGGTGATAGACAATATGCTTCGTGGACACGATTGTTTAAATGGCCGATATGAGTGGATTGATGTAGGTTCTTCAAAAGAGCAAACAGATTATGCTGGAAAGTTATTTGAAAATCTAAGGACTTTTGATGCTTTAGGTTGTACGCATATACTTGCACGTGGTGTTGATGAAATAGGGCTCGGTGTAGCTATTATGAATAGGCTAAAAAAAGCCTCTGATGGGAAAGTAACGAGAATTTAATTTGCTTTTTAAGGACATTAATTTTATAATGTACTAGGAATTTTAACATTAGAAAAGGAGGTTGCAAATGAGAGTTGCGGTTGGCTCAGACCATGGCGGATTTAATCTAAGACTTGTCATTAAGGCACATTTGATTGAGAGGGGCTATGAGGTTGTAGATTTTGGCGTTGAATGCAAAGAATCCTGTGATTATCCGGATTATGCACTCAAGGTTGCCAGTGCGATCACATCGGGAGATTGTGAGCTTGGCGTTTTAGTATGTGGGACAGGGCTTGGCATTTCCATAGCAGCCAACAAAGTAAGGGGAATAATCGCTGCTCCTGTAAGCGATACGTTTAGTGCTGAAATGGCTAGAAAGCATAATAATGCTAACATTATTGCGCTTGGAGAGCGCGTGGTGGGAGAAGGATTGGCACTTAAAATAATTGACTCTTTTTTTGATGCATCATTTGAAGGTGGAAGACACGAAGGTCGAGTTGACAAAATTAGAGCGATTGAATTAAATAACTTATAAGGGGTGCAATATGAGTAAAGTATTTGAAATGAACCATCCATTAATCCAACATAAACTTAGTTTAATTAGAGATAAAAACACGGGTTCAAAAGAATTTAGAGAATTAGTTAAAGAAGTTTCTATGCTTTTAGCGTTTGAAGTTACAAGAGATTTATCACTTGAAGACGTAGAGATTGAGACACCAATTTGTAAAATGACGACGAAGATGCTTTCAGGTAGAAAACTTGGAATTATCCCTATTTTAAGAGCAGGTCTTGGTATGGTTGATGGCTTTTTAAACCTTCTTCCTGCTGCAAAAGTTGGTCACATTGGTTTATATAGAGATCCTGAAACGCTTAAGCCAGTAGAGTATTACTGTAAATTACCAACAGATATCAATGAAAGAGATTTAATTGTTGTTGATCCGATGCTCGCAACAGGTGGATCGGCAAGTGCTGCTATCGAGTTCCTTAAAGACAGAGGCGCAACGAGTATCAAACTCGTGTGTTTGATTGGTTGTCCTGAGGGAATCGCTGCAGTTCAAGATGCACATCCAGATGTAAATATCTACATCGCAAAAATTGACGAGAAATTAAATGATCATGCATATATCGTTCCAGGACTAGGGGACGCAGGAGACCGTTTATTCGGTACGAAATAATAGAGGTGTATTAATGTATATTCCAGCAATCATCGCAGGCTTAATCAGTTTTATCATGACGCCTTTTGTTATCAAGATGGCACATAAACTTGGAGCAGTTGACGTCCCAAAGGACGACCGAAGGATGCATAAAAAGCCTATGCCACTATGGGGTGGCGTCGCTATTTTTACCGGTTTTTTTGTGAGCATGTTTTTATTTTCGAATATTGCCACGACGAAGCTTATCGGTTTGTTTATTGCATCGTGTGTTGTTTTGGTGACGGGTATGATAGATGATATAAAACCATTAGGTGCTAAGAGCAAGCTGTTAATGCAAATTATCGCTGCATTTATCTTAGTTAAGTCGGGATTTGAGATTAACTTCTTTACAAACTTCTTTGGGAAAACGGATTTTATTTTTCTAGCGAATTTTGCTGTTCCGATTTCGATCATCTGGATTGTAGGTGTGACCAACACGGTAAATCTTATAGATGGATTAGATGGCCTAGCAGCAGGTATTTCTGCGATTGCTGCTGTTACATTAAGTTATATTGCAATTTTAAATCACCAATATGATGCCGCAATGATTACTTTGATTTTAGCGGGGAGTTCAATTGGATTCCTACCTTATAATTTTAACCCTGCAAAGATCTTTATGGGGGATGCAGGGGCTCTGTTCCTTGGACTGGTACTTGCTGCTATTTCCATTGACGGTGCTTTAAAAAGTGCCACCGCGATTACGGTAGTCGTTCCCATATTGGCACTTGGCGTTCCTATTTTTGATACTGCATTTGCTATTTTAAGAAGACTGATTAACAAAAGACCAATTATGGAAGCAGATAAAGGACATCTACATCACCGTCTGATGTCAATTGGACTTGGTCAGAAAAAAGCAGTACTTTCTATGTATTTAATCAGTGCTTTATTAGGTGCTGGTGCAATAGCGCTACTCAAACAGAGCTGGTTACATGCGATTATTCTTTTAGGGCTTGCAGCGGTTGTGGTTTTTATACCGATCAATCGATCGCTTTTGATGCAAAAAAAGAATGATTTGGAGTAAATGAAGGCGAATAGGCGGGTAGTAATAGAGTAATCAAAAGCCTTCGACATGTTCGAGGGCTTTTTAAATAGGAGGAATATTATGAAAGTTATGACTTTGTTTGGAACAAGACCTGAGGCTATTAAAATGGCGCCACTTGTAAAAGCACTTGAAATGGACCCTGAAATAGAATCTGTGGTATGCGTTACTGCACAGCATAGAGAAATGCTCGATCAAGTCTTGGAACTTTTTGAAATAAAACCAAATTATGATCTCAATATTATGAAGTCTGGTCAGTCGTTAAGTGAAATAACGTCGAGAGTTTTACTAGGTGTTGAAGAAGTAATTAAGAAAGAAATGCCCGATATAGTTTTAGTTCATGGGGATACATCCACAACTTTATCCGGTGCCATGGCTGCTTTTTATCAACAAATTCCAGTAGGACACGTAGAAGCTGGACTTAGGAGTGGCAACAAGTATAGCCCATATCCAGAGGAAGTAAATAGGCTTTTAACTTCAAGACTTGCAGAAATTCATTTTGCTGCAACGCAAGGAAATGTTGATAATTTGCTGAAAGAGGGTATTAATGCACAGACAATTGTTAAAACGGGCAATACAGTTATTGATGCACTTAAAAGTGTAATTGATGATGCGTATGTTTTTGAAGATGAGCGTTTGAACCAAATTGACTATGATCATAAAAAAGTAGTACTATTAACGGCTCATAGACGAGAAAATCTTGGCAAACCGATGGAGAATATCTTTGGTGCAATTAGGAAACTAGTTGAAGATTTTGAAGAGGTTGTCTTGATATTCCCGTGGCATTTAAACCCTGCGGTTAGGCACGTTGCCCAAAAATACTTGGGTGGACATGAACGTATACTTTTAATTGAACCCCTTGAGTATGAAGCTTTTGCTAATTTACAGGGAAAATCGTACCTAATTATGACGGATTCTGGTGGCATCCAAGAAGAAGCCCCATCTTTAGGTAAACCTGTCGTTGTGCTTAGAACTGAAACTGAAAGACCGGAAGCAGTAGCTGCTGGAACCGTTGCTGTTGCAGGTGTAGAGTTTGAAGATGTTTATGATGTGACCCAAACTTTGATTTCTGATCCGAATGCGTATGCTAAGATGGCAGGTGCTGTAAACCCTTATGGCGATGGATATGCTTGTGAGCGAATTGTATCTGCACTTAAAGTTTGGAAAAAAAGTAAAGAGAATTAACAAAGTGTTTAGCCCCTATGTTAAAATGTGATATAATTAGTGGTATTGTTTTAATATAATCAATTGGATGAGGAGTAGGAATATGTCAGGTTGGAATAAATCCAGTAAAAGCATATTACAGAACTTAGCTTTAATCTCACAAGTAGGCATTATGATGCTTGTGCCGATTTTTGGCGGTGTTTTGTTAGGTGCATTTTTGGATCGTTTCTTTAAAACTGGAGGCATATTCCTTATTATTTTTGTGCTTGTTGGTGTTGGCACTTCTTTTAGAAATTTATATATGTTATCTATCAGACAGACAAGAGATTATACTGACAGTGAAAAACCATCCACTTATGTGAATAATTATGAGAAGAAGCTTAAAGAAGAGAAGCGCGACAAAGCGCATAAATAAACAACAAAATGACTGAAAATTCATAATAGTGTAAACAAAAAGAGGAATTATCAAAATCTTTTTTAAGTGGTATAATTATGAACATGAGTAGTTAGGATGAAAGACAAGGTGAATTTATGAACGCTTTAAAGCAAACAAAATGGATGGTCATTAAGTGGCTAGTGATATTGAATCTAGTATTTGTGGGACTTGGTTTTTTGTTTTTAAAAGAACCAGTAGCATTTGCACTTGGTCTGGTTTTTGGTTCTGCAATAAGCGGACTTAATTTTTTCGAACTTGCGAACACGCTGAATCGTGCTGTGAGCATGCCACCTGATAAGGCACAAGGTTTTACAACTGTAAAATATTTTATTAGATATATAGTGACAGCAGTGGTGATATATGTCTCCATTGTCGCACCTTATATAAATGTGTTGGGTACAATCTTAGGCCTTGTAATCATCAAGATTGTCATTTTAGGGAGTAATTTGCTAAGTGACAAGAACTATTTCAGAAATATTTTTAGAAGAAAGGAGGATGAATCTAGTGGGCAGTGAAGGTTTTGGACCACGTATCGTTTTTACGCTACGGGATTTACCGTTTGTTGGTGACATACCAGTTTCAGAGACAGTGACAGTGACTTGGATGATCATATTCGTGCTTTTAGTTTTTTCAATTGTTGCAACACGCAATATGAAAAGGGAAGCAAAAGGACTTCAACTTGTCGTTGAACAAATAGTATCTGTCGTCAATAACCTCACGAAGCAAAACATGGGTGAAAGAAACTACATGTGGGCACCATTTGTTGGAACACTTTTATTTTTTATCGGGATTTCCAACATCATTGGTTTATTAGGGTTTAGACCCCCAACTGGGGACCTCAACACAACCATGTGTTTGTCCATCACAACTTTTGTGTTGACACAGTTTTTTGGTGTTAAAAGCAAAGGACTTGGTGGGTATGGGAAAGGATTTCTTCAACCAATGCCTTTTTTATTACCGCTTAACATCATCGGTGAGCTAGCAAATCCAGTTTCTCTTGGTTTCCGTCTTTTTGGAAATATCACTGCTGGTATTATCATTATGTCGCTTCTTTATGGCGCACTTGGTAGTTTAACTGATTCGTTATTCGGATTGGCAGTTCCATTATTTCAAGTGGGGGTTCCTGCAGTTTTCCATATCTATTTTGATATGTTTGCGGGACTATTACAATCGTTTATTTTTACAATGTTAACAATGGTATTTATTTCAGGCGCAATGGAATAAGATACAACTTAGAGGGGTGAACTCATGGAAAGTAGCAATTTTATAGTAGATTTTCTAAATTGGCTAATGAGTTTTGAACCTAAGGCAATTGTTCTTGCGGCCTCTGCAATCGGTGCTGGTTTTGCTATGATTGCAGGAATCGGTCCTGGGATTGGACAAGGTTATGCAGCTGGTAAAGGTGCAGAAGCGGTGTCTAGAAATCCCAAAGCTCTTCGCGAAACAACTATGGTTATGCTCTTAGGTGCTGCTGTTGCAGAAACCTCTGGTATATTGGCACTTGTTGTTGCACTGATTATGTTGTTTGGTAATCCACTTGTTAATCTCGATGGAAATGCCTTTATAATCATGGCTTCTGCAATGGGTGCAGGTCTTGCAATGATCGCAGGTATAGGACCTGGTATCGGTCAAGGTTATGCTGCTGGTAAAGGTACAGAAGCAACTGGAAAGAGACCAAAGATGCAATCGCAAATAGTTAGAACAATGCTTGTTGGTCAAGCTGTTGCACAAACAACGGGTATATATGCACTTGTAATTGCACTTGTGTTATTATTTGCAAACCCGTTATTGAATTTATAGCTAATTAGGATTTTCAAAGTTTAGTAAATGAATTTATGATTATTCAATATCAAGGAGGAACATATTTATGGAAACTTTAATTACAGGAAAAGCTCTTATTCTTGCTTGTTCAGCAATTGGTGCAGGTCTTGCGATGATCGCAGGTATAGGACCTGGTATTGGTCAAGGTTTTGCTGCTGGTAAAGGTGCTGAAGCAGTTGGTAGACAACCAGAATCACAAGGCGATATCGTTAGAACTATGCTACTTGGTGCTGCTGTTGCAGAAACAACTGGTATCTACGGTCTAGTTATCGCGTTAATCTTATTATTTGCTAATCCACTAGTAAACATGCTCTAATTATAAGAATCAAATGGGAGGTATTTCATGAGTATAGATATGGTAACCTCAAGTCTTAGATTTGGACTTGTGGAGCTAAACTGGACCTTTGTATTCCAGCTGATCAATACACTCATCCTATTCTTGATTCTCAAAAAATTCCTTTTTGTCCCAGTTACAACTTTTATGAAAAAACGTGAAGACGAAATCAAAGATCAAATCCAGGCAGCTAAAGACCTAGATGAGGATGCGCAAAAGCTTAAAGCTCAGTATGAGTTGAAACTAACTCATGCCGATGAAGAAGGCAAAGAAATTATCAAAAAATATACGCATCGCGCTGAAAACAGAGCTTTTGAAATCGTAAAAACAGCTGAGGCAGAAGTGGATACTATGAAGCTCAATGCACATAGAGAGCTTGAGAGAGAGAGAGTTAAAGCGGTAAATGAGTTGAAGGGTCAGATTTCTGAGCTTACGATACTAGCAGCTTCAAAAGTGGTTGAAAAAGACCTAAATGAAGCAGATCACAAGGAACTTATCAACAAGTTCATCAGTGAAGTAGGTGAGACGCAATGGCAGAATTAGTAAGCAAAACCTATTCAGAGGCAATTTTTGAAATTGCACTTGAGGATGGACGCTTAGAGGCTATTCAAAATGAATTTGAATTCGTCGTTGCCACATTAAAGGAATATCCAGAGTTCTACGAAATTTTAAAAACACCAAAAATCAATGGTACTGAGAAAAAAGTAGTTTTAGTTGAAACTTTTGGTGAGCACGTATCACAAACACTGCTCAATTTCTTGAAAATTATCATCGACAAGAAAAGAGGAACTGACATACTGGATATTAAGGTAGACTTTGATGCACGCGTTGACGAATATAACGGCGTTGCCAAAGCAACGGTGGAATCGGTGGTTCCACTTTCAGAAGAACAGCTTAAAACGTTAAATCATAATCTCACAAAGTTAACTGGCAAAGAAGTTGTCATTAGCACCATGATTAATCCAGAACTCTTAGGAGGCCTTGTGATTAAATTGGGAGATAAAGTTATAGATGGATCGGTTAAATTTAAGCTTGAAGGTATGCTCGAAGGTTTAGCTCAAATAATTATTTAAGTAGGAGTGTGTTAGACATGAATCTAAGACCAGAAGAAATTAGTTCTGTGATTAAAGCACAGATTAAGAAATATGAGTCTAAGCTTCAGGTAGAGGATACTGGTACTGTCCTTCAAGTTGGCGATGGTATCGCAAGAGTCCATGGTCTTCAAAATTGTATGTCAGGAGAGCTTCTTGAGTTTCCTTTTGAAGTTTACGGCATGGTACTTAACTTGGAAGAAGATAGTGTTGGTGTTGTTTTATTTGGCTCAGACGAAAAAATCAAAGAAGGCGATCTCGTTAAGAGAACGCAGCGTGTTGTTGAAGTTCCAGTTGGGGAAGAGATGTTTGGTCGCGTCGTTAACTCTTTAGGTCAACCACTTGATGGTAAAGGCCCTATCGCGACAACTAAATTTAGACCCATTGAAGCGAAAGCATCAGGCGTTATCGATAGAAAATCAGTTACACAACCGTTACAAACTGGAATAAAAGCGATTGACTCTATGATCCCTATTGGTAGAGGACAACGTGAATTAATTATCGGCGATAGACAGACAGGTAAAACTGCTATTGCAATTGATACAATCCTTAATCAAAAACATACAGATGTTTACTGTATCTATGTAGCAATTGGACAAAAGAACTCTACAGTTGCTCAGATCGTTAAGCAATTAGAAGATCTTGGTGCTATGGAATATACATGTGTTGTATCAGCAACGGCTGCTGATCCTGCACCACTTCAATATATTGCACCTTATGCTGGTGTAACTATTGCAGAAGAACTTATGTATAACGGCAAACATGTCTTAATCATCTACGATGATTTGTCCAAGCATGCTGTGGCTTACCGTGCCATGTCCTTGCTTCTAAGGAGACCACCAGGACGTGAAGCGTACCCTGGAGATGTATTCTACCTTCACAGTAGACTACTTGAGCGTGCTGCTAAGCTCAGTGATAAATTAGGTGGTGGTTCTATCACTGCACTTCCAATTATTGAGACACAAGCAGGCGACGTTTCAGCGTACATTCCAACCAATGTTATCTCTATCACAGACGGTCAAATTTATCTTGAATCTGAACTGTTCTTCTCTGGTCAAAGACCAGCGGTTAATGCGGGGATCTCAGTATCACGTGTTGGTGGTGCTGCTCAGATTAAGGCGATGAAGAAAGTTGCATCAAAAATCAAACTTGAACTTGCTCAGTACAGAGAGCTTGCTGCTTTTGCTCAGTTTGGTTCAGAACTTGATAAAGATACAAAAGCGACACTTGATCATGGTGAAAGGTTAATGATGATGTTAAAGCAACTTCAATATAAACCTGTCCCAGTTGAAGAGCAAGTTATGGCGATTTATGCGATTGTTAATCGATATATGACAGATATTCCAGTTAAAGATATCTCTAGATTTGAAGGAGAATTCTTGGAGTTTATGGCAGTTAACTATCCAGAAGTTGGTACTAGTATCGCTGAAAAAGGTGAGCTTACACCTGAGTTTGAAGATAAACTCAAAAGTGCAATTGGTGAATTTAAAGCGGGCTTTGTAGTAGAGTAAGCTTCCTTATAGGAGGGATAAACATGGCAAGTAGTACACGTGATATTAAACGTAAAATACGAAGTGTCAATAGCACCATGCAAATCACCAAAGCCTTTGAGTTAGTTTCTACTGCAAAATTGAAACGTGCGAGAGATCGAATGGATATCACGAAACCATACTTTGATACAATTCAAACTGCCGTTCACGATATTTTAAGTGCAGATAAAAGTATCAAAAGTAAATTTGTGTCTTCTGGACATGGTGTAAAACCGCTTTATATTGTTGTAACTTCTGACAGAGGATTATGTGGTGGTTATAACATTAACGCAATTAAAAAAGCCATTGAAAATGTGACTTCTAAAGAAGATGCGAAGTTTTTCGCCGTTGGTAAGAAGGCATATGACACGCTTAGACAAAATGGATTTAATGTCATTGATAGTTTTCTATATATCTCTGAAAAACCAGAATTTTTGCATGCGGCGCAGATTGCAAAATCTGCAACAAGTTTGCTTGAAAAAGGTGAAATTGACTCAATTCATTTGGTTTACACACGTTTTGTAAGTACAATTTCTCAAGAGGCAACTGATTTGTTGCTATTGCCTATAGAAAGACCTGCTGCATCTGAAAGTGCTCAGGCAACAGAATTTGTTAATTATGAACCTTCTGCTGAAGAAGTTTTAAAATATATCATCCCTAAATATGTAGAAAGTACAATTTATGGTGGTATGATTGAGTCTTCCGCTTCTGAACAAGCGGCTAGAAGAATTGCGATGGAAAATGCGTCTGACAATGCTGAAGATATCATAGATGATTTAACACTATACTTCAACAGAGCAAGACAAGCAGCAATCACGCAAGAAATTTCTGAAATAGTTGGTGGTGCAGAAGCACTAAAATAATTTTGAAAGGAAGTGGAAGAGTATGGATCAAACGATTGGAAAAATCGTGCAAATCATTGGACCTGTACTCGATATTAGATTTGAAGCGGACCAGCTTCCTAATATTCATGATGCTGTAACAATTGATTTTAATGATATTCATGTTGTCGCTGAAGTTATGCAACATACTGGTGACAATACTGTAAGAACGATAGCAATGAGTTCAACAGATGGATTGATAAGAGGAATTGACGCAGTATCTACAGGCGCACCTATCTCTGTCCCAGTCGGAAAACCGACGCTAGGCAGACTCATAAACGTCCTTGGTGAAACCATAGATGAGCAAGGACAAATTGAAAAATCAGAGGCTGAATTTTGGCCGATTCATAGAGAAGCACCAGTTTTTATAGAACAAGGCACAAGTGCTGAGATGCTAGAAACTGGTATAAAAGTTGTTGACTTGATAGCACCATATTCTAAAGGTGGTAAAGTTGGTCTTTTCGGTGGTGCAGGTGTTGGTAAAACAGTTATTATTCAGGAACTTATTAACAACATTGCAACGAACCATGGTGGTCTCTCTGTATTTGCCGGTGTTGGCGAGCGTACTAGAGAGGGTAATGACCTTTACCATGAGATGAAAGAATCAGGCGTTATTGACAAGACAACACTTGTATTCGGTCAAATGAATGAGCCACCTGGAGCAAGGATGCGTGTTGCTTTAACTGGACTAACAATGGCTGAATACTTCCGTGATCAAGAAGGAAAAGACGTTCTTTTGTTCATTGATAATATCTTTAGATTTACTCAAGCTGGTTCTGAGGTTTCTGCACTTCTTGGACGTATGCCAAGTGCGGTTGGTTACCAACCAACGCTTGCTACAGATATGGGAGCACTTCAAGAGAGAATCACTTCAACAACTAAAGGTTCAATCACATCTGTTCAAGCCGTTTATGTACCAGCGGATGACTTAACTGACCCGGCACCAGCAACGACATTCTCGCATCTTGATGCAACGACTGTTTTATCGAGAAAAATTTCAGAGCTTGGAATCTATCCTGCGGTTGACCCGCTAGATTCTACTTCTAGAATTTTAACGCCAGATGTCGTTGGTAATGAGCACTATGCAGTTGCGCGTGAAGTGCAAGAAATTCTTCAAAGATACAATGAGCTTCAAGATATCATCGCTATCTTAGGTATGGATGAATTATCTGATGTAGACAAGCTTGTCGTAAGCCGTGCTAGAAAAATCCAAAGATTCCTTTCACAACCGTTTAACGTAGCTGAACAATTTACTGGTTTCAAAGGTGTATATGTTCCTGTAAAAGAAACTGTAAGAAGCTTCAGAGAAATACTTGACGGGCTACATGATGACATCCCAGAACAGTTCTTCTTATTCTGTGGTGGTATTGATGACGTTGTTGAAAAGTATAAAAAAAGTAAAGAGCAATAGGGGGTGAACTGATGGGCAAAAAATTCAAGCTTGATGTTGTTACACCTGATCGTGTTTTCTTTGAAGAAGAAACGGATATGGTGATTGTCAAAACAACAGAAGGCGACATCGGAATTTTATATGACCACGAACCTCTGGTTGCACCTCTTCGAATTGGTAGTATGCGTGTTCGAATGGAAGATCAAACTTTCAAATGGGCTGCATGTTCAGCAGGATTTCTAACTGTAAGTGGAGATCATGTTACTGTTGTTGTCGATTCGGCAGAATGGGTTGACGAAATTGACATGGAGCGTGCACTTGAAGCGAAGCGTCGTGCTGAGACACGTATCCAAGAAGGTCCTGAAAAAGGAACTGACTTAGTGAGAGCGAGAGCTGCACTTGAACGTGCGATTAATCGTATCAAACTTAGAGAAGTACGTTAATCATAACTAAGGGATCGTTTTATTAGTATTCCATATATCGACTATAAAGATGAGAGTTACAGATGTAGCTCTCATTTTTTTTAGTGAAAAACAAAGGCTGTAAGGACAAACATCCTCCCGCAGGATCAAAAAAGACCCAGTTTGATGGAAAAAGTGCAAATGTAAAGGAAATTTAATAAAAAAATCTCAAATAAACTTTAAAAAAAACAAAAAAGTATAGATAGTGCCCTTTTTTTTATATATAATAATAAATGACTATAAACTGTTTAAACCGGTTTACTAAATTGAGTTGTGAATAATGCAATTACTTTATATAGAGTATCACATTTTTTTCATTCACGAATAGGAGGATACTATTGGCTAAGTTACTTGTAGAAAAAAGCGAACCACTAAGAGGTTCGGTTAAAATAAAAGGGGCAAAAAACTCTGTTTTAAAACTAATGGCAGCATCTATATTGGCTGAAGATACATGTACAATTGAGAGCGTTCCAGAGTTACTTGATGTGGAGGTTATGATCACTTTACTAGAAGCACTTGGTTTATCTGTGGACTACGATCGTGAAAAAGAAATTTTAGAGATTCACCCTGCTAAGGAACTTAAATGTGAGGCGCCTTATGAATTAATTCAGAAGATGAGAGCGTCTTTTTTAGTGATGGGTCCATTACTTGCGAAAAAACGTATTGCAAAAGTATCCATGCCTGGTGGTTGTGATATTGGTGCAAGACCAATTGATTTACATTTAAAAGGATTTCAAGCGCTTGGCGCAGAAGTGACACTTGGTCATGGTTATATAGAAGCAAAAGCTGAAAATGGTTTAGTTGGAAGTGAAGTATATCTCGATTTTCCTAGCGTTGGTGCAACAGAGAATATCATGATGGCAGCGACGATGGCTAAGGGACAGACTTTAATTCAAAATGCAGCGAAAGAACCTGAGATTATAGATCTAGCTAATTTTCTAAATGAAATGGGGGCCAATGTAAAAGGTGCTGGAACAGATACAATTCGTGTTGTAGGAGTTGAATCTCTTAAGGGTACACGTCATCAGACAATTCCTGATAGAATTATCGCTGCAACATATATGGTTGCTGCGGCACTTACTCAAGGTGATATTACCATCGAAAATGTTGTATCAAGTCACGTTAAGCCTATAACTGCAAAACTTAGAGAAATGGGTGTTACTGTAGAAGATGATGATGATAGAATTAGAGTATATACTACTGGTCCAATTAAGGCTGTTGACTTGATGACACTACCGTATCCTGGTTTTCCAACTGATGTTCAAGCACAGTTTATGGCACTTTTAGCAGTATCTGAAGGCACGAGTGTGATTACAGAGACTGTCTTTGAAAATCGTTTTAGGCATGTCGCAGAGATTAACCGTATGGGCGCAAATGTAAAAATTGAAGGCCATAGTGCCGTAATTCAAGGTGTTAAAGTATTACAAGGTGCGCAAGTAAAAGCAACTGACTTACGCGCAGGTGCAGCACTGGTACTTTCTGGACTTATTGCTGATGGCACCACTGAAATCGATGAAATATACCATATAGATCGTGGCTATCCACAAATCGAGAAAGATTTGGTCAGTTTAGGTGCGAGAATTAGGAGAATAGAAGATTAATCATATCCAAAAGTTGATGATGAATTGTAGTAGACTATAGTTATGGAAGGTGGAACTAGGATGGGCATTTTTGGTGTTGGTGCAGAAATTGGAATAGATTTGGGTACTGCCAGTGTTTTGGTGTACATAAAAGGTAAAGGCATCGTCTTAAGAGAACCTTCGGTAGTAGCAATTGATAAAAATACGGATAGAGTACTTGCTGTAGGAAATGAAGCAAGAAAAATGCTTGGTAGAACACCTGGAAATATCATTGCTATTAGACCCCTTAAAGATGGTGTAATCTCAGATTATGATGTTACTGAGAGAATGCTAAGATATTTTATCAATAAAACATGTGGAAAAAGAAGACTTTTCAAACCTAAAATTATCATTTGTGTGCCTAGTGGTGTAACTGAAGTTGAAAAACGTGCAGTGTTAGATGCAACGATGGAAGCTGGTGGTGGAAAGACTTTTCTAATAGAAGAACCTATTGCTGCAGCTATCGGAGCTGGTCTTGATATTACTAAGCCCGATGGTAATATGGTCATTGACATCGGTGGTGGTACATCTGATATAGCTGTGATTTCACTTGGCGGCATTGTCGTGAGTGCATCAATTAAAGTTGCTGGAGATAAATTTGATGAGTCTATAATCAAATATATGCGTAAAAAGCACAATTTGTTAATTGGTGAGAGAACAGCAGAAGAGCTAAAAATCAATGTGGGTACAGCATATCCAAGAACAAAAGCAATCAAGATGGATTGCCGTGGTAGAGATTTAATCACTGGACTTCCAAAAAATATATCTATTTCAAGTGAAGAAATGCTTGAAGCACTTCAAGAAGTAGTAAACGCTGTAGCAGATGCTGTTCATTCAGTCCTTGAAAAAACACCTCCAGAGTTAGCTTCTGATATCAGTTCAAGAGGTATTGTGATGACAGGTGGTGGTTCCTTATTACACGGTCTCAACAAGCTAATTGAGAAAAGAACAGGAATTCCGACTTATATTGCAGATGATGCTGTAAGCTGTGTAGCTAAAGGTACGGGTATGAGTTTAGAACATTTGGACATTTTAGAAAAAAATATGATGACATCTGCAAGGAAAAAATACCTTTAAGAAGATTAATAGGTAATGATCATAATAAATCCAATAAGTTAGTTGCAATTGAATTTTTCAGTTGTGCTAACTTATTTTTTTTGCCTATAATGCGATCATTCTTTAACAAAGTAAGACTTGAGATTTTGTCAGACTATTAAAAACTCATAGTGGTTGAATTATTTAGCTAGCTATGTTATAGTGAGGTTGGTTTTGTGACAATACAACTGTATATACACTAAGGGTTGAGGTGAATATGGAACAAGATTTTAAGAACATAAAAGAAGAAATACTAAAATTAAAAAGCGAAAAAAACGCAGTTATTTTGGCGCATCATTATCAAAGTATGGCGGTAAAGGAGATCTCAGATTACGTTGGTGACTCACTTGAACTGTCTAAAATAGCAGCAAATATTGACGCTAATTATGTGGTTTTTTGTGGTGTACATTTCATGGCAGAATCCGCTAAAATACTGTCACCAGAGAAACGTATTTTTTTACCAAATATCGAGGCGGGATGTCCTATGGCTGATATGGTGACGCGAGAGAAACTCGAAGAGATGAAAGCTGAATTTCCAGAAGCAAAAGTTGTCTCATATGTAAATTCTTCAGCTGAGGTTAAGTCTATTAGTGATATTTGTTGCACTTCATCAAATGCAGTGAAAATTGTGAATAGTATAGATGCAAAAGAAATCATATTTGTACCTGATCAAAATTTGGGTGCGTATGTAAGCAGTCTTTGTCCAGATAAGACAATTCATTTATGGAGAGGATTTTGCCCGACACATCATCGTGTGAGTAAGTTCGATGTGGAAAGTGTTCGTCTAAAATATCCTAATGCGAAATTATATGTTCATCCTGAATGTCGTCCAGAAGTTTTGGAGTTTGCAGACTTCATTGGTAGTACAGCTCAGATTATTAAAGCATGTGAAACAAGTGAGGAACACACTTTTATAATTGGAACTGAACAAGGTGTTGTTGATTCTTTATCTGTTGCGCTTCCTGATAAAAAATTCTATATAATGGACGCGTCAATGGTTTGTAAAAATATGAAAAGGACACGTTTGTCAGATGTACTTTTATCGCTTAAAGAGGAGTACGGTGAGATTGAAGTTGACGAAAAAGTAGCTGTTAATGCAAGAAAAGCAATTTTTGATATGATTGAAAGGTCGTAAAGATGAAAGAAGATCTGCAATATGATGTTATTATTATTGGTTGTGGTCTAGCGGGCATTTATTGTGCCTTAAATTTGGATGTTTCATTAAAAGTTGCACTAATTGCGGAAGGCCATATAGAGGATACCAATAGTTATTTAGCTCAAGGAGGAATCGCTGCAGCGATTTCGCCACTTGATTCTTGGCAGTGGCATTATGAAGATACCATGAGTTGTGGACATTACGAATCTGACCCTGACGCTTTGAGAAAAATGACAATGAATGCCACTTTAGAGGTTCAAAATCTTGAATCTTTAGGGGTTGTCTTTGACCATCATGACGATCAAAGTTATATGTTAGGAATGGAAGGTGCCCACCGGTTACCAAGAATTCTTAGAATCGGAGACTATACGGGTAAAGCGGTAATGGAGTCTTTGTGGCAAGTGGCTAGAAACAGAGAAAACATCCACATAATCAACCAATTTTTTGCATATGAAGTAGTTTCAAGTCCTACAAATGCTAGTCATGTTTATGGAATATACTGTGATGAACTTGTGGTTTTAAGTTCATTAACATTAGTATATGCAACTGGCGGTATGGGACATTTATACCATAGAACGAGCAATAACAAAACCGTAAATGGGGATGGCATTGCAATGGCAATTAAACAAGGTATTGTAACGCGTCAATTACCACTAATTCAGTTTCATCCAACAGTTTTTTTTAACTTAAAAGGTGATCAAGAGGGGTTTTTAATTTCTGAAGCAGTTAGGGGTGATAGCGCGCTGCTGCTCAACGAAAAAAGAGAGCGTTTTATGCGCAAATATCACTCATTATTGGAACTTGCACCGAGAGATGTTGTATCTAGTGCAATTTTAAATGAGTTATCAAAGCAATCTGAACCCAATGTATGGCTCGATGTAAGGCATATTGGTAACACTAAAATGGAAAAAAGATTTCCTACCATTTATAAGTATTGTAGGGAAAGAGGAATAAACCTTGACTATGATTTAATCCCTGTTGCACCAGGTGCACATTATTCAATGGGAGGAATTGCGGTAGATCCATTTGGAAAAACAAATATTGATGGTGTTTATGCTGTTGGTGAATGTGCAAGTACCAAAGTGCATGGCAAAAATCGCCTTGCAAGTAATTCTTTATTAGAAGCATTGGTTTTCTCAAAAATAACAGCAAAGGAAATTAGCAGAATGAAATCTAGTCACGAAAAAGTGATTCAAATTCATTCAACTACATCAAAACAAATACCACACTATCAAGTTGAACTAAGAACACTATCAGTCTGGATGGATGAGAATATGGGAATCGTAAAAAATTATCCCGAAATAATGAGAATGAAAAAAGAAATTCAAGCTATAATTGATGAACCTGAAGAGTTTGTAAGTATTAATATAGAGGATATTAAACGTAACAATGCGCTTATTGTGATGAATGAAATGTTAACTCAAGCGTTACAGGAGAAAGAGGATGAATGATAATTTGAAAGTAAAAGATATAATTCTTAAAGCTCTAAAAGAAGATAAAGAGACGTATGATGTGACTTCTGAATGGTTATTTGACAATCAAGAACGTTCTCGTGCAAGATTAATCGCAAAAGAAGAGGGCATTTTATCAGGTATAGATGTTTTTAAAGATGTCTTTAAAGTAATCGATGATTCTATTGTTGTGAGTAGCGCTTTGAAAGAGGGGGAATCTATAACAAAAGGTCAAGTTATTGCAGAAATAGAGGGTTCGACAAAGGGGATTTTGTATGGTGAGAGAACTGCACTTAATATACTACAAAGGATGTGTGGAATAGCCACGCTTACAAATGCATGCGTGAAAGAAGTTCAAAATACTAAAGTAAAAATCGTAGACACAAGAAAAACTGCACCTGGACTTAGGATACTTGATAAGATAGCGGTAAGGGCGGGTGGTGGTTTTAATCATCGCTTTAACTTATCAGATGGTGTACTCATAAAAGACAATCATATTAAAGCCTGCGGGAGTATTTCAGAAGCGATTAAGCGTGTAAAAAGCCATGCGCCGCACACACTTAAAGTAGAAATTGAAGTGGAAAGTGTAAGTGAATTTTTGGAAGCGATGAATGCAAAAGCAGATATTGTCATGCTTGATAATATGACTTTAGAAGATATGAAAGAGTGTGTAAGACTTAACCAAAGTAACTGTACTTTAGAAGCTAGCGGGAACATGAAATTAGATAGGTTACACGCGGTTGCAGGTACAGGGGTGGATGTCATTTCAATAGGGGGGCTAACACATTCGGTAAAAGCGCTTGATATAAGTTTGCGATTTGAGTAAGTTTACATTATAAAATAATTGATGTTATAATATGGTAGACTCGGATTACTTTTCGTAGCAATATGAACTATGCTTTGACATATTTGTTTCGTTCAATAATTGAGTTGAATTTGATAAATGGAGGAATGATATGGTCATACTTTATTCTGAAAGGTTATTGATACGGGACTACATAGAATCGGATTTTGAATCATTTTATGCGTTAATCACTGACAAAGATGTGATGAAGTGGATGCCCGATTCCTATTCGGATGATAAAGATGAGGCAAAGCGGATGCTATATGAATCAATTATTGAATCTAAACTAGAAAAACGCAAGAAATTCTACTTTGCCATTACCGATCAACTCAATGGCGACTATATCGGAGAAATCGGATTTAGTGTGTTACACCACACAGAAGAGGGAGCTGTAGTTAATTTGGGTTATTTTATTGGACAATCTTATTGGCATCAAGGCATAGTAACTGAGGCGATTGGTCGAGTTATTGATTATATATTCAATACTTTATCTGTTATCAAGATTGAAGCAAGCTGTAGTAGCTTAAATTTAGGAAGCATTGCTGTACTTGAGAAAAATAATATGATAAGAGAGTCTTATAGAATTAAAAGTATGGCGCTTGATGGTGAACTTCATGATCGGATTGATTTTAGAATGCTGAGATCAGAATGGCAAATCTAAAAAAGTATAAAAAAATATAACGCTTTTAGCTTGGAAAAGATGGTTTGTTATTATACAAACAATCTTTTTTCAACTTAAAGGTGTTTTTTTTGCAAAAAAAATTTCAGCATCATTTTAAGCTGAAAGCGTTGTAAACACTGATATAAAAAAAGCGGAATGACACGTACGGACGGTCATTCCAAAAATGAGGAAATTGAAATTAATAAAGGGTATGGTATTTTAACCACTTAAAATATACCACATCAGCAGTTAAAGGTCAATCGAAACGCAGCAAAATCAAGCGTTTGAGCTATAGGAATATCTGATAGTTTACTATTTAACAATTATCAAATCGAGGATATAAAAGCTAAAGTATTTTGAAGAAACATCCGATAAACTTTGTGAACGAAATTTGGAGGCTACTATGGTAAAAGGACTTTATATCGGTGCATCAAGTATGATCACCAATATCAATAAAATGGATGTCATCGGAAATAACCTGGCAAATGTAAACACTACAGGGTTTAAGAAAGACCGTGTTCAAGTGGAATCTTTTAATGCGAGATTGTTAACCCGAATCAACGGCTCAATGTACCCAATTGAATCTGGAAGCGGTAAAGTTACACAGACACAGTCTGGCGAGGAAATTACTGCTACTACAGATAATGGTTATTTTAGAGTTCAGACTGAAAATGGCATCAACTATAGTAAAAGTCTAATTTTCTTTAAAGATACTGATGGTTACCTTAGAACTATAAAGAAAAACATTGGTGGCACTTTTGACAATCTTAAAGGAGACTTAGTGATTGGTAAAAACGGCCCTATAAATATAGGCGAAGATGAGTATACACTAGATGAAGCTGGCAATATACTTGTTGGTGGAACGGTTAAAGATCAGTTACTTATGAGTATTAATCCCAATGATGTAGGGACAATTAGTGCAGGAATTAAAGGCTATTATGTAATGACTGATTACGATCAAGGGCAGCTAGAGGCGACAAATAGTCCATTTGATTTGGCAATTAGAGGAGAAGGTTTTTTCTCTGTAAGCACCAGCAAAGGTGATTATTATACTAGAGATGGCGTATTCACAATCAATAATGCCAATGAATTAGTTGATTTAAATGGCGCAAAGTTACTCGGACTCGATGGACCGATAACAATTAACGGAAGCAATTTTGCTGTCAATGAATTCGGAGAAGTGATTCAAGATGGTGAAATTACAGATAAAATTAAAATGACGGCATTTTCAAATGTTGGTGATATATACAAAGTGGGCACGAGTTATTATTTAGAACAACCCAATATGACAGGTGAACGAATAGAATTTGAAGGCGAAATAGTTCAGGGGTATCGTGAACAATCTAACACTGATGCGGTTACTGAGATGATTTCTCTAATTGAAATGAATAGAAACTATGAAACAAGCCAAAAGGTTATTACAACAATTGATGATATGATTGGTAAATGTGTAACTGAACTTGGTAGAGTCTAGGAGGCTAAATTATGAAAGCAATGTGGTCAGCTGCATCAGGTATGAAAAACCTTCAGTTAAAAATTGATACCATTTCAAATAACCTTGCCAATGTAAATACAGCTGGTTTTAAAAACCAACGTGTTGAGTTTAAGGATATTATGTATGAAAGATTGGATTCAAGTGAGAAGTTAGTTGATGAGGGAAGACCAGTACCTATTGAGATAGGTCATGGTGTTATGGTTTCAGCAACACTGAGAAGCTTCACAACGGGGAACTTACAGCAAACAGAAAATCCAACGGATTTCGCAATTAATGGGGATCATTTTTTTAAAGTAATTGATAATAATGGGAATACTAGATATACAAAGGATGGTAGCTTTAAAGTTGCGACAACTGAAGCAGGCGCAGAACTAGTGACATCTGATGGATACTACGTTCAAGGTATTGATGGAAATATAGTTTTAGGCGAAAACGTATCTGAAATTAGTGTTGATAGTCAAGGATTTGTACGTGTCAAAAGAGATGGTGCTGAGGAATATGAAGATATTGGTCAAATGTCTCTCAGTAAGTTTGTTAATCCATCTGGACTTGAAGCGGTGGGAAAAAACTTATTTAAAGAAACTTCTGCTTCTGGTGTGGCGATTGAAGGGATTCAAGAGGGTGATAAAACTGAAGTATGGCAGGGTTTTATTGAAAACTCAAATGTGCAGATCGTTGATGAGATGATCAATTTAATCACTGCAGAGCGTGCTTATGAAATCAACTCAAAGTCGATTCAGACAGCAGATCGTATGCTAGAAATTGCGAATAACTTGAAGCGTTAATATAAGAAGAAGCTTTTGATTTGAAAGTTTCAGATAGATAAGGAGGATTGCTACCGTGAAAATAGACAGTAATATGATTAGCAATACCTATCAGACATCAGTGTCTCAAGAGAAAGAAGCGGGCGAAGTAGATTCATTTAAAGATAAACTTGAACAAGCTGCAAACGATAAGGATTTAACCAAACTTAAAGAAGCGAGTCAAGAATTTGAAGCCTATTTCATCAATACTTTATTTAAAGAAATGAGAAAGACCATACAAGATGGTGGACTAGTTGAAAAGAGCCAAGCACGCACGACTTTTGAAGGCATGCTAGATGAAGAAATGTCGAAGAGTATCAGTAAAACAGGTGGATTGGGACTGGCAGATATGATTTATAATAATATGCTTAAGGTATATAGTGCTTCAACACCTGAAAACGACAGTGAAAATACAGAAGAAACACAAGCTTCTATAGGGAATAATAGTAGTGTATCAAGCCTAGATATTAAGGGATAGGACTAATATAATCTACTTTAATAGTAATCAGTAACCAGCTTTTAAAGCTGGTTTTATTTTTTTGATAAGATAAAAAATGATATAATGGGTACATAATAAATTGTGATGATTAGGATAAAATCGATAAGTAAAAGGAGGCATCATGAGAGGGATAGCTTTAGAGGGGGGCGGCGCAAAAGGTGCATTTCATGTTGGCGCGATGAAAGCCTTAAAAGAACTAGGTGTAGAATATCATGCAGTTGCAGGTGCTTCAATAGGCGCACTTAATGGTGCTTTACTTGCAACCAATCAGTTAGAAAAATTAGAAAAGATATGGTTATCAACTGAGATGTCTGATATAATCAAGGGCGATTCCGAAGCTTTGATGGCACTTATGAATTTTGAATTTCCTTCAGATTCTACGAAAATCAAGAAATTTTTAAGTGAAACTTTTAAACAAGGCGGCCTAGATGTATCACCACTTAAGCAAAGTTTAAAACGCTTTGTTGATGAAGATGAGGTTAGAGCTTCTAATATCGCTTACGGACTAGTATCTGTCTCTTTAACTGATTTGAAACCAGTAGAAAAATTTATCGAAGATATTCCTGTTGGTAAACTACATGATTATATGATTGCATCGGCAAATTTACCTGCCTTCAAAGATGAAAAACTAGATAATAAACGGATGCTTGATGGCGCATTCTATGATAATCTACCTATTAACATGTTACTAGATAGAGGGTGTGATGAAGTTATTGCGATACGCGTTTTTGGAATAGGCCGAATTCGTAAGATCAGCAAAAAAGATAGAGATAAGGTCATCTATATAGAACCATCTGAAGATTTAGGAAAAGTACTTGAAATTGATATTGAAAAAGCAAAGTATAATATGAGACTGGGATATTTTGATACGCTTAGAGTATTTAAGGCATTAAAAGGGAGTCGGTATTATATAGATGAACTGGTAACAGAAGAAGTTGTTTTGGAGAAACTTCTAAAAATACCTAAAGTGGTTTTACACCAAATTGCTACTTTTTTAGGTAGTGATAGGGGCACATATCGGATGTTGTTTGAAGAAATACTGCCTTTGATGAGTGAACTGCTAAAAGTTGATAAAACAAAAGGATATGCATATGTGATCTTAAGTTATTATGAATTCTTAGCTGAACAAGCTAAAATTAATCGCTTTGAAATTATGACGTTTGATCAGTTAACTCAGAAAGTAAATGCACACTATAGCAGTGAGTTAAAAAGTTATAAAGGAATACAGGATGAAATTGCAAAAATGCTAATAGCCGCTTTGCCTAGTAAAGGTGTCATCTTTTTTCCTCAAAAATTTAAAAACGAATTATTAATTCACTTCTATTACTTAGTATTACAAGGACTTAGGGATACTGGAATTTCTTTATAATATATGATAAAATTGTGAGAAGTTATGATCACGCATGTGAAAGGAGTATTACGATGAACGCACAAGAACATTATATTCAGTGGCTAAATAATGAGTATTTTGATGAGGCATTTAGAGCTGAACTGGCATCGATTAAAAATCAACCTTTAGAGATTGAAGATAGATTCTATAAAGACCTTGAATTTGGCACGGCTGGAATGAGGGGCATCATTGGTGCTGGTAGAAATAGAATCAATGAATATATCATTAGAAAAGCAACTCAAGGATTTGTGAACTTTCTACTGGAAAGAAAGCAGAAATCACTAGGTAATAAAGTAGATCAGTCTGTGGTTATCGCGTATGATTCTCGAAGAAAATCATATGAGTTCGCACTTGAAACGGCTAAAGTTATGGCAGCCAATGGCATAATGGCTTACCTCTTTGATGAAGTGAGAACAACGCCAGAGCTTTCTTTTGCTGTTAGAGAACTTAATTGTATGGGCGGTGTAATGGTAACTGCAAGCCATAATCCACCTGAGTACAATGGCTATAAAGTATATGATGAAACTGGCTGTCAGTTGGTTCCTCATCTTGCAGATGCTTTAGTTGATCATGTTGAGAAAATCACTGATTTTAGTATGGTAAAAACCATGGGCAGAAAAGAAGCTGTTCAAGCTAAATTGTTAAAAATCATCAACGAAGAAGTTGATTTACCTTATATTGAGATGGTAAAAAAAGTATCAATTAGACCTGAACTTTTAAAATCTTCAAACCTCAAAGTTGTTTATACGCCTTTGCATGGAACAGGTGGTCATACGATTTCAAGAGTTTTAAAAGAAATGTCTTTTTCAAATCTGATTCCAGTTGAAGAACAAATGGCACCAGATGGAGAATTCCCAACTTGTAAGCAACCAAATCCAGAGTCAGTAGAAGCATTTGAACAAGCCCTCAAGACAGCAGAAAAATTTGATGCAGATTTAATTATAGCTACTGATCCGGATTGTGATCGAATTGGTATCATGATAAAAGACGGTAACAGGTTTAAAGCGCTAAATGGTAACCAAGTGGGTTCACTTTTTGTCGAGTATGTTCTTTCTTCTAAAACAGGCCTTACCAAATCACATTATATAGTGAACACCATTGTATCTTCAGATTTGGCGAAAGCGCAAGCAGAGTTCTACGGTGTTGCAACTAAAAAAACACTTACAGGATTTAAATTCATCGGAGAACAAATTGAACTCGATCAATTTCATTTTGTGATGGGGTATGAAGAAAGTTATGGCTATTTGTTTGATCCCCATGTAAGAGATAAAGATGCTGTCATGGGAACCTTAATGGCGATTGAAATGGCTGAATATTATAAAAAGCAAGGCATTTCATTAAGTCAGCTTTTAGATAATATATATAGAAGACATGGCTATTTTGTTGATGAAACTATTTCGAAGAGTTTCGAAGGAAAAGAAGGTGGTTCGTTGATGAAAGAAATCATGAATAAATTCAGAACACAATCTGAAGATATATTCCAGTATGAAGAAAAAATCGACTATTTACTAGATGAAACAGGATTACCAAAATCAGATGTGTTAAAATTCTATTTTGATAACCATTCTTGGATGGTGTTAAGACCTTCAGGAACAGAACCAAAACTTAAAGTTTATTTTTCAATATGTGATGATGAATATGATAAAGCTAAACAGAAACTAGAGTACTTTAAGACGCTGATGATTGAAAAGGTGTTGGCTTAATGAAAGATATAAAATCTTCAAAACTTAGATTTATAAATGCAAAAGCAACGGATACACGCCTAATGGGTGTTGTAGGCGTTGTTGTCAATTGGATGGATGAAGCTGAGCGAGAAATCGCTCAGATTTTTCATTTAGACTATGAAGTTTATGGTATAGATGGTTTTTATCATTTAACATTACCAACAGAGAGCGAACTTAAAGCCTTAATCTTAGCGGTAACAGGTGGATTAGGAGGGAAGTTTGTAGATATTTCATTTAGAGAGATGGTTTACCTTTTAAAAACTGCCCATGAAGTTGAACCCAACAGTATTGAAGCGCATGTTGATTTTGACACCTATTTAGACACTTTTTTGAACTGGAAATCAGATCTAGAAAAAGTTGAAATTATTGAACTTTTCCACCGTATTAATCCTAAGATTTTAAACGCATATCATGCAATTAATTATCTAGTGATGCGCATGATTGGTAAGGATCTACATTCTGCAGTTGCCTTGATGAAATATGATGAATGTTTAATGGTTTTAGATGTTCTAGATGCACCTTATACTTTGATTAAAAATACATCTACTTTACTTTCAGAAGATGAAATGGTTGAAAAATATAAGGTTGAAGCACTAATTGATTTTGAACATAAGTATAAACTATTACTTTATGAAATAGACGTGGAAAAAGGCACACATTTAATATTAAGTTGCAAACAACTAGATGAACTTGTCATGTCTAGCATAGAAGCGGCATTTAATCTAAACAAACCAGAATTTATACTAGTTTCGCAATTAAATGATGAGTTTTTTGAAAGAAGATTTGCTGAGAATAATCCGGAAATGATGAAGCAAACCTATTATCAAGGCAATTTATATATTGAGTTTAATGCTAACAACAACCACGTCTCACAAAATCCGTATTACCTCAATGGCGATATTTATGCAATGTACTTTTTCTCTAGATCTGGACATATGTTGATTTCTTCATTTGTTAAAGAGAATATCGAAGCAATTGACGAAACGTTAGTTGCTAATCAAGCTTATAATGAGAGTCTTCAGTTTGTATGTGAACTGAAAACGGATGATCCGGTGATGTATGATTATATTAATAGTAATTACGAGACAATATTTGATTATCTATCTCAACATTAAAAAATCTAGCGTTTCTATATGTGATAAACATAAGAAAGCTAGATTTTGTTTTTGAGAATATTAATTCTCATTTTTTGCGTAGATATGATGTGTTTTATGTGTTTCATATTCACGATAACGTTTAAGTTCAGATTTTAACATTTCTATTTCGCGCTCAACTTCACTACAGGCAAAAGTTGCATTTTTAGCCCGAAGAGTACGTAGCTGTGTTTTTCTAGATTCTATTTCAAGTGCGAGACGTTCAACATAATTCATAATTGCCTCCAATATGTATGTGACTACTCATATATAATATCGACCAATATCAAAAATAGTTTATGCCTAAATGGTAGATGTGTCAATATTGTATCATAATTATTTCGATTTATTTATAACAAAATTATTGTAATTCTTAAAATCATATGATACTATAGTCAAGTAAATTTAATAGTAATCCTTATCAAGAGAGATGGAGGGAATAGGCCCTATGAAGTCCAGCAACCGGTTATACACGGTGCTAAATCCTACGGGTAGTACGGATACCTGGAAGATGAGATTGTAATAAACACACCCTCTTCTTGCGAAGAGGTTTTTTTTATGCCTATGAATCATCAAATATGATAAATGGATTCCGCTGCTTTAGCAGCACTATATCAATGGAGGTGTATTAAATGTCAAGAAAAAGATTATTTACTTCTGAGTCTGTAACTGAAGGTCACCCAGATAAGATCTGTGACCAAATCTCTGATTCAATTTTAGATGCAATTTTCTCTCAAGATCCTACAGCGAGAGTTGCGTGTGAAACCTCTGTCACAACAGGGTTGGTGCTAATTGCTGGTGAAATCACGACTGATTGCTACGTGGATATCCAAGGCATTGTAAGACAAACAATTAAAGAAATTGGTTATACAAGAGCAAAATATGGTTTTGATGGTGATACTTGTGGTGTTTTAGTCGCAATTGATAAACAATCTGACGATATTGCATTAGGTGTTGACCAAGCGCTTGAGAGCAAAGACGGCAGTATGAATGACGAAGTTGAAGCGGTAGGCGCAGGAGATCAAGGCATCATGTTTGGTTTTGCTTGTGATGAAACTGAAGAGTTAATGCCACTTCCAATCTCTCTTGCACACAAACTTGCTAAGAGACTTTCAGATGTAAGAAAAGATGGCACTTTACCTTACCTTAGACCTGATGGTAAGACACAAGTTACTGTAGAGTACGATGAAAATGGAAGACCATGTAGAATTGACACGGTTTTAATATCTACTCAACATAGTGCAAAAGTGAAAAGAGAGCAAATAGAAGCTGATCTCATAGAGCATGTTATCAAACCAATTATCCCTTCAGAGTTGTTCGTTGATACAAGAATTCTTGTTAATCCAACAGGTAGATTTGTAATCGGTGGACCACAAGGAGATGCTGGCTTAACAGGCAGAAAAATTATCGTAGATACTTACGGTGGTTACTCTAGACACGGCGGCGGTGCGTTCTCAGGAAAAGATCCTACAAAAGTGGACCGTTCTGCTGCTTATGCTGCAAGATATGTTGCAAAAAATATAGTAGCTGCAGGTCTTGCAACTAAATGTGAACTTGAACTAGCTTATGCTATTGGTGTTGCTCATCCTGTTTCAATTTTGGTTGAAACTTTTGGAACGAATAAAATTGCGGTTGATTTAATTGAAGATCTAGTTGAAAAACACTTTGATTTAAGACCAGGTGCTATTATCAGAGATCTTGATCTTAGAAGACCAATCTACAGACAAACTGCAGCTTATGGTCACTTTGGAAGAACTGATATTGAACTCCCATGGGAAAAAACAGACAAAGCTGAGATTTTAAGAAAAGAAGCTTTTGGTGCATAAATTTTAATAAGTATAAAATAATATGAGAGTATGTTTCATGCCTTTTAAAGGTTTTGAGACTACTCTCATTTTTTTATGTCCTAGCAGAAGGTCTTTGATTCACTTCCAATATATGCTAAACTATGAACATAAGTTCTGATTGAGGTAGATATGAAAAATGTATTAGGTGATGACGAAACCTACGAAGGAATCGTCGACGATATCATATATTATAATGAAGATAATGGTTATGTAATTGCGATTTTCGATATTTATGATGATAGCATTTGCATAAAAGGCAGCATCCCCTTTTTAAGAGAAGGGGATAGACTGCGTGTAACAGGAAAGATAGAGATCCATAATTTCTATGGTGAACAGTTAAACGTCAGATATGCCGAGCACATCAAACCAACAGACGAAGATGAAGTTTTTCGATATTTAGCTTCAGGTATAATTAAGGGCATAGGTGACACTACTGCAGGACTACTCATAGAATCTTTTGGAGCTGATTCTCTGGAGGTCCTTCAAAATTCACCCGAGAAGTTACTGGCAATCCCAGGAATTGGACCGAAAAAATTAGAGCAAATAGTGCTCTCTTATAAAGAGCAGTATGAACTTAGAGATTTAATCATGTATTTTCAAGGGTTGGGGATTTCTATTAATCTAGCGATGAAAATTTATAAAAGGTTTGGTCATGAATCTATTAAAAGAGTTGAAGCCAACCCATATGTTTTGGCAGATGAACTTGTAGGTGTTGGATTTAAACAAGCAGATCAAATTGCTATGAAAATGGGCGTAAATTTTCACTCGCCATTTCGAATTGCATCTGGATTGACTTTCTTGCTGAATAAAGAAGCTTCAAACGGAAATACTTATGCTGAGCAAGCGCATCTTGTTAAACTTGCAAGTCAAGAATTACAAGTGAAAACTGAAGAAATTGTAGATGAGATTGGATCAATGGTAATGAATGGGCAACTTAATATTGAAAGATTACCGGAAGAAAAAGTGGGCATATATCACCCAAGTCTTTATTATGCAGAACAACAAGTCGCATCTAAATTATATCAGTTAATGCATCACATAGAGGATATCAGATTTTCTGACATGGACCAATTTATAGATGAATTTCAAGAAAATAGAGGTATTCTACTAGCAGCTAAGCAAAGAGAAGCTGTTCTGGCATCGCTAGAAAGTGGCGTTTTTGTCATAACGGGTGGACCCGGAACAGGCAAAACAACTATAATTAATGCAATTATTGAAGCTTTTGAATCGCAAGATAAAAAAGTATTGTTGGCTGCTCCTACAGGTAGGGCAGCTAAACGTATGACAGAAACAACTCAACGCGAATCCAAAACAATTCATCGTTTGTTAGAATTTCAGGGTGAAAATATTTTTCAGAAAAATTCGGAAAACCCTATTAAAACAGATGTATTAATCATCGATGAAATATCCATGGTTGATATTGTGTTGATGTATAGGCTGTTGGATGCTGTAGAACTAGGTACTCATCTTATCTTAGTTGGTGATGCGGACCAATTGCCATCTGTTGGACCTGGAAGTGTACTTAAAGATTTGCTGATGTGTTCATGGATTACTTCTAGTAGATTGACCGAAATTTATAGGCAGAGCGAAGCTTCGCTGATTGCTGTCAATGCGCATATGATTAACAAAGGAGAAATGCCTGTACTTAACAAAGCAGACAAAGATTTTTTCTTTATCAATCGCCCTAAAGCTGATGAGATTGTGAGAGAGATTAAAAATCTTGTAATTGATAGGCTTCCAAGTTACTATAACTTAAATCCGATGGAGGATATACAAGTACTCTCTCCAGTAAAAGGTTCTGGAGTGGGGGTAGAAGTATTAAATGATATGCTTCAAGAAGTTGTAAATCCAGCATCAAAGAAAAAAGTTGAACGCACCTTTGGGAAAAAGAAATTTCGTGAAGGCGATAAAGTAATGCAGATCAAAAATAACTATAATCTAGAATGGACGACGAAATATGCAGAAGAAGGCAAGGGTGTATTCAATGGTGATATAGGTTTTATCACCCAGATTAACGAATCTGAGCGTATCGTTGTCGTTGTATTTGACCAAGAACGAGAAGTTATATATGACTATCCTACAGTTGATGAGCTCGTACTTGCCTATGCAATCACCGTTCACAAGAGTCAAGGCAGTGAGTTTAAAGCGATCATTATGCCAATGGCATTTATACCACCGATGTTAATGAGCCGAAATATTCTTTATACAGCAATTACCAGGGCAAGAGAGTTGTTAGTCTTGGTGGGTGAAAAACGTGCTTTATCAGAGATGATTCGTAGAACACACGAAATGAAAAGAAATAGCGGTCTTCTAAAAAAACTAGAATTTTTTTCTGAGGCACTTAACGATGAACTATAGCTCTTACAAAACGAAATTTCAATGATAACTTAGACTTTGGCGGTGAATAATTTATGACCATTAAATCAGTGATTATACAATGTCTAGATTTAATATTTCCAAGGAGATTAACTTGTTATTTCTGCGAGGAAGAATTGCCTCCTCATAATACAAGCGCTTTATGTGAGCATTGTGTAGATGAAATTGTTAGATTAGACGGACATCAATGTATGAAGTGTGGCAGAACAATTGAGATAGCATATGCACAGCATGCTGATTACTATTTCAAGTGTAAAGAATGCCAAGAAAAATTCACTTTTTTCTCAAAGCATAGATCTTTTGGTGAATATTCGGGGCATCTAAAAATGGCAATAATGGGACTAAAATATAAAAAACAAATTTACCAAGCACAGTTTTTTGGTGAACAACTCGCTATGATGATAGAAAAAGATGAGGCGTTATTAGATTTTGATATAATTGTTCCAGTTCCTATTCATTTAACCAGAAGAATGATGCGTGGTTACAATCAAGCGGAGAGAATTGCCTTTTATTTAGCAAAAACACTTAATGCTAATCCCCCTGAAGAACTACTTGTGAGAACAAGACATACAAAAAAACTGAAAAATCTGAATAAAGCGTCTAGGAAAGCAATGCTTGAAAATGCTATAATAGTAAAAAGATACAAAAAAAATAGAGTTAAAGGTCAGAAAATACTATTGGTTGACGATATATATACAACAGGCGCCACACTTGACGCATGTTCAAAAGCGCTTTACGAAGCCGGATGTGATCAAATAAATTGTATAACCGTTGCAAGAGGCGTCTAAAACTAAGGAGGATATTATGGCAGAAAATGATAGAATGAGTTCGCTTAAAAATTGTAAAAAGTGTAATCGTGTTTTTTCTTCTGTTGATGGTGCAACGCTTTGTTCTAGATGTAATGATGATGTTGATGATGAGTTTAACCGCGTTCGAGAATATATATATGACAATCCTGCCTCTAGTGTGAAAGATGTCAGCAATGGTACCAATGTCAGTTCGGAATCTATCTTAAAATGGATTAGAGAAGGTAGAATCGTACTCGGGGATCATGCCAATATATCATTTTGTGAGCGATGTGAAGCGCCAATTGAAGGTGGTAGGTTTTGTGCTAGATGTGTCAGAGAGTTAGCAGATGGGCTAAAATCTGGTATAGGTGAGAAAGAAGAACACAAACACAAAGCTGGGATGCATATAAAAGATCAAGATCGAAAAAAATAATAAAATTAGGGCTAAACTTACCCCCATATGTGCCGATATACCTATTAGAGAAATCGGCAATGTGGGGGTGTTTTTTATGAAAATTACAAATCAAATGAATATTCAAAATGTACTTAAAACATATGGGAAAAGTGTCAAGAAAACAGAGACACCTGATAAAGTGGTTCAAAGTAGCGATAAAGTTGAAATTTCTAGCGCAGCTAGAGACATCCAAGTTGCTAGAAAAGCACTTACAGACTTGCCAGAAGTTAGAACGGAAAAACTCGATGAATTAAAACAGTTAATGGCATCTGGGAATTATAAACCATCAGCTGAAGATATAGTAGACAAATTATTTTCCGGAATTGAAGCGAAAAAAATTTAATCGCCGATTTCTTATCCCCCGTCAATATACCGGACATAATGTCCGGTTATTAATTTATTAGGTCGCAAAGATTCTATATAGGAGTGTGCTCTATGACTAAAAGTGTTGAGCAGTTGGTGCAAACATTAGATAAAGAAACAGAAATTTATAGTGATTTACTGGAACTTGCCAAGTCAAAACGTGAAGTAATCAAAGCTCAAGACATCGATAAATTAGAAGCGATGGTCAGTGAAGAACAGGGGCTTGTCGTTACTTTATTTAAACTAGAAGAAATCCGAGAAAAAGTTGTCGATAAAATCATGAGAGATGAAAAGTTAGACTTTGTTGAAAATGTCACTCAACTTGCTCAGTTATTAAAATCTGATGAACGTCAGAAGATCCTTGAGTCTAAAAGTAAGTTAATGGTTATTATTAAAAATGTAACTGAAGAAACAAAATTTAACGGTAGGTTATTAGAAGATAAATTGGAACTTATAAACTTTAATATAGGTCTTTTAGCACAAACTGGTGAAGATAGTGGGATCTATGGCAAAAGAGCTGGAAATGAAGAAAATGAACGCAAGAATCTATTTGATGCGCGTGTTTAAAGTATGTAAGGAGTGATACTATGTCAGCAGGTTTTTTAGGATTAAATACAGCTTTATCAGGATTGTTTGCCAATCAAAGATCGCTTGGCATTGTATCTCATAATATTGCAAATGCAAACACAGAGGGATACTCGCGTCAAGTGATGAATACTAAGGCGTATCAGCCTCAAGTACTACCAGGAGGTATGGGAACCTTAGGCGTTGGTGTAGACGTTACTGCTGTTAAACAAATTAGAGATAATTATCTAGATTTTAAATATAGAGTTGAAAATAGTGTAAAAAGTGAGTGGGATGCAAGAGCAAGTGTTCTAACTGAACTTGAAGGGATATTCAATGAACCATCTGACTCCAGCATTGCTGAACTAATGGATCAATATTATGAATCTTTACAGAGTTTGCAGAAAAATCCTGAAAATTTAACAGCAAGAACGCTAGTAAGACAAAATACAATTGCACTTTCAGAAGGAACAAGACGAATTTCTACGATGCTAAAAGACCTTCAGTCAGATTTAAACTTTCAATTCCAATCGGCAGTAGGTGAGGTTAATTCTCTTGCTGATCAAATTGCTAAACTCAATGAAACCATTTATAAAGCTGAACTCGAAGGTGGCATTGCAAATGACGTTCGTGACCAGAGAAATGTGTTGGTGGATAAATTATCAGAACTTGTAAATGTAGATTACTATGAAGATGAACAAAATAGATTTTATGTACTTGTAGGTGGTCAACAGCTTGTCGCTCACTATAGAAGTGATACGCTTCAACTTGTGCCAAGAGAAAAAAAACTTAACCCAGATGACGGTGATGAGATTATGGATGTCCAGTGGGCGAATGGCAACAAACTCAACGTTACCTCTGGTAAACTTCTTGGACTTAGAGATGTTAGAGATAATATCACAGGTGATAAAAAGGGTATTCCTTACTATGTGGATAAACTCAATGAATTTATAGATACATTTAGCAGTACATTTAATGAAATTCATGAAGGTGGTTATGGGCTTGATGGTAGTACTGGTAATTATATGTTTACGATAAAAAATATGACGACTGCTGAATATAAAGATTATTTGATTAATAAGGGCCTTAATGGACTTCCGGCAACTGAAATTACATCATCAGTCATGGACGGTGTATCCGCTTTGCCAGTTGATGAACAACTTGATAAAATTAATGATAATATTAGCAAGGTTTTAGCAAACAATCCAGACTATAAAGATAAAACCGTTAAATTAATTGATGATAAATATTATATCGTTGATCGCATGAAAGCATCAGATATAACGATTGCAAAAGACCTCGAAGACCTTAACAAATTTGCAGCGGGTACCAACTTAGAAGATCTTCCGGGAGATGGTACTAACATATTAAAACTCATTGAAACCAGACATAACGTCAAGCTATATGAGTGGGGAGCTCCAGAGGACTATATTAAATCGCTTGTTTCAAATCTAGGTGTTGATGCTGCCGAGGCAAATAGAGTATCAACTAATCAAGCTTTATTAGTAAATGAGTATGGTACAGCAAAAGACTCTATCATGGGTGTTTCTCTAGATGAAGAGATGGCAAATATGATCAAATTTCAAACGGCATATAACGCAAATGCGCGTATGGTTAATGTATTTGATGAAATGCTTGATTTAGTAGTGAATCGTCTTGGAACAGTAGGTAGATAGGAGTTGAAAAAATGAGAATAACGAATACAATGCTTGTGAAAGACATGCTTTGGAATGCTAATAACAACCTTATAAGTATGGCAAAAAAGCAATCTGAGTTATCTACGGGTAAGAAAATACAAAGACCTTCTGATGATCCAGTGGGAATTACACAAGTCCTAAAATACAAAACAGATATACGTGAAGCGCAGCAATACAAGAAAAATATCAATGATTCTCTTGGTTGGTTAGAAGTTTCTGAAAGTTCACTTCATAATATGAAAGATATACTACAAAGGATGCGTGAACTAACTGTAGAAGCTGCAAACGGAACCAATACAGCTGATGATCGCAATAAAATAAAAGTTGAAATTGAAGAGTTGAAAAAAGAAATCATTGTATCTGGCAATGCTACCAGTGCTGGTCGATACGTGTTTTCAGGTCTTGAGACCAATCAAAAGTTATTTAATGCGGATGGTACTTATAACATCGACATCACTTCGGAAAGAAATAACCTCAAGCCTGTAATTGGTTATGAAGTTGCTGTTGGTGAGGTTATGTCTGTTGGTGTACATCCGGTTGACTTGTTTGGTATTATAAATGTCAATAATTTTTTTGATGGTAAAATTATTAATAGCGCTGACGATACAACAAAAGCAACTCAATCTAAGTTTACAGCTGATGTGAATTTGAATTATGATTACACTGGCGATACTTTAGATTTAAATGTAGGCGGACTTTTATATAATGTTGATGAATCTCAATTAGGTAATTCAGCACTTAATCCTATGACAAAAGATCGAATGGTCTCTGCTTTAAAAGCAGCAACGAATGGAACTGCAAAGCTAGGTGATGTAGCGGATATCTATTTTGATCTCAATGATAAATTAGTGGTTAGTTCTAAAGCTTATGGTGCTGGGACGACTATATTAGATACGACTGCATCGGCTGGTTTAACAGGAAATACTGTTACAGCTGGAACAGATGGTTTGGCGTCAACTATAGCGGGTTCTGGCGTAGTAACTGATGCAGATGTACTTGCTGATAATGGGATACATGAGTTTGTTTTACAAGTAGATGATGTGAGAAAAACTTTTTCGGTAGATTTTTCAGCACTTGGTGATGTAGCTGCTTTACAATTAGAGATGCAAACTCAGATTGATGGTGCGTTTTTACCTGCGGGCACAGTTACGGTCGGTGCTGTTAGCGGCGGTACAATCGACTTTACTTTAAACGGAACCAACGATGGACAAGATCATACAATTGCAGTTGATTTTATCGTTGCAAACCAAAGTGAAATGCTCACAGATCTAGATAACTTGATTACAGGCCTGGCTACCGACGATAATAATGCTATTCAAACAGCGCTTGACAAACTAGATTTACATCTTGATCGTGTACTGACTGTAGCAGGTGAAATTGGTGGTAAAACAAATCGAGTGGATTTTATTAAAAGCCGCGTTGAAGAAAATGAGATTACATTTACTAGTTTGCTTAGTAAAGTTCAAGATGTGGATATGGCTGAAGCTATCATGTATTTTAAGAATCTTGAAAATGTGTATAGAGCATCACTATCAGTCGGTTCTAAAGTTATACAACCCAGCTTAGTGGATTTTATTAGATAGTAGGAGGTTACTATGCCTATAATCATTAGTCAGCAACCTATCGTGATGAATATTTCTTCAACGCCTGGAAAACTAAGTCAGAATGGTAATGGCGCAAAAACGCTCAATTTAAATATACAAAAACCTGAGCTTGAAATGGAAATAAAGCATCCAAAAGTGAAGATTGATCAATCTGAACCATTTGCAGAAGCTGGATTAAAAAATATTAAAGCTTTTATGGAAGATAACATCTCATTTGGCAGACAAATTATTGCTGGAGGTGTTTCAAGGATTGTCAGTCAGGGTAATGAACTTAAAGAAATCCAAAATGATTATGATCCTATTCCTGATCAAGCAATCAGCAATGCATATGATATGTTTGACAAAGAATTCAATTATGGCGCTATTCCTACTAGTAGACCAACCATTACACTTGATGAAGGAAAAGTAAATTATAGTTTTAGAAGAGGAAGTGTGAGTAATCAATCCCAACAACAAAAGGTGCAGATGTCATATACACCTTATCAAGTGAATTACTCGATTAGTCAGTATAATAGTATCAATTTCAGGTATGAAAAGCCCAATTATGATTTTATGGTTTAGGAGGAGTTTAGTATGGAGATAAGTACAACTCAATTTGGCATTGTTGAGTATGAATCATCTGATGTGATTACATTTTCACAGGGAATTCCAGGATTTGAAGATCAACAATCGTTTATAATCATACCTTCAGGAGATAATGAATTTCCGTTTAACATGTTACAATCAACTCAAACAGATAGTTTAGCTTTTATCGTGACGGATCCGTTCTTGTTTGTTGATAATTATGATTTTGAATTGTCACAAAGCGATGCTTCTTTTTTAAAGATTTCAGATGAGGGTGATTTGGAAGATATAATTGCGCTTAGTATTGTTACTATTCCGGAAAATGTAGAAGATACGACTATAAATATTATGGCTCCACTTATGATTAATAACAAAGAAAAAATTGGAAAGCAAATATTACTAAATGAATATGATGAAGTTAAATATGCGATTTTCAAAAAGACAAGTGAGGAATAGTAGATGCTTATTTTGACAAGAAAAAAAGATGAAAGCATCATTATTGATGGCAATATTGAAATTCAAATAATTGCGATAGAAGAAGGAAAAGTAAAAATAGGTATTAATGCACCTAAAGAAATCGAAATTCATCGAAGTGAAGTGTTTGATAAAATACTCGAAGCCAACAAAGCGGCAGTGAATTCGACAGGTTCAATTAAGGTGTTATCAGATCGTATGAAAAAAAACAATAAATAGAGTTTTTGTTTAAAAAAGCTAAAGTTTTTTACTGATGATCCGATATTAATGTTAGATGATCAATTTATACTTCGGCCGAGCTAAATTGAATCACATAATAAGTTAGAATGGATTCTAACTATACAAAACTCAAGGAGGAACTTTTATGAGAATTAATAACAACTTAATGGCAATGAATACCCACAGACAATTGGGAATCAACAATGCTCAAGGCGCAAAATCAATTGAAAAATTATCTTCTGGTTACAGAATTAACCGTGCTGGTGATGACGCTGCTGGTCTTGCTATCTCTGAAAAAATGAGAGGCCAAATCAGAGGTCTTGATCAAGCATCAAGAAACTCGCAAGATACAATTTCTTTGATCCAAACTGCTGAAGGTGCTCTTAACGAGTCACATGCAATACTTCAACGTATGAGAGAACTATCTGTTCAATCTGCAAATGATACAAACACTGACTCTGATAGAAAAGCACTTCAAGGCGAAGTTAAACAATTAGTGTCTGAACTTGACAGAATTGGTAACACAACTGAGTTCAATACTAAGAAACTTCTTGAAGGTTCTGCAAAAGGCGTAACTGAAGCTGTTAATGGCGCAATGAGAGTTAACAATAACTCTGCTGTAACACTTACAACAACAGCTGCGGATGCTAAAGTTGCTTCGTCTTCAAAAGTTAATGGCGCATACATGTTAATAAGAGTATCAGGTACAGTTTCATCAGGCGGAACTATTACTGCTAATGATTGGAAAGTTGTAGGTCCAGATGGCACTTCTGCAGCTCCAGCAGCAGCAACACTTAATATTGCAGCATCTACAATAACTGTAGGAACTGGTATTACTGGGTCTGCTACTACAATTACTTCTAGTGCAAACCTTAACAGTTTAAAAGTTGGGGATTCTATTACTTTTGTATTTGGTAAATATGAAGCTGCTTCATCTTCACTTGGTGGTTCAATTATGGGTCAAATCGGTGCCAACTCTGGTCAAACAGCATTTATCTCAATGGGTGACATGAGATCAGCTGCTCTTGGCGTTGATAAAGTAGACATCAGCACTAAGTTCGGTGCTCAAGTTGCAATTGAAACAGTTCAAGGCGGACTTGAGAAAGTTTCAGCTCAAAGATCTTCACTTGGTGCTATGCAAAACAGACTTGAACATACTATCAAGAACTTAGATACAGCTGGTGAGAACTTACAAGCATCAGAATCTAGAATTCGTGACGTAGATATGGCTAAAGAAATGATGAACTTTACTAAAAACAATATCCTTACTCAAGCTGCTCAAGCAATGCTTGCACAAGCTAACCAAGCTCCACAAGGTGTATTACAATTACTAAGATAGTCAATTGAACTTAAATAGCCATCCTCCCTTAGAGGGTGGCTATTTTTAATATATTTTGAATCAAGTTATTAGTTTTATAAGAATTTGATTGAATATATATTTGATAAAAATGGGAGGAATTTATGAAGCTAAGTGTATGTATGATGGTTAAAAACGAAGAAGCAAATTTAGAAAGATGTTTAAACAGTTTGAAAAATATTCGTAGTAAAGTATCAAGTGAGCTAATCATTGTTGACACTGGCTCAACAGATCGAACAATCGAAATCGCTAAATCATTTGATGCAAAGGTTTATGAACATAAATGGAATAACAATTTTTCTGAAATGCGTAATATATCGATTTCCTACTGTAATGGTGAATGGGTAATGATAATTGATGCAGATGAAGAACTTGTTGATGATACATTATTAATAAAACAATTAAATCAAAAGAATAATGATGTAAATGCAATTGCACTAGAACTACAGAACATAATAAATTCTAATGGAAAAATTGGTTCGAAAATTGTTACCATGAGGCTATTTAGAAATGATGGCAAATTTCATTATAAAGGCGTTGTGCATAACTTACCTGTAGTATACGGAAATGTTATAAAGATAGACGCTTTATTAAACCATTATGGATATATAGCAGATGATGCACAGCTGATGGAAGCAAAATATCAACGGACATCAAAATTATTAAAACAAGAACTTGAGAAAGATCCAAAAAATATTTACTATCTCTATCAACTTGGAACAACATATGATATGCATAATGAAAATGATAAAGCTATTGAACTTTATAATCAAGCATACACAATAATTAGAGAGGACAACTCTTTGTATAATGAGCATTTTTATCTTTATGGTGCTTATGCAAAAGTCCTCGTATATGCTAATCGATATGAAGAAGCAATTAAAATTGCAAATGAAGGATTGCTCATTAAGAGTGACTATATAGATTTAATGTATTTTGGTGGGTTATCAAACTTAATATTGAAAAAATTTCCAGAAGGAATAGAGTTAGTTAAACGCTATTTAAGTTATATTGACAAAATCGTTGATTCTGATATTTTCAATAATCCTAATGTTCAACTATATACCATTAACTCCAAAACGGAAGTTTTAGTCAATTTAGCAAGTGCATATATAACCCAGCGAGTTTATGATGAATCTATTTCTATAACTTTAAAGTTGTTGCAAGACCTTGACGAAGAGTCTGAATATTTTGAAAAATGTGTTAATAACTATATTGTTGCATGTGTAGAAAGTAGCAAATTTAGTTTGCTTGATGCTTTATATGAAAATATATCCCAAAATAGATGGGACAATGTGGATGTAATGATCTACACTATCTTAAAGAATAAAATTGAGATAAATAGTGATTCAAGAAATCACATATTATCTAATCTGCCTACTTATTTGGGAAAATTATTTAAGTGGTTTTATGGGAGCGATAGAGATAACAAGACAGTGGAACTAGATATTAATAAAAATATGTACTTTATTAATAATGGTATCTCTGAAATGATTTTATTTTTACTTGAAACAAAAAATAAAAGTGATGAATTTTTTGTGTTTATCGACGAATCTACATTGATGCAACACTTTGGGGAGCTAATAGGGGAGAATGAAACTCAATTGAGAATAATGCTTTTAGATTACCTTGAAATGGTTGAGAATGGTTCTACCTTTAATGAGCTTTATATAAAACGAATAATATTGAAAGTTATAGCTTTAAATGACTTCTATTCAATATCAGAGGATAATTATTTTGATAAATATATTAATGCTGGTTTAGACCAGTTATCTTACAAATATAGTGAATTGTTTTTAAAGAACAATACAGGAAAGCAATATTTAAATAGTGAGGAGCAATATTTTGCATGTTTATATAATTTGAGTAAAAATTTTGATAAATATTTTGTGCATTATGCTTTAGAAATTTTCCCGCAATATAGTAGGAAAACATTAAACTGGATTGAAAAGAACATTGTCAATGACGAGTCAAATGTCAATCGTGAAACCAATGAGTTAGTTGCAAAAATCAAAACGAACATTCAAGTACTAATTGATAGTGATAAGAAAGAAGAAGCGATGAATTTAATAAATGAATATTTGGAAATTTATCCAAACGATATTGAGATGGTTTTAATGAAGTCGGAAATGATGTTACTTAATTGATATTTATTAAAGACAGAGTTTTAAATTTCAGACTTAAATCGATGTAGCATGTTAATTCATCAAGTCATATGTTTAGGGGTATTTATGAAATTAGAAAATAAAAAAGTTGTGGTTACAGGTTCAGAAGGATTCATTGGAAGTCACTTGGTTGAAGCTCTAATTGTTCAGGGGGCAGAAGTCACTGCTCTTGTTCAATATAATTCATTTAATAGCTGGGGCTGGATTGATTCGCTTGAACCTACTGTTAAAAATAGTATTCGTGTAGTATCGGGCGATATAAGAGAATATGATAATATTAAAAAAATCATTAAGGGTAATGATGTTGTTTTTCATTTAGCTGCATTAATTGCAATACCGTATTCATATCAGTCTCCAATGTCATATATAAGAACAAATGTTGAAGGAACTGCAAATGTTTTAGAGGCTTCAAGAGAGTTAAATGTAGAAAAAGTAATTCACACTTCAACGTCAGAAACGTATGGTAGTGCTTTGTATGTTCCAATTGATGAAAAGCATCCATTACAAGGTCAATCGCCATATTCTGCATCAAAAATTGGCGCTGATATGTTAGCTCAAAGTTACCATTTAAGTTATGAATTGCCTGTAGCAACTTTGAGACCTTTCAACACATATGGACCTAGACAGTCTTCTAGGGCTGTAATTCCAACTATTATATCTCAAATTAGTAGTGGTAAAAAAATAATTGACTTAGGTGATGTGACGCCAACAAGAGATTTTTCTTATGTTAAAGATACAGTTAATGCATTTCTTAAAGTAGCAGAATCCGATTTGAGTATTGGAAAAATAATGAATGCAGGGTCTGGAAAGGAAATCAGCATTGGTCAGTTATTTTATACTATATGTAAGTTAATGGGAGCAAATGTAGAGTTAAACATAGAGCAACAGAGAATAAGACCTGCAAATAGTGAAGTAAATAGATTACTTGCAGATAATCGATATTTAAAAGAAGTGACTGGTTGGGAATCGAGATATAGTTTAGAGGATGGGCTAATTGAGACAATTAGGTGGATTGACAAGAATATCAATCACTACAAGCCCAATATATATAATGTATAGAAAGGAGTAATCATGAGGGCGATAATAATGGCTGGTGGAAAGGGCGAAAGATTAAGACCTTATACGACAGTTATTCCAAAACCGCTTATGCCAATAGGGAATGTTGCAATTTTAGAGGTTGTAATTATTAGACTTAAGAATGCTGGATTTGAGAAGATCACAATCGCTGTTGGTTATTTGGGTAATTTGATTGAAGCATATGTAGGTGATGGTTCGAGGTTTGGTGTGCAAATTGACTTTGTTTATGAAAACAAGCCATTAAGTACAATTGGACCTTTAGCTTATATAAGTAATTTAAATGAAACTTTTTTAGTGACAAATGGCGATGTGTTAACCGACATTTCATATGAGGAGCTATTGTCGTTTCACAAAAAAGTAGGTGCAAATGCTACAATAGCTACTTATAAAAGAAACGTAAAAATTGATTTTGGTGTATTAACTTATAATGATGAGTTTTGTATTGATGGTTTTATTGAAAAACCAGAGTATAACTATAATGTCAGTATGGGTGTTTATATATTTGAACCTTCTATTTTAGATTATATAGAAAAGGGAAAACCATATGGTGTTGATTCATTAGTACTCGATATGGTTGAAAAGAAAGATAAAATATTTAGCTACTTGTTTGAGGGATATTGGTTAGATATTGGAAGACCTGATGATTATGAAATTGCTATTAATAAATTTCTATCAGAGGCACAAAGTTTTATATAAATGAAATGAGGATAATACTATGAAAAAAGTATTAATAACTGGGGCTTCAGGGTTTGTTGGAAAAGCATTGGTTGATAAACTGATGCTTTTAAATTACGAAGTGATTGCTTTAAATCATAAAACTTGTGATATAACCATTTTTGATAATGTAATGAAAACGGACATGATTGATATTTGCCATGTCTTTCATTTAGCGGCAAAAACATTTGTTCCAGATAGTTGGAAGTCCCCAGAGCAATTTTATAGTGCAAATGTGATAGGTACTTTGAATATACTGGAGTTATGTAAAAAAAATAACACGAACCTTACTTATATTAGTTCTTACTTATATGGCGAGCCTGAATACCTACCTATTGATGAGCATCATGTACTTAAACCTAACAATCCATATGCACATTCAAAATATTTAGCAGAAAAATTGTGCGAGTTTTATAGAGATAATTTTGATCTGAATATCACTATTATAAGACCTTTCAATATTTATGGGAAAGGTCAGAATAGCCAGTTTTTAATTCCACATATTATAAATCAAGTATTAAAGAATGCTGTTGTAACGGTTGAAAATTTGACGCCAAAACGAGATTATATTTATTTGGACGACCTTGTTGATGCTATTGTTTTGAGTGCTAAGGAGCCACTAAACACCACATACAACATTGGTAGTGGCATATCTTATAGCGTGCAAGAAGTAATTGAGATAGTCGGAAAAATTGCTGAGGTTGATGTGAAAATTATCAATAAAAATGTATTGAGAAAGAATGAAGTAAATAATGTAGTTTCAGATATTAGCAAAATCAATTCAGAACTTGGATGGAGTCCCAAATATACGTTTGAAGACGGTTTGCGTTTTCTTGTTCACGAATATAGTCGAACTTGATAGGAGGTAATAATGAAAATTCTCATTGCATGTCATTTTTTTTCACCATATACAAGAGACTTAATTGAAGAAATGTACAATCGATATGGAATAGTATTCGATGTTCTAACGATGGATAAAAAATATAAAAAAGAGATTGATACTGAAATGATTAGAGATGTTTACTATTATGAGAATCTTAAATCATTAGAGAAAGTAATTAATAGTATGGATCACTATGATGTAATTGAAATTCATTTTATTTCAACTTTTTACAGTGCTTTTGCATCGGAATTAAGATCAAAATGTAATAAGTTGAACTTATGTGTATGGGGAAGTGACTTTTATAGAACTTCTAATTCAGAGAGAGAGAAACAGAAAATTCTTATAGATCAAGCGGATCTGGTTATTTTTGGTAATCCAGACACTGCATATGATTTTAAGAATTTTTTTGAAACAAAGGATGATTTGTTGACAATCAACAGATTTGGTTTGTCTGTGCTAAATGAAATAGATTTTGTTAATGAAAAAGATAAAACTGCATTTCGAGATATGTTCGGGATAAATGAGAATGATTTAATCATAACTTGTGGACATAATGCATCTGTTGCACAGAATCACATGTCAATTATTAATTCAATTATCCAGATGCCTAAGGACTATTTAAAGAGATGTCATTTTATTTTTCCGCTGACATATGGCGCTGAAGAGGAATATATAAAAAGTATTTTGAAGCATTTGAAGAAAACTGGTTTAAAGTATACTGCAATTACTAATTACATGAGTAAAAATGAGATTGCAGTTTTAAGAAAGGTCTCAACAATTTTTATACAACTTCAAACAAGTGACCAGTTGAGCGGATCTATGCAAGAGCACATGTATGGTGGTAGTATTGTAATTACCGGTAGTTGGCTACCATATTCCATATTAAAAAATGAAGGTATTTTTTTTATTGAAATCGACCAGATAACCGAATTAGGATCTTGTTTGTCAAATACAATAGATAATCTTGCAGAGAATCAAAATTTGTCGAATATTAATCGAGATATTATTTATAATACATCGTCTTGGCATGTAATTACTGAGCAATGGTACAAATTGTATCAAATTGATACTACAAGGGATAATCCTAAAGAAAAATTGATTTACAATATATCGGAGTTAATTGAAGCAAATAAGCTTGATGCTGCAAAAAATTTAATTTCAAATTATATAAATGTAATTGGACTTGATGCACCCATCAATGCAGTATCGGGTGTTGTTGCAATGATTGAAGGTGATTTAGAAGCAGCAGAGGTATACTTTAAAAAGGGACTACATCAAGACAGTACAAATTTCGATTTGTATTATAATATAAGCTTTTTATATCAAAATCTTAATAAAAACACATTAGCATATATGTATCTTTACAAATCATTAGAGTTTGTCAATGGAGAGGAACTCAGAGCTGAAATTATTAACGAGCTAAACTTAATTACACAGCAAAACAAGACAGGACTTCCATTGATTACAATTGGTGTCATCTCGTATAATAGTGAAAAATATATAGACGAATGTATAAAAAGTATAATAAAACAAGATTACCCCAATTATGAGATTTTTATAGTTGATGATGCATCAATGGATAATACGAGAGAAAAATTAGCATATTACGATGCTGAGTATCCAAATGTTGAATATATAGTTCACGAAAAAAATACTGGTTGTCAGTCAAAAGCGATTAATGAAATTATAGAACATGCTAAGGGTGATTATTTAATGATTTTATCATATGATGATGGTCTTAAAACTAAGTCAACTCTATTTGACTATTTACTTGCTCTTGAAGAAAATAAAGAACTAGATTTTGTTTATGGAGATATGACAATTATTGATGAAGATAGCATTTGTTATGATAATTGGAATTTGAAGATTAAATCACCAGAAGATATAATAAGAAAAACTGTAGATTATGGTTCTGGATCTCTTCCCATGGGAATGGGAGTATTTAAGAGAAGTTTCTTTAGTAAGTTAAAAGATAAATATATAACACCAAGTCTTAAAGACCCTAAAGGAAATACCGGAGCAGACACACTAAATGTTCTTAATTATATCAATAACAATTTGAATTATTGTAAGTTAGATAAATCTCTAATGTATTATAGAGTGCATAGTTCAAATCTATCACATAGTATTGAGTCAAGAATAAAATCAAATTATTATGTTCAGAAATACGCGGTTGAGAATTTAAATAGAAGCCTAGTATTTCACGAAGAAAATTGGAATACAGTTATTGAAGAAGATGCATACTATTATTATCTCTGTGCCTCACATTTTTGGTACTATGTAGAGAACTATTTATCTGGAGAATTAATTCCTAATTATATTAATTTTGAGTACACCCCTAAGCAAATTTTGTCATATTGTGAACTTTTTATAAGATACGCGTTAGACTCTATTCAAAATTCCAGAATAATTTCTTCAGCTTATTTGAGTGAGCTTAATAATTTGGAAGAAAGAATTTGTATGGCAATTTACTCAATTGATGAAAAGTTTTTAAATTCTCTTAGCTTAGACTATCATCAAATTTCAAGTTTGTTTCAAGAAAGTATAGTGTTGTCAAATGTCGACAAATTAAAAATTCAAGATATTGAAAAAGCCGCTTGTATCAGCTTTTATGGGAGAAGTGGTTCTGTCTTTTTACAGAGTCTATTAGATAGTCATCCTGAAATATTGATGCTTCCAGGTTTGTATTTGATGGACTACGGAAGATTTTGGGAAAACCTTGAAGGAAACTTCGAAAAAAAATATGTTTTGGAGAAGTTCTATAAAAAATATGAGTACTTGGTGGATACAAAAGTTCGGTATGATGCCCCTAAAGGGGAACCATGGGTGGATTTAGCATATTATTGTAAGTATGATGAAATGGGAGATAATCAACAAGAAATAATAGAAATTAATGAATCTATTTTCTATAAAGAAATGGACAGATGTTTATCACCTTTTAAATTTATATCAAGAAAAAATTTGTATAAAGCTGTTCAAATAGCATATTTTTATGCAATAGGTAGAGAATATAAAGAAAAAATGCCTCCTCTTATAATTTATCCTATGCATTCAGCACTAGTTTTAGGTTCTCATCACCAGTGGTTTTTAGAGGATTTTACTAATGCAAAAATTCTATATACTGTAAGAAATCCTGTTTATAATTTGACATCGCTAATCAAATACCAAAAGGGATTTGATTTAGTAAATGAAAATACATTGATAACACTATTTTACCACTTAGGTTTGTTGACAGGACCACAGATGCTGTTTGAAAAGTTTAAATTGAGCAATGTCGGGGTTGTAAGACTTGAAGATTTACATCAAGACTCAGAAAAAACGCTAAAGAGAATATGTGAATTTTTGGATATAAAATGGAATTCTGTTTTACTTGAGAGCACTTTTAATGGATTGAAATGGTGGAACTTTAGAGACACAGTAAGTATAAATGGCTTTAGTAAAAGTATAATCAATAGAAGCTGTGATGAATTTTTAGATCAGTTTGATGTGGATAGAATAGAATCCTTATTGAGAGATATTTTAGAGAGCTGGGAATATTCAAAAACATTTAAGTACAATGATAGTGAACTAATTGAACTTATAAAACGACCATTTAAATTTGAAAAAGAATTACTTGAAGAAAAGAAAATTGCTATTAATCGAAATGATTTTGAAAATTTGATTTCAAGTTATATTGATAATCGCGATGGATTTAAGAAATTTATCAGAGAATTGAAGCTATTAAATTGAGAGGATAATATTATGGAGCCGGGAAAAGTATTGTGGATTACTGGGTTGTCGGGAGCAGGGAAAAGTAGTGTTGCAAAGTTGCTTTATGACAAAATCAGGAGGACTAAAAGCAATGTTGTACTATTTGATGGTGATGAGCTCCGTATAATTTTCGGAAATGATTTGGGCTATACTGAGCAAGACCGTAGAATAAGTGCAATGAGAAATTCGAGGCTATGTTCATTTCTATCTAAACAAGGAATTGATGTTGTTTGTGCAACGATTTCAATGTATGATGATTGTCGAAATTGGAATAGAGAAAATATTGATAATTACTTAGAAATTTATCTTAAAGTGCCGATAAACGTTTTGATTGAGCGTGATCAGAAAGGTTTATATACAAGTGCAATAGATAATATTGAATCAAACGTCCTTGGCATCAATCAAAAGTTTGAAGAACCTCAAAATAGTGATTTAGTAATTGTTAATGATGGACAGCAATCTATTGAAAATATTGTAGAAAATATTATGAATGAGTTAAATATTTAGGAGGTATTTTATGAAAGTGAAATGGGATTATACAGAATTAGCAGAGGCATATTTAAAAAGACCGGATTATTCAAAAAAAGCAGTGGAGAAGATGCTTGAAATTTCTGGAGTTAAAAAAGGTGATCATGTTTGCGATGTTGGAGCTGGAGCAGCTCATTTAACTAAATTGCTTGCGGAAAAAGACCTAATAATTGATGCTGTTGAACCAAATGATGCCATGAGAAATAATGGTAAAATCATCACTGAAATGTATGATTCTGTTACTTGGCATGATGGAGTTGGAGAAAATACGGGACAAGAAAGTGGAAAATATAAGCTTGTAACTTTTGGTTCATCTTTTAATGTAACGGATAGAGCTTTGGCATTAATAGAGAGTGATAGAATCTTAGAAAAAGGTGGTTATTTTGCGTGTATGTGGAACCACAGAGATCTTAATGACTCTATCCAAATACAAATAGAAAATGCAATAAAATCAAGAATATCTGATTATGATTATGGATCAAGACGTGAAGATCAAACTGACATTATCGATGCAAGTGGCTTATTTGAAAAGGTACAAAAAATAGAGGGAACTGTCTTACATGAACAATCAATACAAGATTGCTTAGAAGGTTGGAAATCACATGCAACTTTATATAGACAAGCTGGTGATCAGTTTGAGAATATCATCTCGGATATTGAGGATATATTAAAATCATTAAATTCTGAAAAAATCATCATCCCTTATACTACGAGAATTTGGATCGCAAAAGTTAAAAAGTAGGTAATTAATATGACGAAATTTGTTGCAATTACAATGCGTGTAGATGATGTTTTATCTTATCGAGAGAGAAGAGATGCTATTGATCAAAATTGGTATGATTTTATTACTGAATGTGGTTATACACCAATTTTATTGCCCAATAAGCTTACTGTAGTCAAAGAGCTACTTTCTAGTATTCAATTGTCTGGCATTATCTTGAGTGGTGGAAATTCTTTAGTGAAATATGATGGGGATGCTCCTGAAAGAGATGAAATTGAAAGATATTGTATCAAATTTGCTGAAACAGTTAAAGTCCCCTTAATAGGAGTTTGCAGAGGAATGCAAGTAATCGCAGATTATTATGAGAACAATCTTGTTAATATACCAAATCATGTTGCAGTAAAACATCAAATCGTTGATGCTAATAACATCGAAAGGACTGTTAATAGTTATCATAATATGGGTATTGAGAGTATAAAATCACCATTAAGAATTAATGCTCAGTCAAAAGATGGATCAATTGAAAGTATTAGTCACACAATATTTCAGATAATAGGAATAATGTGGCATCCGGAAAGAGAAACACCATTTGAACTAGAAGATATTAATCTGTTTAGTAATTTCTTCAAAAATAAATAATGATTTTATCACTATAAGGAGTCAATATGAAAGCAATCATTTTAGCTGCTGGCAGGGGAAGTCGATTAGGAAATTTGACAGAAGATAAACCTAAGTGTTTTGTGCATGCAAACGGAGTACCTTTGATAATACATCAGATGAATACACTAAGGAAAGCGGGTATCCATGAAATTGCAATCGTTAGAGGATATAAAAAAGAAAGTTTTGAGTTTGAAAATGTCAAATATTTTGATAATGATAATTGGCAAAATACCAACATGGTGATGTCATTATACGAAGCAAAAGAGTGGTTAAGTTCAGACAATTGTATTATAACTTACTCGGATATATTATTTGAGGAAAATACTATTTTGAATCTTTGTAATATAGATAATGATATTGTGTTACCATATAACTTAAATTGGCGATCATTGTGGGAACAAAGGTTTGATAATCCACTGGATGATTTAGAAAGTTTTAAGATTGATGAATTAGGTCGAATAACCGAAATTGGAAAGAAAGTAATAGATATTGATTCTCTTCAAGGTCAATATATGGGGATTATTAAAACAACTCCCAAAGGTTGGCTTGATATTAGTGTTCTTATTAACCAGTTAGATGATTCTGTTAAAAATAAAATGGATTTCACAACATTGTTAAATTTGCTAATAAATGCACAGATAGTATTGAAAGGAATGCCGTGTAATGATACATGGTATGAAATTGATAATGAGAAAGATTTGAGTGTATACCATTTACTCAATCCTAAATAGAGATTGGAGGCTTAACATATGCAAAAGTATTCATTTAAAACAAAAGCGGAGACACTTTTCGATTTAAGTAGCTTAGTTAAGCTTTCAAATATTTTACCATTAAAAACTATTAATTATCATGATTTTAAAATAGACACAAATTTTTATATAAAAGAAATCCAGGATTTTTTTGAGGAAGATCTATTAATTGTTAGATCTTCATGTAGTAATGAAGATACTAATGAACAATCAAGTGCTGGTATGTTTGAAAGTGTTTTAAACGTTGATAAATTGAATTCAGAGATGCTAATAAAAGCAATAGAAGCAGTTTTTGCTTCATATAACACTAAAGAAGAGCAAGTAGTTTTAATTCAACCAATGTTGTCAGGCATTGCTAAATCAGGAGTAGGATTTACTTGTGACATTGATACTATTGCGCCTTACTATGTCATAAATTTCGACGAAACAGACAAAAGCGATACAATAACAAATGGTTCAAGTCGAGATTCAAAGACTTTTATTTGCTTTAAGAATAGTACGATTAAGATTCAAGACCCAAATATGAACAGCCTGATTAATTGTATTAAGGAAATTGAGTTAATATTGGGACATAAATATTTGGATATAGAATTTGGAATTGACATACATGATAATATATATATTTTTCAAGTAAGACCAATTGTTGTTAGTAGAAAAGAAAATTTTTCTAATTTACCACTTGATGTTTCCTTAAATAAAATATTTAAAAAAGTCGAAAAATTGATGTCAAAGCACCCAAACTTATTAGGTGATAGGACTGTATTTGGCGTTATGCCGGACTGGAATCCGGCAGAAATTATTGGATTAAGACCAAAGCAATTGTCAATTTCACTATACAAAGAATTGATCATGGATAATATTTGGGCTTATCAAAGAGATAACTATGGATACAGAAATTTAAGATCTCATCCCTTGATGGTTACTTTTTTAGGTGTTCCATTTATTGATGTAAGAGTAACCTTTAATTCATTTATTCCTAAAAATTTAAACGAAATCACATCAGAAAAATTGGCTAATTATTATATTGAGAAATTAATTTCTAAACCAATTTATCATGATAAAGTCGAATTTGAAATTGTATATTCCTGTTATTTTGCTAATTTGAATGAGCGACTTTTGGAACTATTAGATTATGGATTTGATAATTCTGAGTTAATAGAAATTGAATCATGTTTGTTAGAGTTAACGAATAATATAATTGATCCAGTTGAGGGGTTATATAAGAAAGACATTGAAAAATGCAAGTTGCTTGAAAAGAAATATGATGATATTACAAATAGTAATCTTTCGATTGTAGATAAAATATATTGGCTTGTTGAAGATTGCAAAAGATATGGAACGCTTCCTTTTGCAGGAGTTGCAAGGGCAGGGTTTATTGCAGTTCAATTTTTAAAATCATTTGTTGATTCTGGTATTATCACTGATCTTGAATACAACACATTTATGAATTCTCTTAATACTATAAGTAAAGAAATGAATGAGGATTTATTGGCATTAAGCCAAGGGTCGCTTTCAAAAGAAGTTTTTTTAGATAGATATGGACATATTAGACCAGGAAGTTATGATATTATGTCATATTGCTATGATGAAAAGTTTGATAGTTATTTTTCTAAGGATCATATTTTTGAAAGACCAAGTAGTGAATTTACATTTACAATTGAGCAGGAAAAGAAGATAAATGATTTACTAATTAAAGGTGGCGTTAAAGTTAATGCTAAAGACTTGACAACCTTTATCATCGAAGCGATTGAGGGACGAGAATATACAAAATTTGTATTTTCGAAATCACTTAGTATGTGTTTGAAGCTTGTGGAAGAATTTGGCGGAAAATATGGTATATCTAGAGAAGATTTAGCATTCGTAGATATTCACCGAATCCTTGAATTATATGCATCTTTAGATCACAGAGATGTATATGATATTTTAATGGATGATATTGTTAAAAACAAAAGAATGTATCATTATACTAAGGCTGTTAAGTTCCCGAGTTTAATTATTAGCCCAGAGGATATATATCAATTTTATCTACTTGATGAAGAACCAAATTTTATTACTCAAAAATCAGTTACGGCATTAAAGGTTGATGAAAAAGATATTCAGGTTGGAAATATTGAAGGATTAATTGTTATGATTGAGTCAGCTGATCCAGGTTATGATTTTCTTTTTTCGAGAAATATTGGAGGATTGATTACTAAGTTTGGAGGTGCAAACTCACATATGGCAATTAGATGTGCAGAACTTGGAATTCCAGCTGTTATAGGATCCGGTGAAAAAAATTATATTGAATGGAAAAAAGCAAATAGGATTGAAGTCAATTGCTTAAATAAACAAGTCAAATGTTTTAATTAAATAAAAGAGGTTCTATATGCTTGAAGATATACTCATTAATTTCAAAGTGAATTCAGATAACAAAGGAAAACTGGCATTTTTTGAAGCTGTGAAAGATATTTCTTTCGAAATAAAGCGCGTATATTTTGTTTATGAGGTTCATCAAAATACAATCCGAGGCAAACATGCACATAAAAAATTAGAACAAGTACTTTGGTGTCCTTATGGTGAAATAAGCGTACTTTTAGATGATGGTAAAAATAGTCATGAAATAATACTTGATTCGCCTGAAAAATCAATTATCGTTCGCCCGGGTGTTTGGCATGAAATGAAATGGAATATTGATAACAGTGTGCTTTGTGTAGCTGCATCAGAATATTATGATGAATCCGACTATATTAGAGAATATAAGGACTTCATGTCATACATTGCGAAAGGATATTGGTCAAAATGAATATTGAATTTAATCGTCTTGATTTGAGCTATAAAAAATATAAAGATAGATTTGATAAATCAGTGTCTGAGGTAATGACTTCTGGTTGGTATATACTTGGTAACAAAGTTAGAGATTTTGAAAATGCATTTTCCAACTTTGTAGGGGCTGAATACTGTGTGGGTCTCAATTCTGGACTTGATGCATTGATATTAGCTTTTAGAGCATTAGAAATTGGAGAAGGAGATGAAGTTATTGTTCAAGGAAATACCTATATTGCTTCAGTACTAGGTATAACTGAAAATAAAGCGATTCCTATTTTTGTGGAACCTAATGATTTCCATAATTTAGATTGCTCAAGAATCGAAGAAAAAATCACTTCTAAAACTAAGGCGATATTAGTGGTTCATCTTTATGGACAAGCAGCAAATATGACAGAAATTATGAATATTGCTGAAAAGTATGATCTTTATGTGATTGAGGATTGTGCACAGTCACATGGAGCAACATTTGATAGTAAAGTAACTGGAGTTTTTGGTGATATTGGTTGCTTCAGTTTTTATCCCACTAAAAATTTAGGCGCTTTTGGTGATGCAGGTGCTATTGTAACTTCAAGTACTGAGATTTATGAACGCGTTAAATTACTAAGAAACTATGGAAGTAAAATAAAATACCATAATGAGATTCAGGGGATAAATTCTAGATTAGATGAAATTCAAGCTTCAATTTTGTTGGTTAAGCTGGAACTTTTTAATGAAATGCAAGCAGAGAGAGTGAGTATTGCTCAGAGGTATTTGAGAAAAATTAGTAATATCCTAATTAAATTGCCAGAGATAGATCAGAATTGTGGACATGTTTGGCATTTGTTTGTTGTTCGATGTGAGTTCAGAAGAGAACTGATAGATTATTTGCAAAAAAAGGGGATTACGACTCAAATCCATTATCCAATTCCACCACATCTATCTGATGCATATCAATCATTAGGATATAAAATAAGTGATTTTCCCAAAACTGAATTATTTGCGAATGAAGTATTAAGTCTCCCAATTTATAACGGTCTAAGTCTTGAGGAAGTTGACTATATTATAGATGTAATTAATGATTTTGAAATAAGTGAAAAGTAGTGAGGTAAACATGAAAATATGCATAGCTGGTAAAAATAATATTGCAATTGAAATATGTAAACTAGCAATGCAATATTTCGACAAAGATGATATTTATGTTATTACAAATAGTACAGATAATGGAATTGATGGTTTTCAACGTTCATTTTTAAAATATGCTTATAACGAACAATTAAATATTGTGAATTTAGAGTTTGTGTATTCGTTTAGTAATATGATTTTTTTATCGCTTGAATTTGATAAACTAATTAACCCAAGCAGATTTAAATCTACTAACCTATATAATATTCACTTTTCTTTATTACCTAGTTACAAAGGAATGTACACTTCTTATTGGCCCATTATAAATAATGAAACTTCTACAGGTGTTACTTTGCATAAAATTGACCATGGGATTGATACTGGGGAAATTATATCACAAATAGAAATTCCAATTGCTTCAAATATGAATGCAAAACAATTATACCAAGAATACATTCGAGCTGGTATAATCTTAATCCGAGATAATTTTGACAATATAATTAATGGCAACATTGTATCAAAAATTCAAAGTGCAAAAGGATCAACATATCATTCTAAAGCAAGTGTTAACTATAAAAATATTATCATTGATATGAAGCAAACTGCACACACAATTAAAAATCAAATTAGAGCTCTAAATTTTCGGGATTTTCAATTACCAAAAGTAGAAAACATACCTATTTCGCATTGTGTTATTGATAAGATTAAATCTACAAAAAAAGCTGGAACGCTAATTAGAGAAAATAAGTGGTGTTTTTATTATGCAACTATTGATTATAATATTTATCTATATAAAGACAAATTGCTAGAGATTTGTAATTGCTGTTATGAAGGAAATGTGGAGTTATTAAAATATTTCATCATGTGTGAATATAACATGAATGAACAAGATCGCGAAGGTAATACACCACTTATCATGGCATGCAAAAAAGGTCAAATTGAAATTGTTAAATTGCTAATTGCAAATGGAGTTGAGATTTCTTTAGAGGATTATATGGGTAATAAACCATTAGATCATGCTTTTAATTTTGGTAAATCTACCAATTCTTACGAGTGCTATGACTTAATACAAAACAACATATAGGAGGGTAAGAATTATGAAAGGAATAATTCTGGCAGGAGGTAAAGGTACCAGACTTTATCCAATGACTAAAGTAATATCAAAACAATTACTCCCCATTTATGATAAACCAATGATATATTATCCCCTTTCTGTATTGATGCTAGCTGGAATTAAAGAAATATTATTGATTACTTCACCTTCAGACATTCATCAATATCGCGCTCTTTTGGGTACGGGAGAGGAATTAGGGATATCAATTGAATATGTTATACAACAATATCCTAATGGTATTGCAGAGTCGTTTATCTTAGGGGAAGATTTTATTGGTAATGAAAGTGTTTGTCTAATATTGGGTGATAATATATTTTTTGGTCAGGATCTTGTAAGAGAATTACAAAAAAGCTCTGAAATTATCGAAGGAGCTAAAATTTTCGGATATCCTGTTAAAGATCCTTCATCATTTGGAGTGGTAGAGTTTGATTCGGAATATAATGTAGTATCAATTGAAGAAAAACCCTTGATTCCAAAATCAAATTATGCAGTTCCAGGCTTATATTTTTATGATAATGAAGTGATAAAAATAGCAAAGTCAGTTAGAAAATCTGAACGTGGAGAATTAGAAATCACAAGCATAAATAATCGTTATTTAGAACTAGGTAAGTTAGTTGTAGTACCTTTAAGCAGAGGAATCGCATGGCTTGATACTGGAACACCTGAAGGTATGTTAAAGGCTGCAGAATATGTCGAGACAATTCAATCAAGACAGGGACTATATATTGCATGCTTAGAAGAAATAGCATGGCGGAAAAAATTTATCAGTGACGAGTTATTCAGAAACCTTGGTCAAAAATTGGCTATGACCGATTATGGTAAATATATTCTTACATTATTGAATGAATCTTAATGAGGTGGTGAGTTTATTAATACAATTTTAGTTACTGGAGGAGCAGGTTTTATAGGTAGTCACTTTATAAAATTGTTACTTAATAATGATAAATACAATATTGTAAATTTAGATGCATTAACTTATGCAGGAAATTTAAGAAATTTAAGTGCAATAAGTGAGAATCAAAATTATGTATTTATAAAAGGTGATATTACAGACCATGAGTTAGTATATAGTTTATTTGAAAAATATGCTATTGATATCGTTGTAAATTTTGCAGCTGAATCTCATGTTGATAGAAGTATATTAGACCCTATGGTTTTTCTTAAGACTAATGTAATGGGAACTCAGACGCTTTTAAACGTTGCAAATCAGTTTTGGAAAATTGACCCTTTAGATAAGCATAATCGTCAATATAGAGAAGGAACTAAATTTATTCAGGTTTCTACAGATGAAGTTTATGGATCATTAGGGGAGCTGGGAAAATTTACGGAACTAACAAGTTTATCTCCAAATAGCCCTTACTCAGCTTCAAAAGCAAGTGCAGATTTGTTTGTTAAAGCGTATCACACGACTTACGGGCTCCCCATAAATATAACGCGATGCAGCAATAATTATGGAACTAATCAATTTCCTGAGAAGCTTATTCCATTGGTTATAAGGAATTGTCAGAATAACTTTGAGATTCCTGTGTACGGAGATGGATTGCAAATTCGTGACTGGCTACATGTAGAAGACCATTGTGAAGCTATAAAACTTGTTATGACTCATGGTATTTCTGGTGAAGTATATAACATCGGAGGGAATAGTGAAAAAACAAACATTGAGATCATAAAATTTATTCTTTCAAAAATGGGAAAATCAGAAAAATTAATAAAATATATAAATGATCGACCTGGACATGATAAAAGATATGCCATAGATAATACAAAAATAACTAAAGAGTTAATGTGGTGTCCTAAATATCAATTTGAAGACGGATTATTACAAACGATAAATTGGTATTGTGATAACCAAGAATGGATTGATGATATTGTAACAGGTAATTATGAACTATATTATAAAAACATGTATTTGTGATTAAAATAAAAATATGAGAGGTTTTATGGTGAATATTCCCTTAATAGATTTAAAAGCACAAAACAAAGCGATTGGTTCTGAGCTAATGAATCAAATTGAAAACGTTATGAGTTCTACCCAATTTATCATGGGACCAGAGGTAAAAGCGTTTGAAATGAATTTCTCTAAATATCTAGGTGTAAAACATGCGATTTCTTGTGGAAACGGTACTGATGCACTTGTCATAGCACTTGAAGCCCTTGGCATTGGAGAAGGAGATGAAGTCATTACGACGCCTTATACTTTCTTTGCCACTGGTGAGAGTATCGCGTATGTTGGTGCTACGCCTGTATTTGTTGATGTTGAAGCAGATTCGTTTAATATTGATGTCACAAAAATAGAAGCTGCAATAACACCACGTACAAAAGCGATCATGCCAGTTCATTTGTTTGGTAATGCATGTGATATGGATGAAATTATGCAGATTGCTGACCGGAATAATCTATATGTAATAGAAGATGCATGTCAAGCAATAGGTGGTGAATACAAGGGCAGAAAACTTGGTACAATTGGACATATAGCATGTTTCTCGTTTTTTCCAACAAAAAATCTTGGTGCTGCAGGTGATGGTGGTATGATCATAGCAAATGATGATCAGATCGCAATTATTTGCAAAGCTATAAAAGCACATGGCAGTGGAGAAAATGGTCAAAAAGCTTCTAATTTCTTAAATGGAATGACTGAAGAAATCATCATTGACCAAAATGAGGACAATACGGTTTACAATCCTTTTAAATACTACAATTATCTTATTGGACACAATTCAAGACTGGATGAAATTCAAGCGGCAATACTCAATGTGAAATTAAAGTACCTTGATGAATGGAATACTGCACGAATTGATCATGCAGAGGTTTATACGCAAACGCTTCACCCATTTGAGCAAAGTTTAAAATTTACGTTGCCTAAAGTTGCATCTCATGTGAAGCATGTATATCATATGTATATTTTGAGAGCTGAAAATAAAAGCGCTCTTATTCAACACTTAAAAGACAATGGGGTATCGACAGGTGTGTATTATCCTGTACCGCTTCATTTACAAAAGGCATTTTTACAGTTAGGTTATAAAAAGGGTGATTTTCCAGTTGCGGAATATTTATCAGAGAGAACTTTCGCTATACCAATGTATGCAGAATTAACCCACTCTCAGCAAATGTCGATTTGTGAGATCATAAAAAGATTTAGGTTATAAACTCTGAGTTGATTTTTTATTTCAGGAGGCAATATGGATAAATTAAATTACTACATTCATGAATCGAGTTATGTGGATGAACCTTGCGAAATTGGTGCAGATACTAAGATTTGGCACTTTTCTCATATTATGAAAGATTGTCAAATAGGTGTTGGTTGTAACATCGGCCAAAATGTAGTAATCTCTCCTGGAGTAAGCTTGGGTAATAATGTAAAAATCCAAAATAATGTCTCTGTGTACACAGGGGTAATCTGTGAGGATGATGTTTTTTTAGGGCCTTCATGTGTATTTACCAACGTCATCAATCCTAGAAGTTTTATTCAGCGAAAAGATGAATATCGTAAAACTGTAGTAGGAAAAGGTGCTTCAATTGGTGCAAATGCAACTTTAGTATGTGGTCATAATATAGGCAAATATGCATTTGTTGGGGCCGGTGCTGTAGTGACAAAAGACGTACCTGACTATGCACTTGTCGTTGGAAATCCAGGTAAAATTATTGGATATGTATGCAGTTGTGGGAATAGACTTAAGAAATCTGATGTTAATTACGGATATAAATGTGATGTGTGTGATAAAACTTACCAAAAGGTTGATCATCAAATCATTGAAAATCAAAGCAGAGAAAGGATTTCCGCTGATGAATGAGATGAAAGAATTATTACTTAATCGTATTAAAGATAAAACAGCGGTTGTCGCTGTAATTGGCCTGGGGTATGTTGGACTTCCCCTTGCTGTTGAAAAGGCAAAGGCAGGCTATAAAACCATCGGTTTTGATGTACAACAAGAAAAGATAGATATGGTGAATAGAGGGAAGAACTATATTGGCGATGTGGTCGATAGTGAGCTTGAGAGTATCATAAAAGATGGAAAGTTAAGTGCTACTTCCGATTTTTCAGTGGTATCAGCAGCAGATTTCATTGCCATTTGTGTACCGACACCACTTGATGATTATAAGCAGCCCGATATAAGTTATGTAAAGAATTCAACAATAGAGATTGCAAAATACTTACAACCAGGAACGATTGTTGTTCTTGAAAGTACGACCTATCCAGGTACCACTGAAGAGTTACTTTTACCTATCCTTGAAAAAGGAAGTGGGTTAAAATGTGGTGAAGATTTCTTTTTAGCTTTCTCACCAGAACGAGTTGATCCTGGCAATTTGCTTTACAAAACGAAGAATACACCTAAGGTAGTTGGTGGTGTTGGAAAAGATGCCACAGAGATAGCTGCCGCAATGTATCGTAATGTACTTGAAGGAGATATATTTGAAGCATCATCGCCAAGAGTCGCTGAGATGGAGAAAATTCTTGAAAATACTTATAGGAACATCAATATAGGTCTTGCCAATGAGATGGCAATTATTTGCAATAAGATGGGAATTGATGTATGGGAAGTGATTGAAGCGGCTAAAACGAAACCCTATGGTTTTCAAGCGTTTTATCCTGGACCTGGACTTGGTGGACACTGTATACCTCTTGATCCATACTATTTGAGCTGGAAGGCAAGGGAATATGATTATCATACACAGCTTATAGAAACTTCAGGTATTATCAACGATGGTATGCCAGCTTATGTTGTAGAAAGATGTAGTCTTATACTCAATCGATTTAAGAAACCACTCAATGGATCAAAGGTTTTGATACTTGGCGTGGCTTATAAACAAGATATTGACGATTTTAGAGAAAGTCCAGCACTTAAGGTGATTGAACATTTTGAGGAATCGGGTAGTATGATAGATTATTATGATCCTTATATAGAAAATTATCGTTACAAAGGTAAAGAACGTAAGGGTCTTAGAGTATTAAACGAATCAGCTATAAAGGGGTATGACCTTGTAGTTGTGACAACTGCACATACAAAAGTCGATTATGAAATGGTTCAAAACAATGCTACGTTTATTTTTGATACAAAAAATGCAATGAAAAATGTTAGTAAACGTGACAACATTGAATTGCTTTAATTATAAACACGCTAATTAAAAGCATAGCCGAGGTGAATAATGTCAAAGTTAAAAGTCGCAATCCTAGGATGCGGACGAATTTCTTATAAACATGTGGAAGCGTTGATTAATAACTCAGATGAAGCTGAACTGGTTGCTGTATGTGATTTAGTTGAAAGTAGAGCGATTGAAAGACAAAAACAATATTTGGATAAAATGATAGATGGAAAAGTGGACTTATATACAGATTATAAAAATATGCTAAAATATACCGAAATTGATGCAGTTGCTATCGCTACAGAAAGTGGTTACCATGCGTCGCACGCACTTTACTGTATAGAACATGGAAAACATGTACTAATTGAGAAGCCAATGGCACTATCCACGGATGATGCAAATAAGATTAACGCTGCGGGAAAGAAAAATGATGTTAAAATATGTGTGTCACATCAAAACCGTTTCAATCCACCTATACAAAAGTTAAGAAGGGCCGTAGAAGAAGGGCGATTTGGAAAGATCATTAACGGTACTGCACGTATACTTTGGACCAGAGATGAGAACTATTATAAGCAAGCACCATGGAGAGGCACAAAGACACTTGATGGTGGTACTTTGATGAATCAATGCATCCATAATATCGATTTACTCCAGTGGATGATGAATTCTGAGGTCACTAGAGTGCATGCAGAGAGAGGTACATTTTTAAGAAAAATAGAGATGGAAGACTTTGGTGCTCTTTTATTGCGTTTTGAAAGTGGAGCGATTGGCATTGTGGAAGGAAGTGCGTGTGTATATCCTAAAAACTTAGAAGAAACCTTAAGTATCTTTGGTGAAAAAGGAACGGTAGTAATAGGTGGACTAGCAGTGAATGAAATTAAGGTATGGCAATTTGAAGATGAAAGGTCTTATGATCGTGATGATGTAAATGATGAAGTTGATTCTGTTTATGGGAGCGGACACACGCCGTTATATAAAGACTTCTTCCAAGCTATCGTTGAAAACCGTGAACCCTATATCAATGGCATTCAAGGAATGAAAGCAATGAAAATAATTTTAGACGCCTATGAAGTTTCTCAAATCCAAAAATAAACATTAATTCGTCTGAATATTATAAAGATTTCTCTGATGAATGCCGATATATCCTACAGAATATAGTTTTTTCCATGGAGAGGAGAATGTATTATGAAGATTAACCAGATTAACATAGGGAGTCAACCCACAACTAATACAGGCACGGAAGCCGTTAGAAAATCAATTGAAACTAGAATTCCAGTTGCAAAGCCTGTAGAAAGAATAAAAACAGAAACTTTAGTTAAAAAATCATCGAAAGAGGATGAAGACAAAAAAAATGTTGATGATGAAATTTTACAAAAATCAGTTGAACAGGCAAATAAATCTTTAGAAGTATACAATAGGGTTATTGAACGATCTGTTCATTCAAAAACACATACAATTATGTATACTGTAAAAGATTCAAAAACGGGTGAAGTAATTCAAGAATTCCCACCCAAGAAAATTCAAGATATGATTGCTAAGATGTGGGAATTAGCAGGGCTTTTTGTTGATGAGAAAGCGTAAGTGTTTTGTATTAAAAAGGAAGTGAGCATATGGCAGTAACAAGAATATCTGGAATTGCATCAGGTATGGATACGGATCAAATGGTTAAAGATTTAATGAAAGCAGAGAGTGCTAGACTTGATAAAGTGAAAAAAAGTCAAACGTATGTATCTTGGCAACAAGAAGCATATAGAGATGTTATTTCTAAAATTAAAGATTTACAAGCGAAGTATTTTGATACATTATCACCATCTAAAAACATTAGTTCATCTTCCTCTTTTGGAAGATTTTCGTACAATGTAACGAGTGGTGGGGTTGCATCAACTGCAGTAGAGATAACTGCAAATGCTGATATTAAATCTAGAACATTAACGATAGATAGTATAACTCAATTGGCAACAAAAGATACCATGTCAGGTGTTAAATCTGGAATTAAAGGAATCACAACTTCTGGATTTGATTTTAATGCTTTTAAAACCAGCATGGGAACCGATAATTTTGATATGAATTTGTTAATTGGAAGTAATTCTAAAAAAATAGAGATTACTCAAACTGAATTAAGTGGAATCAATAACTCAACGGAGTTTGTTGCTGCACTTAATACGAAAATAGCTGAAGCTTTCGGTTCTAATTATAACAATTTAGTTTCAGAAATAAATGGTGAAATATCCATTGATAAATCAGGATCTGTAGTTAGAGTTGCAGATTATACATCAGCAACTAGTTTATCTGCGCTTGGTTTAACTTCAGGGCAATCTAATATAGACTATCAATCAAAAACGCTTAAAGATCTATTTGGTTTGACTGACTCAGATTTAGGAACTTTACTGATCAATGGAAAGTCAGTTTCCTTATCAGAAGAAGATACTTATGCGACCATGATGGATAAGATTAACAAATCTAATGCTGGCATTAGCTTAAACTATGATAGCCTGAGCGACAAATTTTCGCTAGAATCTACTACAGAAGGTAGTGTCAATAATATAGAGATAGCTTCGGGTTCCAACACGGAAGTGCTTTTTTCTAAGCTATTTGGTGTGACTGATTTTTCAGATCCTAATTTTGTACATGAAGAAGGGAAAAATGCGGTTTTGAGTATTAACGGTACCGAAGTTGTTCAAGATAGTAATTTATTTTCATTTGAAGGTGTTACTTACAACTTAAAAGCTGTAACAGCATCAGCAATTGACGTTTCTGTAAATATAGATAAAACACCGATCATTGACAATATCAAGAACTTTGTAAGTGAATATAATCAGTTAATTGACGATATTTCTACAAAATATAGTGAAAAAAAATATTATAGCTATGAGCCTTTAACTGATGATGAAAGAGATGCGCTTTCGGAAGATGAAATTAAAAAATGGGAAGATAAAGCGAAATCAGGTGTCATTAGAAGTTCATCAGAATTAGATGCGTTTTTATCAAAACTTAGAAATGCACTGGTAGAACCAGTTGAAGGAGTTGGTATTTCGCTGAGTAGTATTGGAATTACAAGCGCTAGTTATACGGACAAAGGTAAACTTTATATTGATGAAACTAAACTCTCAGAGAATTTAGAGAATAATTTTGACAGTGTAGTCAAGTTGTTTTCACAACAATCTGATGAAACTTATCTAAATGGAAATGCTTCTGTTAGATATAAGGAAAGTGGAATCGGAGCTAGACTTGACGATATTATGAAAGATTATACAAGAACGACACGAGATGAAAATGGTAATAAAGGAATTTTGGTTAATAAGGCTGGACTTATTAATGATTCTAGTGTAATTAACAATGAACTCACAAAAAAATTACTAGAATATGATACTAGAATTAACAGCTTAGAAGATTATTTGGCTGATAAAGAGTCTAGTTATTATAGTATGTTTTCAGCCATGGAGACAGCAATGTCGAAACTTCAATCACAAGCAGATTCACTCGTTAATATGTTGGGTAGTTGATCATGAAAACAATTAAAGATATTTTCGATAAAGTTATGGAAGAAACGTATCTTTTACAGGGTACAGTGAAGATTGGTGATATTGCAACTGCACTTAATATAATTGACAGAAGAGAACCGTTGATTAAGATGCTTGAAAAACTCGAAGTTCCAGAAAGGGATGCGCTTCTAGCGGAGTTTTTACCTGAATATCAGCGTATTGACGAAGAGTGTAAAATTGCAATAGCGGAGTTAAAAACAAAGATGGAACTTGAGTTTTATCAAAATAGAAACAAGCAACACCAAGTACGTCAAAATAGAAAAGCGCATGATTTATACAGCAATAACGCTATTAGCGAATATGGCTCACGTATAGATAACAGGAAATAGACAGAAGGAGGAAAGAAATGGCAGTTATGAACCCTTATAACTATTCTAAGCCGAAGAGTTTTGTAAGAGTAGAACCTCAAAAAAAAATAATGACTTCTGTAGGCGAAAATAAGCCAAACGCAATAGGCGATAAAATGGATCAATATCTAGAAAGCAAAATTATTGCTGCTAAACCAGAAGAATTAACGTTTATGCTCTATGAAGGTTTGGTCAAGTTTATTAAAAAAGCGATGTTAACTTTAGAAACTAAGAATTATGAACAAGTTAACTACAATACACAGCGTGCTCAAGCCATTGTAGATGAACTTAGAAGTACACTTAATATGGATATCCCATTAAGTGAAAGTTTAGATGCGTTATATGAGTATTTAGGATTTAAATTACTCAATGCAAACGTAGGAAAAAGTGAAGAAGAGTATGGTGAAGCACTTGAAATTGCAGAAAACTTCAAAGATACTTGGAAGGAAGCGTTTAATATCAAGTAGCATCATTTCATAAATTGTTTACATTCATGAACTGTTAACGCAGTAGAAAATAGGGTATAATAGTGTATGACAGGTTATACCCTTTTGGCATAGAATGGAGGGACTAAATGAATATTCAACCATCGTCCTATCAAGCTCAGATGTTAGCTAGCGTTAAACAAGCTCTTAATATCTCGGTACTTCAAAAAACCATGAAACAAGATGCGCAATCAGTAGATAGTGTCATCAAAGCCATGGAACAGTCAGTATCACCAAACTTAGGACAAAATATTGACATTAAACTATAGAGATAAGGTTAAGCGATAACGCTTGACCTTAATTTCGTTTAATCACATGTTAATTCTTATTTAAGTATAATAGTGGAGCATGAAATGATGAAAAGTGAACTAATCATAGAAATGGAAGATCTTCTGCTTGAAAAAATAGAAAGACAAAATAGATGTCTTAGTTTATATAAAACGTTAGACGATAGCGTGAGGGCAGATCTATGTAGTGCGATATTTCGTAGCATCGATGAAGAAGTAATCCTGATTGGACATATAGATTTGGTTTTTGTTTCAAAATTAGAAAAATTTAAGAGCCGTCATAATGTTAGTGATTTGAGTGAACTAAAGCGTGAGGCTTTAGATGAGTTTGCCATGGTGAAAAAAGCTGTTAATAGGATATTGGAAAGCGATGAGAAGTTGAATATTTATTTTGATAGTACTTATTTGCTGCGCGTGAAAGCGAAAAAAGACGCCCAAGATCAAGTGAAAAAATTGCGTATGACATCTGCTTATAGAAATATAAATAAAATATGATATTTTTTATAACTTAATGGTTATTACAAATGATCATGGGTATAAAATTAGATATCAAAAGTAAAGGGGTTGAGCTTATGAAAGTAATCGTGACTGGAAGAAACCTAGTAATTACTGATGCAATTAGAGAGCAAGTAGAGAAGAAGCTTGGTAAATTTGACAAAATGTTTAATAAAGATGTCGAGGCACATGCGACTTTTAGTACTCAAAAAAACAAACATATCGTGGAGGTGACAATCCCACTCAAAAATGGGGCATTATTTAGAGCAGAAGGTATTACTGAAGATATGTATCAATCTATCGATGAAGCAATAGATCATATATCAAGACAAATGAAAAAACATAAAACAAAAATTGAAAAAAGATTTCATGCAAATGATTCAATTAGATTTGAAGAAATTCCAGATTCAGTTGAGGATTATCCAGAGCAATCTATCGTGAAGACGAAAAGATTTGGTGTTAAACCGATGATGGCTGAGGAAGCGGTATTGCAGATGGAACTCTTGGGACATGACTTTTTCGTATTTCTCAATGGAGACACTGATGAAATCAACGTTGTATATAAGAGAAAAGACGGAGATTTTGGTTTAATTGAACCATATTTATAGTCGATAGTATAATATAATATCAAAGAGCAATTAATGTGGATAAACACATTAATTGCTCTTTTTAAGTTAAAAATTGAACTTCTTATCCGGTTTAATTTGAGGCATTAGGAAATTAATAGTACAGAAAGTATAATAAGAAAAATACCAATGTATTCTTTTCTTTCTAACTTTTCTTTAAATAAGAAAAAACTCAATAAACTGACGAGTACGATAGTGCTCGCGCTAAATAGAGGAAAAACAACGACAGCAAGCATATTATTAAGGGCCATTACTAAGAAAAAAGAGGAGAGCAAATTTGGAAAACCTATGGTTATGCCCGTGATTAGATCCCATTTTCTAAAATTTTTCTGTTTGAAAAACTGCTTTAAACTGAGTAATAGCGCAGTGAAAAAAACGATAAAAAGAAATACTTCCTTATATGCTACATCACTATACGTTTGAAAAATCTTGTTACCAAAATCCGCAAATCCACCTATGAATAATAAAACAATTAGGACGGGGTGGATCTTAGAAAGTTTAAATGCACTAAAATCGATAGAGATATATAGAATCGCAACAATCGCAAGTATAATACCGATCCATTGTTTTGTTGTTGGGTATTCCTTGAAAATAAGTAAGGACAACAGAACGGGAATCAATATGCCGATTTTACCGAATGCACCTGCCATAGTAGCGCCACTTTGGCGCACTGCTTTTTGATAATAATAGAAACTAAAATAAAATAAGGCACCCGTTAATACACCTATAAGTATGGATAACCCAAATTTTGATGTAATAAAACTTAGTAAATCAGGTGTTTCACTTAAGAGCACTTTGCCCTGAAACAACCAATTGTTCCTAAGGACAATGAATCCCATAAAAATAGTAATTACAAAATAATTAAGTGTAATCACTATAGCTTCTTGAACTTTATGTTGATGAGCGAGTTTGAATAGTATGGGTATAAGGGCGCTACTTATAACAGCTCCAACTAAATAAATCATAATTTTATCTCCAGTAGGTAAATTTTGTGTCATCTAAGTATACAATAGATTAACGATTCTGTACTAGTAAAATCGATGCTCTGAAAAGTGAGCAGCACTTTAAAGGGCGTCGAAGCACAAGAGTACCATAACTAAAAAAGAGCTTCGTTAATAACTTATAAGTAGTTATTAACGAAGCTCTCTTTGTAAGTATATGATTAGTTTAGCATTTTCCTTTGATGTATTCGACACACTCTTCGCATATGCACTGATTTTTAAATGAGATGATATCGTTTTCCCCTCGACAAATTTTACAATACGTTTGATTAGGTACAATTGTGGTTTCTAGCTTGAAATTGTTTTGAACTTTCATTAAATACTCCTCCAATTGGCATAATTTTACATCTATGAAAAAATTATAACATTTTCGTAAAATAAAAACAACAAAAAAGGAAGAAAATTCAAAATAAATTTATAAAAATAAAACTATAAAATTAAATCTATATCAGAATAACATAAAAATTACTATGTCTTTTTATCAAGTTTACCTTTTTTAGCATTTCGCTCATATAGCATTTCAGCATATTCTCTTATTTTTAAGAGCTCAGTGAGTGGTAATGCTCTCATTTTATCAGCTTCCAAAATTACAAAATCCGCATTTGAGGGGTGGGGTTTTAAATACTCATCTAAGTCTTCATTGACACTAGGTGTATAGACAAAAGATACAAGTTCCTCTATTGAAATATTAAATAATTTTGAAAAAGCATATAGTAAATCATAGCTAGGAACTCTTGATCCACGTTCATAGTGACTGAGCGTAGATGCAGAAATATTAAGTTTTTCCGCAGTCTCCTTTTGAGACATATTACTGGATTCACGAATCTCTTTTAATTTATTACCGTTTAGCATAGAATACCTCATCAATTGTCACTTAATTGAGTTTAGCATATAACAATATGGAAATATTTAGCGCTAGCCACATTGTATATTAGTCAGACTGAACTGTACAAAATGTCAATTGTGTGATAGAAAATTATCAATTTGTTCATAATATAGACGCAGCTCTGAAAAGCTTGAGTGCTATAATACAAATTGTGGAATGCCGCTGAGTAGTTTAAAATCAATTTATTTTATGATAGAATAAGTTAAATGATTATCTTTAGAAATCTGATGATTTCTATGACTGACAAAGGAGTGTTCTATGTATATTGAAGCAATATTACTAGGTTTGATCATAGGTTTAGCTCGTAATGGTAGATTAACAAATTTTTTTGAAGTAAGATTTAAAGGATGGGGATTAAGTATACTGGCATTTTTACTTTTTTTAGTTCCTTACGGTTTAAAACTTTTAGATATTTCCTATGATAAACTTCAGATATTCCCCTTTGCAGCAATGGTAATTTGTGCCCTCATTGCACTGATGAATTTTGAAAAAACGGGCATGAAGATTTTATTGGTTGGGATATTGCTGAATTTGATTGCAATGGGTTTTAATGATTTTAAAATGCCAATGGATACTGTTAAGATGGCAAGTCTCGGATTTAATTCATTTGTAGAATCCATGAACAATGGCGACGTAGTAAATTATATGCCATTATCACAAGCGGAAGGATTTAGTAAATATCTAGGTAAAATTATTGCATTGCCAAAGGCATATCCGCTTGCCAAAGTTTTAAGTATCGGCGATTTCATAGTTTCAATCGGCATAGCATTTATCATTCAATATGAGATGTTACTCTCTTCACTAAAAAGTAGAGGGTCCATGTTACGGTTTACTTACAATTCAAAAATAAGAAGATAATATAAGTGATGGTTATGAGCAACTACAAATATAGAATAATGGGGACAGAATAATGAGTCTTTTAAAAGTAATTTTTGGCGATATTAATGCAAAAGAAGTAAAGAAACTTGAAAAAACAGTGGATCAAATAGAAGCGTTAGAAGGAAAATATAGCGCTATGTCTGATCAAGAGCTTCAAGGGATGACAGCTTTACTAAAAGAACGTCTTTTTAAAGGTGAAACGCTAGATGATATTTTGCCAGATGCGTTTGCAACGGCAAGAGAAGCCGGTAAAAGAGTACTTGGCATGCGTGCCTATAGAGTACAACTAATGGGTGGTATCGTTCTGCATCAAGGACGAATCGCTGAGATGAAAACGGGTGAAGGTAAAACGTTAGTGGCAACACTTCCTGCATATCTCAACGCACTAAGTGGCGACGGTGTCCATATCGTTACTGTCAACGATTATCTTGCGTCTCGTGATAAAGAGTGGATGGGTAAAATTCATGAATTTTTAGGACTTAAAGTTGGTTGTGTTGTGCATGGTGTGGAAGGAGAAGATCGTAAAAATGCTTATCTTTCTGATATCACATATGGAACCAACAACGAGTTTGGTTTTGATTACTTAAGAGACAACATGGTAATGCGTCAAGAACGTCTAGTTCAGAGACCGCTTAACTTTGCAATTGTGGATGAGGTAGATAGTATACTTGTAGATGAGGCAAGAACGCCTTTGATTATCTCAGGTGAAAGTGCGAAATCTACAGACCTTTATAGAGTCGCGAACATGTTTGCAAAAACGTTAAAAAACGAAGAAGATTTTAAAATTGATGAAAAAGCAAAAACGATTACTTTAACTGATGGCGTTGTTCAAGATAAGTTTGGTTCAGTTGAAGAAGGCAGTGAAAATAGAAATGGTGTTAAGAAAGCTGAAACTTATTTTGGAATTACTAATTTATCTGATCCGGAAAATCTTGAATTTTCACACCATATCAATCAAGCTATTAGAGCAAACTACTTGATGAAGAGAGATGTAGATTATATCGTTAAAGATGGAGAAGTAATTATTGTTGATGAGTTTACTGGCCGTCTAATGTATGGTCGTCGTTATTCAAATGGACTTCATCAAGCCATTGAAGCAAAAGAAAACATAGAAGTTAGAAAAGAATCGCAAACATTGGCGACAATTACGCTACAAAACTATTTCCGTATGTATAAAAAATTAGCGGGTATGACAGGTACGGCAAAAACAGAAGAAGAAGAATTTAGACATATTTACAACATGGATGTTGTAATGGTGCCAACCAATCGACCTATCGCTAGACTTGACATGGAAGATGGCATTTATAAAAATTTGCAAGGTAAGTTTAATGCTGTTTTAAATGATATTGAAACACGCCACGCTACAGGTCAACCTATACTTGTGGGTACAATTAGTATTGAAACTTCAGAGTTTTTAAGTACTTTGCTTAAGAAAAAAGGCATTAAACATGAAGTCTTAAATGCAAAGCAGCATGATAGAGAAGCTGAAATTGTCGCTCAAGCAGGTCGATTTGGAGCAGTTACCATAGCGACTAATATGGCAGGTCGTGGTACAGATATCGTACTTGGTGGTAATCCTGAATTCTTAGCAAAACGCGATATGTTAAAGAAAGGTTATGATGAAGCACTAGTATTGGCTGCCGCTAGTCCTATCGTAGGAGATGAACCAGAAGTACAAGAGGCTAAAAAAGTATATGATGAACTTTATCATTCGCATAAAGTTGTAAATGATGCAGAAGCAGAACAAGTTAAAGCAGCAGGTGGACTTCATATTATTGGTACAGAGAGACATGAGTCAAGACGTATTGATAATCAGCTTAGAGGTCGTGCGGGTCGTCAAGGAGATCCCGGATCTACTCAGTTTTATATCTCGTTTGAAGATGATTTGATGAGGTTATTTGTAAGTGAACGCGCTAAATCCATCGTTGATACGTTAGGTTTTGAAGAAGACATGCAACTTGAGAATAAACTTTTAACCAAATCAATTGAAAACGCTCAGAAAAAAGTCGAGGGAAGAAACTTCGGAATCAGAAAGCATGTCCTTCAATACGATGATGTAATGAACATGCAACGTGAGATTATATATGGTCAAAGAAACAAGGTGTTACATGGTGAAGATTTAAGAGATAATGTCATGAACATGATTGAAAAAGTTATTGAACGTACTATTCCTATGTTTACTGAAGGATATAAGTATCCTGAAGAGTGGGATTTAGAGGGTTTGTTTAACCACTTGCACCCATTGTTTTTACCTTTAGGATCTGTACAGATAGATCGAGTTGAAGACCTTACAAAAGAAAGTCTAAAAGAAATAATTCTTGCGAAAGCAAAAGAAATTTATGCAATTAAAGAAGAAGAAATTGAAATTGAACGTATGAGAGAGGTTGAACGCGCGATTCTTTTGAGAGTTGTTGATTTGCACTGGATTGATCACATAGATGCCATGGATGATTTGAAACAAGGTATTGGACTTAGAGCGATAGGACAGCAAGATCCAGTTATTGCATACAAAATGGAAGGTTTTGAGATGTTTGACGAGATGATTGCTAACATTCAAGAAGAAACCGTTAAAGCTTTATTCCATGCAACGATTCAAACGGAAACAGAACGAAAAGTCGTAGCTAAGATCACCAATACATCAGGTACTGGAGACGGAACTTCGACAAAAAAACCAGTAAAAGTAGATAAAAAAGTTGGTAGAAACGACCCTTGTCCGTGCGGGAGTGGCAAAAAATATAAAAAGTGCCATGGCGCTTCATACGATGGTGAATAGTCAAAGTGGTCGTTAAAGCAAGTTTTTTGCTAATATTCACAAATTGTTATGAAACAAGCGTATAATATAATAGTCAGATTAGGCCAGAATTGATCTTTCATTCTGGCTTTTTTAAAGTCTTAATTTTGTTGTGTTTCATCACAACTAGAATATCAATAATCAGAAGATGAATAGTCGGATGATGTTATTTATGAGAGAGGTGAGCTATATGATTTTATTAGAGAAAGTTGGAAAAGAAGTTAAAAAACTAAAGGCGTCTATCGCTGAGCTTGAGGTGTCACTTTGACTTAGCTAACGTTAGGTACAGAGTTGAAGAAATCGAGATGGATATGACAGCGCCCGATTTTTGGAATGACAACGAGGCAGCACAAATTAAGCTTAAGTTTCAAAAGATGCTAAAAAATAAGATTGAAAAGTATGACCAACTGTTTGGAAAAGCAGAAGAACTTGAAGGCTTAATCGAAATGGCACTTGAAGATAACGATGATTCTATGGAAGAAGAGATTGATGAAAGTTATCGTGAACTTGAAGTAGCCTATGAAAAACTCTTGCTTGAAACGTTGTTAAAAGGCGATTATGATGCCAATAATGCAATTTTTTCTATACATGCTGGTTCTGGTGGTACTGATGCGCAAGATTGGGCATCCATGCTACTTAGAATGTATAAAAGATGGGGTGAACAACACGGCTATGGTGTAAAAGTACTTGATCTTCAAAATGATACTGAAGCTGGAATCAAAAGCGTCTCTCTTCTATTCGAAGGTCTCAATGCTTATGGATTTTTAAAATCGGAAAAAGGTGTGCATCGTATTGTAAGGATTTCTCCTTTTGATGCCTCAGGTAAAAGACATACTTCTTTTTCATCGGTTGATGTTATGCCAGAACTCGATGATTCTGTTGAAATTGATATAAATCCTGTAGACTTAAAGATTGATACGTATAGGTCTTCAGGATCTGGTGGTCAGCATGTTAATACCACAGACTCAGCGGTAAGGATTACACATATTCCAACAGGTGTTGTGGTGCAGTGTCAAAATGAAAGATCTCAGATTGCCAATAGAGCAACTGCTATGAAGATGCTCATGGGAAAATTAATTGAATTACAAGAGCGTGAGCATAAAGACAAAATCGAGGACCTAGCAGGTGATTATTCACAAATCACATGGGGGAGTCAAATTAGATCGTATGTTTTTCATCCATATAATCTTGTAAAAGACCATAGAACTGGTGCTGAAATGGGGAACATACAAGCGGTGATGGATGGAGATATAGATATATTTATTGATGCATATTTGAAGGAGGCCAACAACCATGAACTTAAAACCGACAACGCATAAAGAAGAGACTGAGGCAGCTTTAGAAGCAGAAAAACTAGCGATTATTGAAGATGCAGCAGCAAGAAAACTTATCGTCGCGCAACTGAGTAAAGAGTTGGCACTTAAGTCGTCTCAAGTCGAATCTACTATTGCTTTAATAGATGAAGGAAATACAATCCCATTTATTGCAAGGTATCGTAAAGAAGTAACAGGTGGTATCAGCGATGAAGTGCTTAGAAATTTTGATGACAGGCTCAAATACCTTAGAAATCTACAAGCGAGAAAAAATGAAGTCTTGAGAATAATTGATGAACAAGGAAAATTGACCCCTGAATTAAAGGCGGATATTGAAAAAGCTACTGTACTCCAAACTGTAGAAGACTTGTATCGACCATATAAACAGAAAAAAAGCACGCGTGCTTCAAAAGCAATCGATAGAGGACTTGAACCGCTTGCAGATGTAATTTGGTCACAAGAGATGGTTAGTGGTGATTTTGATTCGATAGCTGCTACGTATATAGATGCTGAAAAAGAAGTCGCAACCACTGCTGATGCTATTGCTGGTGCAATGGATATTATTGCTGAGCGTATCTCTGATCATCCTGAGAACCGCGCATTTATCAGAAAGATGTCTATTGCACAAGGCGTTGTAGAGTCAACAGCAGTAAATGATGCAGAATCCACAGTGTTTGACATGTATTATAAGTACTCAGAGCCAATTTCAAAAATTGTTAACCATAGGATTTTAGCAATGAACAGAGGTGAAAGCGAAAAAATTCTAAAAGTTAAGTTAAATACACCAGATGCGTTGATACTTGAGCGCCTAGAGAAAGCTGTTGTTACAAATCCCAAAGCGATAACAACGGGCTATCTAGTGGCGGCAATGGAAGATGCTTATAAAAGGTTGATTTCACCTTCTATTGAAAGGGAAATTAGAAGTATGTTAACAGAACGTGCTGAAGAAGAGGCGATTAAAGTTTTTGGGAAAAACACCAAGTCTCTTTTATTAGTTGCTCCTGTAAAAGATGCACGTGTTCTTGCCGTTGATCCAAGTTATCGAACTGGTTGTAAACTTGCCGTTTTAGATGAAACAGGAAAACTTTTAGAATACGCAACAATCTATCCAAATGCACCACAAAACAAAGTTGAGGAAGCTAAGGTTAAGCTAACTGAACTCATCAAAAAACACCGAATCAACATTATTCCTATTGGAAATGGAACGGCATCTAGAGAAACAGAACAACTAATAGCGGAACTCATAAAAGAGTTAAAAGAAGAAGTTTACTATACCATTGTCAGCGAGGCAGGAGCTTCGGTGTATTCTGCATCTAAACTTGCTACAGAAGAGTATCCGGATATAGATGTATCTATAAGAGGTGCAATCTCTATTGGAAGGCGTCTTCAAGATCCACTTGCAGAACTCGTTAAAATAGATCCTAAAAGTATAGGTGTAGGGCAATATCAACACGATGTTAATCAAAAAAGATTGGAAGAACAGTTGACGAATGTCGTTGAGGATTGTGTTAACAGTGTCGGCGTTGACCTCAATACTGCTACACCATCTCTACTGAGCTATGTTTCAGGTGTTTCATCGGCAATCGCTAAAAATATCGTAGCTTATCGAGATGAAAATGGTAAATTCAAGTCTAGAAAAGAACTTCTAAAAGTTAAACGACTAGGTGATAAAGCTTATCAGCAAGCAGTTGGTTTTATGAGGATTCCAAAAGCGAAGAATCCACTAGATAATACGGCTGTCCATCCAGAATCATATGAAACGACAAACAGACTTCTAGATACACTGGGATTTAGCCAAGAAGATATCGCTAGTGGGGCTGTGAAAGACATCGTAGGTCGCGTGATTCTTCAATCGGGTGTAATGGGTAGCCAACCGGATGCGATGAAATATCAAATGGGCCTGGAGAAGTTATCTAAACAACTTGATATAGGGGTACTCACATTAAAAGATATTGTAGATGAGATCGTAAAACCTGGTCGCGATCCAAGGGAAGATATGCCGAAACCGATCTTCAGAAGTGATGTTCTGAAAATGGAAGATTTGCAAGTAGGGATGATCATGCAAGGCACTGTTAGAAATGTTGTGGATTTTGGCGCTTTCGTAGATATCGGTGTCAAGCAAGATGGGCTTGTGCATATCTCTGAGATTTGCGATCGATTTATCAAACACCCTATGCAAGTACTTTCTGTTGGAGACAATGTGAAAGTTCAAATTATTAGTATTGATCTCAATCGACATAAAATTGGCATGACCATGAAAAATATTAAAGAATCCTAATGCAGTATGACGTTAGAAGTGCTATAATTTAATTAGTGTTACGAAACAATACGTAGGGAGGCCATTCATGCTTTTTATCAAAAACGCAAAAATTTACACAATGGCAGGTGAAGTCATTGAAAACGGATGTATTTTAGTAGAAAATGGTAAGATCAAAGAGATTGGTACAGACCTTGTAGCGCCACTTGACGCTCAAGTGATCGATGGAGAAGGTAAGAACGTTTTTCCAGGTTTTATTGACGCACACTGCCATATCGGTATGTGGGAAGAGGGCATTGGTTTTGAAGGTGCTGATGGAAACGAGATGACTGATCCAGTTACACCACATCTTAGAGCGATTGATGCACTCAATCCAAGAGATGAAGCTTTTGAAAATGCCATAAAAGGTGGCGTTACAACTGCTGCGACCGGACCAGGAAGTGCAAACGTTATCGGCGGTACGTTTTCAGTAATCAAACTTCACGGCAATCGTATTGATGATATGATTGTGAAAGAAACTTTGGCTATGAAATGTGCTTTTGGTGAAAACCCAAAACGTGTTTATAACGACAAAAAAATGATGCCATCAACACGTATGGGCACAGCTGCAAAATTAAGAGAAACTTTAGCTAAAACTGTAGAATACAGAGATAAAAAAGTAGCTGCTGGCGGGGATGCATCTAAGATGCCAACGTATGACATGAAGCTAGAAGCGATGCTTCCTGTAATTAATAAGGAAATTCCTTTAAAAGCACATGCGCATAGAGCTGATGATATTTTCACTTCAATTAGAATTGCAAAAGAATTTGATGTGCTTTTGACACTTGAACATTGTACAGAAGGACATTTGATTGCAGATCAACTTGCAAAAGAAGGATATCCAGCAATAATCGGACCTTCATTTGGTAATAAATCAAAGTTTGAGCTCAATCAAAAAACTTTTGACACACCAGGTGTACTTCATAAAGCAGGTGTGAAAATAGCGATTATGACAGATAGTCCTGTGATTCCACTTGAGTATCTACCAATGGCTGCTGCTTTAGCACATAAAGCCGGTCTTGAGGAGATGGAAGCACTTAAGTGTATCTCTATAAATGCTGCTGAGATATTAGGTGTTGATGACCGCATCGGTTCAATTGAAGTCGGAAAAGATGCTGATTTAGTAGTATGGGAAGGTCATCCTTTTGATTTACAAGCAAGAGTTGCATTCACGCTTATAAATGGTGAAGTTGTATACCAAAAATAATAATAGAAACTTTACAAAAGTATCATGAGGGAGATCTTTGCACAGATTGAAAAATCAATGTGAATTTCTCCCTTTCCTTTTTACATATTTGTCCTAAAAATTGATTAAAAATTTTTTTTGTTATAAAATATAGTGTGGTCTAGTTAGTGATAAGATTAGATTTAACACTTAAATCTTAAAGATTAATAATAGATGAGGAGTTAGCATGCGCATTAAACTCAAACAATTAGAAGATACAGAGAAATTTGCAAAACAATTGATAAGGTACTTAAAGCGAGGACAAGTCATTTGTATGGTAGGGGATTTAGGTGCAGGTAAAACTACTATGACGCAGTTTTTATGTAGCTTACTTGGCGTAGATGATTATATTACAAGTCCAACTTTCAATTTAATGAATTCTTATACTGGCAAGTTGGCAGGTGATGATATTGAGATTCATCATTTTGATGTGTATCGAATTTTTGATCCAGATGAAATGATAGAAGTTGGATTTGATGAGTATTTGTTTGGTAATGGGATTAGTATTGTTGAATGGGCCAACCAGGTTGAAGAAATGTTACCCAAAGACAGTATCTGGCTTCGTATATCATTTGATGCTATGGGAGAACGTATACTAGAATATTCAGGTGGTCCACTAACGGATGTGATCATGGATGAATTTGAGTATTTAAATGAATGAGGAGCTTAATTATGAAGATTTTAGCGATAGATACATCATCAAGTGCAGCGGGAGTTGCGCTTTTTAAAGAGAATAGATTAATGGGTGAATTTGTAGTAAATACTGCACAAACCCATTCTCAGAAACTTATGCCTATTGTTGATTCGCTTTTGAATCAGACGCAGACAGCTATGGATGAAATTGATACTTTTTTCGTCTGTGAAGGTCCAGGGTCATTTACAGGTGTCAGAATTGGTATTGCAGCGATCAAAGGATTTGCTCAGCCTTTTGGGAAGAAAGTATTTGGCTACTCAAGCATGTTTTTATTAGCGTGTAACTTTAGATATGAATCAGGGTATATTTTTACAGCAATTGATGCGAAGAGAGGCGACGTTTATTATGGTGTATATACATGGCAAGATGATAAACTTATAATCCTTGAAGAAGGAATAGAAGCGTTGTCCAAGCTACTTCCTCTTGTTGCGGAGAAATACAAAGACAAACCCGTGATACTGGCAGGTGATGTGATCGCGATATATCCAGATGCTGTGAAAGAGTGGCCGGGACGTTTGTGCAGGCCAGAAGATGTCGTTCAAAGAGTTGGGAACTTACATGTCGCATCCATTGTTCAAAGTGATGCGGGCAGTGTTTATGAAATAAAAGCAAACTATATGAGAAAGTCTCAAGCAGAGAGGGATAAATGATGCTAATTTCTCGAAGAATGAAAGTAGAAGATATTGATCGCGTATTTGAAATAGAGACAAACTCTTTTACAACACCATGGTCTAAAGAATCTTTCCACCAAGAACTGATCGAGAATACTTTAGCAGAATATTATGTACTTGAGCTAGACGATTACATTATAGGATATGGCGGTATGTGGTTGATTATAGACGAGATTCATATTACAAATATCGCCATAGATACGCCGTTTAGAGGGCATGGTTATAGCAAAACCCTTATGTATGCTTTAATTGAGTTTGGCGCAGCAAATGGTTATCACCATATGACACTTGAAGTGAGAGTGAGCAATGATGTTGCAATCGCTCTTTATGAAAAAATAGGATTTACAGGCGTTGGAAAAAGACCAAAGTATTATATAGACACTGGTGAGGATGCCTTAGTAATGTGGAAGGAAATCAAATGAAAATAAACGAAAATCAAAACGTAAATGATGTCATTACTTTAGCAATTGAAACGTCTTGTGATGAAACTGCATGTGCAATATTGAAAAATGGACGTGAGATTCTATCCAATGAAGTTTACACTCAGATAGAGATACATCAAGCATTTGGTGGGGTTGTGCCTGAAATAGCATCTCGAAACCATCTCGAAAAAATATCGGAAGTTATGGATAAAGCGTTAAATGATGCTGCAGTCACCTTTAGTGATATAGACGAGATTGCCGTGACATACGGTCCGGGACTTGTAGGCGCTTTATTGGTGGGGCTTTCAACTGCAAAAGGTCTAGCATATAGCCTTGATATCCCATTGATTCCCGTAAACCATATTGAAGGACATATCGCAGCGAATTATATTGCACATCCTGAACTAGAACCTCCATTTGCCTGTCTAGTTGTATCAGGAGGGCATACACATCTTGTAGACGTTAAATCCTATACCGAGTTTGAAATCATCGGTAGAACAAGAGATGACGCCGCTGGAGAAGCTTTTGATAAGATCGCAAGGACATTAGGTCTTGGTTATCCAGGGGGACCACTGATTGATAGAATTTCAAAGGAAGGAAATCCCTTAGCAATTGATTTTCCAAAAGCTATGTTAGATCAAGAACATATGGACTTTAGTTTTAGTGGGCTTAAATCTTCGGTGCTTAATTATCTTAATTCTTGTAAAATGAAGCAAATTGAGATCAACGTTCCCGATGTTTGTGCAAGTTTTCAGCATGCGGTTGTACAGGTTTTAAAACACAAGGCACAGCAAGCCGTTATAAGTACGGGGTATGAAACTTTGGTTATAGCAGGTGGTGTCGCTGCAAATAGTTCATTGCGTGCTGCCTTGGGCGAAATTCCGGGAATTAAGCTATATTATCCACCGATCCATTTGTGTACAGATAATGCTGCGATGATTGGATGTGCAGGTTATTATGCTTCCAGAGCTGGAAATCGAGGACACTTAGAAACCAATGCAGTACCTAATTTGAAAATAGGGGAGAAAAAATATTAAAAATGGGACGAGAGTCCCATTTACTTTTTTGCCACAAAAAAGGCAGATTATTTGTTGTTAAGTGATTATGTAAACCAAAGCCGTGTAACGATATTCATGTTCAAAAAACAGTACAATTGTGGACAACATTGTGGATAGTGTGGAACATTATAATTTCAGTGGACTACGTTCTTGACAAACTGTGGATAACAGTGTGGAAAACAGTGGATAACCTAGTGAAGCTGTGGACTAAATGTATTATATACACTTTCATATATGAAAATGCATAAAATTTATGCATTTTTTCGGTTTCCATAATAATTACACTGTTAACCATGTAACTGTGATTTTGATAAAATAAGTTAAAAACAATCATAAAAAAATGAGCCTATTAAAATAGACTCATTTATGATTAATGAATTTTCACTAATTTTCTACCCTTCAATCTCGATGCTGTTCAAGTAATTGATAATATCGGCAATAGATGTAAATTGTTCAGCTTCTTCATCAGGGATCTCAATTTCAAATTCATCTTCAATCGCCATGATAATTTCAACAGCATCTATTGAATCAATATCCATACTATCAAACGAAGTATCTTGTTTGATCTCAGCTGGATCAATAACGCTTAGTTGCTCAACAATAATAGCCTTTATTTTCTTAAACATATGTACCTCCTAAAATTCTGTAAATACGTGTTAACACACCTTTATTACTTATTTTTAATTATAAAGAAAAAATTTGATTTGTCTACATTGTTTTTAGTGATAATGGACTAGGACTTCTGAACAAATTATAATATTTCTAATAATTCATAAAGTTCAGAATAAAGTGTATCAATGTGACTTTTTAAACTTTCAACTTCTTTTTGTACTCTAAAAGCCTCATTATGGTCATTATAGACCTCAGGACTGCATAGTAATAAATCTAATCGATGCAATTCACTTTCTGCATCTTCAATGCTTTTTTCAACATTTTTAAGTGCTTGTTTTTGCTTTTTGATCTCTTGAGATTTTTCTTTTTCTAATTTTGCTAGTTCCTTTTGTTTGGTTTTGGTTAATGTGGGTTCTAGTGTCTCTTCTGTTGACAATTGATTTTTTTCAATGATCTTTTGCTGGTAATAGTCATAATTTCCCCAAAAGACTTCTATTCCCTCTGATGAGAGTTCAAAAATTTTAGTGCAAATTTTATTGAGAAAATAGCGGTCATGCGAAATAGTGATCATGGTACCGTCATAGCTATTTAAAGCTTCTTCTAGTGTTTCTTTGGAGTAAAGATCTAGGTGGTTAGTCGGTTCATCTAGAAACAACAGATTTGAAGTAGAAAGCATCAGTTTTAAAAGTGTCAGTCTGCCACGTTCACCACCACTTAGTTGATGAACATATTTATCAATATCATCACCTGAAAACAGAAAAGCCCCCAGAAGGCTTCTGACCTCAGTAATAGATAGCTGCGGATTGTCATCGTGAATTTCTTCGAGCACTGTATTTTCCAGTGTTAGCGTATTCATCTCTTGATCATAATAACCTGGATAAACATGATGTCCAAGTGTGAGCTCGCCGTCATCGAAAGAGAGCTGACCAAGCAAGATTTTAAACAAAGTTGTCTTACCTACACCATTGGGTCCTATCAGTCCGATACGATCACCTTTATATACTTCCATAGAAACATCTTGAAAGACCTCTTTATCTTCATATGCCTTTGAAAGTGACTTTGCCATAAGGACTTCCTTACCACTAGACACGCCTGCTTTAAGGTCGATTTTGAAATGAGCTTTAAAGAGTTTAGGCTGCGTCATCACTTCCATATGCGCAAGACGCTTTTCTCTTGAACGTGCGCGCTTTGCCAATTTTTCAGTTCCTCTATCTTTAAACTTTCTGATTAGTGCTTCTTGTTTATTTAGTTCCTTTTGCTGGGACTCATATTTTTTGAGTTCAGCTTCAAATAACATCTTCTTCTGATCGATAAATTGACTATAATTACCATTATAAGTAGCTAATATACCATCTTCAATCTCAAAGATCCTAGTTGTAATTTGATCGAGAAAATAACGGTCGTGTGAAATCATGATAATTGTACCTGGATAAGTTTTCAAGAATTCTTCTAGCCATTTAATCGCGGAGATGTCCAAGTGGTTAGTAGGTTCATCGAGAAGTAAAATATCAGGTTTTTTTAAGAGTAATCTTGCTACACCGACTCTTGATTTTTGTCCACCACTTAACTGGTTAATGGGTTTGTTATACTCATCATCAGAGAACCCAAGTCCACTTAGCACCCCGCGAATACGGCTGCTAATAGAGTACCCATCTAGTGTTTCAAATTTTTCTTGTAAAAAACTATATTCATCTAGAACCGACTGTGAATGATCATCAATCATTTTCAGTTCTAATAGTCGCATTTCTTGCTCAAGAGCGAAAATATCACTAAAAACCTCTTCGCAATAATCAAAAGCAGAAGCTGAGATGTCTAGGTTGGTATTTTGTTCAAGATAACCTATCGTCATCTCTTTAGCAATAAAGATATCACCAGAGTCTTTGCTTTCTATACCCATGAGGATCTTCATAAGCGTGGTTTTTCCAGCACCATTGACACCAATAAGACCAACTTTATCCCTGGCGCTAACAGTAAAGCTTATATCTTCTAAAATGTCATCGATTCCATATGCTTTTGATATGTTTGTACACGAAAGAGCAATCATTATAAACCTCAAATCAAAAAAATATTCATAAACTACATAAGTCACTAGATATTATAACTTAAATCATATAAAATAAAAAGAGATTCGAGAGGCTAAATGCCTTGTTATATATTTGACAGTCTTTCTATGAAAGTGCTATAATCTGAATATCAGTAAGATTGGTAAGATCAAATAACTTGAAATCGGAATAAATAAACCTTTATTTAGTATTGAAGTAAAGGTAATAGTTGATTTGATGATGAGGTGAAGAAATGAAAGATAAGAATATCTCAGTTGCAGTAATAAGAAGACTCCCAAAATACCATCGCTATTTGAAAGAAATGCTTGATAATGATATTAAGAGAATATCTTCAAAAGAGCTCAGTAAAATGATAGGATTTACTGCTTCTCAAATCAGGCAAGATCTTAATAATTTTGGTGGATTTGGTCAACAAGGTTATGGCTACAACGTTGAAGATTTATACAATGAAATTGGAAAAATTCTTGGATTAACAAGGCAATACAACGTAGTAATAGTAGGTGCTGGTAACTTAGGTCAAGCGCTTGCTAATTATTCGAGTTTTGATCGCTTAGGCTTTAAATTACAAGCTATGTTTGATGTCAATCCTAAAGTGATTGGATTAAAGATCAATAACGTAGAAGTAATGGATATGGATAAGTTCGAACAATTCGTTGATGAAAATAATGTTGAAATAGTCTACATATGTACAAGTAGAGATGGTGCGCAAGAAGTTGCGGATAAGATTCAAAAAACTAAAGTTAGAGCAATTTGGAATTTTGCACCTGTTGATTTAAAACTCAAATCAGATATTATAGTAGAAAATATTCATCTGATTGACAATCTACTCACTGTTTCTTATTTCTTAAAGGAAAACTTAGAATAGTAGATCATGATAAACTGTTTATGAATAATTTATATTTAAAAGTGGGATAAGGGATGACCTTATTCTTTTTTTTTGATAAAATAGTCAATAGGGATTGTCACAAAAGGGATTTTAAAACTAGGGAGGTTCAAAATGAAAGAAGTTGTTATCGTAAGTGCAGTACGTTCTGCACTAGGTTCCTTTGGAGGAACACTTAAAGATGTTACACCAGCAGATCTTGGTGCGACAGTTATCAAAGGAGCACTTGATAAGATTGGTTTAGCACCTGAAGCAGTAGAAGAAGTAATTCTTGGTTCTGTAATCCAGGGCGGATACGGACAAGGTGTTGCAAGACAAGCTTGGATTAAAAATGGCTATCCAGTGGAAGTACCTTGTACAACGATCAACATGATCTGTGGTTCGGGACTAAAAGCAGTTTCCATGGCATATCAGTCAATTGTATCTGGCGCAAATGACGTGGTTATCGCTGGTGGAACTGAGAACATGAGCATGGCACCATACCTTATAAAAAGTGGACGCTGGGGTCAAAGAATGGGCAATGGCGAACTTTATGATACGATGGTAATGGATGGTTTATGGGATGCATTTAATAACTACCATATGGGAATTACAGCAGAAAATGTAGCGGCGCAGTTTAACATTACAAGAGAAGAACAAGATGCGCTCGCGTTTAACTCACAGAAAAAAGCAGCTCATGCAAGAGCAACAGGCAGATTTAACGATGAGATCGTTCCTGTATATATTCCTATGCGTAAAGGTGATCCTGTTAAATTTGATCAAGATGAATATATAAAAGAAACAACAATTGAAAAATTAGCTGGACTTAGACCTGCTTTTAAGAAAGATGGCGGAACAGTAACTGCAGGTAACGCATCTGGGATCAATGACGGTGCATCTATGGTTGTTGTCATGAGTAAAGAAAAAGCAGATGAGTTGGGTCTTAAACCACTTTGTACAATTGTAACGCATGCATCAGCAGGCGTTGATCCTAAAATCATGGGTACAGGACCAATTCCAGCAACTAAAAAAGCACTTGCAAGAGCTGGACTTAAAGTAGAAGACTTAAGCTTAATTGAAGCAAACGAAGCATTTGCAGCACAAGCGCTTGCAGTAAGTAAAGAACTAGGTTTTAATCAAGAAATTGTCAATGTAAATGGTGGCGCTATCGCACTTGGTCATCCAATCGGCGCTTCTGGTAATAGAATATTAGTAACACTTATTCACGAGCTTATTAAAAGAGATGGTGAATATGGACTTGCGACACTTTGTATCGGTGGCGGTATGGGTGAAGCACTTATTATCAAAAGATAATTACGTCTTAGAGTTATGGTGGAGGCACAATGGCAAATTATACGCGAGAAATAGCACATATGTTAGATCGACTAAATACTAAGATATTGACACAAGATAAAAATGGCTATTTCCGTAAGGATTTGAAAGTCAAATTAAACCTCGTTGAATTATTGTTATTAAAACAATTAGGTGAGAGTGGCGAAGTAAAACTGAATCAACTTATTAAGACTTTGGAAGTAGATAGAAACTTGATTACAACAACTGTCAAACGTCTGAGTAGTCTTAAGTTGGTTCAAAAGCGTGCTGATGAAATAGATGGGCGTGGCCAGGTGATTGTACTTTTGCCTGCAGGTAAAGAGCTATATAATTCACTCATTACGCAGCAAAGCCGAGAGCTTGACTTTATACTAGATGATGTCACCATCAATGAAGAGAAAACAATCCTCAAGTTTATCAGTAAAATGGTTCAATACCATACTGATAAATTTGAAATCAAGTAAGTGTTATTTAAGAATAAAAATAATTTGTATAAATCAAGAAAGTGAGTTTGATTTGAAGACGTATTTTTCAAGTTAACTCACTTTTTTTGTTTTGATGATCAAGGATACATAGCACTCACATCGATACAACAAAATTAAACTGTTAAGAAAAATACTTAGTGAATACAATAATACATGTTGAAGTTAGCTTCAAATAGGAGTACAATCAAATTTGTTTGTCAAGGAGGAAATATGGAAAATGCAATTATACAATCGGCAGATCAATTGATGGAGCTCATGGGTCTCGTAATTTTAGCCGGGCTTATTTTTACAAAAATCAGTAATATTGTCAAGCTCCCAGATGTCGTACTCTACATTTTAGCAGGAATCATACTTGGTCCTAGGCTGCTAAACTGGATCAATATCGATAAATATCCCGTAGAAAATCAACTCATCTTGTCCTTTGGAGCAGCTTATATCTTATATGATGGTGGTAGAGAAATTGATCTTAAGATTCTCAATAAAGTAAAGTTGTCTGTAGGGATGTTATCAACAGTAGGTGTTATGATATCCACTACAATAGTAGGCTTTGTTGCAATGAAAGTGTTCAACTTGCCATTGACCTATGCACTATTGCTTGGGTCAGTAATTGCATCCACAGACCCATCGGTACTTGTACCGCTTTTTAAAAAGATGAATATAAGCACAAAACTAAAACAATCCATTATCTCTGAGTCAGCATTTAACGATGCCGCTGGTGCAGTGATTACCTTTTCGCTTTTAGCCGTTATTTTAGGAGGGGAGTTTTCACTAGGAGAGAGTTTGCTTGAACTTGTTACTTCTATTATAGGAGGACTTGCAATTGGTGCGACTATTGGTTATATGACACATCTTTTAACAGATGAAAAACAAAAATGGGGCATTTTTAAAGATTATGCCACTGAACTTGTTTTGGTTTCAGTTGTAGGCTCGTATTTGATTTCTAATCATTTTGGGTTTAGCGGATTTATGGCAGTTTTTATCATGGGAATGTTCTGTGGCAATAAAAAGATATTTAAATTTTGGATTCCAGAAGAATCTTTTCAATCACATTTACGCTTTAAAGAAGTCTTAACAGTTATCTTGAGGATGATGATCTTTATCTTACTTGGCACGCATCTACAATTTGACACGTTAATTGCAAATCTAGGTTCAACCCTTATTGTAGTAGGCGCCTTGATATTCGTAGCTAGACCTATATCGGTTCTTGCATGTGTCTTAATAGATAAAAAAGCAGAGTGGACTTGGAAGCAGATCATTTATCTGATGTGGGTACGTGAAACTGGTGTTATCCCGGCAGCACTTGCAGGGATGCTCGTTACATCTGGTGTGTTGCATTCTGATATAATTTCATCGGTTACATTTGCCACAATCATGGTAACTTTGACGTTTCAGGCTAGTACTGCAGGAATTCTTGCACATTTTCTCAAGTTAGATGTAGGAAAATAAAATGATTTTTTATACATGTTCTGTGTATGTTTTATGTATACTTAATACGTGCAATAAAAATATGAAATTTTGATTTATAAAAAGTTTATTTTGAATAAAAAAAAAGGACTTCATCGCTGAAGTCCTTTTTCAATTTAATTATTCAGGTTGTGGAGCGTCAACTGGGCAAACATTTGCACAAGCGCCACAATCGATACAATCAGCACTTACAACGTAGATGCTATCACCAGCAGAAATAGCGTTAACTGGACATTCTGGCTCGCATGCGCCACATGAAATACAAGAATCATTAATTACGTACATAATAGACCTCCTTATAAAGTAAAGTTAACTCTTTGTTTAACTTTTGTCACCTCATTATAATACCCAGTGGTTATAAAGGACAACTTATTAAACGAGAAAAAAAGCAATTTTGCCATAAGTACAATGATAATCATTATTAATAGAATAATATAACCAAAACACTTGCAACTGTCTGAATTATCAGAAAACAAAGGGATGAATAATTCCCCACAGGGCATAAAAAAATGCAATAACTATTGCAAAAAGTTTATAGATTTACATGTCAATATAGTTTACACTGTAGTTGGGATGTGTTAAGATGAAAGCGTTAGAGGGTTTAATATTTTTTTAACAATCTCATAACACGAAGCAATATGACCCTATGGGTCAGGGGTAACCACATATCATTTTAAAGGAGATGTTTGAAATGAAGTACATTCAAGAAGTATTTGAGCAAGTTAAAGCGAGAAATGCGAATGAGCCAGAATTCTTACAGACAGTTGAAGAAGTATTCAAGTCATTAGAGCCTGTGATTGAAAGACATCCAGAATATGTAAAAGCAAATATTCTTGCAAGAATCGCTGAGCCAGAAAGACAAATTACCTTTAGAGTTCCATGGGTAGATGATGCTGGTAATTTAAATGTGAACAGAGGATTTAGAGTTCAATTTAACGGCGCAATTGGACCATACAAAGGTGGTCTTAGATTCCACAAGTCAGTATATATTGGAATCGTTAAATTCTTAGGTTTTGAGCAAATCTTTAAAAACTCTTTAACTGGCCTACCAATCGGTGGCGGTAAAGGTGGTTCTGACTTCGACCCTAATGGCAAATCAGATGCAGAAGTAATGAGATTTTGCCAAAGCTTCATGACAGAGTTATATAGACATATCGGTCCAGACGTAGACGTTCCAGCTGGCGACATCGGTGTTGGCGGAAGAGAAATCGGCTACTTATATGGTCAATATAGAAGAATCAGAGGCGCTTTTGAAAATGGCGTTTTAACTGGAAAAGGTTTAACTTATGGTGGATCTTTAATTAGACCAGAAGCAACTGGCTTCGGTGTAACTTACTTTACGAGAGAGATGCTTAAAGCACATGGCGAAACTTTCGAAGGTAAAACAGTTGCATTATCAGGTTTCGGTAACGTAACTTGGGGAACTGCAATTAAAGTAACTGAACTTGGTGGTAAAGTTATCACTATATCAGGTCCAGATGGCTACATCCACGATGAAGCTGGTATTTCTGGCGAAAAAATCGAATTCTTACTTGAACTTAGAGGAAGTGGAAAAGATATCGCGGCACCTTATGCTGATAAATTCCCTGGATCTAAATTCGTTGCTGGCGAAAAACCTTGGGGCATTAAAGCTGATATCGTTATTCCTTGTGCAACTCAAAACGAAATCAGAATTGAAGATGCTAAGAAAATCGTTGCTAACGGCACTAAATTCCTTTGTGAAGCATCTAATATGCCATGTACAAATGAAGCAATTGACTATTTCCTTGAGCACGGCGTTATCGTAGGACCTGCTAAAGCAGCTAATGCTGGTGGTGTTGCTACTTCTGCTCTTGAAATGAGCCAAAACTCTATGAGATACAATTGGACTGCTGAAGAAGTAGATGCTAAACTTGACCAAATCATGGTTAACATCCACGCAAGTGCAGCTAAAGCATCTGAAGAATATGGCTTTGGTTACAACTTAGTTGCTGGTGCAAACATCGCTGGTTTCAGAAAAGTTGCTGATGCTATGTTAGCTCAAGGCAATTACTAAGATTTATTTTAAAAGTATGGGAGAATCTCTAAGGAGATTCTCCTTTTTTAATACATAGAAAAAAGTGTTTAGTCACAGATCGATTCAGCCACGTGTTTATTTGTAATAAGTGTACATAATTGCCGATTGTGTGAAAATATATAAAATACTTGTCAACTAACCACAACAAACAAAGTCAATGTTGTATAATTTTACATGTTTGCTATAATTAAATTATGAAAAAGTAATAAACGGGAGGTCAAATTGATCAACGAATCGAATGTCCTATTAAAGGAAGTTTTAGAACTTCCACTATTTAAAACATCTAAACTGCTGACAGAACATGAAGACTTAAACATGCAGGTAACGTCTGTAAACGTAATGCTCGATAAGGAAATCATTGATTGGATCGGTCAGGATGGACAGCTCATTTTGACCACCGGACAAATTTTTGAGAAAGTTTCAGTAAAGGAGCAAATTGAGCTCTTTAAAGCCATAGCAGAGAAAAATGTAACTGCAGTTTTTATCAAGATCACGCCATATATAGAGGCTTTAGAACCAGAAGTGATAAAGGTTTGTTCTGAGCTAAACCTAGCTGTAGTTGACCTTGACTATCAAGTTTCATTTACAGAGATTTTTTCAACCGTTTACAGTTTGATGTTTGCGAGGCAATCAGCTGTACTTCAGCGTGTAGAAAACCTACACAAAGATACCATGAATGTTGTTATAAATGGTGGTAATTTAGACGATATTTTAAGAAGTATCCAAAAGACCATAACATCACCAGTGTTTATAAGAGACTATTATTTTGAAGACACCTATTTTATCAAAAAAGCCTTTGAAGATGATTATGCGCTACTTTATGAAAACATCGAAGGGATCCAGCTTGATGGCAAAAATTCTAAGTTAATCTGGGATACCGTGACGTTTAAAGAACGTGAAATAGAACGCTTGATTATCCCTATTTTTGTTAAAAATCAAGTTTTTGGACATATAGTCACGTATGGAAAAGACTATGCGATTTCTAATTATGATAAACTTGGACTTGAGGCAACCTCCAATATCATCGCACTTGAATTTTTAAAGAAAATCTCAGTGCAAGAAGTTGAAAATAAATATAAATTGGAGTTCTTTGATGACTTGATCGCTCTTGATGAAGTAAGAAGACAAAAGGCGATTGAGAGAGCTTCGAATTTTAGATTTTCAGAAAGTGCCAATTATGTCATAATCGATGTGAATGTAAGTAGTAAGCAGACCATTGATGAATCTGAAAAAGCACTTAAAGCTGCCTACTTGATAGAAATGATCTGCAAGGATATGGGAAGGGCTTATATGATCCTTAATAAGAGCGATCGTATCTATGTCCTCATCATGCTAAAAGAGGGCGAGGGTGCAACAACTGTTAAAAAATATGTGAAATATATATACGATATTCTTAAGTCAAAGATGAAGAAGTATCAGACTCAGATTGGTGTGGGTCGAATTTATAAAGGGCTTAACCAAGTCCACAAGAGTCTGCAAGATGCAATAAAAGCACTTGAAGCAGCAACGTATTATATAGAAGATGAGATTGTTCTCTTTGAAGAGATGGGGATATACAAAATTCTATCAAATAGTGCAATTCAGACTGAACTCGAGATATTTTACAAAGATATACTAGAGCCACTTGCACTTTATGACAAGAGAAAAGACACTGAACTAGTGAAAACACTTGAAGTGTATTATGAATGTAATGGCAATCTAAAAAAAATGTCAGAACACCTATATACTCATTATAATACTGTTTTGTATCGTCTCTCAAGAATTCAAGAAATTATGAAAATTGACCTTGATAAAGAAGAACACCGCTATGCGGCGCAGACTGCACTCAAGGTGCATAAAATTTTAAGGTTATAACATGGACTAAAAATAGACGCGTAACTGATAAACTTGCTTTAATAAGATAAAAAAAGTAAAGGTTGGAGGCGTTTCAATGATTACAAATCATGATATTTCAATGGCTATGAAGGTGAAGCTAGAAGATATTTTTACTGAGCTTCCCGAGTATCCAGAATTTGAGAAGGGTATAAGAAGAGCACCTAAGAGAAATTTATCTCTTAGTCAAGATGAAGTAGAACTTGCACTTAAAAATGCACTTCGTTATATACCTGAAAAATGGCACCGTGTTTTAGCACCGGAATTTTTAGAAGAGCTTTTAACAAAAGGTAGAATATATGGTTACCGTTTTAGACCTGTTGGCAACATCAAAGCAAAGGGAATCGAAGCGTACAAAGGTGTGATTACAGAGGGAAAAGCAATCCAAGTGATGATTGATAACAATTTGGATTTTGATATTGCACTTTATCCATATGAACTTGTGACATATGGCGAGACTGGCAGTGTATGTCAAAACTGGATGCAGTATCACCTCATTAAACGTTATCTAGAAATTATGACAGATAAACAAACACTTGTGATGCAATCAGGTCATCCAGCTGGACTTTTCCAAGCGCCAGAAAACGCACCTAGGGTGATCATCACTAACGGTTTAATGATTGGTATGTTTGATGATCTCGACAACTTTAACAGAGCTGCTGCACTTGGCGTTGCATCATATGGTCAGATGACTGCAGGTGGTTGGATGTATATTGGACCACAAGGGATCGTTCATGGGACGTATTCTACGGTTTTAAATGCAGGTAGAGATAAACTGGGCATCGCAGAAAAAGACGATTTAAAAGGCAGATTATTTGTAACATCTGGACTTGGTGGCATGAGTGGTGCACAAGGTAAAGCGGTAGAGATTGCTGGTGGTGTAGGGATTATCGCTGAAGTAGATGAGTCGCGTATAGAGACGCGCTTTAGTCAAGGATGGATCAGTGAAGTGACTAGGACGCCTGAAGAAACATTTAGACAAGCTAAAAAATATCAGGTTGAAGGACGTGCTATCGCAATAGGTTTCCACGGTAATATCGTTGATCTTTTGGAATATGCAGTAGAAAATGACGTGCATATAGATCTTTTAAGTGATCAAACATCTTGTCACAATGTCTATGAAGGTGGCTACTGTCCAGCGGGCATCACTTTTGAAGAGAGAACAAATTTGCTAGGTAGTGATAAAGAAAAATTTGAAGCGCTGGTAAATGAAACTTTAGTGAGACATTATAACGCGATTAAGAAGCTTACAAATAAAGGTGTCTACTTCTTTGATTATGGTAACAGCTTTATGAAAGCGATCTATGATGCTGGTGTGAGCGAAATTTGTAAAAATGGCGTCAATGAACTCGACGGCTTTATATGGCCATCATATGTTGAAGATATAATGGGACCAATTTTATTTGATTATGGCTATGGTCCATTTAGATGGGTTTGCTTAAGTGGTAATGATGAAGATCTTGATAAAACAGATGCTGCAGCAATGGCGTGTATTGATCCTGATAGACGATTCCAAGATCGCGACAACTGGATATGGATTAGAGATGCTAAAAAGAACAAACTCGTTGTTGGCTCTAAGGCGAGAATTCTTTATCAAGATGCACTTGGTAGACTTAAAATAGCACTTAAATTCAATGAAATGGTGAGAAATGGCGAAATTGGCCCTGTTATGCTTGGTAGAGACCACCATGATACTGGCGGAACCGATTCACCTTTTAGAGAAACATCAAACATCAAAGATGGATCGAATATCATGGCTGAAATGGCGACGCATATTTTTGCGGGTAATGCGGCAAGAGGTATGAGTATGATTGCCCTTCACAACGGTGGTGGTGTCGGTATTGGCAAGTCTATCAATGGTGGATTTGGCATGGTACTTGATGGTAGCGCAAGAGTGGATGAAATCCTTAAAAATGCAATGCCTTGGGATGTTATGGGCGGCGTTGGTAGACGTGCGTGGGCTAGAAACGACCATGCCATTGAAACGACAATTGCTTACAATCAAACAAGAGATAATGACCATATCACACTTCCGTATTTAACGGATGAAGACTATATTAAGACTTTGGTGCAATCAGAATTTACACCAGGGGGCAAATAAGATTAATTAAAGGCTGCTGTTCCTAGGATTGCAGCCTTTTTTACAAGGTGATGAATGATGAAGATACAGCTTCAGCTCTATGGGAAACCGAGCCTCAAAATCGATGAACAGAATATTGAGATCTCACTAAAAAAGAGTGAAGCATTGCTTTACTATGTAGCCTATGAAAAAAGAGTTACCAGAGATGAACTTGTAGGTGTGATCTGGAGCGATGTAGTGGATCAAACTGCTAAAAAAAATCTAAGAAACAGCCTTTATCGCTTAAAAAAGGACTTGAACTTAGAGCTTTTTTACTGTCCCAACAAACATGTGGTTGAGATAGACCATACACTGGAAATTTTTGTGGAAAGTGAGATGGATGATGACTATTTTTTGGCCCACTATAGCGGGAAATTTCTTGAAACATTTAGTTTAAAAGAAGCGGATAACTATGAAAAATGGCGTTTGGAAGTTGAAAATACACTCAATCAAAGGTACTTGAAGCTTGCTTTTGCAAAAACAAGTGACTTGATGTTGGAAGGAAAAAATGAAGAAGCTCTGAAAATTGCACTTGTAATGCGCAAAATTGATGAATTTGATGAAGCAATTGCAAGACTTTTGATGCAAATTTACTATAAGATGGGTCAGTATAAACAGATCACAGAAGTGTACGCGCAGCTTAAACAGCTATTAGATGATGAGATGGGGATACAACCGGATAAAGTTACAAGGGACCATTATTACGGACTTGTGTATGCACCGCATGAAGCAAAAGATGAAGGCTTAAGGTATTATGGTAGGCAGCGAGAAGCTATGACCATAGAGAAGTTACTTCATCAATCTGCACTGGGACAAAACAAGCAATCTTTAATTGTCAGTGGTGAAGCGGGCGTGGGGAAATCAAAACTTTTAGAGGAATGTCTCTCTCGGTATGACAGTACCTTTAAAATATTAAAGACAACATGTTACCCAGCTGAATCTTCTTATGCTTACAAAGCATGGAATGATGTTTTTTCACAAATCGCAGGGATTGTAGAAGAACAAAAGATAGAATTACCACTTTTTACAAAGCAAGTTTTGGTGAAATTCTTTCCGGGATTTGATGAATGGACTGGCACTGTGTATATGGAAAATACAGAATCTATTAATTCTGATTATCTAGAAAAATTGACTGCTAAATTGTTTAGTCGATTGCTTAAAAGCAGCCGATTGATTCTCTATATTGATGACTTGCAGTGGATGGATCCGCTCAGTTTGAAACTGTTATTAAACCTGGTAAATCACGTGGAGGGCTTTGTCTTTATCGCGACGCTACGCAATGAATTTACCGAAGGGCTTGATGATTTTCTTGGGCACCTTTATCGTTACGAGCGATTATTAACAATTCCACTTGAACGTTTTAATAAAGCAGAGACTTTTGAGTTTATGGACTTTTTATCAGATACGCCGTTGTCACTAGAGCTTAAAGAACAGATTTTTCGAGAGTCAGAAGGAAATGCATTTTTCATCGTCGAGGGAACCGTAGCCATCACACAAGATACTGCCGATAAAGGGCACCGTTTTAAGGGGATACTCGATTCTCGCTTTATTGGACTAGATGCTGGTGAGATGAAGCTACTTGTTATCGCGGCTATGTTTTTTGATGAACTTGAGTTTGAACTTTTAAACAAACTTTACACAATCGATGAAGATTTGCTGTTAGAATATATACAGTCGCTAAAAAGACGTTTTATATTAAAAGAGATTGAACACGACGGTGGTATCAAGTTAAAGTTCACACACCATAAACTTAGAGAACACGTCTATGGACAAACTGCAAGTGCAAAAAAGAAGATTTTACACAATCGAATTGGGGGGCTCTTAGAAGAGCAACTCTGTGGCGATCAAAAAGATGTTTTGATTTTTCAAAAATTAATATATCATTATCAAAGTGCAGGTAATATTGTAAAGCACCTAACGTATTATTTGAGATATTTAAAAGCTTATTTTGACTTTAGCCATGAACTTTACCCTGAACTTGTCAATCAGATGCCGGCAATTATGGATAAGAGTCCTGAGGACTACTTTGATGAACTTGAACAGCTGTTCTTAAAGATAGAGGAAGAGGATGCCATAGAACTCAGGGCACAATTCATGCACATGAAAGCGCGCTACTATATACGCAATGGTGAATATGTGCAAGGGATGGATCTAATTGATAAGCTAGTGAAGATTGGGTTAGAAGCGCATGATGATGAACTTCTATTCAAAGCCTATGTACAATGGTTTTACTATCAAATTCAGACCGAGCGCATCGAAAACATGTCTGAAGTAATTGGTAAGATGTCGCGACTAAAAAGAACGCCCAAAAATGATGCGGTTCTACTTAGACTCATGGGTATAAGTAGTTTGATGTCAGGTCGCTATGAAGAAGCGCGTGTGTATTTTGCAGATTCGATTATAGGTTTTGAAAATTTAGGTAAATCAGGCCGCTATGTGCTCAACATTGCGGCAGCATACAACTATATATCGGATGCGTATCGTAGGCAAGGGCGCATGGAAGAGGCGCTTGAAGAAGTAGAACGCGCAATAGAATTATGTAAGCTTCATAATATTATACGTGGAAGTTCTATATTTAATACAAATGCGGGTATCATTGCTTATAGTATGTCTCGGATTGATCTTGCTAAAGCTTATTTTGAAGAAGCGTTAAAAAACTTTGAGACTGTAGATACACTTTGGCGAAGAAGTGAAGCGGAAGGTTACCTTGGTGTAATTCTCGTCGAAAATGGCTATAAAGAAAAAGGGCTATATTATCTCAAAGAAGCAAAAAGGCATGCGCAAATTATTGGAACACCCGAAACCATAAAATTAATAGATAGTCTTGAAAATGCACTTAATCATTAAAAAAAATTATTTATCATTTGAAAGGGGATTGTTATGAAAACGGATGTACAAATTGCTCAAGAAGCGCAGAAAATGCACATTAAGGAAATCGCTAAAAAAGTAGGCGTTTCAGAGGATGATTTAGAACTTTATGGTAATTATAAAGCTAAAGTGAACCTGGATGTACTAAATAGCAAAAGAGATATGCCAGATGGCAAATTGATCCTTGTGACAGCGATTAATCCAACAGCTGCCGGCGAAGGAAAGACAACAGTTAACGTTGGTCTTAGTATGGGACTTAACAAGATTGGTAAGTTGACATTTACAGCACTAAGAGAACCATCTCTTGGACCTTGTTTTGGTGTAAAAGGTGGAGCAGCTGGCGGTGGATATGCCCAAGTTGTACCAATGGAAGACATTAACCTACACTTTACTGGTGATATCCACGCTGTAACAACGGCAAACAACTTGCTATCTGCGCTTATAGATAACCACTTACATCAAGGAAATGCACTTAATATAGACCCAAATAGAATCACTTGGAGACGTGCGATCGATATGAATGACCGTGCGCTTAGAAACATGGTGATTGGACTCGGTGGCAAGACAAATGGTGTTACACGTGAAGATGGTTTTGATATCTCGGTTGCATCTGAAGTAATGGCAATTTTGTGTCTTGCAGATAGTTTAGAAGATTTAAAAGCGAGACTTTCTAAAATGATAATTGGCTACACATATGCGAACAAACCGGTTACTGCAGCAGAGCTTGACGCTGTGGGATCAATGGCGCTTTTATTAAAAGATGCGATTAAACCAAACTTAGTTCAAACATTAGAAAATACACCAGCTTTTATACATGGTGGTCCTTTTGCAAATATAGCACATGGATGTAACTCTGTAGTTGCAACTAAAACAGCACTTAAACTTGCTGATTATGTTGTTACAGAAGCGGGATTTGGGGCAGATCTTGGAGCAGAAAAATTCTTTGATATCAAATGTAGATTTGCGGGATTAAAACCAAGTGCAGCAGTTGTTGTAGGCACAGTTAGAGCGCTTAAAAAACATGGTGGAGTTGGTAAAAACGATTTAAATACTGAGAACCTTGAGGCGTTATCGGTTGGTTTTGAAAACCTTAAACGTCACGTTGAAAATGTTAGAAAATTCGGTGTACCAGTTGTTGTTGCAGTTAATGAGTTCCCAACAGATACGCAGGCAGAAGTTGATTTGTTGCAAAAAAAATGTTCGGAAATGGGCGTAGAAGTTGTGCTTACACAAGTTTGGGCTAAAGGTGGCGAAGGTGCTGTAAAGCTTGCTGAGAAAGTTGTAGAGCTTGCAGAATCTGGCGTGGCTGATTTTAAACCGCTATATGAACTTGATCAACCAATTATCAGTAAGATCGAGAAGATTGCAAAAGAAATCTATAGAGCTGATGGTGTTGAGTTTACAAACAAAGCACTTAAAAATATCAAGAAGTTCGAAGAAGATGGATTAGGTGGTTTGCCGATTTGCATGGCAAAAACACAATATTCTTTTTCAGATGATCCAAATTTATATGGTGCACCAAATGGGTTTAAAATTACGATCAATGATGTAAAAGTATCTGCAGGTGCTGGATTTATCATCCCAATGGCTGGAGATATTATGAGGATGCCTGGTCTTCCAAAAGTACCAGCTGCAAATAGAATCGATATACTAGATGACGGTGAAATAATCGGATTATTCTAATATCTATCTATTGATTTCTTCCTGTGATGCTGATAATATGGAAATAAAATTTATGAAGGTGTAACTATGCTAGGTACAATTGTAAATGCTATTGCCATTATAGCTGGAAGTATCGCCGGGATCATACTAAAAGGTGGATTGCCTGAAAGGATGAGTCAAACCATCATGCAAGGGGTCGGACTTTGTGTGACGCTCATTGGTCTTTCGGGAGCGCTTAAAGGTATGGATTACTTGATGGAGATCATTTTCTTTATAGTCATCGGAACCATTATAGGTGAAGGTTTTAATATCGAGTTGAGATTAGAACGATTTGGAGATCGGTTGGAAAAACGCTTTTCTAAAAACGGTTCTACTTTCAGTAAAGGCTTTGTAACTGCCAGTTTGCTATATTGTGTTGGTGCAATGGCGATTATGGGGGCACTTGATAGCGGGCTAAGAGGAAATCATGAAACGCTTTTTGCAAAGTCAATCTTAGATGGAATTATCTCCATTGTATTGGCATCAACACTTGGAATTGGCGTAGCATTCTCTGCTTTTTCAGTTTTTATCTATCAAGGATCAATTACCTTGCTTGCAGGCGCTCTGTCATCGGTTCTAACGGAACCAGTTATCATTCAGATGTCTGCCACTGGTGGTTTGTTGATTCTTGGCCTAGGGCTTTCTATGGTGCTTTCTGCGAAAGTTAAAGTTGGCAATATGTTGCCAAGTGTTTTGTTGCCCATCTTTTACCATATGATCATGCAAATTTTCTAAAATATGCAAATCGAGCTATAAAATAGATTACTATTATATACTAAACCAGCCTGAACTTGATGCTTAGGCTGGTTTTTTACGTCTATATACAAATTGTGTAGAATTAGGGTTGATTAATAGGGAATAATACGCTATTATTTTAAGATGTTGTTAAATGTATCTAAATATTAGGTGTATTTATATCATAAAATACCGATTGTTTTGTACTATAAATACATAATAGGTATCAAAAAGACGAAAAATATGATTAAAAACGAAAATAATATTTGTGTTTTTGCGAACTATTTGTTAAAATCAAATCTGTAGAGAATGAAATTATTGGAGGTTATATTTATTATGGAAAAGAACGTAGGTTTCTTTGAAAAAGTTTTTAGACTCAAAGATCACGGTACAAATGTAAGAACAGAAGTGATCGCAGGATTTACAACTTTCATGACTATGGCGTATATCCTTATCGTCAATCCATTAACACTTGGTGCTGCTGGTCTTGATATGGGGAAAGTATTTACAGCTACAGCGCTTGCATCACTTGTAGCAACATTGGTTATGGGTTTATTAGCGAATTTACCATTTGCACTTGCTCCGGGTATGGGACTCAACGCGTTCTTTGCTTACACAGTAGTAATCGGGATGCAAAAATCGCCTAGTTTTGCACTTACAGCAGTATTTTTAGAAGGTCTTATATTTATTTTACTTTCATTCTTCAATGTTCGTGAAGCAATTATTAACTCAATTCCTCACAATATCAAAAAAGCAATATCAGTTGGTATTGGTTTATTTATCGCTTTTATTGGTCTTGTTAATTCAGGTATAGTATTACAAGGTGGCGCAATTCTTGAACTTGGAGATATCACATCTGGTACAGCACTTTTAGCAATTATCGGAATCGTGATCGCAGGTATTTTATTAGCATTTAATGTAAAAGGTGCACTATTTATAGCAATATTAGTAACAACAGTAATTGGTTATCCAATGGGGATCACAACATTACCAGGTAAAGTTGTATCTATGCCTACAGCGCCATACTTCTTTGATTTTGCATGGAGTGAAATTTTCACCTTTGACATGTTCACTGTATTATTTACTTTCCTTTTTGTAGATATCTTCGATACAGTAGGTACACTTGTTGGTGTAAGTACTAAAGCAGGTATGATTAACGAAAAAGGCGAAGTGCCTAAAGTTAAGCAAGCATTACTTGCTGATGCAATCGGAACAACATTTGGTGCGATTTTAGGAACTTCTACAGTAACAACTTATGTAGAATCAGCAGCAGGTGTTTCTGAAGGTGGTAGAACAGGACTTACTGCAGTAGTTACAGCGGGTATGTTTGGAATCGCATTACTTTTCTCACCAATCTTTATCATGATTCCATCTGCGGCAACAGCACCTGCATTAATCCTTGTTGGACTATTTATGATGAGTCCAATTAAAGAAATTAATTTTGATGATTTTACAGAAGCGATTCCCGCTTTCTTGACAATCATCATGATGCCACTTGCTTATTCAATCTCTGAAGGAATTATGTTTGGGGTATTATCATTTGTTATTCTTAAACTTGCAACAGGAAAATTTAAAGATGTTTCATATGTTACTTTGATCTTAGCAGTTTTATTTATAGGTAAGTTATTCATCTAGTATTTAAAGATTAAAGCTTCACTTCAAATTTATTTCTGAAGTGAAGCTTTTTTAGTTTTTTGTCTAAGATTATTGTATAATGATAAGAGTGAGTTGATAATCAGGTGATTGTCCATACAAGGTAGAGGTGAGCATGGATTTTAGAAAAAGTGACCTTAAAACAGAACATAAAAAACTCGAAAAGATAAGAGAAATTCATATAGAGAGTACTTACTTTGACCTTGAAAAAACGCTGTATTGTGGACAAGCATTTCGGTGGAGAAAAGCAGGAGATGTGTTTTATGCGCCTATAGATCATTCCGTCGTTGTTGCTAGAAAAACAGCTGTTACTTCAACTATACAGACAAATAAAACCGAAAGTTATATCTTTGAAATTTATGGTGATGATTTCACTAAAGAACAGTTGATCACCTATTTTGATTTAAATAGAGATTATGCATCGATTTTGGAAGAAATTTCAGGCATAGATGAACATTTAAAAGCTGCAGTCTTGTATGGTAAAGGCATACGAATCATGCGTCAAGGGTTGGTAGAGATGCTGATTACTTTTATATTATCAAGCAACAACAATATTCCGAAGATTTCTATGACAGTTGAAGCGCTTTGTGAAAAATTTGGAGATGCTCTAGGAGTATACAATGGAGAAGTGCTCTATAGCTTCCCGACGATTGCGCAACTGTCAGATGCATCGCTTGAGGACTTAAATGTAAAAGCAATTGGGTATAGAGCAAAATCTTTATATGCGACAGTTCAGCTTCTGCTTAATAGTCAGCTTGATCTAAACGAGCCTTTCAGGCTCTCACATCATACTTCAGTTGAGTGGCTAAAGCAATTTCATGGGGTGGGTAATAAAGTGGCAAATTGCATCTTATTATTTGCCTATGGAGATTACGAAGCCTTTCCTGTGGATACATGGGTAAAACGTATGTTAAATGAACTTTATGGTGTTGAGAAGAAACATGAAGCTTTTGTTGAATCTTATTTCACAAAATTTCCAGGAATTGCCCAACAATATTTATTCTATTATATAAGAAAAGGATAATCACAGGTGAAATATGGAAGTGTTTTTGGCAAGGCAACCGATTTTTGATGTCCATAAAAAAGTTGTTGCTTATGAAATTCTCTATCGAAGTGGAATGAAAAATACATACGATATCAGTATAAATGGAGACTTGGCAACGGCATCAGTCGTTGTTGATGCGCTGATTAATTTTGGTATGGGGCAATTGACAAGTGGGAAGAAAGCGTTTATAAATTTCACGCGAAAACTTCTGCTAGAAGATTTACCCTCTCTTTTTGATGTTGATACCTTGATGATCGAGATCCTTGAGACGCTTGAAGTTGATGATATCCTAGTTGCTAAGTGTAAAGAGCTGAAGGAGAAAGGGTATAGCATCGCGCTTGATGACTTTGTGGGAGATGAAAGGTTTGATGCGCTAATCCCTTATGTGGATATTATCAAAGTAGATTTCTTGGTCTTAAAAACCATGGGACGCAAGTATGTCGCTGAGAAATACCTGCCACTTGGTGTAGAATTACTGGCTGAAAAGGTAGAGACTAAAGCAGATTTAGATGAAGCGATCGCGCTTGGTTACCACTATTTTCAAGGCTATTTCTTTGAAAAGCCAATCATGTGCAAAACAAAGAGTCTCAATGTTACCACATATAGATATATGGAAATCTTAAACGAAACCATGAATGAAGTCCCGGACTTTAATAAAATGTCTGATATCATCAAAAATGATTTTTCATTAACGTATAAATTGCTGAGATTGATTAATTCGCCAGCGTTTTATACAATTAGTCAAATTACATCAGTAAATCATGCGGTATCGTTACTTGGCATCAATGAGATTAGAAAGTGGACGACACTTATTATGCTAAGAGATATTGGCGCTGATAAACCCGATGAACTTATAAAAGTATCTTTGATTCGGGCGATTTTTGCTGAACATCTAGCTGAAGTATTTGGTATAGAATTTAGAAAAACAGAAGCATTTTTGCTAGGGCTTTTTTCACTGATAGATACAGTGATGGAAAAACCACTTTATGACATTATTGAACCACTGCCTTTGAAAGATGATATTAAAGGTGCAATCATGGGGCAAAAGAATACATTCCATGAGATTTTAAGATTAATTAAGTATTATGAATCTGGTAACTGGGACATGGTTATAGGGATCGAAGAACGTAACATGATTGATCCAAGTCTAGTAAATGGTATGTACTTAAGTTCTGTAAATGAAGCGACAAAGATGTTTGCTGAAATGTAAGCGATGAGCGAGGATTGGCATTAGCACTCTAAACCTTAGAGTGCTAAAAAAGTGTTGATTTTTCTCGCTTATTATTATATGATATTTTTAGAAATGCACTGAAGAAAATGCCATTTTGGGCTGCAAAATATGATTTAAAATAGGAGGAAGAAATGCTAAGACCATTGGGAAAAAGAGTAATTATCAAGAGATTAGAAGCTGAAGAGAAGACGGCTAGCGGTATCGTGTTACCATCTCAAGCAAAAGAAAAACCGCAAATGGCGGAAGTAATTGCTGTGAGCAATGAAGTAGAAGATATCAAAGTAGGCGATAAAGTTGTCTTTAAAAAATATGTAGGCACTGATATTAAAGTAGAAGGTGACGAAGTTACAATCTGCGAAATCGCGGATATTTTAGCAATTGTTGAATAGATTTATTCGATAAAATAGACTTAAGTAGGAGGCAATAACATGGCAAAAGATATTATGTTTGGCGAAGACGTCAGAAAAAAACTTGAAGCAGGCGTTGATAAACTTGCGAATACAGTAAAAGTAACACTTGGACCAAAAGGTAGAAATGTTATTTTAGATAAGAAATTTGGATCACCACTTATCACAAACGATGGTGTAACTATTGCAAGAGAGATTGATCTTGAAGATCCATATGAAAACATGGGTGCTCAACTTGTTAAAGAAGTTGCAACACGTACAAATGATGTTGCAGGTGATGGTACTACAACGGCTACTTTACTTGCTCAAGCGATTATCCGTGAAGGCATCAAAAACGTAGCTGCAGGTGCTAACCCAATGATCCTTAAAACAGGAATTGAAAAAGCAGTTAAATCTGCAGTTGAAGTGATAAAAAGTGAAAGTGTATTAATTGTAAACAAAAAAGACGTAGCAGACGTTGCATCTATATCAGCGGCAGATCGTGAAATTGGAGAACTTATCTCTGAAGCAATGGAACGTGTTGGAAAAGATGGCGTTATCACAGTTGAAGAATCAAAAACTTTTGGTACACAACTTGAAGTTGTTGAAGGTATGGAGTTTGATAGAGGTTTCGTATCTCACTACATGGTAACAGATTCTGAGAAGATGGAAGCTTTCTTAGAAAATCCACATATCTTAATCACGGATAAAAAAATCAACAATATCCAAGAAATATTACCTATTCTTGAGCAAATTGTTCAAAGTGCAGGTAAACTTTTGATTATTGCTGATGATATTGAAGGTGAAGCACTTACAACTTTAATCGTCAATAAATTAAGAGGCACTTTTGATTGTATCGCTGTTAAAGCACCTGGCTTTGGCGATAGAAGAAAAGCAATGCTTCAAGATATTGCCATCCTAACAGGTGGAACTTTAATTTCAGAAGAATTAGGTTACGAACTTAAAAATGCAACTATGGAAATGCTTGGTCATGCTAAATCAGTTAAAATCAACAAAGACAATACAACGATCATAGACGGTATGGGTGACAAAGACTTAATCAACGAGCGTGTACGTCAAATCAAAGTCCAAATGGATGAGACTGATTCAGAGTTTGATAAAGAAAAACTTCAAGAGAGACTTGCTAAAATTGCAGGTGGAGTAGCAGTGATCCAAGTAGGTGCTGCAACTGAAGTTGAGATGAAGGAGAAAAAACTCCGTATAGAAGATGCGCTTAATGCAACAAGAGCTGCTGTTGAAGAAGGTATCGTTCCTGGTGGTGGAACTGCACTTATCGGCGCGATTTCAGCGGTACTTGAACTTGTTGAAACACTTGAAGGCGATGAGAAAACAGGTGCACTTATTATCGCAAGAGCACTTGAAGAACCAGTTAGACAAATCGCAATCAACGCTGGACTTGAAGGTTCTGTCGTTGTAGAAAAAGTAAAAAATGCTGCGCCTGGTATTGGTTTTGATGCACTTAAAGGTGTATACATCAACATGATCGAAGCAGGTATCGTAGACCCTACTAAGGTAACGCGCTCTGCACTTCAAAATGCAGCGTCGATTTCAGCGATGTTCTTAACAACAGAAGCGGCAGTTGTTGATACAAAATCTGATAACATGATGGCTATGGACCCAGGTATGGGCGGTATGGGCGGCATGATGTAAATTGAGTAACATATAACACAACAGGTAAGAGGCAAAAACAAAAGTCAAAAATATAAGACTCACCCGATCAACATTCTAAAAAGAATGTAGTAGAGGGTGAGTTTTTTTATGAGAGCGACAAAAAGCGAAAAAAAATCATTTAGTCATAATGCAATTTATATATTGCATTATGCAATTTATATGATATACTATGTAACATAAGGAGGTCGCCTATGAAAAACAAAAGAATGAAAATTGCTCGTATTGAACGAGATATGAAACAAGAGGATTTAGCAAAAGCGGTTTCTGTTACGCGCCAAACGATAGGCTTGATCGAAGCTGGTACATATAACCCTTCTTTAAACCTCTGCATCGCAATATGTGAAGCGCTAGGTAAAACATTAAATGATTTATTTTGGGAGGAAGAACATGAAGAATAACGTAATTCAAGATGAACGTGCAGTAGCGTTAAAGCGTCAAATTAGCAGTGAAGCTTTTAACCTTGTAATGGGATCTTTGGTGATTTCTTTGCTTGTAAAACAGTATGTTTTAGATGTGCCGTTTTCACAATCTATGACAGAGATTCTGTGTTTGTCTGGTGCAGCATTATATGTCTTGGTGAGAAATATCATTGCAGGAAACAATGTATATGAGTCTAAAAAAGGTAGCAAGAAATCATTGATCTATTCTAGTCTTGCAGGCGGCCTTGGTGTTTGCTTAAGTGCAGGAATTTTCAATTATGCAAAGTATAGTGAAAAGTATGCAAATAATTGGATGTTTCTCGCAATCCTAGCAATTTTGTTTGTATCTGGATCGCTTTTTGTTTTCTTTATGTACTTGCCTATATATAAGATTAACCAAAAGAGACAAAAAATGATTGCTAATGAGTTGGACAAAGAAGAGGATGATATTTAGTGATCAAATAGTATGATATTTACTGGTCGAATAGTATGACATTTGGATATCAAATAGAATGATTTGTAAATTTTGATTTTCCCATGATTTTTTACAGTTTTATAGGGTATCAATTTATCGCAAGGAGGTGAGTTGATGCATATCTATAAATGGGATAGTACGCTCAGTACGCATCATACTAATATTGATCAAGACAACCATGAAATTATAAGAAAAGCACAGCATCTTAAAAATTTAATGGCTGACGGTACTGATCAAAAGAAAATTAAAGAAGCAGCAGATCGTCTTGAAAATATGATATATAATCATTTTGAACAAGAGGAAATGATGCAACTTTATAGTCACTTTTCAAACTATGAAGCGCATAAGAAAAGCCATGCGAGGTTTTTAAAAGCGCTTAATCGTTTGATTCACAGTATTAGAGAGAACCCTTGTGAATCAGAACACCTTGAAAGCTTAGACGCATTGATTCAGGATCAATACTTTAATCATATCAAAGAGTACGAAAAAGAAGCTGCAAAGTTTATACTACAAAGGGATTTTTATCACAATTAAAGCATAAAAAAGGTGTGGATGATCTTCAGATTTCAGAAGATTATCCACACATTTTTGTTTTATTTGATGCCTTCAACCGGTTTACGGATGAGGAAGAAGATCACAACTGAGATCACAAGTTCAGGTAACATGTAAGAACCGTTGTAGATCAGTGAGTAAACCACTGGATGCGTACCTTCAGGTGCATAAGATGCAAAGAAGATAAATCCTGAAAGAAAGTGTGCAACAAAACGCATACCAAGCGCTATCGTCGCTGCAAGTGTGATCTGTACAGCAGTAGATTTCTTGTTAGCAAAGTAACCAAAGAGTCCAATCATACCAAATGCAAGTGGGTAGTCAAGTACTACTGAAAGCGGATGCGCTGCATAAGGCTCGATCATAAACTGTAAAAGACCATAAACGGCACTGACAAACATCCCTTTTGTACCACCCCAGCGGTATGCAAACACTAAAAGCGGAATCATACTACCAGCAGTGACAGAACCACCGTTAACCCAAAGTGGTGTCTTCATCTTTAAAAAACTGAGAACTGTTGCTATGGCAATCATCATTGCCCCTTCAACTAACATCTTTGTAGAAATTGACGATTTTCTTTCCATTTTAAACCTCCATTTAAATGTGGTACTGCGTTTTAGCAGTCCTATCTAAATGATTCTTGGTGTCAAAAATAAAAAACCACGCCTGGGAATCCAAACGTGGTTAAACTTTCATTCTTCCACACTTTCCTCCGCTAGCTTTAACTAGTTCAGGTTCAAAGGGTTACACAGTTCATGTGCTCTCAGCTTTTCAGCACCCCTAGGTGAATCATTTTATTTAATTACAAGGCAATAATACCATAAAACCGCTTAGTTGTAAACGCTTTCGCTATATTGAAGTGTGTAAAGATCGTAATACATGCCGCGTTTACTAAGTAGTTCTTGATGGTTACCCATCTCTTTAATTTCACCTTTGCTCATAACGATGATTTTGCTCGCATGCTGGATTGTGGAAAGTCTATGTGCTACAATCAGCGTCGTTCTTCCTTTGATAATCTTGTTGATAGCATCTTGTATGAGCAGTTCAGTTTCAGTGTCTATGTTGGAAGTGGCTTCATCTAGGATCAGAATCCCTGGATCAAATACAAGTGCTCTTGCAAATGAGAGGAGCTGTCGTTGACCGGCGGAAAGTGTTGCACCGCGCTCTACCACGGGTTCATCATAACCAAGAGGGAGCTTAGAAATAAATCCGTCTGCGTTGACGTATTTGGCAATCTCTTTGATGTTTTCATCAGTGATGCTTTCATTGTAGAGTCTGATGTTGCTTTTGATATCACCAGAGAAGAGGAAGACATCCTGAAGCACAATCCCGATGTGTTCTCTGAGTTTGTGTTTGTCAACATCTCTAATATCAACGCCATCTATAGTGATGCGCCCTTTTTGGATATCGTAAAAACGATTGAGTAAGCTGATAATAGTGGTTTTTCCAGAGCCAGTTGCACCGACAAGTGCGATAGATTCGCCAACGCCTGCCTTAAAGGACACCCCTTTTAATACATAGTCATCATCTGTTTGTGGATTTGCTTGATAGCTAAACCACACATCTTCAAATGCAATCTCACCACTAAAGTGACGGCCAGCAGATGCATTTGCAAGTGGAACAGGATGAGTAGGGTTAACGATAGATTCTTTTTCATCAAGGAGCATAAAGATACGCTCTGCACTTGCCATGGATGACTGAAGGATATTGAATTTTTCACTTAAGTCCATGATAGGTCTAAAAAACTGCTGTGTATAAGTGATAAAAGCAACTAGGACACCAAGTTCTACAGCGCCTTTTATGGCATCTCCGCCACCGAACCAAAGGAGCAAGCCTAATGATAAAGAATAAGCTAAATTCATAGTGGGTCTAAAAATAGCGTAGACTCTTGTCTCAGCAATGGTGCTTTTTAGAAAATCAGTATTGATGGCATCAAAGTCTTCGTAGATATCCTTCTCTTTATTGAAAATCTGTATGATTTTCATACCGTTAATGTTCTCTGCCAGTGTCGCGTTGATCTTAGCAAGTTTGACCTTTACTTCTCTTTGTACGTTGCGCGCTTTCTTTCTAAAGATTGAAGCAGAGATCAGTACAAGTGGCATCGTGCTAAAGCAAATTAAAGTCAGTTTAAAGTCTATGATACTCATCACCACAAGTGTACCTATAAGCAGTAAAAAGTCTTTTATGGATGTAACTAGCACGTTGGTAAACATCTCGTTGATGTTGTCCATGTCGTTTGAAACACGCGTTACTAGCCTTCCTACAGGGTTCTTATCGAAGAAGCTAAGGCTCATGTTCTGAATATGTGAATAGAGTTCTTCGCGCATATTATAGACGATCTTTTGACTCCCGTAGTTGAGGAGATAGGTGTGGCCAAAGGCGCAGAAAAAGCTTATAACAAGTAGCGAACCAAGTGTTAAGGTGAGTACTAGAATCTGATGTTTGTTGTTAGCTTTCACAACATCCAGTTCGGTTGCAGTAACGGATTTAACCTTATAAGTTACGCCGTCAAGTGTAGCTGTTTGTCCATCGTTAGCAAGCTTAAATGTTTCAAGTGATTTTGAACGGCTCATGCCTTTAACGAGATAGGTGACACCGTCTTCAGTATAAAGAACTGACGGTTCATAGGCGGTTGTTTTATAAGTGCCTAGTACTTTTTCGCTGATACTTGGAAGGATCAACGAAGCACTTAAATCACTGGCAAGTGACACGTTTGGATCGTCTTTAAGTGTATAGACCTGTTGCTGTTTTGGTGAGATATATTCATCTATTGCAATCTTAGTTACATATGGTATAGCAAGATCTAGTGCGGTAACAAGTAACATAAGAATGATGCTTATGCCTAGCAAAAGCCATTGCGATTTTGCGTAGTGCATCAGTCTCTTCATGATACTTGAGTCAAATGACTTTTCTATCTCTTTTTCTTGATGTATGGTTTCAGCCATTTTTCCTCCTACGCTTCTGATATTTTTTCTTCTAGTAGTTGTTTACGGTACATGTCAGCATAGATACCATCTTTTGAGAGTAACTCTTCATGACGTCCACGTTCTACGATCTCGCCATCTTCAAGTACGATGATCTGTGAGGCATGTTTTATAGTAGAGATCCGATGTGCAATTAAGATGCTTGTCGTGTCTACAAGTGTTTCTTTAAGGTGTGTCAGGATACTTTCTTCTGTCTTGGTATCTACTGCTGAGAGTGAGTCATCTAGGATGATAATCTCAGGTTTTTTAGAAAGTGCTCTGGCGATAGAAACCCTTTGTTTTTGTCCGCCAGACATGTTCACACCGCGTTCGCCAAGTTCTGTTGCATATCCTTTTGGGAACTCTTTGATCTCACTGTGAATCTGTGCGATCTTGGTGTATTTTGTGCCCTCGGTTTCATTGATACCCTCTGTGCCAAATCCTACGTTGTAGAGGACTGTTTTTGAAAAGAGGAAGTTATCTTGTGGCACATAGCCCATCATATGGCGAAGCTTTTTAACAGGAATGCGGTTGATATCTTGATCCCCGATGAGGATCGTGCCATCTGGTACCTGATAAAGTTTGAGCAATAGGTTGACCAAAGTGGTTTTGCCGCTGCCAGTTTTGCCGACGATCGCCAGTGTCTCGCCTTCGCCTAAGTTAAAGGAGATGTTTTTCAGAACCGGAGATTCGCTACCTGGATAAGTAAATGTCATGTCCTTCACTTCAAGTTTTGGTCTAAGTGCGAAGGATTCGTTTAGTGCGTCAATGACATCTTCATCGAAAATCTCAGGTGGTGTATCTAAGATGGTGTTGATTCTTCTAAGGGAAACTTGACCTCTTTGAAGCTGGTTGTAGACGAAACCAAGTGCCATCATCGGCCAAGCTAGCATCCCTACATAGGTTAGAAAAGCAACAAAGTCGCCGATGCTGATCGCGCCATCTATAACGAGACCACCCCCGTAGATCATGGCGATCAGCGTGCTGAGCATAGCGATAAATCCTACCATTGGATTGACCATACCAAAGAGTTTTGCAAGCTTGATGTTTTTGTTAAAGTTGTTTTGGTTCTTCTCGTTGAAATGTTTAAGAGAAGGCGCTTCTTGAACAAACGACTTGATGATGCGTACGCCAGAGAAGTTTTCCTGTGCCACATCTGTGAGGTCTGAGAAGGCTTCTTGTACTTCTTTAAAACGCTGCCTTACTTTCTTGCCAAGTATGATGATGAAAAATGCGATAAGTGGCATAGGGATTAGTGCGATCAAAGTCAGTTTGAGGTCGATGCGTACCATCATGATGGCGATGGTCATAAGTCCCATAAAGAGGGCATCAACGAGCATGATTACACCACCACCAAATGCGTTGCGGATCGATGAGATATCGTTGGTACAGTGCGCCATGAGATCGCCAGTTTTATGGTGGTTAAAGTAGTTGAGCGACATCTTTTCAAGGTGCTCGAAAACGGTGTTGCGTAGCCAGTACTCAAGCTTTTTTGCAGTGGTAACGATGGTCATACGCCATCCATACCGACCGATAGCCACACCGATAGCAATGGCCAATATGTAAACTATCAGCTTTAAGATCGTAGGCGCATCTAGTGTGCCAGTTTTTAGTGCATCGGTAAAGTTTCCGATGAGTAGTGGCGTAATAAGTTGCAGTGCATCGATGATCATGAGTAGCATTATACCGAAAACGTACTTCCATATATGCTTTTTCAAGAATCCCGATACATATCTAAAATCGTTCATAAATTTCCTCCGAATTAATTTAGGGGCACTACTTATCTATTGTAACATATTATCAAAAAAAATCGATTTGGAAAGCCTAATTTAAAAAGTATAATTAAAATGTTGATTTAAATATTGATTTAAAATATTGATTATAGAACTTCATATTGCTGAACTTTAATTTGCCGGAATTTGTATTGTAAGATTTCGAATTAAGCAATATGAGATGGTAAATTATATAATAGTAGAAAAATGTCTTTTTAAGTGTACAAGATAATTAAAAAAAATTAACAGTTTTAAAAAAAGTTTATAGATATGTTTGGTTGACAAAACCCTTTAAAAATGATATTTTGGTTATTAATATTAAACGCAATAGCATACATTTTTGAAGACAATGCACTCATATAATTCCAAAGAAATGGCTTGGAAGTCTCTACGCGGTGGCCTTATATCGCACTATGGGTTGTATCTTATAATTTTTTGTACGTTCTCATTAGACGCTATAAAAGGATTATTAGGGACAACCTGAGGGTTGTCTTTTTTTTTATTTTTTTAAGTTACAACTAAACGTCTATTTTATTATTGGGAGGAACACATGGAAGGCAAATTGGTCAAAGAGGGCTTAACGTACGATGATGTACTTTTAATCCCGCAAAAATCAGAGGTTTTACCACATCAAGTTAGCGTGAAAACGAAGTTGACAAAGAATATCTCACTAAATATACCAATCATCAGTGCGGGGATGGATACAGTAACTGAATCTAAACTTGCAATTGCCATCGCCAGAGAAGGCGGCATCGGAATCATCCACAAGAATATGAGCATCGAGCAACAAGCGCTTGAAGTGGATAAAGTAAAACGCTGTGAACATGGCGTTATCGTTGATCCTTTTTCACTCACACCAACACATAAAGTGAAAGACGCAGAACAATTAATGGCAAGATACAGAATTTCCGGTGTACCTGTAGTAGATGATAAACATAAACTCGTGGGCATCATCACCAACCGTGACATCCGTTTTGAACCGGATATGGAAGCTTATATTGGCGACGTGATGACAAAGGAAAAACTCATCACTGCCCATGCTGATATCACTATGGAAGAAGCAGGTGCTATCTTAAGAAAGCATAAAATTGAAAAATTACCACTGGTTGATGAAAGTGGCAACTTAAAAGGCCTCATCACCATCAAAGATATAGAAAAGCAAGTAAAATACCCTAACCGTGCAACTGATGGACGTGGTAGACTATTAGCAGGTGCTGCTGTAGGTATCGGTTCAGATATGATGGAGCGTGTCGCTGCACTTGTAAAAGCAGGTGTGGATGTCATCGGTCTTGATTCTGCTCACGGTCATAGTATCAACATCTTAAAAGCAGTTACAACGATTAAGAAAGCTTATCCTGAACTTGAAATCATCGCTGGTAACGTCGCTACTGCAGAAGGTACAGTTGATTTGATCAAAGCTGGCGCAGACTGTGTAAAAGTAGGGATCGGTCCTGGATCTATCTGTACAACACGTGTGGTCGCTGGTATAGGCGTCCCTCAAATTACTGCTGTTTACGATTGCGCTCAGGCTGCTAAAGCTTATGGCATCCCTGTAATCGCTGATGGCGGCATCAAGTTCTCAGGCGATATCCCAAAAGCTATCGCTGCAGGCGCTCATCTAGTGATGCTAGGTTCACTTTTCGCAGGTACGGAAGAAAGCCCTGGCGAGATCGTGATGTATCAAGGTAGAAGCTTTAAGACATACAGAGGTATGGGTTCAACAGCTGCTATGGAAGCTGGCTCAAAAGATAGATATTTCCAAAATGAAACGAAAAAATTTGTACCAGAAGGCGTAGAAGGTCGCGTGCCATACCGTGGTTATCTAAGAGATATCATCTATCAACTGGTAGGTGGACTTAGATCTGGTATGGGTTACTGCGGTACTGGTACTATAGAAGAATTACAAGAAAACGGTAAGTTTATGAGGATCACCAACGCAGGACTTAAGGAGTCACATCCACATGATATCTCGATCACTAAAGAGCCACCTAACTATAGTATCTCTAGTGGCGATAAATAGGAAAACAACAATTTTGGAGGAATATAATGCACAATGAACTCATAATGATTGTCGACTTTGGTGGACAATACAATCAGCTCATCGCAAGACGTGTCAGAGAATCTGGCGTATACAGTGAAGTTGTCTCATGGAGAAATGCACTTGAAAAGATCAAAGAGAAATCACCAAAAGGCATCATCTTTACAGGTGGTCCTAATTCGGTATACCTCGATAACGCGCCAACTTTGGATGCTGCGATCTTCGATCTCGGTATCCCAGTGCTTGGTATCTGCTACGGTATGCAGTTGATGTCACAAACGCTTGGTGGTAAGGTTGAACGCGCTAAGCAACAAGAGTATGGTAAGATCAAACTCAATATTGAAAATTCAGATGGTCTTTTTAAAGATGTGGAAACTGGTGCGCAGTGCTGGATGAGTCATTTTGATTATGTTTCGAAAGCACCAGAAGGTTTTGAAGTAATTGCTACAACTGATAACTGTCCTGTTGCAGCGATGAAAAACGACGCTAAAAAATTATATGCGGTTCAGTTTCATGCTGAAGTTGAGCATACACCTTTTGGTAGAACGATGATTAAAAACTTCTTATATGAAGTATGCGGTTGTAGTGGTGACTGGAACATGGGCGACTTTGCTCAAAATATGATCCAAAAGATCAAAGAAACTGTAGGCGATAAAAACGTCCTTTGTGGTTTATCAGGTGGCGTGGACTCTTCAGTTGCAGCGACTATGGTGCATCAAGCAGTGGGCAATCAACTCACTTGTATCTTTGTCGATCACGGTCTTCTAAGAAAAAATGAAGGCGATGAAGTTGAAAAGGTATTTGGCGATGAGTTCCACATGAACTTTATCAGAGTGGATGCCAAAGAGCGTTTTATGAACCGTCTTAAAGGGGTTTCTGATCCTGAGACAAAACGTAAAATCATCGGAGAAGAGTTTATCCGCGTATTTGAAGAAGAAGCAAACAAACTTGATGGAATCGAGTACCTTGTTCAAGGAACAGTTTACCCAGATGTCATCGAAAGTGGTACAGATACAGCTGAAGTCATCAAAAGCCACCACAACGTGGGCGGTCTTCCTGAAGACATGCAGTTTAGCCTGATAGAGCCTTTAAGAGACCTTTTCAAAGACGAAGTAAGACGCGTTGGCGAAGAGATCGGCGTACCAGGTCACATCGTATGGCGTCAACCTTTCCCAGGTCCAGGTCTTGCGATCCGTATCCTTGGCGAGATCACTGAAGAAGCGCTTCACCTTGTTAGCGAGTCTGATGCCATCTTAAGAGAAGAGATCGCTAAAGCAGGTCTTGACCGAGAAGTATGGCAGTACTTTACTGTCCTTCCAAATGTCCGATCAGTAGGCGTTATGGGTGATGAACGTACGTATTCGCATGCCATCGGCATCAGAGCGGTTACGTCTATCGACGGTATGACAAGTGACTGGGCGAGACTTCCGTATGAGGTGCTTGATAAGATCAGTTCGAGAATCGTGAATGAAGTGCAAGGGGTTAATCGTATACTTTATGATGTTACGAGTAAGCCGCCTAGTACGATAGAATGGGAATAGAATAACAAAACCCTACAGGCCTTATTAATACAAGGTTTGTAGGGTTTCTTTATTTCAAGTGATACATTTTTGATACAACTTATTATTTTTCTTCAAAAGATGGTTGAAATCTTGAGCTGTTAAGATTGATTTCTTGTAACCGATCAGCAACTTCACCATGTTTATTTGGATATAGATGTGAATAGGTTTGTAGTGTTGTTTCAATCAATAATGAAGCGTGAGAGTGTCTTAAATCATGAACACGTATTCTTTTGACTCCTGATTTTTTACAAATATGAACGAGATGTGAGTTGATTGTTGATCTGTAAAATGAAAAAAGTCTGTTTTCTGATTTGTAATCATATAGTTTTTCAGAATAATCCTTTACCATATCGCATAAAAAAGAGGGGATCGTGATTATTCTTTTTGATTTTGGTGTTTTTGGTTCTAATATCAAATCTTGCTTATTAACTTTTGCATAGTTCTTATTGATTGACACTGTTTTAGTTACGAAGTTAAAGTCATTAAGCGTTAAGGCTAAACATTCTCCTATTCTTATACCCGTCCAAAATAGAAGTTCATACATGACAGAGTAAGTAGGATTGTCTGAATAAGCGATAAATTGATTGAATTCATCTATAGTCCAAAAGTTCATACCGTCTGCATTCTTTTTACCCATTGATCCTGCGATACGAGCAGGATTACTTGGTAATTTGTAATATTTCATGGCGTAATTGAATATGGCGGAGACTTGGTTATTTACTGTTTTCAAATAGGTCTGGGAGTATCCTTTTTTATCTGAAAGAAGTTCGTTTTGCCAGCGCCTAATAGTGGCTGGTTCTATTGTGTTTAACTGCATATCTTTGAAAAATGGCAATACTTTTGTATTTATTACAAATCCTTTATTCTCATAAGTCGTTGGTTTCAATCTCGTTTTACAGTCTTCCATGTATAAATCAACGAGTGTTACGAATTTCATTTCTGGACTTGCTTGAGATTTTTCAAGAAATTCACGTTCAAATGCTTTTGCTTCTCTTTGAGTTTTAAAACCTCGTTTTAGTTTTTGCTTTATTGTACCTGTCCAATCAGTATAATTGAACTTTGCATACCAAGTACCTCTTTCATTGTCTTTATAAGTTGGCATAGTTATTTCCTTTCTTCTGTTTTTAAATATGCTATTTGCAGAACAGATGATAAGGATGATATAATAAAACTTGCAGAGTGGTATTATATCAGCATCTGTCTGAATAGTATCTACTTGTATGACTGCTTGTGTTCCCGCACAGGCAGTTATTTATTTTTGTTTAATTTAAATAACTGAAATGACAAATAATCTTGTAAACTTGCCTTCAAGTTAATGAGATCATCCTCAGACACTTCATAATCGTCACCATAAGGTGTTTGTATCCTAATTGAAGTATTTGATAGACTTTCTGAAGATATTGCTGTAAAAGCATTTTTTGAGTTTAGATGTATGCATTTAAAATCTAGCGTTTTAATAAATCTTATAAATAGATCCTTTTGAGTTTTACTTGGTGGAATTTCCAATAACTCATTTGTCGAAACATTATAAAGTCTTGAAAGTGCTTTGACTGTTTCAATTGGTATGTTTGGTATTGAACCGGATTCATATCTTTGGATTGTAGTTTTATTCACACCTATTACATTTGCTACATCTTCAAGGGTCATCCCCAACATTTTTCTATATGCTTTCAGATTGCTTTGTGTATTGTTTCTGATTTTTATCACCTCCATATTCTGACTATATCATATGTAAAATTTATACGCAACAATTGAGATAAAGTTGCGTATAAAGAAATCAATTGTAAAACTTCTCTTCAAAATACTTTTTACTAATTTTGCCTCTGATGACAATGAAACCTTTTAAGTGTAGTTCATGATTTAATTCTTTGATTATTCTATAAGCAGAAGATGTTGATATTCCGAGTATTGTTGCTATATCGTTTGCATTATAGAAAGTTGATTTATCATTTTTCATTTGAAGTAACCTCCCATAAAGTTTTAAAAAATTCATATTCAAGTTCACAGAATCTTTTGCTAGGATATTCATATCTTTCGCCTGCTGTTTTTATTGAAATATTGTAGATTGCATCCGTTTTGTTTGCCTGATATAACCATTTGTCTTTTCTGATACAATCTTCTTCAACGTTTGAACCATCTGGATATGTTTTGTAAGAACTCAGATGATTTTTAACTGCATTAAACTTGATTTTTATTTTTTCCATTTTATACACTCCTTCTAAAATATTCCTCTAGATTATATAGTTGATGCTGACCAATTCTCTCAAAATACATGATCTTATGAATTCTCCTTAAAAATGCACGCCATGTTTCAGGTGCTTCTCTTTGAATATCACTATACTGCATGTTCAAATCGATGTTTGATGTTATAAATATTTTGTTGAAACAAGCTACTTTGTTCATATATCTGCATGGCAGCTCAAGAGGGTAAATGTCTAAGTAATTTAGCATTTCATGTATCTTAAAACTTGAATTGAATTCTTCGAAGACTATGACTTCTTGACCTGCATATGAATCAAAACAACCTCTTGAGTAGTGCGTTACTCTATACACATTTTCGTATCCATACTCTTGCATGATGAAATTAGTTTTCCCTGTTCCAGCTTTTCCCCAGATATAGATCGTTTCAATTGGCCTGAGCACGTTTTTGTACTGCTGGGTACGAATTCTCTGTCTAACTTTTTCAAGGGTGTCTACTTGTAAAATATATGTCGGATTTTCTTCAAAAATTTCATAATCAGTGAGACCGTCTTTAATCATGTCATATAGATCATTTAGATCATTTCGGTTTCCCTGTCTTTCAAGAGGAATGACCCCAGATTCTTTTTCAGTACCAGCAATTTTTGTATTCCCTTTTTCTTTTTCATATTTTCCAATTTTAAAAACATAGTCTCTGTTCTGTTCTGATGTTCCTCTTGCCATTTCTATGTGAGCTGAAGGGAATCTATTTTTCATAGTGCTAAAGCGAACCCCTGAATTACATGCCAAGAAGACATGTGTATGATGTGTTTTCTCTTTACCTCCTACTTCGTCACTAAGACAGTAATAAACACAGGATTTGATCTTTTGAATCTCTGAAATAATACGATTATGATCAAACTCTTTCTCGAGGGGATTGTTTATTGTGAGAAGCCATTTTCTTGATTGTGTATTTTTAGCGATAGGCTTTCCTCCTTTGTGTCGCAGTTGTTAAACTGCTGTTATTTCAATGATTTCTTCTTATTGCGACAGATGTTGCATAGGGTAATACTATGTCCTATGCAACTGAATGAATGCTTCGCATTCATAAAAGTCAGCGCCACCACTTCGTTAGCGCTGACTTTATTGATTATAATCAACTAGTTTTCGAATGCAATTATTTAGCTTTTTGAAGTTATTTACGGTAGGGACAATAATAGGTTCGAAATTGCAACCATTTTGGATAATATAGCCTGTACCTTGTTTTCTATCAGGCTTAATAATATCTTTATACTCGTGAAAGAGCATATTTTTTGACTCTTCACTTAAATTGCCAAGTCCAACAACTAAGTTAAAATTATCCCTCGCTGAACTAAAATATGAAGCGTCTGCTCTTTGCTGACTGATGATTACATGCACATTGAAAGACCTGCCCAGCATAAGCAAAGTTGCAAGTTTTTTCTTTTCTTCTTCAACGATTTTTTTATCAAGACTATTGCAATAACTAGCCCATTCATCGAAAAAAAGTATCTGATGGTGTCTGGTTTTATTTTCACCACTTTGTCTTTTACGAAAGTTAGTGAAAAACTGATCAAAACCTATTGAGCAATCATCGAATCTATAGAAACTACTGCAATTGGTTAAGAATGAGAAATCATCATCACCCTTAAAGTCACAAATTATAAGTTCAGTATCAGACAAACTGATTGCGATTTTTCCAAGTAAGTACTTGCTGAAATATGTTTTTCCGCTTCCAGTTGATCCAATTATGACAACGTGGGGAGATTGATGAATGAACCATTTCACTTCTTTTTTCACATCGTATTCGATGAGGTCGCTATTGTATCCAAGAGTTAATTCATTCATAGGAAATCCTTGTCTTGAATGAGTTTGTTATCAGTAGTTCGTTCCATTTGCCTCGCTATAAGCCGACTATTTAATAGCTTACAATATCGCTCGTTAACCCAAACTACATCTATTTGTAGCTGGTTTCCGTGTTCTTGGACATCCTCTACCATCAATAAGGGGTATGGATTACCTTCGTATATATAGGCTTTCTGATCAATGCCAGAAAAATCAAGATTGAAGAATTTCTGAGATAGTTTAAATTGAATGGTTTCTTTGACTTGGATAGGATCGATTGGTTTTCTTTTAAGCACGACATACCTATTGATATAAATTTTACTTTTTCGAACGGTTTTTTCATGAGAGTTCAGATCATCATACTTTGATGGCATTAATATCCCCAGTATTTCGGATATGTCTTTTAAAGTGTGAAATAGAATTTCTCGTGCTAGCTCATATTTTTCCACTTGAAATAGTTCTTCTGCATTTTCTATTGAGTTTATAAGAGCCTCTTCTTCTTGTATTAGCTGGTTAATTTTCATTCTGCTTCTGTCTTTTAGCCATGTTAATATTAATGAGTATGCTCCTACTATAACCATGACGATTACAAAGTTTTCTGTAATTAGTGTGATTAGTAGTTTTATTGCGAATACGGTTAAGGTAAGAGCAATTGCAAGTGCAATCGCTCCTACTGTTAACAGTAATCCAAATTGAACATATCGTTTTTCAGCTAAAAGATTTCTGAAATAATTGACTATGCTCATTTTATCTAATCACCTCAATTCCAGCAGCAGTGGATGTAAATATGACTTCTTTTGATGCATTCTGATAAAATTTACCCACGAAATCAGTAAATAGAACTTCGACTTGTCCTCCTAAGTTTTCAAGTTCCTCATTTGATATGACAGGCTTTTTCTGGTTGACTTTTACTATGAATTGAGCATACTTGTTCCCTGTAGCAACGCAATTATATGCATATCCAATTGTTTTATCTGTTCGTTGTCCCTCCACGTATTCCACTATTTCTCTTATCCCTATAAGGATAATTTTTCCGTTTTGTGTTATCATATTCTCGGTGATATGAATTTGATTTAGTTTGATCATTTAGTATCTCCTTTGCAATTTGAACAGCAGTGTTTTTAAGTGCTGTTTTTAGTATTGTTTTAAGCATATAGTTTCCTTTCTAACTGACAGTTATTTTGTTGTTCGAACAAGTTTATTATGAATGATTTTTCATTTGGTAGCACTGTGTAGTATTCTTGTATAACAATAATCGAAACATTGACAAAAAAAATAAAATATGGTAGGAGTTAATAATTAATGAATAAATGCAGTGCAAGAAATAGAGGGATTGCTGAAATTCCATTTAACATAAGACTAAAATATTTTATGGAAATACGAAATTTGGATGCAAAAGCAATAGGTGAAATTTCCGAAGATGATAATTTCAATGGTAACTTGGAGAGATCAATTTACAATTATCTTAAAGGTATTACGGTGCCTAAATCCAATTCAATTGATAGATTGGCAAGAGTTTTAAATGTTCATCCCGAACACTTATTATGCGATTATGGCATTTATTGGAGATCGATTGCTGTAGTGCGTTGTAAGCTTGATGGAATTGCATACAACGGAGAACCATTTAACTCAAAAGGAGAGTTTTGCTTATATGGAAGATATGAGTTTGATACAAGCGAATACATTGATAAAGAAAAGTTCAATTTTAATAATGGTGGGTGTTATGATTCAGACTATTTCAATATAAGTTCTGCTGAAAAAGAAGAGTATGACATAATTGATGAAGAAATAGATGATTATATTGAAAGAATTACAGACATTATTGCGGAAAAGGATTTATTTGATATCTATAAACTTACAACATACAATGATTGTTATTTTAGTTTTAGTGATCATGCCTGGGATCTATTGATTGATTTCAATGGACTGGATACTAATGAAAAAGAAGAATTGTTAAGTTTTTTAATCGATATAACCCCTATTAAGAATTTTGATAAAGCTTCAGTATGTATTTCTGATTTTATGAAATCAATAGAGCTTATGTTGGGACATGATGAAACTTATTTCAAAAATGATTTTGAGAATATAATGAGTAAGTTTAATGATAGTCAGGATTATAGAACATATTGTTTGAATATAGTTTATGATTTAATCGAACAATCAACACCAATAGAAATTGAACGGATTTCTGAACGTATTAATGATTGTACAACTATGGACTTAAAAGATTGGAGGTTTTTAAAGTGTCATTATAGTCTATTAGAACTAAATAACGATATTTATTACTATTTAGATAAGGTAATCACAAATAAAATTGAAAAACTGATGTCAAAACAACAAATTATTGATTAGAATGCATATAATCAAACGCACTTATTTTGAGATGATTCTTATCCTTTCTATTTATTTTAGTTTCATATAGCAGATCAAAAATTCGACATATCAAATATTTCAATTGAGATTTAAGTAATGAAATGTTATTGTATGTATAGTGAAAAGATAATTAAATAAATGGAGATGAATTATGGGCGTTAATTATAAAAGGCTTTGGAAATTGCTAATTGACAAAGAATTAAAGAAAACGCAGTTGAAGGATATTGCGGGTGTTAGTTCAAGTACACTGGCTAAGCTAAATAAGAACGAGTATGTTTCTCTTGAAGTTCTCGTACGTCTATGTAAAACATTAGAGTGTGAGTTGGAGGACATAGTAGAAATAGTTCACGCTGAAGATGATGCAGGGGATAATAAGTATTTTAGAAACGAACATTAAAATGAATATAAATAACGAGGAAATAAAATGTCTGATAAATTGATAAAATTCACGGGATTAATGAAAGCAATATTTGAATTAGATAAATCTGATCTTGATTTTGGTATATACAGAATAATGAATATTAGGAAGACTGAAATAGAGAAATTTTTAAGCGAAGGTTTACCTCAAAAGGTAAAAGAAACGTTGGAATCATTCTCATCAAACACTGATGAAATCAATGCACGTATTGCAGAAATTGAAAAAACTTGTGAGTCGGTAGGAGTAGAAGTGTCTGCAAGTAAGATGGCAGATGAATATGATAAGCTTAAATCGCAATTAATTTCAGGAATTGATATGTCAGCACTTGAAACGGATGTATATTCTGCCTTATTTAGTTTCTTTAACAGATATTATGATGAGGGTGACTTTATATCAAAGCGTAGATATAAAGAGGGGGTTTATGCTATTCCATATGAAGGGGAAGAGGTTAAGCTCTATTGGGCTAATCAAGACCAATACTATATAAAAACTTCTGAGAATTTTAAGGACTATATTTTTAAAGATGGTGAACAAGTAGTTCATTTTAGACTTATTGATGCAACTATGGAATTAAACAATAACAAAGAAAATAGTAATAGTAAACGTGTATTCATGTTGTATGAAGAAAATGAAGAACGTCCAGACATTAAGACGTTTGAACAAAATGATAATGAACTGATTATTCGTTTTGTTTTTGATGTTCCTGCTGATAAAAAAAGAAAGTATGCAGAAGAGAATGCACAAAAAATTTCAAATGAAATAGTAAAAACTTATAAAGGTTTTCTAGGTTTATTACGTAATGTTTCATCTGACCCTAAAAAACCTAAAACACTGATTGAAAAGCATTTAGATGCTTATGTTGCAAAAAATACTTTTGACTATTTTATTCATAAGGATTTACGTGGATTTTTAACTAGAGAACTGGATTTCTATATTAAGAGTGAAATCATCCATCTTGATGATCTAGATACAACAAATGAGAAAAGGGTAGAAACATACCTTGCAAAAGTTAAAGCAATAAAGCGTGTAGGTAAAATTATTATTGATTTTTTGGCTCAAATAGAAAACTTCCAAAAGAAGCTATGGCTTAAAAAGAAGTTTGTTGTAGAAACAAATTGGTGTATAACACTTGATAAGGTTGATGAGAGCTATTATCAAGATATTATTAATAATAAAGACCAATTACAGGAATGGATTAATATGTATTCAATAAATGAAATTGATGGATACACCGAACCATTATCTGTTGATTTCTTGCGTCAAAATTTAAATCTTATAATTGACACAAAACATTTCACTCAAGGTTTTAAAGATAGTCTAATTGCATCTGTAGATGATTTAGATGAACAAACTAATGGATTATTGATTCATGGTGATAATTATCAAGCTTTAAATTTGATAAAAGAACGTTATGAGAAGAAATTGAATGGTATTTACATTGATCCACCATATAATACTGATGGAATGGAAATTATATACAAGAACGGATACAAAGATAGCAGTTGGATAACTTTAATGGCTGATAGATTAGAATTAGGTAATGTATTATTGAAAGATGACGCAGTTGAATGCGTGATGATAGATGATGCTGAATATGCTAATCTATTCAAGCTAATGAGCCAACAGATGCCAACATATTCAATTAGACCTGTAATAATTGAATATAATCATAGAGGTAGAGTTAAAAGTAATTTTGCATATACACATGAATATGCTGTTTGGGCTATTCCGGAAGGAAAGGACTTAATAACTCGAAAACGAGAAGTGTCAGATGACATAAGAAGAAATCTGAGAAGAACTGGAACTGATTCCACTAGACAATCATCGCCAAGCATGTTCTACGGAATTGAAGTAGATACTAAGTCATTGAAAATTGTCGGTATTACAGAGCCACTACCAATAGATGATGTAATACCTAAACATACAAATAAAAAGACTACAATGATATGGCCAATAGATGACAATGGGATAGAAAGAAGATGGTATTATGGTAAAGCCCGTATTATGGATGACGTAGAAAATGGTACTGTTTGGGCTAAGATTATATCAGGAAAGATTCAAATTCACTATCATCAAGATGGTAAACCGAAATATAGAAAAACGTTACTAAATGGATCACTGATGGATTCAAGTACTTATGGTTCAGAGTTATTAAACGATATTTTTGGTATGGGAGCTTCTGCTTTTTCCTTTCCTAAAAGTATACATGCAGTTGAAGAATGTATTAACTCTATGACGTATTCAAATGATGCTTGCTTCTTAGATTACTTTGCTGGATCAGGAACTACAGCGCATGCGGTGATTAATATTAACAGGTCGGATGAAGAGTCGAAAAGGAAGTATATTTTAATAGAGATGGGTGAGTACTTTAATATTGTAACTCTTCCTAGAGTAAAGAAAGTAGTTTATTCAAGTGAATGGAACAACGGTAAACCTAAAAATAGAAATAGTGGAGTGTCTCAGATAATTAAGTATTTTAGACTTGAGAGTTATGAAGATGCTTTGTCAAATATTGAATTTAATGAGAATGCAGGTCAACTACAAAGTCTATTTGGTGAAAACTATTTAATAAATTATATGATGGATGTTGAAACTGAAGGAAGCTTATTGAAAATTGATTGTTTTAAATCACCTTTTGAATACAAACTTAATATCGTTGAAAAAAATGAGAGTTTAATCAAGAAAATTGACTTAGTTGAGACATTTAATTATCTATTAGGCTTACGAGTTATGAAACAAAGCATCATATCTTACTTTAATGCAATAGAAAATGAAAATGGAAATTATGAAGGTGCAGTAACTTTAAAGCAAGATTCTAGTGGAATGTACGGCTTCAAAATGATTGAAGGAACATTAGCTGACGGACAAAAAGCATTGATTATATGGAGAACGATTTCAGACAACTTGATTGAGAGCAATGCAGCTCTTGACGCTTATTTCAGCGAGAAATCTTTAAAAACAGTTTCAAATCAATTCGATGTAATCTATGTTAATGGTGACAGTAATTTGGAAAATCTAAAGTCAGATAAAGAGAATTGGAAAGTACGCATGATAGAGATTGAGTTTAAAAATCGTATGTTTGAGGGGGTGTAGTTTATGCCTCCTAAAAATAATAAGCAACTTAACGCATTTAGTGATCAACTTATACTGTTTGAATATTTTTTAAATCAATTCGGAAAAAACAGTTTAAAATCTTTGGCTGGTAAACTTAATGATGCTGATTATGAAGGATACGATTCGAATAATCATACCTATTTTTACAATTATCTAGTTAGAGTATGTGCTGCAAGTAAAGACAAAGTAAAAATCAGTAAGGACAAATTAAGTATCTATGATGATAATATAGTTAGACACGTAAAACAAATTGGTGAAAAGCGTGGTGGAATTACGTTAAAGTATTTTCAGTATATATCACTGTTGTTTACTGAGATGTATTTAGATAGGTATTTTACTGATCAACACAATTTCATTCAAGACTTAAACTCATTTATTAAAACAAAGAAAACAGAATCTCTTGGGAAGCTGGAATTTAAACCTTACGATTCAGATAGTATAAATAAGATTGCATTCATGTCAGCAACAGGTAGTGGTAAGACATTGATTATGCATATCAACATATTACAGTATATACACTATTTTAAAAAAGCTCAGAGAATTAATAGCAAACTTACAATTAACAAAATAATCATGTTAGCACCCAATGAAGGTATGTCAATGCAACATTTAGATGAGCTAAGACTATCGTCAATTAAAGCTGCTTTATTTGAGAAAAACACTGTTTTATTACAGTCTCAAAATGAGGGCGTTGTTGTAATTGATATGAACAAACTAAAAGAAGAAGGAAAAGTAAAAACTGTATCGGTAGACAGTTTTGAGCAAAACAATTTAGTACTAGTTGATGAAGGTCATAGAGGTTTATCAGGAGATGTGTGGTACGATTTTAGAACACGATTATCTGAGGAAGGATTTGTCTTTGAATATTCTGCTACATTCAAACAAGCTCTAAAAGCCAATAGTACTAAAACTGATGAAAAAGCTTTAATGGAAGAGTATGGCAAGTCAATTATTATGGATTATTCCTATAAGTACTTTTATGAGGACGGTTATGGTAAAGAATATCATATATATAATCTGAAGGATAGTATAGACGAGGAACAGCGGCATCTATACTTAACAGGTTGTTTGTTATCGTTCTATCAGCAACTGAAACTGTTTGAAACTAATGGTCAGGATTATAGAGCATTTAATATCGAGAAGCCTTTATTAGTATTTGTAGGTAATCGTGTTACTGCTTCTACTTCGAAGGCTGAGCTTACTGATGTTGAGGAAGTATTAGATTTCATTGATAAATTCGTTAATAAAATTGAAAGAACCGTTTCTCGTATAAAAGCCGTACTTGATGAAGATACTGGTTTAATTGATGGACGTGGTAATGAACTTTTTTATGGAGATTTTCAAGCATTGCGTTCAATTTTTGGTCAGTCACCTGATGCTAAAGATATCTATAGAGACATTTTAAAAGTAGTTTTTAATACTGAAACAGCTTCTGACGAACCGAGACTTCATCTTGTGAATCTTAAACAAGTTAAAGGCGAAATAGCTTTGAGAATCGGAGAATATGGTGAATTTTTTGGCGTTATCAATATTGGTGATACTTCAGCACTCCTTAAGAAAAGTGAAGAAAATAAAATTGTAACAAGAACAGAAGAATTTATTAGTGATTCACTATTTAGATTAATTAATGACAAAAATTCAACTATTAATATTCTTGTAGGTTCAAGAAAGTTCACAGAAGGATGGAATAGTTGGCGAGTATCTACAATGGGTTTAATTAATTTTGCAAAAGGCGAAGGGTCGCAAGCAATACAGCTATTTGGACGTGGAGTGAGATTAAAGGGCTATAACGGCGGATTAAAGCGTAGTAATAAAATAGAGGATAGCTTAACGCTTCCTAAATACATCAATGTTTTAGAAACATTAACCATCTTTGGTATCAAAGCTCAGTATATGGAAGATTTCAAAAAATATTTGGATTTGGAAGGTATGCCTTCTAATGAAAATGTACATGAGTTCACGATGCCAGTAATAAGTCGATTTAATGAAGTCAAATCAAAGAAATTAAAAGTAATAAAAGTAAAAGACGGGGTTAATTTTAAAAAGCAAGCTAAGCGTCTTATTCTAGATATTCCAGATGAAGGATTTATGAGATACCTTGCTAAAAACAAAGTTACTATTGATTGTCGTTCAAAGGTACAAACAATAGAATCGAGCTATAGCATATTAAACATACATTCAACTACGGATGGACATGTTATTGATAAGGTATACCTCTCAATCTTTAACTATGAACTGATTTTTGAGGAGCTTGAGATTTATAAAAATGAGAAGCATTATTTCAACATTATAATTAACAAAGACAAACTTAAAGATATATTAAGTGTTGAAGGTTGGTATTCATTGATAATACCAAAAACTCATATTGAAATTGACACAGTTGAGAAGTTGTATGCAGCAACCGATTATTGTGTTATGGTTTTAAAAAGTTACATGGATAAGTATTTTAAGTTTAAGAAAGAAGAATGGGAAGCTCCGTTTTTAGAGTACAAAGAACTGACGGAAGAAGATAATAACTTTATATCAGAGTATAATATATCTTATACAGAAGCAGGTGAAGGTGATGAAGGCGCAACTGAACTTAATGAGTTCATTAAGAATATTGCTGATATCATTGATGCCAATAATGGATTAGATGAGTACGAAAAAACAAGTTTCAATGGGAGCCTAACAGCTTTTGACTTTAGATCACACCTATATTCGCCACTACTATGTCTGAAGGCAAATGGACTTAAAATACAAGTTTCACCGGTAAGTTTAAATGAAGATGAAAAGGCGTTTGTAGATGTATTGAGACAATATGTGGAAGATAATTCAGGGTTATTCACAGATAAAAGCTTATATCTTCTTAGAAATAAAAGTAAATCAGGAATGGGATTTTTTGAAGCAGGTAACTTCTATCCAGATTATGTATTATGGATAGATACAGAGGAAATTCAATATATATCCTTTGTTGACCCAAAGGGTCTGATGAGAGTGAGACCAGATGATCCTAAAATTAATTTCTATGCAAAGATAAAAGAGTTAGAAGAACAGTTACAACCTTCTTGTACTGAGAAAAAAATCGTTCTTAATTCATTTATTGTTTCGAGTACTCCTTCATTAGATTTAAAAAGTTGGTGGAATATGAGTAAACCTGAACGTGAAGAACGGAATGTATTAAGTCTTGATAATAATGATTGTATTGAAGTTATGATTGGTAAAATCCTTTCCTAGATGTTTAATTACTTGCGAACATTTACAAAAGCACTAAGTAGTGATACGCATATGATACACGTATTATTTGATAATAGAGAAATAAGCCTATTTGAATGATTTGCGCGAAGAGAAAAACCAGTATTTGCAGTATGTGTAGAATTGACACAATGCCACTGTATTGAGTGGGAATAGGAAGTTGATATAACTTAGATCATGAAGCCCCCAATAACTTAACCGAAAATGACAAGAAGTCCTCGCCCTTCGGGCTGTGGATTGCCATTTTCAGTTAAGTTATTGGGGGCTTTTTATGTTGATCTAGGTGAATCAATTTGTGGGGGCGAAACGACATACATTATCAACCTTTAATATAATAATGATTTATGATAAACTGATACCAAAATAACCTATAAAAGAAGGTACGAGATGGACAGGATTGACAACCTTTATAAATCAATTTTAGAATTCAGAAACGCTAGGGACTGGAAACAATTTCACACACCAGAAAATTTGGCTAAATCTATCTCAATTGAAGCGGCTGAACTACTTGAACATTTTCAGTGGGGCGATGATTATAGTGTAAATGAACTCAGTGATGAGTTAGCAGATATCCTCATTTACTCCTTTCTGATGGCTGATGCAGTAGGCGTTGATATCGAAGAAATCATGCTTAAAAAAATTGAGAGAAACAAAAATAGATTTCCTGTGGAAAAAGTAAAAGGAAATAGTGGTAAAAATACACGCGTTGACTTGGAGGAATGATGGGTAGATTAACTCAATTTGACTTTAACTATTTATCTATTCAAGAAATTCAACTACACAAATTTGGGAATAATTGGCCGGTTGTTTATATCTTGGAAAATGGAAAGGAAGCATATGTTGGTGAAACTACAAGTGCAGTTAGGAGAATCAAAACGCATTTAGAAGATCCAATAAGAAAACCGTTAAAAACTGTAAGTATTGTTACAGATGAAGAGTTTAACAAATCTGTTGCGCTAGATTTGGAGTCAATGCTAATAGAATACATAGCAGCAGATGGCAAGTATCTCTTACAAAACAACAATAAAGGAATTAGGAATCACAATTATTTTGAGCGAGAAAAGTACACTAACAGTTTTAAGGAAATTTGGGAAGAACTTAAGGAAAATAAAATCACGGTTAACAGTATTTTTGATATAAAAAATAGTGATTTATTTAAATTGTCACCCTATAAAGTACTGACAGAAGATCAAATTGATATCGTTAATGCATTAGATCAAATTATATTAAGTCATACTGATTCTGTTAATGTTATAAAAGGCGAACCGGGTTCAGGTAAAACTATCTTAGCTGTTTATCTTGCTAAGTATTTTGCATCACATGAATTTATGCCGCTACCTAAGATAGGTATTGTTTTACCCATGACTTCTCTCAGAGGCACTGTAAAAAAGGTTTTCAAAAATGTCGGTGGACTGAAGAGTAACATGGTGTACGGTCCAAGTGAAGTTGTGAAAAGTAATGAAAAATTCGACCTATTAATCGTAGACGAAGCACATAGACTATCGCAAAGAAAAAACTTATCAAGTTATGAGTTTTTTGATAAAACTAATGAAAAGCTTGGTTTAGATAAAGAGACTGGCACACAGCTTGATTGGATACTTGGTTCTGCAAAACATGTCGTGCTATTTTATGACCATAATCAGAGTGTAAAACCTTCTGATATTTCACCTGACAAATTTAGTGATTTAAGTGCTAACTGGTTTACTTTGAAAACGCAAATGAGGATTAAAGCTGGTGATGAATATTCGGGTTATATTGAAAATATATTGAGAGCCGAGCAAACTAACAAAATGGTATTTGATAATTATGACTTGAAGTTATTTGAAGATGTTCAAGAAATGGTTGATGATATTAAAACTAAAGATGGAGAATATGGATTATCTCGGGTTGTTGCAGGTTATGCATGGGAATGGAAGTCTAAGAAAAAAACGGAAGCTTATGATATCCAAATTGATGGCTATTCTTATCGCTGGAATAGTGTAAATAGCGATTGGATTAATTCTAACAATGCGATAAATGAAATAGGCTGTATTCATACAGTTCAAGGCTATGATCTAAATTATACGGGTGTGATTATTGGTCCGGAGTTAATCTACCGAGATCATCAAGTGAAAGTAGATATAGCTAAATACAAAGACCGATATGGCAAACACAATTCAAAGTCTAATTATGAAATGTTAAGCTATATCATCAATATCTATAAAACGCTTATGACACGTGGCATTTTAGGGACGTATGTTTATGTTTGTGATGAGGGGTTAAGAGCGTATTTAAGGCAGTATTTATAGATCATTAAAACGAGAAGTGCAACCAATAACTCAAAAATGAAAAAAGGGGGGGACTGATTAATAATTTTTGATTCCTCCTACGTACTTATAGTAAATAAGCATCATCACTCATTAGAGAAAATAGAAAAATTTTGAACCTATGTTCTATCTTATTTTCAAGATAAGATTGACATAGGTCTTTTTAATTACATTACCAATAGAGTCATGTTTTATTATAATAGGAAAAATAAAATTGGGATATATATTAAAAAAACATTAAAATGTATCAATTAATACGTTTTGGTTGATATTTATGTATTAAATGGGTATACTATTAATACAAGAGAACAAAGGTGGATACTGAATGAATGAACAAATAATAGAGACAAAAAAATTACTAGATTTCTCACCTGAAGATATTAAAGCATATCTAAAAGTACTAAAGAGTCTAGTTTTTGAAGATAAATATACAATCTCGAGAAATAGAAATCGAGAAGAAAATAAGCAGTTTATCGAGGATTTTAAAATTGATTCAAGGAAAGAAAAAGAAATTCTAATGAATTTAGAATTTGATGATTTTTGTTATGCAGTAAATAACAAGAATCCCCAATTTGCTCATGAAGTCCTATATATTTTTAACAAAGAGTATGAGTTAGATAGATGGGGTGAGTTAGTTTCAGTTGATATTTACATTAAAACGAATAAAACCCAGACAAGGATTGGGGAAGATTTTTTGATTATTGTATCATTCCATGAAAGAAATATGCCATTAAAATACTTATTTAAGTAAATTGGCGAGGAGGTGAAGTGTATGAGAGCATTTTGTGAAGAGTGTAGAGATTATGTGGACTATCAAATAGATGAAATTGAAAGAGCAAAAGATATTAAAAGCAGACTCATTAATTTTAAAGAGAAGATAGCATACTGCTCAGAGTGCGGAAATGAAATTTTTGTTTCTGATTTAAGAGACCAAAATTTATCTGCAATGGATAGTGCATTTAGAGCTTCGGAAGGGTTAATTACTGTGCCTGAAATAATTGATTTACTTGAAAAATATGATATTGGAAAAAGACCTATGTCGTTATTATTAGGTTGGGGTGAAACAACATTAACGAGATTTGTAAATGGAGATATACCCTCGAAAACATACTCAGATCAACTAAAGAAAATGAAAGAATCACATGAGTCTTTTCTAGAGATTTTGGTAACTAATAAAGATAAGGTGACAGAAACTGCGTTTAAAAAGAGTTTCGATGCTACAAATATGTTGATTGGTAAAGTTGAAACTTGCTTTGCAGAAACTAAAATTGATAGTGCATCAAATTACATTATTACTAGAAGTTTCGAAATAACACCATTGGCATTACAAAAGTTACTTTATTTTGCTCAGTCTTTCCATAAAGTGTTCGTAGGAGACTATATTTTTGATGAAGATTGTGAAGCGTGGGTACATGGTCCAGTATACCGGGAAATCTATTTTAAGTATAAGGATCATGGATATAATCCTATAGATGACAATCAAAAGCAATTTGAGTGTTTTGATTTGTCTGACAGTGAAATAGAAGTTATAGATGCAGTAATCAATCATTTTGGCTGTTATAGCGGTAAGATTCTTGAAAAAATGACTCATGCCACAACACCTTGGAAAGAAACTAGGGTCGGACTTACTGATGAGGAAGCTTCAAATAGGATCATCAGAAAAGAGTTGATTGAAAAATATTTCAATCAGGTTTACGACAAATTTAAGATGCTAACCATTGCAGATATTAAAGATTACTCCGAAGACATGTTTGTAAAAATCAGACACTAGAATTTGATTTATTTGCCATCACATATATACTGTGGTGGTTTTTATTTTAAAAGCTTGATGATTTAAAATTATAGTAAAGAATAAAAAGAATAGATAATTTGAGATGCTTTCTTGGACTATTTGGTTTTAGGAGGTTTCCTTTATGCACTGAAAAATAAACGAAACGTTTACCTTTAGCCTAATAAGCAGACTGAAATTGCCAATAAACTCGATGAGGAGTATAGAAAGGAATTGAGATAATATGGCTTGTCCTAATAGAAATCGAAAAAGGCTCATGTTGAAGGAAGTCTGGTGTGCTACACAATTCATTTGCCATGAAGAGTATGCGTGAGCTCAAATCCATCTATGATATATATTTTGAAACAAATACAAATGTTTATTAAAAGAACTGAAGAATATTCTCGCATTTACATACTTCCGAAAGCGAGTCAAAAAAATAGCGAAGTAGTAAAAACTACTTCACTATAAAGTGAAACTTGTTGGGCCTTAACATTACCTAGATTTATAAGAGCTCTTTTAAAAAAATTACTTGATTTCAATTTGTGTTTTGCTTACTTTATGCTCTAATTTTGGCAGCACTATTTTTAATATTCCTTCGTCTAACTTTGCATCAATTTGAGAGCTATCTACATCTCTAAGTTGGACACTACGTTTTTGAGAAGAGTATCTTCTTTCTCTATGAATATAATTGTCTTGATCATTGTTTTGCTCTTGCTGAGATTCAACACTTATTACCAACTGGTTATCAATATAGTTTATTTTGATTTCTTCTTTTTTAATGCCAGGCATCTCAGCTTCAACTATAAAAGCATTTTCTTCATCTTTAATATCCATTTTAAATACATTTCTTGTTTGACTTCTATCATTTATCCAGCTATTGTTGAAAAAGTCATCTAGCATATTATAGAAGTCCTCAAAACCGTCTCCATTACGTCTTTGCATTGAATTTTTTACAAATGGTGTAATACTTAACATACTGATTCCTCCTTAAAATATTTTTTGAATTAGCACTCTAATGGATCGACTGCTAATTTCACTTTTAAAATACACCTTTTTATATTATTAGTCAATATTTCAAAATGAAATTTAAAAAAAAATAAAATAAAAATTTAAAATCAGTTTACATATCATTAATTTCACTTTTGTGATTGGGGTGAAATTCAAAAAAATAGGAATTATAGAGTTGAGTTGCTAGTAATAATTAGTTTATTAGGTGTTATAATTTATTGGAATTTTAGGGCCTATAAGTCTATATATGAAATTAGACCAAAACCGATATAATCTTCTCTTCATGTAGTAAACTCTCATATAAACAAATGCCATATATTAGACAGAAGTAGATTACTTAACTGTCTGAGAAGTGGTGTTTTTTTTTGTTAAAATTCTAATCAACACTTGATAAGTATAAAGGAATATGGTAATATACATCTAATTACCACTGGTAATTACACAGTGAAATCAGCACTGGTAATACTAGTTCCAAGGAGGAGTTATGAAAAAGATAAAATTGAAAGCAAGATTAGCAGGTATTAGTTACCTGTTAATCATAGTATGTGGCATTTTTAGTCATATGGTTGTAAGAGCGAGTCTTATAGTAAAAAATGACGCAGCACAAACCGCACAAAATATTATTGAGAATGAAACACTATTTAAATTAAGCATTTTAAGTGATTTTATAATGATTTTAAGTTATTTGATGTTAGGTGTTTTGTTTTATACACTATTTAAGCAAACAAATGGTCTAGTTTCAAAAATCTTGATTTCATTAAATGTAGTTGGTGCATCTATGATGGCAATAAATATGTTGAATCAACAAGCTGCTTTATTAATATTAGATGGTAGTGAATATCTTTCTGCATTTGATTTAAGCCAATTAGAAGCATTGTCATTTTTCTTTATGAAGTTGCATAGTTATGGCTACCAATTCGCAGCTATTTCATATGGTGTATGGTTATTTCCAATGGGTTACTTGATTATAAAATCAAACTTAATGCCAAAAACGATTGGTTATTTTTTAATAATTGGGTCAATTGGTTATACGATTGTTTTTATTGGTACAATATTAGGTGCTGCAGTGCCATCTGATATAACTATTCCAGCGGATATAGGTGAATTTTCTTTATGCATTTTCTTGTTAATCAAGGGTGTTAAAAAAATAGATATAGATACAAAAGAGAAATCTGCTTTATAAAGCTTTTAATCTATGCTAATTTTTGAGATAATGAATGAGACATTATTGTAGATTAAGGGTGGACAAATGCGCGCTAAGAAACTGGATAACGAAACATATAATAAATATATTGAAGCGATGTTAGAATTGATTGCAGAAAAAGAGGGGTTGACCGGTGTTAATTTAAGGATGGTATCAAAACGAGTTGGTTGTGCACATACTAATGCATATAACTACTTTGATGGTTTTGATGGTCTTATTTTTGCTGCATATGACAGAGCTTTGGTCTTATATGGCTTAGCGGTGGTCAAGGGGTTAGATGAGATTGAAGATGGTGGACAATATTTTCTAGCGTTCATTAATAACATCATCAATTTCGCATTAGAAAATCCTGGTTATTACAGATTTATTGGATCGGATTCATTTAATATTAAAAATTTGAGTATAGAAACTATACAGAAAGCCATTGAATTAAAAGCATTCTTCTTAGATGTGTTTTATTCAGTTGTTAAGCCTGTACTTGATAAAGAAGAGTCAGACGAAGATGCTAATATTCTGATGTCTTATATAGATGGAGAGTTATTTAATATCATTAACATGCGTGCATTTCCTGATGATAATACTGCAAAAAGGATGATTTTTAACACGGTTAAGTTAGTGAAGTTGTTTACCTTAAAAGATGGAAATTGTATTGATTTGGAAAAAAACTGTGAAAGAAGCTTTGAACCTAGTATGCCCAAGTACTTAATGAATAACTAGTATTGGGGCATTGTATATAGAGGGATCATGGTTATAACAGATAAAAATTATATAAATTAAAATGATAGGTTGAGTTTATTGCTATAGGTGATAAGCAAACCTATTTTTTTTTTACATAAATTTAGCTTGAAGTACCTTATCTTTTCTGCTCTTCACTGAATGCTCTGGAAGTGAAATTAGTGAGGATTTTCTTTGAAGATAAAACGCAATTATAGCAAAACCTCATTGTTCGATGTAGAAAATTATTTATGAGAATCAGTCTATTTTAAATTGCATAATGAAATAACTTTAGACGAAAACGTATAAAAAATATAGCATAATGAGATATAATGTGATTGATAGTAATTCTCAATGGTATATATTAAATATAGAAAAATTACTTGGATATACTAGAAGAGAGGTATTTCTCATCTAAATTAGCAAACAAATGCGTGATCTGTGCAGCTAGATAAATATGAAATCTTGATGTGCATTAGATCGTGTGGATGACTATCTTGTCTTTAGAAAGTAGGTGAATAAAATGACTAAGGAGAGCTTTGTAAAAGGTGTTGAAAGACTAGTAGACCCAGTAGAGGTTGGCACCTTACACTTTATAGAAGGATTCACAAAGAAAATCCCTAAGAATATACAAGAAAAAATGGTTGAAAAATCAGGTGAAACCACGCCCTACATGGGTTTTGTCGTAGAACCTTATAGTTATTTTTTATGCTATGAGCTTAAGGATCTTGAAAAAGCAGCATCACTTCTCCCAGAAGGCTTTAGGCTAATTAAAACCAGTATATTTAATGAAGATGAGCCAAAGTATTATGGCATCTTTGGTTGCTTTAATGCCCATACCAGTGGTTTTTGGGGGTTGCGTGTGGAATTTTATGTGATTGCTGAAGATATAAAAACTGGACTTATGAGTTGGATTATAATTGATTATGACACAAATACCATTACTTATGATCCTAAAAACGGTTTTACGGATCCCAATGCAACGGGCTCTTTAATCACCACAGACTACGAAGGGTACTTACATCTAGATGTAAAAAATGATAAGGGAAGAGCACTTGCTCTCAGTAGTGATCTTAATCAAGGGAAAATGACGAATCTATATGATCGTCTTTGGGTTGAAGGCAACCTTTCTATTGCATATGGAAGAGATAAGATAAATACAAACTCTGGACAGTTTTCTTTAATTTTTAATCCTAAGGAATTTGAAAAGGCACTTAGAATGCCTAAGGGCAGTTACCATATAGAAGTGAATAATTGGTATCCGGGTCTATTTTATGATTCGCCGTCTGAAGTTGCATGTTTCCCATATGCACAGCATTTCTTGTCCGATAGCCCAGGACATGCAAGTTTGCTATATGATGAAAAACAACTCAACGAGAAAATTAATACCGTTGATTTTAGTAAAATTAGTGTATTTTCGACGAAAGAGGTTTCAAAACTTATTTTGGCTGGTGGTGTATTATCCGCATTGACCAATACAGTTTTACTTGGACTTTTGCTATTTAAATAAAATGCAGTTTGAAGTGCCAAAGTTTCCCCTATGTGGTAGTATAATTGTTAGAGACCAATAAAGAAGTGGACACTTGTTAGCAGTATAAGACAGGCTAAGACAATTTTAAAATGATATCATCTTAATTAAGGATGGGTAGATAAATATGGATTGGTTAAGCAATATGCAAAATGCAATTGATTACATGGAAGAAAATATCTTAGACAGAGTTGATTATGATAAGATTGCTCAATGTGCTTATACATCACCATTTCATTTTCAGCGTATGTTTAGTATGTTGACAGGATTTACCGTTGGTGAGTATATACGCAATAGAAGGTTAACACTTGCGGCACAAGAGTTATCATTTTCAAATACAAAGGTTACAGATATTGCCTTCAAGTATGGTTATGAAACATCAGAAGCATTTACAAAAGCATTCCAAAGGCTTCATGGTGTGACGCCATCGGCTGCGCGTGAGTCAGGTGTTAAGCTAAAATCATTTAGTCGATTATCCATTCAAATTACTTTGAAAGGTGATAAAGAGATGAATTATCGTATTGAAGAATTACAAGCATTTGAAATGTTTGGTGTATCAACGGAGATTAATGATATTGGAGAACAACCATACACCGAAATCCCTGAATATTGGCAGAAATGTATTTTGGATGGCACAATAGACCGTATTCACAAGGATGCTGGAATAAGTGAGGAAACACAGGTACATGCAACTTTATATAATAGAAGAGATGATGCTTTTTCCTACATGATCTGTTATTATCTTCCGGATCATGATGTTCCAGATGAGTATGAAAAGTTGTCAGTACCTGCATTAACATGGGCTATATTTACAACCGGTATTTGCACTGATGGCGAGTGTGATATTCAAAGTATTTGGAAGCGTATTTGGACGGAATGGTTCCCAACATCTAACTACGAACAGGTAGTTGGACCAGAATTTGAAATGACGTATTATAGGGGCAATAACTCATATGAACAAGAAGTTTGGATTCCTGTAATTAAGAAGTAGCATTTTAAAATAAAATTTGAATTAAAAAAAGACCTTATAAAAAAACGACCTCCTCTAAGTTAGATTTTAGGTCTAACTTTTGGGGGTGGTTCATTGTAGGGTCTTTATCTTATACTAAAGTTATTTTAATCAATTTCATATAGATCATTCTTAATTAAATTAATAATCCGGATTGCCTCTTCTCTAGTTTCAACATCGAAAATAATATATCGGTCTTTATTTAAAAAATCGGAACCAGCGATGCTATCGACACTAGGCTCGTAAGGATAATTTGCTAATTCAACGATCCTATATAAATATGGAAATTTACTTGTTATGAAAAATCCTAAATTATGGTGTTTGTAACGATATCTATTTTCTTCGAATAAATATTTCTCAAGATATACAGTAGGATATCCGTATTCGTCATTTGTTAATTCGATCTCTTCCATTGGAAATTGCGTTTTGTTATAGCCACTAAATGTAATTTGTCCAGACAGTGTATCGTCTTGGAATACATTAAAATGATAATGTCCATTAATCGTGATGTTGTGCTCTACTAAGTATGAGTTATCAGAAAGTGATACTTCAAGTCCTTTCACAGTCTTGTTAATGGGTATTGGAATTGCCTGAATCAATAGAAAGATTATTGTTATGATAGATAATAATATGATTATGTATTTTTTTTCAAGATTCCCTCCATTGCTTAAAATAATTCTATTTTACCTTAAGTAGTTAATTTAACTTAAAAGTAAAATAGTGATTAAGCTTGTCATGTACTAAAAAGTATAAAATATAAAGTGGCATTAATCGCTAAAGTTTCCTAAATGATGTATAATCTTGCCTAAAGAGTGAAAAGATTGCATTGGGTATACTAAAACAAATGATTTTTTTATAAAACTTGGAGGCAGGGATGAAAGTAGGGGTTATTGGATCCGGTGCATAACATTCACTCCTAGGCAGAATTTTGGAAGTTCAGGGAAATGAAGTTCTGAAGTGGAGTGATAAGAAGGAATATAGGGATGAGACTATCTATACTTTCGAAAAATAGCTACGCAATAAAAAGGGAAGTTGGAAGTTCAACAAAGCGAGGATTATTTCAATTTATAATTCTTAATTTCAACGAAAGAGAACCAAATCCTGATGAATTGAAATGATAGAAGAATGTGAAAATCAAGTCTTTATTAGTAGTGATATTGTTAGAATAGAACATGACATATTTGTCTATTGAATCCATATTTATGTGTTGTTATTATAATTGCAAGATCAATAACTTGATCGTACTCGTGCAACACAAAACTATTTATGGAGGTATTTATGAAACGTGTATTATCACTTATCGTAATGTTTACACTTGTATTTTCTTCTACATGCAATTTTGCTGAGGCGCCAAGTATTTCTCAAAATGATATAATAGTGGCCTCTGACAATTCAATTAAACTATTAGATCCAGAAAATCCAAGCAACTATGTTATTGGAAAAGACTTAAAAGATGGTAATGTGGAGTTCTCACAATATCAAAATGGTAAACTCATTTCAAAATCAGTAACTTTGAAAGTTAATCGCCTCGTAGAAACAACAATATATACAACTGACAATAGCGATTCCGGGACAACATTATCATCAAATATGCTAGGTGATGTAATAGAATATAAACAGTTACCAACTTTACCTAACACGTTGAAAACGTTGAGTGGATCTAAACAGTATCTTGGGACTATTCGTTATAAATATACAGATGGTTGGGAATCAGGTGTTTGTGGTGCAAAGGTAGATTATATTATTAACACTGGCTCAATAAAGTATGACTTAAATGGAACATATAGAGATTTAGCGGGTTTAGCATCGTTCATCGCGGGTTTATTTGCTTTACCAGCTGCTCCAGCATTAGCAATTGCTAAAGCAGTACTAGCAGAATTAAGTATTTCATTGGCTGCTTTAACATTTATAATTCCACCTTATAACGTTGACTCGGATTATGAGCAAATTGAGTATTTTTTTACTGATATAAATTTCTCAGGGCATACAAATAGCATCTATGGCACAAAGTATGTTATTACTCAAGGCGGTTCACACCAAGATAAAGTTTATTATGATGGAAATTACTATGCTTATTCGCCATGGAGAGACACAACTTTTGGTTTGACGGTTTATACCTATATGTTTGGTTATGGGAGCTATTCTATTTTATCTTGGAGCTAACATATTTTAGATAAGGAGAGAAGGAAATGACAACTAAACAATATTTAAGGGGATACTTTTTATTAATTATTATAATTATTGTGATAGGAATTTTCTTCTTTCCAATTTCTGATTCCAAATTGAAGAGTGAACGAGAATCTTTAATGAAAATCAAACTCAATCAATCGATATCGGTATTAGATGAAATAAATACAGAGGGTTCTGTTCTATTTTTAGTCACCACTGGTAATGATGAAACTTTTGTCATTCAAGCTGAGAAATTTTTAGGACTTAATCGCTATCGGCTGCTCCACCCGATTAGCGTTGATAGAGCAGGTGAGACGTTTGAGTTAAGAAGTTTCCTCAGTGATCTTACTATTACCGTTAAGGATGCTAACTTGGAAGTTAAAGCACGGTTAAACATATTAAAAAATGCAGGCGGATATATAATAATTTTGATTGTAATTCCAATTGTTGGTATTTTGCAATCTGCTATAATTGCTCGCAAATCTAAAAAAACTAATCGCTAAAGTGAGTAACTAAGCATGCTTTTCTTATTCTGTTTTGTGAAATGAAAATGTTTCCAATTTATATTTTTTAATTAAAGTATTATAGATTTCTGTCAATTGATCTCCAAGTGCCCTATGTTGAGAAAGGAAAATATAAAGAAGTAAGTATTGTTGTCCTTTAATCAGATCTCCTAAGTTATAATATGCTCTACCACATATATTATATAGTCTATCGAGTTGATCCAAACTATTATATTTAATACAGTAGGAAATCCCTTTTTCAGCTAGATCAACAGTTGATTTATAGTCGTGATTTATATATTTTATTTTTGCTAAATTGTGTAATGCCCTTAAATAAGATGATTTGTTAGAGTCTTCAAATAAAACTTCTGATAATTCAATTAATCTAGTTAGTAACCATTCGCTTTGTGTTAGGTCATTTTTATTAAGCAACAAAAATATTATTGAACTGATAATTTCGAATTCAACTTTTGTCAGACTGTATTTGAATATATCATTTAAAGTGTCGATTTTTTTTGTTAATTTTAGCAAATCGATAAAGTAGGAAATATCAATTTCTGACAGATCAAGATGTATCCGAATACTTGCTTTTAGCCAAAGAACTTCTTGTAATATACATTTGTCACTAATTTCATGGAAACTATCTATTTTATTAATTTCAATTAACGCATTATCATATTGATGTTTGTTATAAAAAAGATAAGTATCATCTATCACATTTTTAATGAAATATCCATTTGCTTCGCTAGAATAGGGTAGATATTTCAGTAGGTCAGTTCCTAATTTAGTAGAAAAATTCTGCAAAATAAAAGCACTTGGACTGCTCGTATTAGATTCAATTCGAGATAATTGCCTTATAGTACAAATGTTATCGGCCAAGTCCCTTTGAGTAATAGATTTACTGATTCGAACTGATTTAATAAATGTACCTAAATAGTTTTTCACAACATGCTCCTTTCAGAGATTTATATCACGCATTTAAATGTTTGCAAATTTTTGGATTAGATGGAGGAATTTTATAATGAAAAAAATTATTATTACATTATTAACTTTATATATGTTAATAAGTGGAATTGTGTTTTATGCAAACCCTAGTAAACATCTGTTTGTAGATAAGGAAGATGAGGGATGGAGTTACATAGAGTATACAAAACACTTAGCTTGATTTTCATAATTGTTCAGATATTTGTACTTCAAATTCTCGGGTTTTGTAGTTGGTAGGATTAGAACCACAAGAGGTTTCCCCTAAATTTTGGCATGGAGCAGGACTTGCTTTATATGTAATTTATCAAAATTCTGAAATGTCGTATCACTTCGACTGTGAATCCGAGGCCACTTTGTAAGGAAAAATTGCAAAAGCAGACTTTGAACACGATATATGTTAGTGTTATACGATGAAGTTTACTTAGTCGCATGCCATGACATTGGAGCAGTTAGCCTCTATCGAGGACATGACCTCTTACAGGCGAGATTGCCTTATGAAATGCAGGAGGTAAGCCATACATTTTATATTGTTACGGGTAAGCCGCCAAATATGAGTGAGTGGGAATGGAATGATAAAACCCTACAGACTTTTGACAAGAGTTTCTATAGGGTTATTTTTTATATATAAAGCACATAAATATTTAATCTACTTCATAAATATCATTCTTTATTAAATTAATAATCTTTATCGCTTCTTCTCTAGTTTCAACATCAAAAACAATATACCGATCCATTTCTGAAAAATCAGAACCAGCGATGCTATCTACACCGGTCTCGTAAGGATGATTTCTTAACTCAACGATCCTATATAAATATGGAAATTTACTCGTTATGAAAGATCCTAAATTATGGTGCTTGTAACGATATCTATTTTCTTCGAATAAATATTTCTCGAGATATACCGTATCATCTCCGTATTCGTCATTTGTTAATTCAATCTCTTCCATTGGAAATTGCGTTTTGTTATAGCCACTAAATGTAATTTGTCCAGATAGTGTATCGTCTTGGAATATATTAAAATGATAATGTCCATTAATCGTGATGGTATGCTCTACTAAGTATGAGCTATCAGAAAGTGATACTTCAAGTCCTTTCACAGTCTTGTTAATGGGTATTGGAATTGCCTGAATCAATAGAAAGATTATTGTTATGATAGAAAATAATATGATTAAGTATTTTTTTTTCAAGATTCCCTCCATTGCTTAAAATAATTCTATTTTACCTTAAGAAGTTAATTGAACGTAAAAGTAAAAGAGTGATTAAGCTTGTCATGTACTATAAGTATAATATATAAAGTGGCATCAATCGCTAAATTTTCCTAAATGATGTATAATCTTGCCTAAAGAGTAAAGAGATTACATTAGTTAACTATCAGACAACAACTTGATAACTCAGAATTAATATTTTCTGAATACATTTCAATCATACGGTTTTAGGACTTAATATTTATATATTTCCGAAGATTGCCGAAGATTGAGACAATGACTGGCGGAGCCGTTTTATTAAGAAGCCTGAAATATGAAGCGAATGTAAGGTAATTAGCTTCATAAGGAAAGCAAGTGACAATTCAATTTTGCTGCTGTTAACGAAAAGTGGTTTGATCTAAATATATTAAATAGTTGCATCAGCCCTTGACCGACTATCAATTGATAGTTATAATTATATTGTAGGAGGGGTGATATGGGCAAGAGTACAAAAATAATATCTTCAAAAGTAGATGTAGAAGTATTTCTTCGTGATCTTATAAGTGTATTGAATAGTTCTGACTTTGATATAGATGCAGATTTGGACATTCTACCTAAGAAGAAAACGGAATCACCTTTAGATCCTTATACAACAGCAAATACGCTACTGGAGTTAGATTTTGACAGAAAAGATGTGTGGCACCAACTGATTTCTCTAGATATATCCGAATACTTAGAAACTTTTATTGACGATAAGGATCCATCGTGGCCGCCTTTTTTTGCATTTGCAAAATCAATACAAAACAGAGATGTTTATATAAAAGCAAAGATTAGAGATCGATTAAATGGAAAAGTATTTTGTGTATCTTTCCATTTTGCGAGACATCCATTCCCGGACACTTTACCATATGCATAATCTGGAACATGGAGAAGGAGGGTTTGATATGAAAGATACTTTAGTTGAAAGCATTGAGATGAATTGTCCTATATGTGGAGATACACATATAGTAGAAAAAAGACTCCGTGAGACACAAGCTCTTTTTAAAGGAGAAATTTTTGATTATGAAGAAGTCTATTTCCTTTGCGATAGAGCAGATGACGAGGAAAATGAGTTTGTACCTGCGAAGGTAATGGATTTAAATCTTTTGAAAGTACGTGATTCGTATAGGATTTCAAAAGGGTTGTTAACTTCGTATGAAATAGCAGACATTAGATTGTATTATGGGTTAACTCAAAGTGAATTTGCGGCGATGTTAGGGTGGGGAGAAATAACTGTAACAAGATACGAAAGTAAAACCATACAAGATGAGACCTATGATAGCTTAATGAGAATGGTTCGTGAAAATAGTATGTTAGCGCTTGAATACCTCGATAAGCATGCAAAGCGCTTTACCTTCAAAAGATACAGTGAAATTCGACAAAGTGTAAAAAAGAGATTAGATGTTAGCAGCAGTATGTATTTAAAGATGCAAGAAGTAAAAAGTTTGTACACAAAATTTGAAGAAGCAAGTGATTACAATGGCTTTAAAATCTTAGATATTGATAAACTTACAACTGTTATAGGATATTATGCGAATGAGGTGAATCATATCTACAAAGTAAAAATGATGAAGTTATTGTGGTATACAGATGCGTTATATTACAAACGATATGGTAAGTCTATGACGGGGCTTGTATATGAGCATATGACTTATGGTGCTTTGCCAATTGGATTTAATGAAATTCTAAGTGCTCCTACAATTCAAGTCGTTGAAGAGATGATGTATGAAGACATTGGATACAAAATTGTTCCAACTAGCAAAGTTGATAAAAGTATATTCACAAAAGAAGAATTAAGTGTTCTTGAGTTAGTTGTAGACAAGTTTAAAGATTATCGTTCAAAGCAAATTGTGGATTATATGCATGGAGAGAAAGCTTATATTGAAACTAGCGATCATGAGCTGATTCCGTTTAGTTTGGCGAAAGAATTAAAAGAGTTAAGTTAGTATTAGTCATTAATAGATACTAATTCACTCATAAGTCATCAAAATATCATAAAAACAAGGGTGATGCACAACGAATGATGTATTATTAACGGAATTCGGAGTCTATCACTCTTTTTATTTGGATACACTTGTTACTATTGAAATATAAATAATATCTAAACTGATAAAGTACCATCTCATAGGGTATACTTAAGCAAATGATTCTTTATAAAAACTTGGAGGCAGGGATGAAAGTAGGGGTTATCGGATCCGGTGCAATTAGTGGTATTTATCTTGAAAATATGATCCATAAATATGCGAATTTAGAAGTCATAGCAATAGCTGATCGGAGTGGGATTGGTTCGAAAAAAAAGGCAGCTGAATTTGGGATTGAAGCGTTAACGATAGAGTCGATGTTAGATCGAGATGATATTGAAATGATCGTTAATCTCACACCTGTGGGAGCACACTATGGCATTATAAAATCAGCTCTATTAGCTGGAAAGCATGTTTATACAGAAAAAACCTTAACTTCTGATTTAGCTCAGGCAAAAGAACTTTTAGAGCTTGCTAAGGAAAGAGGGCTTTATTTGGGCTCGGCGCCAGATACATTTTTAGGAAGTGCGCTTCAGGCGGCGAGAAGTGCGATTGATGCATCGCTTATTGGTGAGATCAATTCATTTTCAATCTCTGTGAATAGAAACAATTCATTTTTAATCAGCCTTTTTCCTTTTCTTAAAGAGCCAGGGGCAGGTATTCTACTTGATTACGCTGTTTATCATATGACTGCACTTGTGAGTTTGCTTGGACCGGTGTCTCGTGTGGGTGGCATCGTGAGGACGCCATATAAAACACACCTTAACATATCACCGACGAGTAAGGAATACGGTCAGGTGATGGAGACGCCAAATGAAAGTCAAGTTTCAGCAATTGTACAGATGAAAAACGGCATAACGGGTACTTTACACATCGATGCGGAAAGTAATCGCAATGAGGAAACTTTTTTTACACTTTACGGGACAAAGGGAATTCTTTATTTGACTGATCCTAACCAATTTGGTGGCGAAGTGAAGTACATCCTAGATCAATCCGTATTATCAAATACATCTGTGCCAAAGACGCTTTGGCAGTTCACACCTCATCGTGAGAATTCAAGAGGTATTGGCCCCTCGGAGATGGCTGAAGCTATACTAGAAAAAAGACCAAATAGAGCCTCTAAGGAAATGGCTTTCCATGTGCTAGAGGTATTATCCAGTATTCTTAAATGTGGTGAACAGGGCAACTTTTTTGATATAAAGTCTAGTTTTATACAGCCTGCGCCTTTACAACCTCAAAAGTTAAATATCAAAAACATAGGACATATAGCTTTGAAGATGAAGCATTCTAAGGAGATGCTGGCATTTTATAGCGAGGTACTTGGTATGCAAAAGCTATTTACTTTGACTACGAAAATGTTTAACCCCAAAGCAAGTGAAGCAGAAGATTTACCTTGTATAGATTATATGAAATTAGCAGAGCATCAATTTTTAGAACTCATATATAGTGATGAAGAACCTTTAGAAACAGCGGCAGATCGTCGTGCACATTATGGCTTTATGAAAGTTAATTTTGAAGTTGAGTCAATTGAAAGTATAAAGAAAAAACTTATAAATGCCGGCGTAGTACTTCATGAGGATATTCATACCGTCGTAGATGGCTCACAGGAATTGACTGTTTTTGATCCTGATGGGAATGAAGTTCAGTTTACCGAATATGCTAAAGGGGAACTCGCCAAAATCAAACTTAGTTCTACTGGTCATCACGAGACTTGCTCGCATGTCGCCTATACAACTCAGATTGCCTATCAAGTTAAAGACGATGTTAATATGCTTAATTTCTATGTAAAAGGACTTGGTTTCAAAAGGGCGATGACATTAACTTTTGATGACTTGTATAAAGCACTTGAAGCCGATATGGAAGCCAACCCTAAAGAGTTGTCAGAGATAGAAATGATTCGAGATAGTCCTTGGATTGATTTCATAGAAGTTGCACCGCATCAATATATTGAATTTTTTCATTCGCCTAATGAGATAAAAAAACAGGCTTATCATTATGAAAATTATTATGGTTATCAGCATTTATGTTTAGAGGTTGAGGACATACATTTGGCCTTAGAGGCAATCACACAAAATGGCATAAAACCAGATACTGAGATTAGTTTAGGTGTTGATGGCGCATATCAATTTTGGTTGACTGATCCGGATGGGAATCCAGTTGAGATCATGGCATATAGTGAAAGTGCAAAGCAACTATCAGTAGAAAGCGACTATCTGTAGAAAATTATCTTAAAAATAAGCGCATTAAGAATCAATAAACAAAAATAGGCATCTCAAGTGATTGAGATGCCTATTTTGCAGTAAACATATACTTATATTACATTACACTACACAAAAAATTAAAAATGCTAACTTAGCGAATTAGAGCGTTTACTTGTGAGATATCGCGCACCCTTTTTACGATAGGTGTGGGATCGTTTTGATATAGCCAAGTACGGTTGTTGAAAGACACTTTATCTTTATTTTGATACAAGATACCAAGTGCATATTTTTCGGTATCAAGCGCTTTTTCCATAGCAGCTGTGAAGTCGCTTGCGTCGTAAGTATCATCTAGGTTATAACTGTTGTCTTTGAACCATTTAAAAGTGTTGATCTTATTGAAAGAGACGCAAGGATGAAAGATGTCAATTAAAGCATAACCATCGTGTGCAATTGCCGCTTTGATGACCTTTTTAACCGCAGGGATATCACCAGAAAAGGCGCGGGCGACAAAAGTTGCGCCGAGGCTCAGTGCAACAGGCATAGGGTTGAAAGGATCGTTGATAACGCCGTTGACTTGCACCGGTGTCTCAAAATCAATGGCACTTGTTGGCGCGGCCTGACCTTTTGTCAATCCGTAAACCATATTGTCATGGACGATGTGCACGATATTTGGGTTGCGTCTGATATTATGGATAAAGTGATTACCACCCTCGCCATACATATCACCGTCACCGCCTTCTGCAATGACAGTCAACTCGGGATTAACGGCCTTGATGGCAACGGCAATTGGTAAACCCCTGCCGTGGAGACCATTAAAGAAATTGGTATTTATATATTGAGGCATTTTTGCTGCTTGACCGATGCCAGAGGACATGACAACTTCAGTAGGGTTGAGATTTAATTCCTGAAGCGCCTCTATTATAGCTTTTCTGATGGTGAAATTACCACAACCGGGACACCATGCGATATCGATGTTTTCATCAAATTCGAAATGAGCCATTATAGAACCTCCTTCATGTAATTGGTGATTTCTTCAATGGAAAATGGTACACCGTTATATTTTAACAGATGATCTGTAACTTTGATGTCCAGTTCTAGCTTCAAAAGCCTTGCGAATTGCGCTGTGACATTATTTTCCACACCAATAATGTGCTTGGCTTGATCAAAATATTTTTTAATGTCTGGATGAAGAGGGAAAGGCTGTTTGATGTAGAGATAAGCGGTATCATTTGAGTCGCCATAATCAATATATTCTTTCAAAACGCCGTAAGTCGAACCCCATCCGACAATCAAGTTGGTGTAATTAGCAGGTCCTATCAGTTCAGGCATCTCATAATCGTCTAAAAGAAGTGGCATTTTTGAGTTTCTTTTGTCATTCATCTGAACCCTTACATCAAAAGATTCGGTAATCAGGCCATCTTCGGTATGTTCATCACTATCGCATTTAACCAAGCCTTTGCCATTGCCTGGGATTGCTCTTGGAGAAACACCGTTTTCAGTTAACTTATAGCGCTGATAATTCGTTTCACTCTCAACGACAAATGACTCTAAATATTTGCCATCCATTTCAAACGGCGCCATCTGGAATTTTGAATCCAATAAGAATTGATCAGATAAAATAAATGTAGGAATCTGGTATTTATCAGCCATATAAAAAGCTTTTTGAGATAATACAATCGCATCCTCCATAGTCCCAGGTGCATAAATCAACCTTGGAAATTCACCATGACCGGCATAAACAACTAAGTTGAGGTCTTCTTGGCCAGTTCTTGTTGGAAGTCCTGTGCCTGGTCCTGGACGCTGACCGATATGCGTAACGCAAGGTGTTTCGGTGATGCCGGATAAGCTGACTGCTTCTTCCATGAGCGCGAAGCCCCCACCAGAAGTTGTTACAAGTGCACGAGCGCCAGCATACCATGCCCCAATTGCCATATTGAGGGCGGCTATTTCATCTTCTGCTTGTTCGACAAATACGCCAAACGCATTGGATTTGCTAGCCAAATAGGTCAAAACGCCAGTGCCCGGAGACATGGGATATGAAGCGATGAAATTACAACCGCCACCAAGTGAACCGATGCCAATGGCTTCAGCACCTGTGAAGATTTTCATATGGCCTGTTTTTTGTGGGACCAATTTATGTTCAGACTGATATGGCATTCCAATTTCAAAACCAATATCAAAGGCTTTGATGTTGCCAAGTTGAATTGTTTCATTTTTAGTAGAGAATCTTTCTGAAATCAAAGTGTGGCAGTCTTCTACATTGAGATTTAGGATTCCAGCAATCTGTCCGAAAAGCACCGTGTTGCTAAAGAGCACGTTTCCAGCACTTTTTGCTGAATCTGTCAACGCCAAAGGAATGAACTGGCTGGATAATTGCTCATGTTCTTCATGGGTGATAAAATCAACCTCACCAAAAACTTTTGAGTTAGAATCAACTCGGTCCGTTAGTCGATATAAACTATGATTGTTTAATAAGTATAGAAAATCAATATGTTCTTTATAAGCGTAAACGGGAGTGTTGCTGATTCTTATTTCAAGTGAATTGTTTCCGCCCCTAACGCGACTCATGACTTCTGTAGTTGCGAAGACGTAGTAAGTTTTTGATATTGCTTTTACCAAAAAATCTTCAAGTGTAGCAAGGCCTTGACCAGCTTCACCTGAAAGTACTATGGTTAGTTCTTGTTTCATGTTGCACCTCCTTAACTGTTGAGTTTGTTAGTATTTCTTACGTAGGCCAAACTCAGCAGACTCGACCCATTCGTTTGGGCGGATTACCATTTCTATGATTTCTTCAATTAAGTTATAATGTTTTTCTTCTTGTTTAATGAGAAATTCAAAAAGGTCTTTGTTCTCATTTGATTCTGACAGAAGTTTTTTATAAAGATCTATGCTTTTCGCTTCCATCTCGAGTGCTTTTCTATACGCATCAATCTGTTCAGTAGTGCTTTTTTCAGGATCTAATCCTGCAGCATCGGTAAAAACATTTTTAGTCTTCGCCATATCTTCTTCATCTGGTAGAAAATCATTGCCTGCTTCTTTTTCTTTAATCCTGATAGCGTGTTGTTTTTCGTCTTCTGCTAAAGACAAAAAAACCGGATTAAGGACATTGTCCTTATTTACCAGTGCTTGTTCTCTGTAAAACATCTCGCCGTCCAATTCCATTTTTATAGCATACTCATAACCATTCATAAAAAACCTCCTATCGTTATTTGACCAGTGCTTGTTAATGCCTGTATGTTAGTCTTATACACTTAATGTCTGCTAGTCAAACTTATGTATCAAATACAATAGTCGTAGGTGTTGATAAATAAAGTCGATGAAATGGTTTTAATCATGCTTGCACAACACTATTTTAATGACAGAAAAAACAATCCAAATGAGTCATTCCTATCATTTTGCTTGTAATAATGGTGCATTATGGTAATATTGCATTAAAGTTTGTAGTATTTGATTAATGACATTATAAAGGAGAGATAAGTTATGATAGAAGAGTCAAAAATGAAATTTTCTAAAAGGACGCTAATCGGGATTGCTTTGCTCATAATCGCATTACTTTCAATCTTCGTCGTATCAAAAGTAGTCACGGCACCAGATTTTAATGAAGCGACAGTAAACTCTTTGGATGATAAAAAAGTTACAGTTATGAAGCTTGCAGCTACAGCTGCGGCATCTTCAACAGCGCTATCGTTGATACCTGGTGATGTTGCAACGCCAATTGCGAATCAAATTGCAGAATTAACCTCTTATTTTATTGTTATATTGGGTGCAATTCTGTTAGAAAAGATATTAATTGCTGTTGTTGGTTATTTAACCTTTGGTTTTATTATTCCTATGGCTTGTCTTTTCGGAATTGTTTATTTATATGTAAAGAACGATATACTCAGAAACCTTGCTATAAAACTCGCTATATTTGGAATTGTTATATTCATGACGATTCCTGTAAGTATTAAGACCAGTGATTTAATATATGAGTCTTATCAATCATCGGTAGAACAAACAATTGAAGTTGCAAATCAAAACAAAGAAGAAATTGATGCAAAGAAAAAGGATTTTGCCGAAGAAGACAAAAACTGGATGGATAAAGTTGGAGATTATATATCCAATGTGACTTCTAAAATTGGAAATGACATATCTACAATCGTTAAAAAGGGAGAAGATACACTGGCTGCTTATTTAGATGCTATTGCAGTTTTGATTATAACTTCTTGTGTGATTCCAATAATTGTATTAATCGTCTTTGCTTTAATTATCAAAATCATGTTCAGTTTTGATAGCGCTAAAGTATCAACAATTTTTCGTGAGAAAGGGAAATAAACGACTAAGAATAGCCTATACCCAGCAAACTTAGCCGTTTATATTTGATTATTCAGATTTAAGCTCATAATCTAGGTTCCAACCAATACCAAATTTATCAGTGAGTGAACCAAAGAGAGAACCCCAGAACATCTTGTCTATTGGCATTTGTACCTTACCGCCAGTCGCAAGTTTATCAAAGAGCAAACGTAATTCTGTTTCGCTGTCAAGTGTTATGTTAATCTCAATTGCATTACCTGGTTTTATTTTCATGCCTGGAAATGTGTCGGAAAGGTAGATTTCTTCGTCACCAATTCCTAAAGCTGCATGCAATATCTTATTGCTATATGTTTCAGGAATTGGTGGATTGTCTTCATCGTACCGTTAAAAGCATTTGCATAAAATTCTAGAGCTTCCTCTGCATTTCCTTCAAATGAAAGATAGGGTATAAATTTCATATCGTCCTCCTTGTATTTAATTTAAGTAAACATAGTATTGACAAGAAATATCTATGTAATGTATTAGAAATGGTATATATTATAGCTCCCAATATACCATTTCTTTACTTAACCATCTGAAAATTATCGCCACCAAGTTCTTTCGCTCGATACATGTTTATGTCGGCGCTTCTTAATAGACCCTGGAGGTCGTCGGCATGATTAGGGTATATGGAAATACCGATACTTGATGTGATTTTGAGATCTATTCCGTTAAAGAGGATGGGTTCTCTTATGATTTCGACTATTTTATGTGCGGTAGATTTGAGGTTTTCACAGGATTCTATATCTGGAATAATGACCACAAATTCATCGCCCCCGATCCTTGCAACAGTGTCTTCCTCGCGCTTTGTTATTTTCTTAATTCTACAAGCAACTGCTTTTAACACAACATCTCCAGCTAGATGTCCATAACTATCATTGATTCCTTTGAATTTATCCAAATCAATCAACAGTACACCAAACTTTTTGTGATCGCGTTTGTAAAGTCCATGTAATTGGTTGAAACGCTCGGTTAATAAACTTCTATTAGCAAGTCCAGTTAGTTGATCATAAAAAGCTAAGTTCTCCATGGCTTTTTTATTTTCTTTTTCTAACGAAATATCTTCGATAATGCCCCAAACAACTTCAGTTCCATCAGTATCTGTGAGTATAAAATCGCTAATTCGAATAGGTATTTTTGTACCATCTTTTCTGATATATTCTTTCTCGTTTGGACCAAAACTACCGTGAGTGTTAAGATCAGAAATTTGAGCCTCTTCTTGCTCAGTATATTCCGGTGGTGTAATATCCCAGAATGTCATATTCATGAGTTCGTCTTTGGTATATCCAAGATAATGAAGTAGCGAATTGTTGATCTCTATAAAAGCCCCAGTGCTATGCTCAACCATAGCCATGCCAACAGGTGACTTTTCAAAAAGCATTCGGAATTTTTCTTCGGATCTTTTTAATTGAGTCCCCATATTTTTTACGAGTTTATTTTTTTTGCTTTTTTTACTTTTATTGGTTCTATTATTCGCCATATGATCCTCCGATACTTTTGAGTGTTCATTATTATATACCCACTTATCAGCATAAAATGTGTAAAATTTCATGTTAAATCCCCTTGCTATCTCTGCCTTTGATTTATCAAGGACTTGTGATAAACTGATATCAAAATAACCGATAAAAGAAACTCACGTTGAGCAAATTGATTAATATATTTAATTGTTTTTTTCAAATATACAATTTTTACGCGATTATTCACTTTTAATAAGTTAAAATTCTTGATAGAATGAACTGACAAAGTATAAGTGACAAAATTTAAGAGATGGATCAAGGCGGATAAATTCAACAAACCTAACGTGATGCGTATAGCGTTGCCCTTGTAGAGCGATATATATTTTACGAATAGGAACTTGTTGGACAGTTGGACTTGCCTTTTATACTGCCTTAATTAACTACAAGGAGAGAAAAAATGGTAACAATTTATGATATTGCTAAAAGAGCTGGATGTGCATCAAGTACAGTTTCTAAAGCACTAAATAACTCGAACCAAGTTAGTAAAAAGCGCAAAGAGGAAATTTTGGCGCTTGCTAAAGAGATGGGGTATGTGCCTAACTCCAATGCGAGATTACTCAAAACAAAAAATAGTTGGTCAATAGGGATCCTGTTTAGTGAAGATTTGAACATTGGACTAGAGCATCACTTTTTTAGTGGTGTCTTGCAAGAATTTAAAACATATGTAGAAGCTTTAGGGTATGAAGTGACTTTTGTATCAAAAAAAGTTGGTGCTCAATCATTAACCTATCTCGAATGGTGCAAATATAAAAATATAGATGGTGTTTTGATCCTAACCGTGGATGTGGATGATGTGAATTTGAAAGAATTAACTGAAAGTGGCATCCCGATCGTTTCTGTCGATAATGGTCTCATCAATGTACCTACGGTTATTTCGGATAACTTTCAGGGGACTCGAATGGCACTTGAATATCTGATGCTGAAAGGGGCTAAGCATATTGCCCACATATCAGGTCCTTTACGATCATTTTCAGCTGTGGAACGACTTGAAGGCTATAAGGATACACTTAAAAAATCTGATGTTGAAGTTGATGAGAATTTAATTGTTGAAGCATACAATTATGATTATAACAGTGGCAAAAATGCACTATTACAACTTATAAAGCAGTATAAAGGTGTTCCAGATGCAATATATGCAGCAAGCGATGATATCGCTCTTGGCGCAATAATTGCACTAAGAGAATTGGGATATAAAGTGCCAGACGATGTGTCGGTGATTGGTTTTGATAATATCGAGTTAACAAGATATACATCGCCATCGCTTACGACAGTTTCACAAAATAAAATGATGGTTGGAACAGAGGCGGCTAAACACTTAATAGCACTTATAAACAATGAAAAGAATATAGCACCTGGTATAGTGAAACGCGTTCCAGTTGAACTGATTATTAGAGAAAGTACAAAATAATGTACTTTTTTTATTTGCTTTAAAATAGACATATGTTAAAATAGATGCAACGAAATCGATTTCGTAATTTGAACTTTAAGTTTGTAATATATTTCAAACTTACTGAGGAGGACGTGTGACATACTATTTTGAAAACAATCAATTTGTAATTGAAGATTATGATAAGCAGAAAACATTTTCTAGCTTTTTACCTGGTATTGCTGGTGTTAAAGGGATTCCTTTGTGGGCATTTTACGCAAATCGCGGACAAGGAATAACCAGTTTTGGGATTAAAGACAAGGATGAACCTATACTCGAATTTTTCCCCGCAAATACGAGTTATCAATATGTGGACAAGTACGGATTTAGAAGTTTTGTAATCGTAGATGGTGATGTATATGAACCGTTTGCAGTTCATACAGATGATGATGTAAAGAGAAATATGTATATATCAAGGGGTCATTTTTCAATTGAGGAGATCAACAAATCTAGAAATATTCATTATAAAGTAACTTATTTTGGGCTGACAAATGAACCAGTTGCGGGACTTGTTAGAAACGTAATGATTAAAAACCTTGGTGAAGAAAGACTGGTTGAAGTGGTTGATGGCATTGCCAACATCTTACCTTCAGGTGCAACAAATCAAAGTTATAAAAGCATGTCGAACTTGATGGTCTCGTGGATGGGCGTTGAGAATATTGAAAACAATGTTCCAATCTATAAGTTTAGAGCTTCAAGTGGTGATGAAGCTGAGGTATCCATGGTTAACAAAGGGCACTTTTACATGTCTTTTATGGAAGATGACAAACTTATAAAACCAATTGTTGACCTTGGACTCGTATTTGGCTATGATACATCTCTGTCTATACCTGCCGGGTTAATTGGCAAAAAACTCAGTGATTTAAATTTAGATGCGCAAGTTGTTGTTAACAAAGTGCCTTGTGGATTTTCGCCAGTATCAAAAAAACTTTCAAAAGACTCGTGTATTGAACTCAATACGCTGATAGGACATGTGTCAGAGGTGTCAATCATTAATCAAATGGCACACTTGATTATAAAAAAAGACTATATAGCCAATAAGCTTAAAGAAGCAGAAGCGTTGATAGATGTCTTGGTAGATGTGGTTGATACGAAAAGCAATTTTCCGTTATTTGATGCTTATATCAAGCAAAATTTCCTAGACAATACTTTGCGAGGTGGGTATCCTTTGGTTTTTGGTGAAGGTGATCGCAAAAAGATTTATCATGTTTTTTCAAGAAAACATGGAGATCCGGAGCGTGATTATAATTTCTTCACTCTTGCGCCAGAGTTTTATTCTCAGGGGAATGGTAACTTTAGAGATGTAAATCAAAACAGACGTAATGATGTTTTCTTTGTACCAGAGGCGGGTCTTTTTAATGTGAAGATGTTCATGAATCTCATCCAGTTAGATGGGTATAACCCTTTGGGTGTACAAGGAACAACTTTTACGTTGGATCAAGATAACGCTGATAAAATCATCGATAAATATGTAGTGACAAACCAAGAGAAGATAAGAGAAGTCTTAAACTATAAATTTTCTCCAGGCAAAATAAGCATGCAAATCGCATTAAATGACGTTGAACTAAATGTATCTGAAGAGCTGTTTATTGGTTTGGTTTTAACTGAAGCAACGCAACACATTGAAGCTGTTTTTGGAGAAGGTTTCTGGGTGGACCATTGGACTTACAATTTTGATTTGATTGAAAGTTATCTGAGTATTTTTCCAGATAAAATAGATGAATTGCTCTTAGAAGATAAAAGCTATCAATATTATGAAAGTCCAGTTACGGTTTTACCAAGAGATCTAAAATACGGACTTAATAGTAAAGGCGAAGTGAGACAATACGGTGCTTTAGAAGAGGAAGCCCATACAAAACGCTTTAATCAATCCAACTGGTCCAGAGATCAATCAGGAGAAGTTTACAAGACAAATTTAGCTCAGAAATTGTTGACACTAGTGTTTACAAAGCTTTCGTCATTAGATCCTCTGGGTATGGGTGTTGAGATGGAAGCAAATAAACCAGGGTGGAATGATGCCATGAATGGCTTACCGGGTGTTTTTGCTTCAGGTATGAGTGAAACCATTGAACTTGTAAGAATCGTGCGATTTTTAAAAGCTAACTTTGAAAAAAATAATAATTTAGCGGAAGTTAAATTGCTTGAAGACAATTACGTGTTTTTTAGAGCGTTATACGCTACGGTTACTAAAGAAATTTCTTTGTTTGAGCGTTGGGATGAGATGGCTACAGCTCGAGAATCTTTTAGAGCACGTATTAAAAAAGGCATAAGTGGTAGCGAAGTAAGTGTCTTAAAATCAGAACTGTTATCTTTTTTATCGTGTGTTGAAAATATACTAATTGATGGTATTGATCGTGCTAGACAGTGCAACGAGGGTGTGATTCCAACTTATCTCACCTACGCTGCTAGTGAATATGAAGAGTTGGGTTATACTACCCCTTACGGTTTAAAAGCGGTTAGAGTGAAAGCTTTCGAACTGCATAAAGTCCCTGATTTCCTCGAAGCACCTGCTAGGAGCTTGAAAATTGGGTCTGTTGAAGAAAATATTAACCTGTACAACAAGATAAGAGCATCAGAATTATACGATGCACCTTTGAAAACATACAAAACAAGCGGCAAACTAGATGAGATGAGTTATGAACTTGGCAGAATAAGAGCATTTACACCGGGCTGGTTAGAGCGAGAAAGTAACTTTTTGCACATGACGTATAAATACATCTTGGGACTCTTAAAGGGTGGTCTGTATGACGAATTCTATGAAGAGATAAAATCAAATTTAGTTTGTTTTATGGACCCTGATGTATATGGTCGTTCAACACTTGAAAATTCAAGCTTTATAGCGAGTAGTTTAAATCCAAACCCAAGTGTTCGCGGTCAAGGATTTGTTGCTCGACTAAGTGGTTCAACCGCTGAAATGTTAAGTACTTGGAATGTTATGATGTTTGGTAAATCTGTATTTCAATATAATGAAGAGCTTATTTTCTCACCAGCGCCTTTACTTCATGCAGATTTTTTCTTAGAAGGGCGTGTAAAAACCACCTTGCTATCAAGTATAGAGTTCATTATTGAAAATAAAACTTCACTGCCAACGTATTCTGATCAAGTTGAAGTAGATTACTATTTGGTGGATGGTAAGCGCGCTATAGACGTCAAAGGAGATTTAGCGCTGCAAATTCGAAGTGGTCAAGTAAAGCAGATTATCATGGTTTATAAACTTAAATCGAAATAAAATCCAAATAAATCGATATAAATTGAAATAGGAGGCTATATGAAAGTAGTATCTGTAAGGTCGGAGAAAAAAGATTCGAAATACTGGATGCAGTTACCTGAACGTGAGACGGGTAATTTTGATCCAAGGAGACAAGTAATTGCAGTTAATAGTGAACATACTTATCAAGAATTTATGGGATTCGGCGGGGCTTTTACCGAATCTGCTGCTTTTACTTTGTCTGAAGCGCCGTCGGAAGTGAGAGAAGAAGCAATTCGCGCCTATTTTTCTAAGGATAAAGGACTCGGATATGTTTTGGGACGTGTTCACATCCATTCTTGTGATTTTGCGCTTGAGAATTACACTTATGTTGATGAAGGAGACAAAGAACTTACTACGTTTGATATTTCTCGTGAAGACAAATGGGTTGTTCCTATGATCAAGGATGCTATGCGTTATGCTGGTGGACCACTTAAAATATTGGCTTCGCCGTGGAGCCCGCCGGGGTTTATGAAAGATACAAAAGAGATGAATTATGGTGGAAAGCTATTGCCTGAATACTATGCATCATGGGCAAACTATTATGCTAAGTTTGTTGAGGCTATGAAAGAACGTGAGATTGACATATGGGCTGTAAGTGTTCAAAACGAACCACTAGCAACTCAAACATGGGATTCATGTATCTATACAGCTGAAGAAGAACGCGATTTTGTGAAAAATCATCTAGGTCCAGTTTTAGAAAATGCATGTCCAGATACCAAAATTATCATCTGGGACCATAACCGTGATGTGCTCGTTGAACGTGGTGCAGTTGTACTTGCGGATAAAGAAGCTGCAAAATATGTATGGGGAACAGGTAACCACTGGTATGTCAGTGAAGCTTTTGAAAACCTATCTGCGCTTCATAATCTTTTCCCAGATAAACATATATTGTTTACTGAAGGATGTGTAGAACTTACAACTACATCTGAAAATGCTGAGTTTAATGGTTATTTAGGCTCATGGTCAAACTGTGAACGTTATGGTAGAAACATCATCGGTGATTTTAACAATTGGAGTCGTGGATGGATCGACTGGAATTTGGTGCTTAACGAAAAAGGTGGCCCAAATCATGTTTATAACTACTGTGAAGCACCAATTATGTATGACCGTACGGAAAAAAAGTTGAGTTACAATAACTCATATTACTATATTGGACATTTTTCTAAATACATCGAAGTTGGCGCGAGACGACTAGAAATTAGTGTGACAAATGAAGATGTTCACGCGGTTGCTTTTAAAAATCCAAATGGCGATATCGTTGTAGTTGCTCAAAATGAAGGATGGATTGCCCAAATGAGCCTTGTTGTTGATGGTGATGGTTTAAACATAAATCTTCCAGATCATTCAATCACAACTTTTGTGCTAAAGTCAGAATAAAGCCGAGACAATAGGGTGAAATGTGATGCAAGTGAATCATAGAAAGCTCTGAAGTAAATGAAAATATTGTATTTAGGCAATCGGTTTCTTTTAGTTCTAGGCGGTTTGAGCGAGGGGGCTACGCTATCAAAATCGCACAAATTCATTAGAGAATATGTATTTAAAGTGTAAAAAAGAGCAGAAAAATATTTTCTTAAAACAGATGAAACTGTTCAAATTCAGTGATTAGAGCTAAATATATGCATGATGTTAATTATCTTTATATCACGATGATAGAACTTTGAACTGGCTTTAGACCTATATTTGAGATTGTACTAAAATTAGTGAAAAGCAGCAAAAAAAGTGGCTATATTGAAAAAAAATTAAAACAATGACGAATTTTTAAAATAAGTATTGAAATCGATTTCGTAAATGTGCTATATTATAACTACAACAGAGTTAGTTGTTGCCAAATCAAAATTTAAGGGGAGATATGATGAGGAAGTTATCTATTTTATTAGTGATCTTGTTAGTAGCATCACTTGCTTTAACAGCATGTGGAACAGATGGTACAGATACAGCGGATACCACTAAAGAAACTCAAAATGTTACAGTTGATACAAGTAAAGATTATTCAAAAGAAAAATTAGTAGTTTGGTCATTTACAGATGAATTTGCTGTCGCAGGTGATGTTGAATATTTCGAAGAAATGTATACAGCTCCTGGAAAACCTTTTGAAGGTTTAGAAGTAGAATTTGTAGCCGTATCTATCCAAGATGGTTACATGGATAAAATTTTACCTGCACTTGAATCAGGTAATGGACCAGATATTTTTTCTGGCGAGTTAGATCAAATCAAACTTTTCATCGAAGCAGGTTATTATGGAGATATTGAATCAATGATGGAAAATGATCCTGATGTTGATTTAGCAGCTGAAAAAGCTGATTATAAAGAATATATCTGGCAATCAGGAATTGATCCAGCAACTGGAAAATTAGCTGCTCTATCTTGGCAAGTAACGCCAGGTGCGATTTTCTTCAAAACAGATATGGCTGCAGAAGTATGGGGTAGTGAAGCTGGATTCCCAGAACTTGGATCAGCAGACTACAATACAGCAGTTACAAACTGGATGAATGCAAACAAATTTAACACAATTGAAAATTTATTAACTGCACAAAAAGAAGTTAAAGAATTTAACTCTAGCTGGAGATTATTCTCAGATGATCAAGCGGTAAGACACTTTGCAGCGGGTACAAACAATCCGTCTATGTGGATTGACGAAAATGGAACTTTAAACCCGGCTAAGATCAAAGAACAAATTCCTTACATTAACTTAGTAAAAGAAATGTATGGCGAAACAATTGGTGAGTCTTTAACAGCTAATGCTGCTGAATGGTCAGGTCCTTGGTTTGATGCTATGGATAAAGATTTAGTAGATGCTGAAGGAAATACTTGGCAAGTAATGGCATATTCAATGCCTACATGGGGATTGAAATATGTACTTGAGTTAAATATTGAAAAAGTTGACGCAGAAGGCAACACACTTGCTAAACCAGGTGAAGATGCAGATCAAGCTGAAAAAGATGCTTTTGATGCAGCGCCTTTCAAAGGTAACTGGGGTATGGCTTCAGGTCCTAACTCATATTTCTGGGGTGGTACTTACCTAGGAATTAACGCAGATACTAAGGTTCCAGAAGTTGCATTCGCATTCTTAAAGTCAATGTTATTTGATAAAGAACGTCTTGCAGCTCGTCAGCAAGCTGATGGTGATATGTACTCAGTTGAATCTATCATGGCACCAGTTATTGCACAGTACGATGGTAGAGAGTCTTTAGGTGGAATGAACCACTTGAAAGTATTTAATGATGAAGCAGCAAAAATCGATTTATCTAATGTAACGATCTACGACAGAGGCTTAAACGATCTTTTAGGTGTTCACATCACAAACTATAAACAAGGTGCTGAGGGTTACAATTCAGTAGCTGATACACTAAAAGCGTTCTATGCAGATGTTCAAGTTACGTATCCAGAGATTTATGTTGACGGATTGCCAACTGAATAAATGATATTGATACAAAAGTAGACCTTAAGTCTACTTTTGTATACTTTTGTAGATGGAGGATGAAATGAAAAAAATAAAAGACAAAGTAGGATACCTTTTTATATCCCCTTTCTTCTTGGTTTTCTTCCTTTTCAATGCATATCCGATCTTCTTTACTTTATATTTGTCGATGACAAGATATAAAGGTTTTGGTAAAAAAGTATTTATTGGAGCTGATAACTTCAAATTGCTATTTAAAGATCCTAATCTAGTTGATGCGTTTCTGAACACCTTAAAAATTTGGGGTGTAAATATAATATTTCAGATATTCCTTGCCTTATTGTTGGTTATGATTTTCTCGGATATTAAATACAAAGTCAAAGGGTTAGGTTTTTTCAGAGTTATATTCTACTTACCAAATTTAATTGCTGCTGCGACAATTGCATTGATTTTTATGAAATTACTTGATAAAGACTATGGTGTTGTAAATCAAGTGTTATTTAATATTGGATGGATTGATAAACCAATAGGATGGTTAACTAAGCCGATAATGGCACAAATGAGTGTTTCTGGAATTCAGACTTGGATGTGGTTTGGCAACTCATTTATCCTATTTATGGCGTCAGTACAAGCTGTAAGTAAAGAAGTTTTTGAAGCAGCACGAATAGATGGGGCTGGAAGGTTTCAAGTACTGATGAACATCACACTCCCTTCAATTAAACCGATATTAATGTATGTAATGGTCACAGGTTTAATCGGTGGACTACAATTATTTGATATTCCGTTCTTAATCACTGATGGTAAAGGTTTCCCAGAAGGTAGTTTAAATACGATGATTGTCTACATCTACAATATGGCTTTTGTTCATAAAAATTATGGTTATGCATCAGCGCTTTCGTTTGCTCTATTTATTGTTATAATGCTATTTACAGTTGTATTTACAGTGATGACTAATAGAACAGAGATCAAAGAGTTTATTCAAAACCGTAAGATAAAAAAAGCAAGAAAGAAAGAGCTATATGCATTGAAGGGAAGTGCTAAACATGAATGATTTAAACAACAAAGATCAAGTTGATGATCAAATTGAAAAGCAAAATATCCAAAGGCAAAGCATAAAGAGAAAAGTTAAACGCAAAAAAATAATCGTTTACACTATGGTTTATCTATTTCTTGCTCTACTTGTAATTGTAGCCGTTATTCCATTTTGGATCGTAATTATCAATTCTACGCGTGATGGTATGGCAATACAGACTAAAGGTATTACTTTGATGCCAGGCACAAGTTTATTTGAGAATTATAAAATACTAGTTGATAATGTGGATATTACACGTGGATTTTGGAATTCACTTAAAATCGCAGTTTTAGTCACAGTTTTATCAGGATATTTTTCCGCACTCACAGCATATGGATTTCACATGTATAACTTCAAAGGTAAGAACTTTTTATTTGGTATTATATTAGTATTCATGATGGTTCCTAGTCAGTTAGCTTTTTTAGGTTATGTAAAATGGATGACACAATTAGGTCTAATGGATACACATGCTGCATTGATTATCCCATCAATTGCTTCGATAGGCACCGTATTTTTTCTAAGGGCATATATCAGTGCTGCACTGAGTAAAGAAGTTATAGAATCAGCGAGGATGGATGGCGCTGGGGAATTATATATTTTCCACAGAATTGCATTGCCGTTAATGGCACCAGGTGTTGCGACGATGTCAATTTTCACCTTTATAGGTTCTTGGAATAACTACCTTAGTGCAAGGGTAATCTTAAGTTCTAAACAAAACGAAACGCTTCCAATGGTTATCTCTTCATTGAAAGCTTTAAAAATATGGTATCAAAACCAAGGCGCGATTTATCTTGGATTTGCCATTTCAATTGTTCCAATTGTAATCGTATTTATTTTCGCCTCAAAATATCTCATTGAGAACATATCAGCAGGTGCTGTAAAAGGATAATTGAGTCGGTTTAGAAGGTGCTGTTGCAAATCTAAGAATTAGATTAGCAGCAGCATCTTTTTTCGTACTTCTTGGAAATTCAATGAATCTC
>NZ_JARYZI010000042.1 GCF_029914245.1 Fusibacter bizertensis
ACAGAAAAAGTTACAGAAATCATTGAAATGTGTGGACTTTCGGCGTATCATATCAACAGATACCCACATCAGTTCTCAGGTGGACAGAGACAAAGAATCGGTATTGCAAGAGCACTTGCACTTAATCCAGAGTTCGTAGTATGTGATGAGCCAGTATCGGCACTTGACGTATCGATCCAATCACAAGTGCTTAACTTGATGATGGACTTGCAAGAGAAGATGGGTTTATCTTACCTATTTATTTCACATGACCTTAGTGTTGTAAAACACATCAGTGATAGAATTGGTGTTATGTACCTCGGTTCCCTTGTTGAACTCGCAGATAAAAACGACTTGTATGCATCGCCGATGCATCCGTATACAAGAGCACTTCTTGCAGCTATACCAATCGCTGATCCAACAAAGATCAGAAAGATGGAAGCGATTATTGGAGAGATTCCAAGTAACGTAAACACACCGGCAGGATGTAAGTTCCATACAAGATGTCCATATG
>NZ_JARYZI010000043.1 GCF_029914245.1 Fusibacter bizertensis
TCGCCCTTTTCAGACTCGCTTTCGCTACGGCTCCGTGCCTTAAGCACTTAACCTTGCTGCATAACGTAACTCGTTGGCCCGTTCTACAAAAAGTACATGGTCGTTCTTTAACGAACTTCCATTGCTTGTAAACATAGGGTTTCAGGTTCTTTTCACTCCCCTCTCGGGGTTCTTTTCACCTTTCCCTCACGGTACTATTCTCTATCGGTCACTAGGTAGTATTTAGCCTTGGCAGATGGTCCTGCCTGCTTCCCACAAAGTTTCTCGTGCTCCGTGGTACTCCGGATCAGTCTCGTTATCCTTCTCTTTTCGCGTACGTGGCTCTCACACTCTTCGGCTCGCTTTCCCAAACGATTCTGCTAAGATACAGTTTCACTTTATCGACTGTCCACACCCCTTCGTCCGAAGACTCAGGTTTGGGCTATTTCCATTTCGCTCGCCACTACTCTGGAAATCACTTTTGTTTTCTCTTCCT
>NZ_JARYZI010000044.1 GCF_029914245.1 Fusibacter bizertensis
ATAAAAGAAAGCATCAATTGAATTTTCTTTGAAAATCCATTTGAGAGCAAGTTTGAAATCGAAAGATAATCGTGAAACGAACAAGCATCATCCAAATTTTCTAACGAAAATTCGTCTGAGAGCAAGTTTGTTTGACGGATAGTCTGAAAATGAATAGCATCAACTGAATTTTCTTCGAAAATCCATTTGAGAGCGGATTCGTTTGACGGCGTCAAACAAAAGCCACGCTTTTATAATTTTGCGAAGCAAAATTAAATCCGCACATTGAAAATTGCATATAGAATCGACATTAACACGCAACGCAAGTTGCGTCGCCGACGAGGAATTTATTTCTTGTAGGCAAAAACGTAAAAAAATGTATCTAAAGTAAGATGAAGTAGCTTGTCGCAAGATAAGCATCGACTCCCTAGAAACTAACGTTTCCCAC
>NZ_JARYZI010000007.1 GCF_029914245.1 Fusibacter bizertensis
ATGGGACCTAACGTTGCTGGTGTAATCGGTTCAGCAGTATCTGCAGGTGTGTTACTTTCATTGTTTTCAGGATTTTAGTGAGGTGTCATTGTGAATCAAACCTTAGAACTTATGCTATCACATCGCTCTATTAGAAAATTCACTGATCAAAAGGTGGATGAGCGTGAATTAGATATCATCATACGCGCAGCGCAAGCTGCTGCAACGTCAAGTTTTTTGCAGGCTTATAGTATTATTGATGTTAAAGATCCAGAGATTAGAGCACAGCTAAAAACGCTGTGTGGCGATCAAGAATACGTTGAAAAATCACCCATTTTCCTCGTGTTCTGTGGAGATACTCACCGCATCAAAACTGTCTGTGAATCTGAAAAAGTCTTGCAAAGCGATCAAGGGGATTCATCTTATGAATCTGGCTGGACGGAAACGTTTATAATTGCGACTGTGGATGCTGCTATAGCAGGGCAAAATGCGATGCTTGCGGCAGAGTCACTTGGCCTAGGTGGCGTCTATATCGGAGGCATACGCAACCACGCGCAAGAGGCTTCAAAACTGCTTAAACTCCCGGAGGAAGTGTACCCTGTCTTCGGCATGTGTCTGGGTTATCCCGCTCAAGACCCTGAGGTTAAGCAGCGCTTGCCTAAACAGATCGTCTATCATGTCGACCAGTATTCAGAGATGGATGAAGCCACTCTTGAAGCGTATGATACTAAGATAAGTGACTATTATGTAAAAAGAACTAAGGGGAAAATTAAAGATTCATGGTCTGAAGCAGTTAGCAAAAAGTTTGTACAGGAAAAACGCGAACATATGCTAAAGTTTTTACAAGACAGAGGCTTCATTAAGAGATAAATGGTGTAAAAATAATATATAATTTAAAGCAACAAATAAGGGGTATTATGCAAATGATCATAGAATCATTTCATAATACCCCTATTTTATTGATAGCGATACCTTTAAATGTTACGCTTACCTTAGTTCGGAAAAATTGGAAGAACATCCTGATTATTGATGACCCAAGTTTTATTCTTTCCTTTATACTTTGAGACGTAGAGCGCTCGATCAGCATCTTTCATAATGTCTTCGAATTTATGATGTGCATCAGATAGCGTTGCTATCCCAAGACTAACTGTAAATTTTATGCAAGTATCTCCATGTAAGACACACATGTTTTCTACATCGAGTCTAATTCGTTCAGCGAGGATATAACTCACGTCAAGAGTAGTGTTTTCTAGTAAAATTGAAAATTCCTCACCACCATACCGGGCAAATATTGCGCCTTCATTCAGTTGTCGTTTTACAGTTTGGGAGAGTTGTTTTAGTACGAGATCACCTACGTGATGACCATATGTGTCATTGATCACTTTAAAGTTATCAATATCAAAAATAATAGCTGATAAGGGGAGTTTTTTCTCTTTATAGGTTGAAAACAAATTCTCCCCTTTATTGGTAAAGTACCCTCTATTATGGATAAGTGTCAACGCATCATATTCTGCTAAGAATGATAAGGCCTTTTCTTTATTAGACAATTGTAATGCATACAGATATAGCATGAAACTCAGCGAAATAAAGGCAGTCAACAAACTCATATTATAAAACAATAGTTGACGATTCTCTGGTATCACTACGATAGGACCAGCAATCTGAACATTGGTACTTAAAAAAAAGCTAACAGTAATTACTAAAGAAAATGATATTGAGAAGATTTTCTGGGATGTTTGACTTAAATCATTGATGAGAAAAAGTACAACTACCAAGGGTAAGAGCATATATTGAAACCCGGAAGCAGGCGTAAAAAAGTAATTGGTCTGGAGAATAACGATAAAGATTGAGGCCATAACTGCGATAATTTTGGATAGAAAGTTGAAGTTGTAAACCGAAAGGCGTGCGGCTGCGATAAATGGAAAAAATATTAGAAACTGTATAAGAGCTGCAAAGTAATAGCCTAGTAAAAAAAAGAGAGTGGAAAACAGTAAGATAACGATCATAGATACATGCAAATAGGCAGAGTATAACTTATCTCTAGCAGTGAGTTCCATATTTTGATTACTGTGAAAAGGTATATGCATAGAAAAATCTCCAAACTAAATTTATATATACAACATCAAAAGAGCCGGTGTAAGTGTTGAAAATAGAACGTTATAGATTGAATCATTCAATTATAGCACATATTTATGTTGCTTTTTTGTAAAAAGATTTTTATATAGTAAAAATTAATAAATAGTTTATTTTCTTGATAAAATGGCGAGAAAAAAGGCAGCGTTTTTGTACGGAATTTGCAGCAATATGCAAGTTGCGTTATAATTATTATAAGAATAGATAAAAAATTGGGAGGTATGAGATGCATTTAAGTGGTCAGACACCATTGTTTAGAGCAAAAAATCTTGAGAAGTATTTGGGGTTAGACGCAATCTATCTTAAACTTGAAGGAAGCAATCCAACAGGACATAAGAATGATAGGATAGCTGAAGCGCTTGTAAAATATGCAGAAGAAGTTGAAGTGAAATCCATTTTCGTATATGGTACAGAACAATATCTGAAGTCTATATATTATTTTGCGTCTGCGAAGGAATTTGATATTTATGCGCCTAAAACAAAAGAAACGACGCCTTATTATAAAAAATATCCTGATATCAACTGGCTTACCATACCAGTGAAGAAAAATGATTCATCAAATGATGTTTTTGAACAGTATGCGCAAGAACAAGGGTACATCTATCTGTCAGAATGGGAAAAGAAACCTTTTATAAGAGGATTAGCAATCCAGAAGATGATGGAAGAATCCATTGATAAGATTGGAACTGTTGGGAATGTATGGACGCAAATCAATGGTGGATATACATTAAGAAGTATCTACCATGAAGCGATGAGGAAATGGGTAGATGGTACAATGGAACATATGCCCAAATTTCATTGTGGATTATCAAGCTCAAAGTTAAGTGTTCTTGAAGAGTCTGAATCAATTCATGAGATTGTTACCACCACAAAAGCAAATACTATAGCGATTACTCAAGACGAACTGAAAGAGGCAGTAAAGCTTCTTCGTAAGTTAGAGCATATCAAGATCAAGCCTTCAGAGGCATATTCAATTGCTGCAATGATTCAAAAACATGATAATCTAAAAGGAAATCACTTGGTGTTCCTGAACGATGGAAGAAATGAGATTGAATTAGACGAAATTTCTAATAACAAAGGCCTCGACAAAGAAGAGGTTGTAGCGATAACTAGAAAACTGCTAGAACCTTATAATGACAGTATTGGCGAAACAGAAGACGCTGTACAAAAAGCCATTGATAAAGGCTTTATCTTTAAAGCAACTCGAAATGGAGAAATACAAGGAATCTGTATCATCGTACACATGGGGTTTGAAACGTTTATTCCATCCTATCACCTGGCATATATAGGCGTGAAAAAAGGTAACTCTGGAAGAGGCGTAGCAACGGAATTAATCAATCAAGCGATTGAAAAAACGGGTGGAAACCTATCACTACATGTAGACATCCCAAATGGTAGAGCGAAGAAACTCTACGAAAAGATGGGATTTGTCCACACCTATGACAGGATGTTATATAAAGGATAACTCATGTTTTATAAAGGACTTTTCTTTTACTTAAGGAAGGTCCTTTTTCATGTTTAATAGCTGTAATTCCGGATTTCATCACAAGACCACGGATTCTTTTGTCGTACATCCCTGGACTTTTTAAATTCTTAAATAGAATATTATGACGAATGGAATCACAGTAATGATCATATCTACTTAAAACTTTACTATAATTGTGAAGCTTACTTGTTGCAAGAGCATTGCATAAGAATAAGGAAGTTTTTAGTGCATAACTGATGCCTTCAGCGGAAGTTGGACTTGTAGCGCCAGCTGCTTCACCTATTAACACTAATGGGAGTTGCTTTCCATTAGGTGTTTTGTGAAGGTGCGTGAAGTATAAGTCATTAGGTCTCATCGTTCGTTCGATAAAAGCGCCTTCAACTGAATGTTCATCTGCTAAGTCAACGCCTAGATAGGTACTCATTTTTTGTTTGAGCAGCTCAAACTTCAAGTGGGGATTTTCTTCAGTGCATGGTAAAGCAGTACCAAGTAAAATAGTATTCTTCTTTTGAATCATCCATGAATAATAATCACTTACATCAGAATCAAATATTCCAACAAAATAGGGTAGTCTTTGTGACGATTCATAACTTTTCTGAATGCTAAAATAGTTTGCTTTTTTTGTAGGATCAACGATTTTTCTGCGTGTAAAGGAATTTGCACCATCAGCAGCAACGAGACACTTGGACTGAAGATGATGTATCACATCATTTTGAAAATACTCAACTTCCCAGTAACCATCCATGGCATAAATGTTTTTTACCACAGCATCAGTAATTTTTTCTACGCGATTTGAAATTGAGTTAAACAGATACCGATCGAATTTCTCTCTGTCAAAATTGTAGTATAATCGCTTGTAATCTCTTTCAACATGATTGTCAAAATCAATGGTTCTCACTTTAAAAAATTGAGGTGAATCCAAAATGTCAGAAGGAAGAGAAAGACCGAGTTTTGCCAACATGTGCTGTGCATCTGGTGACAAGAGACCTCCACATGATTTGATACGTCGATGGTCAGAAGGCTGATTGAGAGCCCGTTTATCAATGATTGCTGTTTTGTATGAAGCGTTGGGATCATCCCCAATCAACCTTGCTAGATTAGCACCTGCAGGACCAGCACCAATAATTAGTAAATCAAACATAATTCCTCCTTAAAATAAAATCACTCAAATTTCACCGCTCAAGCTCATCTTTGAAAATACAATACCACACTTTTTATCGTAAAACAATAAAAATATATTTTAAAACAATGTATTTTAGTTGATAAACAATCATTTTAGTTGACAAAGTGGTTATACTTATGATAAGTTTAAGGCGATAGAATAATTGATGATGAGATAATTGATGATGATAGTTGAGCTATGAGTTGAATCAATCATATGGCTTAGCTCTATTCAAGGAGAGAATTATGAAACGCGTACAACAAATATTATTAAGAAGCTTTATTATACTTATAGGGAGTATCATAGCGGGGCTATGCATACTTTGGTTGCCGTCACAGGCCAAGATCACTGCAGAGAACTTTCCTGAATTTGCATACCTAAGGTATCCTGTGTTGATCTGGATGATTGCGACGACGCTTCCATTTTACTTTGCACTTATTCAAGCCTTTGATTTGCTAAGGCTAATTGATCATCAAGAAGCGTTTAGTCAAAAATCAGTGATGAGACTTAAAAATATAAGTTATTGTGGATTGACAATAGCGGCGAGCTATTTTGTGCTTGGGATCATCTTAGCATTTTTAAATGCAAATCATCCTGGGATTGTACTTGCATTTGGAGCACTTATTTTTATGTCATCTATTATAGCGTTCTTTGCAAATCTGCTGAAGCTATTACTTGAGGAAGCACTTGAGTATAAAGCTGAAGTTGATTTGACAGTGTGAGGTGAAATATGGCAATAGTGATTAACCTCGATGTGATGCTAGCAAAGAGAAAGATGAGTGTAACGGAGTTGTCTGAAAAGGTAGGCGTCACCATGGCGAATTTATCAATCTTAAAGACAGGAAAAGCTAAAGCAGTTCGCTTTTCAACACTTGAAAAGATATGTGAAGTCCTGGATTGTCAGCCAGGTGATATCCTAGAATATGATCCTAAAAAAAGCACTACAATAACATAGCGTATTGTAGTGCCTTCTTTTTATGAACCAGTAGATTTATAATGCTTTACACCGAAATTCCAAAAAAGAAGTGAAGGGATGATAAACAGTACACCGACAAGCGGAATAAACGCATATGTCCAAGAAGTATAGCCAGGTTTATCTAAAAGATAGTTCAGTGGCAATATGTTCACCACCGCAAATGGCACAACATAGGTAAAGAACTTTTGTATACTTTTAGCATAAATTGAAAGTGGATACTGAGACATCTCACGTCCACCATCGGTGAATATGTTGGCAATTTCCAGTCCTTGAATGGTCCAAAACGACATGGTAGCAAAGATGATAAATAAACCGGACATAATAAAGATCCCACCTATAACCATCAAGAAAACACAGAGAATTTTTAAAAACGTCCATGTGATTGAAAGGTTGATGATTGCCCAGGTAAAAATGATCGAACCTTGTATGAGTCTGCCAATACGCGTGAATTCAAATTTTGATCCTAGCACTTGAAGTGCAGTGGAGACGGGCCTAACCAGTATGCGATCAAAGTCGCCTGTGACTACCAAGCTTGAAAAGGAATCAAAGCCACGGACGAGCGCTTCACTAATGGAGAAAGCCATATGGATGCTACCATAGAGAAGAGCAACCTCTTGAAATCGCCATCCTGCAAGATTATCAAATCTTTCAAACAATAGATACATACCTATAAAGACAAAAAATGGAACAAAAAACTGTCCAATTGAAAGCAAAATGAACGACGTTCGATATTCCAGTTGAGACTTCAACCACATCTTTGCATATTTAAGAAAGAGTTTCATCTTAACCCCCTTGTACTGTTAGGTGCTTGAGCGATTTTTTCATCGCAGCCTGCCCTAAAGTCAACAAAACACCTATCCAAATGACCTGAATAGCGATTCCAAACAGGGCATCTGAATAAACGATGTTTCCCGAATAAATTCTAAAAGGGAGATCCCCGGTATACCTAAAAGGGAGGATCATCACAAAATTCCTTAGCCAAGTTGGCATCAATGGAATGGGTAAAATGAGCCCTGAAAAAAATTCGCCGATGACACTAAAAAGAAGCAGGGAACCTGTGGGTGAAAGTGTAATAAAAACTGAAATATAGATAAACATAGAGATTGCTACATTGATAATTAAACCCAGTATCAGTGAGAGAAAAAACAGTAGTGCAGAGATAGCTGAGTTTGGAAGTGCCAGTGCATAAGGTCCCGGCATAAAGACGGCTATTAATAGTATGGGGATGCACCTTAATATAGCTGAAGACAGCCTAGATGAAATTAGCTTAACATACCAAAAACCATAGGTGTTCAATGGACGACATAACTCATAAGCTATATTGCCTGTCCGGATGAGTTCAAAGAGTTCTTTATCTCTTAGCCAAAGGACAATAAAAACGAGAAAAGCTTGTTGAAGCCATATATAGGTGATCATTTGTTCCTTTGTAAAGCCATTAACTTCAGAGGCATCACCATAAAAAGTTGCAAAGATCATAATAGAGATTGCGCCCCAAAAGAACTGTGTAGCGACACCAGCGATAGCTGCTGCTCTGTACTGAAGACCTTGAGTAAGTCTCAACTTTAATAGTGTAAAATACCATTTCATATTGAGAACTCCTTATACATATTGACGATCACTTCTTCGATAGGTTGTGTTTCCACGGCTATATCTAAGATATTAAAAGATGAAGTTAGGTGCTGGATCAAAACGGGAACAGAGTTTTCAGAAAGATTGACATCTATAACAGCACGTTCAGATGTTTGTGAGATGATTTGACACCCATTTAGGGAAAAATCTTGGCTAGAAGTTTCGTAATCGACGATGACACGTTTACTTTTAACATAGGATTCTTTTAGGTTTTTTAGATCTCCATCATAAAGTTTTTTTCCTTTACCGATGAGGATCAATCGATTGGCAAGAGCTTCAATATCGCTCATATCGTGAGTCGTAAGGATCACTGTTACACCGCGTTCTTCATTGATTTTTTTGATAAACTTACGTACAGCGATTTTAGAAACTGCATCTAGTCCTATAGTAGGTTCATCTAAAAATAAGATACTCGGTTCGTGAAGTAATGCAGCAGCAATTTCGCAGCGCATCCTTTGCCCTAGGCTGAGTTGTCTAACGGGTTTATGGAGTAACGGTGAAAGATCAAGGTAGGTAACTAGTTGATCAAGAGAACGTTTGTACTGATGATCAGAGAGTTTGTAGATATCCTTTAAGAGTTCAAAGGAATCTATAACGGGTACATCCCACCAAAGTTGAGTTCTCTGACCAAAGACGACACCTATGTTTCTAACATGTTCAATGCGAGATTGCCATGGGGTTAGGCCCATAATTTCACAAGAGCCAGAACTGGGAACAAGTATGCCACTCATGATCTTGATAGTGGTAGACTTTCCCGCGCCATTGGGACCAATATACCCAACAATCTCACCTTTTTTCATGCGGAAAGAGAGATCAGATAACGCATAGACAGTTTCATGCTCCCTGCTTATAAAGGAAGAAAACATGCCTTTCTTGCGTTTGGCAACTTGAAATGCTTTTGAAAGATTTTCAATTTCAATCATTGTGCCTCCTAGAATATTTATTTGTAAGGGAAAGATATTATATCAAAAGTATAGATGAGAAGCAACATTGATTTGAGAAAATAGGCTAAATTGACAAGATTGATTATTTTATCACAAATAATTGCTTTGAGTTGTAGACAACTTGATAGTTAACCTATTATAATAATATAATAGACCATTGTACGTGTTGCTTTGATTATTGTGAACGTTTATGTGCCCATAAAACGAAATCCAATAACGTCCAGTTTCCTATATTACATAAGTCTTTATTCAAAATATGAGGAATCTATTTGAAATGGAGAGAAGAGATGAAAAAAGGGTTGACGAGAAAAATCACTGCATTTATTGCGATTTTTGCTGTGATTGTTTCACTAGTTACTGGAGGGGTTTCTTTATTCATGAGCAAGAATGCCATGACCACAGAAGCCAATAAATCGCTACTTATGATCACAGAACAAGGCGCAGAGAAAATCAAGATCATAGTGGATGACCGACTTTTGGTGCTCCAAGAGATTGCCAATCGTGCGCGAACCTTGACGATGGATTTTACAACACAAAAAGATTCGATAAAAGGCGATATCGAAAGACTTGGGTATCTGGATATGGCCATCGTCTCAACAAAGGGTGAGGCAAAGTATATACTAGAAAGTAAAACTGCGGACTTATCTGACCGAGATTATGTTCAGAAAGCATTAGCTGGAGAAGCATGTGTCTCTGATGTATTGATCAGTAAAGTAACTGAATCTGCTGTGCTGATGTATGCAGTGCCAATTGAGAAAAATGGAAAAGTTGTAGGTGCTCTAATTGCAAGACGTGATGGCAATGCGCTTGCAGAAATCACTGATGAAATGGGTTATGGAGAAGAAGGATATGCCTATATCATTAATGATAAAGGAATCACTGTTGCACATCCAGACCGAACTCGAGTTATGGATCAGTTTCAACCAATAGAAGCTGCTAAAAATGATAAAACGATGGCACCCGTTGCAAAAGTCTTCCAAAAAGTTTTAGATGAAAAAACGGGCTATGGAGACTATACATTTAATAATAAGGCACTTTTAGTTGCATTTGCACCTATAGAAGGTACAAACTGGTATTTGGTAAACACAGCATCTGAGAAAGAAGTTTTTGCTGGTGCAAGTAAATTGATGTCTGCACTTATCTTTTTACTCGTGGGTGTAATTGTTGCTTCTATTATAATAGCGACACTTTTAGCACTTTCGATTGCTAGACCAATCGTCCATATGACTGCGATCGTGGATCGACAGGCCGCACTTGATTTTAGACCTGTTGAGGATAAAATGTTACTCTTCCTTCAAAAGAGAAACGATGAAATCGGTGAGATGACACGCTCTCTAGCAGCAATGGGGACAAACATTAGAGAACTACTTGTAAATGTCTCGAGCACTGCTGAGCAAGTTTCAGCTACTTCTGAGGAACTCACAGCGACATCGCATCAGTCTGCAACGGCTTCAGGCGAAGTTGCACAAACGATTGGCGAAATCGCAAAAGGTGCAGGAGATCAAGCTGAAAACACTATGGAAGCTGCAAATGAACTCAATCGCTTAAGTAGTGATATCCAAAACAATATGACCCAAGTTGAATTACTTGCAGCTAATACGCAAGAGATTAGACAACTGATCTACAATGGTATAGATGTAATGGAATCGCTTACAGATAAAACGGAACAAAACAGCAAGGCATCAGAAGTGGTTTACCAAAGTATCTTAAGAACCAATGAAAGTTCTTCAAAAATTGCTGAGGCTAGCCAGATGATCACTTCAATCTCTGAGCAAACAAATCTTTTGGCACTTAATGCTTCTATAGAAGCAGCTAGAGCAGGAGAGCATGGAAGAGGTTTTGCTGTTGTAGCTGAAGAGATCAGAAAACTTGCTGAACAATCAAGAAATACAACGTCAACCATAGACGAGATGTTACGCAACTTAAATATGGATGCTCAAACGGCAGTTGATAAGATGAGAGAAGCGGGAGAACTTACAAAAGAACAAGAAAAAAGTGTTGTTCTTTCAAAATCTACTTTTAGTAGTATCTCTGAAGCCATCCATAGTACGGAACAAATGGTGATCGTGGTAGGAGAAGGTAGTGAGCGTATGGAGAATTCTAAGCTTATGGTTCTCGAACGTGTAGAAGCACTTTCTGCTATTGCAGAAGAAAATGCTGCTTCAACAGAAGAAGCTTCAGCTTCGGTAGAAGAACAATCAGCATCTGCTTTGGAGATTGCAAATGCAAGTGAAGATTTATCCGAGATGGCGCAACAACTTCAGAGCATGATTGCTAGATTCAAAGTTTAATTAGCAATATATGTTAGCCGTTAAACCGACAGATAAAAAAATGTTTCAGTACAAACAGGTAAAAAATTGATCTAAAAATTGAGTCCAAATGAGACGGCATATGTTTCATTTGGACTTTTTTAAATCACTGCTTGATTTCTATTCAATTGTTACATAATATTAATAGTAGATTATATACAAAAATAACGAAATAGAGTTGCTAAGTGTATATACAGCATATATAATCAACAGTTGATAAAGCAAATAGCTGTAATTTTAAAACAAATTGTGTTGGCATAAGCTTTAGTCTTAGGAGGCGTGTGGATGAAATTGAAATTGGGTAAGAAGAGTACTAAAAATACTGAGTCCCTACAAATGAAGAGATCGAGAATTAAAAAAGCAAAATCACAGAAACCAAAAGCAAGTAAAATGAAATCAGATAAATCAAAAAAGAGAAGTATTAATTTTAAAGTAATTAGTAACCTTGGTCTTAGAAAAAAAATACTCGGTGGTTTTATAATTGTCGCGTTGATCACTGTATTTGTAGGTGGAACAGCTTTAATTGGTATCAACCAATTAAATACAAAATCCAATAAAATAGGGACTGATATTTTACCGAGTGTAAAGTCAATTCTCAATATCAATGTTGCCCTAACCGCTATAAATGGTGCTGAAAACGTGCTACTTATTCAAGATCTAAGTAGAGATCAAAGATCCGCTGCTCTTAATACGATGAATGTAGCTTACCTTAGAGCACAAGCAAATATAACAACTTATAAGGAGTTGCCTAGAGATGCTGAAGAAGAAGCGCTTTGGAGTGAGTTTTTGCCAAAATGGCAAAAATGGCTAGGAGATCATCAGGAATTTATAAAGAAAGAAGCAGCATACAGAGATAAAGTGACACAAGCTAGCTATCAAGCATTGGTTAGGCAAGGAGTAATCACAAATTTAGCATCGTATAACGATGCTGCAGATGTACTGGTAAAGCTCGTTAATTTAAACAGCACTTTAGCAGATGAGGAAATCTCTAATATTGTTAATACAAGTAAAACAACTCAAAATACAACGGCTATAGCGGTTATCGTAGGTGCAGCAATATCATTTTTATTTGGCCTCATCATTTCAGTGATGATCCTAAAACCTGTGAAAAAACTCAATGATAATTTACAGATGCTTGCAACAAGTGGTGGAGACTTGACACAGCGTTTTGAAGTGACTTCTAAAGATGAAATCGGGAGAATGACAGACTCTGTTAATCAGTTTCTTGCAAATTTACAAGAGATCATCTCAGGTGTTGTATCTGAAGCAGGTCATATGGGTGAATCTGTAGAAGCAGTCAATCAAAATGTACTTTATCTAAATGATAATATCCAAGATGTATCAGCTGCTACACAAGAACTATCTGCTAGTATGGAAGAATCGGCTGCATCTAGTGAAGAAATCAATGCGACAACTAAGGAAATCGAAAATGCAGTTAATAGTGTTGCAGAAAAAGCACAAGAAGGTGCTGTGACATCAACACAGATCAATGCGAGAGCAAAAGCACTTCACGAGAGCGCAGTAACCTCGAAGCAAACAGCGATTGATATCTATCAAAACTCAAAAACACACCTTGATATCGCCCTTGAAAAGACAAAAGAAGTTGAAAAAATCAATGTACTTTCCAACACAATTTTACAAATATCAGAACAGACTAACCTTTTGGCATTAAACGCAGCGATAGAAGCTGCTAGAGCAGGAGAAGCGGGCAGAGGTTTTGCAGTAGTTGCCGATGAGATTAGAAAGCTCGCAGAGCAATCTAAAAATTCTGTGACACAAATTCAAACCGTAGCAGTGCAAATTCTAGCAATAGTAGATGAACTTGCTAATAATTCAAAAGGGATCGTTTCTTTTATTGAATCAAAAGTGATTGGTGACTATGATATCTTGGTAGACACAAGTACACAGTACGAAGTTGATGCTAAAGTATTTAATGATATCTCATCTGATTTAAGTGCAACTTCAGAAGAACTATTAGCTTCAGTTGAAACGATTGCTAAAGCAATTCATGAAATTAGCATCGCAAGTAGTGAATCTGCACAAGGTACAATGAACATCGCGGATAAAAACGAAACCATTGCATCGCAATCTAGGTCAGTTTCGGATCAAGCTAAGATTATTGACGATGCATCAAAACGTCTTCAAGAGATGGTGTCAAAATTCACAGTCTAATCAAGCATAATGAGTATAAAACAGTAATATAAAAACGTAATATAAAGCAACTAGGATACAGTGTCAACCTATAAAAGAGCAACCTGTGACGAATCGAACGTCAGATCAGGTTGCTCTTTTTTATAGGTCGAAACACTTTATTGGACTAAAGGCACTTCCATAATGACTTAAAATAGGTGTATCCTAATAGTGGTTAAGCTGACAAAGTAGAGAACTTGGTGATAGAATAGTTATAGATCCAAGATATGCGCCTCTTCAATCTGTTCTTTCAGTTCGTTTAAGAATTTGAGACACTGCTTACGGTTTGTAAACAGGTCACTTTGTAGAATTGGAAGCGTTTTATCTGATAGAAACTGAAAGCGGTAGTTGTTAGCACCGATACTGATGACTTGAAAGACGGGAAAATCACCATTACTATCGCCCTCATAGACATGTGCCGCCTTGGCATGTTGTTTAAAAAAACTAAGATGTTCATCTAAATGTATACGCGTTTCAAAACTTTTTGAAACAGCAACAAAATGGTGCCTGTTTTTAAATATAAAATAGTAGTTTCCAGTGGGGTTTTTCTTGATCTCAATGTGTGATTTTAACATTTTGGCACCATCCTTGTAAGGTGAATCTGACATATGTTTGATGAAATCGGTTTACCCTATAATTTTAGAACATATAGTATGCACTCTAAAAGTGCCCAAGAGGTTAATCTAGGACACATTTTAATAAAAAGCGGTCATTCTCAGTGACGGCTTCACAAGACGCGAGGTGAATGCAATGGAAGTTTCCGATAAACTAGCTCATGAAATTTATACCATCGTATTATTCCACTGGGTTGCTATTCTTTTGCTTTTTGGATTTGCAGCAGTACTGATCATTAAAGGTAAAAAATCAGTGCTTAAGAATACCTATATTTTAGTAGTGGGGTTGATCTCGCTTTGGCTCGTTGCAAAAATTTTAAAAACGGTATCACCCAATATTCATATGCGGTGGTTTTTTATCGTGGTTCAGTATTTTGCAGTGGAATTTCTAGGAGCTGCTTTCCTGATCTTTGCCCTTTGCTATAAGACTGGAAAACTACCTTCAAAGTGGAAGATTCTTTTATTATTGATTATACCAACAACCAGTTTTATCATTGTCTTAACCAATCCTTTGCATATGAATTTTTACAGTTATTTTGACTTTTATAGAGATAGATTTGGTCCCTGGTTTCTTCCGGTCCAGTCACTACAGTATCTTTACCTTTTTGCTGGTGTCGTTCTCCTTGTTATAGGGTATAGGCAAGAGCCTCGAAAAGCCTTTGTAGGTAGAGCTTTAGCCCTGCTTAGCTTACTTGCAATGCTTTTAAACGTCTACTATATTGCGTTTAAGTTGGACTTCCTAGAGTGGCTCTTTCCCTTTACGGTATTTGACATTACACCAATTGCACTTGCGCTTGCGCTTTTACTTTTTATGGCGACTGCTTATCGGCAGCGCTTCTTAGATATATCGCCGATTTCGATTAGAAAGTCGTTTTCATTTATCAGCAAAGGTGTTTTTTATGTTTATGAAGATGAAAGTATCTATAGGGGAAACACGGCATTTTATAGGTTTTTCCCTCAGTGTCAGCTGACGAAGACGCTTACTGGTATACTGGATGTAATGGAGCTTGACACTAAAGAAGACAAAACAAACTTGTACCAGGCCATAAAAGGAGATGCCCTCTATACACATGTTCAAGTAAGATCCTCAAGTGGTAGACACTTTAAGGTGGTGGTAAAACCTTTAAAATATGGCGTGAAAATGGTGAGCTTTTCTGAGCTTACTCAAGTAATTCAACTGAGTGAAAAAGTAAAACTACAAAATGATAAACTCAGTGCAGCTAGGGAACAACTAGAAGAAATCACTGCAAAGCAAAGAGACCTTGCGGTGATCAAGTTGCAAACGGGAATTGCACAAAACGTACATGACATATTGGGACATAGTTTGACAGTAGTGATCGGGACGACAGAGCTTGCAGCTATGGATGCTGAGAAAGGAGATATCACATCCAAACTGGTATCTATTAAAGAGATGTTGATCAATAGCCTTGCAGATCTTAGAAATGCCCTGTCAAATGAAATGCCTATGCTAAAAGAGACGTCTTTAATTAAAGCGATAGAGGCACTTTCAAATGACAGTATAGTATTGGATTTTTCGTATCAAGGACAGCCCATAGAACTTTCAAGCGAGATAAATGAGACGATATATCGACTATGTCAGGAATCTATAACCAACGCCATCAGACACGGAAGTGCGGCCCATATCACCATAGTCCTTCGATTCCAAGCAAAGCAAATCGAGATTTTTGCAATAGATGATGGTAAAGGTTGTGAAGTGATAAAGCTTCACTACGGATTACAAGGGATCCAGCAACGTGCCGAATCCCTTGGTGGTAAAGCCATATTTAGATCAGATGGTCAAATGGGATTTCATACCCATGTGATCCTGCCAATAATAAATTAAACGATGTTGTTTTTAATCGCAAAAACAGAGATTTGAGTTCTATCAGACATACTAGTAGTTGCAAGGATTTTAGAAACTCTGTTTTTGATAGTCCCTTCACTGTAGTTTAAAAGTGCACCGATCTCTCTATTGGTCATTCCCTCAGTGATGCATCTCATGATGCGGATATCGATGCCATCAAACTCAAAGCTCCCAAAAGTAAAACGTTCTTTGGTTGTATTATGATATAAGTTGCTTTGCGTACAGATGATGTCATAGGCACTTTTGTGAAACGTGACGATGTCGTTATGAACGCATTTAATAGACATGACCAATACTTCGGGCTTGATATCTTTAACGAGGTAGCCTTTAGCACCGATCATACAAGAATCGCTGATGCTCTGGGCATCTTCGAAAGTGGTAAGCATGATCACTTTTGTTTGCATGGAAAGTGCGTTAATGGCTTGAAGTGCATGTATACCAGACTTCTCAGGCATCTTGATATCCATCAGTATGATATCGGGGCGGAGCTGCTTAGCAAGTGTGATTACCTCATTGCCGTTTGAAGCAGTACCTACCACGTCGAAAGTTGCCTCACGGCTTAAAACATCTTCTAACATATTTCGGAAAAGTGTTTGATCATCAGCGATCAAGATCTTAATCATAATCGTATCCCCCTTTGCGATTGGCGATGTCTTGTACGGATTGTCTAACCAATTGATAGACGTCTCTAAGTTCATCTGCGATGTCAGAAATGGTATCAGATGTTGCGACGGATTCTAGACGCTGAATCCTCAAGATTACAGATTCAAGTCTATGGATGAGGTTTTCTTGTAATTCACTGATTACTTCTAGCCTCATCTTTTCAGCTTCATACTGTGCATATACATAGAGATTGGATCGGAGTTTTTCGTTATGAACTTCGATTTCTTTATTTTTTTGTTCGATTTCTTGATAGAGTGCTTTTTCGACACTGACATCATAGAATACCACTGCAGTACCAATAGGTTCAAGGTTAGAAAAAATGGGTGTAATCACAGTCCACAGTGTATAGGTTTTGTCTTTGCCTTCGAGTTCCCATTCGTAGGGGTTCTTACCATTATGGCGAAGTTCGTCAAGTGTGGGGACTAAGTTTATGAAGTAGCGGTTGCAGAGATCGGGATGGTTGTTGAGGTGTAACTTTCCACTATAATCATACACGAGGATCAGGTCTTCTAGTTGGGTAAAAACCTCATGTAGATCAGGGGGGAGATGAAAAGCTTTCGTTTGGAAATAGACATATATAAAGCCTAGAAGTAACGCTATGATCATGGCGAGAAAGAGATCACCAAGCAGTTTATAGTGTGGAAAAAAAGTCATGTCAAAACTTACATGCCGCATCAAAATTGTACTTAAGAAAAGTACAGTGAAGATGGAAAGTGCATGAACGATAAAAGTAACTGGTGTACGACCTCTTCGAATAAATAACCTTAGGTTTAAGATGAGTAAGACAAGTGTGAAAGTTAATATCGAAAAGACCCATATGAATTGAACGGATGACAACATACGCATCATTTGCCTCCTCGTTAGAAATAAAATGACACTTTTGTTAATAGTTTAGCAATTTATCAAGTGAACATCAAGTGATATCACAAATGAAGGGTATTTCTATCCCTATCTGCATCATATGGTTTTCACTAGTCACTTCATAAGTGACCATGGGCTAGAGATAAGGCACAAATTATATTGATTGCAACATAGATAAAAAGGGTAAAGTGTATATAAGAAGACTACAGAAAACAGAGTGTAATAGGGAGGAAATAAGTTATGAAAGCATCGAAAATTATAGCATGGGTCGGATTTGTTGCGATGACCGTAGGCTTGATGAATGGATTTTTAAACGGAGATTTCTTTAAAGATGGTGGCGAATTGTTTCAAAACCCTTGGGGGGTAATGTCTCTTATTGATCTATATGTTGGATTTACACTATTCTCAATGTGGATTGCCTATAGAGAACGCTTTATCCCTATAGCAGTTGCTTGGATCATCGGTATGATGGTACTTGGCTTTTTCACAGCATGTGTCTATGTACTATTGGGACTCTATACCAGTAAAGGGGATTGGCTCAAGTTTTTCCTTGGCTATCAAAAAGAAGCCTTGATTGAGGGGGAGCTAGCTAAGAGAGTAAAACCAGAAGTAGTGGAAAAACCTGAAATTCCTGAAATCCCTGAAATCCCTGAAATCCCTGAAATCCCTGTTAACTCAAATGAGAACCTTGAAGAGGCGTTGCCAGGGAAAGAAGAAAACGAATAAGAAATGTCAAAGGTTGTTTTTATATTTAATATAGAAACAACTTTTTTTAGTCATAACTAGGTAATCATTGAAGCATAAGCATAAGCGTGTAACTGAGTCGTGCGATTATGGAATTAATCATGATTAAAATCGAATGCGTTCTATATGGAGATACACTCCAAAAAACATCGAAATTAAGAATAATAACTCCAAAAAGTTATTGACTTCATATTCATCGTTGGTTAAGATGAAGATATAGATAATCTCGCTTGTGAGTAGCGTGTAATCATGGACGAAAGAGGTGAAGCGTTTGACAGTTTTCGAAGAAATTAAACATAAACTAATTGTTTCTTGTCAAGCACTTGAAGATGAACCCCTTTATGGTTCAGAAATCATGGCGAAGATGGCGAGAGCTGCTGAAATAGGTGGTGCAAGTGCTATAAGAGCAAATACTATAGCTGATATTATTGCGATAAAAGCTCAAGTCAACCTGCCAATCATCGGTATCATCAAATCAGATTATCCCGATTCTAAAGTAGTGATTAGCCCTACGATTAAAGAAATCGAAGCACTTATAGATGTCGGTGTGGATATCATTGCCCTTGATGCGACGGATCGTGTTAGACCAAACGGTGTATCGTTAAGACAACTGTTTTTAGAAGTCAAAAAACGATACCCGGACCAACTTTTTATGGCTGATATATCTACAATAGATGAGGCAAAGTTAGCCGAAGAACTTGGGTTTGATCTTATAGCTACAACCTTGGTAGGATATACTGCGTCTTCACTCGGTGCTCATCCATTTGATACATTAAAATCACTCACCAAAGTTATAAAAACTAAAATCATAGCAGAAGGCAATTTTGATACGCCTGAAAAAGCCAAACACGCTCTTGAACTTGGCGCATATGCAGTAGTGGTTGGTAGTGCAATTACAAGACCGCAACTGATTACAAAGAAATTTGTCGATGCAATAGAAGTGCCGATAGGAGCAAAGGAAGGACCAATAAAATGACCAATAAGCTCAATAACATAAAAGTATCCTTCAACATGGATCAGTTCAAACCGAATTATACAAAATCAGAGCTAAAACTCTATGACTATATAAAAGAGCATCTAGAAACTGTGATGTATAACTCGCTCACAGAACTCTCTGAGCGATGCGCAGTTGGAGAAGCAACCATCTTGAGGTTTTGTAGAAAGATTGGCTTTAACGGCTATCAAGATTTTAAACTTGCAATTGCTCAAGAGCTTTCAGTAGTCAAGGCTACACAGCAAGACGAAGATCATCTTATCAATAGGATAAAGAACAACACATTAAAAGCGATTGAAGATACTTTTGATGCAGTTGATGAAGGACTACTTAAAAAGGCGATAGACTGGATAGACAGCTATGATGAAATCATAGTATATGGCGTAGGGCATTCTGGGTTGACTGCACTGGATTTACAAAGTAAACTCATGCGAGTCGGCAAAAATGTCCAGGTCGTCATCGATCCACATTTTCAGATCATGCGATCGTGTTCAGCTAGTGAGAGGACGCTTATCATCGCGATCAGTATCACTGGCAGTACCAAAGATATCGTAGATTCTGTGGAGAAAGCAAAGGAAAATAAAGCTAAAGTAATTGCCATTACTAGCTATGTACGTTCACCACTTACAAAACTTTCAGATATAGTACTTCTGACATCTGGTAAAGAAAACCCCTTAGATGGTGGTTCTATGGTGGGGAAAGTATCACAACTTTTTGTCATAGATCTACTTTGTACCGGTTATATCATGAAAGATATGGACAAGGCACAGCGTATTAAGAAAGAAGCAGCTGAAGCAGTGACGATGAAGATGTATTAAGTAAATAGAGTCAAATAGGGAGCATAAATTATGATTTTTGATAAAATTGAGAATTTAGGAAAGTATATGGGCTTATATCCAGGACTTGATAAGGCCATAGCATTGATCACTAACGGGAACGTGGTAGATAAAGAAGTGGGGAAATACGAAGTTGAAGAGGGGGCTCTTTTTTACTTGATCCAAGAGTATATGACAAAAGATGCTGAAGAAGCACTGATGGAAACACATGAACGCTATATGGACCTTCAATGGGTGATTAGTGGAGAAGAGATTATGGGTTATGCAGTTAAAAGTGACCTTGAACCGACAACAGAGTATAGCAGTGAAAAAGACATCCAGTTTTTTAATGGTGCATATGCGCCGCTTCATATGAAGCAAGATATGTTTGCGATCTTTTTTCCAAATGAAGGGCATAAGCCATGTGTCAAGGTAAGTGAACCTGCAAAAGTGAAAAAAGCAGTTTTTAAAATAGCGTACTAGAGCTATCAGAGATAAAGAGGTGAGTAAATGAAAGCAATAAAAGGTGCAAAAATCGTCATAGGAAATAAAATTTTAGAGGACCATGTATTGGTTTTTGATGAGAATATCAAGGCCATAGAATCTAGTGAAAACTTCGCAAAGCGTTTGACTATCGGTGATGAGGAAATTGAAGTGATCACGTGCGAAGGTACACTGGTTCCTGGTTTTGTAGATATCCATATACATGGTGCCTGTGGACACGATGTGATGGATGGTTCTTTTGAAGCGATAGACGGTATCGCAAAGGGTATCGTCAAAACAGGCACTACAGCTTTTTTAGCGACGACTATGACCATGGCACAATCTTTGATTGAAAAGTCGCTTGATGAGACGAGAGGTTATATTGCGCATCAGACAGCGTGTACTTTAGCCGAAAAACCTGCAGGTGCAATGGTTGTAGGTGTTCACCTAGAAGGGCCTTTTATCAATCCTATCTTTAAAGGTGCTCAGGCGATAGAACATATACAAAAACCGACTAAGACTTGGATTGCGCCACATCTTGATATCGTCAAGATGATCACGCTAGCACCAGAGATGGATGAGAATTTTGCTTTTATCAAGGAGATGAAGAATACAGGTGTCGTACTTTCTATGGGACATACGGGAAGTGATTATGAAACTGCAATAGCAGCATATGATGAAGGTGTACATCATGTTACACATTGCTTTAACGCGATGACAGGGCTACATCACCGTAAACCAGGCGTGGTAGGAGCAGTTTTAGCTAAACCTTTTACGATGGACCTCATTGCAGATGGGATCCATATTCATCCGGGATTTGTAGGACCATTTATCAAACTTAAAGGGACAGATCAAACAGTGCTTATCACTGATGCGATGCGTGCTGCACTGATGCCTGAGGGGGACTATGACCTCGGCGGTCAGAAGGTGATCATGAAAGACAATAGCTGTCGTCTAGAAGATGGTACACTTGCTGGGAGTGTGCTCAGTACGGGGCAAGCGCTAAAAAATCTTTTGAAATTTTCAGATTTAGAATTAGTAGAAATTGTGAAAATGTTAAGTGGTAACCCTGCGAAACTTATAGGACTAGGTGAGTCAATGGGAAGTCTGGAAGTTGGAAAACTTGCAAATATCGTTCTTTTAGATGGTGAGATGGAAGTCAAAAAAGTCTATGTGCATGGCATATTAAATTAGGAGGCACCAATGAATATTATAATAGTAAAAGATTACGAAGAGATGAGCCGAAAGGCGGCACACCTTTTTGTGGCGCAAATTTTAAACAAACCAAACAGCGTACTTGGACTTGCAACTGGTTCTACACCCATGGGACTTTACAAAGAATTGATTCGCTTTTTCAATGAAGGAATGATTTCTTTTCAATCTGCTACCGCTTTTAATTTAGATGAATATGTGGGCCTAGAAAAGGAACATCCACAGAGCTATTGGCGCTTTATGCAAGAGAATTTCTTTACTAAAGTAGATTTACCAGTAGAGCGTCAATTTATCCCTTCAGGTGTCGCTGAGGATATCGCTGCTGAGTCATATAACTATGATAAGAACATCACCTCAAAAGGTGGTATCGATCTACAAGTTCTAGGGATCGGTCGTAATGGACATATAGGTTTTAACGAACCAGATCTCAAGTTTGAAGCACGTACACACGTGGTAAAACTAGATGAACAAACCATCGAAGATAACGCACGTTTCTTTGATGATATCTCTATGGTACCGACCCTTGCGATCAGTATGGGCGTTAAAACCATCATGCAATCAAGAAGCATCATCTTACTTGCTTCAGGTAAAGAAAAGGGCGAAGCCATCAAGAAGATGCTTAGTGGCAACATCACACCTGAGCTTCCTGCTTCAGTTTTACAGTTACATCCAAGTGTGACGGCGATTATAGACTTGGCGGCGGCTTCGATGCTAGATATAGAGGCGCTTAAGGATTTGTATCAGATTTCTATGCCTTCTTAAATTTATGCGTTTGACATACAAACAGCTCCCTTCATAAAGAATTTTCTCTGCAAAGAAGTCCTCGGGGTAAACCCTGCGGATTTGCTCGAAAATTTTTATGAAGGGAGCTGTTTTTCTTATGTGAACTGGCTTACGAAGAGCAATGCTATGGTTGGGTCAAACTGGGTTCCTGCGTTATCTTTGATTTCTTGTATGGCATCTTTGTAGCTTAGTACATCTTTGTATGTTCGTTCACTTGTCATGGCATCAAAGGAATCTGCGATGGCGATAATTCTTGCTTGAACTGATATTTTTTCTCCCTTAAGTCCTTTTGGATAGCCTCGTCCATCCCATCTTTCATGATGTTCTAGTGCAAAGTTCGCGATCTCTGAAAATTCATTGCATGAATTTAGGATTCGATAACTGACTTCTGGGTGCCTTTGAATTTCTTTCCATTCATCATCGCTGAGTTTTTCAGTACTATTGAGGACCTTTTCATTGATCCCTATCTTGCCAATATCGTGCATCAAACCTGCAATTTTGATAAGTGCTATATTATCACTGCTAAAGTTCATACTATGTGCTATTGTTTCACAGATGGCACTGACTCTTTTGGAGTGAAGTTGTTCTCTAGGGTTCTTCTCATATAGTGTGTTCATAATAAGAGAAACCATCTTGTTTTTGATGCTAGCACTTTCATAGAGTTTGTGTCTATACATGTTATCCTCAGCAATTCTAAAGATATCCTCTATTGTTTGTTCCATTGATATCTTGGTGCTAAATCCAAATGAGATAGAGAGGGCTAGTTCCTGTACTTTACACTTTGACGAAAATTCATTGATACGTGCAATGACGTGTTCAGCATCTATTTCATCAGTATTAGGCAGTATGATGATAAATTCATCACCGCCTATTCTTGCGATGATATCATCTATTCGACAGCCTTGATTGATTGATTCAGCGGCTCTTTTAAGGATTTCATCTCCAACGATATGACCAAAGGAATCATTGATCAGTTTCAGGCCGTTGAGATCTCCCATAACGATGGTGAGAGGTAAGTTTCGATCTGTATTGAGCCTTTTTAATTCTTCTTCATAAAAACGTCGGTTATAAAGTCCTGTTAATTGATCATGATAACTCAAGTAATTAATTTGTTCTTCTCGCTTGATGCGATCATCTATGTCTGATATTAACACTGCCACTTGATATTTATTAGGCGAATACGAATAAGTGGAGTAGTACTTCCCAGTGGTCTCTAGATGATTTTCATAATAATTTGGTTTACCCTTGAGTGCGACTTTTCCAAAGATATTCATCCAAAATTCTCTATTAGTTGGCATAACTTCTTTGATTTTTTTGCCAATACACATCTCGGGTGTAAGCCCAAGCAGCCTTGTAAAACTATCGTTTATATCCACAAATATATAGTCTTCAGGATTACCCTCTTCATCAAGTACGATATCAAGAAGTGCCAAGCCTTGATCCATGGACATCACTAAAGATTTGTACTTTTCTTTACTATCAAACAATGTCTGTTCAATTTCTTTGCGTCGAGAAATATCGCTGAAAATGAGTCTACATGTTGATTGACCTTGGACAGTTGACAGTGTTACTTTGATATTTACCCAAAATTTAGTACCATCATTTCTAGTCATATGCAGCTCACATTCTTGAGATTCGAGTGATGAAAACAGCTTATTTCTAAGTAAATAATAAGTATCTTGATCTTCTCTATAGATGTACTGTGAGAATTTGTGGTTAATGAGATCGCTTCTATCATGACCGAGCATATCCGCTGCAGTAAGATTTGAATCTAGGATCAATCCGTTTTTAGCAACAATAAGATAGCCAACAGGTGCTAGATCATAAAGATCAAAATAATGAATTTTGGCATCGTCTAGTTCATCTTGTATTCGTTTTAATTCCTCGTTTTGCATTTCAAGTTCTATTTGATGGACTTTTAGATCGTGTATGATTAATTCAACTGCTTTTAGAGAAAGTTCATCGATATTTTCGTTGTTTAGGGCATCATTAGAGATTAGCTTATTCTCCGCCATCAAGCGCAGGTCTTTTTTACTCATGGTACACCTCAATTTCCAAACATCGTTTTTGCTTCACATCACTATTTGTTTTTAAGCAAATTAATCTTTATTTCGGCTAGCAATATCTCTGATAAAGCACTGTATGATTTTGTTGCGACCGATATCGTAAGCATTGCTTATAAACTCTACCTCAATCTTTTCCCCAGAAGCAGTTTCAAGAGGTAAGTCATCATATCGGATATAGGCTGTATCTTTAAGTTTTGAAAAGGTTTCTTTACTTGATATGATATCTTTAAAAAATCCAATATCCCAAATTTCTTTTTCAAGCATTTCTTTTTCGGAAAAACCAAGTAAATCAATTAGAAATGGATTTACGTTTTTGATTTTGCCAGTATCGCCATCTAAGACAAGGATGCCTTCCTTAGCGTTTTCAAATAAGCTGCGATAGTTCATCTCAGAAATCGCCAGTAAGTCTTTAGCAGTTTTAGTATCGGTAATGTCTATAAAAGTTAGCACTGTTCCTTCTATCACATTTTCACTAGTGCGGTATGGCTGAATAAGCATCTCATACCATTTCCCATCAGATGATTGAACTTGAATTTTCTTAGGGACAAGGGTATCAAGTACTGCCTTAACATCAGAACTTAACTGTTTATAATCGATTAAATTAGAAACAATGTGTGCTATTGGGCGCCCCACATCACTTAAGATCAGGTTGATGATCTCGTTAGATTTTGGTGTGAAGCGTAAGATGTTCTGTTGATAGTCAAGGAAAATCGTTGCGATATTGGTTCCTGCAAGCAGGTTGTTCATGTCGTTGTTAACTTGTAGCAAGTCGTGAACTTTAGTTTGTAGCTCTGTGTTAACAGTGGATAGTTCTTCGTTGATGGATTGAAGTTCTTCTTTTGAAGTTTCAAGTTCCTCGTTGGTAGATTGGAGTTCTTCGTTAACAGACTGCATCTCTTCATTTGAGGATTTGAGTTCTTCGTTAGAAGTCTCAAGCTCCTCATTAGCAGTTTGAAGGTACTCTTCTTTTATCAGTAATTCAGCTTTGAGTTCTTCTATATTTGTATATAAATCAGCACCAGGCTCTCCGGTATCGCTTTTTAACTCTTCTGTAGTGGTTTGTACTTTTGATTCTTCAAGTAATACGATGAAATTTGGTTTGTCATCTGCATCTATAAGTCCAGCAGCGACATGTTTCATGGTCATATTGACCTTGGTAAAGTGACCATTGGTTTTAACGTTGATGTCAGTGATACGAACTGTCTCTTTTTTTACTTTGATTTTATGAAGTGCTAGAGTAAGGTCTCGCTTTAATCCTTCACGTGCCATCTTTATGATGTTATTGATACCACTAATCCCTTGACTAGGCTCTAAGTACATACCTGTTCTGCCGTGAAGGTACAATATGTCACCATGATCATTGATCAAGATACCAGCCATGGTACTCTCTCTTAAAATGGCTTGTTCAGTCAAATCCTTAAGAGGTGTTTTTACTAAGGCAGTTGTTTTTGTAGTTTTTGGCTGCGATGCAGTATCTAGTTCCTCTTTTTGTGTCAGTATCTGATTGAGCGCTGCTGTTTGGTTCCCTTTATAGTCGGTTTTACGTTGGTAAATTTTGAGCTTACGATCCAAAGCATCAAATAAAGTGTCAAAATCACCTATGGTTTCAGAACTCCCCAAGAAGAGTACCCCTTTGGGATTAAGCGCATAGTGAAATAGAGGGATAACCTTTTTTTGGAGCGTACTGCTCAGATAAATCAGAAGGTTTCTACATGAGATTAAGTCTAGTTTTGAAAATGGTGGATCCTTGATGACACTTTGCTCAGAAAAGATGAGCATACTTCTTATGGTTTTGTTGATGCGAAAATCATTTGAGCCAGGTTCTTTTGTGAAAAATCTTGAGAGCCGATCTGGCGTGAGGTCCTGATCTATACTATGAGGATATAGCCCAGCTCTTGCGATGGAAATTGCATGACCATCGATGTCGGTGGCAAAGATTTGGACGTTAAAGTTTTTCTTAAGTTTTTCCATGCTTTCATAAAGCAAGATCGCTATAGAATATGCTTCTTCTCCAGTGGAGCAGCCAGTACACCAGACCCTGATATTAGAGCCAGTTGCTTTTCCTTCAAGAATTTTAGGAATCACATCTTCTTCTAACTTTTTATAGGCGTCTTTGTCTCTAAAAAAAGCAGTTACGCCAATCAGTAGATCACGAAAAAGTGCGTCAACTTCATCAGGCGTTTGCTGTAAAAATTTCACGTATAACTCTATGTTTTCTATCTGATGAACAGCAAGTCTTCTCTCGATACGTCTGTTAATGGTACTCGGTTTATACTTCGAAAAATCATGACCGGTTTGTGTACGCAGAAGAATAAATACTTTTTTGAGGAAGTTTTCTTCTTTGGGCTGAAGATCTGCTTCATGATGCATTGGATGTCTATAGGCATGTGCTACATAAGTAATCAGTTGTTTTGCCATATCGATTGGAGGCAACTGATAATCCACTAGTCCAGTAGAGATAGCGCTCATTGGCATACCATCGTATTCTGTAGTATCTGGACTCTGAGCGATGGCCATGCCACCTTCAGCTTTAATAGCACGTAGACCTAAAGTGCCGTCACTACCAGTTCCCGACAGGATGATACAGATCGCCCGTTCATGTAAGTCTGATGCAAGTGAACGAAAGAAAAGATCGATAGGCATTTGTTGCCCTCTAGGTGTAGATTGCTCAAAAAGTTGAAGTGACCCATTTAAAAATGCCATATCTCTATTGGGTGGGATGATGTAAGCACAATTGGGTTTAACCGTCATCCCATCTTCTACTTCAAAGACTTGCATCTTTGTAAACCGTTTGATAATTTCAGTTAAGATACTCTTATGATCTGGCGCAAGGTGCTGAACCAATATAAAAGCCATGTTAGGGTCTTTGTCCTGGGGCATGCCTGTAAAGAACGCTTCAAATGCAGCAAGGCCACCTGCTGAAGCGCCTATCCCTACGATGGGGAAGTTTTCATTGTTGCCCTTTACTGTAGTCATTTCATTTGGGACTTCCATAGTTTCTCCTATTTAGGATCTATTAAGTGTTAAGTTAAGTGACATATTAATTTCATACTTGTAATGGTACTCATATTTTATTTCACAAATTTTTAGAAAAGTAAATGTTATTATCTTTAATTATATACCTTTTTGAGAATAAAGATACTAAGTGTATCAGTCTGAAGGCTTTGTAGTCATTACAATTCCAATAGTTACACGCATATAAAGCAACTAGCTTTTGAAAAAGTAAGATTTGTGATAATTTATTTTATTGAGGTGCTAGGTGCGTTATAGTATGCTTAAGGCAATAGGGGGAATTGGGGGATGGAAATAATAGCGAGGTTGATTAACTTTGACATGCTCTCTAGTGGGAGAACGGATACACTGTGGCTAGAATCATGGTTCCCAGTGATAGCCGTTATGATGGTATTGGGATTTATGGGGATACTGATCTATACCATTGTTAAAACGAACATTTCCTTAAAGCGCATGGATCAAATTGAGGAAGAAGTAAAGGCAGAGATCAAGTCCCTGCGTGAGCTTAACAAGTAGAAAAAGGATTTACATATTTGGGGCAAAAGACATAATAGATAAAAATAGAACCTTTGAAGTAGTGATTCTACTCTAAGGTTCTATTTTTTTTTTTTTTCAGTTACGGTGCATCTGATCATGCACTAGTTTGCACCACAACATCTTTTGTACTTTTTCCCACTGCCACATGGACAGGGTTCATTGCGACCGACTTTTTTAGTGGGAAGGTCAGAAGCATTCACCGAGCCGCCATCATAACCGTTACGCATTGGTATAGTAGTTGATGTAGCTGATGGTGTAGCTGACGGTGTGGTAAGTTTTCGAAGTTCAACTGGCGTATAACCACGGTTCACCCATATGCGGGTATGGTTGACCACTTCGGTATAAAACTTGATAAATTTATCGATGTCCCCTCGTGATTTAAAGCGGATGCCAAAAGACTCTAGTGCGGCTAGGGTCTCTTGTAAATTGCCAAACTCTACGGTATATAAGATTTCGTCGCGCAGATCATCCCAAATATCTGGTTTTAATGTGCCAAACTTTTTAAGGAACTTCATCAGATCATCAAGCTTAAGGTTTTCAGGTTCATAGTCAGGCTCAGCATACTTAAGAAAAGTATCTAGGTCAGGACGATAATAGGGTTTATTGCTTCTCAGGATCTCTAGAAGAATAGACCCCTCTAGGTCTTCACCATCATTTAACGCATAAAGTGTGACTAACGCATCGAGCTCTTCTACATCAAAATAATCCGCATAAAGGTACTGCCCATCGGTCCAGTAGGTTTGTGGTCTAATCATGGCCCCGGATAGTAATTTCTTAAACTTCGTTTTGGGTATAAGGGCTTCGCCTTGATGGTAGTCAGCGTAAAGCTCATACAGCTTTGCTATGGGAAGGGCACCGTAAAGAGATGTTGATGCAGCGCCATATTTTACCACTTCAACTGCCTGTGCACTAGCTCTTTCTACCGTTTTCCAGTTCAGTGCAAGTAGTTTGTCTCTGATCTCCTCTTGAAGCTTAAGCACATATTCACCTTCAACTTCAAAGACATGAACAAGCCCAGTACTGAGTAAGAACTTGAGATCGATATAGACAGATACGATTTCCGTTTTAGAGAGATATAAAGAAATACCTGTCATTAGCTCTTTAAGGATACGCTTTTCATCAGGTGTCGACCAAGTGACGATCTCCATGATCACTTTAGGCTCTTGATAGTGTGTGAGTAGTACCTTGACGAGTTCTGCCTTTTTCAGCGTATCATAATTTGCAATTTCAAGTAGCATCGCACGCTCTACTAATGCTGGTTTTCCAACTTTACCAAGACAAACTGAAAGTTTTTGAGAGGGGTTAGCTGAGATGACGTAACGTGCGATGTCCTCAAGGCAGTGGCGAGACAATAAATCGGTAAGTTCTTGTTCTATTTGTGCGTCAGAAAGTTTCATAAACGGCTCCTTTAATCTATCATTTGATCAGCTGTGGTTAACTAGGCTTTTATGTGTTTCCAGATAAAGTCGTTGATTTCATCCATGGCGAGGAGCGCTTCTTTAAACATAGGGGATAAAAGCGGGAAACAGTGGAACATCTCATCCCATACGTGGAGCGTCACGTCTACGCCAGCTTTTTCAGCGTTTTTAGCTAGAGTGAGTGAATCACTGAGGAGTGTCTCGTGATCACCGACCTGGATCATCATAGGGGGTAAGCCGCTTAAGTCAGCGAACACAGGTGACATCAATGGATCTTTAGGATCGCCATCACCGACATAGTAACCGAGCCATGTTTCAGTAGACCCGATAGGGGTACAAGGGTCCTCTTCAAGCCTTGTGGCATGCGACTCGCCTGAGATGGTCATATCCACACATGGGGACATGGCGATCACTGCTTTTGGTAGGGCGATGCCCAGTTCCTTTAATTTGAGCAGACAGCTAAACTGAAGCCCCGCACCAGCAGAGTCTCCTGCGAAGAAGATATGCTCTGGCGCATAGCCTTTTTCTAGTAGCCACTTGTAGATCTCGACACTGTCGTTCATCGCTGCAGGGAAGGGATGCTCCGGTGCAAGGCGATAGTCAAACACAAGTGCTTTGACACTTATGCGTCTCACAAACTTTGAGACGATGTTACGGTGGTCTTCGGCGTTCCCTGAGACGAAACCACCGCCGTGGAAATAAAGGATCATTTTGTCATCAGGTGCGCCGTCAGGGGTGAGCCATTCGGCATAAAGACCAGTATAGTTAGCAGGCGTCACGTTGACCCCTGACGTTTTACGCGCCATCTTCATGGCAGACTTATGGATGTTCGCCCGCATCTCGATGATGGAGGATTCTTGAGTGATGACTTCAGGTTTAAGCTTTCCTTTTAATAGATGCCTGTTGCGCATCACTAGTGCGAAGAATTTGCCTTTAAAACTTGCCATATGGGTTACTCCTTTATAAATAGTCGATAGAGTGTTTCAGCCTGAGGCTGGACATAATAATCAAGGGTAGTGGCTTTTACTAGCGAGAGCCCGTTGATGGTGACCCAGAATAGGATCGCCAGCTCTTTGGCATCGCCTTCGTAGATGGTGCCATCTAGTTGTCCCTGGGTGAGTATAGCCTCTATCTCTCTGTATGGGATATCTCTTTTTTGGTTGATCTTTGATTTTTCATCCTCTGGGAGCATGTCCATGAAAACCGTCTGCATGATGAGGTGAGAGGTCTGACTAAAGTCCTCATTATCTGCGATGATGTCCAGCAGTCCACTGATGCCGAACTTGATCTTCTCAGATGCAGATAAGGGCATGGCTTTAAGCGACATCACGGCACCGATGATCTTATCAAGTGACTCGTGCATCATCTCTAGGTAGATCGCCTCTTTAGAGGGATAGTAGTGATAGATGAGCCCTTGCGACATGTCCGCCGCCTTTGCGATATCTTGTATCTTCGTTGCAGCGACGCCTTTAGAGGCGAACAGGGTCAGTGCTGCTTTTTTGATGGATTTGAGACGTGCGTCTCGCATCTCGTTGTTTTTGGTGGTGTTTCTTGCCATAGGGTACTCCTGTTGGTTGAGTGAGGTGGTTGGTTGATTAGGTTTAAATTGGATAGTTTGTAAATTGATTATCTAATTGATTGAATAATCATTCAATGAATCTTTTGATATTATATTAGGATTTTTGTGGGGAGTTGTCAAGAGGGAGATGTGATAACCATATAATTGTTAAAAAATAACGCAATAGCATTTCGTAAAGCCTCCAAATATGGTATACTTAGCGAAGTAGAACTGGAAAATTTGGTGGAACTGGAAAACATTAATAGAGAGTACTTAAAGAAATAGAGGGAAAGTTATGGGACACACACAGATGGCGATATGTGGTGAACTCATCCACGTAGATCAGCAGAGAGTATCAATACATAGACAATTTTATAAAGACCAATAACCTTTGTCCTGTAGGATGGATAAGGGTTGTTGGTTTTTTTTGAAGTCACAACTTGCTTGTGACAGAATCTGAGGGCTCGATGCCCAAAGATTTTTGTTTGATATATGGGGGAAAGATGAACGAACGGAAGCTTATAGATGCGATAAATCATCTGAATATCTGGAAACAAGGCGATCAACGTGCACCACATAAACCACTTTTGATTCTTTATGCACTCGCGAAGCTACAAAACAGAGATCAGCAATGGTTGAACTATAACGTAGCAGGTGAAGACCTAAGAAAGCTACTTATCGACTTCGGACCACTTCGTAAAAGTCAATATCCAGAGCAACCTTTTGTAAGGCTAACCAGTGATCACATATGGCAACTAAGTATACCTTCAGAGTCGATAGATAGAAACAATATCAAAGATAAATGGCTTAAAAATAACCAAGTTGCAGGTGGGTTTAGTGATGAGGTATACCGTTTACTCAAGAATGATCCTAACCTCATCATCAAGATCGCACAGATGGTTCTTGATACACATTTTCCAGAATCCATCCATGATGAAATCTTAGACGCAGTTGGACTTGATCTAAGTTATACCTATAAAAAAGTGAAGAAACGAGACCCAGAGTTTCGCGAGAAAATCCTGATCGCTTACGGTTATAGCTGTGCAGTATGTGGGTTCAATGTAAGACTTGGGCATAAACTCATTGGCATAGAAGCTGCGCATATCAAGTGGCATCAAGCAGGTGGACCAGATATAGAGACAAACGGCATCGCCCTTTGTGCCATGCACCATAAACTCTTTGATCTCGGTGCTTTTACCATCACTGGGGAACATAAGCTACTTACTTCACAACATGCACATGGATCACATGGGCTTGAAGAATGGCTATTGAGATATGATCAGAATGTTATTGCGAAGCCAAGGGAAGGGATTTATCTTCCTCAGGGGCAGTATCTGGACTGGCATGTTAGGGAGGTTTTTAAGGGGTGAATATAGATAAAGTGAAATTGTGCTTCGCTTCATTTCACATTAAAGACGTTGTGAAGCAATGTGGACAAGTGCCACATCACTTAACAACGCCTTTCCAACAATCCCACTTGCGCTCTAAAGCGCACCGTGGAATCGTCGGCTATCGCCTGCCGTTAGACTAAAAAAATTTGAGGAGGACAATAAAAATGAATAAATTTACAGTAGAGGTTTTAAAATTTAGTGAAATTGATAATAGAGTAAACGTTCCAAAATTTCAAAGAAGCTTAGTATGGTCAACTGAAAAAAAAAATTCTCTTATAAATACAATTAAAAGAGGCTTACCAATAGGAGCCATATTGCTTACAAAGTCAAAAAATAAATATCAAATTATTGATGGTTTACAACGCATTACAACACTAAAAGACTTCAAAATGAATCCATTTAAATATTTAACAACAGATGAAGTAACAGAAAAGGATTTGATTTCAATTCTGACAGCTACGAATGATGCAAAAACAACTTATAATATGTTTAATGATCATCAAAGAACTGATCTTATAAATAGAACAAACAAATTAATAGTTGATAATATTAAAGAGCTAGGTAATCTAGAAATTTATGAAAAATCAACAGCAATTTCAAAGATACTCATAAAAAATATATCTTTTTTAAGCGAAGATATGGAATCGAGTATTCACGGATTTACATACAAGTTATTGAAAAAGGTCGAGGATATTTTAAATATTGATAATTTTGAAATTCCAGCGATAGTATATACAGGAGATGATTCTGAAATAGCTGATGTCTTTACTTTGTTGAATTCTAAAGGTACAAAATTATCGAAATACGATGTTTTTGCAGCTCAATGGCACACAACCCTATTAAACAATATGGATAGCGATATCATTGAATGTGTTATTAAAAAATATGAAAATTCTATGGAAGAAACTGGAGTTGAAATAAATGATTTTTCAATTGAAAGTTTCAAAAAAAATAAGCAAGTGAACATATTTGAGTATGCTTATGCTTTAGGAAAATTAATTGGAGATAAAACTAAGTTTTTGTTCAATCCCAAAGATGACTCAAAAGTTGACTCACTTGGGTTTACTGTTTTAGCTGGAATTTTTAATATAAGCAACAAGAACATGCATATTTTACAGTCCAAAATGACAAATACTAATATTGATTACAACGAATTAATGAAAGGGATCATTGCAATCTCTAAGGAAATAGAAAGTTCATTATCTAATTTTATAAGTTTTAAGGGAAAAGATTTGGGAGCGCATTCTGAACTTCAGTTAGCTTCTTATATTATTACACTATTTAGGCTATCCTATTCTGTTACAGAAAATGGGATTATAAAAAACGACAAATTTAGAAAAGAGATTAAGCAATTTAAGTCTTATTTACCATATCACTATTTCAATGATATTTATAGAGGTATTTGGAGTGGTTCAGGTGATACATTACTTGATTCGATGGTAATAGATGAGAATGGAACAGATTTAAATTCAAAAGTTGCTAACTCAAAGTATTTATCTGAAATTAGAAGAGAAGATTTAAAGACTGTTCTATATACTTGGATTAGTGATGAACATGAGCGAAATAAAACGCCTATTTCAAGTGAGATTAAACTATTTCATCATTGTATTATAAGTAGTAGATTATCGAAACTTGACAATTACAAACTTGATTTTGATCATATTGTACCAAAAAAGCGATTTCAGAATGTTGTAAATTCCAGTAGTAAATTATTAATTTCTTCACCATGTAATATAACACTAATCCCAGAATATGATAATAGAGCTAAGAAAGAAAAAACATATTACGAATACTCAAGTGATTCCAATAGTGGTGTTAAAAAGACATACAGTATTGAAGAATTGGCAAAGTTTAATTATCCTACTTCAACGGAGTTAAGTTTTATGCATAATCAAATAACCTTCAAACATACAGAATATATAAATTTTATTGAAGAAAGAAAAAACAAGTTAATTAAGGATTTTATTACTGCACTTTATAATAAACATTAATTTTCATCGTCTATCACGCCATTCCCGTCTCTGAGGTGACGGTAACGGCTGAACGTAAGGCAACAATAGTAAAGTAATATAAGATAAAAGGTAAATAAATGAATACATTAATAAAAAAGAATAATTGTAAAAAATAGGTGGTATCCAACATCCGTGGATAGATATTAAGAATATATCATATTAGATCACTCTATTAATAATGCCAATCAATTAGAATGTAACATTGCAAATAACTTACAATATCTTGATTATATTGATAAACAATTAGAAGAAATGAAATTATCAAGTGTTATGTATGGTATGTTACGAAAAACATATGTCATTACTGGAATGGGAATTGTTGAAGGGCTATTTGTCAATCTTATAAAATCAGAAGGAAAATGGAAATCGTCAGAATGGGAGAGTAAGAAAATTTTCACGACAAATAAATACTTAGTCGACGGAGAGAAAATAAAAATTTCGACTGAAGTGTTAAAAAAAGTACCTAAATTTGAAATGAGAATGGATTTAGATTCAATGATTAAAAAGATAGAATCAAAAAAATTACTCTCAATTAACCATTCAAATTATCCAATGCTAAAGAAATTACGTGATTTAAGAAATCGAGTACATTTACAAGAGACAAAAGGTAAATATGATGCAGATTTTTACAATTTTAGCGAAAATGAAAAAGTCGAAATGGGTAAAATTCTATATAATATATTAACTATTGAGATTTTGTAAAGTATCAAAATCCATCTCAATTTATGATTTTTTGAAAAAAAATAAACGTCGTCTAACAGCTTATAATCAAAATACATTCTATAGTGGTAACTTCAATTTATGGTATATTGGGTTAAGTATTATTAAAAATATTTTATAATTTGATAGATGAATTTCCAAATATGGAGTTACAGTTGAGGATCGGAGATGTTTTATATGGAATTTGTAGTTATTGTTTTACTGATTGCATCGTTTATTATTTGGTCAAATAAAGATAAAACAACGATGGCTGATAAGTATGAATTATGGAAAAATGAGTTTGATGCAATCTTTGATATAGGTAGAACTTATAAAAATAAAAATCAAATGGTCTATCGATATAGAAATATATACAACGAAATGAAGGGCTTTAAAGGCAATGTTTTAATGTCGCCTGAACTTATTGAAGCAAAATTAAATGAACATAATGAGCTAATATTACTCTTAACGCAAGAATCTAGAAAAGCAAATAGTTTATACAAATGGAAATATCGTTGGACTAAAAAAAGAAGATTACAATTTATAGTGTTATTTGAAGATACATATGATAAAACGATAAAATATTCAAAATCAGTTGAAACAATTAAGAGTATTAAAAAATTTAATCAACTAATGAGTAAATTAGCACAAATTAACTTTGAAAAAATTGAAAATACAGTAACTAAAATCAGAGAAGCTTTAAAAGTGATTAATAATTCCCCAATAGAATATTTATCTGAATCTAAAGCTAATAAATATAGAAACCCAAATGTATTATCAGATTTACAAAATAATTTGCATCTATACTCAAAGTATTTTGATCTGAATGAGATTAAATCATTTATAAATTTTCAAATTGAATTTGACAATTTTATTATGATGTATAATAAAGCATTTATTGAATATGAATTGAATATGAATAAAAAATTTTTCGATGATATTAATGGTTATCGCTTAGATGAAATGCAACGAATTGCAATTATTACGGATGAAGAAAACAATATGATAATCAGCGGTGCTGGTTCTGGAAAGACTTTAACATTAGTTGGAAAAATAAAATATTTAATGGAGCTTAGAGGCATTTATTCAAATGAAATATTAGCAATTTCATTTACAAATAAAGCTGTGGATGAGCTAAGTGAGCGATTAATTAAAAGTACTGGGCAAGAGATTAAAGTAGCAACATTTCACAAACTTGGACGTGAGATACTAATCAAATCACTTGGTAGAAAAATAGATATTGATGATCAAGAACTTTTTTTAAGCGTTAAAAAAATAATAGGAAAATTATCGGAAACCAATAAATATTTTTCATTAAATTTGAGTAAATATATTGGATTATACTATTACCCCAGTATTAATTCTCTTGATTTTGAGTGCCAAAATGATCTTTATTCTGATCTCAAAAGTAAAGGAGCTATGTCCATTAATGACTGTATAAAGAGTAATTTAAGTAATAATAATTTGACAACTTACTTGAGCGAACGTGTTAAAAGCTTTGAAGAACTATTAATTGCAAATTATTTATTTCTCCATGGCATAAATTACGAGTACGAGAAACCTTATGAATATGATACTTCCAGTCTTTCTCATCGCCAATACAAACCTGATTTTTATTTGTCTGATTTCAATATTTATTTGGAACATTTTGGCGTTGATAAAGATATGAAAGCGAATCATCTCAAAAATGAAATTGAGCGAAAAAATTATATTGATGGAATAACATGGAAGCGAAATATTCATAAAAAATATGGAACAAAATTAATTGAAACATATAGCTTTTATCATCGTGACGGTATTTTATATGAAAAGCTCGACGAAATATTAAAAAGCCAAGGTATTATTGTACAAGAATATAATAATGAAAGAATGGTTAAAATAGCTTCTGAATTAATAAAATCAAACTTTATCAGTAATTTAGCAAAAACAATTACAACTTTTATCCAACTTTTTAAATCAAATGATTATGATTCGAATTATTTTGGATATTTAAATAATGCAATAAATATGGGTAAGTCAAATATTTACACATACAGAAGAGAATTATTATTAATGGCAATTATTGAAACAGTTTACGATGAGTATTGTGCACAGCTATCATCTAGGCATCAGTATGATTTTAATGATTTAATAAATAATGCTATAAAAGCAGTACAATGTGATTTAGTAAAGCTTAATTATAAATACATTATTATTGATGAATATCAAGATATTTCGATGAATCGTTACAAGTTGCTAAAAGCAATAAAAGATAAATCAAATTGTAAAATCATTGCAGTCGGTGATGACTGGCAGAGTATCTATAGGTTTGCTGGATCAGAAGTGAGTCTATTGCATAACTTTGAAACTCTTTTTGGAAAAACTGAAGTTATTAAAATTCCAAATACTTACAGAAATTCCCAAGAACTAGCAGATGTCGCAAGAAAATTTATATTAAAAAATACTCGTCAAATCGATAAAAAAGTTGTTTCAATAAAAAAACTTAATGACCCCATAAAATTAATTGTTCATAGTAATGGCTGTCAAGCAGAAGCACTCATTAATGTTCTAGACAATTATGTTGCTAATAATTCAAAGATTTTATTACTTGGTAGAACAAATTCATGTATTAATTCAATAATTTCTTCTGGTTTTTTTGAATTGTTGGAGGAAGGAAAAGTAGTATACAAAAGTAAACCGTCAATGAAAATTGATTTCTTAACGGTTCATAAATCTAAGGGGTTAGAGGCTGACCTTGTCATTATTTTAAATCTAAATAATAAAATTAACGGTTTTCCGAATAAAATTGAAAATGATCCCATATTACGATTCGTTATTAATGATTTTGATGAATATCCTTTTGAAGAGGAACGAAGGTTGTTCTATGTTGCTCTTACTAGAAGCAAAAATGAAGTTTATTTATTTTGTGAAAAAGAAAATGAATCTATTTTTGTAAATGAATTAATCAAAGATAAAAAAATTGAAAAATATGATTTTACAAACGCACAAGATGGATATGAATTTCTAAATAGAACGTGCCCTTTATGTGGCTCGGAAAGTTTAATTAAAAGGAAAAGCCAGTTCGGTGATTATTTATCATGTAAGAATTATCCATACTGCGATTATAAAATTTCTAACGTTCAAGTAGCAATTGATAATATAAAATGTTCTGCTTGTGGCGATTACATGGTTCTGAGAAATGGTATTTATGGGAAATTTTACGGATGTTCAAATTATCCATATTGTAATAATAAGGCTATTTATAAAAGAAAAGAAGAAGTAAAAAGACCCACAAAAGTAGATAGTTATTTTGAACTTGAAATTTCATCAAAAACTGAAATTGTTTTAGAAAGAAAATTGACACCATTAGTGGAAAATGTTCAAAAAAGTGAAATTATTCAAATAAACCATAACATTCCAACCATATCAGATAATTGTAAAAAAAAAAGTACATTAACTAATAACGATAATACCGAAAAAAGCAAGAAAAAATCTGATAATAATTTAAAAAAAGAGTCTATAATTAAACCAGTTGTTCAAAAGAAAATTATGAACATGAAAAAGGATATTCTTTCTGTTGAAAGTATTGGGGCTAAATATAAATATGGTTCTGAAGTTACACATACAAGTTTTGGAAATGGAGTTGTAATACAAAATGATGGTAAAATAATTCGCGTAATTTTTGATGATAATTCTACTCTTAGTTTCTCATACGATTCAGTGATTAGTGATAATATTTTAAGCATAAGGGAAAGGAATCAGATGAAAAAATCAGATGTTGAATTATTGATTTCTGAATCTGACAAAATGTTCAAAAATAATGATTATAGCAAAAGAGCAATTGAAATAAATGTGAAAGTAATTATGAGTTTAAATCAAATTACAAAGACTTCAACTAAATATTATCTTAGATTAGCAAAAGCTTATAAGACGATTGGCCAGTTTGAGGAGGCTATTGCAACCTACAAAGATATTTTAGCAATCGATCCCAAGAATAACGAGGCTTTAGATAATTTATCTTACTTAGTAAAATTGTTAAAAACTGTGCATGAGAATTACTTGGATGAATTCAACAGTTTCAGTAAGTTAAATGAGCAATTTGATTGTCAAGTATAAGCAATGATTATTTATTATTATGAAGACACCGGACTTGACTATAACTTACAAGGCATATCATATAACACAATACAGCATATAGGGAGAGCAATAAACAATATTACCCAAATTAAAAAGATACAACTATCCTAACATAGTAGAATACTCCTTTTGAACTTAGTCGGGTGACACTAGTTTAAATTATGTCTTATAGATAGTCTCAACTATCACTATTTCGAAACTGAGAATTTCTGATTATCCGAAAGCAGTTTTAAATACTTGTATTGTTCATCTTTTATTGCACGTTACTTGTAATATTAAATCGTAATGAGAATATCAAAATTGTTTGGTTTTGATTTGTTACAGTGAACCATATTATCAGTGACTTTTAAGTATTCTTTTGAAGTAATAGAAAGAACTTCATCTAAAACGCAGTCCTCGCAACTAAGGTTAAGAGTATGTTGGAGAAAAAATAACAAATTTTGACATAGTTTGCATGTTTCACTTTTTAAGTTTTAGTTACTGATAATATGATTATAAATGAATTCAAAAAAAATCTAAAAATATTTAATGAAGTTGAGGCTAGCATGATAACTAAAAAACAATATGAAGATACAAAAAAATGGAATGAAGAAGTTGCAGTAAAATCATATAGAAGGAAAAAGGTATCAATTGATAAAATTATCAATTTTACAGTAATAGATGGAATTACTTACATTGGTGGTGTTGCAGTATTCTTTGGTGGGATTTATTTTTGGATAAATTATGATTCTGTGTTATTAGTTGTAATTAGCTTTTTATTCTTTGCGTCAATCTATAGAGTTATTAATAACAAGGAAATTTTAGCGAATTTTATAAAATCAATTGAAAAACAAATAGTTGAAAATGATCCTAATGAAATTAAAAAAAGGAAAATTGGTAACGATGAAATTAATGAATGGATAGATTATTAAATAAATTTAAATTATAAAAATTATTACATCGCCTAACTATTATTGCAATATTTTACTTAGTTAATAATTCTATATTGAAAAGATAATATTGTGTTTCTATTATGTTTTGTAAAACTAATCTGAAAGGAGACAACTAATGTTATATTTTGTGATGATACTTATTATTTCTTATTTTTGCTTTGATATTTACAAATACAACAAATGTAAATATAAGATTGAAACAAACAACAAATATGTGAAAGTGAGGCTTAACAAAGGTTTATTTGGTGAGTATTTGACCTACCGAATTTTGGAAAGTTTGTCTGGGTATAAGAAAATAACTGTAAATACATATATACCTAAAAAGAATGGCGAGACAACTGAAATTGATCTGATCTGCGTCCATGAAACTGGCATTTATTGTATAGAGTCAAAAAACTATAGTGGATGGATTTTTGGGGATGAAAAGTCTCAATATTGGACTCAATCTCTAAAAGGTGGCATGAAAAATAGATTTTTCAATCCAATTATGCAAAATGAAGGACATATAAAACATTTAAAGGAATTTTTAAGTGAAGATTATAGTGGTGAGTATTACTCAGTGATCGTTTTTAGTCAAAGGTGTGAACTAAAAAAGATTAAGATGAATTCAAAAGATATTTTGTTAATGAGAAGACCATTTTTAAAAAGGCGTATGAGTAGAGCAATAGCGAAAAGGAATCAAGTATTAAGTGATTCAAAAGTTGATTTAATTTATGATAAATTGGTTCAATATTCTGGTGTAAGTGAAGAAGAGAAACTTCAACATATCACTAACATAAAACGAAGAAAATAGTAGTAGGGGGCATTATGAAACTAAAATCATTTTTATGGTTTATGATAATATTGGGAATGTTTTTGTATGCTACAAATCCAAATAAAAATGATTTTAAGGAATTTATTGATAGTGAAATCAGCACTAAAATTTCTAATTCGGTTATAGAATCCAACTCTTATTTAGATGAAATAATTTCAGTCATTACTGGTAAAGTCGTATCCCAAGTGGCTGATGTGATATATGAAAGGACTGATTATATTTTCTTTAGCTATTACAAAATTGAAGGTATTGGCTTTAGATATGAATATTTGGGGATATCAAAGAATTTTTATCATGCATTTACACGAGAAGAGCCCAACGTAATTAATAGTTATTTTCATGCTAAAAAAACAAGTAATATTAGTAATGAAAATTCTGAAAATATTGAACCAAAGAATACTGACGTTAATAATAGCACTTCAGAAACAATAGAATTAAATGAAGATGAGTTTACTAGTAGAGCGATAACTTTAAAACAGAAGGGTAAATTATCAATAAATTGTATGGTTGTAGATGGTCCAGCATTAGATTATATCTTAATGGATAAAGATAACTTTGAAAGTTTTAAGAATAAGATTGAATTTGGTCTTGATAATGATGTGTTTGTAATTGAACAAGGTAAACTTGAATTGAATGCACTAAAAATAATTACTGCTACTTTAGATGCTGGAGAATATTACATTTTAATTGAAAATGGTGACATTGGACAAGTAGCACCGCCGGTAAATTTATTGAATGATGTAGCAAAAGTGAAAATAGAAATAATCATAAAAGACTAAATTTCAAAATTAATCACCAGATCGGAGCCCCTATGCCAACTCAAAACTTCTACGAATCCCCAATAAACAAAGCACTTGAAGCAAAGCTTGAAAAAATGCTCATGGATCATGAGATTATAAAAGAGGATATGGACGGGGCTGAAGCTGCGTCCATTTTGTCATTGTATTTGAAGAGAGCGCTTGAATATGGACTGAGACACTATAGTAAACAGAGTGAGTTACAGACACAGGTGGATATCACTAATCTTTTGCTGGGTGAGGTCAGTCGTCTCACTGAAGATGAGGGTTTAGAGGATTGGCTGTTGACTGAATCTAGGGTTTTAAAGGTCATTGCCAGTAAACCTGTGGATAAGAAATTGCTTTTAGAGAAGATTCCACAGACATCGCTGTCGAAAAGTAGTCTTTTTACTGGGAGTCAAAGCGAACCACAAGTATACAGAGAGCTAAAACGCGAGATCGCCTCCGCTGATCAGGTAGATTTACTAGTGTCTTTTATCAAGTTCAGTGGTCTCAGACTGATCTATGATGACCTTGTGGAGCATACGAAAACCAAGCCTCTTAGAGTAATCACTACCAGTTATATGGGGGCGACTGATGCCAAAGCCATAGAGATGCTTGCAAAGCTTCCCAACACTGAGGTGCGTATCTCTTATGATACAAAAAGGACGAGACTTCATGCCAAAGCCTATTATTTTCAGCGCAGTACGGGATTTAGCACTGCTTACATAGGTTCTTCAAACATGTCCAAAGCTGCGTTAAGTGAAGGCACGGAGTGGAACATGAAAGTATCAGAGTACACCTCACCAGAGATTATCGCCAAGTTCAAGATCACGTTTGAAACGTACTGGCATATGAACGAGTTTGAGCCCTATCGTGATGGCTCTTTAGAAGATCAAGAGAAGCTTCAAAATGCACTTAAAGCTGAAAAGCAAATGGACAACGATCAGATGATGTTTTTTGACCTTAAGCCCTTTGCCTATCAACAGGAGATTCTAGAACAACTAGAGATTGAACGCTCTGTTCACCATGTCTATCGGAATTTAGTCGTGGCAGCCACTGGTACTGGAAAGACCATGGTCGCTGCTTTCGATTTTTTACGGTTATATAAGGAAATCCCACATACGAGGCTTTTGTTTTTAGCGCATCGGGAAGAGATTTTGAAACAGAGCTGTAAGACGTACCGGGCGGTGCTGAAAGACCATAACTTTGGGGAATACTGGGTGGCGGGTCAAGCGCCAAGTCGGTATGAGCATGTATTTGCATCGATTCAGACCTTAAATGCTGGGGCGAAGTATCGTGAACTGCCAAGGGATCATTTTGATGTGATCGTACTGGATGAGACGCATCATAGTGCTTCTGATAGTTACCAGAGAATCATCGCACATTTCTCGCCGAAGATCTTACTTGGGCTAACGGCCACACCAGAGCGGATGGACGGGAAATCCATCCTTGAGGATTTTGACCATAGGATCGCTTATGAGATTAGGCTTAACCAGGCGATAGAGCAGAACTTGCTTTGTCCTTTTCACTATTTTGGGGTCAGTGATGACACGGACCTTTCAAACATGAAGTGGCAATCAGGCAAATACGTCACAAGAGACCTCAGTGCCACTTATATCGGCGATCATGCCAGAGATAGAGCGATCATCTCGGCGGTGGTGCGGTATATCAGTGATATGCAGACGGTTAAGGGACTGGGGTTTTGTGTAGATCAAGAACATGCAAAGCATATGTCGGAGGTGTTTCGCAGGGCGGGGATCGCTAGTGAATCGTTGGATGCGAATTCTTCAAAGCAAGACCGTCACAGCATACAGGGAAGACTCAAAAATGGCGAGATTAAGTTTATCTTCGTGGTTGACCTTTATAACGAAGGGGTGGACTTACCCTATGTGAACACGGTGCTTTTTCTTCGCCCTACAGAATCGGCGACTGTGTTTATCCAGCAGCTTGGGAGAGGACTTAGACTATATGAGGACAAAGAGGTGCTCACTGTCCTAGACTTTATCGGACAAGCCCATCAAAAATACGATTATCGCATGAAGTTTCAAAAGCTCGTAGGCAAGACACGTCACGCCGTAAGTGATGAGGTCGCCCTCGATTTTCCTTCTGTGCCTAGGAACTGCTTTGTACAGCTTGAAAAACTGGCGAAGGAATACGTCCTGAGAAACTTAGCCCAGGGGCAGACCAATATCAGAAAGCTAAGACAGATGATGATTGCCTTCCAAACAGATGCGCAGCTCCCACTGACTTTACAGAACTTTTTAGCGTATTATGACCTCTCGCCAAATGAGCTATACAAAACCACTTGTCTCTTTGAACTTGCAGATGCGCACTACCAAGCAACGCTCTCGTGTGATTTGCTAGAGAAAGTGAATTTGAAAGGTGTGTTTTATAAGATTAGCCAGATCGACGATGCTGGCTTTATACAGTTTGCCCTTAAATACCTACGCGCCCCGCTTATGTACCCTTTCGAGGGGCTTGCTCTTGAAGATCAGCGAAGGGGACTCATGCTCTTTTATACGCTTTCGGATGTGGAAAGTTCATTACCACTAGAGGACTATTTTAACCGTTTAAACACAGAGGCGTCACCCGTCATGATGGAGATGATCCAGTTACTTGAGCTCTGCCTTGAGGCAGTAGATCATATCCCTAAGACAATGGGACTGCCTGATATCCCCCTTGAACTTCATGCAAACTATAGCACTTCGCAGGTACTTTCTGCATTTGGGATCAATACGCTAGACAAGCTCATGCCTTTTAGAGAAGGGGTCAAATATATAGCCGATTACGGTGTAGATGTGTTTTTCATCACCCTTAAAAAGTCTGAGAAGCATTTCTCAGAGACGACTTTATATGAAGACTATGCCATCGACTCACAGCTCTTTCACTGGCAGTCTCAGAGCCGTACTACTTTAGAGAGTCCTACAGGTCAACGGTATATAGGTCAAAGGACCAACGGTTCAAAAGTGATGCTCTTCGTACGTGAAGAGCGCAGTGATGAAAACGGTAAAACTGAGGTTTATACCTGTCTTGGACTTGCTGATTATACCAGTCATCGAGGGAGTGCACCGATCAGTATCATCTATAAGCTTAGGGAGAAGATGCCTGTGAAATTGATGCGGGTTTCTAATCGGTTTGTGGGGATGGGGTAGGAGGTGATATAAAAAGTATTATTTTGAGAAAATAGGGGGGATGAACATGAAATTAGTTTTAGTGGATTATGAGAACATTCAAAATCTAGATGGTATTGATAAGATTAGTGATTATGAGATTAAGATACTTGTTGGGAAGAATCAAACCAAAGTGCCTATTGATTTAGTATTGCAAACGCAGCAACTAGGTAAGTCTTTAGAATGGCTTAAAGTAAATGGTCAAGGTAAAAATGCACTCGATTTTTACATAGCATATTATATAGGGAAATATATTGAAGCTAATAAATATAGTGCTTTTGTGATTGTTTCAAAAGATACTGGATATGACCCTTTAATTGAGCATATTAATGAAGCTGCAAAATCGAAAATTGTTAAGCGTGTTACCAATATAACTCAGGTTCATCATAAACTGATGGAAAAGTCCATTACTCCGGAGATGAAGAAACTGATAGATCAACTTAGAAAGATTCAAGGTAATAAACGACCTAAAAAGAGAAGTACATTGAGCGGATTTGCGATGTCTGTTTTTGCAAATCACAAATCAACAGAAGAACTTAACGAAATTATTGAAGGTTTATATGTTGGGAAATTCATAAGTGAAGCAAATGGCATTATCAAGTACAATATTGACAATGTACCGCTTTCAAAATAGATTAAAAAATAAAAATAATTCTCACAATAAATGAATTCATTTTTAAATCAAACAAAAGGGAAATATGGGTGAATTTAATGAGTATAGTCAACTTTGATGGAGTAGGTTTTGTTTATAAATTTTGGTGTAATGTCTTTTTAAGGATTGAAACGATCTTACCTTTTAGTATTTTACGAAAGTTTGTTTTTAAAAAGACTGATGCTTTCGCCGATAAATGGGTAGTATTTCATACGCTATTTAGTTTGAGCACTTTAATAACGGTGCATTACTTTGACATTGGATTATGGGGTAACATAATACTTGGATATGCAGCAATACGCGTTTTAGAAATTGTAATCTATCAGATCAATGTATTGCTATTTCATCCATACAAAGCGCTTATTATAGAAAAAAGAAAAGCTTATATATTGAAAAATCCCTACAGAAGTGTAGTTCTTTTGGGACACAATTTTATAGAAGTTATATTTTGGTTTACAAGTTTGACTGAATTCGTTGAGCCCAATGGCAATCGACTACTATATAACATAATGGACAATACTATAAGAATTTTTACTTTTAATTATGAAAAAGTTTCAAACAATGATAGTGGATTACAGTTATTGTTCTTTGTAGAAGTAATTTGTTGGATGGTTTTAACCATAATTTCTCTTGCAAAATTTATTGGAGAGTTACCACATGTACATCTTAGTCTAGAAACTAAAAAAAAGAAAAGATATAAATAAATTTCTTGAATTAATCGAAATTTCAAGAAAAATAATAATATGTTTAGAGCATGTTTATTATAAAATATATAAAATTAAACGACAAAGGGAGAAATACTAATGAGAAGTAAATTTGGACGCGTAGCGGTGATGATTTGTGTGCTTGTAATGCTATTTGCATTAACCTCAATATCACATGCTACAACTGGTGACAATGAAGGTCTTGCAACTGATTTAAAGGAACTTGGGTTATTTAATGGCACAGATAAAGGTTTTGAACTTGAAAAAGTACCTACCCGCGTTCAAGCAGCAGCGATGCTAGTAAAACTTTTAGGAGGGGAAAGCGAAGCACTAGCGAAGAAGTATGCCCATCCATTTAAAGACGTACCAGCATGGGCATCAGATTATGTTGGATATATGTATGAAAAGGGCCTAACGAAAGGTATAAGTGCAACGATGTTTGGTTCAAATAACAATGCAAGTGCAAAGGACTTTTCTACTTTTATGCTCAAAGCACTAGGCTATAAGGATGGAGATTTTACTTATAATGATGTATTAAATTTTGCTAAGGAAAAAGGACTTGTCTCCACAGATGAGTTTAATAAATTAACTACGTCTACATTTACACGTAATGAAATGGTTCTCCTTGCACATAATACCTTAGATGTTACTTTTAAGGGAAGTGAAGATCGCTTAATTGATCGTCTTGTAGATGCAAAAGTGGTATCGATAAATGTTGCAAATAGTTTGAAGTATTATGATTATCCAACTGTTCCAATGGAGGTAACTAAAGGTGAAAATTCAAGTTTGAGATTTGAAATTCATCATGAAAGGATAAGTCCAGAAATTTTAGATCAGTTAGTTTTTTACAGCACTATTGGTTCAAATATGAAATTAGATATGTCAACTACTGAGAAATTAGCGAAACTAATTTTCATTTCAGATTTCGAGAAGACTTATTATCAAGAATTAGCAAAAGAATATGGACTTTTCAACCCTTCTGGATGGTATAGTAAGAGTAATTATTTTTTGAATTCATTTATGGGAAAAGATTTAGAAGTGGCCTATTATTTTGAAATACCGACCGGTTTATCACCTGGCACGTATGACCTCGCTATGATTAAACCGAATCCGGAACTTGATAAGAGGCTTAAAGAGTTAACGGTAGAATATAAAAATTACTACACTAGCAAGATGAAATCATTAGTCATCATGACACCTGAAATGTACAATGTAGTTAAAAAAGAAGATGGCAATAATTATATCTCATTTAATAAGGATAAAATGCCTGCAGAATTAGCTAAGTTCACAGGTATCACTTTGGGGTTTACAAGTGGTGGCTCTGAAATTGATTATCAACTTGTATTAAAAAGTGAGTTTATAGTGCTGGGATCACCAACTAGAGCTGGACTATCTGTTTACAATGATGTTGATCCTATTTTGGTACGCTATAATGGTAATATAATAGTAGGTTTTTATGATGACAATTTGGATTTACTCGGGGTAGGTATGTTTTTTGTGAATGAGTAGTGAAGGTAAATAATTATTAATTTAGTTCCATAGTCAAAGAGAAAAATTTTGATAAGCGTGGTTAAATGCCCTTTTAATTCAGTGGTGTATTGCTTGCTTTATAAAATCATGTTTTAAAAATATAAAAAATCACTGATAGATTTTCTTCTCTCAGTGATTTTTATATCTTTTGATTTATTCTTCTAGATTATTCTCCTCTATTCTACATAATCAGTGAAATCTTTCCAACCGAATGTCTTATTGTATAGTGCTAATTTTATATCACCTTTTCCATACGATACCACAATACTCTTACCAGTTGATTTGGATACTATCTCCATTGCCAAGTTGTCTGCACCTCGGACGTCATGATATTTGTTTACATACTCAATAGCCTTGTTTATCTGTCCTTGGGTAGCCCCTAAAAATTTTAAGTTCCCCATCAATGCAATGAATGCGTCTTTATCCTTGAATGCAAACCCGTTATCATTACCGGAATAGTCTAAGCTTATCTGCACAATTCCTATTTTTTCTTCGTTTAGTGTTAACATCCCGTCAGATCCCCTAAATCCACATCCATAAGGCAACTCTACACCTTTATAAACTACGATAGAATTCTCTATATGGTATACTGTAAGTGATCTATCTGCAAACATTGCTTCGAGTTCAGAAAACTGAAAATAATTTTTTGCTTTTGTAAATCCTCTACCTATTTCTGCTGAGTAGTCAACTGGAGTCAATAACTTTGTCATTACTGCAACTACCTTACCATCTGCACCCATTTTTGTTGATATACTTGTTACTTTAGCTAAATCTGGTTTTTCTCCTTCTACCACTACAGTAGATTTGTTGAAATCCCCAAAGTCTACAGTTATTTTATTATTTACGTATAATCCAGACATCCCTAATATAGTTGTGGCATCTGCGTCACCTTTTGTAGATTTTACGCCTTTAAAGGTCATTACTTTGTCCTCTAAATTGTCCATATTCTGTAAAAATGCAAGTGCTTGTGTTCTTGTTAATACATCACCCACACCAAATGTATCATACGTTCTTTCTGTCTTAGAATTACCATTACTTAGTCCATTCTCATACATAAAATATACTGCTTGCTTTGATGTTAAAGCAAATCCATATTTTGCGGCAATTATTATAGCTACTTGACCTCTACTCAAAGATTCATTACGGATAGAAACATTATCATACCCCCTGAAAGGCATTTCTAATTTATTCATCTCTAGATAAAAAGGTTCAGACCAATCCTTACCACTTATTGGAGTGAAAACTTTGGGAATATTTGTCGCATAGTTAGAAAGCATAGCAACAAATTCTGATTCTTTAATTATATCATTTGGTGCAAATCGACCATCAGAATAACCATTCATAATATTATTAGTTAGCCCCCACTCAATAAAAGATTTTCCCCAGTGGGATTCAGGAATATCCTTAAAATCATTTATTGTTTTACTTTCTGCAAATCCTACTACGCTTAGTCCAGCAATTATCATAACAGTTAAAAATAAACCTATAAATTTACTAAATTTCATAGTATGTATCCTTTCAACTTTTATTTATAAATCTTTTACAATTATAATACAAAACTAAAATAATGGCAAAAAAAATTGGACTAACTTTGATCCGCAAAAATATTGATATGGACGTGAAGACGGTATCCACGTTGTGATTTTTGGTACTTTAAAGTGGAAAATTTTATGCACGACTTGACAAAATTAGCCATACTAACTTTATCTCAAGTTGTTTTTCCGAAGTACAAAGAAACTCTGGTTTGATTGAGAGTGATGCGAGTGTGCTTGAGAGATAAAAATTCTACACTACCGAAAATGTGCCTGGTATATTTCGTGGAAGTTGGAAGTTCAGGTAAGTTGACTTCATGGTATATGCAGTCTATTTTGGGGAGATGTGAATAAGCTCAATTAAAAGGTTCGATTAAGTGGAACTGTTTATATCTTGGAACAACTAGAGATTGAACGCTCTGTTCACCATGTCTATAAGAACTTGGTCGTGGCAGACACTGGCACTGGAAAGACTAGGGTTCCTGCTTTTGGTTTTAGTGCGTGTACTCCTTATTTATTTCGTATAGATAGGATGAAAAATGGAGGGAATAATCTCGAAGTATATAGTATCGGTAAGGATCAAATAAATTCAGTAATTAAAAAAACATGAGGCCAGCATCTGTTAAGAGACTGCCTCGGTTGTTTATGTCGTAATTAATTTATCACAAAGTAGGTGATTTTAAAGTAACGTTTTTTAATTTTAAAGCTTTAATTTTTTACCTGTTTCGCTTTTTGTCTATAAGCGCTTTTCGCTGTTCAACTTGTTGGTCTTTCTTTTTTTCTCTGCATTTTTGACATACTTGATTACTTTCACTGGGTTTTAGTTCAACACCGCATTGTTTACACTTTTTAATCATCCTATTACCTGCTTTCGCTTGACTTAAACTATTAAAGTTATTATATCAGACTAATACTGTGTTTGTAATTTATTATTGAACTTTACGCCCAGACAGTTTTTCGAAAGTAAAAAAAGCTGGGGGGTTGAATATGAGTGATTCGAGTGTTGAATCGGTTTGTGAGGATGGGGTAGGGAACGGTTGATGTCGGTGTTGACGGAGAGTGCCTCAGAGTTAAATTGCATTGTATTCTATCACTGACAGTGATAGAATAGTGGTAGAATTGATAGAAACTGATATAAAGGGTGATATTATGAAGTTATATGAAAGTGAAAATGTTGAATTGAAGGAAATTTACACGCCTGATTTAAAGAAAGAAGTTGTGGCATTCGCCAACACAAACGGTGGTACAATATATATTGGTATTCAGGATAATGGCCATATAATGGGTCTTGATAATGCCGATTTTGTAATGCAGCAAATATCAAATGCGATAAGAGATAATATTCGACCAGAAATTTCTATGTTTACAAATATTGAGCTGGTGCAGAAAGAAGATAAGAATATTATTAAGCTAACAGTTCAGCAAGGGACTAAGAAACCTTATTATCTATCAGACAAAGGGCTAAAACCCTCCGGTGTCTATGTAAGAAGTGGCACGACCTCTGCACCTGCATCTGAAGATGCAATTCGAATGATGATTAAAATGACGGATGGGGATTCTTTTGAGAACAATCGATCTCTCATTCAAGATTTAACTTTTACGAGCTTTAGTAAAGAAATGAATCTACGACAATTAGAGATTTCACAGGTTCAGATGAGGAACTTAGGAATACTATCAGGGGATGATATTTATACAAATATGGGATTACTTGTTTCAGATCAGTGTAAGCATTCAATTAAATTCGCTGTTTTTCAAGGCACTGATAAATTGGTATTCAAAGACCGAAAGGAATTGACAGGTTCAATATTTGAACAGCTTACAGATGCATTTAAAACCATAGATTTTTATAATAGTACAAAGGCGACCTTTCATGATTTGCTACGCACAGACGAAAGAGATTACCCAGAAGATGCTGTACGGGAGGCATTACTCAATGCTATTGTTCACAGGGACTATGCCTTTAGCGGGAGCACGATTATAAATCTATATTCAGACCGTTTAGAAATCATTTCACTTGGTGGATTGGTTTCTGGAATGTCCTTGGAAGCTGCAATGCTGGGTGCTTCGCAACCTAGGAATGAAAAACTTGCAAGTTTGTTTTACAGAATGAAATTAATTGAGGCATATGGTACTGGCATTAGTAAAATCATCAGTTGTTACAAAGGACTAGCCGTTCAGCCTAAGTTTGAAAATGTAGAAGGTGCGTTTCGAGTTATTCTACCAAACACACATGCTCAGGTGTTAAGTGTTGAGGATGAAAAGTATTTACCGATACTCCAATTATTCGATAAGCAAACGGAAATTACGCGTAGTGATGTTGAAGAAGCCATAGGCATAGGATCGACTCATGCGGTTAATACGCTTAAAGAGATGCTTTCCAAAGGGCTTATTAAAAAAATAGGTGGTGGCAGACTGACGCGGTATGTGATGAAGTAATGCCACCAACTTTATTCCCAGGCAGTTTTTCGGAAGTAAATAGAAACTTAGTTCTGAAAACGAGTAATTCGAGTGCGTTTGAGAGATTGAAATTCTACACTACCGAAAATGTACCTGGCATATTTTGTGTATCGGAACTTAGTCGTGGCAGACACGGGCACTGGAAAGACCATTGTCGCTGCTTTTGATTTTTTACGGTTATATAAGGAAATTACACATAAGAGGCCCATCATCGCGCATTTCTCGCCGAAGATCTTACTTGGGCTAACAGCCACACCTGAGCGGATGGACGGGAAATCCATCCTTGAGGATTTTGACCATAGGATCGCTTATGAGATTAGGCTAAACCAGGCCATAGAGCAGAACTTGCTTTGTCCTTCGCCGCTCATGTACCCTTTCGAGGGGCTTGCACTGGCAGTCTCAGAGCCGTACCACTGCGAGCAGTCCAACGGCTCAAAAGTGATGCTCTTTGTACGTGAGGAGCGCAGTGATGAAAACGGGAAAACAGAGGTATATACCTGTCTAGGACTTGTTGATTATACCAGCCATCAAGGGAGTGCACCGATCAGTATCATCTATAAGCTTAGGGAGAAGATGCCTGTGAAGCTGATGCGGGTTTCTAATCGGTTTGTGGGGATGGGGTAGAGTGAGAATGATTGTGAATGACAATTGTTTTTTTGCGACAAATAACAAAACGAACACTCGCCAAATTACAAAATGTATCAGCGCCAAACAACTAAACACAATTGCGCCAAATCACAAAATTTGATATAATAGACATATAAGATGTGGAGGTGAATTGTGAAAAAATATATTCCTAGAATCGCGGATACGCTTATTGAAAGAGCACTTAAGTCTTCGGGTGCTGTTTTGGTTGAAGGTCCAAAATGGTGTGGAAAAACAAGCACTGCTCGCCATTTGTCTAAAAGTTACTTATACATGCAAGATCCAGATCAACGAACCAATTACATGAAAATAGCAGATACTAAGCCTTCACTTTTGCTTCGTGGTGATACACCAAGATTGATTGATGAGTGGCAGATTGCACCTGTTTTGTGGGATTCGGTTAGGCATGAAGTTGATATGAGAGGTGTATTTGGTCAGTTCATATTAACAGGGTCTGCTGTACCTATTATAGATGAAAAAGTCACGCATACAGGAACAGGAAGATACTCAAGGATAAAAATGAGAACGATGAGTTTATATGAATCGGGAGAATCAAATGGAAGCATAAGTTTAATTAAGCTTTTTGATGAAAATCAAGATTTGGCATCAATGACCGACTTAAATATTGAAGATTTGGCTAAGTCTATCGTCAGAGGAGGTTGGCCCGCAACAGTTTCCAATAATTATGAAGTTTACACTAAGCCTGTACAAGACTATCTGGATTCGATCATCAATATTGATATTTCAAGGGTTGATGGGGTTGAAAAAAATCCTCAGAAAGTTGCGATGCTCTTGAAATCACTAGCGAGAAATATTTCTACAGAAGCGTCAATAGAGACGCTAAGGAGAGATATGGAAGGAAATGATCAAAACTCTGTTTCACAACCGACTGTTTTGAGTTACTTAAATGCCTTGCAAAGGATTTTTGTTATTGAAGATTTAGAAGCGTGGAATCCCTCAATTCGTTCAAAAACGCCATTGAGGTCAAGTTCTAAACGACATTTCGTCGATCCATCAATAGCTTGTGCAGCTTTAGGTGTTAACGACTCTAAACTTTTAATGGATTTTAACACCTTTGGGTATTTATTTGAATCCATGTGTATCCGGGACTTACGCGTATATGCTGATTATTTAGATGGCAAAGTATATCACTACAGAGATAAGTCAAATTTAGAGTGTGATGCCATAGTTGTACTTCGCGATGGTCGTTGGGGTGCAATAGAAATAAAAATGGGTCCAAAAGAGTTTGACAAGGCTTCTGAGAATTTATTTAAATTAAAAGAAAGAATTGATATAGATAAAATGAAGTCACCATCATTTCTTATGATTCTAACAGCAACAAATATTGGATATACACGTGAAGACGGCGTCCATGTTGTGCCTATTGGATGTTTAAAATGGTAAATTTGGATGGATTCTTGAACTTTACGCCCAGGCAGTTTATCGGAAGTACAAAGAAACTGTGGTTTGAATAAGAGTGATGCGAGTGTGCTTGAGAGATAAAAATTCTACACTACCGAAAATGTGTTAGGTATATTCAGTCTATTTTGGGGAGATGAGAATAAACTCAATTAAAAGGTTCGATTAAGTGGAGCTGTTTATATCATGGAACAACTAGAGATTGAACGCTGTGTTCACCATGTCTATAGGAACTTAGTCGTGGCAGCTACTGGCACTGGAAAGACCATGGTCGCTGCTTTCGATTTTTTACGGTTATATAAGGAAATTCTAAAGACGAGGCTTTTGGGCAAAGTATAGTGAACTGCCAAGGGTAACACTCGGGCGACAAGCAACAATATCACGGAAACTTTTAGGATATGTATTCCTTATTTATTTCGTTTAGATAGGATGAAAAATGGTTGAATAATCTCGAAGTATATAGTATCGGTAAGGATCCTATAAATTCAGTAATTAAAAAAACATGAGGCCAGCATCTGTTAAGATACTGGCCTCGGTCGTTTATGTTGTAATTCATTTTATCACAAAATAGGTGAATTTAAAGTATCGTTTTTTATATTTTAAAGATTTAATTTTTTACCTGTTTCGCTTTTTGTCTATAAACGCTTTTCGCTGTTCAACTTGTTGGACTTTCTTTTTTCCTCTGCATTTTTGACATACTTGATTACTTTCACTGGGTTTTAGTTCAACCCCGCATTGTTTACACTTTTTAATCATCCTATTACCTGCTTTCGCTTGACTTAAACTATTAGAGTTATTATATCAGACAAATACTGTGTTTGTAATTTATTATTGAACTATACTCCCAGGCAGTTTTTCGGAAGTAAAAAAAGCTAAGGGTTGAATACGAGTGATTCGAGTGTTGAATCGGTTTGTGAGGATGGGGTTAATTTTTTTCATAAACACCTACAAACTTAGTTAATATGTATTGCGTTTCTAATTAAAAATAATCCATAAACCAAGCAATATGCCAGCAAGTACTTCGCTTAGTGCCATGAATCTAGTCTTTTTATCATATTTTGGCCTAGTAAAAAATGCTGCATCCGCGACAAAAACCAATAGAATCGCTAATGATAAGACTTGGTTAATTAATGATGTTAGCGGAAGTATAACTGTAGCTATCAATATCGGAATAAGTAGATAGCGTCTCAATCGCTTATTTGGATATGTTTTAGTACTCATAAAATTTTAACCTCCTATGGTTACCGGTCTCATTTATAACGAAATGAGTCGTTTTTTTATTACACTTACATATATAGGTTAAAGCATATTAAGATTAAATACAACTATTATAGATATTTGATTGGTCGAGAGTGAGTGGTCTGGGATTCATTTTTTTAGTTTTATTTATATATATGTGACTTGACCGAATTAGCCAAATTGGCTAAAATAAATTTATAATCCATTATTTTTACAAATGTGTCTTATGAATCTTTTGGGAGTTAATAGAGTAAACACAGGAGGCTTTATATGAAAGTTACATCTTCAGATATTAAGAACTCTTTTGGTAAGTATTTGAGACTTTGTTCGATGGAACCGATCTACATCACTAAAAACGGAGAAGTCATCGCAAAATTAATGAACCATACAGAAGAGGACGAAATTATCGAAAACTCTGGCAACCTGCGTCAAATTTTTGATGTCGATGGTACGCTAAACAAGCTTTACGATCCTCAGCGTGTTAACGAAGCGATAGAAGCCTATAATATGAGCAGAATGAAGATGACTTATGATGAATTTAAAAGCATGAATGAATCATCACAGCATAGGTATGAGTATATCGATGGTGAAGTTTACATGCTTGCCTCTCCAAATGTTTATCATCAACGTCTCGTTTCGAGGCTGCATATCACAATGGACCAATATTTAACGGGGAAACCTTGTGATGTATTTGAATCGCCTTTTGATGTGACGCTACTTCGAAGAGGAAATGAAAAGTTCACAAACATCGTACAGCCAGATCTTCTTGTGATTTGTAACTGGAAAGAGGATACGGATAGTAGTGGTCGATACCAAGGCATTCCGCGTCTTTTGGTTGAAGTGCTTTCTCCAGGTAACACCCAAAAAGAGATGTTTACAAAACTTGACTTATATCGGGATTCAGGGGTAGAAGAGTACTGGCTTGTGGACCCTCTCAAGGGAAATGCAATCATCTATAGATTTGCGGAGTATGCTATTGTTGAAACTGAAGTTTTTAGCGGTGATGTAGCATGTGAATCCATGATTTATAAAGGATTGACGTTTAAAGTGCTCGAATAGATACTAAGTAAAGGCGAGTATCCATGATTTTAATGTTTTGAGAGCTAAAGTCACAGATTGTGAAAAGAAGATGTCACTACTTTTAGTTCTTACCAGTTATATAAGGAAATCTAACATAAAATGGTTTGAAAAGGAATCCTATAGGGTTTCTTTTTTCATGAGATGAAGATTTGTTTTTGCGCATACTTGATTTTATACTCCACTTGTTGTATATTGAACTTGTATTATATAAAAGAGGTGAACAAATGTCATTAAAACACGGAATTTTAGGATTACTTAATTACGGCCCTACTACGGGTTATGAACTAGATAAAAGCTTTAAGGGGACTTTGAATTTTTTCTGGCAAGCACAGACCAGTCAAATCTATAGAGAGTTAAGCACGATGGAAAAACAGGGATGGGTCACATCTGAGATGATCATACAGTCGGATAAACCGAACAAGAAATTGTTCTCGCTTACTGAGAGCGGAAAAGAGGAACTTAACCGCTGGTTGATGCATGATAGTATAAAGGAAGATATTCGGGTTAAAGATCCTTTCTTAGTGAAACTCTTTTTTTCAGGGGAAGTTGATGCGTCGACAAATATTGAGACGATGAAGCAATTTGTGAAGTGTTGCCACTATGCATTTGAAAAGATCAAAGAATCAATCAAGCAGTGCGAAGAGGCGAGTGAAGCAGATAAAAAGGCGATTTATTGGGGCATGACTGCATCTTTCGGCTACTACTATTACGAGATGTGTATACGCTGGGCGGAGGACACGATTTTGAAAATGGAGGAACTTTTATGAATATTATCGTATTAAATGGGAGTCCAAAGGGCGACAATAGTGTGACCATGGCATCTGTCAAATATTTGGAAGTTGTATACCCTGAACATGAATTTACTGTGAAACATATTGCACAGTCGATCCATAGACTTGAAAAGGATCCTGAAGTATTCGAGGCGGTGATCAATGAAGTAAGAGAGAGTGATATCGTTTTATGGGCTTTCCCGCTTTATTTCTTACTTGTCCATGCAAACTATAAACGCTTTATTGAACTGATCTTTGAAAGAGGTGTGCAGGACGCTTTTGCTGGGAAATATACGGCTTCGCTTTCTACCTCTATCCACTTCTATGATCACACAGCACACAATTATATGCATGGGATTTGTGAGGACCTTGAGATGCACTTTGTAAGTGCTTTTTCTGCTGAAATGAACGATCTGATGATAGAGCAAGAGCGTGATAATTTAAGATTTTTCTTAGGGGATGTTATTGACAGCTATCAAAAGAAAGTAGTTAAAGCCAAGGTGTTTCCAATACTTCAACCATCTCAATTATGCTATAATCCAGATCCAGTAACAGGTGTAGATGTGGCGGACTCAGGTGATCTGAAGATCGTCGTTCTAACTGATACGGGGAGTATGTCTGACAATCTTCAGCACATGATTAATCGTTTTAATTCGAGTTTTGCTACTGCGCCAGAAGTGATAGATTTAGCTGAAATTAAAATTGCAGGCGGTTGCCTTGGTTGTTTAAAATGTGGGATGGACAATGAATGTACCTATGATGGAAAAGATGATGTGCGTTCGACGTATGAAGAGAAGCTTAAAAAAGCGGATATCGTTGTATTTGCCCTTACCATGAAAGATCGCTACTTCTCAGCGAGGTGGAAGCAATTTGTGGATCGCAGGTTTTATAAGACACATCAACCTGGACTACCAGGCAAACAAGTGGGGTATTTGATTTCAGGGCCTTTGTCATATGAGCAAAACTTGAGACAGATTTTGAACGCTTCTTCTGAAGTGGATCAGTCAAATCTCGTGGAGATCATTACGGATGAATTTTCAAGTTCTACTGAGCTAGACCTTGCGATCACGCACTTTGCGCATAAGCTAATCAGATGTGCAACTATTCACGAAAAAAGACCTAAAACCTTTTTAGGCGTTGGGGCTGGCAAGATTTTCAGAGACGAGATGTGGGGCAGCTTAAGGTTTGTGTTTCAGGCGGACTATAAATATTATAAAAAACATGGCATGATTGATTTTCCACAGTCGAAGATCAGCACGCGATTGTCACATCTACTGATACCACTTATGAGAATCAGTAAGGTTAAAAAACAGGTTCAAGATAGGACGATAGACATGATGCATCTATCACATGATAGGGTGATTGCGAGGGAGAAAGAGAAACGAAAAGAAGAAGTATAAGTGAAATTAATAGTTATATCAAAGGATAATTACGACTAAAAAAAAGATGAATCCTAAAAAAACATGAGGCCAGTATCCGTTAGGATACTGGCCTCGGTCGTTCATGTTATGTTTTATTATACCACAAGATTGTGTGCTTAAAAGTGACGTTTTTGTTGCATCTGTCCATTTTGATTTTGAATTTGAATTATGTGGATGAATAGTTTATGATTGATTTGTATCTATTAGTTGATTTGTATTCATTAATCGACATATTACATTAACGTTAGGAGAGCCACTATGTTATATTTCATGAACGATTACTCAGAAGGAGCACACGCGAAAGTACTGGATGCACTTATAAAAACAAATATGCAGCAGCACGTAGGTTATGGCATGGATGAGATTACAGGCGATGCAAAGATGCTAATCAAGAAAAGTATAAATAGACTCGATGCAGATGTTCATCTAACTGTGGCTGGCACACAGACAAATACCATAGCAATAGCCCATTTCTTAAGACCTTATGAAGCTGTTATTGCAACGGATCTTGGTCATATCTCTGTTCATGAAACTGGCGCAATAGAAGCGACAGGGCATAAAATCATAGAAATGACATCTAAAGATGGTATATTAACGCCTGCGATGATTGATGCTGCAATCTTAAAACATGCTGATGAACACTGGGTTCTTCCAAGACTTGTCTATATCTCAAATGCAACTGAGATGGGGACTATATATACAAAAACGATGTTAGAAGATCTTAGAAAAACATGTGATCAATATGGTTTATACCTATACTTAGATGGCGCAAGACTTGCCAATGCACTTACTTGTGCAGATAATGACATGACGATAGAAGATGTAGCTAATTTGACAGATGCTTTTACAATCGGAGGCACTAAAAATGGCATCCTCTTTGGTGAAGCATTAGTGGTAACTAATAACGCATTAAAAGAGCATATGCGCTTTTCAATCAAGCAAAGAGGAGCACTCCTTGCAAAGGGCAGACTATTAGGTGTTCAGTTTAAGGCTCTATTTGAAGATGATCTCTATTTTAAAATAGCAAAACACACCAACGAGATGGCGATGTTACTCAAAAATGGCGTTTTAGAGCTAGGTTATAAACTTGTAACGCCTCCATCGACAAACCTAATTTTTGTGGTACTTCCAAACAGTGTTCATGCAAAACTTAAAGAACTTTGTCACTATGAGGCAGAGCAGCCATATGATGAAAATAATATGGAAGCGCGGTTCGTAACTTCATGGGCAACGCCGAAAGAGGATGTACTGCAGTTACTTAAGTTGTTAAAGGATTTCAAGGAGATTTAAATGACCATAACTGAACTTTTAAAGAAACACTTTGGGTACGAAACCTTCAGAGACCAACAAGAAAACATCATAAAAACCATTTGTGATCAAAAAGACGCGTTAGTGATCATGCCTACAGGTGGAGGAAAGTCCGTCTGCTATCAGATTCCAGCTCTACTTTTTGAAGGGGTAACCGTGGTGATTTCACCTTTGATTGCACTGATGAAAGATCAAGTGGAATCGTTAAATGAAAATGGGATACCGGCAACTTTTTTAAACAGTTCGTTATCGGCAAGTGAAACGCATAAAAGAGTGAGAGAAATTGGTGATGGCCTCTATAAGTTGATCTATGTGGCACCAGAGGGATTGATGTCTGGGGCTTTTCTTGAGGTTTCAAGGCATATGGATATTACTTTTGTTGCTGTAGACGAGGCACACTGTATCAGTCAATGGGGACATGATTTCAGACCGAGCTATCAGTCAATTTCCACTTGGGTGAGAACACTTCCAGATCGCCCTGTAATCGCAGCCTTTACTGCGACGGCTACACATGAAGTGAAAAAAGACATTATTACACTACTTGATCTCCATCAGCCCACAAGCTATATATCCGGAGTAGATCGAGAAAATCTGATTTATAGGGTGGTAAAACCTCCTAAAAAGTACGATTATTTGGTAAAGTGGTTAAAAGAAATTCCTTCAGACTATACTGGCATCATCTACTGTGCAACTCGGAAAACCGTTGAGCAAGTGGCAACTAAACTTGTGAAAGATGGGATTGATGCGGGATTTTATCATGGGGGACTGGATACAGAAACTAGAAATCGTGTTCAAGATGAGTTTATGCTTGATCAAAAGAAAATCATCGTTTCAACCAACGCATTTGGTATGGGAATCGACAAACCTGACGTGCGTTTCGTGATTCACTACAATATGCCTAAAAACATGGAAGCTTATTATCAGGAAGCGGGGCGTGCTGGTCGAGATGGGCTTGAGAGTGACTGCATCCTCATGTATGATTCATCGGATATTGTGAAACAAAAGATGTTGATCACCCAAAATAGTAACGATAGAGAACGTTATACCATTCAGATGGAGAATTTACAGAGCTTGGTAGATTACTGCAACACAAATAACTGTTTAAGAGGTGAAATTCAAAACTATTTTGGAGAAAATGTAGATACATTTGAGTGTAATACATGTAGTAACTGTCTTGATGAATCTGAAGAGATTGACTGTACTGAGTCTGCTCAAAAAATCCTATCTTGTATCTATCGAATGGATCAAAGATTTGGCATCAATTTAGTTGTAGACGTTTTAAGAGGTGCGAAAACCCAGCGTGTTCGTGAACTTAGATTTGATACCTTATCGACATATGGACTTTTAAAAGAAGAATCCACATCAGTTGTAAAAGAACAAATCATGTTTTTAATCGCAAAAGGTTATATCAACATGTCAGCGGATGAGTTTCCGGTGCTTCGGTTAAGTCCTACTTCGCGTGGTGTGTTAAAAGGAGCAGATAAAATCATTATGAAACAAACGCGATTAGATATCAAAGATAAAAAGAAAGCTAAGAAAAAAGCAAACACAAACGCAAAACATCCAGAATTATACGATGAACTTTCTAAAATCAGAGGCAAAATCGCACAGTCCAAAAATGTACCTTTATATGTGGTTTTTGCTAACAATGTGTTGGCCGATATGGCGACTTATCTACCGACTTCAAAAGAAGAGTTTTTAGATATTAAGGGTATTGGTGAAAAAAAATACGATAGCTTTGGTGAAGTTTTTATGTCAGCAATTATAGCCTATAAGACTGAAAAAAACCTACATTAATTTGTAGGTTTTTTTATGATGAGCTACATATATTATGCACCATGTCGTCCCATGGCTCTGTTTTTTTCGTATTGTTTGATCCAATCGGTTGCAGTAATCTTTCTCGCTAATATTTCAAACAAATCGTAGGGAATTAATGAGGGGTTCTTAAAACGAATACAGCTTTTTCCCATGTCAAGTTTGGCAGAGGTGTATTTAGGGTATTCATCTGTAAACCATGAAAGTAATGCCTCATCAGCATAAATTGCTAGATGGTAGATTGCAATGTAATTCTTTTGTGAGGCAATTGATAAAAATGGTAAGGGTTGTTGAGGTTTGCAGTGGTATCCCTCTGGATATAGGCTATAAGGGACCCAGTAACTGATCATGCCGTATCCCATACCTTCTTCAAAGCCCAAAGCTTCCAGTTCTTTTTTGAAAATTGTTCGAAGTTTAGCGATTGCTTCTTGTCGTTCTTGTGGTAGCTCTTTAATATAATCGTCTACTGTAGATGCTTCACTACGCATAAGGAGACCTCCTTTTAGATAATCGTTATCAATTAGATACCCTTAAACCGGAAACAACAATCTTCAATTTTTTTAATTCTAGGCTAGTGACAAAAAGAGCAGTTACATATATTAAGAGGTATACGTAACTTAAGCTATTCTGTATAATTAAGGTATGCTGAAGTTATATTTCGCATAATGGAGGTATGATGAATAAGGGAAAAGAGATTTTAGAAGAACTAAGATCTGTGATATCTGGTAAAACTTTAGATGCACTGATACCGCCCGTTGTTTTTTTAATCGCTTCAAGTTATTTAGAGGTAAAGCTAGCTGCTATTATATCAGTAGGTGTATCTTTGGCGATTGGGTTAATCAGAGCTATTCTTAAACAGCCTTTGGGTTATGCTTTTGGTGGTTTTGTTGGTGTAAGTATCGCAGGAGGATTTGCCTATCTTGGTGGAAATGTAAGTAATTATTATATTCCTAAGATGATTGGAAGTCTTAGTTTTGTAATTGTAGCCCTTGGAAGCGTCCTTATAAAAAAACCAATGGCTGCATGGGTGAGTCATCTAACCAGAGGGTGGAATATCAAATGGTTTTGGAGAGCAGATGTTAGACCTGCCTACATGGAGGTTACACTCTTTTGGACTGTCTTTGCGGGGTTAAAATTGTTTCTTGTAACAACCTTATATCTCAAAGAGGATATAGCAGGGCTTTTTTTCATCAACAGTATTTTAGGGATGCCTGCTAATATCTTTGTACTTACAGTAAGTTATATCTATGGCATTTGGCGCTTGCATCATCTTAAGGGACCTGGTATAGATGAGTTCGAGATAGATAAAGAACCACCGTGGAAAGGCCAAACTAGAGGTTTCTGATACATTTCGGGTAAATTGTTTTAAACATAGTAGGCAACAGTGATAAGCTAAGTGATGTAGGTAAAGTAAGTGTTACATCACTTTAAAAAATAGAATCTAGAAAGGATATCATTATGAAATATGTAAATTTTCAAGAGCTATCACAGGACTTTTTGAATCAATTGGTTAAAGGGGCATTTTTAACTGTTCAGCAAGGTGAATATGTAAACACCATGACGATAGGTTGGGGAACGGTAGGGTACATGTGGAATAGACCAGTTCTGATGGTACCAGTCCGATATTCAAGGTATACCCACACGCTGATTGATAATGCGACCTCATTTACGGTGAGCCTTCCTGTAACTAAGGATCTTAAAAAAGAACTCGCTTTTTGTGGCTCAAAATCAGGTCGTGACCTTGATAAGATAAAGGCTTGTGGTCTAACTTTAGAAGCCTCTCAGTCTGTAGGTGTTGATGCCCCAATCATAGCTGAATGTGAGCTACATATTGAATGTAAAATTGTTTATAAGCAACCTATGGGATCGGAACATCTAAGTAATCAAATCGTTGAAGCGCAGTATAAAAATGATGATTACCATGTGCTTTATTATGGTGAGATCATGAATGCTTACTATAAATAATTTACCAATTCCTTGTTTTGGGTATTAAGGGAACCTTTTTTCTGATAATGGCGTCTAAATACTATAGACACTATTTAACTTAAGCAGAAAAAAAGGAGACATAGATATGAAATTTATAATCGGAAAATTAGGCGTATTGGCTTTAGTAGGTATTTTATTTCTATCAGGGTGTTCAAAAGGAGATGAAGGTGAAACAGTAAATGGAGATCTAACGCAACCAGTACCCTTTGTTGGTGAGACTACTGATGAAGAAACAACTGTAGATCCTGCCGCAGGAACTAGTCCAAAACTTGATGATGAAACTGCTAAAGCGATGCAATTGGAGCGAATGATCGAGGGCATTAAGAGCATCACACTTAAAGATATTGAAGGCAATGTAGTTGAAAGAACATTTACAGATGAAGAGATGAAAGAAATTGAGACTGCATTTAATGAAAGTTTCATCATGGACACCGCATATATTGAGATGATTACTGGTTATACTATGACGATTTCGCTTGAAAATGGAGAAGACGTTTTTATTACTAGTTATGGAGATCCAGTTTTTATCGTAGCACGTATTGGAGATGGAGAAACATATCATCTAGGCTGTGAAGTAATCGCTACGATTTTACTTGAAGGTATGAATTAATCCGTGGGTATATAAAGTCCATGGCGACAAACAACACAATCTGACAGACTGCCATTCGTTGGCAGTCTATTTTATTTAAAAATGTAGAGGAGTGTGTAATGATGTTGAAAAAATTAGTAACTTTTACATTTCTGGCGTTAATATGCTGGATCCCAAGCTTTGCTGCTGATGAGATCCAGATTGAAATTGATGGTGAGCCATTAGTTTTAGATGTAGTGCCTCAGATTGAAAATGGGCGTACTTTAGTTCCTTTTAAAGCGATTTTAGAAGCACTTGGGCTTAAAATCGATTGGCTCGGTGAACAACGTATAGCGACAGCTTATAACTCAGAGATGAACGTATCGGTTAAAATTGATGGCGCATATGGTAACATCAATGGTGAGCTTTTTCGACTTGATGTACCTGCTAAAGTCGTAGATGGACGAACTTTGGTACCACTAAAGTTTATCTCAGAAGCATTTGGAAACGAAGTTTCTTGGAATGCTGAGAAGCGATTAATTTTAATAAAAAGTGGTTTCAAACCGTATGTTTACACAGAAACATTACCAACTGTAGACTCTATTGAAAAACTTAAATTGATTCTTGAATATGCAGGTAAATATACAAATTACATCTCACCAGTTCTTGATGATTTTATCATGGCGCCCATACTAGAAGACAAAGGGAATGCAGCAGATGATTTAATAGCAGAGTCGGCACCTGCAGCTGAATCTGAACATAGCGAAACAAATGTCCAGGTAGAGGGTGTAGATGAAGCAGATATTATCAAGACTGACGGCAACTTAATCTATCAATTGCGTGCACAAGATTTAAAAATCACAGACATATCCACAGACGAGATGAAGAATATAGCGACTATAAAATTTGAAGATTTTACACATGCTTCTGAATTATATCTGTATGATAGTAAACTTATCGTTATAGGTAGTAGTCAGATGTATTATCCAATGTTTGAAGACTTTGGATTTGATATAATGCCTATGCCACAATACGCACCTCAAACATATATTTATTTCTATGATGTTAGTGAACCAGAAAATCCTGTTTTAATTAGAAAATATGTAGGTGATGGCACTTATATGACCTCCAGATTGACTGGGGGTAAACTCTATATGGTTTGGAACAAATGGTTAAACAACTATAATCTTACCGCTGAAAACATATTACCTAAATTTACAGATCAGCTGTTTTTTAGCGGTTCTGATGTTGTAAAGGCTTCGACAATTAACTTTGATACATTGAGATATTTTCCAGATACTGTAGAGAGTAATATGATGATTACCCTTGGTTTTAACCTTGATCACATCACATATGCACCACATCTAGCAGCTTATCTTGGCAATAGTACAAATATCTATGCAAATTTGGATACAATGATAATTGCTATGGACCGCTATCACTATGATGTTAGAGCAATGGGGGAGAGTTTTGCACCATCATTTAGAAATACCACAGAACTCTATAAATTTGATCTTGTTGATGGCACTATAAATTTTAGTGCAAAAGGTTCTGTACCTGGGCATGTGTTAAATCAATTTTCAATGGACGCATATAAAGGCGATTATCGCATCGCCACAACTTCTGGTGAGACGTGGTCGGATACCTCACAAAACAACGTATATGTACTAGGAAGTGATATGAAGATCAAAGGAAAATTGGAAGGTTTAGCACCAGGTGAACGCATTTATTCTGCTAGATTTGCAGAAGATCGTGCATACCTTGTCACATTCAAACAAGTTGATCCGTTCTTCGTTATTGATCTTAAAGAGCCATCAAAACCAGAGGTTTTGGGTTATCTCAAGATACCTGGATTTAGTGATTATCTTCATCCATATGATGCCAACACGGTGATTGGATTTGGAAGAGAGACGATAGATACAGCAAATGGACCAATCCTTGGTGGGATCAAAATTGCAATGTTTGACGTGACCGACGTCACAAAACCAGTCGAAAAAAGTAAAATTGTACTCGGAAGTAGCAACAGTTGGTCAGAAGTGCTTAATAATCATAAAGCACTGCTTATTTCGAAAGACAAAAACCTGTTTGCACTTCCTGTCACATTATATAGTAGAGTGGATAATGATATTAAGTTTACGTTCCAAGGTGCATATGTTTATAGTATTAGTCCAACATCAGGCTTTGTACTACGAGGTACTTCCACACACTTAACGCAGCCTGAAATAGATGATAGTATGCTAAAATGGTATGATACATCTAAAAATGTAAGCAGAGTCATTTGGTCTGGCACTAACCTATATACATTATCTAATTATGGTATAAAAAAACATAACTTGGATGATATGATGGAACTTGAATTTTTGATTTATTAAAAAAAACAACTTTAGTGAAGTACTGATATGATGCCTCCAAAGTAGACATACTAATTAATTAAAATTAGATGATCTATTTTGGAGGTTTTTTATGTCAAGAAATAGTAGTGTCAGTAAAGAGGATAAAGTCAAGGCTTGCAAGTGCTATCAAACTGGTCAAGGAACATATGAATCAATTGCTAAAGATATAGGCGTGTTTACGACAACAGTGAGGGAATGGTACTACAGATATAACTATCATGGCTCTTCAGCTTTTGATACAAGTCACAGTAATAAAGGATATTCTAAGCCATTCAAAACGTCACTAGTAGAGATGTTTATATCTGGAGAATGCTCAGCGTTGGAGTTAAGTGGAAAATATAATCTTTCACTTAGTATGGTTAAACAATGGATTAAAAAGTACAATAAAGGTATAGAACTTAAGGATTATGATCCCAAAGGAGAAGTCTATACCATGAAGTCACGAAAAACAACTTATGAAGAACGACTTGAAATTGTAAAGTGGGTTATTGAAAACAACTTTAATTATAAGGATGCTGCTGAAAAATATGGTATTAAGTATGCGGCAATTTACCAGTGGGTAAAAAAATATCTAACACATAACGAGGCTTCTTTGGAATACAAAAAAAGGGGTCCAAAAGAAAGCAGTAAAATAAACGAGTCGGAACTTGATGATATTGGGAAGCTCAAATTGGAGCTGGAACGTGAACGCATTCTTAGAAAACAAGCGGAATTCAGACTTGAACTTCTTAAAAAAAAAGAGGAGTTCGAGAAAAAATTACATTCACGAAAGTAAGAAATGAAGCAGAGTACCTTACTGTTGATCACTATAGAAGGCAAGGTTATTCGGTAAAAATGCTCTGCGATGAGCTTGATATTTCCAGAAGCGCTTATTATAAGTATGAAGTCCGTATACCACCCGAAAAAGAAGCGCAAGATGATTTGTTATGCTGTTTAATCAATGAATATCACGCAACCTTTGATGGTATTTTAGGTTACAGGCGCATGACATTATTTATCAATCGGTTAAATCAAACCACTTTCTGCGAAAAGTATATTCACCGCCTTATGAAGCAAATGAAAATCACTGCACGCATCAGAAGAAAAAAAGTGAATCGCAAAAGAGTCAAACCTGATTATGTGAAAGACAACGTTTTGTCTCGAGATTTCACTGCGAACAAGCCGAACGAAAAATGGTTGACTGATGTAACTGAATTTTCAATTCCATGCGATAGCCGAAAGCTGTTTTTGAGTCCGATAATGGATCTTTATGATAACAGCATTGTGGAATATGAGCTTTCATTCAGCAATAACAATATTTTGGTCTTCAAGATGTTTGATCGAGCAGTACAAAATAATCCAAAAGCAAAACCAATTGTCCATAGCGATCGAGGTTTCCAATACACAAACAATAATTTCAAAAGTAAACTTGACGATGCTGGTATGATTCAAAGTATGTCGCGAGTTGGCAAGTGCATTGATAATGGCCCAATGGAAGGTTTCTTTGGCGTTCTAAAGACTGAAATGTTTTATGGAAAAAAGTTTCAATCTATGGAGAATCTGATCGCAAAGATTAAAGCATACATCACCTTCTATAATGAAAAAAGATTTCAAAAAAGACTAAAGTGCTTAGCTCCGATGGAATATCGAAACCAAGCACTTGTTACTGCATAAACTTTAATAAATTACTTGTCTACTTGACAAGGGGCAGTTCATACTTCACTAAAGTTGTTTTCTTATGCTGATTAACTTTGAACCACTGATGATACTTAACACGCCTAAAGGAATAGCAACAGCTAACAAAGTTGCTCCGATAGCGATATTTAATCCACCAGAATGAGCTAATTGTTTCTTAGCTTTTTTGAGAATTTTCTCCATGAATGACCTCCCCTGTTTATGTTTTGTTAAGAGAATTATATCACAAGCATGTAAGTTTTGAAAATTTACTGATAACTGCGGGTGATTATTGGTGTCTAATGGTTCCAGTTGACTAAGACCACTTGGCAGTGCTAAACTAATTCAGTGTGAAAAATATAATTAAACGGAGAATGAAATGGAAGAGATATCAAATTCAAAGGCACGTAATCATCAAATTATGAAGATCATTGCAGTTACATATTCAATAATTGGTGCAATTTCTTTACTTGGCGCATATGGCGTCTTTTTAGCACCCGGATATTCTGGAGATCTAAATATGTTTTCACTTGGTACCATCACTTTTTTTGCTTTGATTGCAATTGGCAATGCAATGTACTTAAGGAAACATTTTAGCCGTTACTCTAACTTAGTGACTTTACTTTCAGGTTATTTACCACTTGCTTTTTTTAGTATATTTATGGTTGAGTCAAATCGACTTTCATTTCTGACTTTGTTTATGTTCTTAATACCATTGGCACTCAATACGACTAGAAAATACACGCTAGGTTTTGGTTTATTAGGCTTACTGACATTGGTGTTTTGGACACTTTCAAGCAGTCTTCTAATAACAACTGAAAAAGCGATGCTTATGGTGATTGGTATTCAAGCTTTTGCAACAGTTTTAGTTGCGTCAAATGGATTTTCAAAAGAACTTGATCGATCCACAAAAGCTGCAGAAACTTTATCTACAAAAGCAGAACTGGAGCGTATTGATCTACTAAAAAGACAAGCATCTGTAGAAAATGTAAAAAATGATCTTGGTGATATGTTTCGAAAGATTGAACATTCATCTAGTGCTATGAATACACTGGTAAATGCCATGGAGGAAATTGCAAAAGGGTCTTATGATCAAACGGTAGCAACTGAATCAATTACGCATCAGAGTAAACTTATTTTAGGTTTAATAGAATCTTTTAAGCAAGAAGTCACAGAAGTAAATGATTTTTCTAACCATATCTCAGAACTTGGTCATGAACTGTCGCTTCTAAATGATCAAATTGCTAAATTAGCGATAAATAATACTCAGACAATCAATCAACTTGATGATGAGGTAAAGGTGAATGCGCAAAAGGTAAATGACATTAAAGGAATATTACAACTTGTTAAAGCCGTGGCAAACCAAACCAATTTGCTAGCGTTAAATGCGTCTATAGAAGCGGCAAGAGCAGGTGAAAGTGGAAAAGGATTTGCGGTAGTGGCACAAGAAATCCGTAAGTTAGCTGAAGATACAGATGAATTATCTGATAAAATAGATATTGAAATTGGTGGCATCACAGTTTCTTTTGAACACCTTCAAGAAGGATTTACTGGTTTAGTTACAACAAATGAGCAAACAGGCCAATCATTAGACAAGATATCTGATAGAATTGCATCTTTAGACCAAGGAACAGATACTTTAAAAGAGAAAGTTTTAAGTATGGATAGTGGTGTTAATAAAATAATGGATGCTAACTCTAAATTAACTGAAAACACTGAGACCATCAGTGCAGCACTTGAAGAAAGTACAGCAATCATAGAAGAGGTAAAAGCGACAACTGATAGTGTAGATAAAGATATGGACGAAATTATGGTGAGTAGTCAATCAATTGACAAAGTGATCTCTACGATTTAAGTGAAAAATTGAAATAGCTTCTATATATGTACAAAGGAGTGGACATGAATGTTTATTTTATGGATTTAGAATTTCTGTGTGATGAAGACTATGCTTATGAGGATGAGATTATTGCCATTTGTCTACTAGCAGAGGATGAAAGTTATGAGCTTACAAGCCTTGTTAGACCTTATGGTGATGACTTTGAAGTGTCAGAATATTGCACAAACCTCACGGGAATATCAAAAGATGATTTAGTATCAAAACCTTTATTCTCTGATTTATACGAAGACATGATCAATAACACAAGCGAAGAAGATATCTTATATGTATGGGGAAATGTCGATCTTGAAGCTGTTTATAAGGCGAGTATCGAGATTGCAGGAGAACTAGAATTTAACATTGTAGACTTCCAAGATGAATTTATGCAGTACTGCGAGATTGCATTTAGACCTGGTCTGAAAAAGGTTTATGAAATATTAACGGATGATTTCGAAATAAAGCACCATGATGTTAGAAATGATACGCTTATGCTAAAAGAGATATATAAACTATTTAACACAGATAAAAAAGCAGTGATGCGCAAGGTTAAGGGAAGAATGTTATAGCTTTTTTAAAAACATACTAATGATAAAAAAAGGTGCAATTGCTTATCTATTTCTAGATTTGCAAAAGCACCTTTTGTCATGCATTAGACGTGTTAGCGTCTAAACCACCTCTTATTTTTCAACTAAATCACACTCCTTTCTTTGAAGTATTAACCGGTCAAGTACATTGTCTCATATGAGACAACTAGGGTCTAGAGAAAGACTTTTTTAAATCGTTTTTTCTACTCAACACTTTTTTTAGAACGTGAATAGACAATTTTTTTGATTGCGGCTTCACTTAAGTGATAGTCTTTTGCAAGTTCAGCGATCGTCCTTAGTGAATGAAAGTCTTTTATAATTCCTTCATTTCGCGCATCAAGTTCTTTTCTTAGACCAGATTGATTTCCCCAACCCGTTCTACAGGAGGATTTTGGTACATAAATCACAGAACCTTCAGTATACTTTTGCAGTTCCTCGAGTAGGTGAGTTGGCAAAATTTCCGCAGCATTTTTGTAGCTCACGGGCAATTGCCTCCTTTTTTAGTGTTTGGGTATTCAATTGCTCACCTCCTTATAAATTTCAGTGATGAAGTCATCACTGTTAATTGAAATATATCGTGAATTTACTTAGGTGTCAACATAGTTCAAAGGCATTTTCATAAAAGATAGTTTATGCTGAAAATTCGATACTTTTTATAAGACATGAATTTTAGATTAAACCTAGTCAAGTTGTGGTATCTATTTAGCAATAAATATAATTGCATGGGGTGATATATGACGATTAAACGAAAACTTTCTTTGGTAGTGCTTTTGTTCACAGCAATGGTTCTATTATTGATGAATTCTTTTTATTATTTATATATTTCAAATAATTTGATAAATGACAATAAAAATGAAATTGAACAAACGCTCGATATTCAAAGCATTGCTTTGTCCAATTTTTTTCATACTAGGGAAGTTGAAGTGAAATACCTAGCGAAATCAAAGTTGGTAAATGATGCTTATATAAACTATTTTAGTGAAAATCCAAATAATGATGCTACATATAAGACAGAATACATAGCGCTAAATGCTTATTTTGAAGATTTGGTTGCTAACAATTCAGCGCTTCGTGATGCTTTTATACTGTCGCCTAAGGGATATGTAATGGCGAGTAGTGAACCTCGTAGTTTATGGATTGATCTTTCAGATAGACAGTATTTTATCGATGCAATGAGTGGTAAAACGACTATAAGTAACCTATTGGTGGATCGAATTGATGGTGAAAGTGTTCTTTTCGTAGCAACACCTATTTATGCTGATAATGATATTCAGAATACAACAGTTATTGGTGTAATGACTAACATAATTGATGGTGTAAAGGCTTCTGAAATGCTACGAAATTTGACAAATATTAGTTTTGGAAAAGCTTACTTGATCGATCAAGATGGCATGATAATTTTTCATACGACAAAGGACTTGATTGGTACTCGTCACGTCGAAAATGAAATTGCCACTTATTTTCTAGGTACACCAGAGATTTCTGATTCCAAATTGTTTAAGTCGACGCAGCAAAATCTATATGTGGCTTATCATACAATTGAAAATACCTCTTGGCGCATAGTGATTGAGCAAAATGAGAGCGCAATTTTAAGCTCTGCTTATCGTGCACTTGGTATCATGTTACTCATCACTTTGCTTGTTTTAGTGATTGCTACTTTGATAATTGCAAAATTTGCTAAGATCATTACTGGACCAATAGTGAGTTTGAGTCAAGTAATGCGACAAACAATTTCAGGAGATTTAAGTGTGCGTTCTCAGCATTTAAGTGATGATGAAGTGGGGCAGTTAGCTAAAGACCTCAATCATATGCTAGACGAGTTAACAGGTGCATATGAAGAAGTTGAAGCGAAAAATGAAGAACTCATCGCTACTGAAGAGGAACTCAGACAAAACTATGAACAGTTATATGCGCAAAAAATTAAACTTTCTGAGATTCAAAACAAATATAAGTTAGCACTTGATGGCTCTAGTGCTGTGATTTGGGAATGGGATCTGAATTTAAGTTTGTTTTTTGCCTCAGAACTTTGGTATAAATTAACAGGTAGAGATGGGTATAACACAAAAGTTGAATTAGTTGCTTTTGAAGAATTGATAGATGCCAAAGAACAAGAGCGCTTAAAAAACCAATTTTTCTTCAACTGGAGAAAGAAAATCGAAAATATTACTTTTGATCTGACTTATCTCTCAAATAAGGGAGAACAACTAACTTTTCATGTGATTGCCACAACGTTATATGACGAAGAAGATAAACCTTACAAGGTTTCTGGAACTTTGATTGACATTACCAAAGAGAGAGAGATGAGTCAAAAAATATATCAACTTGCGTTTACAAATTCTTTGACGGGCTTTGCAAATAGGACGGCTTTTATAACTGATATTACACAAGTAATTATGGATCAAACATCAAAATCATTTAGTGTTTTTCAGTTTGATATAGACCATTTTGCAAGAATAAATGATTCTTTGGGTCATATTTTGGGTGATCAACTGTTGATTTTAGTTGCTGAGCGCCTAAAGTCATTATCTTCAGATTTGGTGAAAGTCTACCATTTATCAGCAGATGAGTATGCTTTAGTAGCACTTGAACTAGAAAAACTAGAAGATATTAATCAAACTTTAAAATCTATCTATGGCTTATTTGAGACACCTTTTGAAATTGAGGGTAGATTTTTCTATATAAGCATTAGCATGGGTATTACGAAGTACCCTTACGATGGATTAACGGTAGAAAGATTAGTTCAAAATGTTGATACTGCAATGTATGCAGCTAAAAAGACAAATCGATCGTCATATGTATTTTATGAGTCGGTTATGTCTGAAAATGCAACAAGAAAGATTGAAATAGAAGATTTGTTGCGTACTGCAATTCATGAAAATAGAGTGAGAATGGTCTATCAGCCACAGTTTGATTTAAAGTCTGAAACTTTTGTATCGGCAGAAGCACTTATGAGGTTAGAAGATCAAAATGGAAAATTGATTTCACCACTTGTGTTTATACCTATTGCTGAAGAAACTGGATTAATTGTAGAACTTGGATACTGGGCATTTAGAAATGTTTGTAAAACTTATAAAGCTTGGCAAGAAATGGGCATTTCCTTTGAGAGTGTCAGTGTCAATGTTTCTGTGGTACAACTGAAACAATCCGATTTTATAGAGGAAATTCTATCAATTATCGATGAAACGGGTATCGCTCCAGATAAGATAGAACTTGAAATTACAGAAAGTATATTACTGGATATCGATATGGCTAACGAAAATATTATAGATCAGTTAAAATTTCATGGTATTAAAGTTGCACTTGATGATTTTGGAACGGGTTACTCGTCTTTAAGTTATTTAAGACAGTTAGCGATCAACACTTTAAAGATCGATAAATCATTTATCAATAATTTGAGTGATTCCAAGAAAGACAGAGAATTAGTAAGACAAGTCATTGGACTTGCGCATGAGCTAGGATTAAAAGTCGTTGCTGAGGGTGTAGAAACTGAAGAGCAATCTCAAATTCTTTCTCAGTTCTTATGTGATAGCATCCAAGGGTTCTATTATAGCAAACCTATTATTGAGCGAGAAATCGTTTCACTTATGAAGAAAAGTTAAGGTTATTGACACTTCGTGGTCTATATATTATACTTTGCTTATTGATAAACCAATGATTAAGAGAAGTAGGCATTTTAAGAAATCAAAGAGAGCTACTGATGGTGCGAATGTAGTATTTTAAGAGATGTTGAATGGGCTTAAGAGGGCAACCCGAATTTTAGTAGGCGTTGACGGAAACTCTAACCGTTATGATGAGAGCATATGTTAGTATGTGAAAAGACTTAATTTAGGTGGCTATCAGACGATAACTTCTGTTCCTTTATGGGACAGGAGTTTTTATTTTTTTGGAGGATATGATGAAAAGAATTTTAACAGGTGATCGCACCACAGGAAAACTCCATATTGGACATTATGTAGGGAGTTTACAAAACAGAGTCAAGCTTCAAGATCAGTATGAGACTTTTATATTATTAGCTGATATCCAGGCGCTTACCACGCATTTTGAAAACCCAAAGTTGATCAATGCCAGTATCTACGATGTTGCCATCGACAATTTATCAGTTGGATTAAACCCTGAAAAAGTGACGTTTGTTCAGCAATCTTTGATTCCATCTATTGCTGAACTGACAGTATTTTATTCGATGTTAACGACTGTGAACAGTTTAAGACACAACCCAACCATTAAAACGGAGATGCTTCAATATGGCTTTAAAGATGTGACTTATGGCTTCTTAGGATATCCCGTAAGTCAAGCTGCTGACATCACTTTTTGTGGCGCTGACCTCGTGCCTGTTGGCGAGGACCAGCTTCCGCATCTTGAGCAAGCTCGTAAACTTGTAAGACGGTTTAATGCGCTTTATATGGATGAGCATATGGGGATAAAGGAACCTGTTGCACTTCTTAGTGATGTACCTAGACTGATGGGGCTAGATGGCAATAGTAAGATGGGTAAAAGTCTAGGCAATGCTATCTATCTATCTGATACGGAAGATGAGGTTCGAAGAAAGATCAGAAAAGCCGTGACAGATACAAATAGGATTAGCATCGCCGATAAAGGGAATCCTGAAAAGTGTGTCGTTGCGACTTATCACAAGATATTTACACAGGATCAGTATGATAATATCTGCGAGATGTGCAGAAGCGCTCAAATAGGGTGCTCAGCTTGTAAAAATGTACTTATAACTTCAATCGATGAACTACTAACACCTATGCGCGAAAAACGTAGATACTATGAATCGCATCTTAACTTAGTGAAGGAGATTATACTGGATGGGTCAAGTAAGGCAAATAAGATCGGCAATGAAACAGTCGCTAAAGTGAAAAACGCCATGCATCTATCGCTGTGATGGTAGTTTATCACTCGCTAGAAATTGCAGATGGATATAAGGAAATCTAAACCAACTCAAGACTATTCAAGACAATTTAAGACAAAAAACAACTTATCTGATACACTGATTTTATATAAGAGATTGTTTAGTTTTTATGGATTTTACTTTGGAGGTGTGCGATGAACGCTTATATTGATCCACCTAAAAAAATACCTTTTTACATCAAATTGGGACTTTTCTTTGCAAAGCGTGCAACGGGAAAGGATTTGTTACCACCAAGGCTTTTGGCATGGTATCCAAAAGCGGCGATCAGTTCAGGGGTGATGGAAGCACTAGTGGCACATGGTAATCCCCAAAAAGACCTAGATGCAAAAATTCTGCAGCTCATAAGGGTACAGGTTTCTATCCTTACATCTTGTCCTTTTTGTATAGATATGAACGCAAATGAATTTGAAAAAAATGGCATCACTGAAGAAGAATTACAAGGACTTAGCGGTGTACTTGATCTAGATATGATTCCCTCTTTGTCTGAACGTGAGAAGTTGGCGATACAGTATACGCGTTTGATGACGCAGACACCTGTGGAAATCTCTGAAGGATTTATGAAAAGTATAAAAGCGACTTTCACTGAAAAAGAGATAGTTGTCATAGTCACAACAGCAGCTCAGGTGAACTACTGGGCAAGGCTTATAAGAGCGCTTGGTATTCCTTCGGCTGGGTTTATGGATAGGGAGTTAGATATTTGATTAAAAAGTTTGAACCAAAGGATAATTTGAAAGAATGGGTAGATTATGTTTGGCTTGTTTATGAAGAACACTTATCTGATTCGGCTAGAAATGATATAGTCGTACCACTTTGCCACTTTAATTTGGTTTTTAACTTAAAAGACGACTATTTTCTAGAGGAAAATAATAAGATATATAAAATGCCTGAAGTGGTAAGGGTAGGTGTATTGGATCAAGCAGTAAAGATTAAATATGGAGAATCTGTTTTTCAGATCGGAATTGCTTTGAAACCATCTGAGATTACATCGTTGATCTTTAGGAGTGAGAAAAACATCGCAAATAAAGTTTTCAGTGATTATGATCTAAGCCATAAAATTTATGAAGTTAGCCCTAACTTTTATGATCTATATGATAAATTAGGTAGTATTGAGATCGATGAAAATCAGTTTGATGAAAATTTTGATGCAATCATGAAGCTTATTTGGACCTATTTAGAACATTCCATGGATGAAGTTTTAATTAAAAAAGATACAAAGGATGAGAGGGTACATGATAAAGTGCATATATCTCAAATGGTTCAATATATCGATGAACATCTTGATTCTTTTAAAGTAACTCAGATGGCACAGTATTTTCATGTAAGTGTGAACACACTTGAAAGACGATTTAAAAAAGAGGTAGGATTAATGCCAAAGTCTTTTGCCAATATCAAGCGATTTTTAATTCAGAATAAGATTCAGTGGGCTGGTGAAGAGACTTTGGATTATTACTATGATCAAGCGCACCTTATAAAAGATACACGTAAGTATACAAATAAAACCCCAAAGCATCTAAATGAGGACCAGAAAGAGTTAACCTTAGGTTATATCTTTAGCCACCTCAATAGAAAGGATTGATGATTTTTTACAATTATTGTTTTTTGAAGTTTGCTAAAATAATAAAAAAACAGTAAGGAGAAAATGATGAACCACATATTTGTAAGTATAGTTTTGTTTCTAAATGTTACACTTCTAGCAATTTTGGTCCCTGGAGGTCCAATTGAGAACAGAGATTTTTCCAAACTAAAAGGTGTCGTGTTTTGGGGATTTAATGTTTTTTTGGTTTCACTTGGGATTTTAACTTTTTGGACGAGTTATATCGTTTTAAAAGATTTGAGTTATGCTGCTATGATGATCAAGATCGTCTCTGTTGGGTATGGTTTGGTTTATGCACTCGATTTGGCTATGATTTTTCCTAAGTCGCCGACAAAAATGTCAAAAGCATTGATGTTACTAGAAATTATCAATTTGTCATTGGCAATCTATTCTTTTATTTTATCGGAGTTTGTTTAATTCATCTGATTTAAAAGCTTAGATAACTACACATAATTATAAAAATAATCGCAGAAGCGGTTATTTTTTTATTTCAACCCTAAGAGGAATAATTTCTAATTGATAATTGTATGACATTAAATACTATTTCTGATAAAATAACTTTAGGAGGTGTGTTATGGCAAAAAAAGAAATTTCTGAAGAACGCAAAATGCTTTATTATGCTGGTCTTGGTGTTATGGTGGTTGGTTTTCTATTCTTTTTATCTGGTTTTTTAGGGGTTATGAATCCTGAGACGATGTTGATGTCAGGCTCTATGGGCTCTTTTATAGCTGGGCCGTTTATCGGTATTATCATGATCGGTGTAGGTGGGTTTATGAGGAGTGTGGCTGCGCGTGGGGTAGCAGGCTCTGGACTTGTACTTGATCCTGAAAAGGCAAGAGAAGACCTTAGTCCGTGGTCTTCTATGGCTGGTGGTATGCTCAACGATGCACTTGAAGAGACGAGTATTGGATCAAAGAAAGAAGTTATCAAAGTAAGATGTAGGAATTGTTCTGAGCTCAATGAAGAGGATGCGAAGTTTTGTAAAAATTGTGGTGAGAAGCTTTAAGTGTGAATGTAACATTCGATACTAAACAATAAGGAGAAGCAACATAAGGCAAGTACTGTTGCAATTTATAAAATGATTGTATATTTAATTCTAGTAGTAATAGAGGCTGTTGTCTTATTTAGAGTCATGAAAAATTATTTTGAAAAAAACCCTACAAATAAATTTATGGCAACAAAACTTTACATAGCTAGCGTAGTGGCGATTGCGATGTTGATGTTTTCACTAGCAAATGATCTTGGATTCGATCTGCTGAGTTTTCTTTAGTTAGAACCAAATCTTATGCTATGTTGTTCTGCTCAATTCGTGTATAATCTGTATGAGCTGTACTTAGATATATAATGAGTTTTGGCTAAATGGTGCATACATTAGGAGATTATGAGCAAATGAAAAGATTTAAAAAAATATACATCGAGATTACAAACATCTGTAACTTAAAGTGTGATTTCTGTCCGATGACCAAGCGTGCACCACAGTTTATGACAGAAGAGAATTTCGAGATTATACTGAATAAAGTAAAGCATATAACGGATCAAATCTATCTACATGTCATGGGTGAGCCTTTGCTACATCCTCAACTTGCAGGATTTTTAGCACTTTGTGATAAACATGGCTTAAAAGTAAATATTACGACCAATGGTGGCCTGATCACTGATACAAAGGATATTATTCTAAATGCCCCAGCTGTTAAGCAAGTGAATTTTTCACTTGGAAGTTTTGAAGCAAATTCTGATTCTCTTTGCCTTGAGACCTACACCCGTGGCATCACACAGTTTGCACTTGAAGCTCAAGAAAAGACAAATATTGTAAGTTCACTGAGACTTTGGAATCTGGACAACGATATGATCAAAGGTGCTAATTCAAAAAATGACCAAATTATGACCTATTTAGAAGATCATTTAAAACTCGATTTTAAAATCAGGGAAAAATGCACGACTTATAGAGGTGGTAGGCTAAGCAATAACATCTATGTGAACATCGCTCAAAAATTTGAGTGGCCTGATATAGAACGCTTAGATACAAAAGACGATGTTTTCTGCTATGGTCTGAGAGACCATATAGGGATACTTGTCGATGGCACGGTTATACCTTGCTGCCTTGATAGCGATGGCAATATACCTCTAGGCAATGTGTATGAAAGTTCGATTGAGAGTATCGTGGATTATGATCGGGCTAAAAAGATGTACACGGGTTTCACCAATCGTAAAGTTGTTGAAGACCTATGTAAGAAATGTGGATATGCACAGAAGTTTTAATAAATATAATCAATCCTAATCAATTCAAGTTTTTTGAAGTGATTAGGATTTTTTTGTAATGTGGAATCAGCGTGTCTCAACACTGTCCATATGAGGCGACTTTATATGATGCATCAGTAGATAAAATGCATAAATCGCAATAAGATTAAATATTGGGAATAACGCTCCTTCAACCAGACTAACTGAGATGCCCTGTCTAATTGAATTTAGAATCATGGCTGAAATTGCTGTTAGCATCGTGATTGCTTTTATGATGATCACGCTACTAAGCAGGTAGCCAAGAGGCTTTCTTTTTAATAGGGAAATCCCAGAAAAGACGGCGGTTGGCACTATAAAACCTAAATCCATCCCTTGAATCACAAGCGTTGTATAGTGTTCAAGGCCAGCAGGTGCAGCGCCACTTGTTAGCGATGTCCCGATTTTACCTAGCCATAACATGCCTATCGCGAAAGCTATAAAAAATTGAAAGCCGCTTAAAAATCTAACAGGAACCTGCTTGCTATAGTGATTTGGGATGTCTTTCAAATCAAAAGATAGCATCATCATTACAAAGGCATAAAAACTCGCTGTCATAAGCATCACATAGATGAGGAAAAGTGAGTTGTACATCCACAAAAATGTGTAAGATACATAAGTGTATAGAAAATAGGCAAGTGTACCTGTTAAAAAAAGTTGACCACGAAAAGAACCACGCAGCGCAAAATAGGCTGAACCAATCAAAAGTGGAACCGCGATTACAAGTGTGACTAAGTCAGAAGCGAGGCCTTGTGCTGCAACCGATATAGAGTCTTTTTGATAGATGCCTTTGCCATAAAGTGAAACTTCGTCGCCATAAATCGATGTAAAATGAGTTAAGTCACTTGGCGAACTGCTTAGGAGTCCAGCTAAAGAGACCACTGTAGATGCAATAACGATAAAAGCAACGAGAGATAAAATTGCTTTTCTATTTTTCATAAAAAGTACCTCCATTTTAGTACATTATGCACTTATGTTTAATAACCATGTCACATGATCAAGTGTAGATGCGATGAAATCTTTAGCTTCTATGGATTGGCTTTTACCTGATAGATATTTACAGAGTTCACCGTGTACAAACCCATGTGCAAGTTTTAACCGAATAACCGCCTCTGATTCAATCATGGGTTGATCAAGATCCGAAATATAGTAGGGAAGAAGTAGTATCTCAGGTCTTTGGTGATTTTGAAAAAGTTCAGAAAAATCAATGTCAATGTGTTCAAGCCATAAGAACCGATACCAACCAGGATGGGCTAAGGCGAATTCGAGAACACAATGGATATAGGCTAAGGTATAGCGCTTAAAATTCCCAGTCCTTACGCGTTCCATAGTTTCAAAGGTGAGGGTTTGTCGCATATCAAGCATGATTTGCATACCTGATTCGAGAATCAATGCTTCAAAACTCGGAAAAAAGTTATAAAGACTTGTGTGTGCGCAAGCGAGTCGCCTTGCAATTTCTCTGAAATTCACATTGTGAATGCTCTCCTTTTCTTCGATAAGTGCAATTGTAGTGTAGATGATGATTTCTTTGGATAATTTTTTTTTACGCATGTCGCTCCTTTATATAAACGCAATAATATTCATTTGGGTAAGTTGATGACTCAATAACTACCAGTGGTAGTTTTAAAATAACACAACATTTGGATGAAGTCAAAGCAAAATAATAATTGACAAGGAAATATTCCCTGATACAATATAGTTAACTAGATTAACTATATTGAGAGGTTTACATGAAAATAGATTTAATTCAAAGTGCTGACGCTGTTGGTCTATTTTGCAGGTTACACATGAAATCAAAAAAAGAGTTGCCCATTCGATCAAGTGAGATGGGTGTGTTGATTTATACTTCGAAACAAACGGATGCCGTGACGCCACTGATGATCAGTCAGTTTTTTAAAATTACAAAGCCTGCCGTAACGACTATGGTTAATGCCCTTGTGAATAAAGGCTACCTAATTAGAACTGCATCAACCATAGACAAAAGAAGCTATACACTTGAAATCACCAGTGAAGGAAGAACCTTAGTTGAGTCAACCTTTGAAGCTTATACTGAAGTGATAGAAACTTTATATGAGGGCATGGGTGAAGCTAAATTTAAAGCGTTTGTTGAACTTATCAGTGAAGCAAATGCAATTCTAAGTGAGGAGCGATCATGATGAAAATTTTGGTAACTGGCGCTTCGGGCAATGTAGGAAGTTATGTAGTAAATGAACTGATAGCACTTAACGAAAATGTAGTTGCAGCTGGAACAAACGTGAGCAAACTTAAAGATAAATTTGGCGATAAGATTGAGCCCGTTTATTTTGACTTTACTAAGCCTGAGACTTTTGATGAAGCGTTAAAGGGCGTAGATCGGGTTTTTCTCATGCGTCCACCTCATCTTGGAAAGCCTGAGGATCTCTATCCATTTATAGATGCAGTAAAAAAGCATGAAGTTAAGCTTTTGTCTTTTCTATCTTTAATGGGTGTTGAGAATAACCCTATACCACCGCATCACAAAATAGAGAATTACATCGAAAAAAGTGGAATTCCATTTGCACATATCAGACCGGGCTTTTTTATGCAAAATATCTCGGGTGTTCATAGCGTCGAGATCGTAAAACTTGATCAGATTTTTGTACCAGCGGGTAAAAGCAAAACGAGTTTTATCGATGCTGCAGATATTGGACTAGCCATTGCTACGGTATTACATGATGCAAAAGCTCATAAAAATAGTACTTTTACCATAACGGGACCAGAAGCTTTAACCTATGATCAAGTAGCAGAGGTACTTACAAAAGTAACAGGGCGAAAAATAACGTATGCACGTCCAAGTTATTTGAAATACAGAAATTATTATCTAAAAAATAGAAAGCTGGATAAAAATTATGTCAATGTCACTGTAGCCCTATATTTTATGACGCGTATGGGGACAGCAAAAGCTGTAACGGATGAGTTTTACCTTTTAACAGGTAAAAGGCCGCGTACTTTTGAAGCCTTTGCGAGGGAACACAAAGAAATATTTATAAAAAACTAAATATGGATTTTGAGAAGAGATATAAACTCACTATAGCTGCAAGCAGGAAACAACTTTATTATGTAAAATTGAATGTTTATTCGTAACAATCGTTACATCTTTACTTCTAGGTATGTATTATAATCTAATTATTACATATCATGAAAGGATGATGACTATGATTGAAAAAGTTTATAACATGACATTAGGTAATGAGAAGACTATTGAGAGAATTATTCAGGATGAACACATTCATTACAACCACATGATTTTGAACAAAGGTGAAGCACTTCCAGAACATTTTTCAAATGCCAATGTGTACATGACCGTTTTAAGGGGTAGATTATCAATAGTACTTGATGATCAGCTTGTTCATGAATATGAAATGGGTAGCATCTTAAACATACCAATTGATATCAAGATGAATATAAGAAATCTTCATCAAGAAGTACTTGAACTAATTGTGATTAAAACACCAGCACCAAAATAGTAAGGTTGAAATATTGATAAGTACGAAACCACATGCATGACTGTATGTGGCTTTTTTTATTTTGAACTGGGAATTTTTGCTTTGTTTTGGGTATATAAAAATAAGTAATAAAAACAATCTAAATCTATAATTAATATCTATATAATTAAATTCTTATAAAATATTTCTACTATTTGCATTATGGATTGGAGATGATTTCATGAAAGAACCAAAGGAGAACGCAAAGAAAACAACTCATAAATTGTCAGATACAGATGAAAAACAATACGTTAACGAGAAAATTCGTGAAGCATTGCCTCAACTGCGCATATTATTTATTTGTTTTACACTTCTTTATGGTGCATTCGGTTATTTAGATTTTCTTACAGCACATGTTTATAGTTTGCAATTTTTTATCATTCGATATGTGATTGTAATTCCATTATTCATTGTATTCTTAGCTCTTTCATATCGACAGATTATTTTTACCATATCACAGTGGTTATTGACATTTTGTTTAGTCGTAGGTGGCATGGGAATCGCTTATATGCTAATTGTTTATCCAAGTAACTTTAGTTACTATGGCGGTTTGTTTATGGTTATTTTTTCAGGATACTTTTTGCTAAAGTTAAATAGTAGTTATGCTGTAATTGGCAATCTAATAATCTTTCATTTTTATATTTTCGGTTCCTTAATTGTCCATGGGAGACTTAATTTTGATACGATCTTAGTGACTTCATTTTTTGCAGGGGCAAATGTAATTGGTGCCTTAGGTAATTATCAGCTAGAGCGTATGGGGCGTTTGAGGTTTATGCAGGAAAAGGAAATTAAAAACCAAAATAAACAGCTTGAAGCTCTTGTTCTCAGCCAAAGGAATGAATTGTTACAAATAGAAAAAGCATTTGAGTCCACGAGCGACGCTATAGCAATCTTTAGTCCAGTGGGAAAACTAACCAATTTCAACGATGCATTTTCAAAAATTATGGAGATAGATGAAGATACTGGATTAGGGCTTTATCATCAACTTGATGACATTATCCTAGAGGTTCTACATGGAAGTGTGTGGAATGGTGAGCGAATTATCAACTCAATACCTGATGATAAAAAGATACTTCTTATTCAAGCTGATTCAGTTTTTGAAAGTGGAGAAGTGATAGGTGCAGTAGTAACTTGTAAAGACATTACAAAGCGTAAAAATGCTGAAGTACAGACTCAATATATTAGTTTTCATGACCATTTAACGGGACTATACAATCGTTATTGGTATGAAGAGGAAATTAGAAATTTTGAATTTCGACAACAAGTCCCTTTAAGTATAATTATGGCGGATCTCAATGGCTTAAAATTGTTAAATGATACTTTTGGTCATGCTGTTGGAGATCGTTTTTTGATGTATGCTGCCGAGGTGTTTAAGCAGGTATGTCGTGCAGAAGATTTAGTTGTGCGCTGGGGTGGTGATGAATTTGTCATCTTGATGCCACGGACCACTTATGATGAAGCAACAAAAATTGCTGAGGAAATTACAAGTAGCAGTGCGCGGTTTTTGTGCGAAGGCGTTCCTGTTTCAATGGCAATAGGTGTAGCGTGTAAAGTGAGTCACAATGAAGAAATTGATAATATTTTGAAGCTCGCTGAGGAAAAAATGTACAGACAAAAGTTAACGGAAGGTAGAAGTGCAAAAATTGCAATTTTAAATGCACTTAATAAAACCATGCAGGTAAAAAGTTCTGAACCTGAAAGTCACACTAAAAATATGCAAGAGATTGCTAAAAAAATGGGGCTACACATGGGTTTGTCTGAAGATGACTTAGCCAGACTGGAATTAGTGGTTAAACTTCATGATATAGGCAAAATCAACATCCCTGCAGAAATACTTAAAAAAGAGAACGCTTTATCTTTAGAAGAATGGGAGATTATAAAAAAACATTCTGAAATTGGTTATAGAATTGCACAAGCAACTGAAGATTTTTCACATGTCGCTCATGAAATACTTTCTCACCATGAAAGATGGGATGGTAAAGGTTACCCTCAAAATCTAAAGGGAGAATCAATTCCTTTTCTATCGCGTATAACAACAATTGCAGATGCTTATGAGGTTATGCTTAATGGTAGTCCGTATAAAGCCCCCATGTCTAAAGAGGAAACTATTAAGGAAATTAAAAGATGCTCTGGTACACAATTTGATCCTGAGATTGTGACTGTCTTTTTGCAAGTGGTTTCTGGAAGTTAAAAAAACGATAAATTAATAAAAAAATACTGCTTGATTTTAGTATGATAATCGTTTAACATAATACATAGATATACGATGCATAGCATAACAAGGCATCGATGTACAAGGTATTGAAACATTATCCATCTAAAAATGGAGGTAAATATGAACAAAGAACTTATAAAAGGCACAACAGAGATGATGATCCTTAAGATGTTAGACCGTCAAGCAACCTATGGTTATGGGATGATCAAAAATTTTGAAATAATGTCAAATGGTTCGTTTACACTTAAAGAGGGCACTTTGTATCCGATTTTACATGCACTTGAAAAAAAAGAGCATATTGAATCTTATTGGGATGATCTTGAAGGCAGAAAGCGCAAATACTACAAGATCACTGAAAAAGGCAAGCTGAACCTTGAAGAAAAGAAAAGTGAATGGGATGAGTTTGCTTTAGCAATGAAATTAATCATGGAATAAACAGGAGAGTTATATGTCGGAATGTACAGCGAATATAGAGTTAGCAAACGATCGACTCACCGTTAAGGATATTACTACACATGAAAATGTTTCGATGTTTATCCAAAAAGTGCTGGATCAGGTCTATACTGAAGAAGAAGGACATGCAATTAAAGATGAACTAATTGATCATATCTTTAGTTTAGCAGAAGATTATATGGATGCTGGTCATAGTAAAGAAACTGCTATTAAGAAAGCTTTATTTCAAATGGGTGATCCTTCTGAGATTGGCTATAGCTTTACTGACTATGAAGGAATGAAGAGAAGAAAATTTTTAAGAGTTGGTTTAAAATGGCTGGGTGTCTTGATTATCTTGTTGACAATAGTTGTTACGGTTGAACTATCTGGTGGGTTTAAAGCTGTATTTTCAGATACATCTGGTTCATCATCAAGTTCAAGTGGACCAGATTGGTTTATCATTTATTACATTTTCTATTTGCCATTTATCATCATTAATGGTAACTTATCAGCTAGCGCTGGGTTAAATGGTATTCCACTTAGTAAACTTAAGATATCCAAAGAACCACTACTTATATTATGGTCTTATAAGAAGAGATTCCCTTGGGAATACTTTTTCTTAGTGATATTTTTTATACCTGTGATTCTAATTTTTGTAGTGATATTTGCTTCCGAAGGAAATAATCCAGTCTATGCTTTTGTTTTTTTATCCGTACTCACTTTTTCAGTGTGGTTGATGTTCCATAGTGAAAAATATAGAATTCCCAAATATGTTGTCCTTGAAGAAGGCATCGTAGTAAAAAATAAGCTAATTTCTTGGACAGCAATAGATCGTATATCTTGGACCAAAGATTATATGGCATCTAGTGAGGACCACTATAAATTAATCATAGAACATATCTCAAGGGTGCCTAATAAAAACGTTAACAAAAAGTATATGACAAGTGGTGTCACGATTAAAAAAAATATCGATGTAAATGCCAATCAATATAGGCAATTGCAGGCAATTATTAAGGAGCGTATGTAAATGAATTTTTCTATGCACCGTGGAATATATTTGAAAAACAAAAAAACCATAAAGATTTTTTTACTTATAAATATATTGTTCTTTATCAGCGTCATCCTCTTTGAGATAAAAACTTTGACAAGTCGGTTAATTGTTGTTGGATGCCTTATTGCCGGGCTAGCTCTTACCAGATTCTTTTGGAATAAAGCTATGAGGGCACAAAAAATTCGACTAAATGAAGTTGAAGCCCTATATGGCAATGAAACAATAGTTTGCTATGCAGAGAATTATTCAGGGTTAGTACGCAAGGACAAGTATGGTTATCTGGTTCTTATGACTATATATGTTGCACTTATACTGTATGTATGTGTGATGTTATACACTGAGTGGATTAGCAGTGTACTAGTTTTAACAATTCTTAGTATAGTCCATATTTCTCTGGCGATCCCCATAATGGTTATTTTGATAAAGATGCTAGATACTGCAGTTTTTTTTACAAAAGATACATTGTTTTTAAGTCATTCAAATGAAATTGAACTTGAAAAAATAAAAAAATATCAATTTATTGAATGTGTAAAAGGTGGTGCAGTACTTGAGCTCAATACTGGTGATCATTTTGTCAGGTTGAGTTTAGCAGATAAGGAGCACCATATCATTGAAAAGCTTATAAATCATACTCAATTGACAAAGCAAATAGAATTATAAAACTAGCCACATCGTTTTCTTGACGGTGATTAGGCTAGTTTTTTTATGAAAAAAATAAACTGTCAATGACAAATGTTTTATTTGGGGTACATATAAATTGAAGGTTGTTATAATTTAATTATTAGATAATCCGAAGGGGGTATTCATTTGAACATTGAGCGAAGAAGGGGCTTAAACGAGGATGTGTTTAATGGTGCTAAAATCAATTCAACAGATTATGCACAAATACTAAATGTTAACGCACAATGGGGAACTGTTAACATGACAAAGGACGTAGCTGATCAGAGTCAAAAAAAAGAACCCGAACATTTAATCCACTGGATTGTAGGGGAACTTAAGGATGGTATAAAAATGATTCCAAAGAAAGCAAAAATTTTGTCAATTTATGGGGGGGTTATATTGGCCATAAATTTGATTTTTTGGACTGTGAAACCTTATTTTCTGCCGAGTTATCTTCAACCCTTTAGGCAACTCATTTCTTTGGTGGTTTTTTTAACAGCAACATACAATGATATTGTTCCTAAAACGATTTTTTGGGTGATTGTGTTTACTTTTGGCAGAAAACTTTTTAAGCAGATGAGAAAACGAGGATTCAGATCAACTTTTTCATGTATGAAAAATACTGTGCCGCAACTAAGCAAAGCAATGTCTACTTTAGGAAGTCGGGCATATCCTATACTTTTATCCGGTGCTGGAATGGGATTAATCATAGCAAATAATTTTGCCAGTTATTCAAGGTTTTCTGGTGCACGGAACAAAATCGACAAATATTTTATCGTGATGATAATCGCTTTTTCGATTAGCTATTTACTTGGTGAAGCAAACAAAACAGGAATTTTTAAGTTTATTAAATTAGGTTCTAATGACTTAGGTAAATTAATCGGTATCAAACAAGGTTTATCAGATGACGGTGTATATTTGATATTGTCAGGTTTTGTCTTGGGACTTTTATTAGATGCACCACTTATTTTTCTGAAATTTATGTATGGCGGATATATTCTAGGGTTGCTAGGAATCTTAGTAGCAATAGTAATGTTATTTATACCTGTAAATAAAGCCACAGTCTAAGAGGTGAAATTTGATTAATTACGAAGATGAACAGTATAAATATAGGGTTTCATTTAATCCAATTACAGGTGTGTATGTTAGGACTTCAGTATTAGACGATAATAAGTTGCAAACTGAAGTTGAAGCATTTCGTGGTAGCTACCCACATCTACTTGACGTAGGGATTATGGGGCATTGTCTCCATGGTATTAGCGGAAAATGTGCACAATCTGGGGTACAGTGTTATCAGTCAGGAAGCCATATAAAAGAACCTCATATGAGTTATGATAACTTTAAAAAGTTAATAGATGAAAGTAGTGGAAAAACATTTCAGATCGCACTTGGTGGTAGAGGTGATCCGGACCAGCACCCTGATTTTATAAACATGATTCGGTATGCACGAGAAAATAATATAGTACCCAATTTTACGACTTCGGGCTATGGACTAGATTTCAGTATTTTACCTGAGGTAAAAAAATACTGCGGTGCGGTAGCGGTGAGCTATTATCGCAGCTTTTATACGACACGGACGATCCATGCTCTTCTGGCACATGGTATCAAGACCAACATCCATTATGTTTTATCAAATGATACGATTGATGAAGCAATCGATTGGATTGAAAATAAAAAGATACCAAGTGGTATTAATCGCGTCATATTTTTACTTCATAAGCCAGTTGGGAATGGATCTGTAGAAAATGTATTATCGATCTATGATCCGAAGGTAAAGTATTTTTATAATTTGTTCAATAAAGAAGAAAATTGTAATATCGCGGGGTTTGATACTTGTACAGCCCCTGCTTTAATACATTTTGCACCAAGAATTTTAAAAGATTCATATGATACTTGCGAAGGCGGAAGGTTCTCTGCTTATGTTACACCAGATTTCAAATTACTCCCTTGTTCTTTTGATGGAGACCAAAAATTTGCTATTCGTTTAGATAAGTATTCAGTTGAAGAAGCATTTAATAGTACATCTTTTGACAACTTCAGAGATAGTTTTAAAACATATGCAGGAAATTCGGATGAAAATAGTTGTAGAAACTGCGTAGATAAAGAATTATGTTTGGGTGGATGCCCAATTATGAAATCAATTGTTATTTGCGATGTCTTAGACAAAAACGCACTCTGATTTGGAGGTATGGTTATGAAGATAAGTGTAGATCATGTTACCAACTCATCTAGTGAATCATTTGGCACTGTAATTGTTGACAGTATAGCAGCTATCGGGCTGGCGATTCCGTTTATAGCTGTAACAATGGGGAATAGCGACTTAAATAAAGATAGTGACAATGAAGAAACAAGTGGTGATGAATACGACTATGAACCGTATGAATCGACAGATCCAAGTGACCCATCCGGTACAATTATTCAAAAAAATCGTGATGGGTCAGTAACTAAGACGCATCCTGATGGCACCAAAGGAACAAAGATGCCTGATGATACGGTATATGTATCTGCCCCCGATGGTACAACTGGTGTGATAGAACCTGATGGGCATCAAATATTGACGATGCCAGATGGCACAAAAGTTGAACACTATACAGATGGAACTTCTTATGCTGAATATCCAGATGGAACATCTCGTGTGGAATACCCTGATGGCACTGTTAAAGAGCTAAATCCACAGGGTGAGATGATTCAAGTCAATCCCGATGGTTCTTTCATGGTAAGAGAACCAGGAAAAACAACTTCGAAAGTCTATAACCCAGAGGGGCGATTTGTTGGAATGTCTGATGAACGTGGGACAGATATAAAAGTGGATGAAAATGATGAAGTAAAGGGAACTTATGTTAGTCCGAGTGGCGAGAAGTTAGAAGTAACGGGAAACTTGAACTCAGGACTTGTGATGCAAAATGATAAAGGCACTAAGATAGAAATTGATGAAGATGGTGGACTAGTAGGTGCAATGGTTAAAGACGAAAACGGCTACCTTCAGATTGATGAAAATGGTGCAATAAAGAGTGAGGGCAAGAATCCCGAGACTGGTGTTACGTATACATTAGATTTCAACCCAGATAAGGGACTTAAGTACAAAGATTCAAACGGGAATTTTATCGACGTTGATGCAACTGGAAAAGGAAGCGCAAGGGTTGTTGATGACCAGGGAACTCTATCTATAGACAAGGATGGTCGTGTTGAAGCTACTGATAAAGAAGGAAATTACGAAAATTACATTCCAAATGATGATGGTTCGGCTACTTGGGAAAGTGGAGATGCAAATGGACCGAAAGTAACAGGTGTAATTGATAAAGAAGGTAATGTAGAATATACAGCAACTGATGGCAGTAAACTTAAAATAACGAAAGACTCAACATTGACCATCACGGATCCAAGTGGAAATGAAACTTCTTATACGAAAGCCCAAATTGACAACATGGTTGCTGAGCAAAAGGCGAATGTCTCGGCCATAGATGATGCATTCAAAGGGGGAAAATAACGATGAATAAAATTATCCCAGAAGCACACAAAGAAAGCATATTACAAGCGTTACAAATAAAAGCTTCCATTGAAGAAAAACAAAAGTTGTCCATTGGCAATATAGAAGCAATTGGAAAACTAAAAGATACGACGCTTGAGGCTTACACAGATTATCGCAATCTTAAAAGAAAATTTAATATGGCAATGACGCTAATTGATATGTTTAAAGATTGATAACAGAATTGTATAGCTATTCATAATTAAAGGACACAAGGATACAAAAAGTTTAAGATTAATTAACGAATTTTGTATCGACACCTCTTTTATATCCATGTATAATCAAGGAAATAACTCAATGAGGTGACGAAATGTCTGATTTAAAAAATAATGATGTAAATGTAGAAGATAACGCATGTGGCTGTGGACACGATCATGACCACGATCACGATCATCACGTGCATACACTAACACTTGAACTTGAAAATGGCGAAGAGTTAGTTTGTCCAATTATCGAGATCTTTGAAGTGGAAGGTAAAGAGTATATTGCTTTATTACACCCAGAAGAAGAAATTGCAATGCTTTATGGATTTGTTGATGATGAAGATGGTTCAGTAGAATTAACTGAAATCAAAGATGATGATGAATATGACAAAATCGCTGAAGTTTTCAACACTTTAGTTGGCGCAGAAGACGATGAGGAAGAAGAAGCATAAAATATAAACACGAATAATAAACTGTATATTGTTAGAAGTAGTAAGGCCTTTAAGATGTCATATATGTTCATTTTAGAGGCTTTTTTCCGTGCATTGTGTAAACAAAGTTTTAATTTTGCACGATTATAACTAAAAAAAATGAAATAGTACGATATACTATATGTACAAACTGGAAGGAGTGATACTTATTTTAAAATTTATGAATCTATCATACTTTAACAATACCATTGAAAACTATCTGTGGTTTGTAGGCATTTTTTTGATGAGTTTTCTCATCATTCAATTTTTAAAAGCAGTTATTTTTAAACATATTTTTAAATGGGCTGCTAGTAGATCGGTAACAGCACAGCTAAAGCTTATACCTATTGTAAAAAAATACTTGCCTAGATTTTTATATGTGTTGGCATTTTATATGAGCGTCAATACATTGATGATTAGTCCGTATGTTCATCGGATCATAATGATTGGTGTTTTATCGGCCATTGTCTATATTGTGGCAAAGCTTGTTATTGCATTTGTAGAGTTTATGTTCAGCAGATATCGTGAGCGTACTGATATTGACTCAAGTCAAAATATGGCCATGACTTGGCTCTCTAAGATGGTGAAGGCTGTTATCTGGATTATTGCTTTTCTCATCATTATAAGCAATATTGTTCCTGATGTGAGTGCATTAGTAGCAGGACTAGGTGTAGGTGGTATCGCAGTGGCTTTTGCAGCACAGGCCATTATCGAAGATATTTTTAGCTACTTCACTATATTTTTGGACAGACCATTTCAAATTGGAGACTTTATAACTACAGGAGATTACCTTGGAGAAGTTAAACATATTGGAATCAGAACCACTAGACTGAAAAGTCTTGGTGGTGAAGAGTTGGTGTTTTCAAATAAAGACCTCACATCAGCTAGGATTCGAAATTATAAGACGATGGAAGAAAGACGTGTTGTATTTTCAATAGGCGTCACCTATGATACATCGCTCGAAAAACTGAAGCAAATACCAGAAGTGCTAAAGGAAATCATAGATTCGAAAGAGATGACAAGATTTGACCGAGCACACTTCTTATCATACGGAGATTCTAGTTTGAAGTATGAAATTGTTTATTATGTTTTATCAGGTGATTATAACAAGTACATGGATGTACATCAGGCCATCAATTTTGACATAAGAGAGCGTTTTGATGCGATGGAACTTGAATTTGCATTTCCAACACGAACATTATATATCGAAAACAATGAACCTAAAACCACAGTAGTAGACAAAAATATACCAGAGGATCAAAACACTAAAGTGGATCAACCAGGTGAATAGTTGAGAGACCGTTTATTTCTCATTTCATAGGGTAGGTACTTAGATATAGGCAATATTATGCTATTAAAGGAGGTATCTGCATGAAAATATTAAATAGGACTGAGCTAAAAAATCTGATGCAATTTAATGAGCAACCTTGTGTTTCAATCTTTCTCCCTACAGAAAAGGTTGGAACTGAGATAGAGAAAAACAAAATACAGCTAAAGAATCTAATCAAAGAATCAGAAGAGAAACTAAAGAAAACGTCTATGCTTGAAAAAGAAATTCCTAAGTTACTAGCACCTATTGAAAAACTTTTGGATGACAATATGTTCTGGAGTTATCAAAACGATGGACTTGCTATGTTTATTACTAAAGGCGAATTCTACTATTATCAATTGCCAATTAAATTTGAGAAACTAACAGTTGTCTCTAAAAGGTTTCATGTTAAACCGTTATTGTCACTCTTTAATAACAATGGTCAATTCTATGTTCTCGCACTAAGCCAACATGAAGTACGTTTGATAGAATGCAGTCAGTTCGGAGCAACTGAGATTAAGCTAGAGGATATGCCAGCTAACATATCAGAAGCACTCAAATATGACGAACAGGAAAAACAACTTCAGTTCCATACAGGAACAGCTGGAGGGACTGGTGGTAATGTACGTTCTGCGATGTTCCACGGACAAGATGTGGACCATAAAAATGATATTCTTAGGTATTTTAGACAAATTAACGCTAGCGTTGTAGATTTTCTAAAAGAATGTAAAGCACCACTAATCTTAGCTGGTGTAGATTATTTGCTCTCAATATACAAGGAAGCAAATGACTACCAAGGATTACTTGAAGAAGGGCTTATTGGCAACCCAGAGAAATTAAGTACAAAAGAAATACGTGATGAAGTTTGGAACATAGTAGAGCCATACTTTGAGGAAAAACAAAAGCAGGCTAGTGCGCTTTATATGGAACTTTCAGGTACAGATCAAGCGTCTAATGATATTGAAAAAATTGTGCCAGCTGCATACAATGGCAGGGTAAAACAGCTTATTATTTCTACAGGTATACAGCAATGGGGTGAATTTGTATCTGAAAAAAATGCTGTAGAGCTTCACGATGTAGATACGAGTAGCTCGATAGACTTAATTGATTTTGCAGCAACTTGTACATTTTTAACTGGTGGAGATGTGTTTATCGTTGGTGCAGAAGATATCCCAGAAGGAAAACCGTACGCAGCAATATTAAGATATTAAGAATAAAGGAGATGTTGCAAATCTAAGAATTTAGATTAGCAGCATCTCCTTTTAATTTATATCTTATTTACATCTGTTTTGCATAGAATTCTACGACTAAGTGATCATCAATCTGAATAGGAATTTCATCGCGATTTGGATAACGAGCAAGTGAAGCAGAAAATAGATCAGGACTATAAGTTATATAAGGCAGTGTATGATTAGCGGCTTCTGATAGATTTTCTTTAAAGGTGATGACATCTCTTGATCTTTCCCTAAGCGTAATCACATCACCTTCTGAAATTGCGTATGATGGAATATCAACTTTTTTACCATTGACTAAGATATGACCATGTACGACCATCTGTCTTGCTTGTCTAATTGAACTACCGAAGTTCATACGATAAACCATATTATCTAGTCTACATTCTAAATCCTTAATGAGTTTCTCGCCAGTTAGTTCGTTGCTACTTTTAGCATTCTTAACATAACGTCTAAATTGTTTTTCCATTACTTCATAGTAACCTCTAAGGCGTTGCTTTTCTAATAATTGAACCCCGTAAGGTGATAGTTTCTTCGCATCTCTCGCCTGTCCATTACCTTGTCTTTTCATCGCTTTTGGATGGCCAGTTACATTTAAGTTTAATCGTCTACATTGTTTAAATCTTGGCTCACGCATTCTTGCCAAATTTTCACCTCCAATTTCTACAAATGATAATTATTATCAATAACAGTATTAAATAATATCACTGTTGATAATGATTGTCAAGTAGAGGATGAATAGTTATTTATTTCCCTTGAAAGCCTTGTGATTTTGAAACAGGGCTAACTTTAGGATAGTAAACACTTTGATATAATCCTGAAACAGATGAAGACCAGTTTCTATCTGATTCACCATTAGTTCTTTCTAGCATATATTTAGAAACAGTATCGTCATAAGCATCGATTTGTGGCTTTAACTCAGGATTATATTTTTCATGATGTACAAAAGTATCAAGTGGGAGTCTCGGCTTTTTATCTGATGTTTCAGCAGGGTATCCAACAACTAAACCAACAACAGGAAATACATATTCAGGTAGTCCCAATAAATCAATTATTGCTTGAGGGTTTCTTCTAACGCCACCAATTGGAACGATTCCAAGTCCTAAACTTTCAGCAGCTCCAATTGCGTTGCTCATAGCTATGCCAACATCTACACTTGCTACCATAAGTGATTCGATATCTTGTGTGATGATTAATGGTAATGAATTTTTGTCAGCTGCAAGTTTAGCTTTATGATAATCTGCAACAAAAACTAAAAACACAGGTGCTTGATCAATCCAAACTTGATCTCCGGCTTCAACTGATAATGCTTTTTTTGTTTCGGGGTTTTTGACAACAATGACACTGAGTTGTTGACCGTTAATAGAAGTTGGTGCAGCCTGAGCACTTGCGATAATAGCATCCAATATATCGGTAGGAATCTCTTTATCCATATAATTTCTAATCGAGCGGTGGTTAAGGTAAGTTTCAATTGTTTGATTCATAGCAATCTCCTTTAAAATAGTTAATAAAAGGATTATAACTGATTCATATGAAGAAAAATCAGATTAATTGTATGCAATTTGTGAACGAATGGATTAAATCTTAAGATAACTTAATCTAATGAAGTGCATACAAATAGAGGAGTTTTTTTATTGAGTAGCGAATTTAAGCATAAATAACACTTGAGAGGATGCAGAAATATGAAACCGAAACAAAGCAAAAAAGTTGGACTTTTTTTAGGTTTTGAGGGAAAAGTCATAAAACTTATATGGACGCTTGCATGGCCTGTGATGATTGGACAAGCACTTCACACTGTTCTTGTGATAACTGATATGTGGTTTATAGCCAGATTAGGGAGTGTGGAAGCTGCAGCCGCTGGAACTGGAACTTCATTACTTGGTGTGATTCAAGTACTTCCTATACTCGTTTCAGCTGGTGTTGTAGCTTTAGTTGCTCGGTATACCGGAGCAAATGACAAGGAAACGATTCGTAAGATTTCTTCAAATGGGCTAGTGCTTTCTTTGATCATAGGAACTGTGGCAACTGTGGTGAGCCTAACAACTTTAGATCAGTTATTATGGATTTTTGGTGATGCAGATGTATCTGTACTTCAAATGGCGAAATCATATGTAGGGATCGGGTTGATTGGACTGCCTTTTTTCTTTTATAATGCAACTTCTCGTTCAATTGTTCAAGCGACAGGAGATACACGTAATCCTGTTAAAATTTTTGTGATAGCCAATATCACCAATATACTTCTCGACTATGTTTTTATCAATTTGCTTCATCAAGGGATAGAAGGTGCTGCAATAGCAACTGTTATGTCTGAAGTCTTAGCGTTTATATTGATGACAAGGCTGACCTTTAAAAATGTATTTGATTCTGATTTTAAAGAAGTGATCAGTAACTTATCGTTAAAATTAGATACCGCTATGCGAATTATCAAAATTGGTGGATTTGCAGTGATGCAAATGATTACGAGGCCTTTCACTGGATTGATTATGTACCGTTTGGTATTGGCACAAGGTGTTGCTGCAGGTGCTGCTTTTGGTGTCGGTGGAAGGATGTTTAACTTTGTGTTTATATTCTTGGCAGGGCTTGGAACAGCGATGTCAGTGATGGTAGGTCAAAGTCTGGGTCGAGGTGATGTGGATCATGCAAAAGCATTGATCAAACAAGGCATTATGCTTGCAGCAATCAATATGGTTGTATTTGCCATTCCCTTTTATTTTTTCCCAGACGTTTTTATGCGTTTCTTTGTTGATGATCCAGAAGTCGTACGTATCGGTGTGAATTATCTAAGAATAACTTATACAGGAGTTCTTTTTGCAACTTTTAACACGGTAATGGGGGCGGCATTTTCTGGAGCAGGGGATACTTTCCCGCCGATGGTTGCATCTCTAGTGGGTAATTGGTGTGTGAAAATTCCACTTGCCTATCTATTGACGACTGGATTCCATATGGATTCAAATGGTGTTTGGTTAGCAATCGGGATCTCTGTTGTTGTAGAGGCTTTGATTGTTATCATATGGTTTGGAAGGGGAAAGTGGCAACACAAAAAAATATAGTTTTCAAGTATGCAGCTGTATGGATAGACGATTATGCACAATGTGAAAAAAGTTGTAATATTGCAAATATATGTTGAACTATGTATAAAGTCTATGTAGAATAGACTAGGAATATTGAATCAGTATTCTTAGTCTATTTTGGAGGAAAAGTTTAGATGAAAAAAGAACATAAACTATTCGTTGAATTTCTACCTTACTTGAAAGAAATTATGCAAAAAGACATTATGGCTTCAGTAACAGATCTAGATAAATTTATAGCATACGTTCCTGGTAAAGCAATCGATGTTAAGGCGATAAAAGGTATGCCAATCCCTGATGGTGATCCACTTAGAGCTACAATCTCGAACAATCAAATTATTAGTGCTGTTGTGCCTAAAGAAGTGTACGGCGTACCTTTCAGAGCTGTTACTTACCCAATTAGAGACAAAAATGGTAAATGTATCGGTGCGGTAGGTGTAGCTGAAACCCTTGAAAAAGAACAACGTATTAAAGATGCTTTAGATGAGATTATGGGTAAAATTACAGTCTCAAATGAGGGAATATCTTTGATTAGCGATGACATTAATCATATGTCTTTAGACATGCAAGAACTATCAAGTGTGGTGGAGGAAGTTAACGCATCTGTACTAGAAATAACAGAGTTGTCATCAAACATCAACGCTAGAGTAGACTTGGTAGCAAGTTCAAGTCAAAATGTAATTGTAGAGGCTAAAGAGGGAATTTCTTCGGTTAAGAATATCAACACATCATTAGCAGCTACTGTTGAAGATATTTTAATGGTAAAAGAACAAATTGAGCACCTATTTATCTCTATAGAAAATGCAAATAAAACAGTTTCTCTTATCAATAACATAGCTGAACAAACAAATTTACTTGCATTAAATGCGAGTATTGAAGCTGCGAGAGCTGGTGAACACGGAAGAGGTTTTGCTGTAGTTGCAGATGAAGTTGGAAAACTTGCAGTACAATCTAAAGTATCTTCTATTGAAATCGCTGATATGATGAAGAACATCCAAAACGAGATTAAAGGTGTCGTAGAACGTGTCAACGAGACTGTAAAGAAGACAGATAAAAACAAAGAAGGCATAGAAAATGCAACAACAAACATAGAGCGTATTTTATCGGACATTCAAGGTGTTAATTCAGAAATCCAAGGTGTCAAATCAGAAATCAACAAACAGGCGTCTAATACAAATGAAATTAGATTAGCAGTTGATTCAATTACAGCTTCAGTTGAAGATAAGGCATCTTTTGGAAATGTAATCAATATGAAGTTAAAGCAACAATCAAACGATTTGGATCGTTTTGAATCCGAAATTAAAGTCTCAGCAGAATCTTTATTGAAATAAAAAGTACCCTATATAATAGAGCGCTGAATAATGCTATTATATAGGGTTTTATTTTACATAATCTCAAATAAACTATGACAAATTATGTTAAGATTATATTTAAGTAATGATTGAATATAAGTTAAGATTGTTTTTAGGAGGAAAAGTTTTGAAAAGTATATTTAAAAAATTAGTATTAATTGGTTTTATATTTCTTATAGTAATTCAGTGCAATTTAGGATTAAGTACTTTGAACTTTGCACAAGTAGTTAATAATAACGACTATGAGCCATCAAGTGATAAATTTACTGTAACGATCAATTCGGATGGGAAATATATTGATTCTGGGTATAGAGTAAGTGATACTGTTGGTAAAGTTCTCATTCGAAGAGGTGATCAACCAACAGCATGGGAGAATGCTTGGTCAGGTGATACCCTTTATGAAGGTGACGTTATATTTGTTGGGAAAGATACAGAGTGTACAGTTACTTTACCTAATCAATTAACCATACGTATGCAATCTCAAACTGAGCTTTTTTTTGATTTTAATGAGCAAAAACATCAACTAAAAGTAATTTATGGTAAGGTTTTAGCGAACTTTGAAGCGGACTATGATCAACCAAACCTTGAGTTTATTCTATCACAAGCAAATGTAAGCGTTGATCATGCCATAGTGATCTTCGAGAGTAAAGAAACAACTTCCCGTGTTTTAGTTTTAGCAGGAAACGCAGAAGTGACAGATCCAAATAAAAGTAAAGTCTCGTTAAAGCACAGTGAAGAGGTTGTGGTTCAAGAATCTGGTAGTGAATCGATTCAATCATTTTCTGTAGATAGTGAACTGTTAGAATGGACATCTGAGATTAGAAATAAGGTTGATGCGGATCTAAAGAATAGATACTCAAAGTCAACAGAAGATCAAATACAAGAAAACACAACTATTGCAGCTGAAGAAAACAAAAATTCAAACTATGACATGATTTCTATTTTCAAACTCTTTGCAGTTCTTATCGTTGCTGTTGGTACCGTATATATTATTCTTGGCAAAAGAAATAAGTAATTATATTTTGTTTAGGATTGGAGATGCTAATGAAAATTATTGGTTTAGTTGGAAGTCCCAGAATAGAAGGTAATACTTCAATACTTGTAAAAAAAGCTTTAGATGGCGCTGAATTTGAAGGTGCTAGTGTTGAGTTAGTTCAACTATCAGCTCTTGATTTCCAAGGGTGTACTGGGTGTGAAGGTTGTAAAAACTCGTTTCGCTGTGTGATAAAAGATGATATGCAAAAATTATATGATAGTTTAGAAGAAGCTGATGGTATCATACTGGGATCACCAACTTATTTTTATAATATTACATCAATTACAAAGAAATTTATAGAACGGTTATATTGTTATGATACATTTGATGCATTAGATCGATCAGTATGGATTAATAAATTTGAAAAGACAGGTACAAAATATGCTGTGACCATCGCTGTATGTGAGCAAAATGATATCGAAGACATGGGGGTTACATCACTCGTTATGGATAAATCTTTGCAAGCTGTAGGATATCGTATTGTAAAAAGTCTTAAGATTTTACATGTGTTTAAAAAAGGTGAAATTGTAAAACAAATAGATTCAATAGATGAAGCTTTTGAAGCGGGTAAAAAAATAGCGAAAACTATTAAACTTAATCAAACGGTAAATTGTTAAAGAGGACTGCTGAAGCAGTCCTCTTTTTTTAGATAAAATACGAGGCACTTTTAAGTTTGACTTTATCACTAATTAGTGATAAAGTGGTGTTATAAATATTGAAAGGATATAAAGATAATGACGAGAAAAATAGAACATAAAAATATGGGAAAAAGTAATCTTGGATGGTTAAGAAGTATATTTCATTTTTCTTTTGCGGATTATTACAACCCTGACAACATGAATTTTGGAGTGCTACGCGTTATTAATGATGATCTAGTCAATGCTAAGACAGGTTTTGAGATGCATCCTCATAGAGATATGGAAATTATATCTTATGTTGTAGAGGGAAACTTGACACATGGTGATAACATGGAAAATAAGAGGAGCTTATCACCAGGTGCAGTACAGTATATGAGCGCAGGGACAGGAGTCATGCATAGCGAACATAACCTTGGTGAATCAACTTCACGTTTTTTACAGATCTGGATTGTACCCGATAAAAAAGGCTATGCTCCTCAATATGGTGATTATCAGTTTGACTGGCACCTTAGAGTAGACAAATGGTTTAAATTTGTTTCAAGTAAAGAGGGAGATGCGCCAATTCAGATCAATCAAGATGCTAACATCTATGCTATCGAAGTTAGTGCTGAAAACATTGTTGATTTTCAAGTCGGAAATAAGCGACAAGCATACCTTGTTTTAATTGAGGGAGATGCGTTAGTCAATTCACATCATCTTTTAACAAGAGATGCATTAGAAAGCATAGAAGAAAATTTAACGATTAAAGCGGTTCAAAAGTCACATATTTTAGACATTGAGATGGAAAAGTCAAAATAAGTTAGATTAAGTTGTTGATAATATCATATACTTCAGCTAAATTTCCTGAATCAATACGCCATTTACTTGTGAGTGTTTCAGGAACCTCTTGAGGAGAACAGTTGGTCTTTAGATATATACTATCCATGCCTACTGCTGTTGCACCTAAAATATCAGTGGTATGATCATTTCCTATAAATAAGCACTCATGAGCATTTAGTTCCTCTTTTTGTAACATTTTATCAAAGAAATGCACACTAGGTTTTGAAAGTAGATAGTCTGAAGAGAGATAAATTGCATCAAAATAAGGGTATAATCCTGTAGCTTTTAGTTCAAATGTTGTAAATGAAGCTTGTGCATTTGATAACAATATAATTTTTAAATCTAGTGATTGGATGAGTTTTAAAAGCTCAACAGCCCCATCATAAGGGGTTACATAATCAAGTGATAAAAATCTAAAAATTCTAGCAGTTTCTTTTAGTATGTGAGTTGATGGTGAAATGCCCTTTATTTTATAAAGTTTTTTAAAAACTTTTAGGACATCAAAGTCAGGGAAATCAACTCCTTTCTTGCGTGATTTTTCTAAAGCCTCATGAACAAGCTGATCATAATTTGTATGTATTTCTTCTGTGGAATACACTGCACCATGTGAGGCGAATTGATAAGTAAGTTTTCTCCAAAAAGAAATGTCTTTCTCATCAGTATGAATATCAAGTAACGTGCCATATAAGTCGAATATAACTGCTTTATACATAATACACTCCTATAGTAAATATAATTTTTAACTATTATACCATTGATATAAAGCGAGTAACCATTATTATAGAGAATATAATACTATTTTAATGTTATGAGCATAGTGAATATGATATTATTTAGATAATAGTATTTTTTGAAACATAATGAAAATTACGGAGGTATAGATGCTAGAACATAATGAAAATAACGACGATGTACATAGTGAAGTCATAAATAGTGAAGAAGTTACACCCTCATGTGAATACTGTGGGCATCAGGTTAAAGAAAATGATACTTTTTGTCCAAATTGTGGAGAGCGGCTACAGTTTAAACCAAGCCTGATTTATGGTGATTATAAAAGACATCAAAGACAATCCGATCAAGAGAGCGAAATGGCAGCGTTTATTGGTCCAAATTATGATTTTTATCTGAAAAAGTTTGAAGTTCAAAATTTTACTGAATCAGATTATACATGGAACTGGCCCGCTTTCTTTGTAAGCTCCATGTGGTTTGCATACAGAAAACTTTATGTTCATGCTGCAGTTTTGTTTGTTGTTTTTACTTTACTTAACTTTATGGGTGGAGTTGGTGATCTGATAGGGCTCGGTATATCAATCTACATTGGTTTTAGTGGAAATTACTATTACAGAAGATATGTTGAAGACCAAGTTGAACAAGTAAAAGAACTACCTTATGATGAACGACAAAGCTTTTATCAAAAAAAAGGTGGAACTAGTACAGTGGCAGTGCTTATTTTTATTGCCATCAATTTTACAACATCTATATTGTTCAATATTTACTATTAAATCTATATAAATATGATTATTCAGAGAGTTTGTCTGCCGTATGCGGACATGCTCTCTTTTTATTTTAGAGATTTTTAACTCTAACGATACATTTGTTAAAAAAATGTAATAAATAAAATATTTTATTGTATTTGTTTTAATATAAATAATGGATATCAAATAATTTTGGCGCTCTCTCATAAAAGTTGTAAAACAAGCGTTTATTTTCAAATGAATACATATAAATAAATTTATCTGTCAAAAAACGAAAAAAATTAATTGATTATTCTGAAAATATAAAATACAATAAGAAACATATTTAAAAAAAGAATGATGTCCGCCATAGAAAGACAGCGTGTGATTAAAGATGCGATATAGGCGTGAACATCAAATTGAGAGGGGACTATTATGATGAAAAAAAGAATGGCATTAATTATGGCACTTGTAATGTTATTGACCTTGGCACTTTCAGGTTGTTCGAAGTCCGAGGCTGACGGAATTATCAAGTTAGGGGTTATTGGACCGATGACTGGAGATTACAGTATGTATGGAACAGCAGTTGCAGAAGGTGCAAAACTTGCCGCGAAAGAGATCAATGCAGCTGGCGGTATCAACGGTAGTGACATACAGATCGTAGATTATGACAGTAAAGGTGATAAGACTGAAGCTGTAAATGCTTATAACAGATTGAGAGATCAAGATGGTATCGTTGGCCTTGTAGGTGGAACTTTTAGTGGCGAAACACTTGCGATTAAAGAAATTGCAATAGGAGATAATATGCCAGTACTTACACCAACAGCGACACATAGTGATGTAACTCTTAGTGCACCCAATGTCTTCAGAGCATGCTATACTGACCCTTACCAAGGTGCTACAGCAGCAGTATTTGCTTCAGAACAACTAAGTGCTAAAACAGCGGCAGTTCTTTATAATATTGAGGATGCATACTCAGATGGGTTGGCAGTAGCATTTAACGAAAAATTTAAAGCACTAGGAACAGTAACAGACTTTGAAGGTTATACAACGAAAGATGCAGATTTTAAAGCAGTATTAACTAAAATTGCAGCAAAAGATCCAGATGTCATTTTTTTACCTGATTATGTAGCAAAAGTTGGTGTCATTCTTTCACAGATTAAAGAGCTTGGGATTGATGTTGTTGCTATCGGTGGTGATGGCTGGGATGGCATCGAAGTTGATTATAAAGATGTAGCTGAGGGGCATTATTTTGCGAATCACTACGCAAAAACAGATGAAACAAAAGTTGTTCAAGACTTTATCAAAGCTTATGAAGCAGAATACAGTAAATCTCCAAGTGCGTTAGCAGCACTTGGCTACGATTCTACTTATATCATGGCACAAGCAATTAAAACGGCTGGTAGTAATGATGCGACAAAAATTATTGACGCCCTTGCAAAAACGAATAGTGATTATGTAACTGGACATATCACATTTGATGCAAATGGTGATCCAGTAAAAAGTATCTCAATTATTCAAATAGTAAATGGAGAGCACAAATTAGCAGCTAAAGTTTCAGGACAGTAAAAGGACTATGATGATGGCTATAACGGCCATCATCTTTCATCTATGCATAACAGGGATGCTTATTCATACTATAGAGAGAATTGGGGGGAGCTGTTTGATTTTATTCCTGCAACAACTAATAAATGGTTTATCAGTCGGCAGTATATATGCACTTATAGCTTTAGGTTATACGATGGTATATGGGATTATAAAGCTTATAAATTTCGCACATGGTGAAATAATGATGGCTGGAGCATACATTGCTTTTCTACTTGCAGTTAATACCAATTTACCGTTTGTATTTGTACTGGTAATTGCTATGGTACTTTCAGCAGTAATTGGTGTTGTGGTAGAGATTATTGCTTATAGACCACTTAGAAAGGCACCAAGAATATCAGTTTTAATAACAGCAATTGGCGTAAGTTTTTTCTTACAAAATCTAGCGCTAGTGCTATTTAAGGCAGATCCTAAAATAATGCCTGAATTAATCAACAAAAGTCCTATAACGATCGGTCCTCTTCAAGTGGGAACGGTAACACTTACAACTTTGTTTTTATCGATTATTTTCATGATTGCATTAGATCTGTTTGTTAAGAGAACAAAACCTGGCAAAGCAATGCGCGCGGTTTCAGAGGACAAAGAAGCCTCGATTCTTATGGGCATCAATGTAAACAGAACAATCTCTATGACCTTTGCAATTGGATCGGCACTTGGGGCTTTAGGAGGCGTTCTGTATGCAGTTATGTATACACAAGTTTTTCCTACTTTAGGTGTTTTGCCAGGATTGAAGGCGTTTGTAGCTGCTGTTTTCGGTGGAATTGGTTTAATACCTGGGGCTGTACTTGGGGGATTTGTGATCGGGATGATAGAAACTTTTACCAAAGCATATCTATCGACTCAGTGGTCAGATGCTATTGTATTTGGACTGTTGATTATCGTATTACTTGTCAAACCAACGGGAATTTTAGGTAAGAACCAGAAAGAGAAGGTGTAGAGATGACTAAAAAGATGTTTAAAAATTATATGGTCAACTTTGCAGTTGTATCGATCATTTTCGTTATTTTATCTCTAATGATGTCAGGTGGCATCCTTAGTAAATACTATCAAGGGATTATTATTTTTATTTTGATTAACATTATCTTGGCGAGTAGTCTAAACTTGGTCACAGGGTTTTTAGGTCAATTGACATTAGGTCATGCAGGATTTATGGCAGTTGGTGCCTATGCTTCTGCACTAACTTCGATCGTGCTGAAAAGTATAATTTCCGATTTGCCATTACTATTAGTGAGCCTTTTTGTAGGCGGTGTAAGTGCGGGGGTTGTAGGTATAATCATAGGAATTCCAGCGCTTAGACTACGAGGTGATTATTTAGCGATCATCACTTTGGGGTTTGGCGAAGTCATTCGTGTCATCATCAATAACATAGAAATCACAGGAGGCGCACAAGGTTTGACCGGTATACCTCGTATTGCATCCTTTAAATATGCCTATTGGATTGCAGTGGTGGTTATATTAGTGCTATACAGATTAACACACTCCAAACAAGGACGCGCAATAAAGTCTATTCGTGAAGATGAAGTTGCAGCTGAAGCTGTAGGTGTAAGAACCACATATTATAAGGTACTTGGATTTGCAATTGCAGCTGCTTTTGCTGGCGTAGGTGGTGGTCTATATGCACATTATATCGCTTTTCTAGATCCAAATACGTTCAATTTTATGAGATCTGTTGAGATTCTAGTAATTGTTGTATTAGGTGGCATGGGTAGTTTAACTGGAACCATAGTTGCTGCAACTATACTGACCATTTTACCTGAAGCACTAAGAGGATTTGCTGAATTTAGGATGCTTCTTTACTCCTTTATGCTTATTTTGATGATGCTGTTTAGACCACAAGGACTTTTCGGAACAGGTGAGTTTAAATGGCAAGGTATCTATGATAGGACTCTAAAGTTAAGAAAAGCATTAATGAATAGGGAAAAGAAGGAGGCTGTCGATGGCTCTACTAGAGGCGAGTAACATAAGCATCCAGTTTGGTGGCTTAAAAGCTGTTGATCAGTTCAACCTTCAAGTTAACGACAACGAGCTTGTGGGACTTATTGGACCAAATGGTGCTGGAAAGACTACAATATTTAACATGTTAACAGGCGTTTATCTACCATCTGGTGGGGATATTGTGCTTGATGGTAAAAGTATTGTGGGTAAGAAACCGTATGAAATTGTTAAGATGGGGGCTTCAAGAACCTTTCAGAATATACGTTTGTTTAAGGAACTTACCGTTCTGGACAACATAAAAATCGCATATCATCACGATCTGCATTATTCTACCCTTTCGAGTATCTTGCGGCTCCCTTCTTATTGGAAATATGAAAAAATTGCGCAAGAATCATGTCTCGAGTTTTTAGATTTATTTGATATGAGAGATTATGCAGAAACACTTGCTAAAAATCTACCATATGGCAAACAAAGAAAACTTGAAATAGCAAGGGCTCTAGCAACGAAACCTAAAATCCTCATGCTCGATGAGCCTGCTGCTGGTATGAATCCCCATGAAACACAAGAACTGATGGAAACGATCAGTTTAATCAGAAAAAACTTCAATATCGCGATCTTACTTATTGAACACGATATGAGTTTGGTAATGGGTATTTGTGAGAAAATCGTTGTATTAGATTATGGACGTGTCATAGCTGAAGGTACAGCTGAAGAAACTAAAAATAACAAAGACGTCATTCGCGTCTATTTAGGAGAGTAGGTGAGTGCTTGTTAAAGGTTGAAAATATAGATGTATACTATGATAAAATTCATGCCATAAAAGATGTTAGCTTCACTGTAAAGCAAGGAGAGGTTGTTACCTTGATAGGCGCTAACGGTGCTGGTAAAACAACAATCTTAAAGACTATTTCTAAAATTTTAGAACCTACTAGAGGTGTAGTCCTCTTTGAAGGTGAACCACTAAGCAAACTTTTACCTCATCAACTTGTTTATCTAGGGATGGCACATGTCCCTGAAGGTAGACGTGTTTTTGCTCAGATGACGGTTAAAGAAAACCTTGAAATGGGGGCTTATATTAGAAAAGATAAATCATCTATGAAAGCTGATTATGATCAGATATTCACTTACTTTCCAAGATTAAAAGAGCGAATGAATCAGCCTTCTGGTACACTTAGTGGTGGTGAGCAGCAGATGCTTGCAATTGGAAGAGCTCTGATGTCAAAGCCAAAGCTTCTATTACTAGACGAACCTTCTATGGGACTTGCACCATTACTCGTAAAAGAGATTTTCAATATTGTTCAGACCATTAAAAAACAAGGTACAACCATTTTACTTGTAGAACAAAATGCTAACCAAGCACTACAAGTGGCAGATCGTGCTTATGTTCTTGAAACAGGTAAAATTATCAAATCAGGTAATGCTATTGAACTCTTAGAAGATGATAGTGTAAAAAAAGCCTATTTAGGGGGTTGATTGGGATGAATTTGGACCCTTATGTTTTTTCATGTATTTTGTATTATCTATTTGTTAAAAAGTAGAGTATAATAATTATATTCTAAGAAGAGGTGCAATTATATGAAAAATAATTATTCAAAAGTTATGATGTTTTCCACAGTATGTATCGTGATCAATATTGTATTTGGTACGTTAGTGGGTATCTTAAAAATTCCATTGCTATTTCTTGATACGATGGGTACGATACTTGCAGCAGCTGTTTTTGGACCGATTTGGGGTGGTGCAGTAGGACTACTTACAAATGTAATCATTGGGATTACAACCAATCCCGTAGATATTCCTTTTGCACTTGTGAACATGACCATAGGTATCATTGTTGGACTTGTTGCAATGAAGTTTGGATTTAATCTAATCACTTCTATCATCACGGGTTTAGTACTGGCAATAGTAGCACCACTTATTGGTACACCTATTGCGATCTGGATCTATGGTGGGTTAACAGGAAGTTCTACAGATTTCTTTGTAGCATGGCTTCTTGCTTCTGGTGAATCAATATTCACTTCTGCATTTTTACCGAGGATAGTGGGTAATTTAGTAGATAAAGTAGCAAGCTGTATCATTGCATATGTAATCATCACACGTTTACCAAAAGAATACCTCAAAGGAGCTTTGACACGTGTTAAGAGCGAATAAAGTAATTTTAGTTAGTCACTGTATTCTCAATCAAAATTCAGTAGTTAACCCATTAGCAAGAGCAAAAGGTGCTTTTGATGAAATTGTAAAGCTGATTACTGATAGGGGCTATGGCATCGTTCAATTACCTTGTCCAGAAACTTTGTTCTTAGGACTCGAGCGCCTACCAATGTCAAAAGAAGAGTATGCCACACCTGAGTATATTGCACTTTGTGATAGACTTGCTACAAGAGAAATTGACTATATAAAGCTATTACAAGAGGGTAAGGTTAATATTGCAGGAATGATTGGTATAGATCAAAGTCCTACATGTAGCCAGTTTGGAGAAGTTGGTCATTTCATGATGGCACTTAACATTTTTCCAGAACTCGAATGTATTCCCAAATTGGATATACCAGAATTATATGGTGAAAATGATGAAGAGACCCAGCTCTTTCATTTGAATATGAAATACTGGCTTGAACAATTATAGAGAATTTTATATCTATAACCATTGATAGTATTTTATTGAACGTAGCAACTGCACCAAAGATAACGGCTTCGTTTATAAGGCATTCAACTTTAAGTATCTTTAAAAACATGACTGACGCTTCAGAAGCTTCAGAAAGTTTGACTGAATCTTCTACCCAGATTGGTCAAGCAGGAAGAGACTTCTTCTAGTGAAGGTGCAATTAATAATGTCATGTCAGATATTGATCATATGATCGTTGATGTAAAATCTTCACTTGAACAAATTTCAAGAAATATGATTGTTGTGAAAGAGGAACTAGAAAAAATAAGTTAATTGCTTCATAAAAAATGAAATAGAAAGAGAAATTCTCAAAAATCCTATGGAACACACTTCGATCGTGTTCTATAGGATTTTTTATGTTGTGTACATACACAACTTAAAAGTGTACAATATAAGCATTGGTTTTATGAAGTAACTACAAACTGGAGTGTGCAAATGGATAGACATAAGGACAGTCGTGAATTAAATGTTGAGCTTATAGAAAAAATATATGATGTAATCAGATATGTTAATCCAATTGTTAAAAGTGATGATGATCAAATCACGGATTTTAAAATAAACGAATCTGACACGCATTGTTATTCGTTTTGGCAAAGTAATGAAGTATGTAAAAATTGCATTTCTATGAGAGCACTAAACGAAAACAAAGTGACCATGAAGTTTGAATATTCATGTGGAAAGTTATTTATGGTGACAGCAGTACCGGAGAAGGAGAATAATCGGGTATTGGAGTTGATTCGAGATGTTTCAAATGACCATTTACTAGATAACATTGACGGATTAAGTGAAGATTTAATTATTGATAAAATTGTAAAGCTTAATAAAGAAATTATCACTGATCCATTAACAGGCTTATACAATCGTCGATTTTTAGATGAGAGAATGCCTTTTGAAATTGCAAAAGCTTATGCTAACAAACTTTCGATTAGTGTTATAATGGGAGATATAGATCACTTTAAAGATGTAAATGATAATTATGGACATGTAGTAGGTGATCAAGTTATAAAAGAATTTTCTGATTTATTGATGCTAGCCATTAGAGATTATGATGATTGGATTGTAAGATTTGGTGGAGAAGAATTTTTAATATTTTTGTTTGCAATTGACAAAGAAAATTTGATTAAGCGCATTGAGAAGATTCGAGAAAATGTTGAAAGTCATGTATTTTGTAGTGATGAATATGCCATTAAAGTTACAGCAAGTTTCGGTATTTATACCAATAGTGAGATCAAGAAAGATGATTTGGATAAGGGGTTACAGTTCATCCATTTTGCAGATGAAGCGCTATATCTTGCTAAAGAAAACGGTAGAAATAGATGTGAACTTTATAAACTAGATGGTATCAACTGAAATAATGAAATAAAAGAGGAAAGTATGGAAACATTCGGCGACTTTTTAAAAAGGATGCGAACGAAAGAATATACACAGAGAGAACTTGCGAAAATTTTAAATGTAGGACATCCTTATATTAGCAAACTCGAAGCCAATATTGAGCAAAATCCAAGTGAACGTTTGCTATTGGATATAGCTGAACTTTTTAAACTTAAGCCAGCAACAGTTTTTTTAAAGGCAAAAAGAATACCTGAAAAATGGATTAAAGAAATAGTGAGCTCACCAAAGATGTTTAATGCTTTAGAAATGATACTTGAAGCCAATGCTAAAGATAAACAAGAAGAATATATTTCTTTTCAAAGATACTTTGAGAACAGCTCAAAGTCAATGCTACTAATTGATCCAAAATCAGCTGAAATTATGGATGCAAATGAATCCGCTTTGAGTTTTTATGGATATAGTAAACATCATTTACTTAACAAAACGGTATTTGATTTAAATATACAATCGGAAGCTGAAATTAGGGAGAACATGAATAGCGTATGCAATAATGAAAAACACACATTTGAATTTATCCATAAATTGAGTACAGGACAGACAAAAGATATATTTGTGATGAGTGAACTTGTTTCATTATGTGATCAACCTAAACTGCTTTCCATTATCGTTGAAAAATAAGGCGTTTTATATAAAAAGGCAATTGCAAATCTAGAATTCTAGATCTGTAATTGCCTTTTTTTAAGAATTTTGTTCAAGTTGTGTGACATTTACTTTACGCTGAAGCCAATTGTATTTTGAAGAAAGTTTACCATACCATGCAGCACCTTGTACTTGTAAAATAAAAGCAAGTGTGATAATCAGTGCTGTGTCTGTTCCAAATGAGGCAATCGCTAGACCTAGTGCGATAGATAAGTTTCTCATAACAGTTCCATAAACCAAAGCGTATCCATCTTCCTTATTATAGAAATATCTGCCAATCATCGTACTTAACGCAAAATTAATCAGATAAAAGATAATTAAAATGAGGATTGAATTGACTAATAATTCTGGATTGTTGATGATACTTTTTGCTTTCATGCTAATACTTGAAAATATAATAAACATCATGGACCAGACACTTATTGCTGGGAAAATCGGTTTAATATTCGTGTTGAAATAAGTTGTTGTAAATTTTTTCAAGAGCAACCGGTAGGTTATATTTCCTAATACTAATGGTAAAATCACGATTTGAGAAACAGTGACAAAGGTATCAATAATATTAACCTCAATCATTGTGCCTACTGCAATATAAAGATAGAGTGGTGCTAAAAATGATCCTATGATTAAACTCAGCGCAGTTATTTTTATAGCTGCTGCAACGTTCCCTTTATTTAGTAATGTCCATGAAATTGTCATGCCACTCGTCGGGAAAAGAGAAATCATGATAATACCAGCAAAGAGTTGAGGACTGTTTGATAAAAAGATCTTACCAAAAAAGAATGCGAAGAGGGGAATGATGATGAAATTTAAAAGTGCAGACCCTATAACGACATTTAAGTGTGATAAATCTACAGCTTCTTTTATCTTAAAACCAATCATCGTTGGATAGATCATAAAGAAGGTGAAGAAAAGGATATAATCCTTTAAAAACATAGTGTCTAAAGTTGATCCAACAAAAAAACCAAGTATAAGTACGACAGGTATACTTATAATCAGATTTTTAGCAGGCAAATACAATATTGATTTCATGTTAATATTCCTTTCATAATTGAATAATGTCTGTAGGGTAATCATAAAACCATTTCGGGCATATGTCAATTATAAAAAGTGTGCTTTAGTCACCAAACTAAGTGAAAGAAAAGTCAGATTCGTGTTTTCATAATATGTTTCGGGTAATTATTCAGCCATATCTTTAAGCATTTTCAAAGATTAGGTTCCCTCAGGGGCAATTATGGGTTTTTTAGTCTTTAGACCAATGCTGGACCTAAAAAATGTAATCATGCTTACCTCAAGTGTCTCTAAGCAGTTTGTTTTGAAATTTGCTCTAGCTGTAACTTTAGTCTGCTTTTTAGTGGTATATATTCTTTTATCATTTGGGGTTGTGATATGAAGGAAAAAATTAAACAAACAGACCTTGCTTGAACTTATAAGCACCACAATATAAGATAAATACAGCACATTGCTTTGTGGTACTCATACCTGTGATTTTTTTGTTACTACCGCATAGCTCTTAAAACGGTTCAGAAGTAGTTATCAATAAGGTTTCAAGCAGAACAAGTGTTGGTGTAAGCAAGAAGACAACTGTAAATTCAGTAAACACGACGCTCAAAATGATAAAGAATCACCCCACTGGTTTAGATGAAGCAAATAAAATAATTGAAGAACCAGTAGTATCTGTTACAACCGTTCGAGAAGCAGAAGAAGTGATAGGGTATATTTATCCTTTTAAAAAAAATCCCAGTCATTTTATAATGATTGGGATTTCTTTTATTTATTCTTGTTTATTCATTTGCGACATAAACGACATCGCCATTTCAATGCCTTTAACGATTTCTTGTTCTACTTTCTCTTTAGCGGCAGCTTCAGCGCCTTCTATTACTGTGATTCTAAAGCTTGATTTAGCTACTTCTAGTTTAACAAAATCTGCCTCAAGTACTTTTAGTGCCATATCTTTAAGCATCTTCTTTGATTCTTCTTTTGAAAGATATTCAGCAAAGTGGTCTTGGATAGTAACAACAATACGGTTTGATTCGTCTAATTGAATTGATTTAATAAACATGTCCATCATAAGTCATTTCTCCTTTAAGTTTAATTCAACTCATATTTTAACACAAAAATAAAGTAAGAGTAAAATTAATTGAACTTTGAAACACTAATTAGACAATCGTGTGAATCAACTATATACTGATAATATAAGAGAACTAAAATCTTTAGATGAGATTGGAGAAGTTATGTTTGAAGAGAGCATCAGAACACTGTTTTTAAGACTAGTTGCAACTCAAAGTGACACAAACACTGAGCGAGAAACTTATATAGAAGAACAAATTTTAAATTGGATCAAAGAGCAACCATATTTTAACGAACATAGTGATTTATGTGGTGCGTACCCTGTAGATGACGATCCCTACCACAGAAACGTCATTTGGTCTTTGGTAAAAGGGTCTGGTCATAAAACCATCGTGTTGATGCACCATCATGATGCGATAGATATAGAAGAATATGGAAAACTAAAAGGTGTTGCATTAAGACCTGATGAGTTGGCAGAAGCTTTGGCCAATAGAGCGATTCCCGAACAGGCGAGAGTTGACCTTCTCTCAGGAGAATGGATATTTGGTAGAGGTGTTGCAGATATGAAGTCCGGTGCTGCAATTCAACTGGTACTAAGTGCACATTTTTCTGAACTAGAGGATTTTGAAGGCAACATACTTTTGTTAAGCGTTCCCGATGAAGAAACGTTATCAAGAGGCATGTTAAGTGCTGTCAAATTGATGAAAGAATTGCGAGAAAAACATCTACTTGAGTATATGTTGACCATTAATAGTGAGCCATATTTTAATCAAACTAAGGGAAAAGCTATTTTTTATGAAGGATCTGTTGGAAAAATTATGCCTGTACTTTTTGTAAAAGGTGTCAAGAGTCATATTGGTGATCCCTTTAATGGCTTTAGTCCCTCACTTGTTCTATCTGATTTGCAAAAAAAGACAGAACTCAATATTGAACTCTGTGATTTGATAGGTCAAGAAGCGACACCGCCTCCAGTATGGGTAAACCTTAAAGATAGAAAAAAAGCGTATGATGCTTCTATACCTGAAGCAGCTACCGGATATTTCAACTGGTTGACATTTACACGCTCACCTAAAATGATCGTGGATAAGTTAGTTTCACTTGCCAATCGATCATTAAGGGACACTTTGATTCATTTTGAAGATGCATATGAAAATTACTGTGTATTAACGGGTGTAACACCGGACAAGATAACATTTAAACCCAAAGTATATACCTTTGAAAAGCTTTATCAAATGGCACTTGATCAAAAGGGAGATGGTTTTTTAAAGGAGTATTTATCCTTTCAAGAGGACGTGAATGAACTCTTGATCTCAAATGCTATTACGTTACCAGAAGCAACTACGCGATTAATTGAACACGTTCAAGATGCCATAGATTTAGAAGGTCCAGCAATTGTAATCGCACTTTCAGGTCCATATTATCCACACGTCAATAATGAAAATATTGAAAAAAAATTACCATTTTCAATTGAACAATTTATCAACGAGATTGCTGAAAGGGATTATAATTTGACATTCGAATCTCAAGGATACTTTATGGGGATATCAGACTTATCTTATGCGACATGGTCTGGTAATGATACTGATATTTCAATGATTAAGTCTAATAGTCCAGGATGGGATGTCATCTATAAAATTCCATTTAGAGCACTTTCAGAGCTAAATATGCCTGTGGTGAACATTGGCCCATGGGGAAAGGATTTGCATAAAATCACTGAAAGGGTATATACAAAAGATGTTTATACACGTATGCCACATCTTATTCAGGCTTTGATTACTAAGTGTCTACAGGATTAAATTTGACATGATCTAATATTTTGATTCCAACAGGTGTATCTAATGCGTACACCTGTTTTTTTGTTTTTGTTTGATTTAAAATCCTTTTGAGCTTAGAATGCCTTCCAAAATATAAGCCATCATCTTCAACTGCGTTACATTGTTTTCTAGAAGTCAAGGTTTTCGTGATGCAGTGCTGTATGATGCAGCCATTGAATTGTTTTTTAGCTGCTTTGGTAAGTTGAACAATTAGTTCTTTGTGTGACATTGAAGTGTTGATTTCGTTATTGCTGAGACAAGTAAAACTAAATTTTACTGTATTATAAATTGCATGTTTATTTTTTAATTCTTCGATTAGTAATATTACACGAGAAATGCTAATTTCTTCAAAGACCATATGGACTAAGTCATAATATTCTGTCTTATGACATGCAAGAAATGTTTGCTCATGCATAAAGGCGATAGGGTGATTAGTGATACCAATGTCAAATCCTCGCATAAATAATGTAGTATAATTTCGTAGTTCTAAATCTAGGTCAGTCCCTAGAAAACATATAATTGCTAAATTCAATTGAAACTCCTTTTTGTGGATAGGTTACCATAATACTAAAGTTAGGATAACTTTTTTGTAAAAAAAAAACACCTAACTTAAGTTAGGTATTTTAAGAAAATGTACCAAGAAGTTTTATCTTCTCAAGTGCTTGTATGCGATTTTTAACTTCAAGTTTTGAATAAATATTATTGAGATGCCATTTAACAGTCCCAGTACTTATAAATAAGATTTTACCAATTTCATCATTTGTTTTACCAGAAGCAACAAGTTCAAGTATCTCTAGTTCACGGTCAGAAAGCTCTAAGGAGAGCTTGTTAAACACCTGTGAAATGAGAGGTTTTAAAGGCTCAAACTGATACAAAATGACGTTTTTTTCGAGTTGTTCTAATTCTCTACGCGTGAAAAAAGTGACGATGTCTCTATATTGAAGTTGTAACATCATTTCAACGAGGATGAAGTTTAATGAGTGTTTTTGATGTTCTAATAGTAGTGATAATCTTTCGATAATTACAGGATCGATTTTTTCTCCAGCATCGTATGCATAAAGTAGTGAGTAGTAGTCAAAAATCCCTTCAATCAATGGTGATGATAAAGAAGAGAAAGTTGTTCTTCCATGCTTTATTTCTTGATTTAAAGCCTCAAAGGATTTTTTGTTCAAGTAGACTTTGAGAATCATCCATTCGATTAATCCATGTAAATGGAACATTTTAAGTGAATCGATGCTACTTTTGCAAACTTCAAGGTGTGTCATTGCAAGATCGTATTTTTTAAGTTCAAGCATTGCCATCCCAATGGGCAAATCATACACAGAAAGTATATCTTCTTTTTCCTGACGCACATTGAACTTTGAAGTGCGACGCTGAGCCCGCTCAGACTCTTCAATGACACGGCGATATTCTCCGAGTTTATAAAGGTTTAGGAGTTTGTTTACATCTGAGATAACCGCTAAAAATTGGCAACCTAAAGTGTCAAAGACTTGGTGTGCAACTTCAAAATAGTTTGCCGCAGTTTCAAATGCATTGCGTTCAGAGTAAATTTGGCCTAAGGTCAAGTTTGCATTTCCATAAAATAAACTTTCGTGATCATTCCCTAAGATATTAAGCGCCATAAGGCCTTTCTGAAGTTTTTCTTCACGATCTATGGCATATATTTCGCCGCAAAGCGCAAGCAAACCTTGATATAATGAGTGTTCTTTTGGTGATTTTAAAATAGTGTTTTGTAAACTACGCATTGAGAGCGAAATCTCGATATTGTCACCATAGATGAAGCCAATCCAAGCACGTATAAGTTTGGTAAATGAATTTAGTCCGTCAATGTCACATCCTATAAGCAACTGATGTATTTCAATTAAGTATTCTGGCTCAAATATAAATGCATGGTTGTCGCTAAACCACAAATCAATTGCTGTATAATCCAATTGATTAACAAAATTCGATAAAGCTGTAATTTTTTGATTCATTTTGCCACCTCAAATCTATTATAAGCGTTGATTTAACTACCTATAGTTTACTATAAATAAGAGATAAAATCGATATTTTGAAGCTTGTTTTATTATTTTTATTAAAGTGAAAAGTAAAAACCTAACTTTAGGCAGGTGTAAAATAGTTCATATTTTATAAAATAGATAAAGATAGTCGTATATCTATTCTATGATGGAGGAAAATAATGAATACTTTTATACACGCGACATTAAACGTCGTATTTGCAATTTTGATAATCTTGATACTTGGTTGTTTAGTGATTGTAATAATCAAATCTTTAATTATACTTGGGCAATTCTTGCTTAATAAAAAGAATCAGATAAATGGAAGAGGACTTTTTAAAACATTTATCAAAATGATAGTATTTATGGTGCTTATTTTATGTGTAGTGGGTGTGAGTCAATGGTCTGCATTTACACCTAGAATTGAAGGCGAAAATTCAATTTCGGAGTTAAGAGAAGTTGAGTTTAACGGTAGAAAACAATGGGTTAGTATACGCGGAGAAAACAAAGATGCACCGATACTGCTATTCTTAGCTGGGGGACCGGGAGGTTCACAACTTGCTGCCGTGAGGTATGAAATGCCTGAACTCGAAAAAGAATTTGTAGTTGTAGGATGGGATCAACCAGGTTCTGCTAAATCTTATGGGTCGAGGAAAGACTTAAAACCGAGTAACTATGTTGAAGATGGCATCGCATTAACTGATTATTTACGTGATCGTTTTAATCAAGAAAAGATCTATATCGTAGGAGAATCTTGGGGAAGTTACCTAGGCATTATGATGGCGGACAATGAACCACAAAAATTTTATGGCATTATCAATACAGGACAGATGGTTAATTTTCTTGAAACCGAAGTGATCGACTATACAAAAGCACTTGAGCTTAGTTTGGAAAAAGGGGATACTGAAAAGACGGCGCGATTAATCAAAATAGGTAAACCACCATATTATGGGGTGGATGTCACTTGGAGAAGTGCTGAATATCTCAACTATTTAACGGAAGAAATGAATCAAAATCCTGAAATCAATAATCCAGGTTATGAAACCATTAGAGATATTCTATCACCTGAATATGGGATTTTGGATAAATTCAATTATTTACTGGGCATCTTAAACACTTTTAATGATGTATACCAGCAACTTTATGAAGTTGATATCAGAGAAACGCAATCTAAGCTTGAAGTTCCTATCAAATTTTTAATTGGTAGGCACGATCTCAATGCACCCACTTCTTTAGCTAAGGCGTATTTTGATCTACTTGAAGCGCCACTTAAAGAGTTTATATGGTTTGAACATTCTGGACATAGTCCATGGATCAATGAATCTGCAGCATTTGTAGATGAAGTAATAAAAAGCAAGGAGGCATGGCATGATCTTAATAGTCTCAGCCAGTAACAGCCGTGTTACAAATGAAAAGTCTATCTCTTCACAGGTCTCTAAAATGTTGAAAAGTAAGATTTCCAATGATAACGTAGAAGAAGTTCGACTAAAGGATTATAATATACACCCATGTCAATTGTGTGGCAGTTGCGTAGATTATTCAAGATGTCCTTTTGATGAGGCTTACAATAAACTTCATAAAAAAATAAATCAAGCTGATGTAATTATATGGATTGTGCCTCATTATTCACCGTTTCCGTCCAAACTCATGTGTTTATTTGAAAAAATGAATGAGATCGCGTACTCAAAATGGCTCAATAACCCTAATTTTAAATCTCCATATTGGAGAAAACGTGTAAGTGTGGTTGCGCATGGTGCAATGGTAGAATCAGAAGAGGTGCTTGAATATTATTATAATGCTCTGGTTATACCCATTTCACGAACATTAAGTGGACTTGGTTTTAATATGATAAAGTTAGGTAACACGCATGAGTATGGTGCTGTTTTTGGACTTGAAAAGGAAACCGATTTGGCAATGAATTTAGATAACCTATTCCCAGAAATACAGTTTGATATGAAAAGAATAGAAAGTAGGTTAAATGCTATAATTGAAAACATATAATGAAATTATCTAAATTTTATTTGATTTACAAAGAGTGTTTATTAGGTGATCAGAATTTCGCCTTAGTGAACACTCCTTTTTTTTATATTTTTTAAACTTTTTATGTAAAATTCATATTGAGTTAATACTATTGGGATATAAGTAGTATAATGCATGAAAAATCTTAGATTTTCACATAAGGAGCGGGAAGTAGATGAAATCATTTTTTAAAAAGAAAAGAAATAAGAGAATTGTTATAGGAATTGTAGTTTTACTCATCCTGTTTATTGTTTTGCCTAGGATATTGGGTAGTTTAGGTGATCGACAAGCAAATATGGATAGTCAATATACAATGGTAAGTGCGAGTAATAAAGATATTACTGTTACTTTGTCTGGGACAGGCACTTTAAAACCTGCAGATTCATATACAGTGATGTCACTGAATTCTGGCGATGTTATATCAGCACCTTTTGAAGAAGGTGATGTCGTTGAGAAAGATAGTGTTTTATATGAAATTGACAGTTCAAACCTTACATCAAATATTGAAACAGCAGAAATTAGTGTTGCTGAGAGTCAAAGAAGCTATCAAAGAATGCTTGAGAGTTTAGATGATTTAACAGTCAAAGCCCAAAATGCTGGAACTGTAATGGATTTTGACATAGAAGTGGGTGATTCGGTACAAGTCGGTCAAACAATTGCAACCATAAGAGATAGTAAAACTATGACAATTGAACTGCCTTTTGGTGCAGATGATGCGTCTCATATAACTGTCGGTCAACAAGCTAATGTTACGATTAGTGGTTCTTTTGAGACACTTGGTGGGATTGTTTCAGAAGTTAGTCCAATTGTAAGTGTTTTACCTGGTGGAATGCAAGTTAGACAGGTAACGATATCTGTTGCAAATCCAGGTGGATTGCTTCCAACTTATGAAGCAACTGCTGTTATAGGTGATTATGCATGTTTCGAAAGCGCTACTTTTAAATATAAAGCTGAAGGTATGGTAATAGCAAAAGCATCTGGTGATGTGGCAAAAGTATTTGTTCGTGAAGGAGATTTCATTGCAAAAGATGCGAGTTTAATTGTACTAGATAGTACTACGCTACAAGATCAAATTCAAAGTGCTAAAAATACATTAAGGCGTTCAGAAATTTCACTTGAAAGTTCACAAGATGCTCTAGATGGCTATGTAATTAGTTCACCAATTGGTGGCACTGTAATTGAAAAAAATTATAAAGAAGGCGATACCCTCTCTGCAGGTAATCCACTTTGTACGATATTTGACTTGAGCTACCTTTCGATGACTTTGTATATCGATGAACTTGATATATCTCAGATCAGTGTAGGTCAACCGGTTACGATTACAGCAGAAGCGGTTGAAGGAAAGACTTATGCAGGATTAATTACAAAAGTGAATATAAATGGCGTAACTAGTGGTGGAACGACTTCTTATCCAGTCACGATTCGAATTGATGAGATTGAAGGACTTTTGCCTGGAATGAATGTAGATGCTGAAATCGTTATTGAATCAAGAGAAAGAGTCCTTGCTGTACCAGTTGCAGCTGTTGTAAGAGGAAATAAAGTACTTGTTAAAACGAGTGGAGAAGAAACTACAAATTCAGATACACCTGTTACCGATGCGCCAAGTGGTTATAAGTACATCGAGATAACAACTGGTATTTCTGATACCAATTATATAGAAATCTTATCTGGATTAAATGAAGGTGATGAGGTCGCTATTGAAAACCGTACGGTTAAGGATGTCTTTATGTTTGGGCGACCAGGACAAAATGATCAACCATCTGATGGAACTGGGGTGGATACGCCATGAAGCCTTTAATATCTTTTGAAACACTAAGTAAAATTTATCAAATGGGTGAAACAGAAGTAAGAGCGGTGGATGGCATCACTATGACCATTATGCCAGGGGAGTTTGTGGCGATTGTCGGTCAGTCTGGTTCAGGAAAGTCAACCTGTATGAATATCATTGGGTGTCTGGATATCCCTACTTCTGGCAAGTATTATTTAGAAGGGCATGATGTAAGTGAACTTGATGACAATGAACTTGCTTCAATTCGAAATAAAAGGATAGGTTTTATCTTTCAACAATACAATTTGTTGCCCAAATTATCAGTTTTAGGAAACGTAGAGCTTCCATTACTTTACGCTGGACTTGGAAAAAGTGAACGCAAACAGCGTGCTACTGAAGCTATAGAGAAGGTAGGTTTACTGGATAAAATCAACAATTTACCCAGCCAATTGTCAGGTGGACAGCAACAGAGGGTTTCAGTTGCCAGAGCACTGGCTACTTCTCCATCAGTGATCCTTGCAGATGAACCAACTGGAGCATTAGATTCTAAAACGGGTGAAGAAGTATTAAATCTATTAAAGAAACTGCATGCTGAAGGAAATACCGTTGTATTAATTACACATGACAATGCGATTGCCGCTCAGGCACAAAGAATCATCAGGCTTCAAGATGGTCATATTGTTTATAATGGCTTACCAGAAGCATCTTTGGAAGTTGAAAATGAGGTGAAGCTCATATGACAGTTTTTCAATCATTTCAAATGGCACTAAGCAATATCATGGCGAGAAAAGTAAGATCACTTTTAACAATGCTTGGTATCATCATAGGGGTTGTTTCGGTAATTGTCATCATTGGACTTGGAAACGGCCTTGAAAAATATATGGTCGATAGTTTTCAAAGTATGGGGACTGATCTTTTAACTGTAAACGTGATGGGGAGAGGATCGACGCGCAATATAACAGTAGATGAGATGTATGCAATTGTTGATAATCATCCTGAGTATTTTAAGTCAGTATCTCCTTTGGTCTCGATTCGAGGCGCTGTTAAAATAGACAGTGAGACATATAATAGTACATCTGTAACAGGGACTGGTGAAGATTACTTAGCGATGAAGCAGTATGTTCTTTCACAGGGACGGTATGTATCTTATATTGATATTTCAAGGAGACACAATGTAGCAGTAGTTGGTTCATATGTAAGCAATACGTATTTTAATGGCAGTGCACTTGGAAAAACACTTAGAATCAATGGAAAACAATTTGAAATCATCGGGGTTTTAGAGGCGGATGCTGATGAACCTGAAGAAGGTGGCACTGATGATGCAATCTATATTCCATATAGTGTAGCTGCAAAACTTACTGGAACAAACAATATATCAAGTTATTCTTTTGCAATGGTATCTGAGGATGATGTTAAAGCCTCTAAACAAGTGATTGATGATGCGCTCTTTAAGGTATATGCAGATCAAGATGCCTACTCTATTATCAGTTTAAATGAACTTTTGAGTATGATGAGTTCAACCATAGATATCATGATCTCGATATTAGCGGCGATAGCTGGTATTTCGCTTGTTGTTGGAGGTATAGGCATCATGAATATCATGTTGGTGTCAGTATCCGAGCGAACAAGAGAAATTGGTATTAGGAAAGCGCTTGGTGCGAAAAGACATAATATAATGCAACAGTTTGTGATAGAGGCCGCAACGACAAGTGCAATTGGAGGACTGATCGGTATAGGGCTTGGTTATGCACTTTCTAGTTTAGCAGGTAAAATCATAGTCATTGCACTTGATACACAGATAGATGTTGCACCATCATTTTCATCAGCATTTGGTGCCTTTGCAATCTCGGCAGGAATAGGGATACTATTTGGTTATCTACCAGCTCGCAAGGCAGCGATGCTAAATCCAATTGATGCTTTAAGATATGAATAATACTAGGAGAATGATATGAAGAAAATCCTTTCGATAATACTTGTGGCAGTGATGCTAGTTACATCAATTCCATCTTTAACTGCTACACCTGTATATGCTTCTACAGCGAATACATTACCATCTGAGCAACTTGTTTCAGATACGATAAGGGCACTTGGCATTATGACAGGTGATACAAAGGGAAATCTTAACCTAAATAGATTACTTTCCAGAGATGAATTTGCTCAGATGATGGTAAATGCTTCACTATATAAAGATTCTGATGATGTATCAGGCGGGACGTCAGTCTTTAAAGATGTCAAATTTGATTATTGGGCAGCAGAGGCTATTAAAATTGCAGTAAATGCTGGATGGTTCACTGGGTATCTCGATGGTACTTTTAAACCTGCAAAGTATATAACGCTTGAAGAAGCTGCAACGGCACTTTTGAAGCTGTTAGGGTATACAAATGCTGATATAGTGGGCACATATCCATCTGCACAGTTGTCAAAATTTTATTCACTAGGTTTAGATGAAGGCATAAATTTAAAGCAAGGTCAAAAAGTTTCACGTGAAGATGCAATGTACATGTTCTATAATTTGATGAATACAAAAACAAAAGAAGGCAGATATTATGCTGAGACTTTGGGTCATCCGATGTTATCTGGTGAGATAGATTATGCTTTATTGGTTCAATCTGTTATAGAAGGACCATATGTTCTTGATGATGTGTCAATTGAAAAACTTTTACCTTTTACCAAAGACAATGTTAGTGTATACAAAAATGGTAGTGAAAATACATTAGAAGGAATTTCCCCTTACGATGTGATCTATTACAGTAAAGATATGCGAACTGTATGGGCCTACAGCAAGAAAATAACCGGTTTATATGCCAGTGCTACACCATCAACTAACGCACCAAACGCGGTTTTAATCGCAGGTAGTACTTATCAAGTCGGTACAAATGAAGCTGCTTATAAATTGTCAAATAAAGGTAGCTTTGGATTAGGGGATACTGTCACTCTCCTTGTAGGTATGAATGATGAAATCGTCGATGTCATATCGCCAGAAGTTCTTAATGTGCCAACATTTGGGGTCGTAACCGCTTTTGAGCCTTACAGTTACAAAGACAGTGCTGGAAAATTGATCGCACAAAATTCAATTAAAGTTGCTAGTACAGATGGCTCAATTAGACAGTTTGTAACTGGTGCGAGCAAGTTTTCAACTGGTAATATCGTTTCAGTGACTTTCACAAACTCAGAAAGTGTTGTCAAACTAATTGGTTCGACTTATCTAGTTGGGAAGTTCAATGTAGACGCAACAATGTATGGTAACTACAAACTTGCAAAAGATATAGAGATCCTTGATACTACTTTTGCTGGGGAGTATAAAACTATATATCCACAGCGGTTAAATGATATAATGCTATTCAGTAATGATGTCCGCTATTACTCACTAGACAGTGAAGGTGCAATTAATCGTTTGATTTTAAATAACGTAACAGGTGATTTAAACTCATATGGAGTGGTTACAAATGTTGATGAAACAACTACGGTAATTGATAATGTAGATCCAATTCCAGATACTGTTGTCGTTAGTGGTATCTACAAGTATCTTGTTAATGGTATCCCTGGCGTGTTTACCAAAAATAGTGACCTACTTGGTATTGGTAATGGTCCAGTAGTCCTAACTTATAAGGATGGACAAGTTAGTGACATGAGTACATTATATGGCTTATCACTAAGCGCTGTAACTGCAACAACAGTTACAGCGAATAATATCATCTATGGTATATCAGATTCGGTTCAGGTTTATCAATATATTGGTGGTGATTATTTTCTAGTTAATTTAGAGACCATCTCCAATCTAAATGAATTTAATTTGGTAGGGTATAAAGATGGTGGACATAGAGCTGGTAATTTGATAAGAGTCATTATTGCAACAAGAAGATAAAAAAATCATATTTCAGTTATAGTGACAACATTGAAGGCTGAATTGATTTAATAGGAAGAATCCTCTAAGGGGATTCTTTTTTTTTGTTGACATGATAGATAATAAGGCGTATATTTAGTTTGGCTAACGAGCGTTAGTTAGCACGAATAAGGATGTGAATATGGATAAGAAAACTGAGATATTAGATGCTGCTTTTTCTCAATTTTGTAGGAGAGGTTATAGTGTCGTAATGTCAGATATAGCAAAGGATGTCGGCATAAAGACACCTTCAATTTATAGTCATTTTTCTAGTAAAGATGAAATTATTTTATTAGTAGTAGAAAGACAAATAGAAGAATACTGTGGTTTTTTAGATACACTATATGCAAATTTTCAACAACTAGATTGGATTCATAAATTAGAGAAAATCTATTTTGATATTATTCGTTATTTTAAAAACGCAGATCAAGTGCGATTTTATAAAAATATTCTGTTGATTGATCAAGCAGATCTTAGAAAAAAATGTAGTGCAAAAGTTTTTGATATGGAGCTGTTTCATCTGAGTAAACTTGAGAGCGTTTTTCCCAATGAATCAGAAGGAAATGCATTACTTTTCCTATCGATTATTCAAGGTGCACTTGAAGTTGAACTACTTTTTTATGAATCAGATGACACGGCAGAAGCTTATATCACAAAAATATGGCGTTCATATCGCGAAAAATTGGGGGAGTAGTGTATGTTTTTATTTGAGTCTATACCTTGGTATGCGGCTTTAATGGGGGTAACTGTTTTATTTGGATTAATATTTGTTAATGAAATAACGAGGAGAAGTAAGAAATTATCATTGTTTTTTTATGTTGCAGTACCAATAATTATGACTTTTACAGTTTGGATGAAAACTTCTGGACCTGGAACACCTATGGGGTATTGGTTTCCATGGGTTAAAACTTATTCAGCTTTAGCAGGTGTACTTGGTTTTATGGCTCTGAGATATATCAAGGGATTAGATAAAAATAAATGGATGCTTATGTTTCCACCTTTTATTCTAGCTTTTAACATCGCCGAAGCAGTATATAGAGACTTCCAATGTTTTGGTTACAATGGTTTAGTGGATGGGATCTTTATCAATGGCGGCGCTTGGAACATCATGAATGGAATTGCTGGAATTTTAAATATTATCACACTATCTGGGTGGGTAGGAATATTTATTAGCAGAGATAAGAGTAAAGATATGGTTTGGCCAGACCAGTTATGGTTCTGGATCATCGCATATGATTTATGGAATTTTGCTTATGTTTATAACTGTATCCCAGATCACTCTTTCTATTCGGGATTAATTTTACTTTTGTCGTGTACAATACCTGCTTTTTTTATCAAAAAAGGTGTTTGGTTACAGCATAGAGCACAAACTTTGGCACTTTGGGCGATGTTCTCATTAACGTTCCCATATTTCGCTGACACGTCCAAATTTGCTGTACAATCATCACATAACGAAACGGCTTTACTTGTTATTAGTGGACTTGCACTTGCTTCAAATCTTGCTGTGTTTATATACCACTTTGGTAGAATTGTTAAAACTAAGAAAAGTCCAATTAAAGGTGAGATTTATCAAGATTTAAATGGGTATCAAGAAGTTGTCAAAGCAAATAAATAAGCTTAAAAAAGTTCTGTTGATTGACAGAACTTTTTTTTAGTCATAACATAGAGTGTAATAAAATTCATAAATGCAGTTATTAGGAGGATCAAAATGTCGTGGATTGAAATAATATTATTTTTGGCTTCAATTATTTATTTAATAGCAACCGTTTTTGCGAAGGAACGACAAAATTCTATTGTAATGTTATTATCATTAGCGGGTTTTGGGTTCTTTGTGGGGCATTTGTTATTTGATGTTCCGAATTGGCAGTTATATCCGTTATATTTTTTTATCGCTATGAATACTACTGTTACTTTTATTACGTTGCTAATGAAAAAAAATGGTAGAGTACCCAATGACAATAAGAAAAAAATGGTCATAATAGGCACAATAACGATCGTAATTTCTGGTATTCTCATGGCGATTTTTCCTGTTTATGATATTCCTAAACCAGATGGTGCATTTTCCGTTGGAACAATCACGTTTGAGTTAACAGATCCCGTTAGAATCGAGAAATATGGAGAGGAAGCAAAAACATCAGATACATTGAGACGTATTCGGGTTCAAGCGTGGTATCCTTCAGATGATGTAAAGGGACACAGGCAAGAAGTATGGTTACAAGATGGGGTTTTGTTATCAAGATCACTAGCAAAAGAGATGAAAATGCCTTTTTTTGTACTTGATCATACAAAAGATATACTTTCAAATGCTTACATCGAAGCGCCTATTAGTCAGTTTAAAGATAGTTATCCCGTAATTATCCTGTCACATGGATGGACAGGATTTAGAAACCTTCACAATGATTTTGCTGAGCTCTTAGCAAGTCATGGATTTATCGTTCTGGGTATCAACCATACTTATGGTGCACAAATGACGGTATTTGCAGATGGTTTTGCAGCAGAATTAGATCGAGGTGCGCTTCCAAATCGAGATGTAACACCTGATTTTAGCAATTATGCAAACCAACTGGTTTTAACTTATGCTGGTGATGTAAAACTTGTTTTAGATACTCTGGACGTCTTAAATGATGGACAGTATTCGAATATTCTTAAAAATGCTTTAGATGTTACTGAAGTAGGTCTAATGGGGCACAGTACAGGCGCAGGTGCAGATGTAGCTGTTGCATTAAGCGATAGCCGTATCAAAGCTTTGTTTTGTATGGACGCATGGGTAGAGCCTTTAGGGGCAGAAGTTTTAAGCTTGGGGTTATCTGTTCCGTCTGTATTTCTGAGAAGTGAGCAATGGAAGGGTGGCATCAACGATGACTATTTAATGCCACTTGTAAAAGCAAGCAATGATGCACGTTTGTTTCAAATCAATGGAACGACGCATCTTGACTTCACCATGTCAACGATGTTTTCTAGCTTAACTGGAATAGTTGGATTTACGGGTAAACTAGACAGAGAAATATCTGCCAATATACAGCATGATTTTGTATTAGATTTTTTTAAAGATACATTAGAACACGCCGCGACTGATCCGCTTTCCAAATTACTAGAACGTTACACAGACGTATGGGAAGATAAAACAAAAAACTAAACATTACTAAGAAGAAACATGAGAAATGCTCCCAAAAAGTTAACTTGGGAGCATTTCTTTCGTTTCTATAATATTTCGAAATCAGTTGAAACAAAGTCCACATGAACAGGTGAGTCATTTTGGCCACCAAACAAGTTGTTCATACCAACTGCGATGTGACAAGTGCCTAACAATTTTTCATCAAAAAGCGTACAACCAGTGATCCCTTTTGATAGTTTATAACCGGGATTAAGTCCGATTCCAAATTCAGCAATGCGCATCGCGTCACCGGGAGCTTGTTTTAAATCTTCGAGAATCGTTTTTTCAGAGCAGTTTATCAAAATTCCTTCTTTAAACTCAAGGAGTACAGATTTGAAAAATTCGCCTTCCCAGTGTATGAGATCTGTTAAGAATTGACCACTTGCACTACTTTCAAGTGGTGCAATATAGATTTCACCTGCTGGAAAATCACCATTGCCCGCATCAATATGCCATTCTCTTCCACTGAGGTTGAACTCAAGTACATATCGATCACCAGTCTGTAACTTGATGTGATTATAAGGTTTAAATACTTCGATTTTTTCCTTGCAACTTTGCTCTAATGCAATGTAATCAATATCAACGAGCGTTTTCCATATCAACTCATAGCTTTCATAGGATAAACCAGCCTCGGTAGCATTTGCAGGTGAAGGTAATCTAAGTTGTATAAAAGACCTATTGTTGCTTGTCGCATGTGCAAAAATGCCTCTTATAAAGGTTACGAAATTAGCTCTAGCTTCGCCACTAAGCTGTGTAACCAAGCTAGTAGGGGCATATCTACATAAATCAACTACAGTCATGGCTTTATCGATGTCAAAATCACCATAAATTTCTTCTATTGAGAGTTGATTTGACTTTGCAGCCGAGAAGATAAAGCTATCACTAAGGTAAACACAGTGAACTTGATCATATAACATATTCATTTCTTCTGAAAAACTTTCAAATAATTGTTTATCTTCTTCTAACCCCCAAAAGTGAACTAATATTGAACCAGTTGGATTAATTGATATATTTTGAGCGACAGTTTTTATTGCGTTTAACATAAGTTCCTCCTAAAATAACATTTGTTTTTATATCCGTCTAATTAAAATATACAGGTTTGTTTTTATAATGTCAACATTTAATTTGATGTTTATAAAATTGAATTTTCGTGTAATCCTTTATAATCAATATTGATAAGGCAAAAAAAGCCTCTCTAATCAAGAATTAGAGAGGCTTTTCATACATTAATCAATGATAAAAAGTAAATTGTTTTTTAAGAGAATATTGTAATATTAGTTACGCTGTAAGATAAGGTTTGAAACAATCTGGAATATCTTCGTTAATACTAATGCTAACTTCAACTTGAATTTTATGTTGATCAGTCATCATTTTAACTTTATCTAGCCATTTACAAAGTTCTTTTGGTGTTGTAATAAACAAGTTAAAGACGCCATCTAAGTAGATTTTTTCGATGTCGTAGTTGTTGCTAATCATGCCATGTAAGAAAGCTATTAACTCATCAGAAGAACTGATCGGAAATTCTGAAATATTGATGTATCTAATATCGTGGTGAATTTCGATAATGCTTTCATTCGATTCTCCAATAAAGATGATATTGCCTTTAGAAGTACTCAGTGCAGCGTTTGCTTTTGCTATCATTTCTTTAGTTTTACCTTCACCTGGTTTACCAATAAGTAATTTGATCATAAAGTGCCCCCTGTAGTTTGATTTATGGATGAATCTAATTATATTTTACCCCTTCTATCAGATTTATACCAGAAATAATACAAAACTATTTGACCGTTCCAGTTATATTTTAATATAATAACAAAAGAGGGGATATCACTTAAAAATTTTAGTGATATATTCACTAGAGAGAGGTCTACTGTGAAGAGTAAATGGGATGAAAATAAAGAACAGAAAGAAGAAAGTTTATTTGATACTGCCTATCGCCTTTTTGTTGAAAAGGGATTTCAACAAACGACGATCAGTGATATCGTCAACAAAGCCGGAGTTGCAAAGGGAACGTTTTATCTCTATTTTAAAGATAAACATGATATTAGAGACCGAATTATCATTCGAAAGACTTATAAACTAATTGAAGAATCCATAGCAAAAGATGAAATTCAAGATTTGCCTAATTTTGAAGATCGCTTATTATTTATTGTTGATTTTATTATAGACTACTTAGATGATAATAAAGCGTTTTTAAGCTTTATGCACCGAGATTTAATCTTTGGAATATACAAGGGAACTTTTTCAAAGACTATTCCAAGTACTAACAGTCAAACAATTATGGATTTGTTTGTCGAGGGGATAAAACATAGTGACTATGTGATGGAAAGACCTGATTATGTTTTTTGTTTGATTTTAGAATTGGTGAGCACAGTGGCTTATAGCTCTATTGTACTAGGTGAACCTGCGTCAATTGATGTGATGAAACCATATCTTCATCAAAGTATCCTTGGAATCTTGAATATGTATAAAACGAAATGTTAAGTTTATGAAATATCGCTATGATCGTTGATTTTGCGGTATTTTTTTTATTTAAAAATAATTGACCAATGGTCAAAAAAGGAGTACAATCGTTTAGGAATTGACTTTTGGTCATAAAATTATAAAGGAGTGATTATTTGGAAAAGTTTGGTATGTTTGTAGGTCAAAAAAGAAAATTAATTGTATTTATCGCAATTTTGTTGATGATCCCATCGGTAATTGGCATCATGCTAGTACCGATCAATTACGACATTTTAGCGTATTTGCCTTCAGATGTTGAATCAGTTAAAGGGCAGAATATTTTGTCTCACACTTTTGAATCATCGAATCAGGGGTATTTGGTCTTTGAAAATACGCCAGAGTATATTATAGATGATAAAATCTCTAAGATTAAAGAAGTTGAAGGTGTACAAAAAGTATTATGGATTAGAGATGCCTTAAATATGGGCGTTCCTAAAGAGATGCTTCCAGAAGAACTTTCTGAAATCGTCTATCGAGATGATTGTGTGCTTGTTCTTATAAATTTTGAAGGAAATGCAACGGATGAATCCACACAAATGGCCATTGCTGATATAAGAGATATTAGCGGTGACAATAGCTATTTAAGTGGAATGGGCGCACTCATTAAAGATACCATTGATATTTCCAATACTGAGAAGATTGTCTATATGGTTTTGGCTGTGATTCTTACCATTATCGTACTTGCACTTACACTTAAATCAACGATTATTCCACTGCTTTTTTTAATCAGTATTGGATTTTCAATAGCAGTAAATTTAGGCACTAATGTACTACTGAAAGATGTATCCTATGTAACAGAGGCAATTGCTGCAGTACTACAACTCGGGGTGACGATGGATTTCTCAATTTTTCTTTATCATCGATATGAAGAAGAACGTGAACGCTACTCAGATCATATTGAAGCGATGGGAGTTGCTGTAAACAAAACTGCAGTTTCAATTTCCGGAGCTGCACTTACTACTATTGCGGGGTTTTTGGCACTATGTGCAATGAAACTTACCATTGGGAGCAATATAGGCATCGTCATGGCGAAGGGCGTCTTAATTGGTGTTATAAGTACACTTACCTTAACACCTGCGCTAATCCTTATTTTTGATAAGGCAATACATCGTTTTCAACATCCAGTTTTGATGCCAAGTTTTGATAAGCTTTCAAGATTTGTTGTGAAAAGGCATGTATTGATACTCATCTTAGGTTGTATGCTTTTGATTCCGGCTATTTATGGCGCTTCAAATACCAATGTGTACTATAAACTCGATGAGTCTTTACCTCAAGATTTACAGTCAATTGTATCGTTAAATAAAATGAAAACCACTTATGATATGGCAACGACACATATGATTTTAATCAAAGATGAATTACCCGATTACCAAATTAATGAAATGGTAAATCAAATTGAAGCTTTGGATGGTGTATCTAAAGTTATCGCATATAACAAACTAATAGGGCCTATGATACCTGTTGAGATGATTCCCGAAGAACTTTCTAAGGTTTTTTATCAAGGTGGTTATGAACAGATCATAGTCAATTCCTCTATGGCGGTAGCAAGTGATGAAACAAGTAAACAACTTGAAGAAATAAGGGCTATTATTAGGACCTATGATGAAGAAGCTTTAATTACCGGTGAAGGAGCACTTTCTCAAGATCTGATAGAGATTTCTGCAATCGACTTTAAGAATGTAAACATACTATCGATCTTAGCGGTCTTTATCATTATTATGATTTCATTTAGATCGCTCAGTATTCCAGTTTTATTAATAGCTGTTATAGAGCTTGCAGTATCTATCAATATGGGAATTCCATATTATACAGGTGCAACAATTCCATTTATTGCAACCATAGTTATTGGTACTATTCAGCTAGGTTCAACAGTTGATTATGCAATTTTGCTCACAACGCGTTTTAAAGAAGAACTTGGAGAACAGAAAAATAAGGTCGATGCGATGACCGTTGCATTAAAAAGCGCTTCAAAATCAATAATGACCAGTGGATTAACTTTCTTTGTAACGACGATATCGGTAGCAGCGATCTCTAAGATTGATTTAATTTCAAGTTTGTCAGGGATGATTGGAAGAGGTGCACTGATAAGTATGATCACGATTATGCTGATACTACCATCGGTTTTATTGATATTTGAGGGCTTAATACAAAAGACAACGATGAAATGGAGAAGAATATGAAAAGATTAACTCAAAAATTAACGGCGGTTGGACTTAGTTTAATGATGGTAGGCAGTATGCCAGTACATGCTGAATCCACTATGGGGATCTATAAAGATGAAACTGTATACGGATTGATTGATGCTTCTGGCAGTACCAACAAACTTATAGTAAGTGACTATATCCACAGTGATCATAAAATTGATACACTTATTGATTTATCAAATTTGGATGAAATCCACAATTTAAGAAGTGATGTTTTGCCTGAACTTGATCAAGATAAGTTAACTTGGACTGTTGATGGCTATGAGCTCAATTACCAAGGTGTTAGCCATGAAGCACTTCCTGTAACAACTCAAATCACATATTATTTAGATGGAGTAGAGATTAATCCATCTGATCTTGAAGGGAAAAGTGGTGATTTAAAAGTAGTTATCCATCAAGATAATCTTATTTATACAGAGGCAGAAATAATGGGGAATAAGCGTACGGTTTATGCACCCTTTTATACGGTAGCAACTTTACGTTTAGAAACTGGAATTTATACTGATGTACAAGTTAATCAAGGTAAAGTTACAAATGATGGAAGTAACTTTTTAGTACTGGGTGTATTGGCACCAGGTATGGTTGAGAATTTTGGTGATTTAGTAAAGCTTAATATTGAAGAGGATTTAGTAATCACTGCAAAGGTGGATCGCTTTAAGTTTGAACCGATGTACCTTGCAATGAGCAATAAATTGCCTGAACTGGATGAACTAACGTTTTTAGATCAAATTGATCAACTTGATGAATCTTTATCAGAATTTAAAGATGCTGGTAATGCACTTGTAAAGGGGGCAAGTGATTTGAATGATGGCCAAACACAGTTTTTCGGAAAATTTGATGAAGCGGTATCAGGATTAGATACTTATCTTAACTCGATTGTACTATTGTCTACAAACTTGAAACAAATGGAATCTCCAATGACTTCTTTAGTTGATGGCATACATGTGCTTGTTTCAGGAGTTGATAGTTTACAATCGCAGTCTCTACCGCTTACTGATGGATTTGTCAAATTTAGTGAAGGAACCAAACTTTTCACCGAGGGAGCTACAGCTTTAAGTGAAAAAGTGTCACAGTTATCAAGCGCATTAACGACACTTCCAGAAAAAGCAAATCAACTTTCGACTGCAAGTAATGGGCTTACAGAAGGTATTTCTTCATCTAGCAAGGGGTTAAATGAACTTGCTAATGGAAGTAACGCAATGTTGAGCTCAATGAAATCTTTCCAAAGCACACTAGAGGTTGGGTCAGATGCTTATAAAGCTTATGATAAAATACTCACTGAAATGGAGAAATTGAACACAGCCACAGGTGGCATCAATGAGGGCTTAAAGCAAGTTTCAAATAAAATGACCACTTATAACGATAAAGTGGCTGAATTTGAACGTCAGACAGCAACGCTATCAGCTACGCCAGAAATGTTGACTACCGGTGTAGCGCAACTTGCGGTAGCTTCTAAAGATTTATCTGATAACGCAGTATTACTTCAAGGAGGCAGTAAGCAAATGGTGGCCGGAATGACAGCCTTAGTAGAGGGAAGTAAACAACTTGAAAATGGGTTAGTACAACTAAATGGCGGCGTTAGCACACTTTTAGCAAAACTTCCGGAACTAGATCAAGCGAGCAAACTTTTAGGTGGTGGCTTTAACAGTTTGCAAACAGCTTCAGTTGAACTTGTCGAAGGTGGAAGCAAGCTTCATGATAGTTTAGTACAGTTTAATCAAGAGGGGATTGGGGCACTGACTAATAAACTCAAGGTAGAAGAAGGTAAACTAGATGAAGCACTTGCAATTAAAGATATTTTGGATCAACTATCAAGTGAAAACAGTACTTTTTCAGGAGCGCCTGAAGGATTTATAACCACAGTTAATTACCTTTTAAAAGTATCAAATTAAATTAATAGGTACTCAAAATGAGCGATAATATAATATTATATTTCGCTCTTTTCTGTTATTTTTTTTTTAGATTGTGTAATAATTAAAGTATTAAATAATATAAAGGGGTGGACCTTGATGCGTGGGATTGGTTTTTATGTAGGGCATGTTAACTATTTTGCACATGCCAATGCCTTGATTTATTCAATAAGTATGAATACTAACTTGTTAGAAAAATATGAGATATTCATGGCTGTTGGGAGTCATGTATCAACTGATTTTTTTAAGTTTGATGAAAGTATTGATTTGAAATTGGCACATTTGGTTATAGTTGAAATCCCTGTTAAATTGAGAAGTATTCCTTTTTTAGATAAATTAATAGCAGCTCAAGCGGTTGAAAAAAATGTGATGAAGGACTTATTTGGCTTGATGTTGAGTCTTACTTTTGTAATTTTAATTATTCTTTTCAAAATGCAAAAGTAGGTAAGGTATATGTTAACCCTGTAGATAAAAAAAACATAGGGATCACTTATGGATCGGATTTATCTTTTATATGGAAGGAAATCACTTCAGAGCTAGATGTTGATCTAATTAGCTTTGATGAAGTATATACTAGAGTTACAAATGAAAAAATTTATCCTTATTTTAATTTAGGTATGGTATGGCTTGAGGTTTGTAAAGGGGTTTTTAGTATGACAGTTGATGCATTACTTATATTGTTAGAGAAAGACTCAGTAATTGATTACATTGAGAAAAGTCCTATAGATATGCTCTTTATACATCAAGCCGTTTTCACTGTTGCTATGTTGAAATTATATGGTGATTCAATTTTGTCATTACCTCAAAGGATGAACTATCCACTTCACTTGATTAAAGAAGACGTAAATCCTCTTGAGCTCAGCCAAGTTCAAAGCATCAGATATGATAATTATTTTGATGATAATACTTTACCCTCTGATTTGATGCGATGGTTTAATGGTCAAGAAAAAAACTGAAATCATCATGACCATCTAAGTGTCACTTAATTTCAGCTTTTATATTAAACAAAATGATAATCTAACTTACTTTTCCTTTAATAAAATCAAAGATAAAGACAATTGCAGCAACTACGAGCAAGATGTGAATTAAACCGCCGCCAATTTTAAAGAACAAACCAAGTAACCAGAAAAAAACTACAATTCCTCCGAGCCATCTTAAAAATCCCATATATATTCTCCTTTCGTTAATGTTATTAGTAATATAATTTGCATATAGAAAATATACCCACTTGTAATGTGATTAATCACATTGCTAGAAATATGATACTTATACAACTGTCGTGTTGCTATTAAAAGAAACAAAAAATTTACAATAAGATGCTTTATTCATGCCGGATGTACCAGATAAAATAGTACTATGGATTTTGTGTTTGGGCATTGAGATTAGTTTCCAATTAATGATATTATAGTTACAATGATATCATTAGTGGTAAATTGAAAGGATGGAAATTATGAACAAAAGTGATCTTAGCCGAAACTTATATATGCTTAATGGGCCACTTGCTAAAAATGGCTATGATTGGTGGTGGCATAATTTTACAGGGTATAATCAAGTAACAGGTGAAGAAAAAACTTTTTTTATTGAGTATTTTATTTGCAATCCTGAGCTTGGTAATGGTCAGCCAATATTAGGACAGTTACCGACCAATCAGGCAATTGGTAGAAAACCTTCCTATGCACTTATAAAAGTGGGTGCTTGGGGTAAAGATGCAAAACAAATTCATAATTTTTATGCTATAAGTGACTTTAAATTTAAAGAGCAGTCATTGGATTTATCAATTGGCAGCTGTGAGTTATCAGAGACACATCTTTTGGGGAGTTGTTCACTTTCTAAAGAGGATGTAATAAAACATGAAGAATACATGTGTGATGCTGGAAGCATGTCATGGAATCTAAAAATTGATAAAAAGATCGCGTATAATGTTGGCTATGGTGCTTCAAAACTCTTTAGAAAACTCAATGCTTTTGAGATGTTTTGGCATGCTGAAGGGATCAAAACGGAATACTCTGGTACTGTGGAATTTGATGATAGCATCTATGATGTGATTCCTGAAAAATCATATGGATACTCTGATAAAAATTGGGGGTCGGATTTCACGTCACCTTGGCTATGGCTGAGTAGTTGTAACATGAAAAGTCTAATGTCTGGTGAAATTCTAGAAAATTCAGCTATAGAATTTGGTGGTGGTAAACCCAAAGTATTTGGTAAATCATTGAATAGAAAGCTCCTTGGTGGTTTTTATTATGAAGGAAAAATGTACGATTATAATTTCTCAAAATTTTGGAGAAAATCACATATTGATTTTGAATTTATAGAAGGTGAGCATTTCAATACTTGGAAACTTAAAGCTGAAAACAGAAAATCAATTATGAATTTGACTTTGGAGTGTCCAGTTGATGAGATGTTACTCATCAATTATGAGGCGCCAAATGGAACTAAAAAACACAATCGACTTTGGAATGGTGGAACAGGATTTGGCAAAATCGAACTTTTGAAAAAGAATCGCAACGGTACACAATTAATTGATTTAATAGAAGTTAAAAATACTGGGTGTGAATATGGTGAATATGACACTTAGTAAGTCTAATTGAAAGAGGCATAAAATGAAAAACGTATATATGAGTAAAAAGAATAAAGTTTCTAAAACTGGAAATCCTGTGAGTACAGCCATTGGTGTAGGTGTGGGTGTTGCTCTTGCAGCGGGTATTTCATATATAATGAGTGACCATTTTTATAAGAAGGCCATTAAGAGAACTAATTTTGAACAATCTAAAATATCAAAAGCAGCAGTTAATCCCGATTCTGACTTAAGCGGTAGAGAATGGATCGAAGATGTAGGTTATGAGATTTGGGAACTAATATCCTTTGATGAATTAAAGCTCAAGGCTTATTATATTCCCTCGAAAATACAAACCGACAAAACTGTCATACTTGCGCATGGTTATGGAATGGAAGCAAAATCTATGGGTGATTTCGCTAAATTTTACAGAAACCAATTAGGATATAATGTTCTACTTCCAGATGCAAGAGGTCATGGTATGAGCGAAGGCCATTATAAAGGTTTTGGCTGGCATGAGCGAATTGATTATCTAAAATGGATTGAACACGTTAATCTCACCAACGGATGGAATGAGAAGATTGTATTACATGGCTTGTCTATGGGAGGGGCCACAGTGATGATGACAAGTGGAGAAGTTTTGCCTCCCAATGTAAAAGCCATCATAGAAGACTGTGGTTATACCTCAGCGTATGATCAAATTCAATATCAATTTGGACAACAATATAAACTTCCAAAATGGTTAGCGATGCCAAGTACAAATTTATTAACCAAATTAAGAGCTGGATATTCTTTTAAAGAAGCAACTGCAATTGGACAAGTGAAGAAAAACAAAATTCCAATGCTGTTTATTCATGGCGAGATTGATGATTATGTCCCTTATGATATGGTCCATCAGCTTTTCGAAGCATGTACTGCGCCTAAGGAAATTTATACAGTCCCTGATGCAAATCATGCTGAAGCGTTTTACAAATCTCCAGAGACGTATATTAAAGCAGTTAAAGAATTCCTCGAAAAGTATGTCTTATAAACGATTTGTTCAGCTCAGTTTGATGCTCATATAGGTATACAAGGAAGCAATTTCAATTGAAGTTGCTTCTTTTTTGATTAGTTAATCAAATATAGTGATATAATTAATATAATGGTGTATAAATGATTTTTTATGTGTCCAATATGTAGTTGAGTAAGGAGTAGCTAATGCGTGACAACTTGGAAAAAAGCGTTCTTTTTGAAAATATAGCAGTGACAATTCCGAAGGGATTTGCCTACTACAAAATTGTTTCTGATTCTAAAGCGAATTCACTTGATTGTATAACACTGGGGATGAATCGGATCTATAGAGAGATTTTTGGTTATTCAGAAGACTTTATTGGAAAACCTCTTTCAGAATGTATTAAATTCACTCAGATCACCCAGATATGGTTAGAAAGATTTGATAAAATTGCCAATAGCGGAGAAAGTGAAACTTTTGAATATCAAATGCCAAGTACTAATCTCTGGTATTCGGTTACTGGTTTTTCTTTTTTGAAAGGCTACTATGCAGTTATTATTGACAATATTACTGAAATTAAGAATTTATCAATTGAGAATGAGAAGTATTTAAGAGAGTTTGAGATGATATTCAATGGAACACAAGATGCAATTTTTGTGTTAGAAGTATTGGAAGATAACGTTCTCAAGTTTAAAAGACTTAATAAAAGCCATGAAATAGCCACGGGTTTAACAACAGAGCTTGTAAAAGGAAAAACACCTTTTGAGCTTATGGGCAATAAAGTGGGCCAAGAACTTTATGATAAATATATGACCTGTGTTTTATCAAAAACAGCCATTAGCTACGAAGAAACACTTACACTCTTAACAGGTACTAAGACTTGGCTTACGACATTGTCACCAGTTATTCAAGACGATGAAGTGATACAAATTATAGGCTCTGCAAGAGATATCACCGATAGAATTGTTGCTGAAAATTTATTGAATCTAGAAAAAGAGAAGATGAGTGTCACACTGGAATCAATCAATGATGGCGTTATAACCACTGACTTAGAGGGAATTATCACTTACATCAATGATTCGGCTCGGAAAATCATTGAAATGCCAACGGGAGTGGTTATAGGAAATAATTTTGATGATGTGTTTGTAATTCATGAAAGAAATATGCGGAATTTATTGAAGGTTTATCTGCTTAAAGTTTTTAATCACGAATTTGATGTAGAAAGATTTAACAATTTGGTTTTACAGACAAATGATTCGGTAAGTAAAACCATTACTTATAAAAGAGCACCAATAATAGGCGCTGATAAAATGCCAAGTGGTGTTGTGATTACTATAAGTGATGAAACCAAGCATGTTGAAAACGAAGAAAAATTAGCGTATTTAAGTTTACATGACAAACTTACTGGTCTTTATAATCGGACTTTCTTTGATGAAGAGTTGATCCGATTGGATACAGAAAGACAATTGCCTTTATCGATCATTATTGGTGATGTCAATGGACTCAAAATATCAAATGATGTTTTTGGTCATCTAGCAGGAGATCAACTTCTTATTGAAGTAAGTAATATATTTAAAAGCGTTTTACGTGCTGAAGATATTATCGCTAGATGGGGAGGCGACGAGTTTGTCGCACTTTTACCAAACACTTCAGAAAGTGTTGCAAAGGAAGTCTGCGATAGAATCAAATCACTTTGCCAAAAGGCAGATGAAAAACCTATCAGACCAAGCATATCACTTGGAGTAGCCACTAAGTATTCTAGTGAGCAATCAATCTTAGATCAATTTAATATTGCAGAAGCACAGATGTATAAAAATAAATTGAGTGAAAGTAAACAGAATAGAGATCAAATTATAGGCTCTCTTAAAAATAGACTTAAAGTTCTAAATCTTGAAACAATTGAACATTGTGATCGCATCAAAATCATGGTAAGAAGTATTGCAACAAAGATGAACTTAAACAATAGTGAAGTGGAACTACTGGCTATATTGGCAGATATTCATGACATCGGAAATATAGGGGTAAAAGCAAATACCCTTTCAAAGGCTGGTTTATTAGATGAGTATGAGTGGATTGAAGTCAAGAAGCATCCAGAGATTGGTTATCGAATTGCTCAGGCCAACGCAGACTTAATAACTGTAGCGGAACTGATTCTCACACATCATGAAAATTGGGATGGCTCTGGATACCCTCAAGGTTTGGCAGGAACTCAGATCCCTAAACTCTCACGTGTACTTAGGTTATTTGATGCATATGATGTCATGACGCATGAAAAACCTTATAAACGTGCGAAGACAAAAGAACAAGCTTTCGATGAAATAAGAAAATGTACTGGCACTCAGTTTGATCCTAAATTTGCAGAATTATTTATAAATGCTATTAAAGACAATGAGGATGTAGTCAATGAATAGTAGTGAGATAAAAAAGAAAATAAGACAATTGAAAAAACAAGAAATTGAAATTCGTACTGAGTATGGTCAGCTAAGCAGAACTATACGAACTTTGATTTGGGACAGTTATTTTACAGAAAAAAACACAAATAAAAATGATGTTAAAAGCAAGACTGCAAAGTATGATATTGATTCACTTTGTCAATTATCAGCAGAAGAGCGAAAATCTGTTTTTGATGCATTTTTCTTCTCAGTTTATATTCAATATTATAAAGAAAATGGTGTTCCTATTTCAAACTTGTCAGATCCAAGAATTCTCAGTGTGTTAGGTTTAAGTCAAGGTGTTTCAATGAGAGACGTAAAAGAAAGGTTTAGAGCGTTAGCACATGAACATCATCCGGATAAAGGTGGTGATCCTGAAGTTTTTATGAAGTTACTTGAAGCGTATGAAAAAATAAAAGAAGCCTGAATAATTTTTTATATCCAACTTGTTATGACATATTGAGTACATATTCATTTGTCATAATTTACTTGAATATTATTAAATGGAGGTCGATATGTTAATTTATGCAATTGTTTCAATTACTTTAGCACTTGTTTTTTATTCAGTGGGTGTTTGGGCTGAGAAGATACAAGGGGTTTTAAAAAAGTGGCACTTGGCTATCTTTTGGCTAGGTCTTATCTTTGATACGCTTGGGACAACGTTGATGGGACAAATTGCCGGTGAGGGATTCAAACTGAACTTTCATGGTATTACAGGATTAATCGCAATTATTCTTATGCTGTTTCATGCTTTATGGGCAACAAAAGTACTGCTTCAAAATGATGAAAGTGCAAAAGCTAGTTTTCATAAATTCAGTATAATTGTATGGATAATATGGTTAATCCCATATTTGTCAGGTGCAATTTTTGGCGTGTCAATGTAATATTAAAAATGTTATCCTTTTGGGTAACATTTTTTTTGTACTAAACCGTGTACATAGTTAAAAAATTTTGATATAGTTTGTATGTACAAACGAAATATATCACAATCAACAAGGAGAATTATGATGAAAGTTGTAATGGAAGATGTATGTGAAATCATTGAATATGAAGACATTTATCAGCCAGAAGTCAAGGCGCTTAATTACAGTTGGTTAAATAAATACGATTTATGGGAACCAATAGATGATGAATATCTTGATTATCCTAGAGAGACAGCAATAGATTTTGGTGGTTTTATATTGCTTGCAAGAGCAAACAGAAAAATTATAGGAACTGTTTTTTTTGTTCCCATAGAAGACAGTAAGATGGGTGAAGTATGCAAACTTTGTGTTTCAGAAGAATTACAAGGTAAAGGCATCGGGGAAATATTGTTAAAAAGGACAATTGATCGAGTAAAGAAAAATGGTTTTGAACATTTGATTTTATATTCAAATCACAAATTAGTTAAGGCGCTTCGCTTGTACCAAAAAGTTGGATTTGAGTTTATTGAGGATAATGGTAATCACTATGAAACCTCAGATATAAAGATGGCGTTGAAACTTTAAGAACGGAAACTAATATAATTTTGAAAGGTGATCTTATGCGTACAGATTCATTAACATTAATGGATATTTTAGATATAAATCATTTTCAAGAATTACAAGATAGTTTATCTATATCTACGGATATGGCACTATTAACTGTAGACTATAAGGGCATACCTGTAACGGAACATAGTGAATGTCGTAACTTTTGCAAGAAGGTAAGAAAGAACTTACACTTTCAAGATTTATGTCAAAAATGTGATTCAAGAGGTGGCCTTGAAGCGGCACGTCAACAAAAACCATATATATATGTTTGTCATATGGGGATTGTAGATTTAGCGGTCCCAATTATAGCCGAGGGTGGTTATCTTGGTGCGATGATGGCTGGCCAAATTAGAATCGATGATGACTCAAAGCTTGAGACCATTTTAAATCGCAAAAGTGAATTGCTCTCTCTTTTTGACTCTGCTGATGAAGAGAGTTTTAACAGTTTAGAAGAGATCGATAAGCTTTACTCTGAACTTCCTATTATGGGTTATGAAAAAATTGAAGCAATTGGAAATGTCCTTTTTGGTATGAGTAAAGTTTTAGTAGACAGAGCCCTGCTGATCAGAAGGGCCTTAGTATCTGAGCATGAAAATAATAGACAAGAGGGTCTAGCATTAGCAAATCTTGACGAAGTAAGCCAGCCAGACAATTGGAGACCCAATAAATCGAAACTGAATATGATTAAGACTGAAATACCGATGAAATACGTGTTCTTAAAACCTGCAATTGAATTTATGCACAAGCATATTAGCGAAAAAGTCTATCTCGAAGAAATGGCAATTCTCTGTAATGTGAGTGAGAGTTATTTTAGCAAGTGTTTTAACAAGGCCTTTGATATGAGTTTTACTGCGTATCAAACAAAACTTAAAATACAAATGGCAGAAGAGCTGCTAAAACTTTCGAATAAAAATGTAAATCAAATTTCTGATGAACTAGGATTTGATCATGCGAGTTATTTTATACGTGTTTTTAAAAAAAATTTAGGTATTACTCCTGCAATGTATAAACAGCTATATCTTGAAAAAACGCAACTTGAGTATAATAATCAGTACAATCAACAATAAAAATCAGCACTTAGTGCTGATTTTTATTGTTTTGCAGTTCAAATAAGTGCTAATTTAGAATTTTATTGTATAAAATTTATGCGGCTTCCTCTGATGCGTATTTTGTCCCACTTTTATATAATAAGTATAGTAAGTGACCAAATATCAATCGATGTACTACAGAGCAAAATAGTTGTTATAAATTGGAAAATTCCAATTTTAATAAAAGGCGAGGGGGAAATGTTATGAAAAATGGTATTAAGTATTTTAGTAAACCATCACGTGGTCTAGCACTGGCTTTGATCATTATCTTGGTGGGTAGTTTTTTCGCAAGTATGTTTAACACTTCATTCTTTTCAGTAGATGTTGAGAGAATCTCATTTGAAACTGAAAAAGGAACGTTATCAGGTCTTCTTTATATGCCAAAAGGGGCGAGTGCAGATGATCCAAGACCTACAATTGTTACAACTCATGGCTATCTTAATTCTGCTGAGATGCAAGATGCACCTGCTATTGAGATGTCAAAGAGAGGTTTTGTAGTGCTTGCACTTGATATGTACGATCATGGTCATTCGATGACTAAAATTGATACTGATAATGCAGCTGCATTTTTTTCATTTTGGCCAACTTCACTTCACGATGCAGTCCAGTATATGTATGATCAACCTTATGTGAAGAAGGATGACATGGGCAATGGAATCATCGCAGTAAGTGGACATTCCATGGGTGGTTTCTCAACGACTATGGCGATGGTTATGGATGAACAAGCCTTTGCAAGTACAGGTATTAGAAAAATAAGTGCGGGTCTTACAGTAGGAGCAGATTTCTTATGGACAAGCTATCTTGAAGTTACTGAGGAAGTTGCAAGTGCAGCTATGGGGCCTAGAACTTCTGGAAAAATTGGCGCACATTTCGATGAATTCTTTTTCGATATGAGTGCGGCTTCCGAAGGAAGATCTGTGACATATAAAGATTATATTTTGCAGCCAGAAGGTTTATCATTTTTAGGAAATCCTGAAAATCCAGTTCAAGGTCAGTTTTATACTTTAGAATCAGGCGGTTTGAGAGTTATCTATACGCCAAATGAGACACATCCATGGAATCACTTCTCATCTGAAACAACCAAGGATCAAATTGAGTTTTATAAAGTTGCTTTTGCAGGAGAATTATCACCTTCTCAACGTTATTTAGCATCAGATAACCAAACTTGGTTTTTAAAAGAATTATTTGAAGGAATTGCAATGGTTGGTTTCTTTATGTTGCTTTTACCACTTGCTACTCTATTGATCACTAAAATTAAACTCTTTAACACTAATCAACAAGTTGAAGAATCAAGTCAGCAAGGGAACTCAAATAAGACGCTTGCATCAAAGTTAGGTGTTGCATGTATAGCGATTATCAGTGCAGCTTTTCCGGCTTATTTCTATCCAACGTTTATGGGAAAACTACCAGATCAACTTTTAACGCTTCAAAGAGGGTGTGAGGTACTCGTTGTTTTAGGTTTACTGGCAGTAATTGTATCATTCGTTGTTAAAGCTTATCAAACCAAAGCCAACAAAATAACCGCGGTCGTTTTATTGATTTTCGCAGTATTAGGACGTTTTATGATGTCTAATTCAGGAGATTTCTTTAAGCAAAGCGTGTATTTTAATGCACCTACTGTCAATCAATTTGTATTTTGGGCAGTATCAGCAGCAACTTTCTCAGTACTCCTTATGATGGTTATTCATTTGCTTACAGAGAATAAAAACAACAAAATTTCGCTTAAGGATTATGGCTTAACCATTTCTATTAAAGAGATTGGTAAAGCACTAGCACTAGCTGTAACTTTAAGTATCAGTGCAATTATCGTAATGATTCTAGTAGATGCGATTTTCTTAACAGACTTTAGATTCTGGACATTTGCAGTGAAAACATTTGAACCAAAACATTTATTCTCTGCATTAAGATATATGCCATTTTTCTTATTATTCTATTTAGTAAATGGTATTGCGATTAATAAAATGACTTCTAACAAAAAAGGTCATATGTTACTTGCTATATTTATGAATATCGGTGGACTAATTGTTTTCTTAGCTTTACAGTACGGTAAACTGTTTGTTTCAGGAACGGGTTTATATCCAGGAGAGTCATTGACCAGTATCATATTAATCGGTATGGTTCCCGTACTTTTAATTGCAACGATCTACAGCAAGAAATTATACGAAAAAACAGGCAATGTTTTGACAGGTGCTTTTTTAAATACTATTTTAATGACGTTAATCACTATTGCAAATACAGTTGTATATAGCAAACTGGTAGGATAAAAAAACTGGCCTCAAAGTACTTTTAACAGTACTTTGAGGTCAGCTTTTATTTTAATATTGTGATGCCGCCGATGATCGGTAACGGTTTCTTTTCACTTTTAAGTGCATTCATGACACCCATGATAAAAAAGACGAGCGAGACAATAGGAAAGAATATAAGTAAAATCCAACCTAAAATAGGAATTAATCCAAGTACAAAGCTAATACCAAATCCGAATATGAGTAATAGCAACCCTTGATTTGCGTGGTACATAGCGAATTCATCGTCTTTACACACGAGAAGCGGTAAAAAAAAGATAAGATATGAAAGTGCAGCAATCCCTTTGTTTTTTTCTTCGTTCATTTGAAACCTCCTTATTTTTTTAGCATATGGATCAGAATACAGCTTTATTTTATATTTTTCACATATGTAATGATAGTAACGAGTGGGTAAACTTTTGCATAAGCATCGATGACTAATGTCCAAAAGATGACTTAATAAGTAATCACTTCGTGAGCTTTGTTTTATCAATTAAAAAAATTACGTACTGATTTTAAACTTTTGGTTATACAGATATAACTAGGGGTATTATCATAAAATCATGGCAAAGGAGGTAAATATGGGAGAATTTTTAGGATGGTGTATTGTCGTCACATATGGCGTTGCAATGCTTAACTTTTTTTTGAAAAGGATCAATAGGTACTACATTAGCAAGCTACCCAAAGAAAAAGCAGTTGTAAAAGATTATTTTAGCAAAATTATGAAGCCAATTGTAAAGTATCATAGATATTTTGGTTTACTTGCAGCTTTAGCACTTACTATTCACTTTTTATATATCTACTTAAATTATTGGATTTCTACTACGGGAGTGATAGCAGCTATTACCTTAGTAGTTTTAGTAGTTTTGGGATTATATGGTTATTTGATAAAAAAAGGAAAAAAGGGAAATTGGCTTTTTTTACATCGATTTGTCGCATTTTTAATGATTTTTGCAATTTCACTTCATATTTTGAAAAGGTAAGTTATTATAGTGCACTCATAGTGAAAGATTACAATTGGATAACAAAATAAATTGTCCCTTGCACAATAAGTGAATCTTTATTATACTGATATTAATAAAAAAAGGAGGACATAAATATGACAAACAATAAAATGACGCAAAAAAGAATAAACCTCATATTTATGACTCTGGTTATTGGATAGATTTTATATTTATTAAATCATATCTTTCTTTAAATCTACAAATCAATTTGTTGATCAACCATAGGCATAAAAGCTTGTGGTTTTTTTGTACCCAAAATTGATGATTTAAGGAGAAAATATGATTAATATAGGAATAGTTGCGCATGTTGATGCAGGAAAGACGACGCTTACTGAACAAATGTTATATGTATGTGGTGTGATTAAGAATCCTGGTAGAGTTGATCAGGGCAATACCATTACAGATGATTTAGCCATTGAAAGACAAAGAGGAATTACAGTAAAAGCTTCCACGGTATCTATGCAGTGGCAAGGGCAAAAGATTAATCTTTTGGATACACCAGGACATATGGATTTTATTGCAGAAGTAGAACGATCTTTAGAAGTTTTAGATGTTGCAATACTTGCAATTTCTGCAAAAGAAGGTGTTCAACCACAAACAAAAGTAATTTATAATGCTTTAAAAAGAGGCAATATACCGACGATAATTTTTATCAATAAAGTGGATAGAGTGGGTGTTGTCTTAAAAGAACTCTATACAGACATTAAAAAAGATTTAGAGGACTCGCTTTATTTTATCAATAGTGTTGATGCTGAAGGTACGAGATTAGCCTCGGTGACGGATGATCTTAATTTTACTGAAATGAAAGTAAGCAATCAAGAGAGTGTTGCTTTGTTAGATGATCAAATACTCATAACCTTACTTGTGGAAAATAGTGTTGCACAGGACAAACTTGATCAAGTTGCTCAGACTTTGTTCTTAAAACGACAAATTGTCCCTGTTTTACACGGCTCTGCAATTCTGGGTAAAGGGATAGAGCCACTGCTCAATCTGGTTGTAAAATGGGGAAAAGCAGTAAGTCAGGCTAGTTTGTCCGCAAGAGTATATAAAATTGACCGAGACCAACATGGTGCAAGAAGGTGTTTTGTACGTATTTTTGGTGGTGAGCTAGAACTTAGAGAAGTTTATCCGATCTATTTTAAAGAGACTACTTTTAAAATTTTAAAAATGGCTGTCTTTAATGGGATAAAACCAGTTAATTGTGAGAAAGCTTTTGCAGGAGATATTGTAATCATTTATTCTGATAGACTTGAAATTGAAGATATTATTGGAGAACCCTCTCTAGATAGAAATCATTTTTCAATAGCAGTACCGACATTAAAAGCAAGGGTTAATGATCAGGATCTTGCAATGAGAAAGGCAATTTGTGACGCACTGATACTTCTTACCGATGAAGACCCTTTTTTAGAATTTTCAATACATCCAATTACTGAAGCAATCGAGATAAAGATCTTTGGTGTTGTTCAAAAGGAAATTATTGAGATGCAACTTTTAGAACGATTCGGGATTGAAACAAGTATCCAGAACCCAGATACAATTTATAAAGAAAGGCCAGTTAAAAATAGTACGGTTTACAGATATATGTATAGAGATGGAAATCATTATGCCGCAACAGTAGGGCTAAAAGTAGAGCCCTTACCTGTTGGTAGTGGTATCATATACGAAACACTAGTATCCTATGGGGAGCTGAAAAAGCCATTTCAAAATGCAGTTCGTGAAGGAACAGAATTTGGACTTAGAGAAGGACTAAAAGGTTGGTCACTCACTGATGTAAAAGTGTCTTTTATTTATTCGGAGTTTAACAGTGTTGATAGTACACCAGCTGATTTTAGAAAACTTGCTGAAGAAGTTGTAAAACTTGCCATCATAGAAAGTGGTACCGAATATTTAGAACCAATTTTAGAATTTGAACTTACTGTGCCTCAATATGCTATTGGGAGAGCCATCTCTGATATTCTTAAGATGAGAGGTGAAGTCAATGAACCTGTCATCAACAAAGAAAGGGTACTTTTAACCGGTATATTACCAGTTGATACAAGTAAAGCCTATGAAGCAGAAATATCAGATTATACAGGCGGAAATGGCGTACTAATCACACGTTTTTCAGGCTATAAAGTTGTTGATGAAAAAGCAAAATAATTTAACTGATAAAGAGAGCATATCAATCTATGCTCTCTTTTATATGTGATTCATTGATTCATTTATTTTATCTATTATATTTACGAATGCGTAAGTATAGTTTGGTCAATGCATAGATATAAAAGAGTATAAATATTGAATAGATTATGGAAAGTGAAATCATAGAAAAATCAAAACGGTGAAAATTGTATTTATAGTTATTTGATAAAGTAGTGATTAAGAGTGGAAGTTGCGTACAAAATAATAGAAGTAGTATAAAAAGTAATCTTTTATCTCTCTCAATAAGCGAACTTTTATCTGTGAAAAGTTTTGGCTTCTCGGTTTCATATTCTTTTTCCCAAAGCCACCAACCGACTGATTTTGAAACAGCATACCACTGGTCGTCTCTGATGATTGAGAGTGAATCCTCAGTGTATTTTGGGTTGTAATCAAGACAGTAACTCACTTTAGAAGGTTCTCTTCTTTCATATTCAAGTATAGTTATACCAAATGAAGCTGATTTTAACCGCCATCCGTTTTGCGCCATTTCTTCAAGATGTTGCTCAAATTTTTCACAGTTCCATCCAAGCCAAAAATAAAATTCCCTCATTAATACCCACTCCTTTCAGAATCTGTAATAAGTGTTCTTAATCTTTCGAGCTCGAGTTTTAAAAGTTCATCGCCAAGTATACTTTGACGGTAAATTTTTCGACGCTCCTCTTGACCAACTACATTTATAAGTCCATCTTTCTCCATCTTTGAAAGTGTACCGTAAATTGTGCCCGCCCCGAGTCTAAGTCTTCCTTCAGTGAGTGCCTCAACTTCCAAAATAATACCATAGCCATGGAGAGGTGATTTAAGCGCAAGCAAGATGTAAAATGCTGTTTCAGTCATGGGAATATAGCGTATAGAAAGTTTGTTAAGATACGGATCCATAGTTACCTCCAAAATCCAATTATATCGCAACTTGATATATCATATGGTGATTGTATCACGTCGTGATATAAAAATGCAAGTAATTTTAACATTTACATTTTAGAAATAGTGATATAATGTGGAAGTAGGAGGTGAACGACTTGGAAATAAGCAATCTAGGCTCAGATAGTAAGAAGCAATTACTCAAGGATCAACAAGACGAAATCAATGCTCATGTTCTCTACAGTAAAGTCGCGGCGAGAATAAAAGATCCTAAAAATAAAGATGTTTTTTTAGCTGTATCAAAAGATGAACTCAGTCATTATAATAGAATAAAGAGTATTACAGGAGTAGACATTAAACCTCAAATGTTTAAAATACATTGGATGGTGCTATTGATTACAATTTTTGGGTTAACTTTTGGTATTAAACTTTTTGAAAAAGGTGAAAGTAAAGCGATACAAAGTTATAAAGATTTAGATGCTAACTTAGCATTTATGGATGATATGATTGTTGATGAAGAACGTCACGAAGAAGAGTTGATCGCTATGATTGACGAAGAACGACTCAATTATGTCGGATCCATTGTACTCGGGCTAAATGATGCTCTAGTAGAATTGACTGGTGCTCTTGCAGGTTATACGTTTGCATTTCAAAATGCTAAACTGATCGCTTTAACAGGGCTTATTACAGGGATTAGTGCGTCACTTTCCATGGCTGCAAGTGAATATTTGTCAACGAGACAAGAGGGGGGAGATGATGCCCTCAAATCAGCACTTTATACTGGATCAGCATATGTTTTTACTGTTTTTCTACTTATTTTACCTTTTTTGATTTTATCAAACCCATTTATAAGTTTGTTAGTCGCGTTAACTGTAGCAGTAATGATTATATTCTTATTTAATTACTATATATCTGTCGCAAAAGACTATAATTTTAAGAAACGTTTTGTTGAAATGGCAACCATATCACTTGGGGTAGCAGGAATATCATTTTTAGTAGGTATTATCGTAAAACAGTTCTTTGGTATAGATATTTAAGCAAATTCAATATTTTTTTAAAAAAATGTAATTATTTTTCTCAAATCTATTGACAGATTTTTTTATACATGGTATCTTTAGTAGTTGTTTGAATTTTTAGATGAAAACTTGATAATCATGGTTTTAATTAGTGCTCTGTTACATCGTATCGTCCTAATTTAGAAATGAAGAATTATCTGGTTTGAGAAGATTGAATGATAAAAAAATTAGGAGGTACACATTATGATGAATGGTACAGTAAAATGGTTTAACTCAGAAAAAGGCTTTGGTTTTATTACAGGAGATGACGGAAGAGATGTTTTCGCTCACTTCTCACAAATCAATGTTGACGGATTCAAAACTTTAGACGAAGGTCAAAAAGTTAGCTTCGAAGTTGCTCAAGGCCCTAAAGGTCCTCAAGCAGAAAACATTACACCAATTAGATAATGTTTACAAAGCCCTCAGAGATGAGGGCTTTTTTATTAGTCACAACTTGCTTGTGACAAAAGCTGAGGGCTCAATGCCCGAAGGTTTTCTAAGAAGTCACAACTTGATTGTGACAAAAGCTGAGGGCTCGATGCCCGAAGGTTTTCTAAGAAGTCACAACTTGCTTGTGACAAAAAAAACAGAGAACTCATGTCCTCTGTTTTTTATTTGCCCATTTTTTTGAAGTTTTAATTGTTTTTGGTCTCTACATATTGTTCAAAAGCGTTTTTACCTTCTAGCTGCCACCATGTTTCATAATCATCGATATCTGGATCAACGGATACTTTGTTCTTTGAGAGTGATACGTTATGTGTTACTATTTTTTTGCTCGTTGAACCAGTGGACTTGCTCCCCCCAAAAGAACCAAATAAAACTCTGATGAGAACAAAAAATCCAATGCCTTGCCAGTAAGATATTTCATTGAAACCAAAAATTTCTGGCATGAGCTTATTCCATAGCAACATTATAAATAGACCAAATATAAATCCCATTGCAGTTATACCAACAATACCTAAGATTGTTAAAATGATAATTTTCAGCCATTTAGGTAGGGTATTCCATTTGTTCTTAATAGATTTCATATATTTCCTCCTTTTGGATCAAATAAAGTAAGTTTTTCTTTTAAAAGTTTTATGGTTCTAGATTTTCTAGAAAGTAAAGTGCCAATGGGTTCATTCCATTGCTCAGAGAGCTCACGAAAAGTTTTTCCTTCTAATTCAGTTGCAATAAAGATAGCTCTTTGTTTTGGAGTTAGACTATCAAGAGCTGTAAAAAGAGAACGTACGAATTCTTTTTGTTCAAAATCACTTGCGATATCTATGTGACTTGCGAGTACATCCATTAGGGCTAACGTGCTGTCAGATGAAAGTGAGGTATGAAGCGACTTTGTCCTGTTCTGTAAACGGTAGTAATCTATAATTTTATATTGAAGCGAACGTGTTACATAGGCTGGTATATTCTCAATTTGACCATTAAGACCGATGACGCTTAATAGGTTAAGCATGACTTCATCGACGATGTCTTCAGCATCCATCTCACTAATACTACGAATACGAGATTTAACAAATAACTCGAGTTTTTTGCCTTCTTTTGCAAAATATTTATACAAAGCGTCACGGCTCATCAGCTTCTTTCCCCCCTTTCAATACTATATTGACGTACCAAGCTTTAATTTATTGCATCAATTTCAAAAAAAAACCAAATTCTTTTTACTTAATTATAACACTATAAATACATATAAAAAAACAGTTCACAAAGCAGACTGTCTACTTTGTGAACTGCTATTTAATTAGATTGCAATATCATATTCTCGAGCGTTGGCTTTGTTCATGAAACTGTCTAGATGTACTAAGCTCCTTGAATGACTTCCTTCACCAATTTTTCCGAACTCATCATATGCAGCCATATCAAAAGTATATTTTCCATTATTAAATCCTGATACAACCACTTCAACTGTTACAGTTGCACCTAGTAAAGTAGGTTTAAAGTGATCTACAGAAATGCTATTTCCTACGGAAACAAATCCATCTGGCAATTTGGGATCGATAAGCCTGGCACAAGCTTCCACCATTAAAGCAACAAGCCTTGGTGTGGCAAATAAATTCTCTATTTTTCCGGAACCATAGTTTAAAGCGGTGTCGTCAATTGTAATTTTCTTTTGTAAAGTGTGAGTCATTCCCTTATATAAGTTGGCAAATGCATCCATTGATAATCCTCCTTAAAACGTATATGTATTATTGTATTCAATTAAGCAGAAATTACAATAATAAGTAATAATGCTTTAGAAAATGATATAAGTTTGTTATATTTGGGTATTGTAATATTACGGTTACTTTCAACTGGTATATGAGGTAGGTTATGAAGATATTTGTTAGAAAGTATTACAGGTTACTTATACTTTTTACGATAGTAATGTCTTTTTTTATGTTTTTCCAATACATAGTAGTACAAAGTAAAATGCAATCAGATTATAAAGAGAAACTAATTGAAGACACTTTTAAAATTTCAGCTAACTTCAATGATCATCTGAATGAGAACGAAAAAATAATTCATGGTGCAGTAAATTTTATCAAGCAGATGCCTGATTATAATTTATTAGTGAATTATCTTAGCAGTTTACTCAATCAAGAGGATTATATTAGTGCTGTTTATTTTGCAACAGCGGATGGACTTTTGTTTAGTGGGAGTGGCCGAATTGATCGTTTGGATACTGGCGTTGATAACGTTAACTGGTATAGTAATGCACAGCAAAGCGGTGAACTCTTTTACTCGAGTCCTTATCTAAATCAATCGAATCGAAGGATATTAATAAGCCTTTCTACACCTATATATGAGATCAATGGTGTACTTAGTGGCGTTTTGATGCTTGATTTAAACGTTCAAGAATTAGTTGAGCATGCAGATATAGAAAATATCACTCCCAATAGTTTTAGTTTTATTGTTAATGAAGGTGGACAGTTGATTTCACATCCCATATATACGAGGGGCGAAATTAATGAACTAACTTTGATTGATGATGTTTATCCTGAAAGTATTAAAACTGCTGAGGACTTTGGCAAGGTAATATTAGATGGAACAAAAGGTTATTTGATTAAGAATTACATGGCACAAACGAGTTGGACGATTTACACTTTTGTACCACAAGGAGATTATAGTGGTGAAGTCACATATCTGCTTAAATTACTCGTCGTTCTAATTTTCTTATTGGTTGGGGCACTAATTATCATGTACAAAGTTCAGCATAAACTCATTATTAAACCCTTATTAGAACTAAACCAAAATATTAGTCAAATCAGGTTTAATGATATTGAGTCTTTTAGATTGCCCTATATTGAAACTGATCCTTTTTCAGAGACGAGAAATACAATTAATAAATTATTGGGTGATTACAGTAATTTTATCAGTGAGTATAAGAAAAAAAATATTGAGCTACAGGATTTGAATTTATCACTTGAAGATTTCTCGTTATTTAACCAGTTTAGTTTAGAGGTATTACTTGAAGCACTTACCATTAATACTTTCAACTTTAAAAAAGGTGCTGAAAAAATACTGATGAAAATATGTGTTTTTTTTGAGATGGATGCCATTTATCTATTTGAAAACAAAGATAAAAGTGGAGATTTTAAGTTGATTTCTTCATATAAGATTTCATCTGAAACCCAAAAGACGGATGAAGAATTTAATCAGGAAACAACACACTATGATGTGAAGGTATACCCCTGGCTAAAAACATTATTAGATAAACAAAATTTATCGATTATTGTTGATGCAAATCCTTTCGCAACTTTTGATACAACATCAAGATCTACAGAGGTTGATACGGTTGAGAATTATGCTGAACATCAAAGAAGCAACGCTTTTATCATTGTTCCACTTGTTGGAAAAGATGAAACTATGGGTTTTTTAAGGTTAGATGCAGCACATGACATCGAATCAATGGAAAGAAGCCATTTTGATTATCTAAAAATCATGAGCAATATTTTAGTTGAGATCATGATCAAGTTAAATGTTGAAAACGATCTGATAAAAGCAAGGGAAAACGCAGAAGCTGCAAATGTTGCAAAAAGTCAATTTTTAGCCAACATGTCACATGAAATCCGCACCCCTATGAATGGCATCATGGGCTACCTTGAGCTGATTAAAACCACATTAAATCCCAATAAACAACAGAAATATGTAGAGGATGCGGAACTTGCCACTAGAGGACTTTTAAGAATCATCAATGATATATTAGACCTTTCTAAAATTGAAGCAGGAAAGTTAAGTCTTTTAGACAATCCTTTTTCTATACGTGAAGCTACTGACGAAGCGATGAGATTATATAGTTATAACGCCTTAGAAAAAGGTGTTGAAATGAAACTGATTATTTCTAAGGATATACCAAAACTAATTATGGGTGATTCTTATAGATATAAGCAAATCGTATATAACCTTGTTAGCAATGCAGTTAAATTTACTCATGAAGGGCTAATCGAAGTTAATATTGGTGTTTTAAAAACATTTGAGGAGTCTCAAAGCAAGAAAATAGTACTCAAAGTAAGTGATTCTGGGATCGGTATATCTGATGCGTTTAAAGCACAAATTTTTGATACATTTACTCAAATAGATAATTCAGATACAAGGCATTATACAGGGACGGGCTTAGGGCTTGCAATCATAAAGAATTTGGTCAAATTGTTTGGTGGAGATATTTCTGTCCATGACTCAGAATATGGAGGAACATGCTTTACAGTTGTTTTACCTTTGGTTGAACCCCATTTTGAGGATGTTTCCGAGGCAAATAGAAGTGGAAGAAGGTCAAGTTCATTAAGGAAAACTCATCATAAATCAAATGATGAAATCAAAATCTTAATAGTAGATGATTATGAGATGAATCAGACTGTTATTGAAAAAGTGCTATCAACAAGAGGTTTTAAGTGTGAATTGGCGAGTAGTGGCCAAGAAGCAATTGATCTCCTTGCAGAAAAAGAGTTTGATATCATATTTATGGATTGCCAGATGCCTGTAATGGATGGTTATGAGTGCACTCGGCGCATTAGAGCAGCTGAAAAGACGCGAGAAAAATTTATCGTTGCTATGACTGCAAATGTAATGGAAGGTGATCGTGAAAAATGTATAGAAGCTGGTATGGATGACTACTTATCGAAACCAATTAACTACGATGACATGGTAGCTTTTATATTAGAGAGTCAGCGCTAAAAAGTTCTTATATGATCAGGAGACTATATGTTTAACAAAAGCAAAGAATGGATAGATTATTATAAAATACTTCAAATTGACCCAATGGCAGAACAAGAAATAGTTGAAAGTGCCTACAAGAAATTAGCAAACAAGTATCATCCTGATAAAAGTCGCGCACAAAATGCAACTGAAATTATGACCACTATTAATATGGCTTATGACACTTTAAAAGATGAATTTATGAGAAGTCAATATGATATAAAATGGCTGGAACGTCAGAAAATAACAGATGAACTATCATATAAAAAATTGTCAGCAATCGATGAAATGCTCATATATGCTGCCAATGAAATTATAGATGCCTATTTTTTGGCTTTAAAAAATCGACGTTTTAACGATGCTTATAAACTAATTTCTTCAGCAGATAAAATAGCTATCTCAGTAGAGGATTTTACAAGGTGGCAAAGGAGTGTCTCGCGTGTGTACAAGATTATCAAATATGAGACGATTGCAGAACAATGTTTAAAACGGAAAACGTTACATAAAAATTCATATGAATTTGTCGCTGCTTATAAAGTTAAGATTTTAGAAGTCAATACCATTATGAAACGAAATGAGGTTGATGAGTTTACAAAGTATGTCGTATTTGAAGAGGGGAATTGGAAAATATATGTAGGTCATGGTAGTGTCCATGAATTGATATCAAGGTATGAACGACTTTCGCAAATAGGCCGTAAAAGAGTTTTTTTTATATTGAAATCAAATGAATATTTATCACTTCATAAAAATTGTCTTAAAAAAAATGCTTTAGTTAACAGAATTGATTTAGAGCTTGAAAGGTACAATCGATACGGAAACATTTTTTCAATTGTTTTTTTTAAAGTCATCATTGTCTCAAGTCCAGGTGTATTACTCAACATAAGTCACAGGCAAAAGTCGATTGATATATTGCTCAAAGACATAACCACTTCTATTAGAAAATTAGACAGTGTTGGTTTTTGGAGTGAAGACAGTATTGCAGTATTATTACCTGAAAGCGACTTAAAAGCTGCAATGAAATTTAAAGATAAAATTTTAGATTTAGTTGAAGTAAGTAGAGAAAATCACCATACCTATAAAGTGAAAAGTATGGTTGTTGAGAATGATTATCATCAAATTGAGGATTTACTAAAAGCAATTGAGATTGATCATGATGATACAAGTTAAGTAGAAAAAATAAATGTAGTGACGTTGTGTTCTCAATTTTGATTTGTTTGAAAATCTCAGATATGTGTATAATCACAACGTAGGAAGTAATTGAAAAAGGAGGTTAGAGGTGTGACCAATTTTGAAAATGAACCAATGCTGGATATTTATATTTATGAGACATCCATGTTTTTAGATCAAATGGAACAAGTCATCATAAACTGTGAAAAGATTGGTTATCTCAATGATGAAGCGATTAATGAAATCTTCAGATTTATGCATACGATAAAAGGATCTTCTGCAATGATGTTATTTAACAACATCGCTCAAGTGGCACATCTTCTAGAAGATGTATTCTACTTTATTCGTGAGAAAAAACCAAAAGAGATTGATTTTTCAACGCTTTCAGACTTGGCACTAAGTGTCGTAGATTTTGTAAAAGTTGAAGTCAATAAGATTAAAAACAGTGATGCACCTGATGGAAATCCTGAATCGATTTTAGAAGATGCAAAGTTGTTTTTAGAAAGAATGAAGAAAAATAACAAGGTAGAAGAAAGCGTTGAAAAACCTAAAACTACTGAGAAACAACAGTATTATATTCCGCAAGAAAAGAAATCAAAAGATGTTGCTTCAAATTATTATCATGCTATTATTCATTTTGAAGAGGGCTGTGAGATGGAGAATATTCGAGGTTATACCGTTGTTTTCGGGTTAACAGACCTTGTTGAAGAAATCCATTATTATCCATCTGACATTGCCGAAAATGAGAACGCTTCGGAAATCATTAAAGAAAAGGGCTTTATTTTATACTTGAAAAGTGAGTTGAGTTTAGATGAATTAAATAAACATTTAAGTGAAACTATTTTCCTAAAAGAACTAAACATTACTGAAATCACAGAGGAAGATTTTAAGGCATCTTATCACCAACTGGATCAAGTGTTAGAATCAGATGTTAACTTTGTTCTAGATGAGAATGTACTAGATCATGAGCGTAAAGAAATAGCTGAAACAAAAGAAAATAGTGAAACCAAGGAAAATAGAGAAATCAAAGAGAAGAAAGATCTACCCACGACTTCATCTGCGATGATCAGTGTAAATGTTGAAAAATTAGATATACTTATGAATACAGTAGGCGAATTGGTAATAGCTGAAGCTATGGTAACTCAAAACCCTATAGTTGCATCAATTGATTCTGAATCATTTCAGAAGTCATCCAGGTTATTACATAAAATCACAGGTGAGTTACAAGATATGGTAATGTCCATTCGAATGGTACCTCTATCCACTACCTTTGTAAAAATGCATCGCATTGTAAGGGACATGAGTAAAAAACTAGATAAGGAAGTTGTACTTGATCTCTTTGGCGAAGAAACAGAAGTAGATAAAAATATAATCGAAAAAATTTCCGATCCACTGATGCATTTAATTAGAAACTCAATAGACCATGGCATTGAGTCAGAAGAGGAAAGGCTTGAAGCAGGGAAAAGTAAAGTGGGAAATATCACGTTAGGTGCAAAAAATGCAGGTGGAGATGTACTGATTATTATTAAAGACGATGGAAAGGGATTAAATAGAGATAAAATTATTAAAAAAGCAAATGAAAATGGCTTGTTGGAACGTTCTCCCGCAGAGATGTCCGATCGAGAAATTTTCAATTTGATACTGCTACCAGGTTTTTCTACAAAAGAAAACGTTACAGAGTTTTCGGGTAGAGGGGTTGGCATGGATGTTGTCGCTAAAAATATTGAGGCCGTTGGAGGCGCAGTTATAGTTGAAAGTGAAGAGGGCATTGGTACAACCATGACCTTAAAAATACCTTTGACATTAGCAATAATTGAAGGGATGAACATAAAAGTTGGAGACTCAAGATTCACAATTCCGATAACAGCTATAAAAGAATCCTTTAGACCTAAAATGAGGGATATTATTGTAGATCCTAATCAAAATGAAATGGTAATGGTACGTGGTGAATGCTATCCGGTACTTCGACTTCATAGTCGCTATAAAGTCAAAAAAGCAGTTACGAATTTCGAAGAAGGTATATTGATAATGGTTGAATATGATAACAGAATACTCTGTCTTTTTGCTGATGAGCTTATAGGACAACAACAAGTTGTGGTTAAATCATTACCTAATTATATAAATAGTATAAAAAGAATCGTTGGCATAGCGGGATGTACGCTACTTGGGGATGGAAGTATCAGCTTGATACTTGATATCTCAGGATTAACAGGTTTGAGAATAAGATAAGAGAAAGGAGCGTATGATGGAAAAAGTATTAGAAGATCAATACTTAGAAGAAGATACTCAAAAAGGAAAGTATCTCACTTTTGTTTTGGGAGAAGAATCGTATGGCATTGGCATAGAACATGTCACTGAGATAATCGGGATTTTACCAATCACTGAAGTTCCTGAATTGCCCGCTTTTATCATGGGAATTGTAAACCTCAGAGGTAGAATCGTACCCGTTATGGATATGAGATTAAGGTTCAAAAAAACATTTAATGAATATGATGAAAGAACATGTATCATCGTAGTTGATATTAACGAGAATTCAGTAGGCTTGATAGTTGATAGTGTATCAGAAGTCACCAATATCAGTGAAAATGATATTGTGGATCAACCTTTATTAAGCTCTGGCGCGTCAAATCAGTATATTAAAAGCATTGGGAAAGTAGGGACAGATGTAAAACTACTTTTAGACTGTGAAAAATTGTTAACACATCATGAACTTGAGATGATAACTGAAGTCAATCAGTAATGGAGGTTTATATGAAACTTTATAGAAATATGAAAATTGGAACAAAGATGATTTTAGGATTTTTAATCGTAGCTATTATAGCTGGTGGAATAGGCATAGTGGGCGTGATAAATATACAAAATATTAGTGAAAGTGATACTTACTTGTACACCAATATGACAGTACCATTGGGTGATATGATCATGATTGCAGAGTCATTTCAAAGGATGAGAGGCAATGTGAAAGACGTTGTTCTTTCAACAACAGATGCAGAAATTGCTGATTATGAAGCTCGAATTATAGAACGGAACATGGAGTTTAATCAGTATTTAGCTGAGTTTGAAAAATTGATAATAACGGATGAAGGTATGCTTTTAGTAGATAACATAAAAACAAAAAAATCACAGTACGATGCAGTTGCTGCTCAGATTATTGCATATGTAAAAGATGGACAACATACTAAGGCGATAGATTTAATGAAAGGCGAAGGGGATATACTTAGGAAAGAGATTGAACAAGATTACACAGAACTTAAAGATAGTAAAATTTCTATTGCTCTAGATACTTCCAATAGCAACACTTCAGTTGCCAATACAGCGACGACCATGATGATCATCTTACTCGTTTCTGCGATGTTGATTTCATTATTACTTGGTTATTTTATATCTTCTTCAATCAGAAAACCAATTATTAAGATGATGGATGCTGCAAAAGCAATGGCTGATGGAGATCTCGATATCAAGATCGACAATACTTCCAAAGATGAGATTGGTATTCTATCAAATGCATTTAATATGATGGCTGAAAATATCAATGAAGTTATGACAAATATAAATTCTGCATCTGAACAAGTTGCATCAGGATCTCGTCAAGTATCTGATTCAAGTATGGCACTTTCTCAAGGTGCTACAGAACAAGCAAGCTCTATTGAAGAATTAACCGCTTCTGTAGAAGAAATTGCAGCACAAACTAGACTTAATGCAGATAATGCAACTCAAGCCAATGATTTAGCTGAAGATGCAAAAATAAATGCTGTTCAAGGAAATAGCCAAATGCAACTGATGCTAAAATCAATGGATGAAATTAATGAATCCTCAAACAATATTTCGAAAATTATAAAAGTAATTGATGAAATTGCATTTCAAACCAATATATTGGCACTTAATGCAGCTGTTGAAGCGGCAAGAGCAGGTCAGCATGGAAAAGGCTTTGCAGTTGTTGCAGAAGAAGTACGTAATTTAGCTGCACGTTCAGCGAAAGCTGCACAGGAAACTACAGATATGATCGAGGGATCAATTAAGAAAGTAGAGGGTGGTACTAAAATCGCCAACGAAACAGCAGTGGCATTAACAAACATTGTTAAGGGCGTAGAAAAAGTGACAAACTTAGTTGGAGAAATTGCTGTGGCATCTAATGAGCAAGCTTTAGGTGTTGAGCAAATTAATCAAGGCATTGGACAAATTGCAGATGTTGTCCAAACAACATCTGCCACTTCAGAAGAAACTGCAGCAGCAAGTGAAGAACTTTCTAGTCAAGCGGAGATGTTAAAACATCAAGTCTCTCGTTTTAAGCTTAAAAAACAAAACTTTATGGGTTACTCTAAGCAATTAGATGAACTCAACCCAGAAGTGATTAAAATGTTAGATATGATGAAAAGTCAAAATGCTTATGAGAATAATCCCAAATTAAATGAACCAAGTGCTAAAAAAATAGTTCTTAGTGAAAAAGAGTTTGGAAAATACTAAAATGTAATGATTAAATGGAGGAGCTTAGCTCCTCCTAAAGGTTGTGAAAAATGCTAAAAATAACAGAAAACGAGTTTAAACTTCTTACAGAGCTAATTAAGAAGAACTATGGAATTCATCTAAAGAAGGAAAAGGAAACTTTAATTATTGGGCGATTACATAAAGTTCTAAGTGAACTTGGATTCACCACATTCACTGAATATTACAAATATCTAGTTTCCGACAAAACAGGTCACGCGCTAGAAGTGTTAATCGATAAAATTTCTACAAATCACACTTTCTTTATGCGAGAGCCAGAGCACTTTTATTTTTTTAGAGATCACCTTTTGCCCTATTTTAAAAGTGTCATCAAAGATCGAGACTTTAGATTATGGTGTGCTGCCAGTTCAACGGGGGAGGAACCATATACTCTTGCAATGATCTTAACCGATTATTTTGAAAAAATAGTTCCAGCATGGGATACCAAATTACTAGCCACAGATATTTCTCAGTCTGCTTTGTCAACAGCTAAATCGGGTATTTATAGTAAAGAGCGTTTAGAAGATTTACCTGCAATGTGGAAAAATAAATATTTCTTAAAAAAAGATAACCAGAATCTAATAATCACCGAGAAAATTAAAAGAGAAGTCATCTATAGAAGGTTTAATTTAATAGATGATGTGTTTCCATTTAAAAAGAGGTTCCACGTAATATTTTGTAGAAATGTCATGATTTATTTTGATGCAGCAACAAAAGAACAACTTGTAAATAAACTATATGACCAATTAGAAGAGGGGGGTTATTTGTTTATTGGGCACTCGGAGTCAATCAATAGGGAAGCATCAAATTTTAAATATATTAAACCAGCAGTATATAGAAAAGTTTAGGAGGATGAAATGGGCAATAAAATAAAAGTCCTGATTCTCGATGACAGTATGGTTTTTAGAGAAGTTTTAGCAAGAGGATTATCAGTAGATCCTAGTATTTTTGTAGTCGCAAAAGCCGAAAATCCTTTTGATGCTATTCGGAAAATTGAAAATTTCCAGCCTGATGTTATCACTTGTGATGTACAAATGCCAAAAATGGATGGTATAGAGTTTATCAAACAACTTATGCCGCAACATCCTGTCCCAATTATCGTAGTAAGCTCACTTAGTGAATCTGTACTGGATGCACTTAATGCAGGTGCAGTTGATTTTGTTACAAAACCAGATATTCAATCCCCACAAAGTGTAGAGGCATTTATCTTTGAGTTGATACAGAAAGTTAAGGCCATCTCAAAATCCAAAATAGTACCTAAGCAAACGGTACAGCCAAGTAAATCTGTTAATCCTGTAGGTCAATTCACTAAAAAAATTATAGCTATTGGTGCATCAACAGGAGGAACGGAAGCGATTTTCCATGTGTTAAAACAGTTGCCACTTAACATCCCCGGGGTAGTGATTGTACAACATATTCCACCTCAATTTTCAAAGATGTTTGCAAGTCGATTAAATCTACAGACTCATTTTGAAGTGGTTGAAGGGAAAAAAGGCGAGTACATAGAACCTGGTAAAGTGATTGTTGCGCCTGGAGATCAACATCTTAGTGTCATAAGAGTGGGTGATCGATATAAAATAGATGTATTTCATGGTGATCGTGTAAATGGTCACTGTCCATCTGTCGATGTATTGTTTGAGTCTGTTGCCAAAGAATGTGGCAATAGTGCTGTTGGGGTAATTTTGACAGGAATGGGATATGATGGTGCCAAAGGTTTGCTTTCTATGCGCCGGAAAGGTGCAAGAACTATAGGACAAGATGAAAGCACAAGTGTTGTATACGGTATGCCAAAGGCAGCATATGAGGTTGGTGCGGTTGAACGACAATATCCTTTGGATCAGATTTCTAGAGGAATTTGCAATGTACTGAGGTAAATATGAAATACGTAGTAGGTATTGGGAAGTATAGAGTTGCCTATAAAAAAGAGGATATTATAATGATACATGCATTGAGTTCATGTGTTGCAGTTGTATTCTATAATCCCAAGGATATGGTGGGTGCAATGATTCACATTGCCCTTCCCAATACTAATTCAAGGGACAATGGACCAGATCGCTTATTTTATTATGCAGATACGGGTTTAAAAAGAGTCATTGAAGAATTAGTCACTAAGTACAAAGTCAATATGGCATATACGGAGATTCATGTTATTGGAGGCGCTAATTCGATTAAAGAAAATGATTTTTTTAAGATAGGTGCGCGAAATCTTGAAGAGGTCAGAACCATTCTAAGATCAGAAAACTTATATTTTGTTGAAGATAGTACTGGTGGAAATTTGAGCCGAACAATTGAACTTGAAATGCGCACGGGAAATTTATCAATAAAAACACAGAGTTTAAATATATAGTCGCTTAATTGCTTGTTTTGGAAGGAGTAAGGTTTGGAGGCATCTCGAAATTTATTGGACGAGTATAGTAAAGAGGGATTGATGGCCATTTTATCAAGTGTTGGGGATGGTATCTTGATTTGTGATCTCGATAGTAACATTAAATTTGCCAATAAAAAAGCATGTGAAATTTTAGCGGTTACTTTTGATGAAATTGTTCAGATGTCCCTGAATCAAGCAATTAAAATTTTTAATGATGACTGGGATCGAATCGATTATCTTTATGACTTTGAGATGAAATCTGTTTCAGTTAACAAGGGGTTACACCGAAATTCTTATATTGTAACTTCTAATGGTTTAAAAAAATATATTTCAGCAAACTTTACAAATATTGATTTGAACCATACTTCAGCTGAAGGTTATGTTTTGGTTCTTCGTGACATAACAAAGCTACATACAACTGAAGTTCAAATGATAAATGAAAGGAACAAACTTCAGAGGATGTTTGAAGGACTACCTATAGGGATGTTGACCTTAGATCGTTCTTTAGTAGTATATCAAATGAATCAGGCCTTTATTGAGTTGTTTGAAATTAAAGAAAGAGGCGCTACAGGAAAACTTTTGGGAGATATTATCTACTGTGCTAATAGTCTTGAGAACAATTGTGGTACTTCGAAGAATTGTATGTTTTGTAAGTTCAAAAAAGAGTTAAACAAATTGATAGATGATGAAAATAATTTAACGAATGTACTGACTGAGATTTCATATAACGGTGAATCAGGATTAAAAAGTAAATGGATTAAACTCAATTTCATGCCGATGAAAGAGGACGATAAAATATTATATACAATAACCGTAGAAGATTTCACAGAACGGATCATGTATGAGAAAAAGCTTGATGCCGCAAGGAAGTCCAGTTTATCGATGTTAGACAGTTTGCCGGTTATGATTTTCAAGATTAACAAACGTAAAAAATGTGATTTTGTAAATCAAACTTTTTCCAATACTTTTGATGTCAACCAAGATGATTTTTTTGATTTAATGAAAAATAATATGAATAGTGAATCCTATGAAATTTTCACTCAAAGCCTAAAAAATAGTGTGTTAAATGAATCGTCTTTTCATGCAGAATTAAAAATTCGAAATAGAAAAACAAATCATCGATATATGCTGTTAGTTGGGAAACCCTATTTTAATTTTAATGGAGATTTCGACGGCATAATTGGACTCTTTTTAGATATTCATGATGCTAAGATGTCGGAACTTAAATACAGGCAAAGCCAAAAGAAATACTATTCACTTTTTCAAAATATGGACAGTGTCATTGTTTATTTTAATTTGATTTATAATGACCACCATGGTGTGAAAGACGCAAGTATATTAGAGTTAAATAAATCTGCTTATCAGCTGCTAAAAATAAAACTATCTTCTTTAGTAGGCAAGCGATTAACTCAACTACAATTTTTAACATATCAAGAAATCTTAGCACTTTTGAAGATTTTTGAGAAAGTTGCAGCAGATGGGATTAGTGAACATATTGATGAATTTTATTTGTCTAGTTATGATAAATGGTTACAGTTTTCAATCTATAGCCCTGAAAAAGACTTCATCGCAATGTTGATTACTGACATTGATTTCAAGAAAAAAGCACAACTTGAGTTGCTATTAGAAAAAGAAAAATCAGAAGAAGCTAACCGTGTGAAGAGTGAGTTTTTAGCAAATATGAGCCATGAGATTAGAACACCACTAAATGGTATTGTTGGCATGATTGACCTTACACTCTTAGATGAAGTTTCAAGTGATCAACTTGATAATCTTACAACGGCAAAAGAATGTGTTGCATCTTTAATTGACATTATCAATGATGTACTAGACTTTTCAAAAGTTGAAGCAGGAAAACTTAAAATTGAGTTTGATCCATTTAATTTGAAATATCTTATAGAGTCTGTAATTAAGTTGCATTTACCGAGAATAAATGAACAAAGACTAGAACTGGTTACAGAATTTGATCCGTTAATTGAGGATTATTATCAAGGAGACGCCAAGAGGATAAAACAAGTATTAAATAATCTAGTTAACAATGCAATTAAATTTACTGAAAAGGGTACGATAACAATTAAAGTCTTCAAGGAAGAATCAAGCCGCCTTCAAAAGAGGATGATTAAATTTGTTGTTGCAGATACAGGTATAGGTATTGCAAGTGAAAAAAAAGCATTGCTTTTTAATAGTTTCACACAGCTCGATGGCACCTATACAAGGAAATATGGTGGCACTGGACTAGGACTTGTCATATCAAAACAGCTCGTTGAGATGATGGGTGGAACTATTGGATTTGATAGTACGCAGGGCAGTGGGAGTAAGTTTTACTTTACATTGCCACTTGAGAAGATTAACAATCCTCTAGAGGAAATGAATGATGAACAAGATGAAGTGAGAACGTTTACTAAAAAGAAAATTTTGCTTGTTGAAGATGATAGAGTCAATCAAATCGTTATGAAAAAAATGATGGAATTTGAAGGTGTTACTGTTGAGCTAGCTGACAATGGGGAAGAAGCATATGCTTTGGCAAAAGAAATAGAGTACGATCTTATATTAATGGATATACAGATGCCAGTTATGGATGGCATAGAAGCTACAAAGTTAATCAGAAATAGTCTCAACAAAAATACATGTACCCCCATTGTTGCTTTAACTGCTTTTGCACTAAAAGGGGATGAGGTAATTTTTAGAGCTAGTGGAATGGATGATTATATTTCTAAACCTGTTAATAGAACGCAGTTAGTAAAACTTTTGAGCCATCATTTCGATAGTGTGGTTAATCCAAATGAAATGCGATTGTTATTGGAAAAAAATGTATATATTGATGATGTTGACGACTTGATATCTAAGCGGATCAAGGGGCGAGATCAATTTGAATCAGACATAAATTTAGAGCAAAAAGAAACGATAGAATTATTAATGTCTAGGCTTGCACAAATGAAGGTATCTTTAGAACAAGAAAATTATGTGTTGTTGGAAATTGCAGCGCATCAGCTAAAGAATACATTTGAAGATCTAAATGCTGAAGAATTAAAGAATATCACCTTTAAAATGGAATTAGAAATAAGAAAAGAGAATTATGTGAAAACGCTTGAGTTCTTAGAGCGCATCATGACAATTTTAAATTTACTTTACACTAAATTTTAGGAGGATGTTAATGAAGAAAATATTAATCGTTGAAGATGATATGGTAAGTAGAAAGTTTTTAAATAAGTTTCTTAAACAATATGGAGAATGTGATATGGTCGTAGATGGTCTTGAAGCAATAGATGCATACTTGTTATCAATAGAAGACGAAGCACCATATGATCTTATATGCTTAGATATTATGATGCCCAAAATTGATGGTGTCAAAGTGCTTAAAGCGATTAGAGATCTAGAAAACGAAAATAATATGTCTTCTGAAAGCCGTGCCAAGATCATAATGACCACCGCCCTTGGTGATGCACAGATTGTAAAGACTGCATTTGATTTTGGTTGTGATGCTTATGCTTCAAAACCAATTGATATTGAGAAATTCAAAGAAGTGCTTGAAAAAATAGGAATTATTTAATCAAAGTTATAAAGATGTCAGAAGGTGATGGATAAACGATGAGTGAACATAAAGTAGACAACAGGTATACAGATGCAGCAGGAAATATGGAAGTGATTATGAGCAGGTTATGTGAAGATACTGGATTTGATTATGAAACAGCAGTTTACGTTTTAGGGATATATCTGGAGCAGACTGAATCAATTGTAAATGAAATTAATAAGTTGTTATCAAGTGAAGTTGAAAACAACAAAGAAGTTTCTACACGAAACCAGCTTGCGAGATTACTACATAAACTTAAGGGTGCATCTGGAAATGTAAGAGCGCTAGAGATGATGGAAAAATCAAAACTAGCAGAAGAGGCATGTCAAAATAAAGATCAGGATCAATTAATTAGCGTAATTCACGAAATCAATTGCCTTGTTGAACGTTATTTAAGTTAATGAATTATTAGTGTAAATAAGGTGGCATCACATGAAAAAAAACAATCTAGATTATGAAATGGAATATCAGTTTTTTGTTAAAAATCCAACTCCAATATTAATCATTTCACCTGAAGATGGTTTAATTGTCGATGCTAATTTTGCTGCATGTGATTTTTATGGCTATTCCTATCAAAAAATAATTAAATTAAGAATATCAGATATCAACACAGCAACGATTGAAGAAATTAAGTCGGAAATGGAAAAAACGACTCATGAAAATAGAAAGTTTTTTAATTTTCAACATCGATTAGCGAGTGGAGAAATCAGAGAAGTAGAAGTACATGCAACTTCAATTACAGTCAAAAATCGACAATTGATTTATTCGATGGTGACCGATATTAGTCAACGCATGATTCAAAGTGACTACTTGATCAACCAAAACAGGTCACAAGAAATGAAGTTGAAACTAAGTGAAGCAAAGTTTCAAGATATATTTGATAATACCCCAGCAGGAATTTTTAGCTTTGACAATAGAGGAAATATTTTAGAATGTAACCATGAATTTATCAATCTTATAGGGTCTTCTAAGGAAGCTATTCTTGGGTTAAATATCTTCCAACTTCCTAATCTAGATATTAGAGATGCAATATCTAGATGCTTAGAAGGAAATAAATCATATTATGAAGGTGTATATTACTCCTATACAGGTCAAAAAGAGAGTCATGTTTCAGCAGTTTTTACACCACTTTTTTCACATAACAAACAAGTAATAGGTGGGCTTGGGCTTGTTAATGATATCTCAAAATTAAAAGAAGCTGAAGTTGAAATGTTCAGTCAAAAAACAGCTTTTGAAGCTCTTTTTAAAAACTCCCCAATCGCTATTGTTCAGTTTGATGCAAATCACTGCGCACGTGCAATTAACACAGCTTTTACCAGTGTCTTTGGTTATACAGAACAAGAAGTAATAGGGAGAGAAGTGGATGAACTTGTTGCATCAGAAAAGATAAGACATCGGGCTAAAGAGTATACATCGCAGGTGTTTAGAGGAGAGAGTGTAAGATGTACAGGTCAGAGAACAACTAAATCTGGTAAAGATGTCATGATGGATATTGTCGGCGTACCAATCGTAATTGAAGGTATAGTAACCGGTGGATTTTCTCTGTATACGGATATATCAAATGAAGTAGAAACAAAGATGGAATTAATAGAAGCTAAGTTGAGCGCCGAAAAAGCCAATCAAGCTAAGAGCCATTTTCTCGCAAATATGTCCCATGAAATTCGGACACCAATGAACGGGTTTATTGGCATGTTACAATTGCTAAAAAAAACGAAATTAGATGCGGAACAAATGGAGTATCTAAGGTTAGCAGATTTTTCAGCAGATGCCTTGCTGATGTTAGTAACAGATATTATGGATTATACAAAGTTAGAAGCAGAACGCATAAAACTTGAGAAAATTACATTTGATATATATCAGCTAATGGATAATTTAGTTGCATTGTTTAGTCCTTCTACCATTCAGAAAAATATAGAATTGACTTGCAACTATAGCGGTGATATACCGCGCTATGTTGTAGGGGATAGTTTTAGATTAAATCAAATTTTATCAAACCTTATTGGAAATGCTATCAAGTTTACGAATTCGGGATCAGTAGAAATCGGTATAAAAGCACTAGAAACTTCAGAGAACAAAATAGATATGTTCGAGTTTTTTGTTAAGGATACTGGTATTGGGATTCCTGCTGATATGATTGGACATTTGTTTTCTAGATTTACTCAAGTTGATGAAAGTACTACTCGTAATTATGGTGGAACTGGATTGGGTTTAGCGATTACTAAAGGGCTAGTGGGGTTAATGGGAGGCGAAATCAGACTAGAAAGCAAGATTGGAGTAGGTAGTAACTTTATTTTTACTTGCAAACTCCAACCCGCTAGTGTGGATTCATCCTTTATATTAAAAGAGTCAAAACAAGTAAAATTTGATAAAACAAATGAATTAAAAATTTTAGTTGTTGATGACGATATGACAAGCCGATATTTGGTGGATACAATTATCAGCAAGAATGGATGGCTAAGCGTTGCAGCATCAAATGGAAAAGATGCATTGATTTTATCTCAAAATGAAGTCTTTGACTTGATTTTGATGGATTGTCAAATGCCAGGCATGGATGGTTATGAAACTTGTCGACAAATAAGGCGAGACTCAAAATTAAATTCTAAAGTACCGATTATTGCAATGACTGCATTAGCAATGCAAGGTGACTATGATAAATGTATGCTAGCTGGTATGAATGGTTACATAACGAAACCAATTAATTTTGATAAATTAATCAAGTTAATCACAGAAACAATACAAAAATAATTTAAACTATTTATTTTACTTTCAAGTTATATGGACACTCAATACTTGAAGCGCTTTAAATAAGCCAATTGCTGTATCCTTTTTATCAAGAGATGAATGTAAACAACACTTGAAAGTGAATTGTGGAGAATGTTGAAATTTCAACATTCCTTTTTTTTTGACAAAATGTTCATAAAACAATACAATCACACTAAAGAATGACAAATAAATAACAAAATTAAGTGTCAATACGAGAGCTATAACAAAAGGGGGATCATATGGAAGCATATAGGATTATGGAGATTAAAGAAGGTATTTTTGAAAATAATGAGAATCATGCACAAAGCTTAAGAGAAAAATTAAAGAAGGAAAAAGTTTTTCTACTTAATTTAATGTCATCTCCAGGTGCTGGGAAAACAACAACACTTTTGAAAACAATTGGACAAATTGATACAAAATTAAAACTAGGCATAATGGAAGCAGATATTGACTCAGATGTAGATGCAAACACAATTTCAAAAACAGGTACTAAAGTGATTCAGCTTCATACTGGTGGTATGTGTCACTTAGATGCTGAAATGACTATGCAAGGTTTAGAAGGGTTAGGCACAGATGAACTTGATCTTGTAGTACTTGAAAATGTAGGGAATTTAGTGTGCCCTGCCGAATTTGATACAGGTGCTGTTAAAAATGCAATGATTCTTAGCGTGCCTGAAGGTGATGATAAGCCACTCAAATATCCACTTATGTTTTCAATCGTAGATGTTCTACTTATTAATAAAATTGATGCATTAGGTTACTTTGACTTTGATATTGAAGCTGTTAAAGAACGTGCAACGAAACTCAATCCAAATATCAAGATTATTCAGATTTCAGCTAAAACAGGAGAGGGAATAAGTGAATGGTGCAAGTGGCTTGAAGAAGAAGTTGCTAACTGGCAGCAAGCTTAATCATAAAGGTAAGGATCACTAAAATATACTGGGGGGATAAATGTATGATTAATGAAAAAGTTATGGACTTTGCAAACAAAATCAGTAGAACAAAGCGAGGATCAAAATCAGAGATAAAACCTGAAGATCCGGAATATAAAGTACTTGAACCAGTTGTGACAACTGCCATGGCTGAGGTTGGGCTATGTATGGAATTAAGAAAACCCAAAAGCGCAAAGGAAATCGCTAAAGAATGCGGTAAAACAGTTGAAGAAACTGCTGAATTGTTATGGCAACTAGCAGTCGCAGGTGCTGCATTTGTAAATGAAATAGATGGAGAAGATAAATACTGGCACGACATCTGGGTGCCCGGACATATGGAAATGATGGTCAACAACAAGGAGAACGTGAAGAACTTTCCACAAATTGCTGAAGCCTTTGATGCTTATGGCAAAAAGAAGGGGCCAATGACTGCTGGTATATTCCCAGTTGGTACTGGACCTATGCGTGTTATTCCCATAGAAACTGCTATTCAAGGAGAAACGAGAAGAGCTTCATATGAAGAAGTATCTAAATACCTAAAGGATAATCATATTTTCTCAGTATCTGATTGTTCTTGTCGTACATCTAGGGAAGCTATGGGCGAAGGTTGTGGTCACTTAAAAGAGGATATGTGTATCCAGATGGGACATGCTGCTGAATATTATATCCGAACAGGGAGAGGTCGTGAAATCACAAGAGAAGAAGCTTTTGAAATTATCAAAAGAGCTGAAGAAAATGGTTTGATGCATAGTATACCAAATACTGATGGACCTGGGGAGACGCATGCCATTTGTAACTGTTGTGGTTGCTCATGTTTCGCAATGAGAATTGCGGGGATGTTTGTAAATTCAGATATGGTGCGCTCAAATTATGTATCTAAAGTGGATAAAGATAAATGTGTAGCTTGTGGTGAATGTGTCGAAGTTTGCCCAACAAATGCACTCAAACTAGGTCAGAAAATTTGTTCATCTGTTCCAATCGCTGAAGTTGTGAGAAAAGAACTTCCATCTAATACTGAATGGGGACCAGATAAGTGGAACGAAAACTATAGAACCAATCGTGAAAATGTGGTTGAAACAGGCACAAGCCCTTGCAAAACCAATTGTCCTGCACATATCTCAGTACAAGGCTATATAAAACTTGCAGCGCAAGGACGTTTTAGTGAAGCTCTTGAACTTATCAAGCACGAAAATCCTTTTCCAGCAGTGTGTGGAAGAATTTGTCCTCGAAAATGTGAAACAGATTGTACGCGAGGTGATGTTGACGATCCTGTAGCCATCGATGATATTAAAAGGTTTATCGCAGAACAGGAACTCAACCAAGATCTAAGATTTGTGCCTAAGATCAAGCATAATTACAATCAAAAAATTGCAGTAATTGGTGCCGGACCTTCGGGACTATCTTGTGCTTATTATCTTGCAGTAGAGGGATATAAAGTAACGGTTTTTGAAAAACAAGATAAACTCGGTGGGATGTTAACTCTAGGTATTCCTTCTTATAGACTAGAAAAAGAAGTTGTAGAAGCTGAAATTCAAATTTTACGTGAACTTGGCGTAAGTTTTAAAACTGGTGTAGAGATTGGAAAGGACATTACACTTAATACTTTAAGAGAAGAGGAATTTAAAGCCTTTTACTTAGCAATAGGAGCACAAAACGGACGTGGACTAGGTCTTAGTGGTGAAGAATTACCAAGTGTTAAATCGGGCGTTGCATTTTTAAGAGAAGTTAATTTAGGACAACTCTCTAAATTAGATGGCGATTCAATCGTTATCGGTGGTGGAAATGTAGCAATCGATGTTGCTAGAACCGCAACAAGATTGGGTTCTCCTAAAGTAACAATGTTTTGTTTAGAAACTAGAGCACTTATGCCAGCACTTGATGAAGAGATCCATGAAGCACTTTCAGAGCATATCGAAATTAACAATTCATGGGGACCAAAGAGGATTGTTGTGACTGATGGTAAAGTAATTGGAGTAGAATTTAAACGTTGTTTATCTACTAAAGATGATCAGGGTCGTTTTTCGCCACAATTTGATGAAAATGATACTATTTTAGTGAAAGCTGAAAACATAATGATCTCTGTAGGACAAAGTATGGATTGGGGCAATATATTAGAAGGATCTAGTGTAATTTTGAACCCAAACAAAACTGCAAAAGCAGATGCATTTACACTTCAATCAGATGAGTCTGACATCTTTATTGGTGGAGATGCATTAACAGGACCAAGCTTTGCAATAGATGCGATCGCTATGGGAAAAAGTGCAGCAATTTCTATACATCGTTTTGTACAGCCTGGTCAAGACATGTATAACGGGCGAGATAGAAGAATCTTTAAAGTCTTTGATAAAACAAATTTGATGTTAGATGGTTATGATCAAATTTCGAGACAGATGACACCGACTGTTAATTTCAGCGAAGCAAAGCACTCGTTTAAGGATCTAAGAACTACATTTACAGCAGAACAAGTAGCACTAGAAACTGAAAGATGTTTAAGTTGTGGTGCGACAACAGTGGATAGTTACATGTGTGTAGGTTGTGGCGCATGTACAACTAGGTGTAAGTTTGATGCCATTTCACTTGTTAGGGAGTATGATGAAGAAGGCGTTGCACTTGAAAATTTGAAACCAATTATTGTTAAAAGTATGGTGAAGAGAAAAGGAAGAATTGCTGTAAAAAAAGTGAAAAATATATTTTCTCAAAAATAATATTTTTATATAAGAAAAGAGGTGTCTTATTGCATGAACTTGGCATCGTCATAAAGATTGTAAAGACAGTAGAAGAATTTGCACGGAAAAATAATGTAACAATGATAGAGACACTTGTTCTACAAGTTGGGGAGCTATCATCTGTAGTCCCACGATATATAGAATCTTGTTACCCCATGGCTGTAGAAGGGACGCTTCTAGAGAAAACTTCTTTGAAAATAGAAGTTATTCCAGGTGAGGTCAGGTGTAAAAAGTGTGGTGAAAGCTACAATTTGATTGCAAGTAACCAACGTTGTCCACAGTGCCAAGGCGAAACTTGGGATTTGATCTCAGGTAGAGAATTTCAAATTAAAGAAATCGTAGCCTGTTAAGTTCTTAAATAAGCGGTGTCAATATATGATGATAATATATTGGCACCGCTTTATTACACTAAAATCTATATTTGATTAACAAAGATATTTTCATGGATAAAGTGAAGTTTAAAGGGTAAAATGGAGTAAAATGGCATGCTATCAATCAACAGTCTAAAAGGAGTTGAAAATGTTTTATAAAAATCTAGCACCTGTATACCAATATGTCTTTCCTGTGATGGAAAAAGGAAATTTTTTATTCAATCATTTTAAAAATAACAAAGTTATTTTGGATGTTGGCTGTTCAGATGGCCGAGTTGCACTTGCATTAGCTGAAAAAGATCTAAATTATGAAATAATTGGCATAGACTTAAGTCAAGATTTAATTGAAGTGGCTAAAGAAGTGACTAAAAATAATTCTCATGTGAGTATAAGAAACATGAACATGCTTGATGTTGGTCAAGATTATTCTACAAACTATTTTGATGGAATCTATTGTATTGGTAATACGATCGTTCATTTAAATGATGAAAAAGAGATTACCGAGGCATTAACTTCATTTAATCGTGTTATGAAAGTAGATGGACGTCTCATAATCCAAATATTAAATTATGATTTGATTTTGCGTGATCAGATCAAAGAACTACCATTGATAGATAATGAAAATGTACGTTTTGAGCGAGAATATAATTTTATAGACGCACAACATATGCAGTTTAACGCAAGTCTTACCCTCAAAAAAGATGGAGAACAAAGATTAACTGCAAATACAATGCTCTACCCGATAACGAAGGATTCACTTGAGCGATGTCTGCAAATATCAGGCTTTGAAGACTTAATTTGGTATAGTGATTTTAAAGCCTCAAACTATGATCCAGAGAAGCTAACACTAATTGTAGTTGCAACTAAGAAAGTTTCAAAATAAGCCCATGTCAGAATGAAATTAAGACTACAAAAGGGAGGAGCTCAATGTTATAATAAAGTATGACAATATTTTAACCAACTTTGCAACTTACAGTTTTACATAATTGCATTTTTAAAGGGCTCAGGAAGAAAACACGCTTTTCTGGTGAGATAATCAAATGCATATATTTTTGTACTACCTTCAAAAACACAGACTTGATCACTAACTCTATGGAAAACATAGTTCATCATAAAAGAACGCTTACTGATTTCTTCAATAGATATAGTAGCAGATAAGATATCATATAAAAATACTTCTTTTTTAAAGTATACATGTGCTTCGCCAATGATGATTCCTGTGTTATCACCGATACGATGTTCATCATAACCGAGTTGTCTCAGGAACTGAATTCTTGCATCTTGAAAGAATAACAAAGCTTTATCGTTTCCCATGTGATTCCCATAGTTGATATCACTAATTTTTACTTGGATTTCAGTGAAATTTTTGTTAATAAGGTTCATTGTTAGCTCCTTTATAAATGATTTTATAGACACATCATAACATTTTATTTGAAATTTTTAAACGTTTAAGACTGAAGAAGGAGTGTCAGATTATGAAACCTGAATTCATGAGCGCGTACTATAAATATATGATTTTGAGACATGCATTAAAAATCAATAATATAGCTGTGACTTGTAAAGTTTTTGGTATTTCTAGAACGACATTCTACAAATGGTTAGCGGCATATAAGTCAGCGGGAATCGCGGCATTGGAGATTAAAACACCACGAAAACCTAATATGCCTAATAAAGTTGATCCCAAAATTGAAGAGGATATTCTAAACTATGTTTTAACATATCCAAGTGATGGACCAAAGAGGATTTATTATGAGCTAAAATCTGAAGGTTATGAAATAGGTGAGACCGGAGTTTTCAATGTGCTTAAAAGAAATTCATTAACCAAAAAAGCACAACGCATTGCATATGCCAAAAATAACTTAATACGGAAATCAAATCTAACCACAAGTAATGCGGATTTACCTGTATCAAGCGCTATGTATCCAGGTCATGTAGTGGTACAAAAGTTAGATTTTGTTGGGAGTTTTGATGGCATAGGAAAAGTATATCAATACAGTATTTTCGATTTGTATTCAGGATGGTGTTTTGTAAAAATTTATTCAAAGAAAAATGAAATTGACGTATGGGATTATTTTGAGTTAAAACTGGGCTATTTGATGCGAACACTTAATATTGAATTAAAGTGGCTATATACTATAAAAAATAAGGCGTACTTACCTTACTTTGTAAAAAATGATCGATTTAACGAGCTTCAACAACACTTTGGATTTGAACACATCTATATAATGGATGAACATATGGATCTATTAAATCCGTTCAATACTTATCAAACTTACTTGATGAGTGAATTTTACAAAAAAGTGTTAGAAACATCTGAGATTGATTCCTTTTTAAAACTAGAAAGAGCATTGAACCGTTTTGTTAGAAACGCTAATTTTAAGCGCGAGAAACAGTTTGATCAAGAAACACCAGCTCAAATAATATTAGCATGTGCAAAAGCCAATAATGTGGACTTAGAAACTTTACCAATATGGCTGATGGCTTTACTTGACAACCTTTAGTTGAGAGGGAGATATGGGGATAGTAGATAGAAATTTAAAAATTGCGGTAGTTGGTGGTGGGTTAAGTGGGCTTAGCATTTCTGAAGGTCTTATTAGGAGAGGGTTTAGAAATGTAACGTTGTTTGAAGCATCTGATCGACTAGGTGGAAAGTTATATTCTATAAATTATCAATCAAAGGTTTATGAATTAGGTGCTATTTTTTTATTACCCACTCAGAATAATTTGAAAAAGTTATTATCACGCTTAGAGCTTAAAGCAGATGGACCAAAACTTTCTCGTGTGTATTATAACAACCTTGGAGAAAAGATTTTACAAATACCTAAAGAAGATTTGAAACTTTTTTTAATTGAACTTGATCGATTGCCAGATGTACTTGACTTATTTCCCTGTCTTGATGATCCCCTGCTACTCATGATTGACCCTGCACTTTCTCAATCGTTCTCTAAGTGGTGTGAACAATTTGACTTTAAAGTACTAAATAGGGTATATGAACATTATTTTATCAGTTATGGGTTAGGTGATGTAAATGAAGTGCCAGCAATTTATGTCTTGAAGATACTTAACTATGATAATTTGATGTCCTTTATTGAAATTCCAGAGTTTAGCACTTGGCGAGAAGGAACGACTAGTATTATCCAAAAATTAGCGATGGAAGTGAAGGATATTAGGTTAGGTCAACGCGTTTTAGAAGTAATTTCTCAAGATAGTGGTGAGTTAAGTATCAGAACTGAATTTGATATGGAGACATTTGACTACGTTATTATTACATCTCAATTAGAGCAATTTTATCAACTTTTTAGTCGAGATACACAACTTATGAAAATGGTAAGATCAATCCGCTATAGTGAATACAACGTCTATGCATTTATAGCGGAAAAACTACCTAAAGGGTGTGGTTGTATTATTGATAATCTAGATTTATCTAGAAAAGGCCACCTTGTAATTTGGAATTCAGGTTGGGAAGTTAGCGATACCGAAGATATCGTAATTGTATATGCGTATAGCATGGATGGTGCAACATCTCAAGAAAAAATAGCTATGATCAAAGAAGATCTTATTAGTCAAGGGGTAAAGAAACCGAGACTTCATCAAATGATTCAGTGGCATCAGTGTCCTTATGTGAATCAAGAAACTTTAGATGCAGGATTTTATAATAAACTAGAGACTTTTCAAGGCGAAAAGGGACTGTTTTTCGCTGGAGAGATTTTGAGCACCCTATCTATGAATAACTGTATCAAATATACTGATTATTTTTTACAAAAATATTTTGAGACCATCTAAAAACTACTGTCAATCCATTCAGTAGTTTTTATTATTTCCTTAACTTTGTCAAAACACATTTCGGGATGTATGGTACTCTCGTGCGATATGGTTAAAAGACTAGCACCAATTGCAAATTTTACTGTGTCATGAAGTGTGAGATGGTTCATGTAACCATACCCAAGTCCAGCAACAAATGAATCTCCTGCACCGGTTACATTGACTACTTTTGCATTTCTCGCCATCATGATCCCACGGTGTTCTTTATTTGCATAGAATATACCGTTCTCATCAAGTGATATAAAAACATTTATTACACCAAGAGCCAATATATCCTCGGATGCTTTTACCAAAGCTTCAGTACTATTAAGAGGGTAACCTACAATAGCTTCAGCCTCAAATCGATTGGGTTTAATTGTATGGAAATATGGAATCAAGTGTTTGATGGTTTCAGCTTTAACTGCTGATATAGGATCTAAAACAAACTTGGTAATACCTTTGAATTTTTTTAAAATATATTCTAGTAAAACTGGATTATCAGAATCTAGAAAAGTGTATTCTGCATTTTCTATAATATGGCTTTTTTCATCAATAAATTTCGAATCCATTTGGTCTGCTCCCCACATATCTACTATAGCAGAAACCATTTCCCCTTTTTCATCCAAAATAGCCATATAAGTTGGGGTAGAACAATGTTTTAAAAACAGAGAGTCCGTCATATCGTAGCCAATTGTCTTTGAATGCTCAAGAATTGAGCGACCGTTTTCATCGTCACCTAAAGCGGAGATAAATCGTGTTGTGACATTAAGCCTTGCAGTTGTTTCAGCAATGTTACGGCATACGCCGCCCATTGATACTTTTACACAGCCTGGATTTGAGTTAAAAGCTCTATATTTAACGGCTGAAAATCCCGTTATATCAACTATTGATGCCCCTAAAACTAATATATAGGGTTGATTTGTCATAAGGTTAGCCTCCATAAAACGTATAGTAATTCATAAAGACTATTATAACAGCCATTTCATTAAGATAAAATATTTTATTTGTAACTTATATAACTTTGGTAGTTCACTTGCAGAAGAATTGACAATTAGATACTTTTCACAAAAAACTGGACAGGATTATATTGGAGCGCTATAATAAGTTTAATTTAAAGCAAACTATTCAAATAGAAATTGAACTTCGTATAACCCTGTTAATATGGTACAGGGGTTTCTACCAAGCACCTTAAACGCTTGATTACGAGGAAAATACGCATGTATTTTCTTCGTAATCAAGCGTTTTTTATTTTTAGGAGGAAAAATGCAAAAATTGATTAAAGAAAATTTCATTAAATACCCTAAGATAGAGCTACACTGTCATCTTGATGGCAGTTTAAGAGCTGAAACAGTTTTAGCGTGGCTAAGTGAATATCAAACCGATCAAGGTAATGATCTAGATATACTTCACTTTGATAACATAAGAGATCAACTTGTTGCACCTAGAGACTGTGATTCCTTAGATACGTACTTAAAAAGATTCGATTTGCCTATTAAATTACTTCAGACTAAAGCACATCTTTTTAGAGCGACTTATGAGTTGATGGAGGATGCAGCTAAAGAAAATGTTAAGTACATTGAAATACGTTTTGCACCACATCTACACCAAGAAAACGGACTCACTTTAGTAGAAGTCATTGAATCTGTTTTAAGTGGGCTAAAAGCAGCAGAAGAAGAATTTGAAATCAAAGGAAATTTGATACTTTCATATCTTAGAAACACAGAGGTTTTAGGAATTTATGATATGATCAATGCAGGTAAAAATTTTATTGGAAAAGGCGTAGTAGCACTTGACCTTTGTGGAGGTGAAAGAGATCGATTTTCAAGTCGATTTGAAGAGGCTTTTAAGTATGGACGGTCATTAGGTTATGAAGTCACTATTCATGCTGGTGAAACGGGTATAGCAGAGAATATCGTGGATGCAATTGAACTACTAGGAGCAAAACGCATTGGGCATGGCGTTGCCATGTTTAGTGATGACAATATTAGAAAGTTTGTAAAAGATGCCGGTGTCAGTGTAGAATGTTGCCCAACAAGTAATTTGCAAACTAAAGCAATCACGCATATGTCCATGCACCCTATCAAAGGCTATTTTGACGATGGAATTTTAGTGACTATAAATACTGATAATAGAACGGTTTCAGATACAACTGTTTCTAATGAATTTTATCAACTTTATAAAAATTTTGATTGGCAAGAAAAACATTGGATAGAAATATACGATAAAAGTATCGATGCTTCATTTGCTGATTCGCGTACTAAAGAAGAATTAAAGCACTTTCTATTGAAGCACTTTTAATAGAAAGTGCTTTTGTCTTAGAATTGTAATCCAATTTGGGAAAAAGAATGTCTCAAGATGAAATAAATAGGTTATTATATAGGTATAACGTTAAATTATCTTGGGTACTATACATAATATTTCTGTGTGAGGAGACTTATGAGAAAAAATTCGAAGCATAAATTAATTGTAGTAATCATATCAATATGTCTTTTACTTACCAGCGTCATATTAACACCAACTTATGCTGCACACCAAAAAAATGTATTGATCATAAATTCGTACCATTATGGTCTTTCATGGACTGATGATATTGATTCAGCTATCACTGAGACAATTAAAACTCAGTTTGGTAATGATGTAAGAATTTATATGGAGTATATGGATTGGAAAGAGTATCCCACCCAAGAAACTCTAGATCAGTTTCAGGAACGTATTGAGTATAAGTATAAAGACAAACAGATAGATCTCGTTATAACAAGTGATGATGCGGCATTGAGGTTTGTAGAAACAAATAGAAATTCTATATTTAAAGACTTACCTATAGTTTTTTGCGGTGTAAGTGAAGAAAATTTTAGAACTTTAGCTGTTAATGACAATCTGATCACAGGAGTCATAGAAAAAGTTGACATTGAAGCTACCCTTGAAGTAGCAATGCAAGTTAATCCAACTATGGAAACACTTTATATTGTACACGATCAAACTGGAAGTGGAAAAGCAATGACTGATACTACAATTGCTGAGCTTTATAAAATGGCGCCAGGTATAAAGACTGAAGTTATTACAGATCTAACAATCGATCAGATTATTGAAAAAGTTTCAAAACTATCGAGAAATGATAGCTTGCTGATGACAGCTTATTATACAGATATAGAGGGACAAAATATCAACTTTGAAGATATGATTGAAAAGGTAAGCGAGGCAACGCCTGCAGTAGTCTTTTCACTTTATGATTTTGCAATTGGACATGGTGCTATTGGTGGTGGACTTTTAAGTGGTCGCATGATCGGAGAAAGAACTGGTGAACTTGCTGTCTCTATTTTAAAAGGTACAAATCCCAACAATCTCCCTTTGGTGGATAGAGGTTTTATCATAGATGCCATAGATTATGACGTTGCTAGCCGATTTGGAATTGATACGACGCGTCTATCAAAGGACATAGAAATTATAAATCAACCGGTGTCAATTTTTGAGCTGTATAGAGGACTATTTATAACGATTGCAATTATTATGTCTTTGATGATGATCTTCTTAGTGGTATTGTCTTTTTATTTGAGAAAGATGGTTAAACTAAAAAATGAGTTGGCTGAGAAAAATATTGAGCAAGTACAGCTCAATGAAGAATTGATGGCGTCTGAAGAAGAACTAAAAGCACAGTTTGATGCACTTAATTCTTTGTTTGAAGAGTTACAAAGTAGTAAAGAAAAAAATGAATTAATACTGGATGCTATTAAAGATACAATTGTAGATTGGGATATTAAAGAACAGTCTGTATCACTTTCGGAAAATTGGCATGAACTTATTGATTTGCCACTTACAAAGATATGTTCTCCAGAGTTTATTTTTGACTATATTCATCATGAAGATATCGAGCAAATCAAACCTTATTTTAGTGATGAACTGCCATTTCTATCAAATGATTTCATCACACAAGTTAGGTTGAAAACCAATGAAGCACATTTTAAATGGTTTTTAGTAAAAGGCGCTGTAAAGAGAGATCGACAAGGTTTTCCAACGCGTATGATTAGTTCTTTTACAGACATTGATGGCATCAAACAAATGGAAGATCAGATTAGATATGCTGCTTTCCATGATGGTCTAACAGGGTTAGGAAATAAAAACGCACTTGAAGCAACGGTTCAAAAAGACGTAAAAAGAGGTATCTCGCAATATGGGATATTACTTGTGGACATAGACCATTTTAAAAGAATCAATGATACCATGGGGCATCGATTTGGAGACAAATACATCAAAGCTGTTGGCAAGATCTTAGAACTTCAACTGGGACCCAATAGTAGTATCTACAGAATTAGTGGCGATGAGTTTATCATCTACCACCGTATGAGTAATCCTCGCGAACTGGAAGCTTTAGGCAGACATCTTACCAGTGTTATGAATCGCATTATTCAAGTAGAGTACAGTAACTTTTCTAACAGTGTCAGTGTTGGGATATCAAACTATCCTCAAGATGGTGATAATTTAGATGATTTGATTACACGTGCAGACCTTGCAATGTATAAATCCAAAGAATCTGGTAGAGGTAAAGTATTACATTATAATAGTACAATGTTTGAAAAAATTATTTGGCGCGTTGAACGTGAAGAAGCATTAAAACATGCAATTGCTAATCACGAGTTATATTTAGCTTTTCAACCGCAAATAGATTGTAAAACTAAAGAAATTATTGGTTTTGAGGCTTTGATCAGATGGTCTAATCCAAAACTTGGTCAAATTACACCTTTGGAGTTTATACCAATTGCTGAGGAAACACAATTAATTATGCCAATTGGAAAATGGGTAATTGATGAAACGCTTACTTTTATCAATGAAATTAACAAAATTAGCAATAAAAGAATCCATGTAGCGGTAAATGTATCTGTCTTGCAATTAATTCAAGAAGATTTTGAAGAACTATTACTTGAGTCATTGAGCTTAAAAGCAATTAGCCCTGATCAGTTCGTAATAGAGATTACCGAATCTGTATTGATGCAAGCTATAGATGCTACAGCAGCAAAACTTGAGAGACTTCAAGCCATAGGATTAAAAGTAGCACTTGATGATTTTGGAACAGGCTATTCATCATTAAGTTATCTCAAAAATTTACCAATTGATATCCTAAAGATAGATAAGTCCTTTGTAGATACTTTAGGTGAAACATCGTCACATGATGATCTAATTAGAATGATTGTACAGATGGGGCAAGAACTTGGTTTACACATGGTTGCCGAAGGTGTAGAACATCAATCACAGCTTGAAATGCTTCAAACTTTTGGTTGTAATGCGATGCAAGGTTATTATTATTCTAAACCTTTAAGTAAAGAAGATAGTATCAAACTGCTACAAATTGAAAATAAGAATTAGAAATATAATCAGAGTAGTATAGGACATCATTTTGATGTATATACTACTTTTTTTCATTCTATTTAAAAAAAACGATTGTTTTTTTTGAACATAGTTGTATAATAAGTGAGTAATCACTCACTTTATGTTTATGATATGGAGTTGCAAATGGAAAATAGCTTGTTAGATCAACTGTTGGCAGAGACTAGACAATCGAAAAAACACACAGATAAATTAGAACAGATAAACAAAGCTGCAATTGAATTATTTTCTGAGAAAGGATTTTCAAATACCAGTACCAAAGAGATTGCAATAAGAGCAAAGGTTGCAGAAGGAACTATTTTTAAGCACTATGGCACTAAAGAAAACCTATTGCTGAATTTAATGCTAAAATTTATACAAGTCTTTATTCCTGTTATGAAAGAAGACTTGAAACAAAAGTTAGAAAAGCAATATTTTAAGGATATGTCCTCATTTCTGAATTATTTCATCAAGGAGCGCATAGAATTTATCTTAGGAAATCATGATATTTTCAAAGTTTTTGTTAAAGAAATTTTATACAATGATGCACTAAGAAATAACTTTAAGCATCTTCATTTTAACGATGTAGAGACGATGTTTTATCATTATTTTGATATATTTAAAAAAAATGGTGAACTTGATGACATTGAAAATGAAATAATTCTTAAGCATATGCTGAAGATTGTTCTAACTGATGCTATATGGGTGTTTGCATTAAGCGATCAATATAAAACACTAGATGTTGAAAAATGGACAGAAAAGCTTATTTATGAGTTTTTACATGGTGTATCATCAAATTAATTTTGAGGAGATATTATATGAAACGTTACATTGATATAATCTACAAATTTCAAAAGCCATTTTTGTTATTATTTGTCTTAATAAATCTAATAGCACTTTATGGTGTTTTTCATCTAAATATTGAAACAAATTTTGACATATTTAAAATCGAGAATAGTGAATATCAGCAGCACATGGATACACTACAAAGTGAATTTCCAACATCTGATCAAATGATTATAATGATAAAAGACATCACACAAAGTCGAGATCAAATTTCAAGTTTTGAAAACTATGTTGCACAGCTACCACATATTAATTATGTTAAGGGAATACAAGATGCTTCTCCATTACCATTTCCTATAGAAATAGAAGAATTATCATCTATCAAAATGGTTAGTGGCGTTGAATATGGCATCATTACTATATTTCCAAATTCTGATTTTGGCTTTTCTGATCTTAAAGATATCGAGTCACAACTAGAAGAGAACGGCTTAACGTACTATATGAGTGGCAATCAATATATGCAAAATAAGATATTTGACTATTTACTTTATATTTTATTATTGATTCCACCAGCGGCACTTTTTATTCTTTTTAATATTTTTAGAGTTCAGATGAAATCTGTGAGAGGTACGATATTATCTATACTACCTGCGGGAATAGCAGCTTTGTGGACACTTGGATTTGCAGGTATGTTAGGAAATAGTATTTCAATATTAACTGTTTTGGCTCCAATTTTTACAATCATTATAGGTAGTGCTGATGGATTACATTTTATATCCCATGTTCAAGAGCATCTTGAAGATGGATATAGTATGAAGGACAGTCTTTCTAGTTCGTTGAAAATGATAGGGATTCCAATGGTTATTACGACGATTACATCTGTTGCAGGTTTTATCTCATTGATGTTTATGAATACAAAAGCGATTTACGATTTAGCGATCTTTTCATCGATTGGGATCACCTTTGCTGGAATTGCAACTTGGTTTATCGTCCCGCTCATTAACAGTTTTGAGAAGCTGGATATCACTAAGAAGAAGGGTGGTTTTAGTTTTAATATAAACTTCAAACTATTTTGGGGGATTCCTTCTCTTGCGATTACGGCATTTTTACTGGTTATTTCAGTGATCTTTATTCCAAAGATATCAACAGAATTTAATCAATTAATGATGTATAAAGAAAACACGGAAGTTGCAAAAAGTTTTAAAGAGATTATGAGTGTAAATGGCGGAACAATTCCACTTTTTGCATTGATTGAAAATGGGGGGAACCCGCTTGATACATTAGTAAGTGATGAAATCAATGCCTTTACTAATGAACTTGAAAATAATAAGCATATCTCTAAAGTGATTTCTATTAATGGCATCACTGAAATGATAAAAGATAAATTACCTATTGGTGCAACGATAGATATGAATATGTTATCTCAAAGTGAAATATATAAGGAACTAGTAAGTGAACATTATTCGAAAATTATTATTTTTCCAGTAGATTTAAGTAATGCGACAATAGAAAGTATTGATGCAATTGCTAAAAATTATAAAGGTATAAATCTTGCCGGGACTCAACTCACTATGTATGAGCTAAATCAAAATATGATTACAGGTCAAAAAATCAGTTTAGTAATCGCTTTTATAATGGTATTTGCTTCACTTCTTTTAAGCTTAAAGCGTATATTGCCCAGCATTATTGCCATGGTTCCCATTCTCGTGACCACTGTATTTTTATTTGCCTTTTTAGGGATGTCTGGCATATCTTTAAATCTATTTACAACGACTCTATTTAGTATAACCATCGGTGTAGGCATAGACTATGCGATACACTTTACCTCAATTTTCAGAGGTTATAAAAAAGAAGGGCTAACCAGCGAACAATCAGTTGAAAAAGCATACGGCTTTTCAAGTAGACCGATTATAGCCAATGCGCTAGGTTTTTCAATTGGATTAAGTGTTTTGATGCTCTCGCCACTAAAAGTGCATTATTATATATCAGCATTGATGTGGATCTCAATGATTCTATCTTCATTTTTAAGTTTGTCATTATTGCCAACTCTCTTAAAATATACAAGAAAATAACTTTATTATAATGAAGAAACTTTCCAAATAATATTTAATATTTTGGAAAGTTTTTTTTTCATGGAACTTATTTGTATAATAAGCGTCTAAACATTTGTTAGTCAAAAAAAGCAAATTAGAGGAGAAATTAAAATGAAAAAATGGATGGCTTTATTTATTACAGTTATGATGGTTTTTGGTGCAACTGCCTGTTCAGCTGAGAAAGGTGATACAACACAGGTTGCTACTAACCCTGCAGCAGATAAAACAGTAGAAGAGATCGTAAACTTAATCACGGAAGATGCTGGCATCGAAACACAAACAATGATTACACCGCTTGATGCAGATAATTTCTCATGGTATCTATTTATTGATCCAATTGAGGGTGCTGAAGCTGTGTCTGCAGATGCAATGATGAGTGCTGTCGCACATTCAGTTGTTCTCTTAAGAGTACCAGATGGAACTGATGCAGAGGCTGTAGCTAAAGAGATTGAAGAGAAAGCAGATCCAAGAAAATGGATTTGTGTTGAAGCGGAAAAGACAATTGTAAAAGTAAATGGTAATTTAATCTTGCTGATCATGAGTAATCCAGAAGTTGCGGATCAAGTTGCTGAGAATTTTACAAATCTTAAGTAAGACATTTTTAAGGAGGTAACCTAAATGGTTTTTTCTAGCATATCATTTTTATACTATTTCTTACCGGTTACCTTCTTTACATATTTTTTGGTACCTCGTAAGTTTAAAAATTTCATATTATTAATAGCAAGTTTAACATTTTATTTTTATGGTGAGCCAATCTATACTGTATTGTTACTTATATCATCTGTCTCAGATTTTTTTCATAGCCGTTATATTGAGAGACATTTAGGCTCAAAAAAAGCTAAATATGCACTGGTGAGTTCGGTTGTGATCAATTTGGGCATGTTAGGTTTTTTCAAGTATGCAGATTTTTTACTTTTAAACATCAACCAACTATTAGGAACCACTATTCCTTACTTACATTTGAGTCTGCCAATAGGCATTAGTTTTTTTACCTTTCAAACGATGAGTTACACAATTGATGTCTACCGAGGAGAAACGAAAGCAGAAAGGGGATTTCTAAATTTTGCGACTTATGTCTCACTGTTTCCTCAACTTGTTGCCGGACCTATCGTAAGGTATCAAACTATATCCGACGAACTTAAAAATAGAAGGCATACTTTAGCACAAGTTTCAAATGGTCTAAAGCGTTTTGTAATAGGTCTATCAAAAAAAGTGCTTATAGCAAATCAATTGGGGGAGCTAAGCAACATATTTAGAGATTCTCATGAGCCAAGTGTCCTTTTTTACTGGATCTATGCCATTGCATTCTCTTTACAAATATATTTTGATTTTTCGGGATACTCTGATATGGCTATAGGCCTTGGGCGCATGTTTGGATTCTCTTTCCCTGAAAACTTTAACTACCCATATGTATCTAGATCCATCACAAATTTTTGGAGAAGGTGGCATATGACTTTGGGAAGTTGGTTTAGGGACTATGTCTATATACCTCTTGGCGGTAACAGGGGAACAGCAGCTTTATGGATTCGAAATATTGTAATTGTATGGTTTTTAACTGGTTTTTGGCATGGTGCCCAGTGGAACTTTGCCATATGGGGATTATATTTTGGTGCTATACTCGTTTTAGAAAAAAAATGGACTTTGAAATATCTTGAAAGGGTTCATGGGGTAGTTAGACATCTCTATGTTCTTTTAATTGTTATATTGAGTTTTGTAATTTTCAATGCGACAGGTATATCCGGTATAAGTTCAGACCTTGCAGGGTTATTTGGTTTTATGGATATACCAATGATTTCAAACGAAACGATTTATCAGATGAAAAATTATGCAGTAGTCTTAATCTTGGCTGTGATAGGTGCTACGCCCGTGATAAAAGAGGTATATTTTAAGATGCTAAAGCACAAAATAAGCTCAATTCTTTTGATCGTTATCGAACCAGCCACATTACTGCTATTGCTCGTAAGTGTAACTGCTTTTTTAGTGGATGGATCATATAATCCATTTCTATACTTTAGATTTTAGGTGGAAAAAATTGATTGAAAAAAAAATGATTGAAAAAATAAAAAACATTGTCATCACTGCAACAATTTTAACGGTGATTCTATCATTGATGCTAGGGCAAATATTCATTAAAGATGAATCTATATCACTTGCAGAAAGAAGAAAACTCGCTTTGTTTCCAACAATTTCTTTTGAGGAGATCATCAATACTAAGTTCATGTCAAAATTTGAGGTTTATCTTGCTGATCATTTTCCATTTCGGGAGGGTTTTAGACAGATAAAGTCGAATTTCAGTTTATCTTTATTGCATAAGAAAGAACTTGAAGGAATCTATAAAGTAGATGATCACCTATCAAAATTAGAATTTCCGCTAAATGAAGATCAGGTTTTGATAGGTGCAAAGAAGTTTAATGAAATCTATGCGCAGTATCTAAAAGGTTTAAAAGTTTACTATGCTGTGATTCCTGATAAAAATTATTTTTTAGCAGAACAAAATGGTTATCCAAGTATGGACTATATGTTACTCAAATCACTTTTAAATGAACATATTCAAAACATGACTGAGATTGAGTTGTTTGATTGTTTGGAAATAGATGATTATTACAAAACCGACCCACACTGGAAGCAAGATAAACTTGAGAAAGTCTTGCTAAGACTTCAAGAAAAAATGTCATTTACGTCTACGCCATTTAGCGCATATGACAAACTTATATTTGCGCCCTTTAATGGTGCATATATAGGACAGTCTGCACTGAATATACCAAGTGAAGCAATTATGTATATGATAGATGATATTATAGAGAAAGCGACTGTTTTCAATGTTGAACAAAGTGAAACAACTGATGTGTACACGCCTGGGGCTAATACAACACTAGACGGCTATTCTATATTTTTAAACGGTGCAGCTGCACTAGAAATAATTGAAAATAGTAATAGCAAGAGTGGAAAAGAACTTATTATTTTTAGAGATTCTTTTGCATCATCACTAACGCCTTTGTTAATTGGCGCATATGATAAGATCACATTAGTTGATTTAAGATATATGCCCAGCGATTTATTAAATGAATATATAACTTTCGATGAACAGGATGTTCTGTTTTTGTATTCAACATTGGTACTCAATAACAGTTCAATGTTAAGATAGTGTATAAAAGAACCGTGCGATAAATGCAAAGGTTCTTTTTACTTTTTCATAACTTTATATGCTTTTATAAAATTTATAATAAGATTAAAAGAGCTATTTTGTGGTAAATACATATATGTATGTATCATCTGAAAAATAGAGAGGTGTAAGTTATGAACTCATATGATTCTAAAATTTTGATAGTTGATGATCAAGAACCTAATACTAAACTGTTAAAGCGAATATTACAAAGTTTTAAATATACCAATATTGATATCTTGCTAGACCCTAGGTCTGTTTTAGGTTATTGCCAAGCCAATGCTCCTGACTTGATTTTGCTTGATTTGAAGATGCCATTTATGGATGGTTTTGAAGTAATGGAAGGTATAAAGTCTATTGTTGATCCGTTATTTATCCAGGTTATCATGATCTCAGCACAAGATGAACACTCAAATAAACTGCGAGCACTTGATCTTGGGATAGTGGATTTTATCAGTAAGCCTTTTGATAACATAGAAGTTATACTGAGGATTAACAAAGCGCTAGAATTAAAATCACTTCATGAAGAATTAAAAGCTAAAAATGATACGCTTCAGTGTGAAGTTAATGTTAAAAGTCAGTTACTTGAAGAAATGCAAATGGAACTCATAGATCGACTGATGTTATCCGCCGAGTTTAGAGATGCTAGAACGGGTCATCATATTGCTAGAATAGGTTTTTTTGCTAGACATCTGGCTGAGCTGGCAGGTCTTGACGAACGAAAATCAGAAACAATATACCATGCAAGTAAAATGCATGATATTGGAAAAATAGGCATCTCAGATGAAATTCTTTTAAAGGATTCAAAATTAACCGATGAAGAAATGGATAAAATGAGACTACATACGGTTAAGGGGGCAAAAATTCTCAGTGGTAGCCAATCAGAAATTCTAAAGTGTGCTGAAAAAATTGCTTTAAATCATCATGAACATTGGGATGGAACTGGGTACCCGAATGGCATAAAAGGAGAAAGCATTGATATTGAAAGTAGAATTACATCGATATGTGATGTTTTTGATGCTTTATGTTCTGAGAGACCCTATAAACCGAGTTGGGGATTAGAGGCTGTTATTGAAGAATTAAAAACGATCAAAGGGATATATTTAGATCCGAAACTCACGGATTTATTTATTGAGCATATCGATGAATTTATCGAAATAAAAAAAGATATTGAGGTAAATTAATATGGGGGATAGAGCTGTAAAATCAAATACAGAATCATTGTATAAATGGATTTTCAGATCATTTTTAAAGACTGCACTCGTGCCTTTTTTGATTATAGAATTAGGGTTTATTATCATTTACTTTTCTACAAGTATGTGGTCAAGACAAGAGACGATTAACTATTTACATGGTGAGGTAGAAAATGAAATGAACCAACTGGTGCTGGAAAAAAGCAGCAGTTTACAAGTACAACTGGATTCAGTTTCAATTACTGCAGATTTTTTAAAACTTCAGTTTAAAAAAGCATTAGAAGATGAAGTGAAAGTAAATAGATCATATCTGGACAGAATGGCAATGACAAGTAATGGAATGTATTATTCGATGCATGATACTGTTGATGGGGGACCTGCTGTTTATTATAGTGGAATTAGCCCAATTGGTGATGCAGAAAAATCGAAAGTCTTAAAGTTATTAGGCGTTGGTTCAGTCATGAAAGACATTATTAAAGTTCAAAGTCTAGCATCACAAGTATACATAAATACTTATGACTCTCTCAATGTTATTTATCCTTATTTTGATGTGATATCACAGTACCCAGCTAAGATGGATATTCCTAAATATAATTTTTATTATGAAGCGGATCTTTCTCATAATCCAGAGAAAAAAGTTGTTTGGACAGACGCCTATCTCGATCCAGCAGGTCAGGGATGGATGACTTCCGCTATTACACCTTTATACAGTGATGATAGTTTTTTAGAAGGTGTTGTTGGAATTGATGTAACTGTCAATACCTTTACACAGCAGATTTTGAATATGGATATACCCTATAATGGTTATGCCATGTTGATAGGGAAAACGGGAACGATTCTTGCACTACCAGATAATGGAGAATCAGATTGGGCACTAGAAGAGTTAAACACCCATCACTATGCAGAGGCCATATTAGAGGATACCTTTAAACCAGAGAACTTTAACCTTTATAATAGAGTTGAAATGGAAGGATTGAGTGAAAAAATTGCTGTTGAGGCAGACGGTAATGGAGAAATTATTTTACAAAATGCCAAAAGATATGTTTCTTGGAGCACAATTGAAAGTACTGGCTGGAAACTCGTGATGATTGTTCCAGTGGATTCTGTCTTTGCACATTTAGAGAACATAAACAATCAACTTTTTAATATTGGTTTATTTATGATTCTTGGCTTAATTGTATTTTTTATTGTTTTCTTTATCATTTTATCACGCCGCGCAGTTAAAGTCTCAAATCTGATTTCTACACCATTGGTATCAATTAATCAGATGGTAGACAAAATTAGAAATAGCGAATATTTTCAAACGCCTCCAGAGTTTCCAGTGAAAGAACTTCAAGAGACTGCAAATAAGCTGGCATATATGGGAGAAGCTTTGGGGATTGCCAATAACCGCCTGATAAATACACAAGGTGAACTCAAAAAAAATGAAGCAGAGCTAAGTGCTGTTTTAAATTCTATAGATGACATGATTATGGAGATAGATAGTGAAGGTAATCTTATTAATTTATGGAACAAAACTGACAATGAACTAAGCCTAGTTTATGCTCAAAGTAGTCTTGTAAATATTCAGTCAAAGTTAAGAAAACAAGGAAAAGTCTTTAAAGATTTGATTGATGAGATATTGATCAGCGGTTTAAATGAAACAATTGAGTATTTTATAAGTACAGAAAAAGGAATAAAATGGTATTTAGCACGTATTTCTGCAGTGGATGGTGAGAGTCGTAAGTTAGTGATATCTGCTCGAGATGTAACACTGCAAAAAGAACTTGAATTTTCTCTTATTGAATCAAAAGAAGCTGCAGAATTAGCAAATCGCTCTAAATCCCAATTTCTTTCAAATATGAGCCATGAACTTAGAACACCACTTAACGCTATACTTGGCTTTTCTCAATTACTTTTGATGGAGTCAACAGAAAGCATGGATGAGTCACAAGTTGAAAATATAACTGAAATTACAAATGCAGGACAGCATCTACTAAAACTCATCAATGAAGTGCTAGATTTGGCGAAAATTGAGTCAGGTAAAATGACGATTTCTCTAGAACCAGTATCAGTCGTAGAAGTGATGAAAGAGGCAATCACAATGGTTCGTCCTCTGGCGGAACTACAAAATATAAGATTGGTATATGCACTAAGTGATCGTCAAGAGTCTTTTGTAATAGCAGATCATACAAGATTGAAACAGGTACTGATTAATTTACTTACCAATGCAATCAAATACAATAAGGTTGAAGGTAAAGTGGAATTTAATTATCGTTCAAATGATAATCACGTTATTATCGATGTGATAGACGATGGAATGGGAATTCCATTTGATCAACAGGATTTGGTTTTCAATCCATTTCACAGATTGAATATGGATAACAACTTCAACGTAGAGGGAACAGGAATAGGACTATCCGTAGCCAAACAAATGACGGAACTCATGAATGGAAGAATCTATTTGTCCAGTGAAATGAATAAAGGAAGTCATTTTAGTGTCGAACTACCACAAGCAACAGTAGTTGCTCAAGACGATAATATCGTTTTGGCCAATAAAACTAATTTGATGAAGTACGATAGTTATCGCGTGATGTATGTTGAAGATAATATAGCCAACTTAAAACTCGTCAAAAGGATTTTCGAAAATATGGATAATGTTGACCTTGTTGAAACCCAACAAGGAGAATTAGCTACAAGTTTGGCTTTAGAGACTAAACCAGATATTATCTTATTGGATCTTAACTTACCTGGAATTGATGGCTTCGAGGTGTTAAAAAGAATAAAAGCCAATGAAGAACTCAGGCATATTCCTATTGCAGCAGTTACAGCTTATGCGATGAACGACGATCAACAAAGAATTATAAAAGCAGGATTTGATGGCTATATAATTAAACCAATTGATATTCAGTTGTTCATAGATGAAGTACATCGATTATTGTCTATGAAATACAGATGAGAACACAAAAATAATCAAAGGATATAAGAATAATTGAGAGTGACTCTTATTGAAAATGATTATTGAATGCATTGGAAACACTGTGTTCTGTAGATTTTTTGGGTTGACTATTTCCTATGAATATGATAAACTCGAGGTGTATTAAAGGTTAATATTGTAATTAAAACTGAGCAGGCGATAAACCTTTTAGGTTTGTGGGGCTGGGCCATCAATATGGCAGCAGATGAAAAATACACATCTGTGGGACAGTAAAATGTTCCATAGGTGTGTTTTTTGTTTACTTAAAATCAGGAGGTTCACATGTATAAGGAAATGGTTGAAAATCGATCGAGAGAATCAATTGCAAGAAAAGTTACATTAGTTGGATTTGGTGTTAATGCTATTTTGACAGTGTTTAAAATTATTGCTGGAATAGTAGGCAATAGTGCAGCAATGCTTGCGGATGGTATACACTCATTATCTGATTTTTTTACAGATATTGTGGTCTTAGTTGGTTTTAAGTTTACCGAAAAGCCCGCAGATGAAGAACACAATTATGGGCATGGTAAATATGAAACACTTGCAACTGTTGTTATAAGCGGGGCATTGTTCCTTGTAGGATATAAAATTCTGACAACTGGTGCTCAAAATATTTGTAAGATATGGTTTCAAGGCGAATTGATACAGAGTCCAAAAGCGATTGCACTTATAGCAGCTTGCTTATCAATAGGGTTAAAAGAGGGGTTATATAGATATACCACTAAAGTAGGTAAAAAGATTAATTCGAGTGCTGTTATCGCAAATGGATGGCATCATAGATCAGATGCATTTTCTTCCGTTGGAACACTCCTTGGGATTAGTGGAGCTTATATTTTAGGTCCCAAATGGACGTGGTTAGATCCAATGGCATCGATGATCGTAAGTTTTTTTATCTTTAAAGTTGCAATTGAGATTTTAATTCCTGCAGTTAATGAACTTTTAGAGGCTTCACTAAGTGATCCAGAAATCGATGAGATACATTTGATTATCAGTCAATATCCTGAGATTCTTAATTATCATCATTTAAGAACACGTAGAATTGGAGATAAAGTCGCAGTTGATGTCCATTTTATGTTTGAAAGAAATATGACGATTGAGTCAGCCCATGAGTATGCAACAAAAGTAGAAAATGACTTAAAGAGACATTTTGGGCTAAATAGTATTATTAATACGCATTTAGAAGCGTTTATAAAATAAAAGGAGGTCGCCTCCTTCTAATAGTGGAAGCGACCAACTGTTACATAATTTGAAGGCAACGCGTAACTTTCATCTAAATTAGTGAAATCCCAAGTGCCACTAAAACCCGATTCATGCATGCCAACTTCGAAATAAAACATTGCAATTCCTGCGTCTAAGCACTTTATTGCTTGTGATGCATGATCGTTTTCTACCATAATTAAATCAATCTCACTGCCACGGATTAAAAAGTGCCAAGGTTGACGATTTTCATATGATGGTGCTAGCCTCATATAAAACAAAGCTTCATGAATACCGTATTGTTCTAGATCTGATAAGTCTGGTTTAGAATCAAATGTATTGATATGTGCTAATTCAGTGATGGATTTACGGATACTGACAGGTGCTTTTGTTGAAAAATTATCTATATTAGGATAACCTAAATCAGTGAGCGTTGATAAGCTACCTGCACGTGATGCTGCATATATGGTAGATTGTTGGAACTCTTTTTTGGGGTATCCAATTGCGATAAGTGCTACAACAGTCTTAGGTGTTTTTAAATTTAAAGCTATTTTTGTTGAAAGTGGATCTTTAACTTCAATCCAGCAAAAACCAAAATCATGTTTGATGGCATTTAAAATTAGCCACTCGCCTGAATAGCCTGCAAGTTTGAAACTTAAATCATCTGGATCACTTACAACTGCATAATATTGAGGCGCTATAATCATATTGCCAAAGTAACCTGCTAGTCCTTCAAGTCTTGGTGCAACTGCTAAACCATCGTCTACATAAATTAGTTCAACGCTGGATTCTTTAGATAGTTTAGGTCGAGTCATCCATATTTCTTCTAAAATTCTTTTGTCTTCATTTGTTAGAGGATAAGTTTTAAATTCTCTAGTAGAATGTCTTTTTTCTGCGAGCTTCATTGATTTCATCTTTGACCTCCTTAGTGTCTCTTATGAATAATTTACCCGAAACAAAAAGAATCAATCATGTTTACCATTTACGCCCTAAATCTATGCTTTTGTAATCGAGAATTCGTTTCTTTTTAGGTTGTTGTTCAGCTTTAAGGCTATCCCATACAGTTTCGTATAAACCTTGTCTTTGAAGATTAATATGTGCATTGCTATAAAGCGCACTAAGATTGATCATTCCTTCAATTCTTGAGATGAGGTCAATCGATACGATTTCTTTGTTGAGACTGTTTTTTATCGCTCCTTGCTTTTGACCACTGGATAGAATTGAGATTAGTTTTACCTGAAGCGTGTGATAATAGCTTTCTATACGTTTTTGAATGCTAGGATGTTCTAGCATACATCTTTGGAAAAATGAATTGAGATTAACAGGCTGTGATGAATTATCATAAACAAGTATAGATAAGCCACTATGAAAATCTATGATACATTCGTAGAGTGCTTCTATTTGTTCGCGTGGTTGTGTATGCGTATTTAGTGAAAGATCAATACGATGTTCAAGATCATCAAGAAGATTATCCACGCATCTTGTGATGATTTCTTCTTTAGATTTAAAATGATAATAGATTGATGGCTTTTTAATACCAATACTTTCTGCGATAAGATTAAGAGAAGTTTGATCAATCCCAATGGTTAAAAAACTTTGAAGTGAAGCCTTAAGTATTTTATCTTTAGTACTTATATTTTTAGACATACCTACCTCCCGTTAGGTCTATTTTAGCATGTATTAGATCTCGATAAAATAACTTTTTAGAAACAAAACTATACACCAATGATTAAAAAAGATAAAATAGAGTTCGGAAGACAATAAGTATAAATGAGGAAGTCAAATGAACGAAAAATTCAGACCTTTTATACCTGCACATAAAACAGTACCTGAACTAACGGTTACTTCAATCATTTTTGGGATTGTTTTAGCAGTGATATTTGGCGTGGTAAATGCTTATCTAGGACTTAAAGTTGGGATGACAATTAGTGCCTCCATACCAGCAGCAGTAGTTTCAATGAGTGTTACTAGGCTGATTATGAAACGCGATTCTATACTTGAAAATAATATGATTCAAACTATTGGTTCAGCTGGAGAATCTTTAACAGCAGGTGCAATATTTACAATTCCAGCTATGTTTTTATGGGCAAAAACTATGGACATAGAACCACCCTCAATTCTTCTAATTACGCTGATTGGACTATTTGGAGGGATCTTAGGTGTAATGTTTATGATTCCGCTCAGAAAAGCTTTGATTGTTAAAGAACATGAAAATTTACCATATCCAGAGGGTTCAGCTTGTGCAGATGTGCTCTTAGCGGGTGAAGAGGGTGGCGAGAAGGCAAAAGCGACTTTCCAAGGCTTAGCAATCGGGGGGGTATATAAGATTATATCTGATGGTTTAATGCTGATCCCTTCAAAACTCGAATGGATGATCAATAAACCCATGCACTCCTTTTTTGGTATTGATGCAATGCCAGCTCTCTTAGGAGTAGGATTTGTCATTGGCAAGGCAGTTTCCAGCTTGATGTTGGCAGGTTCCTTAATTGGTTGGTTTGTAATCATTCCATTAATTGCATTAGTAGGCGAGGGAAGCCACTTGATGATTTTTCCTGCTACTGTTCCAATAGGTGATCTCGCAACAAGTGATTTGTGGCATTATTATATTAGATATATAGGTGCAGGAGCAGTTGCATTTGGTGGCCTACTCAGTTTAATTAAGTCAATACCTCTGATCTTTGAAACATTTATAGAGTCAATGCGTGATTACAACCATATATTAGAAGGAAAAAGTTTTCTAAGAACAGATCAAGACTTACCGATGACGACGGTAATTTTAGTCGTATTAGGTATGACAGTGCTTATTGCAGTGCTCCCTATTATGAATGTTGGACTATTTGGTGCTTTATTTGTTGCAATTTTTGGTTTTTTCTTTGCAACCGTGTCTTCTAGAATTGTTGGTTTAATCGGGAGTTCTTCAAATCCAATATCAGGTATGACACTAGCAACCTTAATTTTAGCTGCATTTATGTTCCGTTTACTGGGGAGAACAAGTGATGAAGGCGTTTATGCTGTTTTTACTGTTGGCGCAATTATATGTATAATTATTGCAATGGCTGGAGATACCTCACAAGATTTGAAAACAGGTTATCTAGTTGGGGCAACTCCTTATAAGCAGCAAATTGGTGAGTTGATTGGAGTATTGGTAATGTCGTTAATTTTAGGTGGCGTTTTGACGCTGTTTAATCAAGCGTGGGGATTTGGTTCAGCAATCCTTCCGGCACCACAAGCAACACTTATCAAAATTATTGTTGAAGGTGTGATGCAGGGAAATCTCCCATGGACACTTATCTTTATCGGTGTTGCTCTAGGTGTAATCTTTGAACTTTTAAGATTACCCGTATTACCAATTGCAATTGGACTATATTTGCCTATTCAACTGACAGCAACGATATTTATTGGAGGCATCATAAGGGGATTACTTGAAGGTGATGAAGATCGAATGGACACTTTTGAACGGAAGATCAAAGTGGATACAGGGATTTTATTCTCTTCAGGATTAATCGCTGGTGAAGGAATTATAGGTGTTTTGTTAGCAATTATTTCAGTTGCAGGTATTGATATTGGTCTAAATTTTAGTTTTGGAATAATTGGTACTGCAGTTTGCTTTATAATTGTTATAGCATCTTTGCTTAAATCTTCTGTTTTGAAGCGTGTTTATGAAGAAGAATAATATAAGTAATCTGCGTGCGTAAGCTACGCAGATTTTTTCTATCACCACTACTTTAATTAAGATCTTTGAGCTTAATGAGCGAGATTATTGTTGATTTACAGAAAACAGGATAAAACACAATGGTTAAATAAATTTAACATATGCATAAATATGTGCATAAATATGGATAAATATAATATTTATACAATCGGAAAATTCAAGTTATTTCTTTTTTGCCATTAAAAAAGGGCGATTTCTTAAGAAATAGGTGGCGGGACAGTATTTGACACACTTTGACAAGCGTCTACCTATCGGTAGGTTTATAAAACGTTCACTAATCTACCAAACGGTAGGGGACTCCAATACGTTGAATTTGCTGAATATCCACAATAAATTGAATATATTGATTTTTTTTTGACTTCCTGTAATAATATCCGTATGAAGCGCTTCCATATAATCATGTTTATAATTTTGCGCAGAATTATAAACACCATTTTAAGAATTTGGGAGGTAAACAAATGTCAAAGAACAATTCTCAGGAATTCAAACCATTTATTCCTGCAGACAAAGTGTTGCCAGAATTTACTATGACATCAATTGTATTAGGGGTTTTATTAGCAATAATCTTTGGTGCGGCTAATGCATATCTGGGTTTAAGAGTTGGTATGACAATTTCAGCATCTATTCCAGCTGCAGTTATTTCTATGGGTATTATTCGTGGTATTATGAAGAAAGAGTCTATACTAGAGAACAATATGGTACAGACTATTGGATCTGCTGGTGAATCATTGGCAGCGGGTGCAATATTTACATTACCTGCAATGTTTATTTGGATGAAAGAATGGAATATGGGTACACCTAGTATTTTAGAAATCACTGCAATTGCTCTATGTGGTGGTGTTTTAGGAACCTTATTTATGATTCCACTTAGAAAAGCTTTAATTGTTAAAGAACATGGCGTTTTACCATATCCGGAAGGTACTGCTTGTGCTGAAGTATTACTTGCTGGTGAAGAAGGCGGCGAAAAAGCAGCTGTAACTTTCACAGGTTTAGCACTTGGTGCAATTTATAAATTCATCGCTGATGGATTTAAATTATTCCCAGGTGAAATTGAAATGGAGATTCCAGGATATAAAGGTGCTGCAATTGGTGCAGACGTTTACCCTGCTCTTTTGGGTGTTGGTTTTATCATAGGACCAAAAATATCTGCATATATGCTCGGTGGTGCGGTTATAGGTTGGTTTGCATTTATTCCTTTAATCTTAAATATTGGTAGTATGGGCGAAATTATTATGTACCCAGCAACAGATCCAATTAGTACACTTGGCTATTGGGGTGTTTGGGATAATTATATTCGTTACGTAGGTGCAGGTGCGGTTGCATTTGGTGGTATCTTTAGTTTACTTAAATCATTGCCTTTAATTGTTTCTACTTTTAAAGATGCGATGAAAGATTTAGGTGCTACTAAAGGTGAACACAGTACTGCGAGAACAGATCAAGATTTACCAATGACTGTTGTTATTGTAGGTGTTTTAGTAGTTATATTGGCTATGATGATGTTGCCATTTATACCTGTTGGTTTCGTTGGTGGGTTACTCATCGCAGTATTTGGTTTCTTCTTTGCTACAGTATCATCTAGAATTGTTGGTTTAGTAGGTTCTTCTTCAAACCCAGTTTCTGGTATGACTATAGCAACATTGATTATCACAGCGATTATTTTTAAAGCTTCTGGTAATGATGGACAATCAGGTATGATTGCTACATTAACAGTTGGTGCAATTATCTGTATCATAGCAGCGATGGCTGGTGATACTTCTCAAGACTTAAAAACTGGTTTCTTAGTAGGTGCAACACCAAGAAAGCAACAGATTGGTGAGTTAATCGGAGCAGTTGCCGCGGCACTAGCTATTGGTTATGTTTTGATCCTACTTAATAATGCATGGGGCTTTGGTTCAACTGAACTTCCTGCACCACAAGCGACTCTTATGAGACTTGTTGTTGAAGGTGTTATGGGCGGAAACTTACCTTGGGCACTTGTGTTTACAGGCGTTGGTATCGGTGTAGCAATCGAATTACTTGGTTTACCAGTGTTACCAATCGCAATTGGTTTATATCTACCAATCCATTTATCTACTCCTATTATGGTAGGTGGAATCGTAAGAGGATTCTTAGATAGAAAACTAAACAAAGTTGAAGGCAAAGAATCAGAAGAAGCAGGCATTAAATATAAAATTGAATCTGGTATATTATATGCATCAGGATTAATCGCTGGTGAAGGATTAGTCGGAATTTTACTTGCATTATTTGCAGTTGCAGGATTTAAGACAGCGCTTGGTATTGATTTAGGTCAAATCGGAGCATTATTGTTCTTTGCAGCTCTAATTTACTCATTGATTCATTATTCAGTATTTAGAAAGTTAAAGAAATAATATAGATCAGTGTTGAGAGGATAGCCATATCCTCTCAACCTCTATTATCGAGGTGACATATGGCTAAGAAAAAACAAAATCAAGTTAATTTTCTTGATATTATTCCAATTAAGAATAGCAAGTATCGATGGGTAATACTTGAAAACAATATCGTACAAATTCAAATAGACAGAAACAGCTGGCTAGACAAGGCAGTTCGCCTTTTTTTCAAAACACCAGCGATGATGAAGATAGATTTAGATCAATATGGCAGTTATATCTGGCAGGAAATTGATGGCATTAAAGACTTTGGTATAATTTCTGAAGGTTTTAAAGAGGCCTTTGGTGAAGAGGTTGAACCCCTTTATCAACGTTTAGGTTCATATGCAAATATTTTAAGAAATAATAATTTTATCAAATTTGAAAAAAATCAAACCAATAAATAACTTTATGTAATCTGTGTTTAAGGAGTAGCGATGTTACTAAAAATATTTGAAGTTCTGCTATTTGCTGTGGCAATAACGATTATTATGGCTTGGGGTAACATCAAAAAACAGCGCCAAGCCGAAGAACTAGGGCTTAAACTTGTTAAAAGATGTGAGCAAAAGGTTTTAAAAGCATTTAATAGAAACAATTTTATGAATCAAAGTGAATTACTCGAAGAAATAACAGGTGAAAAAGCTTCACTGTTTTGGAGTAGGAAGAAAGCTGTTTTAGACGATCCGAAAGTTGTTCTAGATGCAATTTTAGTTGATTTACTCAATAAGGGTTGGATTGTAGAAGGAAAGCAAAAGACATTTACATGGGTTAAAGAGGAGGAATAAGCGATGGAAAATATATTAAAGGGATTAAAACCTGAAAACGTATTTATGAATTTCGAATCACTTACGAGAATACCTAGAGAATCAGGAAATGAAAGCGGTATAGCTGATTTTTTAGTTGATTTTGCAAATGGTCTTGGACTGCAAGTTACAAAAGAGCCTTCAAACAATGTAATTATCAAAAAACCTGCAACTAAGGGTTATGAAAATGGGCCAACCGTTATATTACAAGGCCATACTGATATGGTATGTGTTAAACTAGATGAACTTTCATTTGATTTTTTAAAAGAACCTATTCCACTTGTGGTAGAAGGGGATTTTGTTAAGACAAAAGGAACAACCCTAGGTGCAGACAATGGAATTGCAGTGGCAATGGCAATGAGCATCTTGGAATCAACTACACTCGAGCATCCACCAATTGTCGCTTTGTTTACAGTTGCTGAAGAAACTGGTATGGATGGTGTAGTTTCTTTAAATCCTGAAAATGTTAAAGGCGATATTTTGATCAATATCGATTCTGAAGAAGAAGGGACTTTGTTGGCTTCGTGTGCTGGTGGCGTTAACAATATCGTAGAATATCCATATACAACAACAGATAGCAAATTTGATCGAGCACTTAAAATAATCATTCAAGGATTAAATGGTGGTCATTCAGGAATTGAGATTAACAAAAATAGAGCCAATGCAATAAAATTGCTTGGTCGTACACTAGCGCTCTTATCCGAACAATATGACTATGCAGTTTCAACTATAAATGGCGGCGAAAAAATGAATGCTATTGCAAAGAGAGCTGAAATGACAATCGCGGTAGCATCTGAAAATATAGAAAGCATTAAAAATAGAGTTAAAGAAATCGAAACAGTCTTCAAAAATGAGTTCATGGTAGCGGATCCAAATATACAAATTACAGTTTCTGAAACTGAAAAACCACTAAAAGTAATGACAGAGCAGTCAAAGATAGATATCACTAACATCATTAGACTGACACCTTTTGGTGTACAGACAATGAGTGGTGGCATAGAAGGGTTAGTTGAAAGTTCTTCAAATTTAGGTGTACTTACTCAAGAAGCGGACTATGTAAAGTTCACAAGTGCAGTTAGAAGTTCTGTTAGATCGTTGAAAGATGAGATCAATGACAGAATCAAAATCATAAGCCAAATTACAGGCTCAAAAAACTACCTTATATCTAATTATCCAGAGTGGGAATTTAAATTAGAATCGCCAATTAGAGAGTTGATGAAATCAGTGTATCAAGATATGTTTGGCAAAGCTTTAAAAGTAGATGCAATTCATGCTGGTCTGGAATGTGGCTTTTTAAAAGAAAAAGTTGGTGATATTGATATGATATCTTTAGGACCAAATCTTTTTGACGTTCATACACCGTTTGAAAAACTAAGCATTTCTTCAACCGAAAGAACTTATAACTTCTTATGTGAAGTCCTTAAAAACTTAAAGCAAAAGTAAATTGTAGGTTAGAATAAACAAAGTAGACAAAGGTGCTGTTGCAAAATAGCCCCAAAGTAAAAAATGGACTCCAGCAAAATCAATTTTGATTTTGTTGGGTCCATT
>NZ_JARYZI010000045.1 GCF_029914245.1 Fusibacter bizertensis
TTAGCAAAGCCCGTAGACATGTAAAAATCTTTTACAGTTTGAAGCATCTTGCATCTCCTTTCGTATAAATCATTATCGCTTATCCGATAACGACTAATACATCTCCTGAATTTACTGATGCGCCTTTTGTAACTGAAATTGATTGTACAGTTCCAGCAACTGGTGCCATGATTTCATTTTCCATTTTCATTGCTTCAAGTATCACTAGTACAGCGCCATTTGCTACTGTATCGCCTACTTTAACTTTGATGTCTAATATTGTACCAGGCATTGGTGATGCTACAACTTCTCCATCTCCTACCGCTACTGGCGCCGCTTTTGGTGCCGCTTTTGGTGGTGCTGCTGGTGCTGCTGCTCTTGGAGCTGGTGCCGCTGTTTGAGCTGGTCTGCTTACTGGTGCAGAAACCGCGCCGCCTAC
>NZ_JARYZI010000046.1 GCF_029914245.1 Fusibacter bizertensis
TAATAGGCCTGAGGTGTAAGTGCAGTAATGTATTCAGCTGACAGGTACTAATAGGTCGAGGACTTGACCTAGAGATAATTTTTTACGAAGTAAATGTCGAAGTTATATGCAATTTTGAGTGTGTACGATTTATGTAATGCATAAATTGAATACAAACTTACTTATGTTTAACACAGCTTAGCTGTTTATATATAAGGAGCGAAGTTAAATTCGCGAGTGAAATAAAGTTTTTTAAAGGACAATTTCGAAGGCGCGTAGCGTCGTAGAACTCTTGTCTTTGAAAAAATCTTTATTGCACGAGATCCAGTGATGATGGCGGAGGGGCCACACCTGTTCCCATACCGAACACAGAAGTAAAGTCCTCCAGCGTC
>NZ_JARYZI010000008.1 GCF_029914245.1 Fusibacter bizertensis
GGAACAAGTGATCTAAAAAATCATACTCAATGGTCTATCGCATCGGAATGAGTGGTCATTTTGGTATGGAATACTCAGTAAATAATCTTCATACATAATGCTACTCCTTTAAAACGTTTATTTGATTAAAGTTATATATATCATATCAAAGTTTAAAGAAAATTATTTGAAAATTTCATTTTCAAAATCAGAAGCACTAATATTTACTTGGTGACTCTAACTCTGATTCTGATTTTGACTCCTAGATTACCGCCCTGAACTCATAAAAATAAGACGAGCCTCCTTTAGTCGGGAACTCGCCTTCAATTTCTTCTGATTCTTAGAAAAAACCATTACTAATGTATTTAAAGAAAGCAATATGAGCATTGTGAAACTAAAATTCACATTTAAGCAGACAAAATAAAGTTTTTTATTCTATCGGATAGTGAACTTTCATCTAAGTATCTTCTATTTCTTATCAGATATTTTCTGACTTGACTTTTAGCCATCTCTGATACGTCCCTTGTATTAATTATCTTGCTATCATGTTTTCCTTGTGAATCATAATTTATTAAAGCAAATCTATTGAATGAATATCCATTTCTTAACAATAAATCAAGAACGATTGAAAAACTTGAACCTCTTAAACTTTTAAGCTCATTATAAATATCATCAAGAATAAAGTATGGATCATCAATAGATGTAAGTAATACTACATCAAGATTCTCTTCTTCTAATGAAAAAATCTTATACTCATTCATTATCAATCATCCTTTCCGGTTAACTTAACTGAAGTCATTCTTATTAAATCAAGCACCTCAAAGAGCAAATCATACGCCTCTTTTTTCTCTTGTATTATTCTAGTGTATGAAGGGTCAATCGTAGAATGCAAATATACATTTCTTTTATTCGAGTACATTTTATATAAACTCTTCAATGCGTTTTTCTGTTCCAAACCAATCAAGCTGTTTGCATCTATATCACAAAATCCATTAACTTCATGAAACATACTAAATGTGTTTGATTTTTTCAACTTATAGTCAAATCCGGTGCTTAAAATTTTCTTCAAATATCCCTCTAATGCCTTGAATGCACCTGTTAAACAACCAGTATAATCTTCTGATTGATTTATTTGATTTATCATGCTGATTGATCCAGATATTGATTTTAATAATGCCTCATCCAAATAATCATAAGCTTCACCTAACTTATCTTTCATCTGTTTACGTACATCAGACGAATGTACCTCATTAATCCTCCCTTGAGAACCCATTAGTATAATATCTTCAATTTTATATTCTGGTAAAGATGCAAAAAAAGACATTATTACACTATAAGCTTGGTGTGGGCGTCCTTGAATCAAAATATTATTTTTTGTTGGATAGTAATGTAACATAACTGTATCTCCATTGTACCCAGAAATTGTATAAACATTACTTGATTTTGAAATTGATACAGACCCTTTTAGGTCTTCATATATATGTTTCTCAAGTAAATCTAATATATCTTTTGAACAAAACATCGTAAATTGCTTAGGTTTTACCGTAGCGCTATATCCACTTTGCTCGATATGTTTAATAAGAGTATTACACTCACCAATGTTTTTACCCTTTGGCAAGATATTTACATATTTCTCAGTTACAAAGATATCCAATGCACACTCTTTACCTTTGAGATTAAACTTACATACATATTTCTTCTGATTTCCAAGATAGCTTTTTAATAAAAAAGTACTATCCATGCACGAGTATTCTCTTATTATTTTTTCAATATCATTTGGGTTTATATGTATTTTAGCCATTCTTAAATCTCCTTTTCAATATTTATTGCTCTCGTTCTACCATCCTTTTCAAGAATAACATCAAATTTTACTTTATCACCTTTCTTTAATCCTTCTGATAAATCTACATCTGCTAATCTAAAATAAACATTATTCTTTGACCCATTTTGTGTTAAGAACCCTACTTTACCATTTTCTAGTATTTTGAGAACTGATCCAGATATTTTATCAATTCCCTCAATTTCTTGAATGTATTGCTTGGAAATATCCTGAATCATACGAATATTTGGTTTTTCATCAATATTTATTTCAAAATTTTCAATAGCAAATCTTAACTCTTCAGGATGATACCATCCTTGTCTTTCTCGGTAATATGCACTGGCTTGATAATAAACTATTGATTTTTTTCTTTCTCCTTTAGCATCCCATAATTGAGCTATATCAAATAATAAATTTACCATTTTCTCATACTCAAATTTTGTTTCAATCGCCTTAGAAGCATATAACAACGAGTTTTTAATATCATTGTATCTAAGATAAATCTGTGCTAATTTATGATACATATACCAGTAATTTTCTGTTGCCGCTATCTTCTTGTACTCAACAATATCATCATCGATATCCTTTGAAATCATGCATAAGCAATAGTGCATTCTTGCTTTAAACCATAGCTGATTTCTATAATGGAACTTATCAATATTTTCAAGCGCTTCCTCACAATAAGTAATACATTCTTTAAATCGTTCTCTTTTCTCTAAGCCTTTCGTGTAATACTGGTAAAAAAATTCCTTATAAGATGCGAGTTCTCTTTTCTTACCGTTATCATCGAATTCAAATACTTCATTAGGTAATTCATGTTGATTTAGTTTATCCAACCAATTTATTATTGCATCCCAATTAGTTGATGGTTTGTCTCTGTATACTTTCACAACTTTAATAATTGTCAACCCATAAGGGTTCAAATAAAATTTATCTCTGCTTAATTGTTTAAGTTCATTAGTTATATATGTAGATCTTTTTAAAAATTCTTTAAAATTTTCTGTATCTGAGGCATCATATGTTTTAATATGGGCATCGTAGATGCACCAACACAATGTTGATGAAATAAATCGATTTCTAAATAGTTTTGTATCAGCATTCAAATCTCTACAAATATCCACAAACTCTTCAGATCTATTACTTTTTCTTAAACATAAACCTAAATAGCCCAAAATTGTTGAATTGATAGATTCACTCTCAGACCATAATTGTTCGAAAATTACTAATGCGTCTTCATATTTTTGATTATTATATTTTTCTTTTCCTTCACTTATAATTTCTTCTATACTTTTCATATATACCTTACCTATCATAGAGTCTAAATATATCTACCACTATTAATTTCATCAATTTTAATTAAGCTTAATAATTTAAAACTACTTTATAGATTCATCATTATATTTTACTAACATTTCTTCGCTTCCATTAAGACAATAATCCTATACTTTTTAACACTTTTTCACTTATGATACGGTTCACCGTATCAACCTAGAACCAACACTTTTTGAAAACAGCTTAGAGATTGCTATTAATGAACTAAAACTATATATTTATTTAGTGTCGAAGTGTCAGTTAGGAGATAGCTTAGATATAGTTATTCCATTTACCATAGAAGAAATTAATGAGATAGGCAAAGATTAATCTTTGTCTATCTCATTAACTACTTTATTCCAAAACTCAGACCATGGTCTTAATTCAACAAGCTTCTTTCCTCTACCAAACAATAGGCGATTTCTAACTTTAGTTTCCCTATCTTTAATCTTACATGGATTCACATAAACGACAACTTTTTTAATAAATTGATTCTCAATAATTCTTTTATTAATATGGTCATCATTTTCTCCGCTGTAACCTAAAATGTGAATCTCATCAATCTTATATTCTTGTAAGATATCATAATAATCTGCTAATCTACTTTGACCATATCTAAATGCACCATAATTGAAATCATCCCATCTAAATCCAGCTTTCAAATCATCATACTTTTCTTCAGCATTTATTCCCCATATAAGCCTTGCTTCACTCGGTGTATACCTTCCATCAGGGTCCTTATTTCTATGATTTATACTAAAACCACCATGCAGATGATATGGAAATCTATCTTCGCCATCAAGAATATCATCCACGATGGTATCATAATTTGTGGTAAAAATGTACTTAAAATCTTTAATAGTCTCAACTAGTTTATCCTGACAAATCTCTTCATTGTTAATAGATTTAATTCCATGGTTTGCATTATTAAAATAAATATCAGTTGCGACTTTTTTTACGTGGATATACTCTTCTTTTGAGAACTTATTTATCTCCCCAAATAATGCAAGAACTTTTAGATAGGTTTCTATTCCATTCAGTTTTTCACAATTAACTGATGACCACAGCCCATATTCAGCAAAATACGATTCAAATATCTCATTAGGATTCTCGAAACCTATTTGAGAAAGTTTTGATACTACATGGTCTTTCAATTTATTACTAATAGCAATTGAATCAGAACTAGGTATCAATGTATCACTTGGATATAATCCTTCACTTGGAAATAAAGCTTCAGAGACATCTAATAGTTCTGTATTATTCAAATCTAAGTTTCTTATTTTGTCAAATAAGCTTTCGATTTTACCTACTAACTCAGTTTCTTTCCCAAAGAACTTTGTCATCATAGGTGCGTTATAATAATTTGAATTCATGTATGAAGTAAATCCATTTCCAATTAATATTGCCTTATTCATATTTCATACTCCATATTAATCACACGTTCAATAAATTCTTCAATTTTTTTACTATCGAACATTTTTCCTGTACCCGATACAATTAGAGGATATATACCCTTATAGAATTCATCATTACGTATGTTATTTAACTTATCCATAGCATTGTTTATGATTAACTCATCGTCTTCTGAACTGAAAAATAAAATAATTAAATTACTTTTTTTATCACTCAATTGATTGTAAGAATTCAAGGTACTAACCATATTGTCTACTGTTCTAAGTAAATCATTCGGCTGCAATTTTCTTCGATATTTTATCTCAAAAATTATATCCGGATTTTCCTTGTGCTTCGCAACAACATCCAAACTCATTCTTCGACCATTTATACTCTCACTTCGGTTTAAATACACTTCATATTCAAGATTAGTTAAATATCTCGATATAATATAATTACTATATCCTTCAAACAACTCTGCTTTCATTATATTCAAATTATTGCTTGATAATGATAACCTCTCTATTTCATCGCTATCAATTTTTTCACCATGCTTAATCCTATTACTAAGTCTAATTAGTGATAAATGCTTCTCATCTAACCAACGGTTACTTACAATTCTATTTTTCACTAGTAAATCAATAATATTTCTAAGTGATTTAGCCTTAAATCCATTTTCAATGTTTAGTTCACTTAGCATTTCACGAGAAAACTCTTCTAGTTCTATTATTTCCTGAAGATATCTATACTTAGAGTTTGTAGTATAGTTAATAAACTTAGACATGTATACATCGGCTGTTGATGTCCATCTAAAATGCCTTTCATCATTCACTACCTTAACCTCAAGTAACTCACTATTAACTAACTCAGTTAATAAAACATTACATATATCGTTTAGTTCTATTTCATACCATTCATGATAATTATCAGAATAGTCCTTTTCAAAATCAAATACATCAGCAATAACAAAGTATGTATTACCTCTAACTTTCATTTTTCTAACCCAAAGATATATTTGATAAATTAAAAAATCTCTTATACCAATGTCATACTCATTATTATCAATTTGCCTATCTATAATGTCATTTATGATTGATAGAATTTTAGAATCAGTTTCATACTTAGAAATATCATTGTCTTCTATTCTTACATAAGCTTTATTATCTTCCCAAACAATATCTTGAAGCAATCTATTAGTAAACCTTCTTAAAGTTCCATTTGAGTTAAGAATCAGCGACTTCATATATAGGTCTACGAAATCTTTCTTCAAGATGCTTTTATCAATTACGAACGATTCAAAAGCTTTTGTTAAATCAGATTCACTGACCAATGGAACATGTATACTCTTTGAGAAAATACTAGATAATAAAGAATCATCTAATAAATCAGATAATAAAAGTTTATAGTACATCTTTTGACCGGATATTACTATAAAAGATGCTAGATTTGATAATAGCAATGGCTTCATATCAGAAACCAATCCTTCCATTTCTGAATCACTCTCGATTTTATCAAGTTCATCCAGAACAAATATAACTTTAAAATTTTCTTTGTTCAAACTACTTAAAACTGTACTTAAGTGATACTCTGCAATTTCATCATCATATAGAGATTTTCTTGTATGTTCCTCAATTTCAGACTTATTCTTCTTTAAAACTTTTTTTATTTCTGTATTACTAACTACAAACCAGATACAGCTAATCAATAACAATGTCCACTCTTTATGCTTGGTAATAAAAGGGATTATATTTATTTTTAAGTTAATTGCTGCGAATAGAAATGCTGCCGCTGGTGAAATATCCTTTATTAAATCTTTAAGTTGAACTTTGTCGTTGCTTCGTAACTATGTTCCTTTAGTTCGGTCAGATTTGAAATATTTGATATTTCAAAAAAAGTATGGTCATAAAGTAACTTTATTTGATTTATCAACTTCTTATCTTTAATTAATTTAAATTTCTTATTTGCCTCAAGTGACAAGTATAACTCTCTAATTAGCTTTCGCTGTATTATAGAAAGGCTATCACGTTTTGTAAAATTAAGTTCAATAAATACACTTCTTTCATCATTGAACTCATTAATAAGGTTTTTAACTAACGTAGTTTTTCCAGCCCCTCTATACCCAGAGACTAAAATACTAGAATTATTCCCATTCGCCAATTGGCTTTTTAATTGTGAAAGTGAAGATTTCATGTCTTCATTAGTAACTACATGTTGAACACCATTTGGTGACAAGGTGATTTTATCAATATCAATTTGAAACTTCATAATCCCTCCAAAACTGTACTTATTACTTTGGTTCTATTTTTTACTTAGCACCGTATCAACATAAAACCAACGTTTTACTTTTTATCAAACGTTAAAAAATAGCCATTTATCTTTCTCACATTTCGTCACTTATGATACGGTTCTGGGTATCTCACCCCAGTGAGTGTCAAAATATGCTCTATTTACATTTATATTTTGTATTTTTCCCAATACCTATTTTGATAACTACATCTTTATCCAGTAATCCATTTATCAAGTTAGTCGCTTTAGTTTTGCCGATACCCATGTATTTTTCAGTATCTACGCGACTTATTCCCTTTGTTGACTTAATATAATTAAGCAATTTTTCTTCTTCCATTGTCAAATCGGCTTGTTTTGTATTGATTTCTGCTGCCATACTTAATTTTGGCAGGATGACCTGAATTGAGTTTTCAAAAACTTTGAACTCAGGACTTTGTCCAAATGAACGATATACATATTTTATTCTTCTAACACCAGTTCCCATTTTCTCTATAATTTTGCATCTTAAAAATATATCTGCAATTATTCTATTTCTAGCATTTGAAAAATTGCCATTTAAGTATTCCTCTTTAGAAATTCCTACTGGTAGTCCACCAATAGAAGTTATCTCCACCCGATCTTCGAAAATCTCGACTCTATTATTTCCTCTTCTACTATAATCCCTATGGATGATTGCGTTTGCGACCGCCTCTTTATAAGCTTCTTCTGGCACTTCTTCAAAAGACTCTCTGAATGCGCCCTTTATACGATCACCCTGATTAATATGCTTTTTGTAGAATAACATAGCGGTTTCAAATTCTTCTATAACTGAAACTGACTTCAAGCATATCCTATCCTTGAATGTCATCATAGATTTGGATAGGCTACACTAACATGAACAGTTTTTTGAAGGAGCTGTTTGGAAGGTCAATTCCACGTTCATCATCGCCCAATGCTTCCAAAATGACATAGTCAATTTTTTCTTCGAAAACTTTCAATAGATAGTAGATCACTGCTCTTATTTCAAATCTATTTCTACTCTTATCAGCCCTTCCACCTAATTCTTTAGGAATATATATCCCCCCCTGATCCAAAAATGAAATTTCATACTAAAAAAACCGCCCTCACTTGTGGTACGGTTCACCATCGGATACTAAAATCATTCATTATATATTAATTTGTACACCAAATTCAAACTTATCGCACTACATTAAATTTCTATAACTAACCAAATTGCTATAGTCTTGAAATGATTAGCATGGATATTCAATGGAACCATGCCACGCATAAAATCAATAAACTTCTAATAGGTTGAAATATTACTAAAATTATACATGTTTAGTTTTTCTGATTTTAATTTGAATTAGTTCAGTTAAATTATCTGGTTTATCGTCTATAATTTCGCACCAACCATTTTTTTGTAACTCTTCATAAAAGCTTGTTTTTAAAGGACTTTCTGAAAAAATACCAGGATTGGGTTTCTTCTCCATTTTTAAAATTTTTTTTAGTTTTCTTAACATTTTAATTCTCCATATTTTCTAATTCATGTAATGTATCCGTAATATCTTGAATGGAAATATCTTCAATCGAGTTATTCCTTTTTAAGCATTCAACTAGTTGTATATATTTCTTTTTAATATTTTCATTCTTAAAATCCTCATAAAACATTCTGACCTTTGACAAAGCAACTACGTCATTTTGGAAGATAACTTTATCAAATTTTTTTATATGGTTTAGTTGTAATAAAGACGTTATGTAATAATATCCAGCTCTTATAACATAATATTTTTCATGCTTAAACTTTTGTTTTTCAAACAGACATTTCTGGAATTCCTGTTTTTCTGCTGAAATTTTATCTTCAAATCTTCTTATCAAAAAATCTCTATCATATAGATGATTTTGTGTAATGTTTTTTAGCCACTGAAAATAGCCTTTTTGTCCTTTTAAGAGTTTTCCAGTTACAATTACACTATTTTCATAAGGCATTCCAGCACTTGCAGCATATAAGAACGATAAGTAATCTCTATAAACAATATCTACTTGATTTATGTTTTCTTTTGACGATACATCATCCATACCAGTTGTTCCTTTATTGTGTAAATATCTTCTTCCTTCTTTTGGAATACCTAACATCAAAACAATGAAGTCGTAATCTTGCGGTAATTTATTGTTTGCTTCAACAGAAGATCCGTATTGAATCAAAAGATAATCAGAATACTCGGGAAAATTTCTTGTCATTGTATCTTTGATCTCTAAAGATTTGTCTAACTCTTCTATCCAATGTATATCATTAAAATTTTCATATTTCAAAAGTTCATTTAGTTCTTTGGGTTTATTTTTTATATAATTTATAACTCTTGTAATTAATGCTAAAATAACTGCAGCAATTATGCTAACCATTATCCCATCAAAATTAGTTTGAGCCCATAATTTTATTGCATCCATTAGTTCAATAGAGGCGGTTATTATTTCGTGCATTTTGATTCTCCATCCTATTTTTTGTAATCTATTTGATCTCTTTCAAATTCTTCATGCTATCATCAAAACCGTGTATAAATAATTATGCAATTAATATCCCGTATTGAAAATCCCTAATCTTTTAACACATTAATCTGCATTGGTGTCAAAGAAGTCTCCGAAAAAGTACTTACAACGGTTTCATGAGGATTCTAGGCCTATTTTCTATTAAAGCTATAGTTTTTGCGACTTTCTCAGACTTGGTGGTTATCTTAAGCGAATTGGATAAGTATAATACTCTATACTCCAACACTGTTTGTTAATAAGTATGTTTATATAATTATAATATAAAGTACTCACAATTTGTATGGCTAATTAATACTTCTGACAAAAGGATTTACTTGATATGATAACCAATTATATTCGAATGTACTTGGTTGTCCAAGTGTACGGTTCGAGGTACTATAATTCAATGCGCTTTAACAACCGAATATACAACAATTAAAGCAACTATTTGTAATCAAAATGTCAATTTTGAGATTACCGGTAATCATGCAAATTATACCATTGTTCGCATTTTTGTGGATTTTCCCGAAGCGATTTATGCAATAATAACCCTCCTTGCATAAATAAGTCTTTGAACTTTAACATCTTAAATTTACGAGATGACGTTATTATATAACCTCGGTATATATTGCAATACTTTAAACTTTTCTCCTTTCCAAAATCTCTTAAGCGCAACACAAAATCTATATCCTCAGCAGCATAATATTTTTCATTAAATCCACCAATCTCATCAAAATAATTTTTCCTAGTATAGAGCATTACACCACTCAATCCAACTATATGAGTAGCTAGAACACTTGCAACAAATATAAGGCTAAAAGTGAGATTCCGTCTATCAAGTTTAAACTTTGTCCCACCTCCAACATATTTATTTGATTGCATGTATGTGCAAATAAGATTGAACATATTAGAACTAATTTCTGAATCGGCATCTAAAAAACAAAGTATCTCACCAGTAGCATATTGAGCACCTGTATTTCTAACTTTAGCGATATTGTGCACTCTTTCATTTACAATTGTTACCTCAAATCTCTTCGCAATCTCGATAGTTCTATCTTCCGAATTATTATCTACAAGAACGATTTCCAAATAATTACAATTGCTCTTCTCAAATTCTCTTTTTGGCTATCATCACTGATTTAAGCATTTTTTCAATCAACCGTTCTTCGTTGTAAGCAGGAATTATCAACGAAATTTTCATAAACACCCTCCAATATATCTATTTTTCTAATAAATGTTCACCGCTATAACTCGCAATTGCTATTTATATATATCTTTTAAAACAATATAACATCACACTTATAATCATTTAATTTCAAGAAGAATATTCCGTATGTCCCTACTTATGGTACGGTTCACCTTCTCATATATAACAGTGAACCAACCACAAATATAACCAATTTATCATCAAACATGTTTCACTTAATTACTCTCATAAACTACTATAACCCTTTGCCATAACACATGATATTGCACACTCCAATTTCTAAAGCAAAGCTATATAACTAATTATATTTTATTATAATTATTACAACTTGTATACAGAGAACCTATCAGTATAGTCACACATAATTCTTAGTGGTCAAATCGTAGATTCATTTCTATAACTTTTATTTGCTTTTTCTATTATCGCTTTATTGAAACTGCAAAATATATGGACTTTAATCTTCAAAAAAAGACTTCTATGTTATTGCGCTCTACTAGAAATTTGATTGTTTTCCAGCGTGAGAGCGAATACCATAGAAGTCCTATTATATTATAATCGTATGTTATCTGTTTTTATTAATTTGTTTTATTTAATTTGTTTCATTAACAGTCTTCGTAAGTCTCGTCACGCATTCAACGCCTCCCGTCCAGGGGAACATATCCACAAGTGTAATATCATCCGCCTTGTACCCTTGCTTTTGAAAGACGATGAGATCATCAAGGAGTGTCGATGGGTTACATGAAACATAGACGATACTTGGGATGCCATAGCTCGCCACTGCAACTGTCGTCTTCTCGCCCATACCACTTCGAGGTGGATCTACGACGATAACATCTGGTTTTTCTTTCACCTTTTTAAGCTGTTCAAATACATCACCGCAGATGAATTCACAGTTATCAAGCCCGTTCATATGGGCGTTTTCTCTCGCTGCAACAACTGCATCTTCAACCCACTCTATGCCGATTACTTTTTTAGCTTTTTGCGCCATGATTTGACCGATTGTGCCTGTACCACTAAAGAGGTCAAAGCAAACCTTATCTTCCATTGATTCTATCTGATCAAGAGCAGTTTGATAAAGTCTTTCAGCACCTTTGGTATTGGTTTGGAAGAATGAATAAAGTGTGATTTTAAATGTCAAATCAAATAACTTCTCAGTGATATAAAGTCCACCTAATAGACAATCAATTTCACCTGATACTACATCACCCAGTCCATCATTTTTCACATATAAAACGCTACTTAATTTACCCACTAAAGGCAGTTCATTTAGATATTTCGCAAAGGACTTACCATCAAATACGTTCCCCGCAGTATCAGCAGGTTGAGTGGATGCTGAAAGCGCTACCATGATTTCGCCTGTTCCCTTAGCTTTTCTTACCACAAGATGTCTTAAAAATCCAATATGACTCCGTTTATTGTATTTGATCAAGCCGTTTTCTTTCGCATATGCTAAAACTGCCTTTTGGATCGTTCTAAAATCCACATCAGCCAAATGACAATTTGGTACATCTACGACATCATGATGGTGTCCTTTTTTATGCATTCCAAGTGTTAAAGGACCATCTTTGAACTCATCGCCGAAAGAAAACTCCATTTTATTACGGTATTCAAAAGCCTCTGGGCTTGGAACAATTGGATTAAACTTAAGCATAAGACCTGCTTCGTCAAACAAGTTCTTCACCATCTCTGTTTTAAGGTTTAACTGTGATTCATAATCAAGTGTTTGTAGCATACAGCCACCGCACATATTGAAATGCTCACAAAAAGAATCTTTTTCATTTGGTGCACGCTCAATCACTTCAAGTGCCCTTGCTTCTATTTTAGTAGATCTTTTTTTGCTAATTCGACATGCTAAGACCTGCCCTGTTAGTGCGTTTTTCACCCTTATTTCTTGATCTTCAAAGATACCGATGCCTACATTGGGGTATTTCATACGCGTAATTTTAAGTTCTATTTCTTGACCCTTTTTCACCTTGACTCCTTTCAACATAAAGTTGACTCATATAAAGTTTAGTTGTACTTAAAAAATATTATCCATCTAAAGAGATGGATAATATTGAGAATACTTATAAATTTAATCTTTACTGCTTTACGAACAAATCTTTGAAACTCATAATGAAACCATCTGCATCAGCTTTGATTTCATTTTGATAGTCTTCTGATAACGCATCATAGACCGCAACGACTTTCATACCAGCGCGTTTTGCAGCTAACACACCTGCATGTGTATCTTCAAAAACAAGGCATCTTTTAGGCGTAACCTCTAGATCTTCAGCTACTTTTAGAAAAATATCTGGATGTGGCTTGCCTTTTTCAACTTCGCAAGATGTTCTCATAGAACCAAAATATTGATGGATACCGTGTGCAACAACCACTTCTGTTAACAGTTCTCTTGAGTTGCTTGTACCAATTCCCACTTTTATATTCTTCGAAACTGCATATTCAATTAACGCTTTCGCTTCTTCTTTCAACTTAATCTTTTGCCTGTAAAAGAGTTTTGCCATTTCATTCCATTCATCTTGAATTTCCTTAAGTGGCTCTTTCAAATCAAATCTCTCAATAAAATACTGAGCAGTTTCTGTGAAACTCATCCCCTCAATGTCCTTTTGAAGATCATGAGGCAACTTAATACCCCTTTTTTCTAAAAAATCAATATCAATTTGTTTCCAAATCCACATTGAGTCTATTAAAGTACCATCAAGGTCGAAGATGATTGCATCGATGTCTTTTAAAATTTGCATATTACCTCTCTAACTGTGACTCCCTTTCCCTAGTCTGAGCACGATCAATTAAACTACTGTAGTTTACTACACTACGCGTATGTTTGCCTTTACCCACTTGACCATATTCGTCATATGCTTTCATATGAAGGAGATATTTTTCGTTTTCTATTTTTTGAATAGTAATTTCGATTGTAATTGTTGATCCGATTAAAGATGGTTTAAAATGATCAACTTCCACATGATGTCCAACAGAGATATAGCCCTCTGGCAATACAGGATCCATTAACTGGGTACTTGCCTCAATCATTAAAGCGACCAATCTCGGTGTTGCAAAGAGATTTTCGATTTTGCCACTACCATAGTGCAGTGCAGTGTCATCAATGGTTACCTTTTTTTGAATTGTAAGTGTCATGCCTTCTTGTAGTTGATTTTTTACAGTCATACATTCCGCCTCCTTTAGTAGATCTTAGTGTTCACGTAGTCAGCAATGACCGAAGCAATCGGTTCATCTGAAAAACATCCAGTCTCTCTCAGTTTGTACAGAATTTTTCGGTCTTTTGAATGTAATACCACTTTTTCATAGTTATTAAACCTTATTTCGTAAATCTGTCCTTCTAAAGTTCTAGAATTCATATGAATGAAATAGGCTTCAACCTCTTTAAACTCAACCTTTTCAAGCATACTTAAAGTGATTTTGTCTTTTTTAGAATAAAAATCGTAAGCACGGTCTTTCAATTTTACACAATTCGTGTAATCTTTAAACTCAATTGCATCCGCTTCCAGCATTAATTTTTTAGCCATTGTATTAAAATAATGATACTTTAGTATACCTTCTTCAATACTCTCAATTTGATAATTAACACGTTTAAAACCTGACATCAATTCATAGTTTTCAATAATAAAATTTTCTTTCGTTAATTGACCTTGTTCAAGTAAAGTGATCAACTCAATTCTTTTTTGACAAAATGCCTCAATTTCTTTGCTGTTAAATTCCTTCAATTCCTTAACCTTTCTAAACCACGTTATTCCATTAGCAAATGCAACTTAAAATTGAGATAATCACATGATGTAAGTTGATAATTCACACCATGATAGTTTCCTTTTAATGCATTCTTGAAATTGCTTTTCCCGTGGACATGTCCGTAGACAACTTGTTTAATGTCGTATTTTTCAAAAATCTCCGTAAATCCAGAAGATTGTTTTTTTTCATTAGTTGGTGAAAAATGTAGTACACCTATTATTTCATCATAGCCTGCAGCTTTTGCTTGCTTGATGGAAAGTTCTAATCTTAACACTTCGCGTTTATATATTTTTTCATCTTCCGCAGTAAATACTTCTCCAGGACACACCCAACCTCTTGTGCCACATATTCCATAAGTTTTATATGTCCCAAACGTATTATGGATGAAATCTATGGTCTCATACTTACCTTCCATTTTGGTAAGTGATACCCACCAGAAATCGTGATTTCCTTTGAAAATTATTTTTTTGCCTGGTAACTGATCCAGCCAAGTAAGATCGCTATGCGCCCCTTCAAAACTTATCGCCCATGAAATATCTCCAGGCAATATAATTGTATCTTCAGGCTTTACACGATTAAGCCAATCTTCTTTTATTTTGTCGTAATGTTTATCCCAATGTTCTCCGAACACTTCCATTGGCTTATCTGATCCAAAACTCAGATGTAAATCGCCAATAACATACAATGCCATAATTCACCCTATATCTACACTATAATCTCCACCACTATCTAACAAGAGAAAATTTTATAATAGCCTTTCTAAGTCAACATTTGAAAGTGCCTGTATCACTTTATCTGAAAACTCTGGGATTGTCAATTCTATCTGGTTGATAAGGTCTTCAGCTTTACTCCTCAATCTGTCATCCGCAAATTCACAAGTATCCATCATTAAAGGAAACTTAAGAATCTCTATTGATTTAATGATAGCAGTTTCTTCAAGAAACATAAGTGGTCTTATCATAACCAACCCTTCTTCAGTCTCAGAAATTGGCCGCATCGTCGCCATTTTACCATGTTGAAGTATATTCATCATAAAGGTTTCTACAAGATCGTCTTTGGTATGTCCCATTGCAATTTTGTTATAGCCATTTTCTATAGCATAGCGTTTGATAATTCCCTTTCTAAGCCTTGAACAGGTATAACATGGCGCGTAGGTTTTTCCATGTGACAAGTTAACGGCATAATGTTCTTCATATACCATGAGATCTAATCCATTTTCCTTACAAAACACTTTGTATTCAGGTAGATTGCCAATTAAGCCATGATCCACGGTTAATCCAGTCACCTTAAACGACTTAGGTCCAAACTGACTGAGCTGGTTAAGCGCATAAAATAACAAAGAACTATCTTTACCTCCAGAAACGCCAATTAAAATCCGATCACCTTCATCTATCATCGCATAAGTCTCAATTGCTTTTCTTATTGACTTTAAATAAAGATTTTCCATCCATCGCTTCATATAAGCTTACCTTTCTCAAAATGATTGTATCTTGGTAAACTCTTCTTAATCTCTGTTAATAGTAGTTCAAACTCAAACATGTTGTCATTGTTTTTTATGTTGTCAAACCGCTGTTGAAAGTCAAGTGCTTCAAGCTCTTTCCCTTGCGTAAACAGAAGCTGAATATTTGTGATAATATCTCTAATTGTATTTGATTTTTCTTCAAACATAAGTTGAGCATTTACAACTTCTCTACTAATCTCCATCATCTCTTCATCTAGGCGTGTTGCAGCTATTGCTGAATTCTTTAGCCGCTCTATTATACCATCTGGTATATGTGATTTGTACTTGTAGTTAAGAGAGTGTTCGATTGTCGCCCAGAAATTCATCGCTAGCGTCCTTATTTGAAGTTCTGCTAGGATTTCTTTAGTCCCTAGTGCTGTTTGTACTGGGTATTTAATGATGATGTGGTAGCTCTTATAACCACTATCTTTTGGGTTCTTAATATAATCCTTTTCATATAATACTGTAAAATCCTTTCCACTTCGCTCTCGGATCAGATTAACAACTTCATATATATCATCTACGAACTGGCACATGATCCTGATACCCGCGATATCTTCCATTTGTTCCTCAAGTTGTTCCATAGGAATACTGCGTCGTTCTGCTTTTTCTATTATACTAGATATTTTCTTTACACGACCCATTGCAAACTCAATAGGTGAATATTCATTTAACTCTCTATATTGATTTCTAATAGCTTTAAATTTTACCTTTAACTCCTCTACAGCCTGCTCATATGGAATCAAAAGTGTTTTCCACTCTTTTATGACGTTCATATTTGTCCTCCTGAAACGATTTTTTCAGTGGTGTATAAATCACCTTGCATATAATTACATTTTGTCATCTTTGAATCCAACTGATTTTGAAGCTTTCTCCAACTCATTTCCCAATTGCAAAATAAAGTATCTTCTTCGGGGGCACGTCCAAAAAGTCTCTGAACCACTACTGTTGGTTTTAAAAGTCTTAGAAAATGAATGACACGATCAATATACGTCTCAGGTGAAATCATATCAAACGCATCGTTCTCGTACCAAGTTCCAAGAATGGTGTCTTTTAAAATATAGAGTGAATGTACCTTAACCGAATCAACACCAAGTACATTAATCAGTTTAGCACCTTCATAAAAATCTCTTTCAGTATCCCAAGGTAAGTTTCCTATAAGATGCGTACAGATTGTAAAACCATACGATTTGATTAATAAAACGGCTTCTATAAATTCAGCGAGTCCATGACCTCTATTGATAATTTCAAGTGTATTTACATTAACAGATTGAAGTCCAAGTTCTATCTCAATATCAACTTTTTTAGCCATGCTTATAGCCTTTAATACTTCTAGGTATGGTTTGCTTATACAATCGGGCCGTGTAGAAACGCTAATTCCTATGATATTTTCAATACATGCCTCATTAAGCACTTTTTCAAACGCATCAAGCGCCATATAAGTGTTCGTATAATTTTGAAAATATGCTATAAATTTATGAGCATTGTACTTTGGAGATATAATTTCAATATTATTATGTAGTTGTTCTTTAACTGAAAGTATTGAAGATTGAGCCTCAAATCCAGTGCCTATTTCTCCACAGAAAATACACCCACCGGTTCCTATTCTTCCATCTCTATTGGGACAGCTTATAGGTAAATTGATAGGTATTTTGTATACTTTCTCGCCATATTTATCTTTTAATGCTTCACTGTATTTTCTATAGTTCATCTTATGTCCTCTTTAAATTCAAAATCACTTAGACACTTTATTTTATCATACCCCAAGCGATATGTGTACTCATAAAAAGAACCACTCCAAAACGGGCATCACACAATGAGATGTGTGGACACCCGTGTTGAAATGGTCTTTATTTAAATATTTCTTTTAATCAGTAAAAATCATTTCGCTGGAACGACAAGTGTATTACCTGGGAAGATCATATTTGGATCTTCAAGATTATTGAGTTTTGCTAACTCTTCCCAAGTTGTATCATACATTTGAGCAATTTTCCATAGTACATCACCGCTCACGATTGTGTATGTCATCGTCATTTCTTCTGGCTGTGTAACTTCTGGCTGTGTAACTTCAGGTTCTGTTACTGGTGCATTTGGATCATATAAATTCACTCTGCCTTCAACTTTTACTGAAGCAGGATCAACAACATCTAGATATTCAATTAAAGCTTCATCTAAAGCTGCAAATTCACCTGTTTGTTTAGATGCACCAAGTGAAGTAAAGCCATCACCACCAGCAGCCATAAAATCATTTGTTGCTACTGAGTAGTATTTATCTGGATCAAGTTCCATGCCATTAAACATAACGCTAGTTACTCTTTCCATCGCAGGTTTTTCTGGATCAAAAGTAAAAGTTATACCTGCTACATGAGGGAATGCACCTTTAGCAGCTGGATAATCGGTTAATCCATTTTCTAAAGCTGTAATAATATCAGATCCCTTTACATCAAGTGTAATGATATAGTTACCAAAAGGTAAAACTGTAATTACATCACCTTTAGTGATATCTCCAGCTTGAATTGAATCTCTAATACCACCACCATTAGTGATCGCTATTTGAGCGCCAGTTTCATATAACATAGCATTTGTTATTAGATTACCTAAATTAGTTTCACCAGTTCTTACAAGTTCTCTAGTACCTTCTAAAAGGACACTAGTTTCACCCACTTTAACTTCAGTGATAAGTGCATTTGCAGCAGCTACATCAGCAATTACGTCGATAACTGCAGGATCATCTGCAAGATCGGCAGCTTCTTCAATAGTAAAAAGTTCAGCAGTCTTAGCAGTAATTTGTCCGTTAGTAACTGTAAGGTTTACTATACCTAAATTAGCATCATAAGATCCTGTTTGGACAAGCAAAGTATTATTAACCATCTCGCCATCAGGTTTTGTAGTATGTGAATGACCATCTACGAATACATCGATACCATCAACCGCTTCGATGATTTTTTTAGATGTAAATTCAGAACCGGCATCCTCACCAATATGACCCACACAAACGAGAACATCTACGTTATCTTTTAAAAGATCAACCATATCCTTAGCTCTTTCAATTGGGTTTTGGAAAGTAAGACCAGTAACGTTGTCTGGATGTGTTTTATAAGCTGTCTCTGGAGTTGTTAATCCAAAAATACCAACTTTTAACCCACCAATTGTCTTAATTGTAAATCCTGGTAAGTAATGTGTACCATCTTCATTTTCAATATTAGCAGAAATCATTGGGAAATTTAACATTCCTTTAAGTTCAAGCAAACGATCTTGACCATAGTTGAAATCATGATTTCCAGGAACCATAACATCATAGCCCATTGCATTTAATACTTTAGCAATTGACTCACCTTTTACTAAAGTTGCAATCGTTTGACCGTGGAACGTGTCTCCCACGTCTACTAAGAGCAAGTTTGGATTAGCTGCTCTAAGTTCATTAACTTTTGTTGAAATTTTGGCAAATCCAATGATACCATTTGCCGATTGAATCCTCGCATGTGTATCATTCGTATGAACGATTGTCAAATTGACTGTTGTATCATCTGCAGCCATTGACACGGTCGATAATGAAAGTACCATTACCAACATCAAAAAAATACTGAGTATCTTTTTCATGTGAATCCTCCCTTTTTAGATGTACAGATTTTTTTATCTGTCTCACTACAATTTTATAACCCATTACGCATAAGTTCAAACTATTTTAACGTTTTTGTAACTTTTTTATATATAAACAGTAAAAAATATAAAAACAACCTCGATGCCTTGACATCGAGGTTTAATTTTTCACATCATATTGCTAGAACTTCAGGCTCATCTTCAAAATCAAGTGGAACTACACAGAACCTTACAGACTTGGTAGTTTGATCTTGCAATCTGTTAATCATATTTTGTTGCTCACTTCTTTCGAGTGACTCACCCATAATAATATCCGTTATTTTGTTTTTCTCTGCAAACTGTGCTAAAGCAAGCTCTATATCTTTCGCTTTTGTTACAGTTAGCATAGCATTGTTCGTTTTTGATACTTCAAAAAGGTAATCTAATGCGTCTTTTTCCTCAAGTTGTCCAAAATATTTCCAATTTTCTTTAACAACATGGATTACATGGAGCTCATCTGCATCATTGGTTACTAGCTTTACACCATAGTCAATCAATCTCTCACAAGATTTCTGCTGAGTGACACAGACCATAATTCTCTTATTGTGCTTCATATTAGTTCTCCTTCCAGATTGCTCTGCGCTCATATCAATTATAGCAAAACTGGACACAAAAAAGGTTAAATAATTCGATACAATTCGTAAACTTTTGTTCAAATATTGATTTTTATATGACGAAAAAAGGCTTCTCATGTATAATGGTATATATCTTTGCAACACATCTCGTTTTAGGAGGCTTTATGAACCGTTATACCAAGATTATCGGACTAACTGGCACAGTTTACGTCAAAGAGTTTGAAAAGATAAAACATCATAAGAATAAACTAAGAGCATTACGTGAAGACACTGTTGCTAAAGTTTTCAAAGAAGGTAATGCTGAAATCGTAGTTTATTTTGAAGAAACAGACAATGAAATTCTCGTTGATGCTTTTTCTGATCAAGAAACCATAAAAAAATATCTAGGAAAAACTTTTCTATAATTAGATATTCATTTGTCACAGTTTAAACTAACAGATCCCATGACCATCATCTTATTTATAATAATTTGATAGAAACGGGATCTAATTTTTTTATAATAATACGATCTATATTCAGTTCAAGAATCTGTGTAAACTTTCCGGAATCTCTGTTTCATAATTTAGTGTGATTACAAAGTCGATGCTAAACGCATCAGAAATATCATTGATTTTATTAAACCATTCACTTATTTCTGTTTCCGATATTTTAACGGTGCTCATAATGCCATCAATATAAATCTTTTCTATATCATAATTATTGGAGATTAAACCACAAATGAATCCTAAAAATTCACATGAGCTTGTAATTGGGAACTCACCAAGATTGATAAAACGGATATCATGATGTAAATCATACATTGCGCGATTGTCCTCATCGATAAAAATCATATTGCCCTTTGAAGAACTTAACGCTTCATTTGCCTTTTTTACAATGTCTTTTGTTTTACCAGAACCTTTTTTTCCTGCAATTAAAGTAACCATTTTGATCTCCTCCTTCGTAATATAACACTTATTGTATTATTCTCTGTACAATCGTGTTTCTCCTTCAAAACAATAAAATTATTTTTGCTCAGAAGATTCGTCTTTTTCAAGTCTACTGTTTCTAAGTTGTCCACAAGCAGCATTGATGTCAGATCCAAGTTCTCTACGTACGGTGGTGTTTATATTATATTTATCCATTAATTGCGACTTAAATCCATTAATTCGATCTATCTTTGTAGGTTTATATGATTTCTCTTTAACAGCATTTACAGGAATCAAATTTACATGTACTAACTTGCCTCTAAGCAATACTCCCAGTTGATCCGCATGCAAAAGTGTATCATTAACACCTTCAATCAATGCGTACTCAAATGTAACTCGTCTTCCAGTTTGTTCTATATAGTAATCTACTGCTTTTATCAAGTCTTTAATATTATATCTCTTAGTAATTGGCATGATTTCTTCACGTTCTTCTTGAAAAGGGTTATGAAGTGAAATAGCCAATGTTAATCCAAATTTCTCATCTGCTAGTTTATAGATTTCTGGTACCAAGCCACAAGTGGACACAGTGATACTTCTAATTGACAGATTAAGTCCTTCTGTAAAAGTTGCCATTTTGATAAATTTGACTGTTTGTTCATAGTTGTCAAGTGGTTCGCCGCTTCCCATGAGTACCACATTATCTATTCTTTCACCAGTCAATCTTTGCAGTGCATAAATTTGTCCTAGGTATTCTCCAGCAGTTAAACTTCTAACAACACCACCAATGGTTGAGGCACAAAACGAGCATTTCATTTTACACCCTACTTGAGTAGAAATACATGCACTGTGACCATGTTTATAGGTCATAAAAACAGATTCTACCACATTGCCATCTGCTAAAGCACCTAGTACCTTTATGGTTCCATCTGCGGCTTTATGCTGCTCAATTATTTTATAATTATCAATTCTAAAATCCTTTGATAGTTGATCTCGCAAAGTTTGTGGTATATTTTTCATTTCTTCAAATCCCATCACACCTTTTTGAGCAACCCACTCATAGACCTGTTTTCCTCTAAAGGCTTTCTCACCTTTTTTTTGAAGTGCTGCTACTAATTCTTCTTTTGTTTGATTTCTTATATCTTTCATTTTCTCACTCACTTTATTTATCATTTAAAAAACTGGTTACTCGCGTAAAACAACTCGCTAAATAACCAGTTCCCATTTCATTTTAGATTGATTTTTCTTGTTCGAACTCATCGATGTACAGCGACAAAATATCAGCGAGTCCAGTAAACTCACAACCATAGTTATAGCCTTCTTCTATTTCTTCAACCCTCATGATCTTTAAAACACTATAAAACTGTTTGCCATTGCCTAAATCAATTTTTGCATTGAAATAAAAGTTTATTGGCAGCTCTTCCTTAGCAATAAAACCTATACCCCCCTTAGAAATATCTAGTATTTCAACGGGAAACTCTCTAGTACCCTTGATAATCTGTTCTTGATTATACACTTGATCAATATTGATTACCGCATTGTAAGTGACTCTATGGGAACGTCTTCTTTCACGCATATTTAGTCCTCCTATCTATACGAATTCGTCTTATACTGTCATTATACATGATTATTTTGATTTTGAACTCTCATTTTCCATAAATTCGTAAAAATTTTCATACATTTTCTTTTTATCATACTTTCCACTTAAATCTGAGATCACATAGAAGTCATTGTTACCATCAATGACAAAAATCTTCTTTCCATTGTTTGCATAGGCTTTTGCATAATTGATGCCGGTAAGCTCCACAGGATCATACATAGGTTTAGTCCCTGGTCCGCCAAAGTTTCCCCAGACGTTCACTTTACCAGTTTTTAAAACCGCTAAAGTTAAAGATTCTCTTACCTTTAAAGTTTCTACATCTTTTAGGCGCAATATTTCAGCTGGAAAGAATATTTCTGACTTGCCTTTTGTCCCCAATTGACCATAAGCATTATTACCACAGCCAAATACTTTTCCAGAGTCCGTAACTACTAACGTATATTTGTCACCTGCATGTACACTCTTCACATTTGAGAATAAAGTCACAACTGGTTCTGATATACTTCCTTTATAGCCAACTGCGAGCTGACCATGAGAATTATCTCCCCAAGCCATTACTGTCCCATCGTATTTAAGTGCCAAACCAAAATTGGAACCACAGGCGATTTGTTTGATACCGCTGACACCATCTAGTTTAATTGGCAGCATTGAATCTTGAATATCATCCTGCATAAGTTGATGATCAGAATTATCACCCCAAACAAAAACATTGCCTTCATAATCAAGTGCAGCTGCGAATTTTCTACCTGCAGATACTTGTTTAATATTCTCAAGCCCCCATACACTAGTTATGGTCTTCTGTGCATTTTTATCACCTGTGGCGAGTTCACCAAAACGATTACTACCCGCTGTCCCCACTGAACCGTCGTGAAAACGGAAAACGTTAAAACCCTCACCGCATGAGACTTGAAGAACAGAATCATACATGGAATTGTACTTGAGTTCATTTACTGAATTCAGGGTGCCGATGCCCAATTGTCCGAAATCATTTTTTCCTCTCGAAAGACAACGTCCATTCTTATATAACAAAAAAAACGAACCATCATATGCTTCAATTGCTTTTATACCCTTTTCTTCAACTACTTTAATCTCTCTTTCAAAAGTATCTGACCAGTTATTGTGTTTATCCCTAATTTTTAGTCGTATTGTATACATCCCCGGGTCTTTAAATGTCGCAAACTTATTTTCCCACTTGCGTTCCATAATCTCACCGTCTTCTGCAACACAATTATTGGTGTCATAAGTGATGTATGTTGTGGTAGAAAACTTATTGTCTGGTTTCATGGAAAAATGAGCGATTGGCTTAATTTTACTAAGATCATTCATTCTTCTCAACGTCAGATATGTGTATACACCATTTATATATGAGTCCCCACCAATTTCGTTGATAATTTGTTGCGCCTCAGCCTCATCCAAATGACTGACTGTTAAAAATTTCCCATCCAAAGATAAACCGTATCTTTTCAGATTAAGATGATCCGGATTCTCTATAAAAGGAAGTAATTTTCTAATATCTTTTGCATAATCCGAATGCTCATTTTTATAATCAGTCATTGCATTTAGAAAAACCTCATAGTCTTTGTAAACGTCTATAGGTATTTCCTCTTTGTCTTTTAGAAAATATGCAACAGCGCCAATTAACGATCCAATTGTTACTACTACTCCTAAGAAATTCACCCTTTTACCCCTTTAAAGTGTTCTATGACATTGAGCAATAAAACCGCATTTGTAACAGGACCTACACCACCAGGTACTGGTGTAATCATTTGGACGTAATCCTTCATTGCTTCAAAATCCACGTCACCTACTAATTTTCCATCAACTTCGTTCATACCAACATCTATAACAATTGCCTTCTCACTTACCATTTCTTTTTTAAGAAACTGTGGAATGCCCACTGCCACTATGATAATGTCTGCTTTTTGCGTATGTTCTTCGAGATCTACAGTTCTCGAATGACATATCGTAACGGTTGCGTTGTTTTCCATAAGCATAACTGCTAATGGTTTTCCAACGATGTTACTTCTACCAATGACAACAATGTACTTGCCCTCCAGATCTATCTCTAGTTCTTTAAACATCGTGATAACAGCTAAAGGCGTACATGGCCTTGTTGCCTTTTCCCCTTTAAATAGCCTTCCAGCATTCATAGGGTGAAAGCCATCTATATCCTTTTCAGGTGCAATAGTCATAATAACTTTTTCTTCGCTAATATGCTTAGGTAGTGGCATCTGAACTAAAATACCATCCACATTTTCATCTTCATTTTTCTCAACAATCAATTTTAACAATTCAGCTTCGGAAATCTCAGTCGTCAATCTCACAAGTGTATAACCAAAACCAACGCTATTACACGTTCTCTCTATCATCCGTAAATAAGATTCAGAAGACGGATTCTCACCTAGCATAAACGCAACTACATTGGGTTTTCTATAGCAATCAGAGCAACAATTTCTAGCTTTATCCTTTATCTTTTTTGCAATTGCATTACCATCGATGATCATCTCTTCCTCCTTCGTCAACAAAACACACTCATATTTAGTATGTCCACTGAATAGTCTAAACAGCCCATTAAAAAATGGGCTGTTTTATTTTCAAATCACTATGTGTTTATTTTGCTTTAAGTTCTGTCCAAACGCGATCGTACTCAGTGATAAAATCACCTGGATCACTGAAAATTTCAAAGTTCTCTAACAATGCATCATCTGGATAAGCATATGTCGTACCCATAAGTGCTGGATCTAATAATTTCATCGTCTCAGTGTTACAAGTTGCATAACCGACATAATCAGCATTTTTAAAACCTATATCACCACGACATAAAAAGTCAACAAACTGATGCGCAGCATCGATATTTTTAGCACCTTTAGGAATCACAACGTTATCAAACCAAATATTTGAGCCTTCTTTAGGTAATGCATATTCAAAGTTATCATATTCTTGAATAACCGTGCTTGCTTCACCTGACCACACAACCGCCATTGCGGTCTCTTCGCTGATCAACATATCTTTAACGTTATCGCCTACATAGGCTAAAACGTTTGGCTTTTGTTCTATTAAAACATCTCTAGCTGCCTCAAGTTCTGCCACACTTTTGGTATTCATTGAATACCCAAGTTTTTTAAGTGCAACCATAATAGAATCTCTTTGTGAATCAACCATTGTAAACTGACCTGCATATTTCTCATCCCAAAGTACATTCCATGAATCTACTGGTTCAGTAATTATGTTTGTATTATATATGATACCAACAGTTCCCCAAAAGTATGGGACCGAATACGCATTATTAGGATCAAAAGCTAGGTTCTTAAACCTAGTGTCAATATTAGCATAATTCGGAATTTTAGTTAAGTCAATAGGCTCAACTAAATCTTCTTTGATCATTTTTTCTATCATATAGTCAGATGGGATCGCTATATCATACTGCGTACCACCTTTTTTAATTTTAGTATACATCTCTTCGTTTGTAGCGTATGTTTCGTAATTTACCTTGATGCCAGTTTCTTCCTCAAATATATCGAAGATGTCTTCATCAATATAGTCACCCCAGTTGTATACGTTTAGTACAACTTGATCATCTTTCTTACATCCTGTAAATAAGGTCCCCATAAGTGCTACAAGTAAAACCAAAGATAAAACTTTTTTCATTAAAATCTCCCTTCTAAAGCATATGCTTATATCTCTTCTATTTTTGTACGTTTATTAAGTACCAACAGCAAGATAAGAACCGTAATAAACATCAATGTTGAAAGCGCATTGATTTCTGGCTTAATCCCTCTTCTTGCCATTGAATAAATAGCAATTGACAAATTGCTTACGCCATTCCCTGTGTTGAAAAAACTGATAACAAAATCATCAATAGAGAGCGTAAAAGCAATCAGTGCACCTGTAATAATACCAGGTTTGATTTCTGGATAAATAACTTTTCTGAAAGCATAAAAAGGTGTTGCACCAAGGTCAAGTGCAGCTTCAAGCATCTCACTTGGCATCTGTTTAAATTTTGGAAGTACAGATAACACCACATAAGGAATACAAAATGTAACATGGGCTATAATCATTGTCATGAGTCCAAGCTCCATATTAAGTGCTACAAATAATGTCATCAGAGAAATACCCGTAACAATATCTGGATTTAAAATAGGAAGTGAATTCACATTTAAAATAGCTTTTTGCTTCCATGTTTTCATATAAAATATACCAAAAGCAGCAAATGTTCCTATAACTGTCGCAACAGCAGAAGCAACTACTGCCACAAGAACGGTATAATATAGCGATTTCATAATGTAGTCATTTTGAAATAAACTCTGATACCAATCCAATGTAAATCCTTCCCATTTTGCAGTTGACTTAGAATCATTGAATGAAAAGACCGCTAAAACTGCAATTGGTGCGTATAAAAAGCCGAAGATTATCAAAGTATACAACCTTTTAATCCATTTACCTACCATAGATTGACACCCCTTTCTTCAGGGTTATCTCCACCTACGCGGTTCATGATTGCCATCGATACTAAAATTAGCAACATCAGTATCATCGCTACTGCAGATCCGAAGTTCCAATCATTGATCACCAAGAATTGTTGTTCAATTAAGTTACCAATAAGCATGTACTGGCCACCATAAAGTAAATTTGAAATAACAAAAGTACTTACAGCTGGCATAAATACCATGGAAACACCTGATAAAATTCCAGGAACTGATAGTGGAAAAATCACTTTTAAAAAAACGATTTTCTTATTACCACCCAAGTCTTCAGCAGCTTCTATTAAGCTCTGATCCATCTTAGTTAAAACCGTATAAATCGGAAGTACCATAAATGGTAAAAAGTTATACACCATTCCCAATAATACTGCGCCTTCTGAATATAAAAACTGTACTTGTGGCAACCCCAAAAACGACAAGATGCCATTGAGTACACCATTTTTACCTAAGATCGTCATCCATGCGTATGTTCTTAAAAGAAAGTTCATCCACATGGGAACAACAAACATCATAACCGCAAAAGTTCTAAACCTTACATTCATCTTTGCAAGGATCATAGCCATAGGATAGCCTATGAAAAAACAAATTAATGTTGCTTCAACAGCTATTTTCAAAGACCTGGCAAGAACCGCTATATAGATGGGATCAAACGCTCTTGTAAAGTTAGAAAACGTAATCTGCCAAGAACCGTCGGAATTTGTCGTAATCATACTAAAACCAAAAACCATCAAAATCGGGATGACAACAAACATCGCGATCCAAAATAGATATGGACCCGAAGAAAGTTTTTTAATCATACTATGCCTCCTTATCCATGATATGGATATCGTCTGGCGTTATAAAAAGACCAACGAGCGTGCCTTCTTGCTCCATAGTTGTACTATGAACCATCCACTCTCTATCTGCCTCAGCTACAAGCATCTCATAATGAACACCTTTAAACACAACAGATTTTACTATACCTGTTAATAAACCTTCTGTTGCTGGAACAAGTCTCACGTCTTCTGGTCTAACGACAACTTCTATTGGTGTATTTTCTCCAAAGCCTTTATCAACGCATACAAATGTTTTGTCACAAAACGCAACTTCAAAATCTTTAATCATAGTGCCATGAAAAATATTGCTCTCTCCGATGAAATCTGCAACAAATGCATTCTCTGGTTCGTTATAAATATCAATTGGAGAACCAATTTGTTGAATTTCTCCTTGATTCATAATAATAATTTTATCTGACATTGTAAGTGCTTCTTCTTGGTCATGCGTTACGTAAACAAACGTAATCCCTAATTCTTTTTGCATATTCTTAAGCTCAATCTGCATCTCTTTTCTAAGCTTAAGATCTAATGCCCCTAATGGCTCATCTAACAGCAATACCTTTGGTTCGTTTACAAGTGCACGTGCAATTGCAATTCGTTGCTGTTGGCCACCAGATAAAGAGTTGACACTACGTTTTTCAAATCCTTTTAAATTAACAAGTTCAAGCATCTTTGCTACTTTTATAGCAATTTCTTTATCACTTGCTTTCTTAATTTTCAAACCAAATGCAATATTCTCATATATATTCATGTGAGGAAATAAAGCATACTTTTGAAAAACTGTATTGATTTGTCTCATATATGGAGGCGTATTGGTAATTTCATTGCCTTCAAAAAAAAGTTGACCTGAAGTTGGTGTTTCAAAACCAGCGATCATCCTAAGTGTCGTTGTTTTACCACAGCCACTCGGCCCAAGTATAGTTAAGAATTGGTTTTTCTTTACCCAAAAATCAATGTTCTTGACTACTGGTACACCACCAAATTCTTTTGTAATATTAAGTCCCTTAACGATTTTATCGCTCATAATTTCCTCCAGTTGCTAGAAATTAGGGGGAGTACCCACCAGCAGAAGTACCGCTTCTCTACGGCCTTTATTGACGATTTCATGCCCCTTATTTGCTTTATAATAAAATGAATCTCCCGCCTTTGCCACATACTTTTTGCTACCCAAATTGATAACAATTGAACCAGATAAAACATATCCAAATTCTTCGCCTACATGTGGTTCGTGCTCATCATATGCACCATTTGGCGCTAAAGTTAAAAGAATGGGCTCCATCATGTTCTTTTGAGCATTCGGGATAATCCATTCTAATTTGTATCCAACTTCTTCATTTTCTTTCTCAAAGAAATCTTCTGTTTTAAATACGATTTTTTCTTCCACTGTCTCACTGAAAAAGGCCTGGAGATTGGTCCCTAGGCTCTCCAATATATCGACTAAGCTCGCAATAGAAGGTGACGTCATGTCACGCTCAAGCTGCGATATAAATCCTTTTGATAACTCGCAACGATCTGCAAGTTCTTCTTGTGTGAGGTTGTTCTCCAGTCGAAGACGTTTGATTTTCTCTCCTATCTGCACAACCATCTCTCCTTTTAAATAACTTTCATTTAGTAAGTTGCAATCCTATCAGCTTGTTTACTTTTATTAAACTTTTCACTCGATTTATTATACTTTATTGAAATTTGCGCGTCAATACAAAAAAAAACAAAAAACGTAGCACTTCATAGCACTACGTTTCAGAGTTTATTGTTATTATTTTATTTTTAATATTTTATCGATGAGTTTTACAAGGTTTTCGATCTCCGGTTTACTCATTTGAGCATCCGCTCCAACAGCATCACCTTTGTGCATTAAATCATTTGTTATAAGTGATGAGAATATAATAATCGGTAATTTTTTTAAAATCTTATGTTCCTTGATGCGTCGCGTCAATGCGTGACCATCTAGTTGAGGCATCTCAATATCTGTAATCAACAAGTCTATATCAGAAGTGAAATTTTCACCCCTTTTATCCGCTACCATCATCAAGTATTCGTATGCTTGCATGCCATCATCAAAAAACTTAAGATTTGTAAACCCAGCTTTTGTCAACGTATCTAGCAGTACTTTACGAATCATCGGAGAATCATCTGCTAAGGCAACTTTGATTTTAGACCTATCTTTAACTTCGATTTCTTTAATTCGATCCATATTGATTCCAGTGTTTGGATTGATATCCATTACTATTTTTTCAAAGTCCAATAACATGATGATCTGATCGTTTAAGTTGATATTACCAATAATTAGTGAATTTGAAGTAATATCATCAGGTTTCATAATTGCATTCCAACCAATTCGATTGATTCCCAGCACTGTCTCAATTGCAAAACCAACCTTAATCTTGTTAAACTCACATACCAAAGTCATACTTGTTTTCACATTTGGATTTTTTTGATTTTCAAGAACATAGAGTAAATCAACAATAGAAATCATCTCGCCACGAATCAAAGAAATACCCGAAACAGCTGGATGTGAATTTGGGATTTTCGCTATGTTCTCAATTTGTAACAATTCTTTAACCTTAACGACATTAATAGCATAGTGAACACCTGCAACTGTAAAGTGTAGTATTTCAACTTCACCAGTTCCGCTTTCAAGTAAAATACCTGGTTTATTTTCCATAACTGAAATATCCTCCATAATCTAATTTTCCCACGTGAACCTAAATCACGTAATTACCTCGTCAAAATCCAAAAGTCATATATGTACTATTATACCTTTCTCTTCGTTATTAATAAATAACTTTATTCTTAGACGTCAGTATATGATATATGGCATTATACCCAATGAAAATATTAAAAATCAAAAAAGCATCTCTTTCGAGATGCTTGATTTAATAAAAGTAAGATTTTATATAAGCTTCATTTCTTTGCCAACAGCTTCAAATACTGAAACGGCTTTTAAAAGTTGTTCTTCTGTATGTGCAGCTGTAACCATACATCTCACTCTTCCGGTACCTTTAGGAACCGTTGGGAAGATGATCGGCGATACAAATACACCAAGTTCAAGCATACGTTTAGAAAATGCAACGGTTTGCGCTTCATCACCAATAATTACTGGTGTAATTGGCGTTTCGCTTGAGCCGGTATTAAATCCAAGTTTTCCTAGTTCTTCTTTGAAAAAGTTAGCATTGTGCCACAATCTATCTGTATATTCTGTTGTACTGCTGAGTAAAGCTACAGCTTCAGTAATCGCACCAACTGCAGCAGGTGGTAAGGAAGTGCTAAACAAAAGTGGTCTACCTCTATGTAGCAACCATTCTTTCATCACTTTACGTCCTGCTACATAGCCACCAATTACACCAATTGCTTTAGAAAGGGTACCAATTGTAAAATCAATTCTTCCGTGTAAATGGAAATGATCTACAGTACCACGGCCACTTTCACCAAGTACGCCAGAACCATGTGCATCATCAACATAAGTCATACAATTGTATTTCTCTGCAAGTTCTACTATTTCTGGTAACTTAGCGATGTCACCGTCCATACTGAAAACACCGTCAGTAATAATCAAACAATTTTCATAATTGCTACGTTTTTCTTTAAGTACACGCTCTAAGTCAGCCATATCGCTATGTTTAAATACAGCTTTATCAGCTTTTGAAAGCTTTACGCCATCAATAATACTCGCATGGTTTAATTCATCTGAGATGATCAAATCACCTTTATTTGTGATCGCTTGTATTGCACCTGCATTACAATTAAATCCTGATTGAAACACCATAACAGCTTCTTCACGTTTGAATTTAGCAAGCTCTACCTCTAATTGTTCATGGATATCCATGTTGCCTATAATTGTTCTTACAGCACCAGAGCCCACACCATATTTTTCAACTGCTTCTATAGCAGCTTTCTTCAATTTAGGATGGTTTGCAAATCCTAAATAATTGTTAGAAGATAGATTGATTACGGCTTTACCGTTTAGCATAACTTCAGCTTCGTTGGCCCCTTCAAGTACAGGCAACACACGATAAACGCCTTGCTCTTTAAGTTCCCTAACTTGATCTTGCAAATACTTTAACTCATGTACGTTTGACATTGTCATTCCTCCATAAAAAGTAATTCTACGCATTTAGTATATCACTATCCGTCCGTAGTGGAAATACAAAGTCTATTTATTGCCCATTTGTAATATTCACCCAGACGTTCATCTTTTTCAAGATATTTTTCTTCTTTTAACCGTTCTAAAACCATCATACTCTTGGAACCACTCAAGATAATTAATGCATTTCTTTTGTAAACCCATAGTGGTCGCCATGCAAATCCCATCTTTCCAAACTTGGTTTTAAACGCACTTGAAGTCATCTTTAATAGGTCAAAAAGTTCTATCCAGTTTGAGGTATGACTTGTAAGTAGAAAAGAGTTGCAGGTAGAAATGCTGGTATTACTATTGGCTGGACAAACTTCCTGACATATACTGCAACCATATAGTTGCCTCTTAAAATTAATTCGGTTTACTTCTTCAATTAATTCTTTTGTCTGTGTCATTTCTGATAAGCACAAATTCATCTGTGTAACCTCATAACCACAAACCTTAGTTGGACAAGCACTAACACAACGTCCACAGCTCTCACATCCCTCAAACCTATCCGATTGAATGCTTTGATTTATTGGCAACTCAGAATATAGTAAATGATTCTTAATAACAATATAGCCTATAAAAAAACGCGTCCCTAAAACAGGATGAATCAATAAATGGTTTTTTCCGACACTGCCTAACCCTGCATAAAAAGCTACTTCACGGTCATTATAAGGTGAATTATCCACGCAGAAATCAACTTGTTCAAATTTTTGGTCAAATTGATTTTCCAATTGATTCAATACTTTCACAAGAATTCCCTTAATTTCAACGTGATAATCGTAATCCCAAGCAAAAGCTTCTACTTTCCCATAAGACACACCTGGGCACTTATAATCAGAAGTCAAACGATAAGGGACTGCTATCGCAATTACTGTTGCTTCTTTTGAATGTACAGTATCAAATATACTATTTTCACTATTAAAAGTATGGACTTTTTCCGTAAAAAGGGGTTCCCCCTCTTTAATTAATACAATACCCCAATGCTTAAGCATTAGGGCATTCATTGTATTTTCAAGTATATTATAATCTGGATTTTTCATCGCTTCGCCTCAAAATTCACTTAATCTATTGTAAAACCTCGATTTCTAAGTTTTCAATTTGCTGTGTCCATGATGCAAATGCATCAATCTTTAAATTTTTCACTCTGCTGTTATATGCCCATATAGATTTTAGCCTTGCAATGGGTAAAACTGGTAACATTTCATTTTGAATCATGTGCCACTGTTTTAAAATCGTTTCTCTTTCAAATCTAGAATTTACTTCGTGAAGTTCATCAAACATTTCGTTTGAAGTTTGATCTTCAAAAGCTCCAAAATTATAGATGCCTTTTTCTATATTACTTGAGAATAACATTTCAGGGTTTTGATTTGACGTAATCTCCCAAGCTAAATTCCACATACTACTCTTTTCTTCACCTGACATTTTGTCAATCATGGTATTGTAATCCAGATAAATCAATGTCACTTCAATTCCTAATTTACGCCATTGCAATTTTGCAAATTGACCCAAATTATAAGACCAATCTGCTTCTGGAAACACCGTATATTCGAGCTTCATACGCTCCCCATTTTTTTCTCTAAACCCGTCATCATCTTTGTCTTTCCATCCTGATGAATCTAATAGTTCATTTGCTTTTTCTAAATTATAAACATATTGATCCAGTGGCTGCGTGTTTATATTATACTCAGCATTATCCGTTGCGATAAAGTTAACTGCATCAGAATAACCTGCCCATTCACTTTGGATAAATGCTTCTCGGTCTAAACCATAAAGTAACGCTTGTCTCACTTTCACTTCATTTAAAATCTGATTCGTTAAATCTAAGCCGATAAAAGTCGTAATATTTGTTCCTTGGGTCATCACGTTTCCAAAACTTAACTGCTTAACATCTTCAACTTTAAACTTTGAAGGCGATATCTCAAAAATGTCTATTTTACCCTCACCAAATGCTTTAAAAGCATCTGCTTCATTGTATTTTTTAATGACAATTCCAGATATTTTTGCATTATCTGCTAAATAATTTGTATTTTTCACAAGAACTATACTCTCACCAAGACTATAGTCATTGAAACTAAACGGGCCTGTTCCCATTGGTGCCTTATAATTTTTCTTGAAATCTTCCAACTCGATAAAATCGTAATAATCTTTAGAGAGAATTGGAACCACAAACGAGCTTAAATTATCGCGACTATTACTATTGAAAGTAAACTCGATTTGATGCTCACCTATTTTATCCACCGAAACTAAATGCGTTTTAACAGATGCGTATTTACCATCATAAAGAGGGTCAAGTAAAATCCCATAAGTAAACAATACATCTTCTGACTTAACAAGACTACCACTTTGAAATGTTATGCCTTCCTTCAAATCTACAGTATATTTAATCCCGTCCTCTGCCACAACATAGGATTTAGCAAGTACTCCTTGAAGAGAGTCATTACCGCTAAACACAAATAAACCATCAAAGACAAGGTCCGATATCCAATCTTCTACATCTTTCGATGCAAAAAGCGGATTGAATGTACTATCAATATCAGGTGCTGCTACAACTAGAGCACCCGACCTTGATAAAGCAGGGTTAGCGATCAACTCTTGCTCTACAGGATCTAGTTTCGTTGGTTTGGTTGTCTTTTCAGAGTCATTTTGAATCTCACATGATGTAGACAAAATCACGATGATCATCATTGGGACTATAATTTTGACGAATCGTCTGAAATTCATCGCCCTTTCTCCTACTCTTTATCTGGCATTGCAAATACCATAGTTGCAAGCGAATGTCTCTGCGCCCCTTCTCTTGGCTCTTCTTTATCAGATAAATATGAATCTATTAGCTTAGAAATATTTTCATTTAATTCTTTTGCTTCAGAGTCAGTTAAAAAATAATCTGCAAAGTGTGAAACTTTTCTAGATATTGGACCCGCATAATATTGAACAGACTCATAAAAATCTCTAGAAATCCCTTCAAAAAAAGCAACAGCTACATTACTTATAGAATCAGACATCTCATCATCTAAAGTGACTGCGCTACTGTCTATGATAATCTTATAAGCAACAGGACAATAGTATTTTTCTACTACGCCATATTTAGTAACTTCTTGCACCAACTCAATGATGCCTACTTTTTCAAGAATCTTGATATGATAATTCACTCTACCATGAGGTTCATCCAACATCTCAGCTATCTGTTTAGCCGTTTTAGGCTTAGCATCAAATGCTTCGATTATGTCGAGTCTGTACTGCTGTGATATAGCCTTAATCTGTTCTAAGTCTTTTAAGACAATGATATCTTTCATATTCACCCTACCCAATTAATTGTTTTAGTTCTAATTTTATTATAATTCTTATGTTAACCCCCGTCAATAGAGCTAGATTTCCATCAAAATATAAGTGATGTCATCATTTAAAACATCTTTCACAGGATTAATCATATTTACAATTAGATCATTTAATTCTTCAATTGATACAAATCTATGGTCTGTTAAAAATTTAATTAACTCCTCGTTATTAAAGGTATTGTTCTTTTCATCATCAATTAATCCATCAGTAAAAAACAAAAGTCGATCCCCTTTTTCGAGTTTAATTCGTTCACTTTTAAACTCAGGTGTTATGAACTCACTGAGTTTGCAAATTGGAAAACCTTCACTTTTATCTAAAAAATCAACTTTTCCGTTCTTTTTTATACGTATAGGACTACAATTTAGCCCTGCTGAACAATATGTTAACATTTTTGTACTTAAATTCATAGTCGCATAAAAAACAACCATGTGCATTTCATCTGGAAAATTCATCTCATTAAATTGATCATAAAAGTGAGATAACATGCGTTCTGGCTTTAATCCTCTAAATAATTGTTGGTTTTTTTCACCAAATTTAAGGTAGTTACTACTAAACATCGTTAAAAGAGCTGCGGAAATTCCATGTCCCGAAACATCCATCAAGTAAAGCGCTACGTTATCATCATCCAATCTATAGTGATCGAAAAAGTCACCACTTAAACGTTCACATGGCATATATTCTGAAAATATTTTTACATCTCTATAGTAGGCTTTAGGACTAGGCAATAGGGATTGTTGTATTTTCTTGGCATACTCAAGTTCATCTATAAATTTTTGATTTACTTCTCTCACTTGATACGTTTTTTTATCAATTATTTTTTTCAAATTCATCGCATATAGATTAAACTGTCTTTGCAAAACCCTTTGTTCACCTTCAGGAATAACAAAATTATTACGATTAACTTGATAAAAGAAAAAGATAAAACCTAATGTCTGCAAAATATAACTTTGAATTTGCATATAAAAGCTACTAATCGTTAGTGTTAAAAAGAGTTGCGCTACTAACATCGTACTAAAAGCAAATAAAGAGGCATACGTATTACTACCTTTCTCTCTTAGTATTAGTTCATAATTGAGAACAACCAACAGCATTACAGAAAGACCATGTATAAAAAAAGTAATCATTTCTTGGTTAGCTTGAGTTCTAAGAGAACCATAAACGACTATAAGCTCTAAAACGACAATTAGCACGCCTACTATTAACATGTGAATTGCATGCGAATAAAGCCAGGTTAATTTCCTTTGAAAATTCAAGGTCAGTACCCCGGTGACAAAGATCAATTTTCCAAAGCCAAGAAGCAAAGTCACAATTTCTAGTGTATTAATAGGCGCTGCAAAAATCACTACAATCGCTAAAATGATATTTGCAATCATAATAAATGAATAAAAAGAAATTGCGACATAGATTTCATCAATTTTGACTCGGCTTGTATAATAGGTTGCATTGGCCAACAATACCAGAACTACTAAATTAAATAGTAGTACCACGACAAAGTAACTTCTTGTATAATCAATTAACTTTTCAAATACAAAGACATTATTGATCACCATGATTGCCAATGCTATCGCAATCGATATAATATAGGATTTTCTTTCCATCGAACGTTCTTTGGCTTCTCCCATAACGCCTCCAACCAACAACTACTACTTATAAATCAAATCCACTACCACCGATAAACTCTTTAAGGATCGATACTTTTGGTACAAGTTCATCTTCATCTATTGATTTGAAATAGCCTAGAAATTTTCTGAGCAAAAGCGCTTCACTATATTCAGGTTCTTCTTGAGTAATTGCCTCTAGTAAGGGTAAAGCATGCTTTTTTAGTACCGCAAGTTCATATGGTAAAGCTGTATTAAAAACTTCATCTGCTTGCTCTTGAAAAGGAAAAATATTGATCTCTTCGCCTCTACGAACCGAAGCCCACATCCCTATAGTTCGCTTTGCTGAATGACCTCTAAATTGATTATCTCTGACAATTCTACGAAGAAGTCTTGTCTGTGTCGTTGGAATGCGATTATGTTCATCAATGTTAAGTTGTGTTAAAGCACTTACATAAATTTTAAATTTATCACGTTTAAAAATATGACTTGTTAGCGCTTCATTAAGTCCATGTATACCCTCAATTATAATAGGTTGTTCTTCCTTGATTTGAATTGGATTATTCTTATATTCTCTTTGCCCAATTTGAAAATTGAATACGGGCAAATCAACTGGTTCTCCATCAAGCAAACCGTTAAGATCAATGTTGAACTGTTCAACATCAACTGCTTTTAGTGATTCAAAGTCATAATCCCCATTTTCATCAAGTGGCGTTTTATCTCGGTTGACAAAATAGTTGTCAGTAGACATAGTAATAGGGTTGAGACCATTTACGCGAAGTTGAATTCTTAGTCTATTGGCAAAAGTAGTCTTTCCAGAAGAAGAAGGACCAGCAATTAAAATCACACGCTTTTTCTTTCTTGTAATTTCGTCTGCAATTGATGCAATCTTTTTCTCATGTAAAGCTTCAGCAATTTGTATCAACTCTTTATGTTGATCATTTAAAATCAACATGTTTAAATTGCTGACATAAGCAATATTCATGATTTTCGACCACTGCTCAGATTCTTTAAATACTTCAGCTACTTTAGGTGATTCAATAAACTCAGGAACTTTGAAAGGGCTATATTTAGTTGGATGCATCAAGATTGCACCCTCGTCATATTTGATGAAATCAAATATCTTAATATAGCCTGTACTCGGTACCATATAGCCATAAAAATAATTAAGTACACCATCGCACTCATATAATCTAATGTCATTTCTGGGTCTGAATTTCATGAGTTCGACTTTTGAAGTCATATGAAATTTTTCAAAAGTCTTAGTCGCATCTTCTACAGAGTAATGTGCCGTATTGAAAGGGAGATCCAGTTCCGAATAAGCTCTCATTTTATCTAAAATTAGTAAATAATCATCATGTGTTAATCGACGTTCATAATCAAACTCACAGTATAATCCCTTGCTCAGTGAGTGTTCAATACGTACTCGGATACCATCAAAACAAGCAAGCGCTGCTCTTGTCATCAAAAAAGCCAAACTGCGCTGATAAATTTTCTCACCGTCTGAATGTTGTAAATCAATAAACTCAACTTCACACCCTTCGACAATTTCATGGGTAAGCTCTCTCAACATATTGCCACACTTAGCTGCGACTATCAAAGGCATATCTGGTGTTTGTATTTGTTTTGAAATCATTTCATAAGTATCACCTAATTTAAACTCGAACTTACCATGTTTTTTCACTGAAACTTCCATGTTCTCCCCCTATTCAAAGTTTGCATTTGAGCTATTATTTATCTTAAAAAAGGTTTTATAATCTTGAGCAAGCAACTCCAATATCAATTCGTTTACAATCGAATACTTGTATCGTTGTACTTCAATTCCTAAAGACATCAAACAAGCTCTGAAGTCGTCGAGTACATTATAAGGGTTGCCATATACACGCTGAATTTCTTCAGCACTAACACCTTTGAAACCATGACCGATTAGAGAATTGTGCCTTAGCTCTATAAGTTGATTCATCTTTTCTGAATTCATTAACTTGATAATCGGATCAACGACAGCAGTGTTTTTGTCATACTTTCTAAAATAAGAATTCAAGGCAAAGATCAAATTGTTATTAAAGATTTTATAGTGATTTCTAAGAATTTTGAGAATTTCTTTTTTCTGTAGAAAACGCATCTGAAAAGTAAAATTGCGATCTGGAAGTTGACTTTTAATAAACATAAACTTATAAATAGCTTCTTTGAAACGGTAAACTCTACCTAAAAAATCAATATATTCTTCATTGACGATCTGAAACTTTAAGTTTTCTAAGAGTTCCGACATCAGCACATCTGGTTGACCGTCATTGAGTGACTCCAAATTCGCCATTAAATCAACACACACGGGGTATTTCTGTGCACTTTCCGAGAGTCTCCTTAGATGCTTTCTAGCAGTATAAAAGTCAAAGTTAACTGCATAACGACAAGAGTTTATAATTACTGCGGAATCCATGTTTTCCATACCCTTATCCTTTAGCACCTCATAAGCACCGCAGTAATCATAACGCTCGATAAGTTTTTTCATAACTTGCATGGATTCTACCATAAAGCCTCCTAAGAGTGTAATTTCACAAAATCTTCTATCTCTGTGGACTTAGCTTCAAAAGTACGTCCTTCGATAATCATACGGTTACTATGAAGTAACTGGTTACTTAAACCATCAACACGTCTTCCACCATATTTAAGGTCGCCTACTATAGAATGACCCAAAAGTTGCATTGATGCTCTAATCTGGTGACTACGACCTGTAAGGAGTTCAACTTCAACCAAAGTGTACTCACCTATATACTCTCCAAACTGCTGAAGGGGTTTGTATTTTGAGTGGCAGTATTTTGCTTCATCTGAATCTCTCGCTACAATTCTAACTTTATTTTGAATTTCGTCTTTAATTAAATAGCCTTTAACTTCACCAGGTTTTGAAAGTTTACCATGTACGACGCAAATATAGAACTTTTCAACATCGCGCTCACGCATAAGTGTATTGTATTTTTTTAACGCTTCATATGTCTTAGCAAATATAACTACACCACTTGTGTTTTTATCAAGGCGATGAACTGGAGCTGGTCTAAAAGTGTTTGTGCACAAATCTCTCAGGTAATAATGAACCATTGTCGCCAATGTGTTTTTATATTCCGATTTATCAGGATGTGTCAAGACACCCTTTGGTTTATTGAGGACCAAAATTTCTTCGTCTTCGAATACAATATCAAGACCTATCTTTTCTGGTTTAACAGGTACAAATGGTTTTACCATTGCATCGATGCTCTCTTCAGTCAAGTAAATTTCGAGAATATCATTTTCCATTAAAAAATAATCTTCTTGAGTCATTCGTTTACCATTAATTTTAAATACTTTTTTTCGGATTAATTTATAGATATTGCTTCTCGTTGTATTGTTAAAGTATTTGAGCAAATATCTATCCAAGCGTTGTTCAGATTCGTTTTTTGTAATTTCAATTTTCCTCATATTCGTACGGGTATTCTCTATACCCTCTCCTTATTCAAAAGTGTTCTATTGTTATGTTTCACAGTTTTAACTCTGTTAGTATTCAATGGTCAATAGTTTGTATGATTTAATTACCTTATACCCTATTCTATCATAAAGTGCTCTTGCATTTGGGTTGTTATCCTTCACAAAAAGATACGGTTTTTTATGTCTTTCAAGTAAAATCTTGGTCAATTCACTAGAAATCACTTCTCCAAAACCTCTTTTTCTATACTTAGGAGATACATAGATCCCAGAGAGTATCCCCATATGTTCAGTTTCATCTTCAATCATACCTTGTGCAACAATTTCATGACCAATTACTCCCAAAAGGTAATTATCCTGAGCAATTAGCTCTTTGAATTCTTTTACAATGTCATTGATGGCTTTGACTTGTCTTCCAAAATGTGTTTCAACATCTATGAAAAATTTCAAATCATTTAAAAGTTCATCCACCAGTTTATTTGAACCTGTAACAAGATCAATTTCATTGCTAGCCTTTATTGATAAATGATCACTTTCAAACCCCATAAGCGTCGCCATAGACTCTGATGTAGACGAAACAGTTCTACAAATTAATTTGTAGATCCCATCAACCATGGGAGATGTCCCCTTCACAAATTTAGGTTTGTGAAATTTAATGGCTTTTAATAAGTCTAAATTCCCTAAAATTCTAGGATTCTTGCAGTGAAGACTCATTACTCTTTTCGCAGAAAAATAAAAGACGCCTATTAATGTGTCTTCTTCCATATACCCATAAAAAACGCCCTGTGCTTCTTGGTTTTTTAAAAGTTCTAATGGTTTTAATAAATATATTGTTTCATCACCACAGCTTGATACATAAGCAGCAAGCTGTGGTATATGCATCTCTTCTAATTTGATAAACATAAAACACCTCAAAAAAATTGTAACACGAAAGTAATCTATTTGGGAAGAACAATACTTTTAGAATCAATGGAATTATGCTATTCTATAGGTAGTAGAGCAGTTTTATCAAAGGAGCGTTCAAATGTTTGAAAAAATTAAAGACTTTTTATATGACATCAGTGACATTTTTTTGTCTCTGCTGATAATAGGACTCATATTCTTCGCAGTTTCCTGGAAAATTTCAGATACTCTTAGTATTGATATAGATGCTCCTGGTACAACAGTAGAAACTGAAGCGACTACAGAAGGTAGTTCAATCGTAGTAACACCAGTTGAACCAACTGAGGCAACTATAGAAACCTCTGAAGGTGAAACATCAGAGGGAGAACCAACTGAAAACACAACCGAAGTGACCACAGAAGCCCCAACACAACCAGCAACACAAGCGGGTGTCCTCGAAAACTTCGTCGTTGCAGATGGAGAACTAGGATATACTATCGGTAAACATCTTGAAGAACAAGGTTTTGTTTACGATTCTGACGACTTCGTCAAACGCTTAATTGAGATGGGCTACGATAGTAAGTTAAGAGCGGGCACATTTAAACTTAGCAAAACAGATTCACTCGATACCATCATTAAAGTATTGGCTGGACAAGGAAGATAATATTTCTTAAAACAAACGAATAAGCTGCCTCAAATGATGCATTAATCATATTGAGACAGCTTTTTTTATTGATTGATCTCTACTCCTTGAACCAATAACTTAAGCTCATCTTCAGACAATTCTTTGTAACTACCAAGTTCAAGTTCTGGATCGAGTGTAAGTGCATTCATCATCGTTCTCTTTAGATATACTACTAGCCCGCCTTGCGCTTCAAACATACGCTTAACCTGATGAAACTTTCCTTCATGAATCGTCAACGTCACGTTTGAAAAACCATCTTTTACACTATCTATGATAAGTTCAGCTGGTTTACATGCATATCCGTCATCAAGCACTATGCCTTTAGCAAAAGCATCTATATCTGCATCTCCAACTACTCCTTCAACTTTAGCAATATAGGTCTTAGGAACATGCTTTTTAGGGGACAGAAGATTATGTGTAAGTTCTCCATCATTTGTAATTATAAGCAACCCCTCAGTGTCTATATCAAGCCTACCTACAGGAAAAAGTTCATAGTGTTTATATGATTCATCAATGAGATCAATTACAGTTTCATGATGGTTATCTTCTGTTGCAGATATCACACCTTGGGGCTTGTTGAGCATCAAATAGAGATATTTTTTATAAGTTACGATTTCCCCTCTATAAGTAACTTCATCTTCGTCTGAATCTATTTTCTCTTTTCCTACTCTAACTGTCATCCCGTTGACTTTAACTTGTCCAAAGCGAAGAGCATCTTTCACTTCACTTCTTGTACCTTTTCCCATATTTGAAAGCATTTTATCAAGTCTTATTTTCTCGCCCATATTAACTCGTCTCCATTTCTAATTTTTATAACATTCTCCAAGAAGGTGGATACATGTTTTTTACAGTTCCACTTGAAAGTTTTGCAAAACCAAGCGGAAATCCATCTGTACAAACAAGATGTAACCCTTCCGTTTTTACGTCTACAAAAATTGTTTCACCCTTTAGATACTTTACAGTATCAAAATTTTGGGATTCAAGATCCAAAATTGGTGTAAAGTTTTCTGATTTGAGGTATAGTGCAAGTGCTTGACTAGGTGTAAATCGCCCTTTCTTGATTTCACCAAGCAGTAGCCCTTCACGCACGACTCTAAGTCCTTTAGTTGGCACTTTATACTCCGGTTTCAAAATAAGTCTTTCTCCTTCGAGTACAAAATGACCTACTAAAGGTTCTTTCATATGCTTGTCCATAAAAAGCTTGAAAATCTCGGGCGGTTCATTATCAACATATTTTTCTCTTGATTTTACATGAGACGTACTACCAGATAAACTCCCTATAAAATGACCTTCACCACGCTGTAAATGTGGCCATATATGTGTCATATATTTAGTGTTTTCATCATCATATGCGATACCCGATAGTTGAATTTCTCTTTGTGAAAACAACTCTGTTTGATTAAGCAGATAAGCAATTTGATCTTCGTTTTCGGTTTCGGCAAATGTACAAGTTGAATAGACAATTTTCGAATCATCACTCATAAGATTTTCTAACTGATCAATAATTTCACGTTGGATGTTATGACATTCGGCAGGCCCATAAGTTTCCCATGATTTCACTGCTCTCGGATCTTTTCTAAACATCCCTTCTCCAGAACATGGTGCGTCAACTAGTATGCTATTAAAACAATTGCCGATCACTTTAGCGATTTTGTCTGGAGATTCGTTGAGCACAAGTACATTTCGCAGTCCAAATTTTTCAACATTTCTTAGGATTGCTTTAACACGTGTTTCGTTGATATCATTGGTAACAAGTAAACCTCGGTCACCAATCAAATTAGAAATTTGCATAGATTTTCCGCCAGGTGCAGCGCAAAGATCAAGACAAAAATCATCAGGGGTTGGATTTAAAGCATTCACTGGTGACATTGCAGATGGTTCTTGAATATAGTAGAGTCCCGCACTATAGTACGGATGTTTTGTCACCGGATTATCTGGCTGGTAGTAAAAACCATCACTTGTCCATGGAACGGGTTCTAATTTATAAGGAAAAATCTCAAGAAAATGGTCGACACTTATTTTAAGTGTATTAACGCTTAGGCTTACATGGTAATCTTCATTATACGTCTGGATAAAATCGAGATACGATTTTCCTAACTTTTCTTTCATGCGCATGGTAAAAATCTCAGGTAAATTCACGGGTTACTCCTCATCCCTACGGGATATTTACAATCTATTTAAATTTTATGACTAGCAAATTCATAGGACATGTTTTATAATATCATATATAGCAGGATATTGTTAATAGGTTTGTTTTCAAGATTTGCACTTAATCCATATATTAAAAGGAGTGATTACAGTGCCATTAGTAAATACCAAAGAAATGTTTAAAAAAGCCTATGAAGGCGGATACGCTGTAGGTGCATTTAACGTAAACAACATGGAAATTATCCAAGGAATCGTTAAAGCTGCAGCTGAAACAAAATCTCCACTTATTCTTCAAGTATCTTCAGGCGCTAGAAAATATGCTAGCCCAGCTTACCTTACTAAACTTGTAGAAGCAGCTCTTATTGAGCATCCAGAAGTTGAAATCGCTTTACACCTTGATCATGGTGACGATTTCGAAATTTGTAAGCAATGTATCGATGACGGTTTTACTTCAGTTATGATCGATGGTTCACATCACTCATATGAAGAAAACGTTGCGCTTACTAAAAAAGTGGTTGAATATGCACACTCTAAAGGTGTTGTTGTAGAAGCTGAGTTAGGTAGATTAGCTGGTATCGAAGATGCTGTTAATGTATCTGCTGAAGATGCTACTTACACAGACCCTGATCAAGCAGTTGATTTCGTAACTAGAACTGGTTGTGACTCACTTGCTATCGCTATTGGTACAAGCCATGGCGCTTACAAGTTTGCTGCTGATTCAGATCCTAAACTTGACATTGAACGTCTTAAAAAGATTTCTACATTATTACCTGGCTTCCCACTTGTATTACATGGCGCATCTTCAGTTATCCCTGAGTATGTTGAAATGTGTAACGAGTACGGCGGTCAATTAGTAGATGCTAAAGGATGTCCAGAAGATCAACTTAGAGAATCTGCTAGATACGGTATCTGCAAAATCAACATCGATTCAGATTTAAGATTAGCTTTAACTGGTACAATCCGTAAGCAATTTGCGCTTGACCCAGGTAATTTCGATCCAAGAAAATATTTAGCTCCTGCTAGAGAAGCTATCTACGGAATGGTTAAACACAAAATTATCAACGTATTAGGTAGTGATCAAAAATAAATAAAAAATGCTGATAGGAAGACCTTTGGTGACAAAGGTCTTTCTGTTTTTTTGCCATAGAAAGGGGCAAGCGCACTAAAAAGAAGTTGTTCCGCTAGGTCCTCGCCTTTCAGGCTGCGGATTCGCTCTCAACTTCTTTTTAGTGCACTTGCCCTAGTATGCCATAAATACAGATGACGCTTTGTTGGTGGGGTTGTTCCGCTAGGTCCTCGCCTTTCAGGCTGCGGATTCGCTCTCAACTTCTTTTTAGTGCGCTTGCCCTAGCATGTCATAAATACAGATGACGCTTTGTAGGTGGGGGTGCTCCGCTTACTCCACAAACCCATCCGTTGTAGGAGTGCCCTCAAATAAATTGCCGGGAGAGCGGTAGTACATCCTCGTTACTGAGCCATCTGTTTTTGTGTAGTCAATCACAAAAACTTGGCCAATTTCTATCAGCATGGGGTAATTATCATATGGTAGTGAATCACCATTTCTAGGTTTATCCTTGAAGACGTCATAAGCATTTTCTAATCGCCAGAACTCACGTGATGCATAGTCTTTGAATCCGGTTAAGTCCTGCTTACCAAAATACAAAGCTTCAAATTCAGCATCACCTACTGTGATGTGATCTACTCGAATCGGTTCAATGTCTTTTGCAAGGCCACTTAGGTCCTCAGAATGGATCAATTCACCATAAACATCAACAAGCTGTTTAGCCATACATGGCACTGAATGGGTAAAATCCATTGCATCAAGACCTGTATGCGCAGAGCCATAGATGCCCATGATATCAGTACCTTCTAGCTTTTCTAATTCTCTAATGAAATTTTTTGTCATTGTATTTTCACGGTATTTGTCATCGTCTCCGCCGTAATACTCTTTACCTTGTTCAATCGCTTCTAGTGTTAACTCATATTGATCTGTTTCTTGTAAACTATTGTCTTCAAGATACTTGAGATAACGTTTGCCAGTGGTGTCATACTGATGTCCCACATCTGTACCATGAAAGAACGTCTCAGGATATTTTGCCTTAAACGTCTTAAAATAGCTTAAAACTTCAGGGGTTTGAGATAGAGTGCCCGACCAGTCTTGATAGATACCATCAAGAATTTCGTCGTTATCAGACTTCATCCATAGGTTTAACAATTCTCCTGTATAATATGGCATTTCAATAAAAAGATGTCTCATCCCTTTATCTTCGTAATACCCCTTCCATAGTTCTAGCTCTCTATCTAGTATTTTCTCCACACTGTGTGATTCGCCATAAAGATAGACTTGACCATCGAATTTAAACGACTCTAAATCGTCGATATTTTCTGCATCTTCAGTCGTTGCTTGAGTAGATTGATTTGTTTGCGCATCAGGTAGTGTCTTATCCAAATTAGCCTGAGATTCACCATCACACGCTGTCAAAACCATAAGTAGTATAGCCAGTACTGCTAATAAAGTATATCTATTGCGTTTCATTTTTGACCTCCTCAAATTTGAATTAATTATTCTTGAAACATCACCCAGTTATAAACATCAAAGGCGTCATAGGGTATCATTAAGTAAAAATCATTGTTATCTTTCGTTGGAATGACAACCTCTAGAGCTGAGTTATAAAGAAAAAAAGTCATCTCCTCATAATTTTTATTAACTTCAGAAAATTCGTATTGATCGTATAAGTCACACTGTTCTTTGATATTATCACGTATAATATCATTCACCATTGAAGCATCTACAAATAGATCCTCTAAATTTATAAGTTCACCCATATCATTATAGAGTTCATTAGATTGAACGATTTCATACTCACCTGTGCTTTCTTTGTAGATTTGACTAGATAACTGGGTGTAAGGACCAATTTCTCTAGTTGAAATATAGATTTCGATAAAACTCCCCTCACTTGCTAAACTTTCACTTTTGACCCAACCCAGCAAATCATCGGCTAGAGCTTGTGCCCTCACCTTCATTTTACTTGTACCAAAATAAGTCGTAATCGTGTAATCGCCATTGGTTATCGTTCCATTTATGACCCCGTGATCAACCTCGCCTTGACGGCTCCAGCTTACTAACATTCTTTTTTCTTTCTCGTCAAGGTAAAGAGACGAATTTTTATCCATGTATCGGTCCCCAATTGCTAATTGACCCTCAAATTCTGATAGGTTGATGCTGATTTCTACCGGGCTAAAATTAGATGCAAAGTGATCATCTCTTTCGTCAAATAAAATGGTAAGCGTATAATCATTTAGTAAAAAAGGTTGGTTTTCAGAAATTGTATCAAAGGGTTTAACTAGGGTTAGTGGATTATAAAAATAATCTTCATGCACTTCATCTATCGCATTTTGTTTTCCCAATTCGTCTAATATGGCATCATTAATTGCCTTTTTATAGTCAAACCCATCAACAAACAATGCACTTAGTGGTATATGCTTACCAGTATTTAAATCTATGTTTACAGTTCTTAGAACACTCATCCACGACATTTCCGAATAGTTGAAGTTTCCAGAGCCCCTGATACTAACGCTTAAAATATTGTTGTTATTAAAAGCAACATACGTAGAGATTTCTTTATTCCAGATTGAAGTAGAATCTTCAAGCAGTGTACGAATTCCTCTGTAAGGGGCTATCGTTTCCGGCTTAAGTAATGACTGAACTTCTAAAATGCTATCTTCAATTATACTTTTCACTTTATTTTCTATCACTTTGTCCTTCAATCCTGAAAGCGATGCTAAGTGTTTCGTAAAACCATCTTCGTTTTGTTCTATATTTTCTATCGTTAAGTTATTGGGAACATAATAGAAAAAATTATCTGAAGATGTCACTGACTTTCCATAATCAGAATATTGAAAGCTAGTTTCTGGCGTTTCCATGTTTATGTCGATCTGATCAATTTTTGGCTTGGCACATCCGCTAAGTCCTAACCCAACAATTACAGCACAAAGAAATACGATTAGGATGCTATACCTAAGTTTCTTACTTTTGAACTTTGACATAGCCACTCTCCTCCATCAACTTTTGACCATCTTCCGACAAAATCCAGTCGATGATTTTCCTTACGTCGCTGTCTTTAGGAGAATCATTCCGTATCACTGCATAGTAAGCTGTGGTGTAAGGATAATCACCACTACTTATACTTGATGCTTCCGGATAAACACCATCTACTTCTAATAGCTTAACTGCATCATTTCCCCACATATCCGTAACGAAATAATAATAAGAATACCCCAGTGCACCCTGACCGTTTTCATAACTCGCTACAGCATCAATGAGCATCCCCATCTCAGCGACTACTTGTTCCATAGGGGGTGACATCGGCTCAACATCTTTCATTACCATATTTAGGAATCCCGTCTGACTCCCTGAATTAACTGGTCTTTGATAAGGTATGATTTCTATATTATCTCCCCCCACTTCTGACCAGTTAGTGATCTCTCCAGCATAGATTTTTTGAATCTGATCTTGAGTTAAGCCACTGACAGTATTCTCTTTATGTGTTAAAAATACAAATGCTTCACTAACTATAGGGACTATTTCTAGAACTACACCCTTTTCCTCAGCTAGTCGAAGCTCTTCTTCTGATGGAGCAGTTACAAAAATCAAATCTGCTTTTCCCTCGATGAGATTTACATAGGCTTGGTGCGTTTTGTTATGTAAAATATAGGGCCTTATGTTCTCTAATGTTTGGTTAGTAAGTGTTGCAGCGACTGCTTCAGATAGTGGTATGGTTACAGTTGAACCATCTACTTTGGGATACGACTCAATCTCGAAGACTGGCGTACTTTTCCCGCAACCCGTCGCTTGAAACAAAATGAAAATAAACATTAAAAACATTAATACTTTCTGACTGCTCCATTTCCATAGCCGTTCTTCATTCTTTTGATTACTAAAAATCATCTGTTACCTCCCCTTTAAGTAATTCTATACAAACCTCTTTTTACTCTTGTCTGATTTAATCAAAATAGCCATCTTATTATCCCTTTAAAATACTCGACTTATATACTTAAAATATCACAAGAAGATTGAAATTTGATTAGAGAATCCTTAAAGTAAAAAGTGATAATACATTTCGAATCTACGAAGAATATCATCACTTTAACTTATTTCTCTTATTTCTTAAGTCCAATCTCATATTTCTTTGCTTTTTCATAGAAAACAGATCTTGAAATTTCAAGGGTTTCGATGGTTTTTTTGATATCATAGCCCGTTTCATCAAGGATCTTTGTGATTTGCTTGCGCTCCGCCTCTTCAATAGTACTTTTTAAAGTTTGATGCTGTGTATTGATCCTTACAGGCGAAGATAAAATGATATCTTCTGCCTCTATCATCTTACTTTCAGACAGATTATATGCAAGTTCAAGTACATTCTCAAGCTCTCTGACATTTCCAGGCCAATGATAACCTAGTAACATCGCCATCGCTTCGCCGCTGATATCCTTTGATGTCATCTCCATTGATTCTGTAATCTTCATGGATATGGAATCAATCAGTGAATAAAGATCAGCTTTTCGCTCTCTTAGAGGTGCTACATGTATAGGAAAAGCACTGATTCTATAATATAGGTCTTCTCTAAAAATTCTATTTTCAATTTCCGAGTGCAAATCTTTGTTGGTTGCTGCTATGATTCTGACGTCAACCTTAGTCGGCTTCGTTGCACCAACTTTATAAAAGGATTTACTTTGTAAGACTTGAAGTAGCTTCACTTGCATGTTTTGTGGCAACTCTCCAATTTCATCTAAAAAGAGTGTGCCACCATCTGCCATTTCAAAGAGTCCTATTTTTCCACTTTTTTCTGCACCTGTAAAAGCGCCTTTGACATAACCAAAGAGTTCACTTTCAAAGAGCTGGTGAGGGATGGCGGTACAATTCACACTTACAAATGGTGTTTTTTCGGATTTTTGTCCTAATTTATGGATTTTATAGGCAATTAAAGTTTTCCCTGTGCCACTTTCCCCTGTAATTAAAACAGTACTTTTAGTTTTAGCTGCTTTTTCTATAAGAAAATTGATGCGTTGAATTGCATTTGAATTACCTGTAATTCCAGTAGCACCCACAGAATTTTTGTGAATTTTGGAAACAAAAAGTTGCTGCGTTGTTTTTTCAAGCATTGCAATCAGTTGATTTCTCTGTCTTATCAATTCATTGGCATCAGATAAGTCTATCATTTTAACCATTATAAGTTTCGAGTCCTCTAACTTCTCGGCCCCACAAAGGGTCGGTCTTTGATTAATTTCTACATATGTGTAATCGATTTTGTCTACTTCATCTAATTGACACTGCTCTACCATCTTAAAAAGCAATTCACTTTTGAGCACATGCGCCATTGGCTTATCAATTACACTGCAATCTTGAGCCTTTACATCACTTGACACTGGCCCTTGGTGCATATCGTGCTTGGTTACATCTGAAATTATACCTTTCGCTCTAAATGGCATACCCCTTAATAGCTCCGAGACGGTCTCATTTCTTACACTATAGCCCCTATCTTGATAAAACTTTAAACGGTCTAGATGGAGATCAAAAATAACCATATGCCCTATTGCGATTGCATAATTCATCAGATAAGACGTTTCATCTATTTTAATAAGTACTTCTTTTTCCTTTAGGTTAATTGAGGTAGAGATCTTGTGCTTTTTCACCATCGTTTCAAAGATTAAGTGATCACTATGCGTTTTGTTTTTCCAAACTTTAAGTTCACCTTTTGACTTTGGATCGTCATAGATCCCCACTGCTACAAAAGCATCATCGTACGCAAGTTCATCTGTATTGATCCCTATTCTTTCTAAGTGTGCCACATCAAGTCCGCCGTCGTCGTACCCAAGCCTATTGTCTACGATGACGACTAGATCTCCACTTCTAAGTTTTCCGCTCTCATGAGGGACTACAGGCTTTATATCCACACCCGTCAATAGTCGCGCTTTTTCGTTAAACATTTTTATGATACCGTTTTCATCGATAATTAACACACCTTCGTCAACAGCATCTATAATTTTTATAAATTGGGTTGAATTCATCTTAAGCTCCTTGTATGATTTGTGTAGATTATAACATAGAAAAAAACGCATTGGCACGGTTATTGCAAATAATATCATAAGGTATAGTACATACAAACCCTTCATCTATGATAAAATATACTAAATTGAGGTACGCATATGATTAAACCTAAAAAACTTAAAATTGGTGACACCGTTGCAGTGATCGCAACATCATCGCCCGCTGATCCCAAGCGGGTATCAATGGCGGAAAAAGGGCTAAAAGCACTTGGATTAAATCCAGTATTTTATCCATCATGTTATGCAAGTCACGGTCATCTATCGGGAACTGATGAGATCAGGCTAAAAGATCTACATGATGCCTTTCAAAACACCGACCATAAAGGGATTATCTGTTTAAAAGGCGGTGCTGGCGCAATGCGGCTGCTAGATAAAATCAATTATGATCTTGTGAGAAATCATCCAAAACTGTTTGTAGGTTTTAGTGATGTCACTGCCTTACATCTAGCCTTTGCTGCAAAGTGTAACCTAACAACGGTTCACGGACCTATGGCACTATCTGAGATGTTTCAGTATGAGGATGGCGAAGTGAAACTTGATCAGTTCACCTTAGCATCGTTTCAAAAGGCAATATTCGAAAGTGCACCGATGGGAAAAATTGAAAATCCTGAAGGCTTTGAAGTCCAGTCACTCGTTGGCGGAACGACTTCCGGACCAATCATCGGAGGAAATTTATCGCTAATTGCTGCAACTTTAGGCACGCCATACGAAATTGATACACGTGGTAAAATATTATTTCTTGAAGAAACACATGAACCTTTCTATGTCATAGATCGACTTTTGACAGCGCTTGCACTTGCTGGAAAGTTTAAAGACTGTAATGGGATCGTGCTAGGCACTTGGACTGGCTGTCGCGCTGAAGAAAAGAAGAGTTACAAGGGAAAAGACTTATCACTTGATATGATCATCGATGAAGTCATCACCCCATACGGTAAGCCCATGATCAATGGACTCTACGCAGGTCACAATTTCCCGCAGATTTCTCTGCCACTTGGGGTAAATGTTACACTTGATGCCAAAAATGGCACACTTTATTATAATGAGTCACACTTCGATACAAATTAACTATAAAATACACAATTATAATTATCTTGATTATGAAGTATCAATAAAAGGAGCCCTTATGTTTAACATTAAAAATCACGAATTATATATCGACCAAGTAGCTGTCACATCACTTGCAAAAAAATATGGAACACCCCTTTATGTCTACTCTGAAAACAAAATCATAGAGCAACTTGACACCATCAAGAGCGCATTTTTAGACAAATATCCAGATACACATGCTGCCTTTGCTTGCAAAGCCTTTTGTACCAAGTACATGTGCAGACTCCTTGAAAAAGAAGGTTTCTGGCTTGATGTTGTCAGTGGTGGAGAACTATATACTGCTATTAAAAGTGATTTCCCAGCTGATAGAATTGAATTTAACGGCAACAACAAAAGCGATGAAGAACTCATCATGGCACTTGATTATGGGATTAATAGATTTGTCGTAGATAATGCCTCTGAACTTTACCACCTTGAAAAGCTTTGTATCGATAAATCCGTAAAAGCAAATGTACTTTTTAGGATTACACCTGAAGTTTCTGCCAATACGCATGATTTTATCTCAACTGGTAAAAAAGACTCTAAATTTGGCATACCACTTGATGACGCTATTCTTTATCCGCTTATAGAAGCTGCCATTAAATCGGATGTTGTCCATTTCTTAGGCTTCCATTTTCACGTAGGCTCACAGCTTCACGAATCAAACACACATCTAAGTGCACTTGAAGTTATTTTAAAATTGATTTTAAATACAAAAGAGCGCTTTAACTATACTATCTCTGATTTTAACCTCGGTGGCGGTTTCGGTATCAAATATACCGATGCAGATCATCCAATTGCTCTCACGGAATTTATCAAGCCTCTAATGCATAGACTCGATACTTTTTGCGCTTCACATGAGATTAAAAGACCCCACGTGTCCATGGAACCAGGTAGATATATCGTTGGTGAAGCAGGTATACAACTCTATACTATAGGCAATATCAAAGTGATTCCAGAAGTGAAGACATACGCCTCTATCGATGGGGGCATGACTGATAATGTCCGCCCAGGTCTATACGGTGCTAAATACCATGCACTGATTGCAAATAAAGCTGATCTTGAAAAAGATACACTATTGGACATAAGCGGTAAGTGCTGTGAATCGACAGATATCTTAATAAAAGGCTTATCAGTTCCAAGCCCCGAGCGTGGCGATATCTTAACCGTCTTTTCTACAGGGGCTTATGGTTATTCCATGGCTAACAATTACAACAAGCTACAGATTCCTGCAGTAGTAGTTGTCAAAGCAGATGAGCATGAACTCATCGTTAGACGTCAGTCTTATGATGAGATGATTGAAAGAGAAGTTTAGTTCCTGCTGTAGATAACATTAAGTAAACTTGTACCCATTACAAAAACAGTGGATATGTGTACAAGTTTGTTGATTAAAAAACTAAATATTGGGAATAAATATTAAGTAGATATGTAATCATTTGATTAGTGCTCGGAGGCTTATATGGATAAAATCAGCCAAGTTTCTGCAACTTCAAATTTATGGAAAACATATAACAACATGCCTAGCAAGACAACCGCTCTAGATCGAATTGTTGAAATAGAGAAAGGCGCTGAAAAGGCTTATATTGATGACGCCATAAAACAAGCCACTAACAGCAAAGCAATTAATGCCAAAAAAATTACTGGCGGAAATATTCAAAAACTAGAAGCTGCTAAGAACCAACAGTCAAAGGCTTTTCAATCTAATCTCTCCGACCTCAAGCAATTTATGGGAAAGGGAATCAATTTAGACACATATGTATAAAGAAATACCTGATTTTTCATTGCGAATGTAACTTATTTCGTAATTAGAATCAGGTTTTTATTTGCAAAGAAATTAATAAATAGAAATTTTAACACATTATGATTTATACTTGCCACACAAACTGGTATAATTCTAGTATATTATTTTTTAGGAGGAACCAAATGAATCCACAAGTTAAAATAACAGTAAAAGATTATGGCACGATGACGGCTGAATTATACCCTGAAATAGCACCAAATAGCGTAAATAACTTCCTTACTTTAGCAAGTGATGGCTTTTACAATGGTCTAATTTTTCATAGAGTTATCAAAGGCTTTATGATCCAAGGCGGTTGTCCAGACGGTAACGGCATGGGTGGTCCAGGATACGGCATCAAAGGCGAATTCATCAACAATGGCGTTAACAACAATTTGAAGCATACTGAAGGTGTACTATCTATGGCTAGATCTCAAATGCCAAACAGCGCTGGTAGCCAAATCTTTGTGATGCATAAAACGTCGCCACATCTTGATGGTAGCTATGCTGGTTTTGGAAAAGTAATTGAAGGCTTAGAAATCATAGATCAAATAGCAAACGTAAAAACTTCACATGGCGATAAACCATTGAAAGATGTTGTTATAGAATCTATCGAAGTTGAGCTTAATGGCTATGAAATTGGTGAGTTTCAAAAATACTAGTTTTATAGATTTGTCTTTTTTTCAAACATAATAAATAAAAAGAGCTGATAAATACAACTATCATAGTTGCTTTATCAGCTCTATTTTTTTGACTATTCTACAGATGCTACTTGTTTTTTATCGCTACCATCTTGACGTTCTAGATGTACATCAATTTCATTTGCTTCGAAAAGCGCATTTATAACATCCCAAACTTCATATTTGCCATCTCTAGATGTGGAAGAAACCGGTAAAATTACAGCATCCTTTTCCATTTTCAGTTCTTTTCTAATCATTGCAATTTGTTGAGCAACTTGGTTCTTACTCAACTTATCAGACTTAGTTGCAAGCACGATACCATTAAAGCCACAATTACGGATCCATTCATACATGTTTTTATCTTCGCCTGATGGTTTATGTCTTATATCTACCAATTGGAAAACTTCTATTAAATCTTCACGTTCATTTAGGTACGTGTCGATAATTTTTCCCCAACCTTCTTTTTTTACTTTTGAGACTTTGGCAAACCCATACCCAGGTAAATCAACAAAGCGAAACAATCCATCCATATCATAAAAGTTTACAAGTTGTGTTTTACCAGGCGTTGAACTCGTTTTAGCGAGACCACGTCTACCAAGCAACATATTGATTAGGGATGATTTTCCAACATTTGATCGACCTGCAAAAGCAAACTCTGGTAAATGATTCTCTGGATATTGCGACTTTGCAACTGCACTTATTACAAAAGTGCTGTTTTTTATCTTCATCTATTTTTCCTCTCTCGCGAGGGCATGTTCAAGAACGTCATCCATCGACTTAACCGGTACAAATTCAATTTCTTTTTTCACTGACTCAGGAATATCTTCTAAATCTTTGACATTGTCAAAAGGAAATAAGATTTTTTTGATACCAGCTCTTTTTGCAGCCAAGGCTTTTTCTTTAAACCCACCTATTGCTAACACACGACCACGAAGCGTAATTTCTCCAGTCATTGCAACATAGCGGTTTACAGGAATCTGAGACAAAGCAGAAATCATCGTAGTCGCCATGGTAATACCAGCCGATGGACCATCTTTAGGTATTGCACCTTCTGGGATATGCACATGTAAATCTATCGTCTCATAAAAATCATCTGCAATACCATAGTCTTTCGCTATGGTTCTAATATACGAAAGAGCTGCTTGAGCTGATTCTTTCATCACATCGCCAAGTTGTCCTGTGAGTTGAAGCTTGCCTTTACCTTTCATGGTATTAACTTCTATAGAAAGCGTTTCCCCGCCTACAGCCGTCCATGCCAAACCAGTGACGATACCAATTTGATTCTCATCTGAAATCAAATCATAATGATATCTTGATTTTCCAAGGTATTTATCGATATTTTTTTCTGTTATTCTTACAGATTTCACTTCACCTTTAACGATGCGAACTGCAGCTTTTCTACACAGATCAGCAATTTTACGTTCAAGTTCACGCACGCCTGATTCACGAGTATATTTTCTGATAATCTCCAAAAGACCTTCATCTGAAACTGATAAACCACTCTTTTGAAGACCATGCTCCTCCATCTTTTTAGGCACAAGATATTTTTTAGCAATATTTAACTTCTCGTATTCTGTATAACCCGAAACTTGAATCACTTCCATACGATCGAGAAGTGGTCTTGGAATCGTATTAAGAGAATTGGCTGTTGTCACAAACATTACTTTAGAAAGGTCAAATGGCACTTCTAAATAATGATCTGTAAACTCTTTATTTTGTTCAGGATCAAGCACTTCCAATAAAGCTGATGCTGGATCACCTCTAAAGTCACTAGAAAGTTTATCAATTTCATCAAACAAGAATACAGGATTTTTTGTTCCAGCTTCTTTGATGCCATTGATGATGCGTCCAGGAATAGCGCCAATATAAGTTCTTCTATGACCTCTAATCTCTGCTTCATCTCTTACACCACCGAGTGACATCCTGACAAATTCACGGTTAAGCGACCTTGCAATTGATTTGGCAATAGAAGTTTTACCTACTCCCGGAGGACCAACTAGACATATGATAGGGCCTTTCATACTCTGAGTTAAATCTCTTACAGCAAGGTATTCAACCACACGTTCTTTAACTGTCTCAAGTCCAAAATGGTCTTCATCAAGTATCGTTTGCGCTTTAACTAGATCGATTTGATCTTTAGTTTCTTTTTTCCATGGTAAATCAAGAATCCAGTTAACATAGCTTCTAATCACGCCACTTTCTGCAGAAGAAGGTGACAGCCTAGAATAACGATCAATTTCAGCTACAATTTTCTTATCTATTTTTTTAGACAATTTAAGCTTTTTGAGCTTGTGTCTCATTTCTTCAATTTCATCTTCTTGTGCATCTTCTTCACCAAGTTCATCTCTGATCGCTTTGATTTGCTCTCTTAAGTAATACTCTTTTTGAGATTTATTGATTTGACTTTTCACTTTATCGTTAATGTTCTTTTCCACTTCTAAAATTTCTACTTCTGTTAGTAAAATTTTATAAAGATTTTCAAGTCTTACTTTGACATCAACAGCATTGATAAGCTCTTGTTTTTGTTCAGTTTTAAGCGTAAGTTGAGCTGCAATTGTATCTGCCAAACGACCTGGTTCATCAATAGAAGTAACCGATAAGATCACATCAGCACTCACCCTATTTGTTGTTGCGATGTATTTTTCAAAAGCTGCGGTACAACTTCTCATCAACGCCTTAGTCTCTTTATCAATTTCTACAGTATCTACATAAGTTGTGACATCAACTCTAAAATATGGCGTTTCTTCTGATATGGTTAACACTTCTGCTCTTTGAATCCCTTCAACTAAAACTCTGATGGCATCCCCCGGCAGTTTAAGCATCTGTTTAATTTTGCATATTGTTCCCACTTTGTAGAAATCAGTCGATTCTGGCGAATCATTGTCTATGTCAAACTGAGTTGTCAAAAAGATACGTTGATCTTTTGCCATTGCTGCTTCAAGTGCTTTAATTGATTTTTTTCTACCAACATCAAAATGCAATACCATATATGGAAATATTGATAAGCCCCTGAGTGGTATCAATGGTATGTTAATTACATGACCGTTATCTTCCATGATTTCACCTCGCAATAATTCTTAGTTACCTAATAAAAAAACGAGCTTTCGCTCGTTTTAGGATACACTTTCTTCACCCTTTGTAGACTCTTTTTTGACACTTTCTTTCTTTGCGTCAACAAGTACAAGGGTTGGCAATTGATGGTTACTAATCGTTTCCTTAGTAACGATACATTTCTTGATATCGTCACGGGAAGGAATCTCATACATGATATCCATCATTATGCTCTCAAGAATAGATCTCAAACCTCGAGCACCAGTCTTCCTCTCTATTGCCATCTTCGAAACTTCTATCAAAGCATCATCTTCAAATTCAAGTTCGACATCATCGATCTTCAACATTTTTTGATACTGTTTGATTATAGCATTCTTAGGCTCTTTCAAGATACGGACTAACGCCTCTTGATCAAGCTCATGAAGTGACACAACAATAGGAACACGGCCTACGAACTCAGGGATCAATCCGTATTTTAAAAGATCTTTTGGTTCAATCTTATCGAAAAGTTCCCCTAATTGAATATTCTTTTTACTTTGAACAGCTGCACCAAATCCTAAAGCCTTTTCACCAATTCTAGAATTGATAATTGACTCCATGCCATCAAATGCACCACCGCAAATGAATAAGATATTGGTTGTATCCACTTGAAGAAATTCTTGATGAGGATGCTTTCTTCCACCTTGTGGTGGCACATTAGCAACAGTTCCTTCGATAATTTTCAGGAGTGCTTGCTGCACACCTTCACCTGATACATCCCTTGTAATAGAAGGATTTTCAGATTTTCGTGTAATCTTATCAATCTCATCAATATAGATGATACCCTTTTGAGCACGTTCTATATCATAATCTGCTGCTTGAACTAATTTTAAAATAATGTTCTCAACATCTTCACCTACATAACCTGCTTCAGTAAGTGCAGTTGCATCTGCAATTGCAAAAGGAACATCGAGTATTTTAGCTAGTGTTTGGGCGAGTAATGTCTTACCAGAGCCAGTTGGTCCAATCAACAATATATTGCTCTTTTGAAGCTCTACATCGTCCTCATCAACCGAATTTTGGATACGCTTATAATGATTGTACATTGCTACAGCAAGTGTTTTCTTTGCCTTTTCTTGACCAATCACATAAGCATCGAGAATTTCTTTAATCTCAGACGGCTTAGGTAAGGATTCCAACGACCATTCGTCACTGTCTTCCTTTTTATAAATGGAAAGTTCTTCTTCCAAAATTTCGTTACAAAGTTCAATGCATTCGTCACAAATATATACATTTGGTCCTGCGATTAGTCTTTTAACTTGCTCTTGGCTCTTTCCACAAAAGGAACATTTTAATGTTGGTTTATCCATTTATTACCTCGTTTCTCACGTAAATATTATCTTTTGACAAAAACCTTGTCAATCAAACCATATTCAACTGCTTCTTCTGCTGTCATAAAGAAATCACGATCCGTATCTTTCTCAATTTGTTCATATGGCTTACCCGTTTTTTCACTTAAAATGCCATTCAAGTCTTTTCTTAATTTTAAAATACGATCAGCTTGAATTTTGATATCAGAAGCTTGACCTCTAGCACCACCTAATGGTTGGTGAATCATAACTTCTGCATTTGGAAGTGCATATCGTTTGCCTTTTGCACCAGCAGCGAGTAAGAAAGCACCCATACTTGCTGCCATACCTACACAAATCGTAGACACTTCAGGTTTAATGTATTCCATAGTATCAAAAATGGCCATCCCAGCAGTGATCGAGCCACCTGGACTATTAATATAGATATTGATGTCCTTATCAGGATTTTCAGCTTCTAAAAATAACAATTGGGCTACTACTACGTTTGCAGTAAGATCATCAATCTCTCCACTTATAAAGATAATTCTGTCCTTCAAAAGTCTTGAGTATATATCGTAAGATCTTTCGCCTTTGCTTGTTTGTTCAATGACATAAGGGATATAACTTGCCATTTTTGCACCTCCGTAAAATCAACTAGATTAACTTAGCATTGTCTACTAGGAAATCAACTGTTTTTCTAGATTTTAAGTTTGATTTCAAGTATTCAAAATTGTCTTGTTTAAATAAATTTCTAATTTCTTCTAAATCACGTTTTTGCATCTCAGCGATTTTTGTAAGTTCTACTTCAACATCTTCATCAGTCACTTCGATTGATTCTTGGTTCATCACTTTTTCAATAACAAGGCTTGTTTTAACTCTTGCAAGTGCATCTGGTTTCATTTGTTCTTTTAACGCATCAAAAGTACCACCAGTAAATTGAACATATTGATCTAGGCTTAATCCTTGTTGTTGAAGTTGTTGATTGAATTCTTTTAACATACCGTCAACTTCAGTTTCAATCATTTTTTCAGGAATTTCAACTGTAATAAGCTCGGTTACTTTATCGATAACTTTATCACGTTGTGCTGCTTTTGCACTCTCAGCTGATGATACTTCAAGTTCAGCTTTTAAGCTTGCTTTATATGCATCTAATGTATCGAATTCTGATACGTCTTTTGCAAATTCATCATCTAATTCAGGAAGTTCCTTGAATTTAATGTCTTTTACTGTTACATGGAAAACTGCATCTTTTCCTGCTAACTCATCAGAATGATATACTTCTGGGAAAGTTACTTTTACATCTACATGGTCGCCAATTTTAGCGCCAACTAATTGCTCTTCAAAACCTGGGATGAATTTTCCAGAACCGATTACAAGCTCTTGATCATCAGCAGTTCCACCATCAAATTGGTGCTCACCAACAAAACCTTTATAATCAATAATTACAGTATCGTCGTTTTGAACCGGACGATCTGTAACAGATACCAATCTTGCATTCATATTTCTAGTTTTTTCAATTTCAGCATCGATCATTTCATCAGTTACTTCAGCATTGATTTTTTCTACTTCAATGCCTTTGTAACCCTCAAGTTCAAATTCAGGAGCAACAGTTACTACTGCAGTAAATACTAAATTTGATTTTGCTGCAACTTCTTCGATATCAATGTCAGGTCTTGCAACTGGCTCAATAGAAAGTTCATCCAGTGCTTTTTCGTAGTGTAATTGTAATAAGCTGTTAACAGCATCTTCGTAAAATACACCTTCGCCATATTGTTTTTCAATAATTGTTTTTGGTGCCTTCCCTTTTCTGAATCCAGGGATGTTGAATTTGCCTTTGTCTTTGTTATAAACGGCAAGAACTGCTTTATCAAATTCTTCAGCAGCAACAGTCACCTTAATCGTTACTTCACTATTTTCTTTTTTCAAAATCTCATATTTCATTTGAATGCCTCCCGATCTTTATACTTAATTTGTCTCCCTTAGGAGCAATAAATTAACCTGTTTAACCTATATATAGTACCGTATTTAGTCAAAAAAGTAAAGTTTAATAGCGAAAATCACTCTAATTATACCTTATATAGCACGTCAAACAAGGGTTTATTGCAAAATTTACCCTCTTGTTATATATTATTCATAAATCATTCACATACAAAGTAAGAATTAACACCATTTAGGAGCAAAAATGACACATAACGCGCTAACTGATGCACAAAATAAGGCTTCAATGCACTTTACCGGCCCTGCACTTACACTTGCTATCCCTGGAAGTGGCAAAACTACACTTCTCATCCATAGATTGATTCATTTAGTAGAAATTCATGGTATAAAACCCGATTCTATACTAACTTTGACTTTTTCTAAAGCATCTGCTGATGATATGGCAAGAAGATACCAAGAAAAGTTCGGTCACACTGAACATCATTTTAAATTTATGACGATTCACAAATTAGCTTATAGCCTCTATAAAAGTTATCTAAAATCAATAGATAAACAAATGGTTTTACTTGATGATGGTGGTCAAAAATATCAGATTTTAAATGATATCTTTAAGAAAAGACACCATGAAACACTTAACGAAGATGATTTTGAAACACTTTCTAACCAAATTGGACTTATCTATAATCTCATGTTAAAACGTGATCAAACAGGAGGCCATGAATTTGACTGGGAAGACATCTTCGATTTAGCCGAGGACTATCACCGCTATAAACGCAGACATCACCTCTATGATTTTGATGATATGCTCATTAGTGCAATTCAGATTCTCAAAAAATCACCCGCACTACGCATGAACTTAAAATCAAAATACCGTTTTATACAAGTTGATGAAGCGCAAGATACATCAAAACTACAGTTCGAATTTATCGAACTGTTACTCGGTGAAGAACAAAACTTATTTTTAGTTGCTGATGATGATCAGTCCATCTATGGATTTCGCGGGGCATACCCAACTTATCTTTTGGAATTTCCTAGTAGAAACCCAGATGCATCGCTCTACTATTTAAGCGATAACTTTCGGTCTGATGCCAATATCGTTTTCACAGCATCCAAACTTATAGAAGGTAACAAACAGCGATTCCAAAAAGAAATGAAACCCTTTCACGATGCAATTATAAAACCACAAATAAAAGTTTTTGATGATTTAGACAAAAGAAATAATTATTTAGCTGAACAATTAATCGATCAAGCTAACTCTCTAGATTCAGTTCAAACCAAAGCGATACTTTATCGTAACAAAGTATCAGCAATTAGCATTGTTGATATGCTTGAAAGAAATCAACAATCATTTCAAATCAAAGATGCACCATTGAGAGAGTTTGCTCACTGGCTACTTGAAGACCTTATCGCCTTTTTTACACTTGCAATGATTCCTCAGGATCTTGAAAGCTTTCAGCGCATAGCTTTCAAAATGAACGGTTATATTTCAAGAGAAATGCTTAATTATGTAAAATCAAACCACAGGGGAAGAAGTATTTTTTCAGTTTTAATTGAGATACCCTTTTTGCAAGACTATCAAACCAAAACTCAAGAACGTCTGTATGATCAATTTGAACAGTTAAAGCGCTTGCGTCCATATGATGCCATACATTATATCGAAACGGAACTCGGTTATCTCGACTACCTTAAAAATAACACTTCAAGATTGGGTTTAACCATGAACTATGCAAGAACCAGATTAGATGCTTATAAAGCCATTGCTAAACCACTTAAGTCGGGGTTCGATTTTATCACTAGAATTTCTTCTCTAAAGGCGTTTTTGCAAACTAATTTTGCAAATTCTAACGAAGCTATCGTTTTATCTACTATCCACGGCTCAAAAGGTTTAGAATTTGATGAAGTATATATGATCGATGTAAATCCTCAAATTTTTCCAGGTTTTAAAGCAAAAGAAAACGACGCTCTCGAAGAAGAACGCCGTCTGTTTTATGTGGGTTTAACACGTGCCAAAAAGAAGTTTGAGCTACTTCACTCAGAATTTATCAATGGTAGTTATAATGGCAATTCACTCTTCATCGATGAACTCATCAGCCAATCGCTTACCGAGCACACTTTTAATAACGTCATGGGAAAATCCGCGACTAGCCAAAAATGATGCAAGTTTTTGATAAATCTTATATTTATATTTGTATTCTGATTTAATGCGATCCCAATCAATATTGGTGCTCGCTATTTTTTTTTCAAGTATATTTGAGACTATCTCCTCTGGGGATTCTAAACGCTCTTCTTCTTCATCCATCAGATCATATGCATCTTCGATATCGTTTCGACTCACACCTTTTCTACCAAGTTCCAGCTTGATGCGATAATCACCATATCTAAGCCTTCTAGAGCGTATGAAATAATAAGCATAATTAACATCATCTAGATATTTCACTTCCTTAAGCTGGTTAAGGACACGTTCTATCGTTTCAGTACTATACGCTTTGCCTATTAATTTATCTTCTAAACCTTTTACAGTTCGCATTTGTAGCGAAAGTAAATAAAGGGCATATTCCATCCCTTTTTCAAACTCCGTTTTCAATATGCCTCCCTACACTAGCGTCTACTACTTTTATCTTCTATGGTCACTTCTACATAATCTATATCTATTGAATTTCCAGTACCAGTTCCATAAGGATGCATCATAATCCGCACTGCACTTTTATCGAGTTTGTAACTGTAAAGTTTATATTCTTTATCATTTAACTTATAAATCATTTGATTTGAGCGCATATCAAAAATTAGGGTCTCATCTATCCACTCATCATATATCGGTGTAATCAATTGATAATTGTTGTTATACTCCCAGTCTGCAGCCAAAAACCTAATAACATCTCTTCCAGGTCTCTCTGATTCATACTGTAAATCATATGAATATTCTAGCAGCATTATGCCATCACCTATTGCTGTAAACCACGATCCATCCGTTCTATCAGGAACAAGATCTAGGTCTGTCGTTTGATATAGGGCTAGCCCTCCTGCAAAAGTATCATTGCCATGACTTATTTTTACTCTTCTTTTAATGGTTAAGACATCTTTGCTTTGAAGTTCTAATGGTTTACTTAAAAGATATGGCATGACACCTGTTGTATCAGATGAGAGTTTTAAAATTCCATCTTCTATTTTAACCAAATCATAAGCACGTTTAAAAGTTTCCCACTCACTTACTAACCAAAAATCCTTATCCATCTCATTAAAGTCAAATCGATAGGTTTCCATCTGTGCAGGTGTACTTTCATGGGTAGCAATGCTATAAAAAAGAAATGCTGCTATGACAAATAATACAACGATAAATGCTTTTCTCATTATTTCACATCCTTAGAGTGTTTTAGTTTTTTCGACAATTTCTTCCACATCTTTTAATCCGATGATAAATTTGTACTTAGGCTGTAGTTTTTCAAACTTGAGTTCAAAAACAAATTGGATCACATCAACCGATTGCCATGTTATGTTGATATCTTTGACCCATGTTGAGAGTTTAATTTCCTTTAGATGATCAAGTAATAACGCTTTTAATCTCAATAAATCAACAAATCCTTTAGGTGTTTTTTTCAAATACCCAAAAGTAGCGACCAAAATGGTTTCACGGACGCGCTTAAAAATCAAAAATTGCTTAAAGCTCCTATAGCCCTCGATTAAAACAAATATAATAAAGGTTGCAATACCCGATATCAAAATATTATTTAGCATGTTTATCTCCTAATCTAACCCAATCCTTAAACAAAACACTACAATTTATGCCTTCAACTATCGCTTATTAAGAATATCGTCATTGCAGCTTTATTTCTTAATCGAAAGCATGTTCATCATTTTTACTTACAATATCCCTTAAAGCCAACAACTCATCTGCTTCAAGTGTACGCCACTCACCTTTTTTAAGACCTTTTAGCATTATATTTAATACCCTAATACGTTTTAAATTAACCACTTCATAATCAAGCGCTTCACACATTCTTCTGATTTGCCTATTTAAACCTTGCGTCAAAATAATCTTAAAAGTTCGTTCATCTAATTTTTCTACTTCGCATGGTCTAGTTACGGTATCGAGGATGTTGACACCTTTGCTCATATTGTATAAAAAAGCTTTTGAGACAGGTTTATTTACAATAACAATGTATTCCTTTTCATGATAATACCTTGCTTTTAATATGCCATTTGAAAGTTCACCATCATTTGTCATAAGGATTAAACCTTCTGAATTCTTGTCTAAACGCCCTACCGGGAACACCCTGGTTGGATAATTAACCAAATTTACAATATTATTTTTAACCTCTGTACTACTTGTACATTCAACGCCTATTGGTTTATATACTGCAAGAACTACTTTTTCTTGTGTGTTCTTTATACTTTTTCCGTTAAATAACACTTCGTCATTTGCTTCAACTTGAGTACCAAGAGATGCTACAATTCCATTTATACTCACGTTTCCAGCTTCTATCTGCCGATCTGCTTCTCTCCGAGAACAGACACCTGCATCACTTAAAAATTTATTTAGCCTCATAGTAGTTCTCCTAGGTTTTTAAGTTCAATTGAAACTGATCCATCCGAATTGTTCACAATATTTAAGTTCTCACTTCTAGATACATATTCAAATGGAAGTATAATCTCTACACCACTTGCAGTTTTTATGCGCTGTGTTCTCTTTAGTTTTTTTGTTTGACCTTCATTCATCTTAAGACTATCTGGATTAACACCTTTTTCATCCAGTTCCTTGAGATACGCATCCTTTGAAACTTCTGTATCAAAGCACTCACTAACGATATTCTGCATATCTAAACTACCACTCTCATCTAGATGTTCAGTTACCATTTTTCTAAGTTTAGCTGTTTTTACAAGTGGTTGGTCATCGTATTTTTCGATTACTTTCTCTGCTGTTTTTGTAATTAGGTCTATTTTGCGTTTTGTGGTCATCACACCATTTAAACAAAGTACTTTTTCAGTTATATACCTAGACTTATAGCCATCTATCGTCACTTGTTTGTCTTTTACCAACACTTTGTTTTCAGTGAGATCAATTAAAAATCCTTCTTCAACCTTTTGTGATTTGTATGGTAAAGTTGTCACTTGCCTTATAATTTTATTTACAATCAAGTTTTCCTGAAGTTCAACAGCATGGGCGAAACTCGTTCTAAAATTTAATTTTAGAAAACCATAATAGTCACGGTCTTCTCTTTCAAAATGAATACACATCAAATCACATGGTTTAATGTCCTCGCTATAAGTCATTGCATCATAAAAAAGATCAGCTACTTGTAGTGAAACCTCTTTAAAAACATGGCCTTCGAGTGTCACTTTAGAATTTGGTGTGTAATCCATCGTAGATATATCGAGGTTGTCAAAAAATACACCTACGTGCTTTTCTACATAATCTTCTATTTCAAAATCAATCTCTGTTGGTCTTTCCGAAAGTAATTTTACATCGCTGATGACATCAAGCACATGTAAGTAAGCTTCTTTAATTTGCATATTCGCTCCTATTCTTTTAGACGCAAAAAACATCTAAATCGTTCATCTTAATAAGAATATATTAGGATTTTTAATAATTCAAGTGTTTCTCAAAAAATTAAAAGAGATGTTGGCGAAACAAAACCAATCATCTCTTTTTTACTTTGCATGATTATATCAACTCTAGTTTATTCAACTTTAAATCGATTTGTTTCAGTTTCAAGTACTTGTGCCATGTTTTTAAGCTCTGAGATGCTTGCTGCAATTTCTTCAAAAGTTGCAACTTGGTTCTCAATGCTAGAACCTATGCGTTCAGATGAAGAAACATTATCCTGCATGATATTTGATAGTTCATCAATTGCTTTTGCCATTTCTTCTGATATCTGAGACTGCTGAGATGCACCTTGACTTATATTGCTGATTTTGCTAGTGATTCCCTCAATCAAGTTTAAGATAATCTTGAAGCTCTCACTTGTGTCATGAGCTTCGCTAACGCTGCGCTCCACAAGTGCTTTCTCTTTATTCATAGTTGCACTTGCACCTTGAATATCAGTAGAAATTTGATGAATAATATCATTGATTTTAAAAGCTGAACCTTTACTTTGATCGGCTAACTTTCTCACTTCTTCTGCAACAACAGAGAATCCTCTACCATGTTCTCCAGCTCTAGCCGCCTCAATTGATGCGTTAAGTGCTAGTAGTGAAGTTTGTTCTGCAATCGCATTGATTATATTGACGATTTCTACAATTTCATCAGATGAAAGCTTCAAGGTATTAATCACCGTAGCCATAGATTCAGACGATGTCTTCACTTGCTCTATGCTACTAACAACTGTTTCAAGTTTGCCCACACCTTGTTTAGATGCTGAAAGCACTTGTTCTGAATCCACAACCACAAGGTCAGCTTCTTTAGAAATCATTTGAGCACTACTAGAAAGTTCTTGGATACTTGCAGTTGTTTGCTGTACAACACTCGCATTATTTTGTAAGCCATCAATCATAGATTGAACTTCGATGTTGATATGCTCTATACTTTCATTGGCTTGATCTATTGCATCGTGAATTTCATCTGTATAACCAGACAATTTAGATGCACTGCCTTTGACCTCTACAACAACCGCTCTAATCTTAGAGACAAACTGGTTAAAGAGTCTTGCCATAGTGCCCATTTCTTCCTTAGTATGAATATTTAACGACTTAGTTAAGTCACCTTCACCTTCAGAAATGTCCTTTAACATATGATTGACATTATTTACAGGCTTAGAAATAATCGTTGCAAGAACCACGGCAAATGCAATTGCAAGACCTGTAATAACAATTACTAATAATATCAGCTCTCCTATAAGCATTTTAATTGCATCTGTCATTTTATCTTTTATAGAAGTGTTTAAAAGTGATGCTATCTCTGAAACACGTGTACTTGACTCTGTAATCGCGGCAAAGTATCCTTCTTCAGGATTTCTACCAATTGTATCATCTAATGCAACGAGTTCAGAAAACGCAGCAATATAACCTTCAGAGATAGACTTATATTGATCTTTATAAGATTGTGTAAAATCCCCAAATTGAACTTGCGTATTTGGGTAATTTAATTGATCTTTTATTTGCTCTAAAAATCTACTTTCTTGAGTATACAGGTAATTCACATGAGCATTATCAAGATTTGCCATCGCCTTATCGAGATTGCTATCTTGAGGCATCGCGGCTAACTTTGTTTTAAGTTGCTTTTTCATGGTTTCTATTTCACCGACAACCCCATATCGGTCAAAACCACGTTTTTGAATGCTCGCGTGCATACCATCAAAATTTGCTTTATATGCTTCAAGTTCTTGTCTGAGAAGTTTCGTTTGATCATATAAATCTTGATTATCCTTGATCAGTTTAGCATCTGCTAGTTTGTTGATATCTTCAATCGCCCTTTGATAGAATCCAGCAAACGCTATTGTCCGCTCTGTTTGACTAAGTTGTCCATCAGCTAAATCTGATGCTGCTTTATAAAATTCTTCGTTCGTTCTATCCAAGAGCATGAAGTCCCTTTGAGTTGAATTCATGGATTGAACAGTTGTTCCCAGTTGATTTTGTGCTTCTATTACAGGAATATAGGTGTAAGCGATCAACCCTATAAAATTGTAAGAAGAAACGGTTACATAAATCAAAGCAAGGATAATCACTATAAAACCTGCAAGAACCTTACTTCTGATCTTCCAGTTTTTAAAGTTGAAATTTAACTTGTTTTTCTTTTCTGTTGTATCTTTAGATCTTTTAATTTTAGATCCTTTTGCTGTAGATTTACTTGTTTTAACTTTCTTAATTTTTTCTTTCTTTTCTTTTTTCACCTTAGGCTTCTTTGGTTTTTGAGGTTTATCTTTTTTCCCCAGTTGAGAATTATCGTCGTTCGATTTGATCATGAAACCCCTCCTCAATACTTTATAATTGCGAAATGAAACATTATCTTATATATTATAACGATTTGTTCATGTTTTTGCCATAGAAATCCAAAAAAAAAAAAATTTCACGTGTTTTTAAAATTATGATTTTCCAATACTTTCAAACATATAAATTTTTCGATACATCTTAAAATTTGTTAACAAATAAAAACAAAAAAAAGTACTTGTCCAGTACTTTTAATATTTCTTTATTCAACGTCTTGATAAATAGACCATATAGACTCTAAATTTTCAACAAATACTTTTACAATTTCTGGATCAAGATGGCTTCCTGATGATTCTTTAATCATCTCAACAGAACGTTCAAAACTAAATGGTTCTTTGTATGTTCTTTTTGAAGTTAATGCATCAAAAACATCTGCTATTGCAACAATTCTTGCTGGTAATGGAATTTCATTTCCCGCTAGACCATCAGGATAACCAGTACCGTCCCATCTCTCATGATGATGGCGCGCGATTTCCTCAGCAAATTTATAAAAATCAGCATCAAAAACTTGTAAACCTTCTCTCAGCGATTTGAAGATATCTGCACCTACTTTTGCATGCCCTTTCATAATTTCCCATTCTTCTGGTGTCAGTTTGCCAGGTTTTTTCAAAATATGATCTGGCACGCCAACCTTTCCGATATCATGTGCCGATGCATTTCTTTCAATTTCCAGCACAAACTTGCGATTTACAGGATAGCCGGGCACAGATTTTTTTCTAAGTCCCTCAGCTATTGCTACAGAATACCTTACCATCCTCATGATATGATCGCCTGTTTCGTTGTCTTTTTGATCTACCAACTCTGAAAAACTATTGGTAATTCTCGAAAGTACAACTTTCGTAAAATAAGAACGATTCAGTAACCCGCTGATTTCATAAATTACTTTTTCTGCAAGTTTCAAATTCATTTTATCAAAATGATTTTTTTCACTTGAACTAAAAAACACAACACCAAAGACTGCCTCCCCCATAATGAGCGGCACAACCAAGTTAGACTGAACACCTTCTTCACGTAACAATCTTAAAGATGCGCTATATGGTCTTTTCTTAAGTTCTCTCTCTAAATCGTCAGTAACAAATGCTTCTTTAGTATATAAAACTTGCGTCAACGTTGTTTTTTCAAAATTAACTTCAAATCCTGGCCCAAGTCTCACATTTTCATAATTAGCAACACCAAACTCAGCAATAAACTTCTTTCTGCTATAATCTACGAAGGCGATCCCTACCCGATCAACACCCATACGTTTAGTCACTTTATCAAAAAGGCTTTCAATCAAATCATCCATATGATAATACTCAGAAATAAGCTCTTTGACTTCTTTAGTAAATTTTTCTTCATCTATTATTTGTCTTACTAATTCTATAATTTCATTTTCTTCACTAAAAATAGCTTTTGTTTTTGGTAGTGCGTCAAAATCATATTGATGCCGCTCCAACTGTAGAAAGCTTTTGAGTATAAATTGTTGGTCATAAGTCACAAATTTATAAACGCCTACACTAAATAAAATTAAAAATAAAATTAAGGTTATGAAAATCGCGTTTAAAACAAGGGTAAAATCATTTAAGATTCTATCGTTGATCTCTTCATTGTATGCATTTAGACGCTCTATCCCATCTGTTAGCTTTTGAGTATAAGTCTTAAGAACTTCTATTGGAGCACTATCAATATCACTCCCGCGAACCAGTTCATCAATCCTAGAAGCACTCAATTTCAAATCAATCGCTGTATCTTGGATCATACCAACTATTGCTTCATGCCTTGTCAAACTCAATTTGTTTAAAGAGATCATATCTCCTTGATAACTAATAAAATCTTTCTCAATATCTTGTGCCAAAAGATACAATGTCTTTTGGTTACTATCAAAAGCCTCTAGTAATTTTATATTGGATTTATTAGAGACGTCATTGCTCACTTGTGTCAATATATTGCTCAAAACTCTTATGGGAAGATCCATAGAAAGAATCTCACTATTAAGTGCTTTTAGATGCATGTCACTTTTTTCAATATAGTCTTTTGTTACTGGCACCAAGAAAAAATTAATCGAAAAAGCAATTGCTATAAATATCACTATTCCAATCATGATAATTTTGGTGGTTTTTTTTAAGCTGATCATAAAATCCTCTTTCGCACAAAATATATTACTGTGAGGGTATTTTATCAAAATTTATTATTAAATAATAGGCAAATTGGAAAAAAATTTAGTATACTGTAAATATCGGTACCCGAAATGATATTTTTCCACATTTTAAGGAGGAACCCATGACCGTCATTGAATCTAATCGCAATTTTATGAAATCGGGCTTTAACAGCTCTGAAAAACACGCAAAATCTGATCAAGATAAGGGATTACCTGCACCTAGTTTGCAAGTATCTCCAAAATCAGGTAATGAAATTATATCCCTACCACCATTGGTTGATGTCAATATGAACCTCAGTGAGGCTATGCTTCAGAGAAGAAGTCTACGTAAATACGATAAAAGTGCTATGTCTTTAGCTGAATTATCTTTTATACTAGAAACCTCATGTAAAGTTCAAAAGGTGCTTGGTGATAATATCGCAAGTTTTAGACCTGCGCCTTCTGGTGGTGCAAGACATCCATTTGAAACCTATATTGTTGTTCAAAATGTAGAAGGACTTTCTTCAGGTTCTTATCATTATTTGCCACTATCACACCAGCTTGAAAAATTAAGCGTAAATATTGATGAGAAAGAAATAATTGCATCCGTTAATGGTCAAAAATTTGTATCCGGTGCTAATGTAATCTTTTATTTCGCAGTCATCCCTTACCGTGCCGAATGGCGATACAGTGATAAGTCACACAAAGTTATGCTACTTGATCTAGGTCATCTTGGTCAAAATGTTTGTCTTGCAGCAGAAGCAGTTGCTGCTGGTGCATGTCCCATAGCTTCTTATGATCAAGATATATCTGATAACTTGTTTGAACTCGATGGTGAAAATGCATATATCAGTTACATTATTCCTGTTGGAAAAAATAGTTAGCGTTTTACAATAGTGACAATCAGATAATATAATGACACTAAAATCAAGGAGGATTTATGATAAACGAACAAAGATTGGTAGATCAATTTATAAGTTATGTGAAGATATCAAGCCCAACTAAAAAAGAAGGACGTTTCGCAGCACATCTTTGCAAAGAATTAGAGGCGCTGGGACTTGAGGTAAGCATCGATGATGCAGGGGAAAAAGTAGGAAGTGATACAGGTAATGTCATCGCCAGATTAAAAGGCAATACTCCCGGTGAAACGATCCTATTCAGTAGTCACATGGATACCGTTAGTCCAAGTATAGATGTGAAGCCCGAGATAAGAGATGGTGTCATCTACAGTGATGGAACGACAGTTTTAGGCGGCGATGATAAAGCAGGAATTGCAGCAATTATGGAAGCGCTTAAAACCATTATCGAAGGCGATCTTCCACATGCCGATATCGAAGTCGTCTTTAGTATATTTGAAGAAGGTGGACTCCACGGTGCAAAAAACCTAGATATGTCTCTTCTTAAAGCAAAGCAAGTCTTTGTTCTTGATAGCGGTGGAGATCCTGGTCAAATTATCATTAAAGGTCCTGCACAAGATAAACTCGAATTCTTGGTTCATGGTCGCCCTGCTCATGCTGGTGTAGCACCGGAAGATGGTATCAGTGCAATAATGGTCGCTAGTCATGCCATCAGTCAGATGAAACTGCTTAGAATAGATGCAGAAACGACAGCAAATATCGGCAAAATAGAAGGTGGTTCAGTTACCAATATTGTTCCTCCTGAGACAATGGTTGTTGCAGAAGCGAGAAGCTTAAACAATGACAAGCTAAAAGTTCAATCTGAGCACATGGTTAAATGTTTTGAAGATGCTGCTGAAAAGTTCGGCGCAACTGTAGATTCTAAAGTGACACGTATGTACTCAGCTTTTGATGTAGAGGCAGATTCTGATATTGTGACCAAAGCTATAACCGCATGCGAAACCATCGGTTTAAAAGCTTTTACAGCCCCTTCTGGTGGCGGTAGTGACACCAACATCTTTAATGCACGTGGTATAATGGCTATTAACCTCGGCATTGGGGAGAAAAAACCACATACTTTAGAAGAACACCTTCACATCAAAGACTTAGTTGCTTCATCTAAACTCGTTCTTGAATTAGTGAAATTAAGTGTAGAGATATAATTTACTTTTGACGGATCAATAACATTTAAAATAATGCATAAAAAAGGAGATGCTGCTAGTCTAATTTATTAGACTTGCAGCATCTCCTTTTTTATGTTTGGTGCACCCTAGAGGGTTCGAACCTCCAACCAACGGATTCGAAGTCCGCTACTCTATCCAATTGAGCTAAGGATGCATATGAAATTATCTATATCACCATCATTATACTTTAAGGTAAAACAAAAAGCCACCCCGATTCGCATCAAAGTGACTTTTTTATGGTGATCCAACCGCGGCTCGAACGCGGGACACCCTGATTAAAAGTCAGGTGCTCTACCAACTGAGCTATTGGACCATATTGGCTGGGGATACAGGATTTGAACCTGTGAATGACGGAGTCAAAGTCCGTTGCCTTACCGCTTGGCGAATCCCCAATAAAAATGGGGCGGCTGATGGGAATCGAACCCACGTATGAAGGAGTCACAGTCCTTTGTCTTAACCGCTTGACGACAGCCGCCATATTAATTTATACTACGCCAGTTTTAAAAAGTGGCGCGTCCGTAGGGACTCGAACCCCAAACCCCCGCCTTAGAAGGGCGGTGCTCTATCCAGTTGAGCTACGAACGCACGTTGGTCGGGGTGGCAGGATTTGAACCCGCGGCCCTCTGGTCCCAAACCAGATGCGCTACCAAACTGCGCTACACCCCGTCGTTAACTGACGAATTTTATTATACATGAATTGATATTATGCGTCAACCACTTTTTTAATAAAATATTTTACTCAGACTTTACAGTTTCTTCATACAAAACGCCATATTCAGACTACTCTGAAGATTGCGACTCAAGCAATGGAATAATCGTGGTTTTTATGCCATTTTCGGAGATTGTTAATAGCCCTATTGTGGGATATCCGCCTAACCGAGGCAAAGATGCACTGCCAGGGTTGAAAAGTATAACACCATCTTCTTCAGTTTGGGTCGCCATATGCGTATGTCCAAAGCAGATCAAATCAAGATGATCTTCCAAACCTTTTAAATGTAATCTCAACAGCGAATGTTTTACACCATAAAGGTGCCCATGCGTAAGCAAGACACGTTTTCCTGAAACTTCAAGAATCTCATCTTCGTTAGCATTAGCATGCGAATCACAATTCCCTTTGACACCTATCATGTCACAACCAGTAGCACTAGCAATACCTAGGGCATCTTTAAAATGATCCCCTAGGTGCCAAACCCTGTCAAATAACATAGGGTATTTTTTCATATAACGTATTACGGGGGCAATATAACCATGTGTATCACTTATTACTAGTACTTTCATAATATTCCCTTATCATTTGTTTTAAAACAATTAATGCGTTTCCACGGTGACTCATAGCGTTCTTTTGGTCTTCAGTTAGTTCTGCGAACGTCTTTCCAAGAGCTGGAACTTCAAACAACGGATCATAGCCAAATCCATTTGAACCAGATGGTTCAAAACCTATGCGCCCTTCTACTTCTCCTCTTGCAACTAATGTATCACCATTTTCAAACATGAGAGTAATCACTGTAACAAAACGTGCAGTTCTTTGATCTAATGGAACATCTTTTAGCGCCGCTAAAAGTTTCTCATTATTTCGTTGATCAGACTTTGGTTCACCTGAATATCTTGCTGAATAGACCCCTGGTGCACCGCCAAGAAAGTCAACAGATAAGCCCGAATCATCTGCAAGCGACGCTAAACCTAGCTTTTCATATACAGCTTTTGCTTTTATAAGCGAGTTTGCTTCAAAAGTATCGCCATCTTCGATTATCTCTTCATCTCCAAACCCCGCATCAGCCATAGTGACTAACTCAAACTCAAAATCTTTCAAAATACTTTGAATTTCTTTCAATTTATGTTGATTTCCAGATGCTAATATAATTTTCTTCATCATATATACCCACTATTTCGAAAGTGCATCATTTTGATGCGCGACAAGTTCCATGATTCCTTTTTCAGCCATAGCCATCAAATCATTCATATGTTGTCTTGTAAAAGGTTTTTCTTCACCGGTACCTTGAATTTCTATATACTCACCTTCGCCAGTCATCACCAAATTCATGTCCACATGCGCCTTAGAATCCTCTTCATAGCAAAGGTCAAGCAATACCTCTCCATCAACTATCCCTACGCTTATAGCAGCTACTGACGTGGTAATTGGAGATTCAGCTAAGCGACCTTCGTTTATCAATTTATTCACTGCATCTGTTAAAGCGACATAAGCACCTGTAATTGAAGCAGTTCTAGTTCCGCCATCAGCTTGAATTACATCACAATCAATCCAAATTGTACGTTCACCCAATTTTTTTAGATCGACGATTGCTCTAAGCGACCTGCCTATTAGTCTTTGAATCTCTTGACTTCTTCCATCAATTCCTTTGGTGTTTCTCGATTTACGTTGTCCTGTTGAACCAGGAATCATTCCATATTCTGCAGTCACCCATCCAGAACCTGCCCCTTTTAGAAAAGAAGGTACTTTTTCTTCAATTGTCGCTGTGCATATTACTTTTGTTTGTCCCATTTCTATAAGAACCGATCCAGCAGGATGTAAGATAAAGTTTCTTGTGATTTTTACAGGTCTAAGTGTCTCGTTGTTTCTACCATCAATTCTATTCATTATAAGTCCTCTCATTATTAAAAAGTAGCAAAAGGCCTACATGAACTGCAAGCCTTTATGCTTATTAGTTTGTGTATTTGCCATTATTTAAGAAAATTCACTATTCCTGTCGCCATTGCACTAGCAGCTTTTTTCAAATAATCTTCAGATATAAGTTTATCCTGTTCAGCCGCATTCGTGATAAATCCAAGTTCACATAAAACCGAAGGCATTGTTGTTTCTTTCAATACGACAAGTCTTGGCAGATAACCTATACCACGATCAACTGCTCCTAAAGATTTTATCAATTGCGTTTGAATATTTTGTGCAAGTCCTTTATCACTGCTCATAGATTCGTTACCATAAAGCACTTCAACTCCCGACGCACTGCTATTTGTAAAAGCATTGATGTGTATACTTACGAAAAGCGTTGCCCCTAAATCATTGGCAATAGCAGGACGATCATAAAGTCCAACATATTCATCTGTTGAGCGTGTCATATATACTCTAAATCCAAGTCGCTCTAATTCACTTTGCAGCAGTTTAGAAGCTCTTAGTGTGAGTTCTTTCTCTTGCGATTTCGAACCCACTGCACCAGGGTCTTTTCCACCATGTCCTGCATCGATAACAATTAGTGTCTTTTTGTTATCTGAGTTTTGAATCACTGTATTGGTGAAGTTTAAGACTATAGCTGATGAAGAACTAGACTTTGTATAAGTTGTATTCTCAGCAAGTGTAATTTCTATATGATAATTTGAAGCAGTCTCACTGATGACAAACTGATCTACAACATGGTCATTGATCGCTTGTTCGAATGTTCCAAGATCAGTTTTATCTTTAGGGATATCTAGTGAAATCTTACGCGTTTGAGCATCGAAAGTGGATGTATAATCTGTCTTGCTAAAAAGATCGATAGACATCATTCCCTTTTCACTACTTTGTTTCACATAATTAAAGTTGTTAATCGGCTGATTTGTTATATATACCAGTAATTTATCGCCACTCTCCTCAACATAGAAATCATCATAAGTCATCTTTTCATTAAGTTGAATCGTAACCCTTGTGACTTCCATATCAGGACCATACATATCATCTTTACTCGTGTCTAATTGTTGGTATGCAATTGTTTCAATTTTACCTTGATCTACAGGCAGTACTTGATACGCACCATCATTAATTCTAAGGTAACTATTGATCACATCAACCGTCAATTGTTTTCCTGATACATCAACGTTATAATACGGAGTCTCTCTAGTGCCTATAACAACGGTATCAGTACTGTAAATATTATCAACCGAAACTTCACTTACAGTATTAATCAACTGAACAACCATCTCTTTTTTAGCTGCATCATAAAAGATATCATTTCCACGGCGTTCATTTTGATAGATTGTAACTCTTGTATTATATGGATTATCATTTGTTTGAGCAATTTCTATCTTATCAATACCAAAGATATCATCTACGATATTATACGTCCAAACACCGTTTTTTACAGTAGCACCACTTGGCGGTGTCAGCTTCGTATTTTGAAAATCGATAATCGTTTTATCTTGACCACCTACATCAGCACCATCAACTACAAATGAAGTTACATCTACTTCACCAGTCACTTTAAACCTAATTTCAGGATAAGGTTTGTAGACATCGACATAAGTTCCAGTAAGTGTCTGAGCCTTTTTGTTAATCGCTACTGTTCTTGTATCATTTATCCAAGAAGCACTTAAACCAAGTACATCACTGATAAACTTAAGTGGCACATAAGTACGATCCACATAGTCACCAGTGATACTTTTATAGGTCATAATTCTAGGTGCTACACTGTCTGGCAAAAGTGTTTTCTTTCCATTAATGGTTGCATAAGCGTTATTGATTTGCATAACAACGTCTTTTCCACCATATGAAAAGGAGATTTCTTTAGTAGTGCCATTCCATTTATATTTTACACCAAGTTCCACTAAAATTGCAGAGACTGGTACAATCGTTCTACCATTAACCGTTATCCCCGGGGCGTCTGAAAAGACATCAATCCCGCTGATCATCAGATTGACAGGTTCATACTTTTTAAAAACATTTGAACCGCTCTCTCTTAACTCAACGCTTTCATACTCTGTATATTTGTTGGCAAATGCTAATTGTCCCGGCATAATCAATCCCAAACATAGCATGAAAATTAACAATGTTTTAAGTTTTTTAATTCTAACAAACTTTATATTCATAGAAAATTCCTTTCATTGATTTGTGTCTTTTCTCAGTATGTGATCTCAGAAATCACAGTTGGTATTGCGCTACAAAATATTCAACTAATTTATAAAACCGCTTATTTAATAACTTTATAAAGTTCATCTGCTTCTGGAGATTCTATCTCATCAAAGATTTCTTCTACGCTTGAATCGCCCATAATCAACTTCTTCGTCATCTCATCTGTAACAACTCCGACACGCGAATAATCTATGTCAGCATCTAAAAGTGCTCTTTCAAGTGCACTTGCATTTTCTTTATCAATACTCATCACCATCGTACCACTTGATATAAGCTTAAGTGGATTAATGTGATAATACTCACATATTTTTTCAGTAATTGGATGGACTTCGATTTTGTCTATATGAATCTTGCAACCTTTTCCGCTTGCCTCACACATCTCGTAAATAGCGCCTAAAACGCCTCCCTCTGTTGCGTCATGCATCGCATGAACCCCAACACGTGAACCAATTCTACCTTCAGCAACAACACTGATTTTGCTGATCATCTCCTGAGCGGTTAGCAACTCGTGCTTATTTAAAACATCCGCGAGTTCGCTTGCTTTATCAGTGGCAATGATAGCAGTTCCCTCCGTTCCAGCTTGCTTCGTGAGGTAAAGATAATCACCTGCTTTCGCACCAGAAGTCTTAATTAAATTTTGAATAGAAGTCTTGCCTATAGCAGTTGCCGATACTATCGTTCGATTGACAGCAGCAGTAATTTCAGTATGTCCACCCACGATTTCCACCCCCATCAAATTAGCCGTTTCATTGGCTTCATGTAAAATATCTTTTATTTCGGATTCTTCAGTTCCTACAGGGCATAACAACGTCAACAACAAACCCGCAGTTTCAGCTCCACTTGAAGCAATATCATTGAGACATACATGTACTGCAAGTCTTCCAATTTGAGAACCACTTCCCGTTATAGGATCTGTCGTCAACACACACGCCATATCACCAAAAGAAATAGCTGAACAATCTTCACCAATACTTGGCCGAATCAGTATATCATCACGAATCATATGAATTTCAGAAATTACCAGATCATTTAGTGCTTCATTTTTTAGTTTTCCAACTTCCATCAGCTTTTACTCCTTAGATATGATACTATGATTGATTGAGCAAAGCCTCAAAATCGTCTTCAGTAAGAATTACAATTCCTAACTGCTTTGCTTTATCTGCTTTTGAGCCAGCATTTTCGCCAACAACCACATAACTAGTTTTTGCCGAAACACTCCCTGCTGCTTTACCGCCATTTGATTCTATTAATGCTTTGATTTCGTCACGTGTATATTTCACAAGTGTTCCTGTTACAACTAAAGTTTTTCCACTAAAGATACCATTATCCGCAAGGACCAAGCTCGAGGTCATGTTAACACCAGATGCCATTAAGCGATCTATCAAAACCTCTGATTCAGAATTTTGGAAGTAGTTAACCAAGCTTTTTGCCATTTTTTCACCAATTTCATCTATGGCTGTAAGCATTTCTACGTTTGCAGCCCTTAGAAGTGTCATGTTGGGAAAATGTTTTGCCAGAGTCTTTGCAGCCTTTTCACCAATTAGTGGTATGCCTAACCCTACTATCAAACGATAATAATCATTTGATTTACTTTCTTCGATTGCATCCAATAACTTTTTAACTGATTTTTCTCCAAAACCTTCTAACGACATAAGTTCATCTGTATGTTCATGCAAGCTATATATATCTGGAATTGTCTCAATTAATCCTTTTTCAACAAAAGCTTCAACCAGCGCCTCGCCAAAACCGTCGATGTTCATGGCCGTTCTAGAAACAAAGTGCATCAGAAGTCTTTGTATTTTAGCAGGACATACAGGATTAACACACCTGAGTGCAGCTTCACCATCCACTCTAATTGTAGGTGTCTCACAGATTGGACATTTAAGAGGAAGTACAAAATTCTCTGTATTTTCTGGACGGGATTCAAGTACAACTCTTACTACTGCTGGAATTACATCTCCTGCTTTTTGAACCAATACTGTATCACCAATGCGAATATCCTTCTCGTTTATATAATCCTGATTGTGTAGTGTTGCTTTGCTAATTGTTGAACCCGCCACAACAACCGGATCAAAAACTGCTAAAGGCGTAATCACACCAGTTCTTCCTACTTGAACTTGTATTTCTCTAATCACAGTTTTCGCAAGCTCAGCGGGGAATTTATATGCAATTGCCCACCGCGGACTTTTTGCTGTATAGCCAAGCGCCTCTCGCTGAGCAAAGTTGTTTACTTTGATGACTAATCCATCGATGTCATATGGCAAACTATGACGTACACTTACCATCTTTTCAGTAAAGGCGATGATTTCATCTACTTTACTAAATTTTTCTATAGACGCCGTCTTAAACCCAAGTTCATTTAATTTCGAAAAAGCCTCTGACTGACATGTTACATTAAGGCTATCGACACCCGAGATCAAATCAAATATAAAAACATCTAAATTTCTAGAAGAAGCGACTTTAGAATCTAGTTGTCTTAGCGAACCAGCTGCTACATTTCTAGGATTTGCAAATGATTCTTTTCCAAGTAGCGCTTGTTGTTCATTAAGCTTTAAAAAATTATCTTTAGAGATAAAAACTTCTCCTCTAACCTCTATATCAAGCGGCTCATCAATGACAAGTGGCAACGCTTTGATCGTACGTACGTTATGTGTCACTTCTTCGCCAGTGATACCATCTCCCCTTGTAGCACCTCTTGTTAACTTTCCAAGTTGATATTGAAGTGCTACAGTTAAACCATCAATTTTATATTCGACTGTGTATTCTGGCGCCTCACCAAGTTCTTTTCTTATCCTTGTATCAAATGCTTTTAAATCTTCTGCATTATAAGCATTGTCTAAGCTAAGAAGAGGAATCGTATGTGTCACTTTTTTAAAGATACTAAGCACTTCACCACCAACCCGCTTTGTGGGTGAGTTAGGATCGTCTAACTCAGGAAATTCTAGTTCAAGTTCTTTTAGTTCATTCATCAGCGCATCATATTCAAAATCTGCTATCATCGGTTTATCGAACTCATGATACGCACGACTGTGTTTATTAATTTCTTTTCGTAATCCATCCACTCTCGCCATGGCTTCTTTTATGTTCATATCATCACCCTATAACTTTTATCGGCGCAATAGCTGGATCTAGCTTTTTAATGCCATGCGCGTCAAAAACAATTGTAAGTGTATTGTTCACTTTATCAACCGTAACAACCATCCCTGCACCAAATACGCGATGCGTCACTTTATCACCTGGCGCAAAGGTTTGTTCAGTTTTTTCAACCACTGGTGCTTCTTTTTGTGTAACATTTGCAAAATACGGGTTTTTCTTAGGCGTTTTAATGTCAAAAACAGAAATTTCTTTAGGTTTAGCATCTTTTAAAGCCGCTGCTAGAGAACGTTCACCCATAACTTCAATTAATTTTTGATCCATTTCATTTAAGAACACACTTGGCATTCTAGGTTCAAATCGTCCAAAATGATTACGGTTTTTAGCGTGTGTGACATACAGTAGTTTTTCGGCTCTTGTGATGCCTACATAACAAAGTCTTCTCTCTTCTTCAAGTTCTTCCATATCATCTTGTGCCCTAAAAGATGGAAAAAGATTTTGCTCAAGTCCTACAAGGAAAACAGATGGAAACTCAAGACCTTTTGAAGCATGTAGTGTCATTAAAAGGACACCATCTTCTACTTCAGCGATATTATCTTGGTCGCTCTTTAATGTTGTTTCAGCTAGAAAATCCCTTAGCCCTGGATGGTCTTGTCTTTTTTCAAATTCTTCTATAACTGTTTTAAGCTCGTAGATATTGTCAATTCTCCCGTCCGCTTCTTCAGATCTTTCTTTTTCATAGCTCTCAATAATCTTTATACCACTAACGAGTTCATCAAAAATATTACCTGCATACTCAGTATCAAGTTTTGCCTTTAAACCTGTGATAATTTTATAAAATTCTGCTATAGCTTCAGCAGTCTTACCACCTATACCGTCAATTTCGTGGACTGTAGCACATGCTTCGAGTAAGCTCGTGCCTCTTTCAAGCGCATGTGCATTTAATCTTTCGATCGTTTTATCACCAATGCTACGTTTTGGTTCGTTGATTACTCTTAGAAAACTTACATCATCGTAGCCGTTGACCATTAATTTAAAATAGGCCATAAGGTCCTTAATTTCTTTACGTTCGTAGAATTTAAGCCCGCCTACTACTTTGTATGGAATTGCCTCAATGTTGAGTGCTTCCTCAAGTACACGCGATTGTGCATTTGTTCTGTATAAAATTGCAAAGTCAGTTTGATTAAAGTTGCCTTCTCTAATTTCTCTTTTAATCTGATTTACGATAAAACGCGCTTCATCTTTTTCATCGTATGCCTGAAAATATCTGATCTTTTCACCAGCTTCTGCATCCGTCCAAAGGTTCTTATCTCTTCTACCAGGATTTTTTTTAATTACACCGTTGGCTAAATCAAGGATATTCTGAGTTGATCTATAATTTTGTTCCAGTTTAACGATTTTCGCACCCGGATAATCTTTTTCAAAATCTAAAATATTTCTAATGTCTGCACCACGCCATTTATAGATAGACTGGTCGCCATCACCAACGACAAAAAGGTTCCGATGCTTTGCACTTAACATCCGAACAAACATATATTGCGCTTTGTTAGTATCTTGGTACTCATCTACATGGATATACTTGAATTTCTTTTGATATGTCTCAAGAACTTCTGGATATTTTTTAAACAGTTCAATCGTTTTGATTAATAAATCATCAAAATCTAGCGCTTGATTACTTTTTAGTTTATCTTGATACATCTTATAAAGCTTTATAAAATCTCTTTCTCGTGGGTCTTTATGAAAATTAATTTCATATGCTTCCGGCGTAACCATATCATTTTTACAACCTGAAATCTTGTACTGAAAAGTTTTAATAGGCGTTTGTTTCTCGTCAAGATTAAGTGCTTTAAAACACGTTTTTATTAAAGCTTTCTGATCCGCTGTATCGTATATTACAAAATCTCTTGAGTATCCAATGTGGTGGCCATCTCTTCTTAAAATCCTTACACATAGGGAGTGAAATGTCCCAACCCACATCTGCGATGTGACAGGACCAACCAACGCCTCAATTCTAGATTTCATTTCATTCGCCGCTTTATTTGTAAACGTAATCGCCATAATGCTCGAAGGAAATATATCATAGGATTCAATTAAGTGAGCTATACGGTGTGTTAACACTCTTGTTTTACCAGACCCAGCACCGGCAACCACTAAAATTGGCCCTTCTACGGACAGAACCGCTTCCTTTTGTGCTACATTTAAACCGTCTAAATTCATGAATTGCCTCCCTGGTTATTATCTCATTTGTTAGATCATAATGTTGACTAACAAGCCTTGTATTTCTCCAACTTTTTTTAATACATTGATTTCTTTATGTTCTCTTTTGAGGATCAAATTTGTGAGTTCAAGTAGTTTTGCATCTACTTCTGCAACTGTTCGCATGACTTTAGTACGTCCTGATCTAGAAAAACCACGGCGCTCTTTAATTTCAAGTCCTTTAAGTACAGTTTCTTCGATAAAACCTTTAATCAAATCCTTATAAGCATACAAATTTTCAACTGTTCTATTCTCAACTAAATCTTGTCCTTTTTTATCAATTTCATCAAGAGCCTTTTGAAGTTCTTGTTTTTGCTGATCATAGTCCTTAACTGCCAATATCTCAGTAAAACTGATTTTAGGTTTTTCTTCAGTCTTCACCAGTGCCGTTTTATTCACTGAACTACTTTTAGATGTTTTTGAGGATTTTTCTACTTTCATTTTGACCTCTAGTTAAAATTATCGGGCACGGGGCCACAGATTTGTCACAAAAAAATTGTGACTCAACGAAAAAAAGATTTGAGCACTTGCCCAAATCTAATTATACCTTATTTTTGACTATACTTGTATGGGAAATTTCCCCTGTTTCAGTGTCACTTTCATGTGTAGTTGAAACACTTTCAAGTGCAGAACCAATCTGCGCAATTAATGCGTATAATTGCGGTGGTATCGCATCTCTCAGATCTGTTTTAAGCATATGCTTAGCGCGTTCTGGTTTTTGTTCAATCGTCACTGCATTATCATTTGCAACTTCTATCAAAGACTCTGCAATACGTTGAAAATCTTCGTTACCTTCATAATCACCATATTTAATCATACTTTATAATCAAACCCCTTTCCATCTGATTGTTTAGCGGGTCCTCTTTCAAAAGTAGGTTTTAAATTCACAGGTGCTTCATCAGAACCGCTTTTAAAAGTAAGCTCACCTACAGTGAACCCTATTTCAGAAAGCGTTTGTAACGCTGCTTTAAGAGGCGCTTCTATCTGATCAGCACGCTCACTTGAAACCTGTATGTCTACTTTAGCTTGCTGAATCTTAACGCGAATACCAACAGGTCCAGCTTCTTTTAACGAGATTCCAAAATAGAGTTCTGAATTTTGCCAATCCATCTGACTATTTTTAGATGCACCTTTCATATAGACTTTCATATTACCTAAATCTTCTCCATCCATTACCGGAAAGTTGAAAAAGTAAAATGGCTGATCTTGACTTGATTGGTCGTTCATCATTTGTTGACCTGTTAAATTCATGAGATTTTGTTCTGCTGCTTCAACTGTTTTCTCTTGAGTATCTTCTTTCATCATTTTTAATAAGATTTCTTTTACATTGCCATTGGAACGCTCTTTCAACGCCTCAAAGTCAGCTTTTTCTAGATTCTCAGCAACTTCCATTTCATGGTTAAGCCCCAAAAACCTTAGGGTTTCAAGCACATCACGAGAAAGTTTGTTTCCTTGCTGCTCTCCTGAGCTTTGAATTTGCGACTTTATCAACGATTCCAACTTTTGCTCAGTTCTTAGTTCCGGTTTGATTATATTTTCAAGTTGTTCCAATCGCTGATTAGCAAACACTTGCAATCTACGAATACTAGGTGTAAAATCAATTTGTTTTAAAAGTTTTACCGCATCATTAACAGTCGCTTGGGCTTTTGCAAACTCCCCTTGTTTGAGCATTTGACTCGCTTTATCAAGTTCTGAAGACATCAGTAGTAACTTCTTCTCAGTAAACATATCCGTATATAGTGTTACTTCACTCTTAAGAATGAGATTGTTTAATTTTTCAATAGCTGTTGAAATTTGTGTAGACAAATCTGAAGGTGTAGTTTTAACAGTTGTCTGATCTGGCGTCAGTAACTGCGTTACTTCTGCTTTAAAATTTTCAAAAGTTGCTTTCGCTTTGATCGTGGCTTCAGTGGTAGATTCAACAAGGTAAGTTTTCAAAGACAAATCGCTCTCTAAACTTGAAAACACTTCAGACATCTCAGTTATTAGAGCAGTCATCGCTTCCTCGATGACCTCTAAAAGAGCTGCATCAACTTCTACATCTACATCATCTTTAACTTTAACTTCATCTTCAATTTCATGAACTTGCATATCAACACCTTTAGTGCCTTCATTTTTTTCAACATGAAGTATTGAGGATTGCGTATCTATTGCTCTCAATTCGGAGTCGCTTAAAGTTCTTCCAGATTGACTTGCCTTGCGAACGCCTTCACTTTGTTTTAAACTTCCATCAGAACTTGCCATTATCTCAGTTTCAGCCGTCGAAATAGGCACTGAATCACCCATTGAATTCTTGATCGAATTATTTTCGGTTTCATTGCCACCAAAAGCAGTACTACTTGATGAAGATTGATTTGATTTTTCAATCAATTGAGCAATTGTTTCTAGATCAGCCCCTTGAGTTAGCAAAACTTTAATTTGAGGATTTTTCTCAATCGCTTGTTTTAAATCACTCAAAGTAAAAGTACGCTTTCCTTGATCAACTTTCAAGAGTTGTGCCACCTTTAATACCGCACGCTCAAGCGGCATATCAGCCTTAATCATCTCTTTAAGTGCCGTCTTGATACTTTTAGGAAGCTTCAAATGTTCTACCAAAGTTAAAGCTTGCTCTTTTGTCAAAGGTTCTTCCGCACTTGGCATCTCAGTTAATGAAGCTACAACTTCCGAATCATGTGTAAGCGATTGTTGAATTGTTGCCAAATTTTCTTCACTTGGTGCTATTCCCTTATAAAGTGCAATATCAATTGACATTAGTTTTTCTTCATTTGTGCCGCTTGCATTTTTTAAAAAATGATTGATTTCTTTTACATCTTCACTTGAAGGTGTAATATTATATTTATCATAAATAGACTTCACCTGCTTTGGTAAGCCTTGTTTGTAATCTTGAACTAATGTCTCACTAACACTTTTCTCATTTGATTGATTCGCCTGATTGGTTTTGAGACCTGTCGCTATATTTTGTATAAAGGAATTAATTTTCATGCACTTCACCTCTATAGGGATATCGGCATCAATTCCCTCTATAATTAGCTGGATCTACGGTTTTTTCACCTTCATTTTCCAACTTCTTATCATAAAGCGTGGTCACTGTCACTGAAAGCATAACAAAAACCCCACCTATAAGCTGTTTTGTACTTGCCGTCTGACCCATATAGAAATAACTAAAAATAATCGTTACAATTGGCAGAAAGTTGATGAAAACTGACGATTCGGTAACACCAAGCAGGTCCATCGCCTTGGCATAATAGTAAAACCCAAGGGTTGAAGCAAAAACACTTAAAAAGACTAAATGGACAATCCCTTCAGTACCGAGAAGGTTCCAGTTATTGTGCTCAAAAGGCACCACAACCATAAAAAATGGAAGGCTGTACAAGAACTGATAGAAAACAATAGTCAAGTATGAATACTTATTAAAAAGCGGTCTTGAAGCCATAGAATAAATCACCCATGAAAGAACTGCACCAAGCATCATCAAATAACCAAAAGACTCTTCTGCCTTAAAAAATTCACTGAATTTTATATCTACAATCAGCACAACACCTATAATCGAAGCCAAAATAGCCAACATATCAACCCATTTAACGACGCGTTTAAAAATTATCATTTCAAAGAGCAAAGTAAACATGGGAATTGCTGCGATAATTAGTGCAGAAGGTGAGGCAGAGATATATTTGATTCCCGTATTCTCAAAAAAGAAGTAAATTGAGATGCCGATGCCTCCGGCCAATACAAAGAGTAGGCGATCTTTCTTGTCAATTTTAAGTGGTGTCTTAGTAAATTTCATCACACCATATAAAATAATCGTTGCAAATATAAAACGAATTGCACCAATTGTCATAGCACCTAAATAATCCAACAAATACTCAGTACTTACAAACGATATCCCCCACGCAATAACTGGGATCATAACACTTAAAAAACCTTTTGATTTACGGCTCATAATGCCTCCACTAACGTTGTATTTTATTTAATTCTATAATTCCATTTGCTACAGCATATCCCGAAGAAAAAGCCCACTGCAAATTATAGCCCCCAGTATCGCCATCTACATCTAGGACTTCTCCGCAAAAATAAAGCCCCTCAACTACTTTTGACGCCAAACGCTTAGGGTCAACCTCTGTTAAATCAATACCACCGACTGTCACCATTGCGTTTTGATACCCAATAAGACTTTCAATTTCTAACTTATAACTCGTAACACGACCCATTAAAAGCTTACGTTCTTCTTTGGTTATAGAAGCTAGTTTTTTCTGTTTTAGTATTTCATCTTGTTCAAAAAGTGTACGCTTTAAAGTGTCAACCAATCCTAATTGGTTGAGCCAATAGGCAACTGGTTTATCTCCAAAACCATGTACCATTTCTAGCAACTCATTTTCTATACTATTGGAAGAACGATTCACAAAGTTAATAGAAAGCTGATCCCCCTTGTTCATATATCTACTATTGTTAAGCACCACCGGACCACTCAATCCAAAATGAGTAAAAAGTAAAGGCCCACAAAAAGTGTTGGCTTTCCCATCCTTAAATAACGTTAACTCTACATCATCCACTGAAACTCCTTGTAAACTAGACAATGCTTTGTCTTTAGTTACAACTCCCGTTAATCCTGGTTTTGGTGAAACAATTGCATGCCCCAAATCCTTTGCTAAGATATAACCATCTCCAGTTGTACCTAAAGTGGGATAGGACTTCCCGCCGGTTGAAATAACAAGAAAAGGTGCTTTATAGCTCGCATGATCAGTTATCACCGAAAAATACTGACCATCGTGCTCAACTTCCTTAACCGCTTCCCCATAATTCATTTGCAAATCACTACAAGATTTAATGAGTGCCTTTACAACATCACTCGCTTTTAAACTCGCTGGAAAAACCTTGCCGTCTTCTCTTTCTAACACTTTGCAACCATTACTCTGAAAAAAACGAACCACTTCTTTATTATCATGGCTTTTTAGTGCATTTTTGACAAAACTCTTATGCGCTCCATACTTAGCGTAAAAAGCATTTATATAGCCGCCATGTGTAAGGTTACATTGTCCACCACCTGAAGCTAGAATTTTCAAACCCGGCTTTTGATTTTTTTCAAGTATTAACACTTTTAGATTTTTAAGGTGTGCGCCGCAGTATAGTCCAGCAGCACCAGCACCAATTATTATCACATCATACATCATTTTATCACCACTTTTAACCATTCTCTTTCCTACCATTGTAATTATTTTCGGTGTATGTTTCAAATTATAATTTATTCATCTATTCAAAAAGGTTATAATAGCTTTAACACAGTTTGGAGGTGTCGTATTGCGATTAACAAATGAAGAAGCGCTAAAGCTGATAAATACGTTACGAAGTGGCACTTCTCCAGTTTACCATGCTAACGACTTAATGGCTGGTCGCGAAGCTGAAATGACGGATTTCAGACTTGGGATGCAGCTACTTAGCAAGGGAACAGGTTTAGTTAAAATCATCACAGGTGATTTTGGTGTTGGAAAATCTTTTCTTGTAAATGCATTTAAAGAAGTGGCACTTAACGAAGATTTCATAATTTCTTCGTTTCAAATCAACAATGGGTTTAGACTGAATAAAATTGACGATCTTTATTATGCGATTATGCATAATTTATACCTTAAAACCAAACCCAATTCAAAGGTTTCTTTTGATGACATCTTTGACATCTGGGTTGAAAATTTACAAAATGCACCTTTTTCTGATCGAAAACGCTATGAAGTAAATACAGTTTGCCAAGAACTTTCTAAATTTAATATGAATTTCGCAAGAGCTTTCTTAAGCTTTATGCGTGGTAGAATTCAGCGCAACCAAGAGATGATGAATGTATCGTGCTCGTGGTTAACTGGCGAGAGGAATATTCCATATGAACTCAAACAAAAATATGATTTAGTTGGCGCAGTTGACAAGACCAATACACTGGATTTTCTCAAGGCTTTTATTAAACTCGTCACGCTTTTAGATTATAAAGGGCTTATCGTTTTTATCGATGAAATTGATTTAGTGATCAACGACCGAAGTGACATCAGGCAATCTGCTTATAACAACCTAAAGCACCTTATTGATCTATCCACTTCAGGTGAGATGAACAATATCATGTTTGTTTTTTCTGGTACACAAGAGATTATAACAAACATAGAAAAAGGTTTACTTTCCAACACAGCACTTGCTCAACGTTTAAACATCAATCCGGAAAATCCACTAGAAAACAAAGGAAACATACTAGCCCTTAAACCCTTAGATTCTGAAGCACTACTATCGCTCACTCAAAAGATTATCAAAATTTATCAGCAAAATGTTATATTACCTGCAAATATTGACTACCATGAAATCTTTAAAACCGTTATGCAGAAAATCACAGCCGATAAAATGGTTACAAGACATTATGTAACCGGTGTAATTGAGCACCTAGATGAGATAAAATTAGCATAGATGTATAAAAAGATGAAGCAACTATTAAAAGTCATTTCATCTTTTTATTTTTATTATTTATTTTTAGGTAGTATTACCTTAAATTTAGTGAATTGATTGAGTTCGGAATACACAGTGACATCCCCACCCAACGCATTTATTTTTTCTTTTAAAAGATATAGGCCTGTTCCTTTTGAAGTAACAGATAATTCTTCATTTAAAGAAGAAATACCATCAAAAAATATATTCTCTATCACTTCTGATTCGGACATCGCAACAATATCATCAAAAGCAAAACGCTTCGTGGCATAAAGAGATTCTTTAATCGAGTTAACATCGACGCCTCTACCGTCATCAGTAACAAGTATTTGGTAGGTGTTATCGATAACTTCTAGTTCTATTGTTATGGTGCCATGTTCCGGTTTACCATTTCTATATCGATCCGCAGGATACTCAATACCATGTACTAGGGCATTGGTTACCATCTCAATAAAGCCATTGATGACATCTTTATAGTCATCTTCATCAAACAATAAAGTAGGTCCAATATACTTTAATGGATTGATTTTTTTATTTAACTTTTTTGATAGATCTTGTGCATATTTATTGAACCTACGGATAATATCATGTATACTCACAAATCGAATTCGCTTGAAACGGCTGAGCAAATTTTCTTTAGCTTCTGAATCTTCTAATTGAAGTATCATTTTTTCCACTTCTTTTAACGCTTCACAATCAATAGTGATATACCTTATATCAAGTAAATCCTCATTTATATATTGTGCGATTATTCTCACATCAGTTTCCAATAGTTTGCCAATACCCACAAATTCAATTCTACTTCTAAACTGCACAAATGTCTGTTCAGGCGACATTTGTTCTAAAACTTCTTCAAACTTTAAAATCGCTGCAATTGAATTAAACATATATAAAGTCTGTGCGACTTGTTTGAACATATGGAGTTTATGAAGTATCATGCTTTTTACAGTAGTTAAATCTTCTGTAAAAGTAAAAAATTTATCCAGCTCATCATTGATGAACTTTGCATATTCAGTTTTTAACGCAACGTACTCTTTTTGTCGTCTCAACACTTCAATTACCATTGACATCTCGTCAAGTTTTCCTTCGCTATCTTGCATCAAGACTTTGGTTTGGCTCTGATCAGAAATATATACCGCAAGTTGATCAAATCCTGTGATGAATTTATAATTTACTCTGAGATATCGATCTTTCAGCATATATTCAGATGGTAAAATCGTAAGAATTCGATGTCTTTCAGCAGCATCTGTAGTTGAAAAAACTTTTGATAATAATTCTCCTATTGCTTCTGTGGATAGATCGCTTAAATCTGAAAGTACTTCAATAAAGTTTTTACCCTGAACAGGATATGTTAAAAGTTCGTTTCCTGTTTGCGTTAATATGGGTTGAACAATCAAATCTTTCCCAATAACGAGCAGTGTTTCATTAAATCCATCAATAAACTGTGAGAAATCATAGGAAGTGATTAAGTCTGCAATGACTTCACCTTGAATTGGAGATAGTTTTGAAACTGTTAAATCTACATGCTTATTAATGGTCATTTTGCTTCCGATTTCGAAAGCGATTATAGATACTATTACTAATGAAAATAGGACTAAAATCAGATTTATCATAGTGCTACCTCCCTAGAATATTGTAGCATATGTTTGAACTTTTTATGAAATGTTTTAAAAAACAATTACTTTTATTTTATTATCATATATAATGAAAGGTAATTCAAACTAATAATTAGATTAATAATAAATACAAAATCAGAAAAGTAGGTGCAACATGAAAGGAACAGTAGTCAACATATGGTTAAACACCATAGCTTCTCTCTATGGAGAGAACACTAAGAACTCAGTTTTAACAAAAGAGGGATGGAACCCACACAAACTCATCACGCCACTAGAAGAAATAGAAGATGCAAAAATCATGAGTTTAATGAATGCATTTGCTAAAAGTGAAGGCATAAAATCGGAAGAGCTATGGAAAAAGCTTGGACAAAATAATATCGCCTCTTTTTACAAATGGTTCCCATCATATTTTGATAAGTCTTCAGCTATGGGCTTTTTACTACTTATGGACAAAATCCATGCACAGCTTACCAAAATGATCCCAGGTGCGAAGCCACCACGCCTTATTCCCGATGAAATCGACGAAAAAAACATGATCATGACTTACAAGTCTAAAAGAGGACTTCAATCCTATCTGATGGGGTTAATCGAAGGGGTTGGTAAACACTTTAACGAGCGAATCGACGCAAAAATTATTGACCATATGATAGAGTCAGATGGCACTCACGTTGCTAAAATCCATCTCACTTTTGAGAAAACACCAAAACAAGTGAAAACATATAAATTCTCAAAGTTCTTAACTTTTGGTTTTATCAAATCTGCAACACTAAAAGTGATTTTGTTCCCTACAGTCTTATCAGCACTAGTGGTTCTCCTCCTAAGTGGATTAGATAATATACCATTATTGATTGCAACACCTGTGGCTGTTTTCTTAGGCGGGCTACTTAACGGAAGTGCTGTAAACAAGCCTTTAAAAGAATTGACATTAGAACTTGAAAAAGTAAAAAAACTTCAATTATCTGAGGACCTTACAATTCGTACAGGTGATGAAATAGAAGAAACTTATAGAAGCTTAACCAGCGCTAAAGAAAGTTTAAGAGAAGAAATTACCTATATCAAAGGTGGACTTGATGACCTTTACTCGTTTACTGGAAAGTTCTCTGCAGTGGCAAGTAACATGAGCGAAGTATCTGATTTGATTTCAAGATCAGTACAAGAAGTAGCTGAGGGGGCAATACATCAAGCTACAGAAACAGAAGGCTCCGTTAGCATCTTGTCTGATAATATCGATATATTAAACACCATTAGTAGACGTGAACTAGAAGGTAAAGAAAGCTTAGAAGCTGCAGTTCAACAAATCGAAATCTCGTTCGACGATCTTGAGATGGTGTCTATCAAACTTAATGGTGTAAAAGATAAATTTGCAGAAGTTAATACACAAGGAACAGAGTTGAGTAACAAGGTTTCTGATATCATCACAATTGTAAGTACTGTTGAAAGCATCGCAGAACAAACTAACCTTCTTGCACTTAACGCTTCTATTGAAGCTGCTAGAGCTGGCGAAATGGGTAGAGGCTTTAGTGTTGTAGCTGAAGAGATTAGAAAATTAGCTGAAGACTCTAAAAAGGCGGTTAACACCATCAATAGTAGCTTAAAACTCTTTACTCAAGGTGTAAATCACATGGTACAACAAGTCAATGATCAGTTTAAAGAGCTTGAAAACGGTACTCAAACTATGGAAAATGTTACGATTGAGAGTAAAGTTGCTTCAAGTAGAATTAAAACTGTTTCTGGTTCTATTTCAGAAATCTCTCAACAACTTTCTGAGGAAACAGCAAAAATCAACAAAGTATTTGAAAACATGCATACTTTAGCTGCTATTGCAGAAGAAAACTCAGCTACATCTCAAGAAATGAGTGCAAACGTCACTAACTTCTCATCTGAAATCGTAGCATTATCTAGCAACATCTCTGAACTTGAGAAAGTCGTACTTTTCTTAAAAGAAGAGCTAAAACGCTATAAAATCTAATAACAATGAACTATAGTTTCAATTTAATATAAAAGGGAGTATCTCAAATGCATAAATACATTTTGAGATACTCCCTTTTAGCGTTAAACAATTCTTGGATTTTCATATATATTTGTTTTGTAATATAGGAAACCATTTAAAAGCAACCTAACTGTCATATCAACTCCTATAGCAAGAAAAACAATGTTCACTGACCAGTCAAGTAGGTAAGCAGCAACGCATGCTATCGGTACACGAACCATATAAAGTCCAACAAAAGCAGCATACATTGGCATCTTGGTATAGCCAGCACCTCTTAACGCACCACCTAGTACCCCCGCCATATTTTGAGGTACTTGAGCCAAGCCACAAACGATTAGATAAAAACTCCCTATTTTGATTAATTCTTGATCACTTGTCATAAATCCCAATAAAGCTTTTGGAAAAAGAACTAGTAGCCCACCTCCAATAACAGAGATTAAAACAGCTCCTTTCAAAATTTCAAAAAGATAACGCTTCGCTATATCAGGATTTTTTGCACCCAGATGCCTACCAATTAAAGCTGTTGCAGCCACTTGAAAACCCGCTGCTGGCATATATGCAATACTCTCCGCTTGAAGCCCTAGTTGATAAGCTGCATACGAAGCATCTCCATATGAAAGTATCGCACGTATCAAGACAATTGAACTCAATTGCCAAAATAAAGATTCAAAGGCACTTGGAATTCCAGTCGAATATACCGATTTCATAATATCCTTTGTAAATCTAATAAAACCTTTAATTGACTCACCTTTAAGTAGTGACTTACTTTTCATAATTACGACAATAGCTACCAGTGCAGCCATCGCTTGCGAAAGTGCAAGCGCAATAGCTGCACCTTTAAGACCAAGTACTGGAAACCCGAAATATCCATTCACTAGGACAACGCCAAAGACTATATTAAGCACATTCATCACCCCGCTGATGAGCATCGGTGTAGTCGCATCACCTTTTCCTTGAAGCGCTCCTGATACTATCAGTATGATTCCTAAAAACGGCATGCCACAACCCACTATTCTCAGCACTTCTATCCCGGTACTTAAGAGTGCACCTTCAGCACCAAATATCGTCCCCAACCAGAACTTTGGCAACAATAAAATGGTCATTAAAAAGAATAGTGAAAGAATTGAGATCGATCCTATCGTTTGCATCAAAGCTTGTTTAATTCGTTTATGATCACTTGCTCCAAGCGCTTGTGCGATTACAACTTGTACACCAATAGCTATCCCTTTATAGGCAGCCCATATAATCCCCCTCACTCTTGTACTGAGCCCCATTGCACCTATGGCATCAGATCCCAAGTTTCCAATCAACTTCATAGAAACAATTCCCACCATCATTTCAAGCATACTCGAAACTAAAATTGGCAAAAGAAACTTTAGAATTGTTTTTCTAATCTCTATTTTATTTGGCACAACAGTTTCCATATCACACCTCAAATTTATTTCGTATCCCTTAATATTTTAACAGAACTTTGTCTACAAACAAGTGAAATCTATTCTGAAAATCAAATATAATTGTGAGAAGATAAAAAAGGAGCCTTCACAAAACAACGCGAACGTTCATCTGTGAAAACTCCTTAATAAGGGCAAACCTTAAATTATAAACCTTTGTGTAAAACTGGTGAGATGCGTTTGTAGAGTACCAAAGTCAATGCAGATAAAACCAATCCTTTAAAGAGATTGAAAGGTACAATTCCAAATAGTACTAAAGTTGCAACACTGTTGATTGAAGGGTTAACAATAGTACCCAGTTCAACAATAGTATCAATCGGCATAAACGCAGTATAAAAAGGAATTAATACGAAATAGTTTGCAAGTGCTCCAACAATCGCCATAAACAATGTCCCCACTAACAAACCTATAATAGCTGATTTTTTTGATTTATTTTTAGCATAAATAATTGCAGATGGTATCACTATCGCAGAACCAATAGCAAAGTTAGCAAGTTCTCCAACGCCACCAGTAGAAGTTTGTAATAAATGCAGTATATTTTTCACTGCTTCAATTGCGACACCCGCCATTGGCCCCATTGCAAAAGCTCCGATTAACGCTGGCAAATCACTCATATCCAACTTAAGAAATGATGGGAAAATTGGAATCATTAGTTCAAGTTGCATGATGACAAATGCAAGCACACTAAGCATTGCAATCTTTGTCATTTTTGATACAGATAATTTTTTTGTTGAAGTTACCATACCTAAAACCTCCTTGTAGTCACTAGACTTTATCTAGTGCATAAAAATTGTGTGGCCTTAGGGTATTAAAATACCCCTAAAGCAATATAACTTCAGGGGTTAATGTACGTATTAAAGCACAAACGTATACTCATAAACCTCTTCTTCCATCCAGACTTTAACTGTCGGCTCTGGAAATTAACCAGATCAACCTTTCGGCTCGCGGGCTTTACCGCCGGTGGGGACTTACACCCCGCCCTGAAGATTCTTTATGATAAAATTATAACATGCGATTTAAACAAGTGTCAACATTAAGCTGCAGATAAATCTTCTAAAACAGATTTCTTTTGCTTAATAATTTTACTTTGCCATCTCCCGGTCGAATAGATTCCCAGTCCGATCAAGCAAGTGATTAAGTTTGATGCAATCATAGCCAACCAAATCGAACTTGGCCCAAATCCCTCTAATCGACTAAGCATATATACCATGGGAATTCTTAGAACCCATAAGCGGCCCATCATAAGAATCATTGCAGATATCGTATGACCTGAACCTTGGAACGTTCCAACTAATATTTGGAAAAATCCCATCAAAGGAATTCCATAAATTATCATCGTTAAATATTCAGTACCATTTTTGATAACTTCAGGATCTGTACTAAATGCTTTTACGATTTGCTGTACAAATGGCAACATAATAAGCCCACCTACAACTAAAAATATAGTAGACATAATCGTACTATTTCTTACCGCAAGTTTCGCTCTGCTTACATTATCCGCACCCAGATTTTGACCTACTATCGTCGCAAGCGCATTACCGATACCCATAGCAGGCATCATAATCAATGAACTGATTCTGTTTCCAATTGCAAATGCAGTCAGGGTAACTTCTCCGAAAGAGACAAGAAAAACATTGAGTATCGTAAAACCAAAAGCTGTCATTGCTTGCCCAGTTGAAGATGGTAAGCCAATATTGACAATTTTCATCAAAATTTCTTTATTAAATTTTAAGTCGGATAGTTCAAGTTTCAAACTTTGCTTTTCATCAAATGTTGTGATTATGCCATAAACTGCAAATACGCCAGTTGATATAACCGTTGCTATTGCAGCACCTTGAATCCCCATATCCAGTCCAAACATAAGGATTGGGTCCAGTATTATATTTGTCCCAATTGAAAGTGCTCCTATAATTAAAGGGGACATTGTGTCGCCTTGTCCTTGTTTTATCGCATTATATGCATTGAGTAAAAACGTAGTTGGCATTCCTAGGAACATAATACTTAGATAAGCATATGCATTATCGTAAAGTTCCCCAGTTCCCCCCATGGCCCTGATGATTGTTGGAGCCCCCAGATAACCAATTAAGCCCAAAACTAAAGATAAAACAAAAAGAAAAGAAATTGACTGTCCAGCAGTCTTTCTTGCTTTTTCCTGCATCTGTGCACCTATGTATTGCGCTATAATTGAAGAAGTAGCAACCGTCATCCCTATACCAAATGATGTGATGAGAAAAATTAAAGGCCATATAAACTGAACACCTGCAACCGCGTTACCAGGGATTTTACTTACAAAAAAAGTATCAGTTAGATTATAAATTGTACGAATAAAATTGTTAAGCATAATTGGGAGCGACAGCGTCAATATTACCTTTCTCATGTTACCGTTTAATATTAGCTCTCTCTTTTGTATAAAATCCATATATCCCCCTACCTATATTAATCACTATATTATACCACCAATTCTTTCGCAGCTCAAATATTTCGTGCCACAAAATAAACTGAAATGTTTTCAAGTTCATAGTTAATGGTATAATATAATTAGCAAGAAATGACATGCGCAAGGAGGAAAATATGATCGTAGGAAATTTTATGGACTTAACTGCAAATACAATCACTAGTCCTGAGGCTAAAAATGCATCTATGAAAGTACTCGTATCACCAAAAGAAGGGTGGGAAGGGTATGTAATGCGTGTAGTAGAACTAGATCCTGAAGGGTACTCCCCTAAACATCAACACAACTGGCCACACATAAATTATGTCATCGAAGGAAACGGTACTGTATTAATAGACGAAACCCTGCATGAACTTAAAGCAGGAAGTTATGCCTTCGTACCACCTAACACACTTCATCAATATTCAAACACAGGCACCACTTTGTTTAAATTTATATGCATTGTTCCTGAAGAAGGGCACAAATAAGTACCATTAATTTAACCTTAATTAGAATCGTTGGACACCGACCCTCCGATTCTGCAACAATGTTGTTATGACTTAATAAAAAAGCGCCACAAAATAAAAAGTTTATTTTGTAGCGCTTCTCTTTTTCGTTGCCATTTACATCGTTATAACTATAATGTTAAATTTAAATCTTAATCTAAAACTTTGCAATATCATTTCTAAAATATGCGTTCTCAAATGAAATTTGAGAAAGACTGCTATACGCTTTTGATCTTGCCTTCTCAAGTGTAGTTCCAAGAGCAGTTACACCTAAGACTCTTCCGCCATTTGTAACGACATCACCTTCCGTATGCTTCGTTCCACAGTGAAAAACAACCGAATTATTCAGTTCAGCATTTTCAAGCCCAAAAATTTTAACACCCTTTTTATAAGTTTCGGGATAGCCTCCCGAAGCCATAATAATACAAACAGCATGGTATGTTGACCATTTTAGATCGATGTCTTTAAGCGTTTCATTTTCAACGGCATCTATAACATCTAATAGCTCATTTTCTAGTCTCACTAAAGTGACTTCTGTTTCCGGATCACCCATCCTGACATTGTATTCCAAAACGTTTATTTCTTCGCCATCGATCATGACACCGACAAACAGAATGCCTTTAAAATTTATCTCGTCTTCCTTGATGCCTACGATAAATGGATCTAAAATATCACTTTGAATTTTTGCCATCATCACATCATCTATCACTTTACTCGGTGAATAAGTACCCATACCACCGGTATTGAGGCCTTCATCACCATCTTTGGCTTTTTTATAATCTTGCGCTGGTTGCATGGGTATAATACTCTGACCATCAACAAAACACAAAATGGACGCTTCTATCCCTTTGAGAAAGGCTTCAAGTACTACTTTAGAACCCGCATCACCAAAAACTTGATTTGCCATCATGTCTGTAATCGCTAGGATTGCTTCAGCTTCAGTTTGTGCAATGACGACTCCTTTTCCGGCAGCTAGTCCGTCAGCTTTAACAACTAGTGGAAAATCAAAACGTTTTATCGCCTTTAAAGCTTCCTCTAAATCCACATGTGTCTCGGATTTCGCAGTTGGTATATGATGCTTCATTAAAAAAGCTTTCGCAAAATCCTTACTTCCCTCAAATTGAGCTGCTTTTTTATTCGGTCCAAAAATCCTTAATCCACTTGCAATAAAAAGATCAACAATACCAAGAACCAGTGGTAACTCAGGACCTACTATTGTAAGATCAATCTTCTCATTTAAAGCGAACTCAAGTAGTCCCTTTAAATCATCTACCTCTATGGGTACACAAGTTGCTAGGGACTGTATACCTGCATTTCCAGGCGCTGCATATAATTTAAGTTCTCGCTTATCTTTACTTAATTTGTGTACAATAGCGTGTTCTCGTCCGCCACTTCCGATCACTAAAACCTTCAAAATTACCTCCAATAAATATGAACTAGTGCTTAAAGTGTCTCATACCAGTGAAAACCATAGCCATGCCATATTTATTCGCTTCATCAATCACTTCTTGATCACGAACTGAACCACCCGGTTGGATAATCGCAGTAATCCCCGCTTCAGCAGCTGCTTTGATAGCATCAGCAAACGGAAAAAAAGCATCCGATGCTAGCACAGCACCTTTTACTGGGAAATTCGATTGTCTAATTGCATTTTCAGTTGCCCAAACACGGCTAACTTGTCCTTGACCTATACCCAGCGTTTGACCTTCTCTACTGATAACAATTCCGTTAGATTTTGCATGTTTTACCACTTTCCACGCAAATAAAAGTTCTTCCATTTCTTTCTTAGTAGGGATGCGCTCAGTAACAGACTTAGGTTCACCGTCTATTAGTACCGCATCAATATCTTGAATGAGTAAACCACCCAGCGTTTTTTTCATGTCCATCTGATAAGGTTTCACTTCTTCTGAAATAGATGCCAATTTAAGAATTCTTAGATTTTTTTTCTTTTTTAAACACGCTAAAGCATCGTCATCATATTCTGGTGCAATAACGATCTCAAGGAATGTTTCATTCATTTTTTCTGCTGTAGCAATATCGATTTTGCGATTTACAGCGACGATTCCACCAAAGATTGAAACTGGATCACAATCATAAGCTTTGGTATAAGCATGATGAAGATCATAACCTGTTCCAACGCCACATGGACTTGAATGTTTAACCGCAATTGCAGTCGCTTTTTCTCTGTATTCTTTTAAAAGTGCAATGGCACCGCTTACATCGTTGATGTTGTTATAGGAAAGCGCCTTGCCGTGAAGTTGTTCAGCTTCTGCCAAAGTACCACTTGTGTTAAAAATTTCTTTATAAAAAGCAGCTGATTGATGAGGGTTTTCGCCATATCGTAAATCTTGTACTTTTTCGTAAGTAACCGTTAGTGTCTTAGTAAAAGGCGACTTATCTCCATGTCTTAGAAGGTATTCAGCGATCATAGCATCATAATGTGCGGTGTGCTGAAAAACTTTAAGTGCTAAGTCGTATTTCGTTTCATAAGTGACTTCATTTGATTTATTCAGTTCATCAATCACTTTTGTATAGTCATCAGGGTCAATCACCACAGTAACATCACGGTGGTTCTTAGCTGCCGATCTTAACATCGTCGGTCCGCCAATATCTATATTTTCTATTGCCTCCTCAAAAGAAACACCAGGTTTAAGAACAGTTTCTTTAAAGGGATATAGGTTAATTACCACAAAATCAATGGTTTGGATGTTAAGGTTTTCAAGTTGTTGCATATGGCTTTTATTTTCCCGTACAGCCAATATACCACCGTGAACAACTGGATGTAGTGTTTTCACTCTTCCATCCAAACACTCAGGAAAATGTGTGATTTCACTAATGTTTTTTACTGGAATACCAGCAGCTTTTATCGCCATTTCCGTTCCACCTGTAGAGATAAGTTCGACTCCTAAGGCATGAAGTTCTCTAGCAAATTCTACTATTCCTGTTTTATCGGAAACACTTAAGAGTGCTCTTTTTTTCATAACGCCTCCAAATGAATAATTATATTATTTTAGGGATATTTTCATCTGCATCAAGGCCAATCTTCACTTTCCCCGATACAATCGCTTCTAAAGTTTCTACCATAAGAAGATGTTCGACTTTTAATACTTTTCTTGCTAATAATTCGGCTGTATCTTCCCTTTCTACATCTACAGTCATCTGGTAAATAATGCGACCTGTATCTATACCTTCTTCTACAAAATGCGTCGTCGCCCCACTAATAGGATCTCCAGACTTAATCACAGACTCATGTACTTTGATCCCATAAAAGCCATGTCCACCATGTTTCGGCAAAAGTGAAGGATGGATGTTGATAATTTTACCTTTAAAGGCCTTAATTAATTTTGGGGGCAATATTGCTAAGTACCCTGCAAGAACGATAAGATCAATTTCTTCACGTACCAAAGTATCAAAAAGCGCATTATCCCGCGCCTCTTTTTCAGGGTAATTGCCAAGTCCAATATAATAATCTTCAATACTGAATTTTCGGGCTCTTTCAAGCCCAAAGGCTTCTTTTCGGTTTGAAATTACACAGGCAATATCAACCTTTAAACCACGGGTCGATGTCGCATCTATAATCGCTTGTAGATTAGAGCCACCACCAGAGACTAAAACCGCAACTCTTAAGCGTTGCATAAAGCTACACCCGTGTTACCTTTTGCTACTTCACCGATAATACTCACTTCTTCACCACATGCTTTTAAAATTTCTATTGTTTTTTCTACATCTTCTTTTGAAACAACAGCAATATAACCAATTCCCATATTAAAAGTACCGTATAAATCATCACTTTCAACAATTCCAAGAGAAGATATATACTCAAATATTTTAGGCATTTTCCAAGAACCAAGTGTTACATTAGCACAGAGTCCTTCTGGCATCACTCTTGGTATATTTTCAAAGAATCCACCACCAGTCATGTGTACCATGCCTTTAACTTTAACTGATTCAAGAAGCGAAAGTATTGATTTGACATAGATACGTGTCGGTGTTAATAAAGCCTCACCTAATGTTGTCCCTATTTCTGGGATAAAAGTTTCAACCGTCATATCAAGTCGATCAAAGAATAATTTTCTAACCAAAGAATAACCATTTGAATGTATGCCACTTGAAGCGAGACCGATTAGTACATCTCCACTTTCAATATTTTGGCCTGAAATAATGTTTTTCTCATCCACTACACCTACAGCAAAACCTGCCATATCATATTCACCGTCTTGGTAAAATCCAGGCATTTCAGCCGTTTCTCCGCCCAAAAGTGGCATATTTGATAGTTTACATCCATCTGTTATCCCTTTTACAAGAAGTGCAGCACTTTCTGCCTTAAGTCTTCCCGTTGCAAGATAATCTAAGAAAAACAAGGGAGTTGCACCTTGGCAAAGGATATCGTTTACACACATAGCAACCAGATCTTGACCAACAGTATCGTGCTGATCCATCATAAAAGCAACTTTTAATTTAGTACCTACACCATCTGTTCCAGCAACCAATACGGGACTCTCAAATTTACCACTCAATCTCAAAAGACCGCCAAAACTTCCTAAATCACCGATAACATCTGAATTAAATGTTTCTTTGACATGCTTTTTCATCAGCTCAACTGCACGTGCTCCTTCTTTTACATCAACACCCGCTTCGGCATAAGTCAACTTATCTACTGACATGTTTATCTCCAATCATCCTTTTATTCGTTTTATCTATAATCATCCATTGTATGCGCTAACTACTCAAACATAAATTTATCTGCTTCTTCTGGCACTTCCATTGGATAATCACCATCAAAGCATGCTGTACATAGTCCGCACTTTTCAAAGTTAATTGATTTCACAAGTCCATCATTGCTAAGATAAGCCAAACTATCAGCGCCAACCATCTCTTTGATTTCTTCAACAGTATGCGTCGCACCTACGAGATGTTGTCTATTAGGCGTATCTATTCCAAAATAACACGAATGCGTTACCGGAGGCGAACTTACTCTAATATGAACCTCAGTTGCACCCGCCGCTTTTAACATATTGACGATTCGTTTACTTGTAGTGCCTCTCACAATTGAATCATCAATCAAAATCAATCTTTTACCTCTTACTGTATTCTTCATGACATTGAGTTTTAAGCGGACGGCTAACTCTCTTGATTTTTGATCGGGCTGAATAAAAGTACGTCCCATATATTTGTTTTTAATCATCCCAACATTATAAGGAATTCCAGACTCTTCAGCATATCCGATTGCAGCTGCAATACCCGAATCTGGAACAGCTATGACCATATCTGCATCTACTGGGTTTTCTCTAGCTAGAATACGTCCTGATTCAACACGCGCTTCATAGACATCTTTACCGTCAATTATACTATCTGGTCTTGCAAAATAAACATATTCAAAAGAACAAATCGCTTTTCTACAGCCCTGAGAAAATTTGATTGATTCAATACCATTTTCATCAATAATCACTATTTCCCCTGGTTCTACGTCACGCACAAATTCTGCGCCAACAACATCATGGGCACAAGACTCTGACGCAAGTACATAACCACCATCCATCTTTGCAATTGAAAGCGGTCTTAAACCATTTGGATCACGTACACCTATGAGCATATGATCAATCATCACTACCAGCGCATATGAACCTTTAATTTCCTTAACAGATTCTATGACTGCTTCTTTCATCCCAAGATTATAGTTTTTAGCAATTAAGTTTGCGATTACTTCTGAATCAATTGAGGTCTGGAAAATAGAACCTTCGTCTTCTAATCTATTTCTAATTTCAACTGCATTGACCAAGTTGCCATTGTGTGCAAGTGCGATACTTCCGCCCTTGTATCTAACAACAAGCGGTTGAGCATTAGACACATAACTCTCACCAGTTGTACTATATCTTACATGTCCTATACCGATATCTGCAGGTAATCGATTGAGAATATCATCGTTAAAAACCTCTTGAACCAAACCCATTTCTTTGTAGTACTGCATTTTATCGCCCTTTAATACAGCGATTCCAGCACTTTCTTGGCCTCTATGTTGAAGTGCAATAAGGCCAAAACAAAGCATATGTGAAATGCCTTCTATTCCCGGTGCATGTATACCAATTACGCCACACTCTTCATGTAATTTATCTAACGACAAAAATTCGTCCATTTATTCCTCCAACAGGTTATCCCTGGATTCTACTTAACACTTCTTGATAAGTTTGCTCTACGTCACCTAAATCTCTTCTAAAACGGTCTTTATCCATCTTTTTGTTTGTCTCGGCGTCCCAAAGTCTACAAGTGTCTGGTGAAATTTCATCCGCCAAAATCACTTGACCTTTGAAAAGACCAAATTCTAATTTAAAGTCAACCAGTTTAAGCCCATGCTCTAAGAAAAAAGCCAATAGTAACTCATTGATTTTTAATGACATTACTTTGATCGCTTCAACTTGCTCTTTTGTAGCAAATTCCATAGCATATATATGATAATCATTAATCATGGGATCACCTAGTGCATCATCTTTATAACAAAATTCAAGGACCGTTTCTTTCATCACAACGCCTTCTTCAAGTCCAAGTCTTTTGGCAAGTGAACCTGCTGCAATGTTTCTAACAATCACTTCTAAAGGTAAAATTTTCACTGCTTTAACATATTGTTCTCTATCACTTATTAGTTTTTCGAAATGTGTTGGGATTCCTTTTTCTTCAAGCATCTGAAATAATAAGGCGCTCATCTTGTTATTGACAACGCCTTTATCTAAGATGCTTCCCTTTTTCTCGCCATTAAAAGCTGTAGCATCATCCTTATATTCAACTAAATAATAATCTGGTTCTTCTGTTTTAAAAACTTTCTTCGCTTTTCCTTCATAAAGTTGCTCTAACTTATTCATATTTGCCTCCCTAGTATCTAGATTGAATTGATATATCTTTTTGAACAACAGCCATTGCCATGTCTTTTTTATATTGTCTCATTTTTTCTTTTAATTCCGGGTATTTTACAGAAAGGATTTGAACAGCTAGTAACCCTGCATTTTCAGCGCCATCTACTGCTACAGTTGCAACTGGTATACCACTTGGCATTTGAACCATTGACAATAGTGAATCTAAGCCATCAAGCGTAGAAGATTTTATAGGTATTCCGATAACTGGTAATATAGTAACACCTGCGATTACACCCGCTAAATGTGCTGCTTTACCTGCTGCACCGATGATCACTTCAAAGCCTTCTTCTTCAGCACTCATGGCAAACTCAACTGCTAAATGCGGAGTTCTATGTGCTGATAACACTCTAGCAACAACAGTGACATCAAACTTCTTCAGTACATTGATACAACGTTCAACAATTGGAAAATCCGAATCGCTGCCCATAAGAATAGCTACTTTCATACTTCCTCCTAAATCCGAATATTATTCGTGAGTTTCGTTTATTCATTCGTATAAATAAATGATATAAAAAATACTACCATCAGTCAAGTTAAATACGAATATTTTTGTATCAAATAAATTTAATATTCAGAAATGTGCAAATAAAAAAAAGCGCTTAAAGCGCTTTTTAATTCTTACTATAAATTTTGATAAACAAAACCATATGATCCAATCTATTTTGCATTGAACTGATAAATCGTTTCATGAACATACTCAATTCCAGCCTCAACTAAATTAAGCTGATTTGAAAACTGCTGCATTTCAAAACAAATCCCTAAGTGGTTCTTGTAAGCTATGTTGTTTGTATAAATAACAACACTCGGCTGATTACTTTGAATCGAAAGACTTCGCTTCGACACAGGATCACGATAGATTATCCCAGGCTTTGTATGATCGACTGGATCTTCAAGGGAAAATGGATGATCAATACCTTTAATTTTATTTCGGTATGAATTTTCTATGGGTGCAAACTGTGCAAAATCTAATGCTGAGTTTTTAGTCTGAATTTTAGGTTCCAGCGGTAATCCATTTTGATCGAGTTCCTTGTAATATTGCGTATTTACAAACAGTAAATGTTCGTCTATTTTGTTTTTCTCATTGCCTGACAAGTTAAAATAGTAATGGCTGGTTAAATTAATATGACAATCTCTATCTGATCTAGCAAAATATTGAACGGTAAGTTGATTGTCATCCGTTAGTTTGAAAACAGCCTCAATCTCTATATTCCCGGGGAATCCATCACTTAAGTGTTCATGAAAATATTTCAAACTTACGCTACACCAGTCAGAGCCTAGCACTTCACCTGCATATTGCCATGTTTTTTGGTGAAGCCCATCTTTTCCGCCATGTAGATTACAAACACCTTCATTGACATCACTTTTATAGACTTTACCATCAATAGTGACTTCTCCACCTTTCAATCTACCGGCGTTTAATCCTATCGTAGTATTTAAGTAAATAGGATTATCTACAAATTTTGTCAATTCGTCATAAGTCATCAAGACATTTTCTGAAAATCCACTTTGATCAGGTACATTAAGCTCAAGCATCAAGCATCCATGGGTTAACAACTTCATGGACATCCCTTGATTGTTAAATAAAGAGATGCAATCAACTCTCTTCTCAAGCAACACACTTAATTCTTCATGCTTGTTTATTTCAACACGCATGATATCCCTCCTCACTAAATCTGAGAAATTGACTTATTCCTTCATAACTTGTTTTAAAAATACCTGCATCTTTAAGTGCAAATTCGAATTTCCTGCCAACTTCCCTCTTAAAAAACGCTTCGAGTTCAACTTTTACAGTGGCGTCAGTTGCTTCTTTTTGGAACAAAAGCACCTCGATTTCTGGCGTCAGATCAACTAACCATGGTACATGTTTAAGCAATTGCGGCTGTGCCTCTAATTTATGAGCATCAAAACCTACCTCTTGTTTTTGTTTCATTATTTCTTCAATACAGGCTTTAATTTCTGCATCTAAACGCGCAGGCAACACTGCAAGCCCCATCACCTCAATCAATCCAATATTCTCTTTTTTTATGTGGTGATGTTCAGTATGTGGATGGAATATGCCATCTGGGTGCATCTCATTTTTTCGATTATTACGAAGCGCGAGATACATCTCATAGGTATTCCCTACTTTTCTTAAAATTGGTGTAATTGTGTTATGACGTTCATTGGTATGCGCTATCAAATCATACTGTTCATCAGAATAGTTGATCCATGATTTTAGTAGATAAGCTGACCAGTTAATGATTTTTTCACGGTCATCACTTACTAATCTTACAACGGATAAGGGCCATTCAAGTACTTCCATGCGCAAGTCGTCATCAGTTGAAGGTTTGATCACATCAACAATATTGGCACGCATCATAGGCATCTCGTAGTTACCAGCTTGATAATGATCATGGGTCAGTATCGATCCACCAACTGTATGCAAGTCTGCATTTGAGCCTATAAAATAATGAGGTACTAAGTCGACAAAATCGCAAAGCCTAATAAAAGTATTTCGAGTAATTTTCATATCTCTATGGTCACGACATAGTACGATCGCATGCTCTGTATAGTATACATATGGTGAATACTGCATATACCATGGTTCATTGTCGAGCGTCATCTCGATAATTCTATGGTTACTTCTAGCAGGATGACTGATATTTCCTGGATAACCAACATTATCCACACACAAAAGACACTTTGGATAAACTGAAGATCCCAATGTTTTGGCAAGTGCTATTTCTTTAGGATCTTTCTCAGGTTTGGATAGATTAATGGTAATATCTAACTCGCCAAAATCTGAAGGACACCTCCATGACACATTCTTAGCCACTCTGTCCATGCGGATATATGTTGAAGCGTTGGAAAGATTGTAAAAATATTCTGTAGCAAAGTGTGTTTTCGCCCTATGAAGTGACCAAAATATGTGATTAACCTCTGAATTCCTTGGCATCAAAAGTCCCATAATTTCAGATTGAAACATCTCCTCTTGATACGAGTAATCTAAAGGTTCACCGCTTTCTTTCATTTCTATAGTCAACTGATTTAACAGACTGTAGATATCTTCTGTTTGTTTGCGATGCCTAATCACTAGGTCGATACTTTCTTCGATATGAAGTCTCTTCCACAGTGCATTGCGCACCATCTCAACATCTAGTTCACTTAACATACCATTTTCAATTCCATATCCAATTAGTTGTTCAACATACTCGAATTTTTTATTCGACACGTGCAGTCCCTCCTGAAATTTGAGCTATATAAAATGCAGCTTCTAAACCTGTTTCGGCTTTATATTTATCAGCAATTGTTTTTTGATATGACGCACAATGGTCCTTATGAACCAGCGCGATTGCACAACCACCAAATCCCGCACCAGTCATACGTGCGCCTAAGACGCCTCTGAGACCACGACTGAGCTTCACGACAAGATCTAGTTCTTTGCAACTTACTTCAAAATAATTGCTTAAGGATTCATGCGAGCTATACATCCACTCACCAAAAACCACTAGATTCCCAGCATTTAAAGCTTCTTTACTTTTGATGGTTCTATGGTTTTCAACAATTGCGTGATAAGCTCTTTTATAAACAGAATCCGATGTCAACACTTCAGAAACAGATAAGAACTCGGTAGGTGTCAAATCACAAAGAGAAGTGATTTTTCTTAGATCAAAAGCAGATTGAAGTTTTGTAAATGCGGTATCACACTCCGTGCGTCTAAGGTTATATTCAGAGTCTACTAGACCACGTTTTTTGTTTGTATTTACAATTACAATGCGATAATCACCCAGTGTTGCAGGCACATTCTCATATTCAAGCGTATCACAATTCAAAAGAACTGCATGATCTTTTTTTCCCATAGCAATGGAAAATTGATCCATAATACCACAATTGACACCGTTAAATTGATTTTCTGATTTTTGGCAAAGTTTTGCAATTGCAACACCCTCTAAACCTAATCCATAGTACTCATTTGCAATAGTTGCCATAAGTACTTCAATTGAAGCTGAAGATGAAAGTCCAGCACCATTTGGTAGATCACCGAAAAACAACATATCAAAACCAAAAGGTGTTTTAAATCCCTCTTGCTGCAATATATACAAGACCCCCATTGGATAGTTTACCCAATCTAAGTCAGCATCATACTTTATTTTGTCCAGTTCAAATGACATTACGCCAAGTGATTCAAAATTGAGTGAAATAACATTTACTTTTTGGTCATCTCTTTTTCTTAAAACTGCATATGTCCCTAAATTTATCGCTACAGGTAAAACCATACCACCATTATAGTCAATATGTTCTCCTATCAGATTAACTCTTCCAGGTGAAAAAAATACACTTTCACTTGGTTCACCATATATCTCTTCAAATTTGTCTTTTAAAGCTTGAATCTTCATTTTTACCCCTCCTAAACTGGCTTATAGCCATTTGGATGGCTCTTATGAAACGCCCAAGCATCTCTTATTATCGTCTCAACTTGCGTGTGTTTTGGCTTCCACCCTAAGATAGCGGTTGCTTTCTCAGAGGATGCAATCAACGTCGATGGATCACCCGCTCTTCGAGCTGCTGCTTTTTCGGGGATCGGATGACCTGTTATTTGACGTGCTACTTCGATAATCTCTCTAACCGAAAATCCATCTCCGCTTCCTAAATTGAAAATTTGACTTAAGCCATCAGCCCTTAGATAAGCTAGTGCTTTTAAATGTGCATCAATTAAGTCTACAACGTGGATATAGTCTCGTATGCATGTACCATCTTTTGTTGGATAATCATCACCAAAAACAGTTATGAAATCTCTTTGACCAAGCGGAACTTGTAAAATCAAAGGAATAAGATGTGTTTCCACACCATGTGCTTCACCAATACTTCCAGACGGATCAGCGCCTGCTACGTTGAAATAACGCAACGAAACAAAACGAATATCATGTGCTCTATCCGCCCACTTGAACATCTTTTCCATCATCAATTTTGATTCACCATATGGATTAGTTGGAAGTGTTTCGTTTTCTTCAGTGATAGGTACCACTTTTGGTTCTCCATACACAGCAGCCGTTGATGAAAACACGATTTTTTTTACATCGTATTTCTCCATAAGCTTAAGAACATTGATCGTTCCACCTACATTATTTTCAAAATACTTAATTGGAAGTCCAACTGACTCACCAACGAGAGAATTTGCACAGAAATGAAGGACAGCTTCAATCTTGTTCTCTTTAAATACTTTATCAAAAGCTTGCTCATCTCTAATGTCTATTTGATAAAATTTTGCAGCTTTGTTTACAGCTTCAATATGCCCAGTTTCAAGATTGTCGACTACTACAACCGATTCACCGGCATCGATCAACATCTTAACTGCATGGCTACCGATATACCCCGCACCACCTAGTACCAATATCATATGACTCTCCTTATAATTGAAATAATATTAATTTTACCACGTGCTTAACTTCCAAACACTAGTAATTAACATGCATAAAATTTAATTATCTTTATCATATCATATTAGTTAATAAAATCAATTATTTTAGTAAAATTTTACTTAGTCATTTTCTCAGTTAAAAAGTTCCAGTATTTTTTTGGCATCATCTGCCGATGTAGTTTGGGATTCTTGCGCTCGTCTATGGCGATATGATCAAAATAAGCCTTCCACATTTTCTGATACTTTTCTTCTTTGCTTGAATAATATAAGTCTTCTATAGGGTCAAGATCACTAAAATGAACCGTTTCTTTATTGTAGAAAGCAGCTTTTCTTCTCTTAGTATCGTGAATTACCCAAAGTTGATCACTCAGTCTTTCTTGAAAATGAGGTACCATTAAACCAATAAGATCATACGTTGGCTCAAATCTAGCGTAAAAAATCCCTTTATCTAGTTCAGCAAACCGAATTAAGCCTAGCATAATATGAGATTCTCTTGCTACAGCGTTGTAACATTTATATAGATCCATGATTGCTTCATCAGAGTAGTTCTCCATGCCAAGCCCACCCAGTTTATAAGCGCGCTTTAGGCACCTGTATAGTTTTGTACCAAAATCAGGATCTTCAGATAGATAGGCGTAACCAATTCTTCTAAAAGCTTCTTCTCCAAAGGTTTCTATGACCGATGCAACTACTTTCGATGCCTGATCAGGAACTGTATATGTTTCAACAACTTCATCAAATATCTGATATTGATAAAGCTCCCTTATCTTAAGTTGATTTTCCTTTACTGGACCTTTATCGTAAAACATCTGAAAAATTGCTGATAAAGCACCTTCAAAACTACCGTCATACAGATAGACCACCTAAATCACCTCCAAATGTTTGTGGAAAGAGCTCAACCATCGTCAGTTGATTTGCTTTTTTTCCAGGCGCATCAATAAGGATCTGCTTTAACTTCCATGGCTCCAAATCAATTGCACCATAGTATTTTCCATTACATGTGACAAAATATTTGGCACGCTTCATGACCACTCCGATTTTAGCAAGTCCTTCAAAAGTTATGTTACCAAACCTTCTCGCAGCAATAATTCTCCTTGCAGTTACATTTCCGATTCCTGGAATTCTAAGCAACTCCATAAATGTCACTTTATTGATCTCCATAGGAAAAAGTTGTGGGTTCCGAATCGCCCATTGGCATTTTGGATCAACTTCCATATCCAGATTGGGATCTTCTCTTGTAAGAATTTCATCTGCTGTGAACCCATAAAATCTGAGTAACCAATCAGCTTGGTAAATCCGGTGTTCTCGCCGTAGTGAATGTACTTGATTCATAGGAACTATTGCCGATTTTCCAACCGGTACGTATGCTGAGTAATAAACCCGTTTAAGCTTCATTCTGTTGTATAGTGCTTCAGAGATTTTAATGATTTTCAAATCTACTTCATCTGTGGCCCCTACAATCAATTGCGTGCTTTGACCAGCAGGTACAAAAGAGGGGACACTTTTGTACCTGCTAGCCATAGCTTTACTCTGTTCTATTTTATCTTTAATCATCCCCATTGGTGCAATCATATCCGACCTACTCTTTTCAGGTGCAAGTAGCCTTAAACTTTTTGTTGTTGGAAGTTCAATGTTGATACTCATACGATCAACATAAAGGCCAGCAGTTTCTATAAGGTGCTGATCCGCACCAGGAATTCCCTTGAGGTGAATGTATCCATTGAAATGTTCCACCTCTCTCAAGCGCTTTACAACGGCAATAAGAAGTTCCATCGTATGATTAGGATTTCTAACCACGCCAGAACTCAGGAAAAGCCCTTCTATATAGTTTCTTCTATAAAAGCTAATGGTTAAGTCCACAACTTCATCCGGGGTAAATTCTGCACGAGACATGGCTGAATTTGAGCTGCGATTGATACAATACGCACAATCATAGATACATTTATTTGTAAAAAGTATTTTAAGTAGCGAGATGCATCTACCATCTTCTGAGAAACTATGGCAAATTCCAGGCAATGCAGCATTTCCCAGCGCGCCTTTAACAGCTTTTCTATCACTACCACTCGATGAGCATGACACGTCATATTTGGCCGCATCTGCCAAGATTTGAAGTTTTTCTAAAGCATCCATAAGTACTCCTTTGCTAGAACGTATGTTCTGTTTTTATTATATGCCTTTTTGATAGATGTGTAAACATTATGACAAAAAAAAAGATGCTGAATTTGGTTTATATACCAATTTCAGCATCGCTTCATGCTTTAAATATTTTGATGCAAACTCTGTTAGTAATAGAAGTAATCGCCTTCAATTAACTTGTAAAAACTATCTGTTTTTGTTGCAAATGGAATGTAATTAAAATAAAGACAATCCTTTGCTACTTCAACACCCATTAGTGCTCTTTTAGCAGCTGCAACACTTAAATCAGATGGAACCTTAGTCATAAATCCACTTTTATATGCTGGTGGAAACTGATTTCTTTGAAAGATTACTTCGTAGATACTGTTTGGAAATTGTGTGCTGTTCACCCTGTTAAGTACAACATTTGCTACTGCAGTTTTCTTATCTAGTGAACCGCCTCTGGTTTCTGCTTCTATAATCCTAGATAACCACAAAAGATCATCGTCAGTATAGTTTAGCTCTTTCACTTCAGATGGCAATACTTCTAGTTCACTATTTTGAATCGTCATGTGTAATAATGTAGCATCCCACTGATATGTGATACCAAGCTTTTCAGCAAGTACCTCAAAGGGAATATAGATTCTGCCATTATCAGCAAAGCTATTGTGTTTCATTTCATAACTTTTGTTATTTATGATGAGTAAATTCGAGTCCATCTTAAAACTTAGGTAATCGCCATCAATAGTTAATACTGCTAATTTTGCATTTTGCAGCCACTCAACCTCGATGTTCATTCTCTGTGCGAAATCGGAAACAAGACCATAAGGAATACCATTTTCCACGACAACCAAACCTTCATCAACAATTAATTGGTCGTTTATGGTTACCAGTGCATCACTGGCAAATCCGAGTCCAGAAATCATTAAGCATGAAAAAAGCATCAAAATCAATACCTTTATTCTCATAATACCTCCCTTGACTATTTTTCGATTTTAACACAAAAAAAGCAAAAACAAAAGACATATTTTACCAATATGTCTTTTGTCGTTGGAATTTCAACGTTTACTTAAAGTACTTTACGCCTGATTTAAAGATATCAAATTCCTTTTCTCCATAGATATTCTTATAAAGTCCGTTACCCATTCTCTCAACATGACCCATTTTTCCAAATATTCTTCCATCTTCTGAGAAGATTCCTTCTATCGCCTCTACCGATCCATTGAGGTTAAAATGTCCATCATAAGTTGGATTACCCTCATCATCTACATATTGTGTCGCTATTTGACCTTTTTTAATGAGTTGTCGTACCAATTCATCACTTGCAAAAAATCTACCTTCTCCATGAGAAAATGCCGTTTGATAGACCTCTCCTACATTTGCATCTGCCATCCAAGGTGAATGAACTGATGAAACTCTTACGTTTGCCATTCGCGCAACATGTCTACCAATTTTGTTAAAGGTAAGGGTTGGTGCGTCTTCTTGAAGTGATCGAATTTCACCATAAGGTAATAAACCAAGTTTTACAAGCGCTTGAAAGCCATTGCAGATCCCAAGCATCAAACCATCTCTCTGTTTGAGAAGCGTCATAACCGCTTCAGCAATTTCAGGATTACGAAGGACTGAAGCTATAAATTTACCAGACCCCTCTGGTTCATCTCCCGCACTAAAACCTCCAGGTAGTGCAATAATTTGTGCTTTTTTGATAGACTCAGCGAACGCTTTTACGGATTCGTTTACATCTTTTGGTGTGAGATTTCTAAACACAAGTGTGTCTACTTCTGCTCCTGCCTTTTCAAACGCTCTTGCAGTATCATATTCACAATTTGTACCTGGGAAGACTGGGATAAATACCCTCGGTTTTAAAGTGGTAATCTTAGGTTTATGCGTTATTCTTTCATGACAACTTACTTTTTCTACTTTTCCTTTACCTCCGTGAACTGTTGGAAACACACTTTCCATTGGTGAAATAAAGCTCACAAGTGCTTTATCTCCGTCCACTTTAGAGCCATGAAGGATGAACTCAAACTGAGTAGTTGTACGGCCAATCCAGTTAAATTGCGATGCGCTTAGAGAATTTATCTGATCACTTGAACCTGTAACTTCTAATACTAAGCTTCCTAAATTAGCTTCAAACATCTTTGCACCTAAATCAGAGTCTATGCTAAATCCAATTTTGTTACCAAAGGCCATCTTAGAAAGTGCAGTGGCAACACCACCTTCTCCAACTGCATATGCAGAAATAATCTCTCCCCGTTTGATCCCCTCTAAAATTGAATCATATGCCGTTTTTAGCGTTTCAAAATCGGGCATTTCATGCTCATCTCTCTTTGCATCAAAGAGCACTATATATGAATCTGTTTTCTTAAGTTCTGGCGTAATAATTTCTTGATGTTTCCCATAAGTCACTGCAAATGAGATAAGGGTTGGTGGTACGTCTAAGTCTTTAAAAGTACCAGACATTGAATCTTTACCGCCTATTGCAGCCGTACCAAATGCTGATTGTGCAAGACTCGCACCCAAAAGTGCAGCGAGTGGTTTTCCCCACTTTTCAGGATGGCTACCTAACTTTTCAAAATACTCTTGCAGTGATAGTCTTGCCTTTTTATAATCACCACCACTTGCCACTAATTTTGCTAAAGATTCAACAATCGCATATACACCACCGTGGAATGGCGACCAATTACCAACCATAGGATGGTAGCCATAGCTCATCAATGATACAGTGTTGGTTTCGCCACCTATAACAGGTAATTTAGCTACCATCGCCTGTGACGGTGTATGAAGATATTGCCCTCCAAAAGGCATAACCACCGTTCCAGCACCTATGGTATTGTCAAAACGTTCCACCAATCCCTTTTGCGAACAAACATTGAGACTTGATAATTGCCTCAAAAGGTAGTCATCATATGCTTTGATCTCTTCAACTTTAAAAAAAGATGCCTTATCAGATGGTGCTTGAATCACAACTTTGTTTTTTGCCCTTACGCCATTAGTATCTAAGAAAGCTCTGGAGAGGTCGAGGATGTTTTTCCCATGCCATGTCATTACCAATCTACCATCATCAGATACTTTAGCCACTACAGTTGCTTCTAAGTTTTCCACACCACATGCCTGTGTAACGAACTCTAAATCACTAGGATTAATTACGATAGCCATACGTTCTTGAGATTCTGAAATTGCAAGCTCAGTCCCGTCAAGTCCCTCGTATTTTTTCGGAATTTTATCTAAATCTATCGTTAAACTATCAGCAAGTTCACCAATGGCTACTGACACACCACCAGCACCAAAGTCATTACATTTCTTAATTTTAGTTGAAAGTGCTGGGTTTCTAAAAAGACGCTGAATTTTTCTCTCTTCTGGCGCATTTCCTTTTTGTACTTCTGCACCACAATCAAGTAAACTGTCTTCATCATGTGCCTTTGATGAACCTGTCGCACCACCAACACCGTCTCTTCCTGTTCTACCGCCTATTAAGACAATCAAATCTCCCGCAACAGGTGTTTCTCTTACAACGTTAATAAACGGTGTAGCACCCATAACAGCACCCACTTCCATGCGTTTGGCTACGAAACCATCATGGTATACTTCCGATACTAAACCCGTCGCAAGTCCTATTTGATTCCCATATGCACTAAAACCAGCTGCTGCTTTTTGAGTGATTACCTTTTGGGGCAACTTACCCTCTAAAGTATCCTCAAAAGGTGTAAATGGGTTGCCAGCACCTGTAACGCGCATACTTTGGTAAACATAGCTTCTTCCTGACAAGGGGTCTCTAATCGCTCCACCTAAGCAAGTCGCTGCACCACCATAAGGTTCTATCTCTGTTGGATGATTATGTGTTTCATTTTTAAACATCAAAAGCCACGGTTCGTCGTTACCGTCTACATCTACATCTATCTTAATACTACAAGCATTAATTTCATCTGAAACATCTAAATCATCTAATTTTCCATTTTTTCTAAGTGATTTCATGTTAATTGTCGCAAGATCCATTAAACTTAGCGGTCTATTTGTCTCACCATACACATCATCTCTCATCTTAAAATAACTTTCAAGTGCTTCTTTGATAGGTGCGGTAAAAGTATCTTCTTCAATTTTGATGTCTTCAAGTTCTGTCATAAATGTTGTGTGTCTACAGTGATCTGACCAATAAGTATCGATAACTTTAAGTTCTGTAATCGTTGGATTTCTTTTTTCCTGTGAAAAGTAATTTTGTACATGTTCAAGGTCCGCTCCGGTCATGGCGAAGCCCATTGACATTCTAAATTCTTCAAGTGTTTTTTTATCGAAATCTATAAAGCCCGCTATAATTTCCACTGTGTCTGGCGCAGACCCCGTCATCTTAAGTGTCTCTGGTCTATCTAAAGTAACTTCATGTGCCTCTACTGGATTGATAAGAAATCTCTTAATGTTTTCCAAAGCTTCCATCTCTATATTGCCTTCAAGTACGATAATTCTAGAAGTTTGAATTTCTGGTCTTTGATGAAGAGTAACAATCTCGATGCACTGAGCAGCCGAATCCGCTCTCTGGTCATATTGTCCGGGTAAAAGTCCATATCTAAAGGCTTGTTCATCCTGAGAAAGTTCAAAACCATCTTTGCAAACATGGTCGACATTTGGTTCTGAGAGAATTGTATTTATAATTTGATCTAGTGCTTCTTCAGAAACCCCTTCCATATCATAACAATTGATAATTCTAAGTTTTTTGATCCCTTCGATGTGAAGATTTCTCATGATTTCTTCTTTTAAAGCTACTGCTTCAACATTAAATCCACTTCTCTTTTCCACTAAAATTCTCGTAACCACTTTGCGCCTCCAGTTTTTGATTGTTTTACTCCTATTAGTTCCACCTCAATTGTAACATGTCAATTGACATTAATAAAATTAATGTTATTAATAGAATAGATTAGCATTGCTTATGATTCTTACGACAAAAAAAGACACCCAAGTTTTGGGTGTTTAAGGAGTAAAAGTATCTATTTAAGAAGATACAACAACAGCATATTCATGTGCCCACTTAGAAACTAGTTATTGGCTTCTAAATCACCTATAAAATTATCAAACAGTCTCCTTAATAGCTCAACATTGGTACTGTAGTACATTTTTTTGCCATTTTGGATGTGGAGTGTCAATAATCTTAGCCCGAGTAGCAATCCTATATGGTGGCTAATCGTTGCTTTTGAAAGTTTTAAGCGATCTGCATAATCTTTAGCACATACAGGTTCTTTTGATGCCATCTGGATCATCAAAAGTTTTGTAGGATCACCTAGGCATTTAAAAACTTCTTGTTCGATGGTTTCTTCCTTTTCAGAGGTAATATTTCGCATAGCAAAACCCAAAATCATCTTCATGCTCATATGATCTTCTGAAATTTTATACATCAACACGTATTCCCCTAGCACAGTCATACATACATCTATATCCGAAAGCGAATGGGTTTCACCCTCAAACTGAATCATCAAATAACTGTTTCTAAACTTAGTCTCATCTTTCATAGCTTCTTCAAAATTTGCAATTTCACGGTCATAGATTGCATTGACCCTTGTCTCTATTTTTTCATAAGATGCTACAAAATGTGTTAATGTCTCCACACATTTATAGTAAATCTCAGGCGCTTCATTCTTAAATTTTTTAAGCTGACTATAAGTCATGATAATTTGGCTGGTATTGTTCTCAATCAATTCATCAATTCTTGCTTTAATACCTTGTTCTCCAGTTTCTCTTGGTCTTACATACTCTTTGATATAGGCATCATAAAAGCCTTCTGGACCAACTGCTTTAACAAGCTGTATAATTTCACGAGGATTTTTATCAGGATTATTGATCGCTATGTTGGCAATCATACCATCGAGATAATATTTTCTAAATAAAAGTTTCAAATCTTCAAACACTCGCATGGAAACTGAAGTAGAAAGTTCTTCAATTAGTCCTTCTATTTCTTTAGAAGGTTCTACACCAACTTTTTTAACTTCTTTTCGAAATTCATGTATCCCAACCAACCTTTGAATTGCGAACACAAAATCTAAACTTTTTACACGAATGTTTCTAACCATAATGCTCTCCTCATTTTAGCTAATCTATATTTTAGACGCCTTGCGTCTTTTATATATTATTACACTAACCTTGAGACACTGCAACCTCTTTTAAGTTTGAGTTACGTTGAACTGAAAGTGCAATCACTGCGAGCGCAAGTGCATCGAATCCAAGTAGTACATAGCTAGGGATATAAGCCATCAACATACCTGTTAACAGATAGGCTATCGGCATAACGCCTTGTGACATAGCTCCTAAAACTCCCATGGCACGTCCTCTGTATTCATCTTCTATAGTGACTTGAAAAAGAACTTGAAGCGGTACATTTACCAAGATCACTACCATTGAAAGTCCAACTAGCGTTATACCATAATAAAAAGGTACAAGTAAATGGAGGTTCACAAAAGGCATCACTGGCACTGCAAATAAAAACATCATCATACTAAATAAAAGCATAGCATTTCTAAAAAGTCCCTGTGAAAACTGAATATTTTTCTTGCCTACATAGATGGACATCACTATAGCGCCTATAGGAAAAGCGGCTTGAACGATGCCATTTACTTGAGGAGAAATGCCATGGTAATTGATTAGATCTACTGGCAATATAATTGAAAATCCAGATAAAAAGAAGTTAATTACAAGTGCATACATTGCAATGGTCATAAACGTTTTTTGAGTTGAAACATAACGAAAACCTTCTTTTAAGTTCTGAATAAATGGTTCTTTAGATTTTTGTTTCTGAACGCCCGTGCCAAACATGTGAAAATCAATAAAAAGCTCACTCACCGATGACAAAAGAAAAGATATAGCGTTGATTAAAAAGAACAGTTTAACATCTATAAGGCCATATACGATTCCACCAAGTATTGGTGCAGTAATCGCTAATATACTATCAAGTCCTTGTGAGTAAGCATTGATTTTAGTCAAATTAGCTCTTGATACGATGTTGGGATACGCAGCACCAAATGCACTGCTTAAAAAAACAAATAAAATTGCTAAAATCAGTTCTGCCATGTAAATCGTAAAAAGTGATAGTCCACTTTGCGGAATCATGAAGAAGAAGATCAACATGGCAATACCACTGATAAAATCCGCTCCAACGACTAAAATTTTTCGATCAATTCTATCTGCAATCCCACCAACAACTGGACTTAAGATGACCATTGGAAGTGTCGTTAAAAGTAGTGAAATTGCAAAACTTTGTGCGGAACCCGTGAGTTTTAATATGTAAAAACTCATTGCAAAACCAAATAATTTTGAACCAAGTGAGCTGACGCCTTTACCACAAAGCGTCAGCCATAGGTTTCTTAACTCTTTACTCACTATGCTATCCCCCAAGTTAATTATAGTTTTTTAACCACCAAGTTAACCGCAGTTGCTTTTTCTTATTTATGTCTTTTAGTTTGCTTGCTTGATTTTAATTCTTCTTGAGATAATGGTTTGAAAATTACTCTTCCGTCTAATCCTGTTTGTACGTTCAAGAAATTCATGTTATTCATATAGGTTCCTCCTATCAATTTAAAGGGTAATGGGTTTCTATGTAAACATCATAACACATAATTCATTTGAGTTCAATGAATATCTAACTATAAATTAGTTAGAATTTAATTAAACCATTTTTAATCTCGTTTTAACCTAACCTTAACCAATGATTTTTCTGAATTCTCTAATAATTCCTTGTTTCTCCATTGTTTATCTTGGTATAATGACATTAGCTGAGCTAATTCAAATTTTAATAACAATCAGCAGGGTTAATTATTAACCCAGGAGGGCACTATGGGATATGTACCAAATCATGCAGTCAATTTTGAGCTTTATAAGATATTTTATTATGCGGCAAACTCTTTAAACTTTTCTAAAGCTGCAGCGACATTACACGTCACCCAATCTGCTGTGAGTCAAGCCATAAAGTCTTTAGAATCTCAACTGGGCATCGCTTTGTTTTATAGACAAGGTCGCAATGTCACCTTGACATACGAGGGCGAAGTCCTTTTTCAACATGTTGAAAAGGCTTATCATTTTTTCAGATCTGCTGAAAATGCAATTCACAATATTAAGTCTTTAGATGAAGGGACTATATTCATTGGGGCAAGCGATACTATTACGCGACTTTTCTTGATTGATTCAATCAAATCTTTTCATCAGCACTATCCTAAAGTCAGAATATCCATCAACAATCGCCCCTCAACAAGGTCTATTGAGAAGCTGGAAAAAGGCGAGCTTGATATCGCAATTATCAATGTGATGCCAAATTTTGACTATGAAGATTTGCAGCTCTACCCATTAACCACACTAGAACATATCTTCGTGAGTTCTGTGCCTGTTGACCCATCACTTAATCACCTTAGCAACTGGATGGATCAACCACTTGTGAGCCTCGAAAAAAAATCAACCACTCGAAAAATTCTTGAAACTTTTTACGAACGTTATGAGTTAGAGATGAAGCCTGCTTTTGAGTTTGGGTCATTTGACGTTGTACTTGAAGCAATACATGCAGGAATGGGGATTGGTTTTGTTCCAAAACGCATCGCAGCAGATCTTATTAATAGGAAGGAACTTTTTGAAATCCAAATTGTAGAACAAATTCCTTCTATAGATATAGGCATACTCATCAATAAAGGCAAGCCATTATCAATCGCTACACAAAAATACTTAGAAATTCTCAAAAATAACGAGACTTAAGTGATTTTTGGGGAATAAATATTATGTAAGTAAAACAGATTGGGGGAAATAAGTATATGCATACTAATGATATAAAAGAAAGTATCCACGAAAAGGGTTTCTTTTATCTTCATGATGGCGAATTAGATGTACATCTTTTTCATGAAGGTACAAACTATCAAAGCTACAATTTTTTTGGTGCACACAAGATTCACAAATTTGACATGGATGCCATCAGGTTTGTGGTATGGGCACCAAATGCTAAAGAAGTTCATTTAGTTGGCGACTTTAACGATTGGGACGATTTTGGTTATCCGCTTCAGCGCATTTCTGATAGCGGGGTTTGGCATATTTGTGTACCGGGCGTTAATCACTATGACCGCTATAAATACAGAATCACAACTCAAAGTCACGAAATTTTGTTTAAGGCTGATCCGTATGCTTTCCACGCTGAGGAACGTCCGCACACTGCATCAAAATATTATGATATTTCTGGTTATCAATGGCACGACAACAGTTGGCTCGATCAAAGAAAAGAAAAGGATCATCACCATAGTCCTATGAGCATCTATGAAGTCAATTTACTCTCATGGAGAAAAAAAACTGACGGTGCACAGTATTCCTATCACGATTTGGCACAAGAGTTAATCCCATATGTAAAAGAAATGAATTTTACGCATATAGAACTCATGCCTATCATGGAACACCCCTATGATGGTTCATGGGGCTATCAATTAACTGGCTACTTTGCACCTACTAGTCGCTATGGCACACCAAAGGATTTTATGTACTTTGTCGATACCTGTCATCAAAACGGTATAGGCGTAATTTTAGATTGGGTACCTTGTCATTACTGCAAAGATGCACATGGTTTATATCATTTTGATGGTGGACCTGTCTTTGAATCTCCCGAGTATGATCGCGCACATAACGATCAATGGGGTACCATCAACTTCGACTACGGTCGCCCTGAAGTTCAATCATTTTTAATTTCGAATTTACTTTATTGGTTAGAAAATTACCATGTAGATGGTATACGTATAGACGCTGTAGCATATATGCTATATCTTAACTTCGGTGGTAAGATCTTAAAGAACAAATATGGTGGGTTTGAAAATCTCGATGCAATAGAATTTATCAAAAAGATGAATCATGTCGTTCTAGACGCTTATCCAGACGCATTACTTATGGCTGAAGAAAGTACCTCTTGGCCTAAAGTATCTGGAAAAATAGAAGATGGTGGATTAGGGTTTAACTACAAATGGAATATGGGTTGGATGAACGATATCTTAGAATATATGCAACTAGACCCTGCTTATCGAAAAGGATTTCACAGAGCACTTACATTTACCATGACTTACGCATTTTCAGAGTTCTTTGTCTTACCACTGAGTCACGATGAAGTCGTACATGGCAAGAAGTCACTACTCGAAAAAATGCCCGGAACTTATCACGAGAAATTTGCAAATCTTCGCCTGCTCTTAGCCTATATGTATGCACATCCCGGTAAAAAACTTTTGTTTATGGGAAGTGAATTTGGTCAATTTATAGAGTGGAACGAATGGCAAGCACTTGATTGGCATTTGTTAGAATATACCTCACATAAAAGTATGCAATTGTATATGAAAGAACTGAATTTTGTTTACAAAAGTCATCCTAGTTTTTATGAACTAGACACCACTTATGATGGCTACAGCTGGATTGAAGTAGACAATTCTGATGAAAGCGTTATTTCTTTCGAAAGAATTGATAAAAGCGGTTGCAAGGTATTAGCAGCATTTAACTTCACACCAGTTCCAAGAAACGCACATCCAATCGGCGTAGACAAGCCTGGCACTTATGAAGTGTTTTTTAACACTTGTGACCAACGCTTTGGAGGCGCAGAACCATCTTTGGCTACAGAATATATAGCAACAAAAGAAAAATCATTTAATCGCCCTTACACACTACGTATTAAGTTACAAGGATTAAGTGGCGTGTTCATAAAGTACAAGGAGGATAATGATAATGAAAGAAGGTAAAATGATTGCCATGCTATTAGCTGGCGGACAAGGTTCACGACTTAAACTATTGACACAAGAAGTTGCAAAACCTGCTGTTCCTTTTGGCGGAAAATATCGTATCATCGATTTTCCACTGAGCAACTGTTCCAACTCTAACATCTTTGACGTGGGCATTCTCACGCAATATAAGCCTTATCAGTTAAATTCACACATCGGGATCGGAAGTGCGTGGGATTTAGACCGTCGCTCGGGCGGCGTAAGAGTTTTGCCACCTTATACAAGCGAACTTGGAGGCAGATGGTATAAAGGGACTGCCAATGCAATCTATGAAAATATAAGCTTTATTGATGAACTCGATCCTGAATACGTATTGATTCTTTCAGGTGACCATATCTATAAAATGGATTATTCAAAGATGCTGGACTTTCATATTCAAAAAAAGGCTGATATCACCATATCAGTTGTTGGTGTTCCATGGGATGAAACACACCGTTTTGGAATCTTAAACATCGATGAAAACAACTTTATCACTGAATTTGATGAAAAACCAAAACATGCGAAATCAAACCTCGCCTCAATGGGTATCTATATCTTCAACTGGAAGGCACTTCGTTCTTATCTCGTTGCAGAAGAAAAAAAAGCCGGATCAGCCAATGATTTTGGTAAAGATATCATCCCTCAAATGAAGCTTGATGGCAAAAAAACTTTTGCCTATGAATTTGAAGGTTATTGGAAAGATGTTGGTACTGTAAAAAGCTATTGGGAAGCCAACATGGATCTCCTCAGCGATGACAATGAGCTCGATTTATATGATAGTAATTGGAAAATCTATACTAAAAACAAACATTTACCACCACAATATATCGCATGTGGTGCTTCCGTTACAAACTCTTTAATCAATGAAGGTTGTACTGTTGAAGGTCATCTTGAAAGCTGTGTTCTTTTCAACGAAATCCTCATAAAAAAGGAAGCCAAAGTTTTTAATACCGTTATCTTATCGGGTGTAACGATTGAAGAAGATTGTGAAATCCATAATGCAGTTATCATGGAAGATGTAACCGTCAAAGCAGGGACTGTAATTGGTTCTCCAGACAGTAACATCATCTATCTTGTTAGTAAAAATAAAATAATCGAAACGGAGTGAGGTGTATATGAAAAATTGTTTAGGAATCATTAACTTAAGTGAAGTAGATAGCCCTTTCGGCGTTCTATGCCAAAACAGACCCGCTTCGATGCTGCCGTTTGCAGGTAGATATAGGGTCATAGATTTCACGCTCTCTAATATGGTCAATAGTGGAATCAACAATATCGGTGTATTCACCGGTAATAAAGTGCGTTCTGTAATGGACCATCTTGGTTCAGGACAGCCTTGGGATTTAGATAGAAAAATCAATGGTTTATTTCTCTTTACACCAACATATGATTACACTTCTATCAATGCAAAAGTAGGCGATTTAGACTTGTTTTTCCAAAATAAATCTTTTGTAAAAAATGCCAAGCAAGAAAATATATTTTTAGCAAAGACATACATGATTGCTAACATCGATCTGAAAGAAGCTTATCAAGAGTTTCTGGATACAGGGGCAGATATCGGCATTATATATAAAAAAGTATCAGATCCCAAAAATCGATTTATCGGTTGTGATAAGATCAATTTTGATGGAAAAGGCGAGTTCGAAAGCATAGGTACCAATCTCGGTATGGAAGAGAACTTTGATCTATCTCTCGAAATGTATTTCATGAAGAAAAATGTATACTTCGATTTACTTTTTGATTCAGTTGAACGTGGTAATGCTAACTATCTCAAGCAAGCAGTTCTCAACAGTTTAAACAAATATAAGGTGCATACTATTGAATTTACAGGGTATGTATCTTGCATCAATACGTTAAGAAACTATTTTGATGCCAATATGGCCATATTAAATCAAGAAATATCCAATGAACTTTTCTTTGAGCATGGTCAAATTTTTACAAAAGTTAAAGATGAGCCTTCAACCCACTACAAGAAAAATGCACGGATCAAAAATTCGTTTGTTGCAAACGGCTGCCAGATTGATGGCTATGTTGAAAACTCTATTATTTTTAGGGGCGTGAAGGTTGAAAAAGGATGCATCATCAGAAACAGTATCGTGATGCAGAAAACACATATTGATGAAAATGTGCACCTAAATTACACCATCCTTGATAAGCGTACTACCATTAACAAAGGTGTAACATTAATTGGAGATCCATCACTTCCGTATATTGGCGGAAAAAAAGCGGTGATCTCTAAGGAGGGAGATATATGACACAAGTCGTTTTTGTGGCTTCTGAAGCAGCGCCTTTCGCAAAAACAGGTGGTCTTGCAGATGTTGCAGGTTCTCTACCAAAAGCACTTAATTCGAAAAAAATAAACGTTAAAGTTTTTATGCCACTTCATATCAAAATCTCACCGACTTATAAAGAGCAGATGAAATTCATAGGCTACACAACTGTCAACATGGGATGGCGTACACAATATGTCGGTTTGATGACTTTAAACTACGATGGCGTGGATTACTATTTTATCGACAACGAATTTTACTTTAAAAGACATGCGCTTTACGGCGAAGGCGATGACGGAGAGCGTTACATCTTTTTTTGTAAAGCCGTACTCGCTGCCATCAAAATGACAGGAGAAAAACCCGACATCATCCATACCAACGACTGGCATGCTGCTTCTATCAATGTTCTACTAGATTATTACAGCAGACAAGATCCTTTTTATCAAGGTATAAAGACTGTTTTCACCATCCATAATTTGCGTTATCAAGGTGTCTTTGATCCTTATATCATGGGTGATTTACTCAATTTACCTTACGAATATTACAACGAAGAGCGTTTGAAGTTCTATGAAAACATCAATATTTTAAAAGGTGGCATCGTCTTTAGCGATCATGTGACTACAGTCTCAAAAAGCTATGCACATGAAATTACTTATCCTTATTTCGGAGAAAATTTGGATGGTGTCATCAACAAGTACAAAGATAAACTTACAGGGATCGTCAATGGGATAGATTATGATATCTATTCGCCTGAAACAGATGTTAACATCCCGGTGAATTTCGATTTTCAAACTGTAGACCGAAAGCGCGAGATCAAAAATCACTTACAAGTTAAATTTGGTTTACCTGTAGATCCAGATATCCCTATGCTTGCTATGGTGACAAGACTTGCTGATATGAAAGGACTTGACTTGATGCAGCATATCTTAGAGGAACTCCTTGATATGGATGTGCAACTGGTAATCCTTGGTACTGGCGAACAACATTATGAAAATATGTTTCGTTATTTCCAATATCGATATCCACATAAACTCGCTGCAAGAATCTATTTTGATCAATATGAATCACACGCCATCTACGCTGGTGCTGACCTATTCCTCATGCCTTCTCTTTTTGAACCCTGTGGACTGAGTCAATTGATTGCACTAAGATACGGAACAATCCCTATCGTAAGACAGATTGGCGGGCTTAAAGATACCGTCATCCCTTACAACAAATACACAGGCGAAGGCAATGGCTTTGGATTTACAAATTACAACGCACATGAATTACTTTTTACCATTAAGGATGCACTTGGCTATTATAAGGACAAAGCAATATGGTTATCCCTTATGGAGCAAGCCATGGCTGCTGACAACAGTTGGGAAAAATCTTCAAAGGAATACCTGCAGGTATATGAAAAGGTACTAGGAAGAGAGATATAAGAGGTGAAGTATGAAGTTATCAGTATCCGAATTTAAAGAGGACTATATCGCCGCAATCAAAGGAACATCCGCACGCCAAATCGAAGATACGACCCCACTCGAGCGATACAATGCACTAGGTGAATTAATGAAAGATTACATCGGAAATCTATGGGCAAACACAAACAAAACCTATAGAGAAGAGCATTCAAAACAAGTTTATTACTTTTCGATGGAATTCTTAACCGGGAAATTTCTTGAAAACAATCTCACAAATCTAAGTATTTATGATGTTGTGGAACAAGGATTAAAAGAACTTGGCATCAGCCTCGATGTTTTAGCTGAAGTTGAAGTGGATCAAGGTCTCGGTAATGGTGGTTTAGGACGACTTGCAGCTTGTTTTATGGATGCCATGAGTTCAACATCAATTCCAGGACACGGTTGTGGTATCCGCTATAAGAATGGGCTCTTTGAACAGCGAATCATTGATGGTTATCAGGTTGAATTTCCAGATCGTTGGCTTGTAAATAATAACGTTTGGGAATACAAGAGACCTAACAAGGCGGTGATCGTGAAATTTAACGGTCGCGTGGATACTTATATGGATGGCGATACACTTAAGTTTGCCCATGTTGATTATGACGCAGTTCGTGCTGTGCCATATGATACACCAATTTTGGGTTTTGAAAACAATACAGTCAATACTTTAAGACTTTGGTCTGCTGAAGAAATTGATGATATTTTCGATTTCGAAAACTTCTCAAGAGGAAATTACTTAAGCGCTTTTGAAAAGAAGCATTCTGTAGAGATCATCACTCAAATTCTTTATCCAAATGATGCCTATGAAGAAGGAAAATTACTGCGTCTTAAGCAAGAATACTTCTTTGTCTCAGCTGGCATACAAAGTATCTTTACAACTTTTAAGAAAATGGGCGTACCAATCGAACAATTCAGCGAGCATATTGCAATGCATATCAATGATACACATCCAGCACTTGCCGTTCCGGAACTCATGAGAATCTTACTCGATGAAGAAGGGCTTGATTGGGATATGGCTTGGAAAATCACTACATCGTGCATCTCATATACCAACCACACCATCATGTCTGAAGCTTTAGAAAAATGGCCACATTTTATGATGCGTGATTTATTACCAAGAATCACCATGATCATCGATGAAATCAACCGCAGATTCATCGAATCGTTGAAATACGTCTACCTATATACAGACGAGGAAAAAATTCATAACATGGCGATCATCAAAGACGGTATGGTAAAAATGGCACACCTTGCAATCGTAGGTTCTCACAGTGTCAATGGCGTTGCAAAACTTCATACTGAGATATTAAAGACAAAGGAACTCAAAGATTTTTACAACATCTATCCAACGAAATTTAACAACAAAACAAACGGCATCATGCACCGTCACTGGTTGCTCAATGCCAATCCTGACTTAACCGATTATGTAGAGGGTTTAATTGGGGATGGCTTTAAGAAAAATCCAATTGTTTTAAGGGATCTTTTAAAATACCGTGACGACAAAGTTGTGCAGAACGCCTTATTTGATATCAAACATAAAAACAAAGAAAATCTTGCAAAATTCATCTATGAAAAGCAAGGTGTAAAAATCGATCCTTATTCAATCTTCGATATGCAAGCTAAACGGATTCACGAGTACAAACGTCAACATCTCAACATATTACATGTCTTATCGCTATACAATAAATTAAAAGCAAATCCTAACTTGGATATTCCACCGAGAACTTTTATATTTGCTGGCAAATCTGCACCTAGTTATTATGTCGCTAAACAGATCATCAAATTGATCACTACTGTAGCCGATATGATTAACAATGATACCTCTATCAAAAATAAACTTAAGGTTGTTTTTTTACCTAACTATGGTGTATCATTAGCAAGTAAAATGATCCCTGCAGCTGATGTGAGCGAACAGATATCAACAGCTTCAAAAGAAGCTTCTGGCACAGGTAACATGAAATTTATGATGAATGGCGCTATCACACTTGCAACGCTGGATGGTGCAAACATCGAAATCATGAATGAAGTTGGAGAGAACAACATCGTACTTTTCGGCCTAAAAGATCAAGAAGTTTTTAAGTATTACCAAGATGGCAGTTACAATGCATATGAGCTCTACAACACAACACCAGCAATCAAACAAGTTGTAGACCAATTAGTAAATGGCTTTTTACCTGCAGCAAAAGAAGAGTTTGCTCCAATTGTTGACCGTTTGTTAAGGTTCAATGATGAGTTCTTTGTGCTTAAGGACTTTGAATCCTATTGCGATGCACAAGAGAGAATTGGTCTTTATTATAGAGACAAACCGCACTGGATGAAGATGTCACTTACTAACATCGCATGCTCTGGTGTCTTTTCAGCAGATTATACTATCGAAAAATACGCCTCAAGTATATGGAATATTAATAGAAAACCATTAGATTTCAAGTTATAGAGGTTAATAAGGTGAGATTATGAATTTAAGTGAATTTCCTGTAACGCATAAGACGTTGGGGATGATCTATACCCCTGAAGAGACAACTTTTCGCGTATGGGCACCCACACAAAACAAAATTGTACTTGCAGTATATGACTCGCCAAAGGCACCTTTTAGGACGCTTTACTCCATGGAGAAAGCGTCCGATGGCGTCTTTAGTGCAGTAGTAGAAGGCGATCTACACGGTATGTTCTATACCTTTATCGTAGATGGACTTTATGAAGTAACAGATCCCTACTCAGTGACCGCTTCAGCAAATAGCATGAGAAGTGGTATCGTGGATCTTAACCGCACCAACCCTGAACGTTGGGAAAATCATCATCGTCCTAGAGGCAATATGGGTTGTGATGCAATATTATATGAGGTCCATGTAAAAGACTTTTCAGGTCATCCAAACAGTGGAATGACAAACAAAGGTAAATTTTTAGCGTTCACTGAAAACGATACCAAGATTGAAAATCTAACAACTGGAATTGATCATCTTGCAGAACTAGGTGTTACTCACGTACATCTTATGCCAGTGTATGACTTCCTCACTGTTGATGAGGAGATTGAGCAAGACGGCAATTATAACTGGGGTTACGATCCTGAACTATTTAATGCACCAGAAGGTAGTTACGCAACTGATCCAAACAGTGCGATCAGCCGAATTAAAGAGCTTAAAGCAGCAATCATGGCACTACACGAAAAAGGACTAAAAGTTGTACTTGATGTGGTATATAACCATACCTATCGTACTGAATTTTCTAACTTTAACACACTCGTTCCGCATTACTACCATCGTATGACAGAAGATGGACATTTTTCAAACGGTTCTGGTTGTGGAAATGAGTTCGCATCCGATCAACCCATGGGTAGAAAGTTTATCATCGACTCGCTCCTATACTGGGCTAAGGAATATAAAGTAGATGGCTTTAGATTTGACCTTATGGCACTCATCGATAAAGATACTATCGAAGCTGCTAAAGCTGCACTCGTCGAGATTGATCCAGAGATCATCATCTATGGAGAACCTTGGATGGGTGGACTTTCTACTCTTGCTGAAAATAAACGCGTCTATAAAGGTGTACAAGGTGGAAAAGGCTACTCCTTATTTAACGACGACTTTAGAGATGCCATCAAGGGGGACAACGACGGAACTGGTAGAGGGTATATACACGGCAATAAAGATATGAAACACCGTATGCATACCGGTATCGTAGGATCTATTCCATACAATGCAAATTATGTTGGATTTACAACACATCCATGTGAGTCAATTAATTACTTTAACTCACATGACAATTTGATTTTAGCTGATAAACTTCGACTCACATCACCAAACATATCAGACGAGGAATGGATCAAATTAAATAAGATGTCTTTCAATTTGCTTTTTACAGCACAAGGTTTACCTTTTATCCATGCTGGAAATGAATTTTTAAGAAATAAATTTGGCTACCACAACACCTACAATTCTCCCCTTTCAGTTAATGCGATTGATTGGGAATACAAAGTCACCTATAACGACTTTTATCAATATGTACGTGGCCTAATTCAACTTAGGAAAACTTATAGCAGTTTAAGACTTAAAACCGTAGAAGAAATCCGCCAAAAGTTACACTTCATTGAAGAAGGCGAATTCTTAGAAGCATTTAGAGATGCGATTGTGTATATCGTAAAACAAGATCCGGATGCGGATTTTGACTGTCTTCTCGTAGCACATAACCCTAGTCATGAACCATTGATGCTTTCTGTAAATCAGCTTAAAGGTGAAATTTTAGAATTCTACGTGCTCGATGCACCTGTTGAAGATACTATTACTACACAAAGTGTGATACCGCATAAAGCAGCAGCAAAACATGCCACAGTAAAGCAACCAAATAATATCAAAAAAATTGAAATTCCAAATGATCAACTCAAGATCGAACTTATATTCGATTCAAGAGGACTACTTGAATCCCCAGAGTATATTGATGCAGTTACACATCACCTTGTGAAAGTTGCACCTCAAAGTTCAAGCATCTTTAGATTAGGTAGAAAAACTAAATAATCCAGTAACTTTAATTAGCACATACAAAAAGCCATCAGCGGGCAATATTTAACTCACCCACTGATGGCTCTTTTTATGTTCTTATCTTACGTACAACTTGATCCACCGCCACGAACCGGTCCAACAGCATAGCTATAACCATTCCAGCGTACTTCAATTTGTCCAAAAGTTTCTTGTATATATTTTTCCATGAGGAAGTTGATACCATCAATTACTTCGACGATGTCATCTTCTTTTACTTGATCTAGACCTAGACCAAAACTTGGGCCACCTCAGCCCATACCTGCGATATAAACCCTGATATTGCTTGGTTTATCAGGCTGTTTTTCCAATACGTCGCGGATTCTACCCACCGTATCTTGATCAATAACAAAATACATATCTTTCCTCCATCTGTAATTTAAGTGCAATGCACATATGTCTCCATAGATATTATACCCTGATGGAGTCCATAAAAACAGTGACTAAGACACATAGTAAAAAGTTCTGTTCATGTGGCTTAGATTTTATAAACAATAAATTCAAATAAAAAAAAGCCCCTAAAAAGCAATTGCTTTTAAGAGCTCTTTGTACTTTCTAGCCACAGCTTGAACATGATCCACAAGCAGATGGTTGAACATTAACAGGTTGTACTGAGTAACCATTGCCTACCCATTCAACTTTAATTTCACCAACTGTATCAAAAACAGATTGTTCAACTACGAAATTTACGCCGTTTACTGATTCTGTAAAATCGTTGTCATTAATGTTGTCAAGACCAAGACCGAAGCTTGGACCGCTGCAACCCATGCCTGCGATAAAGATTCTGATATTTTGTGGCTTATCTGCTTGAGCTGATAAAACTTCACCGATTTTTTCGCAAGTTTCTTGATTTGTAGCAATATACATAAATTCACCTCCGTAAATTTTAACGATACCTATCTGCTTCTACTAGAAGCGTATCTTCTTAGCATCATCACATGATATGATTATAATATAATTCCTAGTAAATTAGTATAGTTAATTTTAAATTTTAATGAATCTTTACAATTTGTTTTCAATCGGACTTGTAATATCTTGCAAGTATTGCCCCCTTGAGGTAATATTAGTTCATAAGATTTCACTATAAATTGATGTGAAACTTAACTTCTCACTCAGTTTGATGAATAATCATAGGAGGTTACGATGTTAAAAGAAAGTGAAAAATATATGTATGGTGTTTTTGAAATAGATTCAGAGCATTCAGAACTTATTGCGCGCGCCGAGAAATTAATGGCATCTTATCAAAATGGTGAAGCAGAAGCTGAGATTTTAAAATTATTTGAATATCTTTCCGCTTATGTCCTTGTTCATTTTAGAAATGAAGAAAAACTACTAGGCGATTATGGTTATCCGGAACTTGATGCACATAAAGAACTTCATCGTGAGTTTAAGCAAGATGTTATGAACCTACAAGATGATATTAAGGAAAATGGTTTAACACTAAATTCAAGACTTAAACTGACACACCTAACGACAGAATGGATTGATCATCACATTGGCACTGAAGACAAAAAAATTGCAAACTTCATTTTGAACATACGTAAAGGTTAAACTTAATTATAATAAAAAACCACTTTAGGCAATTTGATTTAAAAATTACTTAAAGTGGTTTTATTTTGTTACAGTGAACCATCTCACTCTTTTATCGAATTCAAATCAGGGCTCTATAAAAAGTTAAATCTCATCAATTTGAGCTGCAACTATAAAATCATTTCTAGAAAGTCCATGAATTTTATGCGTCATCAGACTTACTTTCACTCTCCCCCAACCGAGTTCTATATCAGGGTGATGTCCGTTGGATTCAGCAATTTCACCAATTTTGTTAACAAAATCAAGGGCAGTTTTAAAATCTTTGAATTTAAATGTTTTTTCAATTTGTATATCCTCAATTAAACGCCAAGCTTCATCAAGTTCACTGAAAAATTCTAATAACAATTCTCCGTCAAGAACTGGTGTATCTATCATACACGGGATACATTTTTCATTACTATAAGATGCACTCATCATTACCTCCATCTTTATTTGATAGAGTAATGATACCCCGTATAAGTCATTCTAAAAATGTAGTTCTAATTTACTAAGATCTATTCTTTAGAAAAGCATCTGCATAAACCTCACTGGATCTAGACATCTCTTTAGCAAAATCAGACATATATTTTCTATTACAAAATGTTGTGATATATGCATCAAAATCGAAATCATTTTTTACAGATTGTTTTGCATGCATTTCTCTTAACTGAGTTTGTGTAAGTCTTTTATAGGTGTTTTCATGTACCATATATGCTTTGTCAAACCTTTTAGGTTTATCCCTAACGATCTGCCCCTTAGTAGGAAAACCAAAAACAAGCATAGAAATAGGCACCACATACTCATCAAGATTTAACAGCGTTCGATGTTCTTCGACGTTTTCCAAAATATCACCTATATAACAGGAACCTAAACCAAAAGATTCTGCAGCAATAACAGCATTTTGAGCGGCAATCACAGCGTCTTGTATCGCTAAGAAAAGATCTCCCATCTGTGGTAATCTTGCCTCTACTCCCGCCGTTTTATAGGCATCTAGCCACCGCCTTGTATCAGCTAAAAAAATAAGGACGAGAGGTGCTTTTGCTATAAAAGGTTGATGATCACAAGTTTCAGAAAGTTTTTGCTTTAGGACATCATCTGTGACATCGATAATTGCATAAAGCATTTGATTACCTGCTGTTGGTGCGTGAAAAGCAGCCTCCAAAATTGCATCTTTCACCTCCTTAGGAATCTCTTTTGCTTCAAATTGTCTTACTGATTTCCTTGCTTTTAACAGTTCTATAATTTGATTCATAATTGCCTCCATTTCTCTTTATACTTTATACGTTATGTATAACTATATTGTAACTTAGATTGATTTGAAATAGAAGCTATCCCTTTAATCAAACCGCGATTTGAAACTTTAAAAAATTTGACAAACGCGTTATATTGACTTATCATATCTATGTAGTTATATTAACTAGATTAAGTCGTTAATAAAAAAAATTGAGGAAACAACATGGAAAAAAATACTGAACTTTATAGTTATGCCAAAGCATTGGCAGAGGTTAAACTTATCAGATGGCATGAAATGCCTGACTTTAGTATTTACTCAGACCAACTTTTACAAATTGTTCGTGAGGAACTTTCTTTTTTGTCTTTAAACGATGAAATCCTCGTCACAAAAAGTATGGTCAACAATTACGTAAAATGGGGCATGATGCCTAAACCGATAAAAAAGAAATACGACAAATTACATATAGTCTACGTTTTGGTAATCACACTTTTAAAACCAATTCTTCCTATTATGAAAATCAAAGAAGGCATTCAACTACAAATTCTGATTGAAGGTCATGAAAATGCTTATAATTCATTTTGTAGTGCTTTAGAAGAATCGCTAAGAGAAGTATTTATACCAATTATTGAACAAAGAAAGACATATGATTTTAAAGAGCGAAATATTACAGCTGATAAGTTGGCAATTTCATCAATTACTTTAGCTCTCTCTAGCAAATTATTAACTGAAAAGATTATTGATACTAAGATGAGTAAATTAGCAAAGTCTAATCAAAGCGAAGGAGATTCACATGATAAATGAAAAAATAGCAGTATTAACTGATTCTGGTTCTGATGTACCAGTAGATTTACTTAAAAAATTCCACATCTATGAATTACCACTAGGCATCAATTATAAAGATCACTCCTATAAAGACCGAGTAGATATTACACCTGAGGAAGTTTATTCAAACTTAACTAAGGAAATTCCCAAGACGAGTTTACCAACAGCTGGTGAAGTTCATGAAAAACTAAATCAAATAATTGCAGATGGTTATACACATGTGATTATCCCTTTACTTTCTTCTGGACTTAGTGGGACTTATCAAACAGTGAAGATGGTTTGCACTGAGTTTACTCAGATCAAAACCGCAGTAATTGACACGAAAAATATCGCACTTGCATCTGGTTTTTTCTCTATCTATGCTTCAGAACTTATTGAAAAAGGACTTGGCTTTGATGAAATTGTTGCAAAATTAGAATCTAAAATTTCAAAATCACATATCTATTATAGCCTTGAAACGCTTCAGTACCTTGTAAAAGGTGGCCGACTTGGACGTGTTGAAGGGATGCTTGGTAGCATCTTACAGATTAAGCCTATCATCGCTTGTGATGAAAACGGGATTTATCACACCGTTGAAAAGGTCCGCGGACGTAAAAAAAGCATAAGCAAAACCATGGAAATCGTAGAAAATGGTCTGAAAAACACAAAGAAATATTATCTTGCCATCTCACACGGTGCGGCACAGGAAGAAGCTGATAAGGTCATCGAAATGATGAAACCTTATATTGACCGCGCCACACTCTTCATGAGCGGTCAAATATCAGCATCCCTTGGTGTGCATACTGGACCAGGACTTGTGGGAATTGGGTTTTTTGAACTGGATTAAGGTGGATGTTGTTATAAAGTTTGAATGTGAATAAGAGCCCCATTATAAAGCCGAAAATGACAAGAAGTCCTCGGGTTTCACCCTGCGGATTGCCATTTTCAACTTTATAACGGGGCTCTTTTAGTACAATCATCGTTTTTAATCAACATCCATTGTGTGGGGAACAAGAAGTCCTCGGGTTTCACCCTGCGGATTGCCATTTTCAACTTTATAATGGGGCTCTTTTAGTACAATCTTCATTTTTAATCAACATCCATTGTGTGGAGGACAAGAAGTCCTCGCCCTTTGGGCTGTGGATTGTCATTTTAAACTTAATAATTTTTTGGCTTTTTCTATTGCTAAAGATACTCCTGAGTATAACCCTATAAAGACTATAAACATTTCTAGTCTACCTAGAATCATTCCAAATATTAAGATGCCCAATGTACTGGTGTTCATATCAGATGTAGTTACACCAATTGATAAACCAACTGTTCCAAATGCCGATGCAAATTCAAACATTGAGTCTACTAGACTACTATTACTTGATAATGTTAATAGTAAAGTACCTATTACATAGATGACTAAATAAAATGTAACAAACCCTCTGGTATCATCAACAATTTCATGGTCTAGAGAGGTTTTTCCTTGTGCACGGTAATAAAAAGGGGCTGAGACTCTTCTTGAAGGACTAATGCGCTTAATTAAATTTTCATGTGCTGCCCGCAATACAATGTAAACACGTGTCAGTTTGATTCCTCCTGCAGTTGAACCAATTCCCCCTCCTATTAACATTAGTATAATCAATAACCCAACCCCTACAGGTGGCCAGTTATTATACGTTACTGTTGAAAAACCGGTAGTTGAAAGTGCAGATACAACATTGAAAATAGCCACTCTAAAACTCTCACCTAAGTTTAAGTATACTTTGTAAAATAGCAAGACCGAAACAAGTGTTGTAAATACTGCAAGAATCAAAAACATAAATCGAACTTCACTGATCTTTATGAGTTGCTTGAATTTTCTTCTCATCAATAGTAACAAAACAGCAAAATTGGTAGTTCCAATGATCATAAGCACAATTGTTACAACTTCGATTCCAAGGCTATTATATGCGCCAATACTATCTGCTTTAGTTGAGAATCCACCCGTAGATAATGCTGACATCGCATGTAATAGACTATCAAAAAAAGGCATCCCAAACACGATATAAGAGAACGTTCCCACTATAAGCAATGCAACAAACATACTTGAAGTTATTCTCGCTGTTTTTTTAAGGTTTGGCATCAGTTTATCCGGATGCCCTTCTGCACTAAACAAATTCATCGCTTGTTTACCTTGAAGAAACATTACCATCACTAGCACAAATCCCAAACCACCACAAAATTGCATAAAACTACGATGAAACAAAAATATCGCAGGGGTACTTTCAACATCCATCACTGATAATCCCGTCGTTGTCCATCCACTGACAGCTTCAAAGAGTGCTTTACTGAATGGAAGTTGCCTTGAAATCACAAAGGGAATAGCACCAGCTACAAAACCATACATCCAAGTAAAAAGTACTGTTATATGACTATTCTTCAATAGTTTTAACCATTGAAGATCATTTCTTTCCTTTTTTAGGGTGATGACTAAAACCATTCCAAGTAGAATCGACAAAAAAGAAGGAATAAAAAAGGAAAAAAAGTACTTTGACTCACTTGGATAAAACGGTAAAACAAGCAACGGCATTGCTAGTAATATACCAATTAAAATTATCAATTTCCCAAAATTATTCTTATCTTTAAAAAAAACAATATTTTTCATAACCGTCCCGTCAACTCCTTAATTGCATTCATCTCTTGATTGGCCGCTGATATCAAAATAAGCTTATCACCACAATTTATCCTTGTATCTCCTCTTGGTATTGTAGTCCCTTCGCCATGTATGATACAGCCTATAACTGATTCTTTTGGTAAGTTGATTTCCCACATTTTTTTACCAACTACTGGTGAAGATTCCAAAATTGGTACTTCAGCAATTCTTATTTTACCTTCACCCGTAGGAATCATAGTCACAATCCCATCATAAAAAGCTTGCTGCTCAATTATGTTGGTGATGGCGTTTACTTCACAAATAACAGAATCAACACCACTCATGTAAAAAAGTGATGACTTCAGTGGATCGTTTAGTATAGAAATGGTCTTTTTTACCTTAAATTTTTTTTTGCAAAGTTGACAAATTACTAAGTTATCTTCATCCTTAGGCGTCAACACTATTGCTAGATCAGCATATTCAATGTTAGCATCATCAAGTACAAAAGGTTTAGAACCATCTCCATTTATAACATTTATTTCTCTATTTTCGGCTAGAACGACGCTCTTATCGTAACTGCTATTAATAGCTGTTACTCGATAACCTTTGTTGATCAGAGAATCTGCCAACGAACGTGCTCTATTAAAACTTCCAATTAAAACAGCATGCTTTTTCATATTTTTGCTCCTCTCTTAACGGGATTGATCCTCTTGCTAATTTCATCAATAGACAATGTAACTGGGCTTATTGTCTCAATGCCCATATCACTGAAAATGCATTTTATTTCCGGATCATATAATCTCAACAAAACTCTAGGCACGTCAAAATTCAGCTTACAAATCTGCGCTACCATTATATTGGAATTATCATTATTGGTTACTGCAATTAAAGTAGTAGCCTTATTTATTTGTGCCTCTTCAAGTACTTTATAATCTAATGCGTCACCGATAAGTGTCAGTCCTCCATATGCAGGAGATAACTTCCGAAATGCACTTTTATCTCGATCGATAATTAGTACATCCAAATTGCTATTTGATAACTCAGTAGCTAAACTAGCGCCCAATCTACCACATCCAATAATCACTGTATAAGTATTTGAAATTTTAGTATGATTTTTCAATTTAATCCCTCCTAATAATGTGTCCAATACCTCGATTATCATAACTTACTTTGTAGTTATCAACATTTTCTTCTTCATCGATACAATCTGATTCATCATATGCACATTTTCCCTTTGAAAAAAAAGTACCATAATATTCAAGATTATGACGTGCTGGCAAATACATGGTATCTAACTCTAGTGCTATCCGAAAATGCTTCATAGCTGTACTATGTTCATCTGTTTTTTCTAATAAAATCCCATATAAATTATGAGGTTCTGGCGCATGAGGAAATTCCATAATCGCTTTCCTAATTAAATTTTCACTTTCTTCAAAGCACTCATCAATAATCAACTCTTTAATCTTTTTGAACAGCAATTTATTACTTTCATTTTTTTCTTGATTATTTTTTGTTGTCACGATCATTCATCTCCTTTTTATAGTAAATTTTATTGTTCTTATACTATAATGTTAGCAAAATTGATGTGTGCTGTGTGTGAGAAGTCCTTTCATGCTGTGAGGATTGTGTGAGTTTTTTTGTACATAAAAAGCCACTAAAGTAAATTTAACTACTTTAGTGGCTCTGTTAATCTTTTTGCCTATATATCTTTCATCCTATAACCAACACCTATTTCTGTGACAATATACTGTGGTTTTGCAGGATTTGATTCTATTTTTCTTCTAAGTCCCGCCATCAATGTCCTAAGTGCTTGGGTATCATCTCCATATTCCACCCCCCAAACCTTTTGAATTATATATCGCGTTGTTAAAACTTTTCCAATATTCTTAAAAAATAAAGCTAACAAACTATATTCCATTGGTGTCATATGAACTTCCACTTCTCTTAAATAAACCAAGCGTTTGCTCAAATCAATTTTTAAATCGTCCTTTATCAAAATAGTATTTGTATCGTTTCCTATATTTTTGCGCAAATGTCTAATTGCTACTCTAATTCTAGCCATTAGTTCTGTAGTCGAGAATGGCTTAGTCAAAAAATCATCTGCTCCAATATCTAGTGCAGCAGCTTTTTCCTTATCCTGGTCACGAGCCGATATTACTAAAATAGGAATATCAGACCATTCTCGAACTTTTTCAATCACTTCCATACCATCAAAATCAGGTAATCCTAAATCTAGTAGAATCAAATCGATATGCCCAAGTACTATCATTTCCAGTGCGCCTTGTGCACTATCGACAGCTTGATATCTAAATCCTTCTTGTTTCAATGCATAACATATAAACCGACTAATCTGAACATCATCTTCTACTACAAGTATATTCTCATCATAATTAATCATTTATTTGCTCCTCCAATGGCAATGAAAAAGTAACCTCTAAACCATTACTATCTTTTCTATTTTCAATAGTGATCGTCCCGTCGTGTGCTCTAATAATCGCATCACATATAGACAACCCCAATCCCATACCTGATTTTGAACTGCTATTTTCATTTTTTCCAGTATAAAATTGATCAAGCACATGTGGCAAATCCAATGTGGATATGCCACTACCACTGTCTTTAACAGTAAATAGAGCTATGCGACTCGTCTTTAAAATGCCAACTGCTATACTGATTTCACTATCAATACTGGTAAACTTATGTGCATTATCCAAAAGGTTCAGAAGGACTTGCTCAATTAATTTGGCATCCATAGGAACAGAAAATGCTTCTTCTGGAACTTCAACGATGACTTCTCGCCCTTTTGCTCTTAATAAAAAGCGTTCCACAGCACTTCCAACGATCTCTTCAACTACTTCAAGTTGTTTCTTTAAAACTAATTTACCTTCTTGAAGTCGCGTTAAACACAATATATTCTCTACGAGAGCATGCAGCCATTTAGCATCATTATAAATGTTATCTATTAAAATATATCTCTGATCTATCGCTTCTGTCATATCTAAAAGCATCTCTGAAGTTCCCATTATTCCAGCTAATGGCGTTCTTAAATCATGAGAGATAGACCTCAAAAGCGTTCCTCTATAGCGTTCTTGGATCGCTTCTTCTCGTTCTCTAATTCTTTGGTTGGATACTCTTATGCGATCCATCGCCAGCGCTGTACTTTCAATCATCGAGTGAAGTAGTCGATTTTGAATTTCATCCATTTTTTGTGCCTCTTCTAATGGAATTCTTACGATACCCAGTATACTTTCTCTTCCGTAGATTGGCCAATCATGGAACTCATCGCCTTCATAATAACTCTCATGTAAATTTTCGATTTTTCTCTTAATTTCCTTTTTCTCTTTTACATTTCTACATACTTGATCTCCTGCTTTATTTCGCTGAACATAGGCGTTTTCAGGTGTTCCATCTTCATCAAAGCAAAGAATTGCGGCATTTGTAGAAAACCGATCAGTCAACGCATCAACTACTATTGAAGCAATCACTTCAATATCGTAGGCATCTGTTAATTGATTTGTTAATTTGAATAAGGTATTGCTTTCCGCTTCTTTTTCTCTTGCAATTAATTCACTTTTTTTCACAAGCGAAGTCATTGTACTTGTTATAATTGATGTTACAGTCATGATCACAAAAGTAATAACGTAGCTAGAATCCAATACAGAAAGTGATAAGTAAGGTACAGTAAAAAAATAGTTGAAAGCTAATGTCGCTAGTATGGATGCAACAATTCCGATTGCAATGCCATCAACTAATCTAGCATATACAAGTACTGTCAGTAAATATACAATCACAATATTAGTTTCAGGAAAACCCATCTTTTTAAAGACAATCCCCACTACTGAAGCCAAAAGAATAAATAAACTCATTAAGAGTAATTTGAATCCAATTTTTCGTTTATCAGTTAAATATTTATAAATCAAGTCGATCCCTCCATATAAATAAAATACTATTTATTAAGTACTACCATTATAGTATTCTTATATAATATTATATTTCGGTATGTGCATAAAAGCTAGTTAATATGAATTTCTGATAATTGAGTATAAATTATATTGATTCAATATGTCTTCTCAGTATGGAAAAAAAAAACCTACAATATATAAAATGTAGGTTTTCATCGCTTTTTCTACGGTGTGGTTAAAGGTATTTTCTATTTTTATCTAGTACAAGGACAAACTAGCATCCAACGATGTGTATCATAAAACTTTTCTGGTCTAAGTATACCATTTTCATACCAATGCATCATTTCTTTATGCAGTTTAAAAACAGTCCAATTCGAGTAATCTTTATTGCCACCTACTCCTCTATTACGACTTTCGTATCGATCATCATGTTGATATGAGATTGAATATATGGAAATGAAAACATGAAAAGAAACGTTAAAAGCGCTGCTGTACTGGTAGATATGGTTTTCTTCATCCCAGCAGATTTTTGTATCGTTTCAATTTCAATCACTAGTGAAACCACATTATAGATGATCAATAATAAAAAACTTACATTTAAAATATTACTAATATTTACAAGCATTTCACCGTCAATTTGACTAGCATTTGAACGGATAATACTCATAGCTATCGTGCCAAGAACGAAGGCACTTGCAAATATAGTAACTCTTTTTTCCACATTAAAAATTGCTTTATTCTTCAATCTGTTGATGCGTTTCATATTATCAAATAACATATAGTAAAAATAAAAACTGAGGGTCACTACCCCAAGTAAAAAGATCATAAAAGGATTCTTTCTTTTCAAAAGTCGCACCATCCTAAAGTTTTATTGTTTAAAAAACATATCGGTACACGGCTTACCTTTACCCATTGATAAACTTAGTCACTTTTTTAAGATTCGCCTGAGGATTAAGTGATAGGATTTGCGCTTTGATTTTTTCTGCTGCCTCTACAGGGGAAATACGATCCGCTTTTTCGAAGACTTCCGCTGAAAAATACCGCTCTACAGTGCAAAATACAGTGGAAGACCAGCCAAACTCCGCACCGAACTGTGAAGTCTTACGTTTACGACCACACATGGTGATAAACATCTTCATCTGAAGTCCCGTAATTGCCTTTTCAAACTCCGACTTGTTTTCTTTTGAAAAGCCTGCGAGCCGTTTGATTTCATGAAATGGTATGGCGTCATATGCATTTATTACATCATAAACGCGCTTTTCAGCTGCAGTGATATAACCATCTAAGAAGGCCTCTTCAAAAGTTTTTCCCTTGCGCCTTGCGCAGAGAAAGTATGGATACCAGTCTCTTGAGATAAAGCCACTCTTTTTAAAAAAGAGCTTCGCATAGGCAATATCATCTCTATCTTCCAAAACTTTGATGCGCCATTCCCAAGGATCGTATGCCACTACTCCACTATGCCACTTGATATTTTCATCAAAATAATTGCTCAGTGCAAAAACGCCTTCATCGTTTTCTCCACCCATGGAAAAACCACATGTGAGAAGATTTTCTACAAAAGAATCAAAGTTTGTGATCAACATGATATTTGTCCTCCTTAATTAATACCCCTTGTATATTTTCATCAACTATATTTATAATTATACTTTACTCAATTATACACTATAGCTCTTAAAAAACCTGTTCCATTAATTTTTTCTAAATAAATATACATGTATTTATTGATTACTGGGCAGTAGACTAAATGACTATATTAATTTCTATAATTGATTCCTCAAAAAAATATACACTTTCAATTTTCAATAACATTTAGTAATTCACAAACCGCATTGCAATTTAAAGGTTTACTAAAGAAATAGCCTTGAAAGTAATCACAGTTCCAATTCTTAAGCATTTCAAAAGATTCTTGGTCTTCTATACCTTCAACGATGGTCTTTATGCCAAGTTTATGAGAAAATTCAACGATCATCTCCGTTAATTTTGCCATTTTAAGATCATTTTGAATGTCTATTATAAAACTTCGATCAATTTTCAAGTGTGATACGTTTAGTGATCCGAGTAAGCTAAGCGATGAATACCCTGTTCCAAAGTCATCCATATGTGTTTCTATTCCAATAGTCGATAACTGAGTAATAGTATTTTCTAGTGCATCATAAAACTTTGAGAAAGAACTTTCAGTTATTTCAATGCTTATTTGCCAAGGCTCTATCTTATACTTGGTAATCAACCTACTTACTGCCAATACATAATCGGATTTAATCAGCTCTTTTACAGATGCATTAATCGAGACACGCATCCGCTGATTATACCGTTGGTTTAAATCATCTAAAAATTTGCAAACACTCTCAATTACAAACTCTCCAATCTTACCTATAAAATCAATTTCTTCAGCAACAGGTATGAACTCTGCTGGTGTTATATTTCCTAAAATTGAGTTCTGCCATCTAACGAGTGCTTCAAATCCTTTGATTGATTGAAAGGCATCAACGATTGGTTGGTAAACTACACTAATCTCATCTAATTTTATAGACTTAAGTAACAGTTGTTCAATCAAACTATTTCTTTCCATAATTGCTACACTAGATTCATCAACGTAGTTAATGTAAGTTCCAGTATACTCTCGATCATTAAAATCATAAGCATGCTCTAATTTTCTAAATATATTTTGAACATCGGAATTGTCCCGGTCTTTATTATACACTGTAACAATTAAATCTTTTGGAAATAAAAGATCTTCAAACTTGATTTCATTTACCTTTTCGATAAAAATACTAAAGTCTGCATTAGACATCTCACTGTGATCTGAGAAAAGGAGTATTTTGTTTTCATCAAAAATGCAAACGTCGTGTGCTTCTCCAAATATATCTCTTAATATTCCCGAAATCTGAAACATTACGATTTGTACAAAATTTTTACCATAAACATACCTTAAATGTTGAATATTTCTCAAACCAATCATCGTTAAGCTCGCTAAACCTTCTCTTTTTTCCGCAAGTCTTAAAACAATATAATCATAATTAAAAAGACCCGTTTTGTCATCATGATATGCTGTAAACTCTATTCTTGATTTCTCTAGTTGCATTTCGTGAACGTCTTTTAATGATCCATATATATTAAATAAAGAATTCTCTGCATCTTTTTCTTGTATAAATAATAGTTTGAACCACCTTAGATTATTTTTATTATCAATCAATCTGATGATTGCTTCTCCTGTAAATTCATCGTTTATGTGCCCTATTTCTTTAATCCATACATGCTCCATCAGATCTTCTTCAAAAATACGGGATAAAAATTCAGAGTAAGTAATCTTATTTTCTATAAAAAAATGATGAAAATTCTCAAAAATTAATAACTGCTTCTCTACATCAAAAATCCAATAGGCATCATATGATGATTTAATAACTTTTTCATAACGCAACTTCTCAGATTCAATTTGTTGCTTATAGTTTTGAAGCTCATCATAGTTTGCCTGAAGTGTTTCCTCAGCAGCAGCCATCTCTTCATATAGTGCGGTTAACTCAACATTTGCAGCTTCGAGATCTTGATTTCTATCCTGAATAATTTTATAACTTTTTGATAATCTACCCATCATATTATTAAAGCCATCATACAGTGATTGATATTCAATTACATTTGTTTTATCTATAAAATTATGCTCGCCATCTTTATTTGTTTCAAAAATAGTTATCAGACGATTAATTGGCTTTGTGAAATTTCTCATATAATAGTGATTGATTAATAAAGTTGTACTGAAGACCATTGTAAAAACAATAAATATTTGTGTCACAATACTACTTTTTTTTAACCCATAGTCAGATTTAAAAAGTGTTGCTTGAATAATCCACTGCCATTCAGGTTCATATTTGACATATACAAGTTTCTCATCTATTTTATCTGTATTCGGAATTTTCCAAAGAAATGAAGTGAAACCACCACCACTATATGCAACTTCAAACAGTTCTCGTACAAATAGTTTTTTTTCTTTGCTTTCATCAACAAAGTCTAAAGCATATTGCCCCTTTAACAAAGGATGATAAATTAAAAGCCCTTCATGATCTAAAACGACAGGATAACCATATTCACCTAAATTAATAACATCTGTATTCTCAAGCATTTCGATTAACTCACTCTGAGCTTGCTCTTTCGACTTTATACCACGCGCAACATCACGTTGCTTCTCACCTATTGTTAGTATAATCATCTCTACTGTATTTTTTAAAGTTATTTCTTCTTCTCTTTCAAATACCGTTTTAGAAAAAAAATAGAAAGCAGTACTTCCTGTAAAAAAAATTATGCTTATTATTATTGTTGTAAACAAAAATAGTTCTCGTCGTAGTGTTCTTTTCATTTTGCCTCCTATCATCAATAATTATCCATTATGAAGCACAAATTTATTTTTACCACTATTTTTTGATAAATACATCGCTTTGTCTGCTAAACGCATAAGTAAGTCAGGCTCATTTGCATCATCAGGAAAAATCGCTACACCTATACTCGCCGAGACATGCATAGAAATCTTATCTATCATAACGTCATTTTGAGCTGCATCTAACAATCTCTCAACAACATGTAAGCAGTCATCTTTTGATTTAAATCCAACTAAAACAGCTACAAACTCGTCCCCACCTAATCTTGCGAGGACGTCATGCTCCCTTAGTTGCTTTTGCATGTTCTGTGCAATAGACTTTAAAAATAAGTCACCAACATCGTGTCCATATGAATCATTTATTTTTTTAAAACCATCTAAATCTAAATACACAATAGCAATTTTTTCCTTGTTGTTTTTGTAATGTTTCATCGCGGAAATCATCTTTTTATGCAGTAATGTTCGATTAGGTAACCCCGTAAGTGCATCGTAGTATGCAGCTCGTTCTAGTTCAGCTTGATGTTGTTTGATGTAAGTTAAATCCGTAAAAAAGCAAATGTAACTTTCAACATTACCATTATTATCCTTGACAGCATTGATTCGAATAATCATAGGAATAAGCTTACCATTTTTGGTTTTATTAAAAACCTCTCCAGTCCACGTTCCATTACTAATTAGACTACTCCACATCATTTTATAATGTTCTGCGCCATGAATACCAGATTTGATAATTCTAGGATTTTCTCCGAGCACTTCTTCGCGAACATACCCAAAAGTCTCTGTAAACATCTCATTGATATTAATTATATTTGCATCCGAGTCAGTAATTAAAATAGGCTCCATTGCATGTGTAAAAACATTTGCAGCGAGGCGAAGCTGTCTTGCAATTTTGCGTTCCGAAATATCAATATCTATGCAAAACATTTCAGGTTCACGATCGTCTAATTTTAATATCGCATGACTGGAAAAAACATCTACTAAACTACCGTTTTTATGCTTCAATTGAAGTTCGCTAGCCTCCGGAGGAACACCCAACTCAAAAGCACTTTTTATATCTTTGGAGACTATTGCTCTTATTGAATTAGGTATAATTAAGTCTAATAAACTCTGACCAATGGCTTCTTCTCTTGTATAGCCATAGATACTTTCAGAAGCCTTGTTCCAGTAAAATGTCGTCCCATCCTGGCGATAACCTTGTACTGAAACTGAAGGTATATTTTCAAGTAAATCTTTAAATTTACGTTCACTGATATCTAGTAGTGATTTAATTTTTTTTTCTTCACTTCTATCTATATGCAAACATAAAATTACTCGTCCTTGACTGGTTTCAAAAGTCATCGTATGCACTTCTATCTCTTTAACTTGATTTGTTATAACTCTATGTTTTGAAGCGAATGAGTGTCCCTCTATTTCTAATGATTTTAATAACTGAAGTCTTAAATAATGCTCTTCGTCTAAACTTAAAGAATTATAAGTCTTATTAATTAAATCTGATTTTGCTAGACCATAGAAAGCAGCTGCTTCTTCATTTATATCAATAATTAGATTATTCATAGGATTTAATATTAATGTCATCAATTTGGTCTTTCGAAATTTCTCCATGGTATACATTAAGTTACTATCCATAATAGTCCCCCCTCTTTTCTATGCATATAGCACAAACTATAAATCACCTTCAAAAAGGTGATTTATAGTTTGTTTTTATAGTTTGATTTTATAATTTAAACCTTAAATTTGCTAATGAATTGTTGTAATGCCTCGGCGATCCCAGCTAAATTCTCGCTTGCGCCTGCTATTTGATGCATAGTTGCATTTTGCTCTTCTATTGATGCAGAAGCTTCTTCAGTGCCAGCTGCATTTTCTTCTGAGATTGCTGATAGATTTTCAATCACTTGTATAATTTCATTTTTTTTATTGTTCATGGTTTGACTAGCTTGATTTAAAGACAAGATGATACGCGCGACTTCTTCAATCGAAAAAGAAATGCCATTAAATTTATCTCTGGTATTATTTAAACTTAAAACTTGAGATTGATTTATTTTCATTGAATAGTCCATCGTTTCAACAGCACTTTTTGTTTTAAAAGAGAGTTCTTTTATAATTTCAAATATTTCATTTGCAAATCGATTGGATTGCTCCGCGAGTTTTCTAATTTCATCTGCTACTACAGCAAATCCTTTCCCTGCTTCACCTGCTCTTGCAGCCTCTATAGCAGCATTAAGCGCGAGTAAATTTGTTTGGTCAGCGATGGATTTTATCATATCGCTTGCTGCTTCAATTTTATGTGTACTAGCATCTGTAGCATTTACGATTTCCATTACTTCTAGAGATGCTTTTTCATTATCTTCGGTTTTAGCTTCTAAATCCCTTAGTACGACAAAACCTTCATTTTTTAATTGTTCAACATTTTGTGTTGCAAGTGTTATTTGTTCAACCAAATGAATCGTTGATTCAACCATTTGACCCAGCCAGTTAATACTCACAGAGCCATCCATGGTCTCTTTTGCTTGATCTGTTGCGCCATTTGCAATCTCTTCAATCGTTTTAGAAACTTCTTCCGCCGTTGATACCGATTGAATCACCGAACTAGAAAGCTCTTGTGATGAAGCTGCTATATTCTCTGCAGCACTAGAAGTATTTATTACAAATTCCCGTACATTTTTTTGCATTTCATCAGATGCACGAATCATTTGTCCGATTTCATCTGCTCTACCTGAATATTTAGTAATGACAGCATCCTTGTTCTCTGTAAAATCAAGTTGTGATTGCAAAGATAACAATTTGGTGATTGCCGTTATAGGATTTGAGATTGCTGATGATATTAAATATACGATTATTCCTATCACTAAAATAGAGCCTAGAAAAGCAATTAATGTTATAAATACAAGCTTGTTTACAGACATATAAATTTCAGCGGTAGGCACTACTGCGCTAAAAATCCACTTTATATCCGTGTCTTTTATTTCTATAGGTACAAACGTATTATAAGTTTCGGCATTTAATTGTTTTGAGAAATAAGGTTCGAAAAATTTTTCCCCCTTAGCAATTCTGCCCATAATACGTATTTCTCTTTCGCCCTCTAAATCTCGTCCCTTTGTACCGATCAAAGTTAGATCCTTATGTGCCAATAATGTCCCTTTATTAGATAAAAGTCGGCCAAACCCAGTTTTATAGATCTGCATTTCATTTGTTATCGCTACCATCGTTTCTAAAGAAATGTCTACACCTGCAACACCCACTGTCCGCCCGTTTACGATAACAGGTGCACTTAATGAAGTAATTAAAATCTCTTTTCCTCCAACAGTATACACATAAGGCTCTAATATATTGGGTTTCCCTGATTCTTTTGAAACTAAATAATAATCGCCATCTCCTGGTGTATCATATCCTATCAAGGGTTCTACTTCTAACTTAGCACCATCCCTATACCAATATGGAATAAAGCGCCCAGTTTCGTCATGCCCTTCTCGATTAATATACGTCCTGTCATTCCCATCAAATCCATTTTCTTCAAACGCGACCCATCCACCAATTAAGTTCTCATTGCTGCTAAATATTTCTTTTATTAACTCATTGCCTAAATCTCGATCGGCATTGCCTGATATTATCATCGCAGAAAGAGACTCGGCTATGCTTTTAGCATTTCCCATGGCTAAATCCAATTGATTTTTTATATTCCCTGCATATTCAGATGATAACGATATAGAGTATTGCTCTGCATTCATTCGCCCATCTTCTTTAACTTGACTTAAAATTACATAAGAAACCAATGCGAAAACAATTGCAACTGGCAATAAAATCATCAAAATAACTCTGTACTTCAAACGCGACTTAAATATATTTTTTTGATCTCCCATAATATTTCTCCTTTAAAGTTATTTATGACTTCATCAATATAATTAATTCATATTTAACCTAATCGACCTTATTAAAACGGAACAATTGTTACTGCTGATGATGAAAATACTTTTTCTCAAAATCTATTACAATAAATGAAGGCAAGGAAAGCGCACTATAAGTCTTTCTAAATTCCTCAACAGCAAACAGTAGAGAAACATCTATTGGTTTGTCGTAAGTGATCAGATGATTAATACAACATTTTAAGGCACTTAAAGCTTGGTCAAATAATTTCAATTCAAATTGTGCTATAGCAAGAAATGCAAAAGAGTAGTGTATTCTTTCGATTCTTCCATATTGCTCTTGAAACTTTATGGTTTCCTCAGCTAATTCTGATAACTGATCATATACTTTCTTTATGTTTAATAAAGCCATTTCATTAATTCTTATCGCTATAATATGTTCAAAAAAATAAGAATTAGTAATGTGCAACTCAATTATTGATTTTAAGGTATTTACATCCTTTTCAGACATAACGATTTTGTTAAGCATTTGATAAGCAACTGAACGCAATAACAGAAAATTTATATACTGTAGCACAGTTAAATGAACTTTTTCGTTTCGAATAATCAAATTAGTTTTATAAACAACTACATCAAATTTACATCTGATAAAATTCAGTTCAGCAAGTTGATTAATAATAATTTCATAAACCCATGGTTTCTTCTTGAAATCATCTAAATTCAAGGCTTTATTTGTTACAACCGCTAGATCAATAAATTTTGATTGTCTTCTCAACCTCTCAAAAATCTCATGAGTAGATCTTACTTTAATTGGATCTTTACAATTGAGATACGGATAATAACCTAATAAGTCAATTCCAAGACGATTACTTAATAGCCCTAATATCTCTGCTGAGGGATTACGTTCACCTTTTTCAATTAGATAAATGTATTTTTCTGAACATATACCTTTTGCAAGCACACTTTTAAGCATGTGCTTTTCTTCTCTGAAATACTTTATTATATCTCCTATCATAAGTGCTCCCTAATTTCATTTTTATATTCACGACTTACCACATTAACAATCTACTTTTAAAGATCAATGATACGATGTAATCTGATGCAACACAATTCGATTGAATATTCGACAAATATAGGTTTTCGATGTCAAATCTCGCAAGCAATATGATTTATATGTACTATTATAACAATTATACAGTTGGCAAAACACTGAAATATAGTTCAATAACTCATACATTAACATGTATTTATCCGTATATTAGATATGAAGACCTATAACAATTTCAAAATAAGATAAGCATAGTTAGTAATACTTTTTCAGCATGTATTTGCTACAGTATTCTATAATGACGCATAGAATACTACCTCATATAATCAAATATTTGTTCAGAAGATCACAAGCTATTATTTCTCTGAACCCCTGATATCTAGTTTGCTTAGTCGAGCAGTAAACAGAAGTTAAGACCAAACCCATTCACTTAATTATCGGTCTACAAAACTAGCCCACGTATCGAACTTGCACCACCTAGCTTTCACTCTTTATTGACACATAATAAAAATCCTTCTAAAATGTCACTTCAACATCGCTAGAAGGATTTTCTTTTTTATTACAACTATTTTTCTAGAAAAAATAAATCTCGAATTCATTAAAACAGAAAAAATATTTACTTATTATATCTTACAACAATCCCAAGACCTATAAAAATTACACCTAAAATACTCATCCACTTTAGCGAAACTTGTCCCGTCTTAGGTAGAGCATCTTGAAAACTTGATTCTTCACTTGGTTTTGCTTCACCAAAAGGGATACCACCTTCACCTATCACAACTTCTTCTGTAGTTTCAAGTGCTGTAGGCTCCTCACTTGATGACACTGTTGTCACATTAACAGTTTCTGTTGGTTCTGTTAGTTCTGTTGGTTCTGTTGGTTCTGTTGGTTCTGTTGGTTCTGTTAGTTCTGTTGGTTCTGTTGGTTCTGTTGGTTCTGTTGGTTCTGTTGGTTCTGTTGGTTCTGTTGGTTCTGGGATCTCTATATCTTTACCGCTATAAATAACTTTTGCTATATTACCTTCAACAAAATTCACACCATCATAAGAAGCAAAAGTCGAATTATGTGATACCATGCCGTCTTTCAATGTTGATGATAGCGTTACATTCCCATCAAGTTCAAAATTGATACGCTCAGACGCCAATATTTTTTCGCCTTCTTTAAGTTTAAATTTTATCGCTTTTACTTTTTTAAAATCTATTATTTGTGCTTCATCAAGCCAAACAGAATTATTTTGGTAATCAGAAATACGCATTAATTGGTCATTGCTGTATAGCACTTCAAATCTATCATCATCCACTCTCACCGGCCCCATTAGATTCATATCAAATTCCGAATTTCTAACCATTGTGACACCATTTGAATTTTCGATTTGATCATCACCAACAAAAGGAATAATGTCAATCAATTCATATCGTTCAATATCAGTTAATGTGCGATTCATTACGATTAACTGATATGTAACATCCATATCCTCTTTTTTAATAATGCTTTGATAGCCATATGCCGTATATTCTGAACCCTTAACTTTTTTCAAATTTATCAGTTCCAAAGTAGGCACAAAGTTCAAAGAAGCCGTTGATTGTAAAATTGTCTCTTCCTTGTCCCCATCTTCATCTAAATCATAGTTATCTGGTGTCGGTGTTGAATTTCTTAGACCGTTTATCCAATCCCAAACCTGACCGTTCATAGCCCGTATATCATCATTGTCCCACACAGCGAAAACTTCATTTACAAAGCTTCCAGTTGGTGTTATTGGCTCACATTTCATGGTATATCCTAAAGAAGCAAAAGTCTGAACAAAATTTGCTTCATTTGTTTTTACAAGATCACCTAACGCCCATACTAACGCTGTTCTTCCGGTATTTTTATAATTTTCAATGATTTCTGTTGGCGCAATAGACGAACTTTCCACATATTCACCACCAACTGGCAATAAGTCTATTATTTTAACATTCTTTACAATGTCTCCCTTATCGATCATGTACATGCTTCCCCAACTTCTATCCATTTCCTGCAATGAAATTCGAACCGTTCTAGTCTCATTACTACTAAGATTAGGGTTGATGGATTGGTCTTCAAAATACTTATATAAAACAATTGAGGGATCATACACGGTAACATCTACACTTGAGATCATTGTATCATCAAGTAATTTGTCTGTTCCACTTGACTTAGATAAACATCGAATCGAATTCACAAACTTAGTTGGCGCTTCGACTTCTTCTGGTTTTTTCACCTTTGTTACCACATTAAAGGTAATCCATTTTGAGGATTCAACAAATTCACCTGGCATCGTTCGTATACCAACTTTTTTTGCGTCTTCTGGCACGTCAAACGCACCACCATTCATATACGGAACACTAGAAGCGATTAAATGCTCTTCATTATTTGAGTCGAAATAAAACACATCAATTAATACATTAGGCGAAGATGACCCTGGCATCAATTTGATAGATTGATAGGAAAGTCGTTCATCAAGATCTTGGTCTATTATGGAGATGTCTGACATTTTATTTCCTGTTGATGAAGAATTTTTGTAACTTAGTTGCCAAGTAATAGGTTCACTTAGTGCACTTTTTTTACCAATGATCGACCAAGTTCCTGATTCTAATAATGCATATTTTGAAATGAAATTTTCTTCAATAATGGGATTTTGCTTGTTTGTTATATAAAAGTTTGTGGTTGCACTACTAATCATTTTGTCTTCATAGTCATAAGTTTCAGGTGGTAAAAACTCTGCAGTAGCACTATTTGTATAGAGGGGCAAAATATCTGCATTCGGGAAATTTAGTTTTAGACTTGCAAGCTTTAATCCTGTACTGTTATAGTCGTTCCACTTAGCATTATACTCAAACATCAATTGCCTCGAATCATTTGGGTTAATTGTCCATCCAGGGTTTTCTTCAGCAATGAAAACAGCACCTTCAGGTAACTGATCCACTATTTTGACTTGTTTTACAGATCTAACACCTACTCTGCCACTGCTCGTATTTGAGTATGAAAAATAAAACTCAAGTGGCTTATAATCTGTATCTGAAATAAGCGAGGCGTCTGAAGGATTAGGCTTTCCAACAATATATGTTAATGGATTCGGATTTTGTGTTGCACCAGGTCCAGTATATACTGTATTTTTTGTATATGCATCGTTTGCTACTGTTTTCACAAGTCTAGGTGATACCACATCTTGTTTAATCGTGACAACATTTGAATTTTTAATCAAATTTCCGCTTTGATCGATAATCTCCGCTTCAAAATTCATGGAATAATTATCCGGTGTATAAAGTGTTTGAGCATAAGCATCAAATTCAATAGTGCCTATAAACCCGCCACTTAAAGACTCAAATCCATAATTAAGATATTTATTAGTTACGTCTTCTGTATAATACATAGTTGCGGACTGAAAACTTCCTGAATTAAAACGATTAAAAAATGTATTAGGCACTTTCACTCTTATGACGATATTTTCATAAGGTTCCGCCCCTTGAGAAAGGCTGATATTTAATTTTAAACGCATGACTTGACCCGAAAAGACTGCATCACTCCCCACAGGCTCTAAGCTAAGTGAAATATTGTCACTATTTAGACTTGGAATTATCTCATCCGCAATAGTGATAATCGGATTAAAGCTCATGATACCTAAACAGATTAATAATACGAGTGCTAAAATTCTTTGATTTTTCATTTTTCCTCCTTTTTTGTAATTAGACATTCATTAGCATTCCATAACCGTTATCCATTATTACAACAATAAAAACCCCACACTCCTTTAAGGAATGTGGGGTTTATCACTTTAATTCGCAATATACCTAGTCACATATAATAATATTTGTAGTCGGAAAAGAAAATTCATGTAAATTTTCTCTACTTATAAAATACCATACTATATAATATTTGTAAATCATTGTATTTCTCATTTTTAGCAAAACAAGTATAAATAGTAATTTAATGACTAAACTTTAAATTTTGAGACGCTTTCTACGACATTATCTAAGTTTTGCTTCACGTTTTCAGCTTCTTTTAGGACCGCGTTCGAATCAAGTACGATTTCACTTGTTTTAACCGCGATATTGGTCGTACCGTTTGCCCCTTCATTTGTCGCACTGGTTATTTCCTCAATAACTTTTATAACACTTATTATCGCAGATAAAAGTTCTTCAGAGGTTGCACTAAAATCACCAACAAGTCCATCCAGGTAGATAGCATCATTTTGATAATCATTGGCACCCATTAACATCGCTTGGTAGTCATTCATTACTTTAGTGCTTACGAAGTTCAAGAGTTCAGATGCATTGGATGACAAATTACCCACTGATTCAGTGACAATTGATGTAACGTTTTGAATTTTAGTAACTGTACTTTTAGATTCTTCAGCAAGTTTTCTGATTTCATCTGCAACAACAGCAAATCCTTTGCCCGCTTCTCCCGCTCTAGCCGCTTCTATGGCAGCATTTAATGAAAGCAAATTTGTTTGTGCCGTTATTTGAAGTACTGAGTCTGATAGGACATTAATTTCATTGACTGCTTGCGCTTTAACCAATGCATTCTCTAAATTGCCTCTTACATTATTAAAAATATCGTTTGCTTCTTCGATAGATTTTTTAAAAGTTTCCGTCAATTTACTAGCTTTACGGTGAATTTCTTGAGAAGCTTTTGCACCGTCCTCAGCTTTTTCAGCAACTGATTGTGTGGCACGTTCAATTTCAAGTGCAGTGGCATTCATTTCTTCTGTAGAAGCAGCTGTTTCTTCCATGGCTGCAGATAATTCTTCCGTTGTCGCAGATACTTCTTCGACGCCACCGTTTAAATTTGAGATTCTATTATTTAATTTATTAACAGAATCTTCAGCCGAACCGGACTCCATGATAATCCCTGATATTATTACTCGCAAATTACTTAAAAACTGATTCACACTTTTTGCCAATGAACCTATTTCATCTTTTGAATCGATTTGAATACTTTGAGTCAAATCGCCACCACGTTCGACGAGATTATCAAGCTCCAGTTTTAATATTCCAATAGGTTTTGTTATGCTTTTAATGATTAAGTACGAAATAGCTAGTGAGATAATTACTGCTGATATAATGGTTCGAATAACGACTTTTATGGCAATTGAAAAATCTTTATCATTTTGAGAATTAATGGCATCGGCAGTACTTTCATTGAACTCAGCAAGTTCCTTCATGACGGTATTTACTTCTAACGTTTTTTCACGATAAGTAATCAATGTATTTTTTGCATTTCTTAAATCACCATTTTGGATTTCCTTATACAGTTTTTCTCTAATATCTGCCGCTTCACCTAATCTTTGTTCGAATAATGAAATTCGTTCCTCCTCATAAGGAAGTAATTTGGTAGATTTGTAAGCAGACCATAATGTTTTAATTTCTTCTGATTTTTGGTTATTATCTGCAATATAAATTTGCTGATCTTCATCCTCAGCGGCTGTTAAAACCATATAAATTGTATTGCTTTCGATGGCCCTAATATGAACTCTAATGTTATTAAGCTGTTTTATAGGAATTAGACGGTCATAATACATGGACGTCATATCTTCATTCCCTTTGTTTAAATAATAATACCCTATGCCCCCTATACCAGCGCCCGCTATAATCATAATTAAAGCAAAAGCAATGAGTTTCACTCTAACACTAATGTTTTTTAACATAATATCATCTCCCGTTTTTCAGATTTTATGTCTTCATTTCGATTCAACAATTGATCGATGGAAATCAATTGTATAATATCTCCATTTGCATTGATAATTGCTGATATAAGCTCAGTATTGATTAAACCAACTTCTGAAATAGGTGAAATTTGATCTTTCTGAAACGTTTTGACATCATGAGCTACATCGATGATAAGCCCATAGTTGCCGTATTCGGAATTGACGATTATTATTTGATGATCTTGTGGAAAAGTTTGATGAATGTTAAGTGATTTTCTTAAATTTATGACTGGTATTACGTCTCCTCGTAAATTAACAACGCCTTCAATAATCTGAGAGTTATTTGGAATAGGACTAATTTTACATGCATTTGTTATTTCATTAACTAAATTAATTGATATTGCATACTTTAAATCATTGATTCCAAAGACAACAAATCGTTCTTCCATGATAACAATCACCTCCAACTATCCGACTTAATATGTACTATTATAACAACTAAGTTAATTGCAAAATACTGAAACATAGTTCATTTTTGAGAAGTCGATTTCATAAAGCTGGCATAAATCAAAAAAAGCTGACAAAATTGTCAGCCTTAATGAAATAAGCACTTACCAAACAATGCTACCACTTGTTTGACCTGGATATGAAAGTAGCATAATAGGGTAACTCACTACATGTATCATATCGCCTTCTGCCACTTCTCTTTGAAAAATTGTAAAATTTGAACTGGTACTGATTACGAGTTGGACTTCCTCATCCTTAGAATTAGAAAGACTATATCTTACTCCAGTTTCTGTATATTCGATAGATTTTACATAACCATAATGTGTGATTAGCATTTCCTCAACATTTACAGATTCTATTTTGTCAAAGATAAGGTTGTTATTTTCAAAGTGAAATACCAAACCTAAAACTTCATTAAAAAATTCTGCCGGAATCAGTGTTCTACCATTGATGATAACTGGAGATGTACTGAGTTCAAAAGGCGCAATTTTGTTTTTTATATAGCTGTTTTTATCGATTGTGAGTGTCGTAAATTGTGCCCCTTTGATTAGTTCAATTGACCTAGAAGACGCATTCCAAGATATTGAATAACCTAATTTTTCAGCGGTTGCTTTTAACGGTACCATTAATTTGCCATCAATCACTTGCGGTTTGATATCAAAAGCAATAGGCAATTCATTAAAAATGACACCTATCGCTTGATTTTGAATCGAAACTTGTTGATCAAGTGGCTTCGCTGTTAAAGAATTCTCCACATCTGCAAACGAAACTGTCATTATTATAACGAGTGCCAATACTAAAATAATTGATATGATTTTCTTCATAATTCCCTCTGGATTTCCTAATTTTGACTTCTGTCTTATGTTAGACGTATACTTGATTGAAATAGTTTCAATTTTATCAAAATAAAGCTTTTTAGTTACTGATTTCAACTTTCGTGATTAGAACTAGTACCTATTTTTTGAATGATTACCCCCAATGCAACTATCAGACTTCCTATAATTAAGAATACATCTGAATTTACTTGACCTGTCCTTGGTAAAGAAGGTGTTAAGGGGACGCCCTCATTTAAGTCTATATCATCTGTTGATTCCTCTATAGTATCCTCTGGAATAGCAGGCCCTAATGGAATATTTTCATCTGTTTTTATATCTGTTTCTTCATCAGTTATTGATGATGTTGTTGGTTCAGGGTCAGTTACAACCTCTTGATTTGTACCATTCGATTCAGTTGGTGCAACTTCTAAAGTAGTAATTTCTGTAGTTACCTCTGTTATGCTCTCTGTGGTACCCTCTGTGGTACCCTCTGTTGTGCCCTCTGTGGCATCCTCAGTTGTACCCTCAACATCCTCTTTTACGATGTTGTTAACTGCTTTTATTACAGATAATTCAACATAATTTTCGTGATTTTCTGGACTAAGAGGAAATATTAACGCCGGGAAACCAAAGGCACCTGCTTTTTTCGACGTTGTATTCACTAAATTGCCAACGTCATCTGTAACAAATTTGCCTAGCAATTGCTTAGCATTATCCTTCACCCTATTTGCGTACAAATTAAACGTAACGCCTTTTAAAGGAACATCGTCTGGATCAACTTTCTTGATTAATATGGCATAACCTGGAACAATTTTTGCGTTAATATAACTTCCATAGTTACCAATATGGCTTACTGATAGTGGCATGATGTTTCCATTTTCATTTAAATAAAACTTATAGTAAATGGTATCATCACTGTAACCTGGATAATCTGGATATAATGACTTTATTTGATATAGATAATCTGGATCAAATTGCGTAAGTTTCATAGCTTTGCCATTCCAACTTAAATAATCAATCACTTTAGACAAATCGTTTGGCATCATACCCCCTTTGAAAGTATCTTCTGGGTTAAAATTAAGAATGGTGTATTTCAACCACATATTTGTAGACTCATCGTATCTCTCTACCAACAAATCAAAATCTCGTTCGCCCCAGCTTCCAGAAGCTTCAGGCATGACGGTTTTAAATGGTAATTGGGCATTCCTAATTGCTTTTTCACTTGTTATCATGCTCAACAGATGGAAATTTTGTGTGTATTTTATTCCATCAAATTCGAGTCCCCAACTGGTTCTAAGTGTATCACCGTAAGTGAATGGGTTAAACTGCTACTTGCATCGCTCAATACTTCAGGAAAAGAAAATATGATTTCAAAAGAAGGATTGAGTGCTATTATCTGCTCTGAAGTCGCGTTAATCTGAATATATATATATCCATTTCCTCTTACACTGGTTGACGCTTTAATTTCAAATGCAGGTTGTTCATCCGCTGTTTCACTCATAAAAGAAACTACTTATACAACGCTCTTATCATAGTACTCAGGCACATATAGTCTTAAATGATTCTCTGTTTTTGAACTTATTAGTTCTGTGGCTTTCGCCACAACTTTAAATGTCTCACCTACTTTTTTTATCGTTAATGGGTTCGCAAAATATTTTTCATAATTACTTGAAGATGTTGAAACTTCTAGATTCATTTTTAACCCACTAATCTGTACCGAGTAATGTTCATTCTCCACAAAAACAAAAAAACTCCACTTATAAAAGTGAAGCTTTAGCTCTTCGCATAAACTGTTACCATCAAAAAATATGAAATTATAAAAAATGTCCCAAGAGCACATTACTATTAAGTAGGTTATCATATAATCTCAATCCTGTAAATATTTTGAGTCTAAAAACCGTAAAAAAATCTAGATAATATAAATAATAAACAGTTCAGTAACAATTGTATCGATTACGAGATTCCATTTGGAGAATAAATACGAGATCACTTTTATTTTTTTGTAACCTCATCCTAATAAGAAAATGGATATGTCATCAAGAGCACCCCCTCAAAATGCATATCCATTTTCCTCTACTTGCTACACGTATCTTTTTAAAGGGTCACTTTGTACTCATAATTTTTGTTTATAAAAAATTCTACACCCAAATACATTGAATCTCATTATTAACATAGATCATTTGCGTAAGTGCTTTACTACAAAAACCAGTTTGTTGATCCTCATAACGATAATTATTTATTATAATTGATTTTAACGCATTAATATACACAGATCATTTCTTGCGTCATAATCTGTACTATAGACATTTATGGGTATAAAGAAAGTATTACCCATTTGATCAGAAAATATATACTTTGTATTTCTGGATATTCATCTTTATAATATGTTAGCAGTTTTTTTAAAAGTAAAAGGTCCATCTTCCTTTTGGATTATAAACGCGTATCGTCACTTGACCCACTGAATCTACTTCACAAAGTGTTTGATTTCCTAAAGCATCGGTCTCGCCAACTAGATTGCCTCGGGAATCGTAGGTGAATGTGACGTGACCACCTTCGCTGTCTGATTCCCTATTTCGTCAGTAAACTGCATAAGGTTATTCTTCTCATCGTAGTTGTAATGAAGAACACCGCCGTCACGATTGGTCTTCATCATCAGATTTTCATGTTCATCATACAGTTACGTCTCATAGGTTCCATCCCCAAATGTTGTTTTCGCGGGATTTCCTGCTTCGTTATAATCATATTGTGTGCTTCGATCCAATCGATTGATGATTTCAGACACTCTTCCATTTTCATAAATATACTGTATTGTTCCTGAAGGATCTATCACCTTTGTGATATTTGACTCACATCATAATAGTAGGTCTTTTGATTTCCCATCCCATCTGTATAAATTGTGTTTGGACCTTCAAAATCATAGGCATAGGTGCTTGTTCCTTCGCCTAGTAGCGTTTGGCTAATAACTCTTCTCAGCGCGTCATATTCATTTGTCAAATAGTCCAAACCATTATAATCCGTTATTTGTACGATTTGACTTTGTGTATTATAGCTATACGTCATCTCGATCCAGTCTGCATTTGTGTATCCTACCTGATTCTGTCCAGAGTAAGTAAAGTGTACACTTCTTCTCGTTTCGTCTTCGACTTCGATGAGTTTTCCAGCCATATCATATAATAGCTCGAATGAACTGACTTCATTGGATATCATTATGAGCTGATGAAGAGAGTGTCACATCCGCATTTGATGGCGATTTGAAGGTTCCATATAGTTATGTCGCTACCCTATTCCTAGAACGCTGGTTCCTTAGTCTATCGCATTATACTTTCTTTCAAAGATAAGCGGTATTTCTCCTAAAGTCCTCATGTCTGTGTTCGAAAATAGAAAAATTGCCACTGATCATGTTGACTGGGTCACCATTGATAAATTTCGGGTTTATGAACCTCATATTGTTGTCAGTAAATTACAGCTTGTTTAAAATGGCTTCGTTTGAATAATCGATAATTACGTCCATTGAAATGCTATAAAACTGTGTCGAAGGATCAGTGAGCCTAAACACGATTTTAAAGTGACTTTCTTCGAGAAATAATGTACTTGTTGCATCATATTCTCCCAAATACTACCATACACCCTTTGTTTCATCTAAATAGATGCCATCCCAGTGAATCTGATTTGATAATAAATATCACGAATCATAATAACCGTTATGTAGTTCTCCAATTTGACCGTAATAAATAGATTTTACGATATAGCCACTCCGCTCTCCTAAATCGTTTTGAACTTATAATTCGATTTCTTGTGTCATAATTCGATGTTTGCGCCTTCTTCATTTGGTACATATGGAACTGACTGATACGTGTTCCCTTCATGGTCGGCTTGTGTCAATGGCTGATTGACGTTTGTTGTGTAAAGGCTGATAAACTTCAATACATCGCTTGATGAGGCTGGTTCCCTTACACTGGTTGTGATGGCTGCATAGCCAGCGGTATTGCCTGTACTTATCAGTATGGCTAATACGACTGACATCATTTGTTTGATTCTCTTATGTTGCATCTCTTCTCCTTCCTTGGCGAATCGAGTAGGGACTGAATAATTATTATATTCAGTGTCCTCTCGTTCACCGTACGTGCCGACCGGTATTCGGCGGTTCACTAACGCTACCTAGATTGCATAGTCTTGCAGTTGCTGAAGGTTATGACCAGACCCTTGCTGAGCGTAAAAAAACTCCACTTAATAAAAGTGAAGCTTTTGGTCATCGCATGGACCGAAGATAAATTATCTGAAGCAATCATAATAATCAAAATCGCTCTTAATTATGTGGCCAATAACTACGTCTTGTATAACATATTTAGCAACTTGGATAGGTGTAAGCTTCTTAGATAATAAGCCCTTTTGCATGAATAATGTGCGTTCAATGAGGTTTTTATGAATATCCTTATGCTCTTGCAAATTTGCATACCCGACTTGTTCAAGCGTTTTTTCTTCATTTCTAAAATGTTCAACAGTATCATCAATAAGTTCTTCGAACAAGGCAAGAGTTATCTCGTAATTGTCATCATCAAAGCATTTAGATATAATATCGTTAGATAATTGAATTAGTTTTTGATGTTCAGTGTCAATTTGTGCATTTCCACTTCTGAAAAATGGTCCCCATTCAACTGCAACTGGTTTATTATTGTTTGTAATTATCAATTCTTCATTACTTACAACCTTGTTTTTTCCAGTCAGTTTTGCGAGGTACAAGGAATTATCTAAGCGCTTAAAAACACTTGCATCGTTGTCATCTGGTTGCCAAATAGTGACACCTAAGCTTACTGTTATTGGCCTCACACCCTCGATATGCATTTCTTCTATAGCAGCTCTTATTTTTTCAGCTACTTTTATTGCATCTTCTCTGGTAGTGTTCGGAAGGAGCATACAAAACTCTTCACCTCCCCAGCGGCAGATGATATCCGATTCTCTAAGTTTATAAGTTAGAACTTTACTTGTCTGAATTAATACAACATCACCCTTTAAATGCCCATATTCATCATTTATTTGCTTAAAATTATCTAGATCTAAAAGGATCAAAGAAAATGGCAAACTCGTTCTTTGGGCTTCTATTGCTTTTGTCCTAAGTGATTCAATGAAGTAGTTGCGGTTATAAACTTTTGTCAAAGAATCTTTAGTCGCAAGTTCATAAAGTAACTCTGAATTTTTTGCGTTCTCTTTGTGTAATCTATAATTGCTAATGCTCACGTAAATCCTTAAAATAAACATTTTAAAATCAAGGGGCTTTAATATAAAATCATTGGCCCCTATACTTAAACAATGCTGTATTGCTCTTCCTTCACTGTATGAAGTAATTAAAATGATAATTGCATCTGGGTTGCTTTGTTTAACACGATAAATTATTTCCTCACCATTAATGTCAGGCATTACAAGATCAACTATAAATAGGTCATACCCTTTTGTATGTGTTACAAGTTCATCTGCACTTTGAAAATAGTCAACTTGATTACTTTGAATGCGTTTAAAAAAACCCCGAATAATTTCCAAAGAAAATCGACTATCATCAACGACTGCAATTTTTATATTTTTCAACTCACTAACTGTTTCTTCAATTTTAAGAACAGTATCCAGATATAAGTTAAAACGATTTATTTCAAAATTATTATGGTTCATTATAGCCATTACACCCATATCATACAAACGAGATTTTTGATTAAAATCACAAATGTCCGTAATAACAATTACAGAAACTTGTACTTTTGATTGCTTTATAATGTTTAATAAAAAATCCTCGCAATCTGGTGTAATACCATCATTCTCTAAAATTATCAGATTATACTCTACTTCTAAGATATGAAAATCTTTAATTTCATCTTTATGAATAGAAACATATGTCCCTTTTTTAAGTTCGATACTGTTTGTTAGTACTTCTTTTAGAGATGATTTCGTATACACATGTAAAGCTTTCATATAATCCTTGCATACTAAAATTCTCTTAGTATACTCTCCTTTCTGATGTTCAAATTAAATAGTTACAAAATACTGCTGCTATTAAACATACTTCTTTTGCTTATACAAAGCACATCTGGAATCAGTGCTTTTCCCATGTTGTTTAGTGGCGAACTAATTCTCAAAACACAAATAAAATCCGATACAACCCCTAAATAACTGCATTTACAAACAAGTCATTCGCAATAATATTTAATACTTTACTTAAAGTATATTCTTATAATTCTCTCTTTTAAAGCACTCGAACCGGAACAATTGTTACCTTTTTAAGGGTACACTGAAATCGTTGACTTCAGTGCATTCTCAAATGGTACATTTTGCTATATTAAACTAAATTTTGTCACTCAACTTGAAATGGATAGTCATGTACAAAAACTCCACCTTTACCCCCTTAAATGTTCTTCAAAAAACAAAAACCACACTCAAAAAAATATGGTTTACAGGTTAGAATTTGGCTACTGGTGCTCACGCTGATTAGATAAAGAAAAACTAACGATAACTATAATCATATTTTCTGAAATGAAACAAATTGATTTCCTCGCTTACGCTGTTTTTTACAAATACCAATAGGCCATACACGTACTAAAATAAAATATCAAAAGTTCTATTAGGATATATATCATTTACAAATGACGGATCAAGACCATCAATTAAATCCTGAAATTGCATTTGATCACTTACACTCATCCCAGCAGCAATCATAAGTTTAAAGTATTCTTTTGCCTTCTCTATTTTATTTTCATTATAATAATGACCTGATAATAAAAAATACGTGAAAAAAACCCGATTTAGCTGATTTGTCTTCATCTGAAACTCCAGTAAGGAATCAAGTTCACTTTCGTGATTTATACTTTTATATATGAAAATGTGATCATATAGATAATTAATGACAATTGATACGTAGAGCATCTCGAATTTTTTATCATGCTTTGATTTGTGCAACACTCTCCATAAATAATTAAGGATATCACGAGCCTTTTGGTCATGACCAGTTGTTCTGTAATAGATAAACATATAGTTCATAAACATCATGTAATAATAATCATTCACAAAATGATTATTATTGACAATCCAATCAATATTTACATTGACAATTCTTAAAAGGGATTCTTCTATTTTTTTATATGCTAACTGTGGTTTTTTTTTGAAAAAGAGTTCCAAAAAGACGTGATTACCCACTAATTCATAACACAATGGTTCCTTAAATCTATCATCAAGTTTTTCCATTTGATCTGTTAAGTTTTCTAAAGCTCTATAATTTCTAGTTAATTTCACATTTCTAGAATGATCAATTAAATTTTTAGAGTTAACTGGGCATTTAAAACCGATCAAATCTAAATAATCGTATATATTTAATTCAAAACGCTCACCTAATTTTTTGATAATTTCAGCAGATGGTATCCTATTGTTATTTTCTATCATGTACATAAATCGTTCGGAACAGATACTTTCACAAGCTTCTGAAACAGTTAATTTCTTTTCAACTCTAATTGCTTTAATTAAGGTCCCAATACCCGTCATAACCTTCCCCCTTTTTTGTTAGATTGATTATAACTAGATACCCAATTTTGATCCAGTAAAGCACTCCATAAAATAAGTAAAATCAATAAATGTTAAATATAAATCGACAACTTCTTATAACAATGCAATCTATAAATACATTATTTTTCACTATTTTTTATAGAAAAAATAAATTTCTCAACTGAGTTATTCATACTTACTTGTATATCTTCTAAATTAATATTTAATCCCGTTGAATATGATAATTTTCTCTCAATTTTTTGTTTGAAATTTTCATACACAGATTTTCTCAAAGAGTTAATGAATGAAACATCATAAACTGTGGTTGACAATGAGTATTCGTAGGGTAAGAAATTCTCATATAAATAAAGTTCAAGAAAATTATTTTTGATCTTTATGTTAATACGTGGTGCACCTTTTCCAATTATTTCTTTTACGATTGCAGAAAAACTATTTCTAAGAACCACTTGAAGTGTAGTCAATTGTTCTTCGCTAATATCCTCTAAGTGGAAAGATGTGGCATTTAACTGAGATAGAATGACTTGACGACTTAAGACATCAATAGCTCCTAATATTTCGTCCGGTGAAAATGGTTTAAGTATGTACTTATCAACCTTTAACTCAATACTTTTTATAAATGAGTCCACATCTGTCAATGCCGATGTAACGATAATTGGTATTGTTTGATCCAACAAACGTATTTTTTTGATAAACTCTATACCACTCATCACAGGCATATTTAAATCTGTTATAATTAAATTTGGATTATGAGACTTAAATAGGGATAATCCTTCATTGCCATTTTCAGCAATAAGTAACTCACTTAAATTCCCCTCGAGATGTTCACAAACAATTGTTCTGATAAGCTTATCATCTTCAAGATACAAAGCTTTTATATGTGAGTAATGATTACTTTCTTTTTTCATAATTCCTCCTTGAACAATGAACACATAGTGTAGAGCTATGTGTTCTATTTTTATTTATAATAGTGATAGACGTTGCGGATTAGTATTTCCGCCTATAGCTTTGATTATTTCTTAAAGGCCCTAACCGCAACTCTATACTATATCTATTAATGAGTTAGATAGCGCTTAGAGGTTTTGTATCGAGCAAGGGGACACAGTATAGAGTTTGTGAACTGCAACGTTGCTTCATCACAAACTACAAAAATCTTTTTGCACGTCATTTTTTCTTAATTAACCAAAGAGTTGAATTTCTGCTAGATTCCTAATTCAATTTTAAAGTAGTACTCTTACTTCATTTTGCCATGTTCACTTTTCAAAAATAAATCAAAATAAAACTCAGGTCCTAATTGCTTGACTTCATAGAGATAGTCTAATTGTCATTAGTTTTTATGACATGCTTCCGAAATCCAATTGTAAATCAATTCTAAATTTGGTAGTCTAACTATCATATCAAGTTCTTTAGCTTTGATGGTCATTTTTTCTAACAAAAAATTCCCAAATTCAATTGATAAATCTTGATAAGTACTAATATTGTTCAAATGCAATAAAAATAACCACTCTTTAGACATATTATCCAAATTTCTCAATTCTAAACTATCTAATTCCACTATATAATCTGTAATGATTTCCATTCTAATCCCTCACATACAACATACAAAAAATAAAAGCCCCACTTTTAAGTGGGGCTTTTGCTCTTCACAATACCATTCCATCAACTCATATTTTAATACTAATAAATGCACAATTGTACATTTCTAAACTTATTCTATCATACTCATATATATTTGTAAATATCTCAATCAAACTCAGTCACCGATGTTTCGAGTACATTAATAAAAGCTTCTACCAAAATAGGATCAAAATGCCTCCCAGACTCTTTCTTGATAATACTAATTATTTTTTCATTACTTATTTCTTCTTTGTAAACCCTTTTAGACTTCATTGCGTCATAAGCATCACAAATACATAAAATTCTAGCAGTCAATGGTATATTTTCACCACTAATTTTCCGTGGATAGCCTTTTCCATCATATCGCTCATGGTGCCCAATTACCGCTGGAATTAAATAATCCAGATCAGGTAAATGCCTAATAATTTCAATTGAAGCTTCTACATGCCTTTTCATAATCTCATACTCAGAATCTGTAAGTGCTCCTGGTTTATTTAATATGTTCTCAGGTATACTAATTTTTCCGATATCGTGTAAAAGTGACGCTTGTCTCACAATCTCGACGACTACATTATTAAGTTTTATTTCTTTTGCAAGTTTTACAGCATATTCAGCAACATTATTTGAATGATTGAACGTATAATGATCTTTTGCATCAATTGCAGCTGTCAAAGCACATACTGTTGCACTATAGTTTTCATATACTTTGCTATAGTCTAAATCCTCAGTTATACCTTTTTCATAAGTATCAAAGACCATTACCCCATTTTTTCCATTCTTTTTTACTTGATGTACAGCCATTTCTACATTTTGAAGTAACTCGTTCTTTGAAGATGCACCCAATGGATAAACTGAAATTCCTATACTCGCAGTTATGGTTCTATGCTGAAAATCAGAACTATACAATCCAAGTTTGTTCATTTTACTTTTTATTTGTTCTACGATTTGTTTTGATGAATAGACATCTAATGATGGCAATAAGATAATAAATTCTTTTCCTGAATATCGAAATACCATTCCTTTATTTTCTGTTTCAATTCTGATGATTTCAGCAATTTCTTTCAATATGGAGTCTCCGTTTTGAACACCGTATAGTTGATTGAAAAGCTTGAAATCATCAATATTTATCAGAACTAAACCAGTTGTACTAATTTCCTGGGAAATGAATGCTTCGTCATATTTTTCATAAAACATTTTTCTATTATAAATGCCTGTGAGTTCATCTATTCTTGATTCGAGATATACTTTTTCATACATCACTGCATTTCTTAAGGATACATCTGCTATAGATAAAATTGAATTTAGAAATTCAAGATCTCTTATTTTAAACTTTTTACCTTGTATAACCTTAATAAATAAAAGAAATTGCGTATAGTTTATCCCTGCTATGTAGTCCATTTGCAATGTTCTTAATTGCAGCTTCTCTTCTTCCCAAGCCGATTTGTATAAAATTAAGTTCATTAATTCATGAATGCCCACTAAGCCATGATTTGCTCCTAGAAATTCTTGCGTTCCATTATTGATCATAATCGTTTTATTATTAAGTGTAAATTTACTACTCTCAATAATTTCATAATAATTAGTAGATGTAACCCTTTTACCAAATGAAACCAATTCAATGAACTCTAGTTGTGAAAAAACCTCTATTACTTCATGTATAATCGAATTTGTATTCAAATTATAAGCTACTTTTGCTGAAAATTCATTTAAACATTCATTAAAATAAATAGCTTCATGTTTTACCACCGGGATAACTATTTTTTTCCAAATCAATTGAATGAAAATTAGAGACGAGAGAAAAATTACTAACAGCATCGTCAGTTGACTTTGCAAATTCTCTGTGTTTATGGTTTCGATAATATGTCTTCCAATATATCTATTTGCGATTATAATTGACAATAAAACACTTACAAAATATCCATTTGCATCGGATGCAATAAAAGTGAAATTAAGAACATCTTTTCTTATCAGAGCATATATTAATATGATGGCATTGACTAATCCAAATAGTATGTCAATAGGAAAACTCTTGAAAATTGGTAATACAACTAATAAGTTGCCCAAAACGAAAAAAGCGATTCCTAAAAAAATAGGTTTCGATTGTGAAATAAATTTCTTGTCTTCCTTATACTTCTTACCAATTCTAATCATACCACTTAAAGCGAGCAATAGTCCCAAACAAATTGGAATCAAAATCAGTTCAGATATATCTTCATATATCATTATGATATTTCCATGATCATTAACCATAACTGGCGATTTGATAAACCAGCCATCTTCAATATTAACGAGAGGCAATAATATCAAAATCCCCATAAGAATCATTTCGAAGATTGTCTTTTTTATTCCAACATAATCCATTAAAAAATTATAAATGCTAATAATAGATAAAAACAAACCCAATAAAGATATGTGAAACCAGAAAATATATCCAGGATTAGCTAAGCCCCTCATTAAGAATGAACCGCTTGTCCATACAAAAAGAGAGCCAATCATTAAAAAAAAAGAATTCAGGAGTTGATTCTTTTCAGATTTCACATATAGTAATAAGATAAAAAGATAAAATAACATTGCAAAGCTTGAAATATATTCTTGAATACTCAATTGCTTCTCATCTCCTATCTTTTAATATATTCAGTAAGTTCTCAATATCCATTCTTGCTGGGTTAATTTTTCGGAGATTCCTTTTGAATTTACTACTATAAGCGTCAAATGAACCGATTTGCAAAATTGAAACATGTAAAGGATCAACTCCTGTGATTTTCTTCAAGTTATCATAATCTTGATCAATGAATTTTAAAAAAACAGACACAATCGTCTTTAATATTTCTCGATTGACAATTCTAGACGTAGAATAGTCTTTTTTCAACTCAAGATATAAATGAAGGAATGGTTTACCACTTTCAGATAACTCTTTCGATATGATCCAACCTTCATATCGAATACCTGAAAGCGTTAATATTTCTTCAACACCTTCACAGGTTATACGCGTAAAACCTCCGATATCAATAACATCTGTGACTCTATCAATATACTCCATTTTAGGTAATGTTTGTTTGCCTATAGGGTTTGATAAGCACTTATATAAATCCCCTACTCTGTATCTAACAAAAGCACCACCTTTAAAAACAGAAATAACAATTTCGTATATTTCACCTTCAGTTAGTTCATTAAATAGAACCGTTTTTGGAGAATAACCATAAGTATTACTTTCCTTTTCTCGTTCATCTATACTTATAAACTCATAAAAACATGCATCAGGGAAAAAAACCAAGCCATTGCGACTGTTTGTTTCTGTGCCAATTAAAGTTGGCTCAGTGCCTGCGAACAATTCCAGTGGACGTATGCCCCACATCTTTTCTAGTTCATCCTTGTAATATTTGTTATCTGTACCTGCAATCATAAATCCTTTAAGATCAAAAATATCCTTTGGATATATTTGCGTTCCATTTTTCTTGTTTTTTCTTTTGGCATTTAGCATCTTATACAACATACTGGGTTTAAAGGAAAAAACACTACTATTCTTACTTGAAGAATTCATCAAATAACTTGTAAAATCTTGGCTAATTGAATAAACGACACTACCCAGGCCAAACAAAAAATCCACATTGCTCTTAAGTGCAAGCTTAAATCCTTCTTTATTTCTTTCTCTAAACCCCATACTCTGTGCTGTTTTAACATCCGGTAAATATTCTAGATGAATCTCATTTCCGAAAAGCACTGGCATCAATCCGGTTGCATACGGAAGCGGTGCTAGCGCATAGAGAACTTTATCTCCTGCCTTAACGTCAAATGAATTTTTATCATTGCTTGTAGAAATAAGTAGACAAGCAATTGCATTCTTCTGAAATGTCTCAAGCATACCTTTTGAATATGGCGCATATTTATTTGTACCTCTTGCTCCATCTCTTGTAGTTTGTATCCACAAAATAGGTTCACTTGGCAATAGCCTAGGATCTTTAGATTCTAGTAAAGTTGCATAATCGTCATATCGTGTTAAAGGCATTTTTTCTCGAAATTCGTTTACTGATACAAATTGCTTATCATTCAGAAATATCTTACCTATTCCACTTTTTAGCCATATATTCATTTGCTCTTCCATTAGTCTAAATTGAATATCCATAAATTCCTCAATTCCAATATTAAGAAACCAACAGTATTCATTCCACACTTCAGACTTACTTTTATGCTTTAATATATTTTCAAGATTCATATTTTCACCTTACTCCGTAATATTTAGATGTACTTATCAATATGTTTTTCTGTATTGTTGAATTGGTATCGGTTTTGAGATAATTCATGATGACTCTTAATATTCGTTGAGGCTGTACACGAGCTAATGATTTCCCTGAGTTCACTTAACATATGTTCATAGCTCACGACATCTTTCGGATAACTAATTATTTCTATACTAAAATTGTCCGAACAATTTGATTCATAAGCTCTTATTTGCATCAATATTTCTTTGGAAATTTTTTGAGATGCAACTAATGCGCCTTCATAGTTTGTTGCTGGAAGTAATAAAATAATCTCGTGTTGAGCTGTAATAAAAATCGAATCAATTTCTCTCATATTTAAATTTATGAACTCATTGTTATTTTCGAGCTTACTCAAATCTATACTTCTATTCCATTTTGGTTTCATATAGCTAATCGAAAAGTTTAATCCAAGTCGTTTTGACAAGGCCATTTCTCTATAGACTAAATCCTCAAAATTTATTAACTCAAATCTTAAATTCCTTTTTTTTTTATTTGAACTCGTGAGTTTTAAAATTTTGGAGCCAATTTCTTGAATAAATAAATTATATTCTAATGTAAGTTCATAGAGTTTAGCTTCATTTAGTGGATAAATGTCATAAGTCATATTTCGAATACCTTCACTGTGCAAAACAAAAACTTGCAAATTACTAAGTACTACAGGCGAAAAAACCTCATAATAATAAGGCATTTTTTCCAAATAACTTATTCTATTCAAGATAAATACGACAACTGAGTTCTCAAAAAAAGACTCATCATGTCCTACTTCATGATTAATTGTTATGATTTCCATAAAATTACTTGTTACTCTTTTAATTTTCTTACTTACATATGCAACTAATATTGGTTCATTTGAAATAATAATTACTTTCATGATTACCTCCTGATCAATCAAAAAAAAGCACCCCACTCCATATAAGAGAGTGGGGTACAGCTATAATCTTTTGCCAGATCTCAAAAACTATAAAAAAATATAAGTAGATTTAAATTAATACATAAGCTAAATCTATTTTTATTATAATAAAAATATATTGAAAATTCAACTACTTTCTTTGGTATAACTTATAAATTGAAAGAACAATTATGTCCTGATAAACTAAAGTTGTAACACCTTGTTATAGTTTGGTATAATCCAAATACGAAAAGGAGTACAACTATGGC
>NZ_JARYZI010000047.1 GCF_029914245.1 Fusibacter bizertensis
CGATGCTCATGGCAGCCAACACATTCTATGCAATCCTTATGCTTGCAGGTAACTTACTTGCTGACGTAAGTTATGCACTTGTTGACCCTAGAGTTCGTGTTAAGTAATGTAAATTTTCGATTGATATAATAAATGTGGGAGGAATAAAATGGCTGATACTAAAAAAGCAGCAGCTAAACAAACTGCTGTAACAAAGAAAAAAGCAGTTGGACCTTGGAGAATCGCCTGGGAACGCTTCTTAAAAAATAAAGTTGCCGTTGTTGGCGCATCACTTTTTATCGTGATTGTGTTAGCGGTAATATTTGTACCGATACTATCACCTTATGAAATTTCAGAGTTTAACTTA
>NZ_JARYZI010000048.1 GCF_029914245.1 Fusibacter bizertensis
CTGCCTTGCACGCAGGGGGTCAAGAGTTCAAGTCTCTTAATCTCCACCATGACGCATTAGATTAACATTTAATGCGTACCTAAAAGAATAAAAGAGAGCATCAATTGAATTTTCTTTGAAAATCCATTTGAGAGCAAGTTTGATATCGAAAGATAATCGTAAAATGAACACGCATCATCCGAATTTTCTAACGAAAATTCGGATGAGAGCAAGTTTGTTTGACGGAGTCAAACGAAAGCTTCGCTTTCTGAAATTTTGCTTTTAGCAAAATTAAACTTGCACATTGAAAATTGCATATAGAATCGACATTAACACGCAACGCAAGTTGCGTCGCCGACATGAG
>NZ_JARYZI010000028.1 GCF_029914245.1 Fusibacter bizertensis
GATAATCACTTATCACTCATGGTCACAAGACCCTCAAAATTGAACAGCGCAAATGTCTATTTCTCCTTAGAAAGGAGGTGATCCAGCCGCACCTTCCGATACGGCTACCTTGTTACGACTTCACCCCAGTCATTGATTTCACCTTCGACAGCTTCCTCCCTTACGGGTTGGACCACTGGCTTCGGGCGCCCCCAACTTCCATGGTGTGACGGGCGGTGTGTACAAGACCCGGGAACGCATTCACCGCGACATTCTGATTCGCGATTACTAGCAACTCCAACTTCATGTGGGCGAGTTTCAGCCCACAATCCGAACTGGGATCGGCTTTTTAGGATTCGCTCCAGATTACTCTTTCGCTGCCCGTTGTACCGACCATTGTAGCACGTGTGTAGCCCAGATCATAAGGGGCATGATGATTTGACGTCATCCCCACCTTCCTCCGTGTTATCCACGGCAGTCTGTCTAGAGTGAACAGCTTAACCTGTTTTCAACTAAACACAAGGGTTGCGCTCGTTGCGGGACTTAACCCAACATCTCACGACACGAGCTGACGACAACCATGCACCACCTGTCATCTCTGCCCCGAAGGGAAGACTCGGCTAAGAGTCGATCAGAGAGATGTCAAGACCTGGTAAGGTTCTTCGCGTTGCTTCGAATTAAACCACATGCTCCGCTGCTTGTGCGGGTCCCCGTCAATTCCTTTGAGTTTCACACTTGCGTGCGTACTCCCCAGGCGGAATACTTAATGCGTTAGCTGCGGCACCGAGTTTTGACGCCCGACACCTAGTATTCATCGTTTACGGCGTGGACTACCAGGGTATCTAATCCTGTTCGCTACCCACGCTTTCGTGCCTCAGTGTCAGTTACAGTCCAGTAAGTCGCCTTCGCCACTGGTGTTCCTCCTAATATCTACGAATTTCACCTCTACACTAGGAATTCCACTTACCTCTCCTGCACTCAAGCCTATCAGTTCCAAAGGCTTACATTGGTTGAGCCAATGCCTTTCACCCCTGGCTTGATAAGCCACCTACGCACCCTTTACGCCCAGTGATTCCGGATAACGCTTGCCCCCTACGTATTACCGCGGCTGCTGGCACGTAGTTAGCCGGGGCTTCCTCCTATGGTACCGTCATTTTTTTCTTCCCATAGGACAGAGTTTTACGACCCGAAAGCCTTCATCACTCACGCGGCGTTGCTGCATCAGGCTTGCGCCCATTGTGCAATATTCCCCACTGCTGCCTCCCGTAGGAGTCTGGACCGTGTCTCAGTTCCAGTGTGGCCGATCACCCTCTCAGGTCGGCTACTGATCGTCGCCTTGGTGAGCCGTTACCTCACCAACTAGCTAATCAGACGCGGGTCCATCCCATACCGATAAATCTTTGTCGGCTGTCTCATGCGAGACTACCGACTTATAAGGTATTAATCACCGTTTCCAGTGGCTATCCCTTTGTATGGGGCAGGTTACCCACGCGTTACTCACCCGTCCGCCGCTTTCATAAGTTTCTCTTTGACCGAAG
>NZ_JARYZI010000029.1 GCF_029914245.1 Fusibacter bizertensis
TCCTCCTTGTATAATGAACACATAGTTTAGAGCTATGTGTTCTGTTTTTACTTATAATAGTGATAGACGTTGCGGATTAGTTTTTCCTCCTATAGCTTTGACTATTTCTTTTAGGCTCTAACCGCAGCTCTATACTATATCTGTTAATGAGTTAGATAACGCTTAGACGTTTTATATCGAGCAAGGGTACACAGTATAGAGTTTGTGGATTGCAACGATCAAATACGAAAAGAGGTGTTATCTATGATTTACATTGGCATTGATGTTGCCAAAAACAAGCATGATTGTTTTATTGTCGATTCAAACGGTGAGGTTCTTCAAAACAATTTCACTTTTGAAAACTCTCAATCAGGCTATGAATTGTTTCTTAGTAAACTTCCAAATGTGGACCGTCAAAAAATGAGAGTAGGACTTGAATCCACTGGACACTATAGCAACAATCTCATCGACTTCCTGATTAGAGAGGACTTCCCGGTAACTCTCTTCAACCCGCTCAGCACAAACCTTTACAGAAAAGCACAGACTTTGCGGAAAACCAAAACTGATACAGTCGACGCACGCATCATCGCAAAAATGTTATTCACAGAAGAATACAATTCCTACTCTCCTGTATCATACCATTATCAAGAATTGAAGTCACTCACTAGACATCGCCATAGGCTTGTTGAATATCGTTCTAAACTTAAAATTTCAGTGACGCGGCTGCTTGATATTGTTTTTCCCGAACTTGCTAAACATGTATGGTCTATTCATCAAAATTCCTCTTATGCTCTTTTACTTGAAGCACCATCACCACAAAAAATTTCCGAGCTACATTTAACCAAGCTGACTAATCTTCTAAAAGTGCATTCAAGAGGCAAATATGGTCGAGATAAAGCTTTATTAATTCGTGAAGTTGCAAGTAAGTCAATCGGTTCAAACAGGTCTTCATACGGTTTTGAGCTTCAACAAACCATTAGACTCATTCAAAATGTTCAAGAAGAACTTACTTTACTCGATTTTCAACTTAAAGCTCTTATGGATGAAATGAGTTCTCCTATTGTTTCTATTCCAGGCATTTCATTCAGACTTGGATCAATCATTCTTGCTGAAATAGGAGATATTTCAAAATTTTCATCTCCAGCTAAATTACTTGCTTTTGCAGGCTTAGATCCTTCAACACATCAATCAGGAAACTATACTGCCACTCAATCAAGAATGGTCAAGCGAGGTTCCAAATACCTCAGATGGGCTATTTTACAAGCAGCTAGACTAGTTGCTATGAGATCGTCAGTATTTAAAGAATACTTATCTAAAAAAATAGCGGAAGGCAAACACTACAACGTTGCTTTATCACACACTGCTAAAAAACTTTTACGCGTTATTTTTGCTTTGTTAACTAAAGATCTGAAATTCTGCTAGATTCCAAATTTGATTTTTGAAGTAGTACAACTACTTCTTTTTGTCATGCTCACTTTTCAAGAATAAATCTAAATAAAATTCTAGTCTTATTTACTTGACTTCATATAGTTAGTCTA
>NZ_JARYZI010000009.1 GCF_029914245.1 Fusibacter bizertensis
TTTGTCATGCTCACTTTTCAAGAATAAATCTAAATAAAATTCTAGTCTTATTTACTTGACTTCATATAGTTAGTCTATGACTTACAAAATCACGTTATTCGAGTGATTATTCCATACATACCCAATCTGACTGTGGAGTATGCAAAAGCTGAACATGATATTTATCTAGATAATCATAGAACTCTAAATCGTTATAAATTATTCAAAAGTGTAGTTGCAGCAAGTTTACCTAACTCATTTGAAGCCAGTGGACTCGCACCAGTAATTAATCTTCTATCTATACATACCGTTTTATCAGATTTTGTGTTGACAATTTTCGCTCCTAGTGAAATGAGACGTTCATTTAGCGCGTAAGGCATTTTCCCCGGTAAATAGCCAATCTTCGGTGTCATCCGATCTACCGAATCTGGAAACACAGCCATTTGATATCCATCGAAAATAAATTTTTGATGATTCAATGCTGTTGACAAAAAAGCTCCTGGTCCATGACAGAGACTTATAATATACAAGTCATTTTTAAATGCCCAGTTTAAAACCTTAGCAACATTCTTGTCTTCTGGGAGGCCTAATAAAGCGCCATGTCCGCCTGGTATAAATACAGCTGCATACGATTCAGTTTTATTTAACAACTGATTCACTTCAGCCTCTAAACTAATAGGTTTCATAAAGCTATTATTATATTCCTCGAAAATAGATTGAACATATTTATCATTTTGGGGGAAAGCCCACATTTCAAAAACCACTGGTTTTCCAGTCGGTGTGGCTATTTCGAATTCAAATCCTGCATTTTTAAGATGAAGCATCGGTAATAAGGTTTCAACAGGATGATTCCCAGTAGAAAAAAAAGTGCCATTTGCCATGCCCATATTTTTATCTTCTGTTAAAATTATCAATATTTTTGACTTTTCTCCTTGATACTTTTGATAAGCAATATTTTCAAAATCGGTTTTATTGGCAGTAGCCAACTTTAAAGACATCTTTGAAGGACTATATGACCCATCCGATTCAAGTGTTGAATTAAATCCAAATATTTTCTTTAACATGTTAACCTCCTATAGTATGTTTATAAGTTTGCTATAGTATATGTTGTCTTTTTTCCATCCTCATTGTTTGAAATATAAATTTTGGGTTCATGTTGGTCAGATGCCACTACAAATGGAAATTCCACATTTGTACCAACGCCCCACTCCCCTTGGTTATTAATGCATACCAGCGAAATCGCTCCAACTACACCATTTTTCCGCTTTAGCTTTTCAGAAAAATCATTCACTGCTTTGTCGGCAGCGTTTTGTGGCGTATATCCCTCTTCCATCAGTCTAACGACTTCGTATGATAAACATCCTTTCATTATATCTTCACCAAGTCCAGTTGCAGTTGCGCCTCCGATTTCACTATCGACAAAATAGCCAGAACCTGGAAGTGCCGAATCACCTATTCTACCAGGTTTCTTCATAAATAAACCACTTGTAGAAGTCGCCGCAACCATCGATTTATTATGATCTATAACAACCATCCCTACTGTATCATGACCGTCATAAGGACTAAGATTTTTCTCATGAATCTCTTTCATTCTTTCTTTCCATGCCTTATTTGAAAGCTGAGTTAGCATATTTTTTCTCTCAAATCCCTGTGTATGGGCATACGCCTCAGCACCTGAACCGACTAAGAATATATTAAATCGATCTTCACTTAATTTTTTAGCTATTGATACTGGATTTGCATAGTCTTTTATACTTGCTACGGCACCTAACCCCAACGTATCACCATTCATATAGGCTGCATCTAGTTCTACAGTTCCTACATTGTTAGGGAGTCCACCATACCCCACAGAAGTATACAAAGGATTATCTTCAACGCATTTAATTGCAGTTTCAATGGCCTCTGATGCACTGCCATTATCTCTTAATATTTTAGTAGCTTCGCTGACACCTTCAAACGCCATACGCCAAGTTGCTATGATTGTAAAGCTCATTTTTTGGTCCTCCTTTATAATAAAAAACAACAGATTTACAATTATTCATTCAAAAACGAGTCCATCCTATTAATTTCCTTTTCAATCATGTTGATTGTATTTTCTTTGATATTAGCTGAACGCGCAATCGTTCGCCACTCTTTAACAGCACTGTTTACTTCTTCGATGATTTTCTTGCATTTATACCTTGTAAGGTCCATATTTTGACCACATGCAATCATATCTTCCATCAATATATTTGATTTCTTTCCATTAATCGTCATTTGATGTGCCTGAAGCCATTTATTACCTGAATCACTTGCAAATGTTATATCATAAGCTGGAGATAACGACCAAATCCCATTTCTATCCATTAGAAATGAAATATTCTTTACATGATCATCCTGATTGACTGCTAAAACATTAAATACCATTCTTCTGAAAAACTGTTCTATATCGCTACTTGGTAAACCCAATCTTCTTGCAGTTAAAGCTGCTAATTCATAGCTGCATAGTCCAGGTTCATTATAGTCAATATGCATGAGTGCCCCTAATGACTGCATATGCAACTTCTTGCCATCCACTCTATCAAATCTCTTTGTCATAAAATGTTTGCGACTGCCTTCTTCAAGCAACTTACACTCACTCATCACAATTCCCGCTTCAAGTGCCATTTTATAATACGCATATTCAATCAAAGTGTATTCTACAACATCTTCAAGATTATGATCTCCATTTTTAGTGACGCCATCAAACTTAATTAGCCAATAATCGTACCCATCGTCTAGATCAACCTGCCCAGAACGGATATCTCCTGTTTTTATATTGTAGGCGATGACAGCTTTTGCTCTCGCACCACCTGCTGATGTTCCAAGCTTTAAAAGTTGTTTGAACTCAACTTCATTCTGTGATGATAATAAAATATTTTCTTTCTCAGCTAAAACTGCTGAAGCAAAATCCACTAATCTTGCAATACTTATTTTATCATCCTGATTTCCTAGTGCGTTAATTGCTGGGACATATTCCAGTGCACCCATTCCACGTTTTCCTGTATAACATAAACGTTCTATGACATTAAAAGATTCTGGTGTTCTGCCTTCTGATGCAAGCCACTGATCGATCACTGCATTGCCGAACTTGTCCGGCAATGAATCTGCAATTAAGCCTGGAACACCTTTAAAGGCTGGTGATACCAATTCAGGAAACTCATATACTCTATTTGATAAAGGCATCTTAATTGGCGATACCTCGATCCCCATGTTCAGAAAGTTCTTATCATATTCAAATGACACATACTTTTTGCCTTCATCTAAATGAAAGTAGCCTACCGTTGTTCCCCAAAGCAATACGGTCGCAGTATTGTTCATAGGTTTTCATCTCCCCATTTAATATCAGTCTTGGTTTGTTTAGATACTTTTGCACTTACGCGTTTTCTTTGTGGTGGAATCGATTTATCTTTCAAGTAATTTGAGGGTCTCTTATGAGGATCTGGAACGAGCATGTCAAGATTGGCATCTAAATCAAGTGCTATGAGTACCTTTATAAGGTTTCCAAACTGTATATCTTCACCATTTTCCATACGCGAAATACTTCGTTTAGCTATGCCAGATTTAAGTGCTAACTCCTCTTGTGACAAAGGAAAATCTATTCGATATGCTTTGAGTCTAGCACCAATTTCAGTTAATGCGCTATGAGAAGTTAAATATTTACCCATAATATCACCTCTTTCTTTTTTCAGTTAACTTTACTATAACTATATTTACATTATATTCTCACTTGAATTAAATAGCAATATTTTACACCATAAGAATTAAAAAGCGATTTAACAAGTCACATTTGGCTCTTAACACCAATTCATTCGGATTGATTATATGTTGAAATCGACATTAAAATAGACTATATAAGATTGGTTGGATCTTATATAGTCCATTTTGGAAAACATACCACCATGCAGTAATTATTGCAAAGTTTTTTTATTTTCTGGGGAAATAGTAAGATAATATAATTACGTTGATACTAATTACCCCCATCCTGCGTACTCATTCAAACTTCAAAATGCATTCCATAGGCTTTAACCTAAGATTTCTTTCCTTGAATAATTAACAAGGGGCGCTTTCTTGTTTCTTAACATGGAATACCCTGAAGTGTACAATAATTGGATCAGTGTATATTTAGATCAATGAGAGCATTGTATCCTTTATTGACATGAATCTGAGACAATTTAAAGTACTACCTAATTCGTTACTTATTAGATAGTCCTATTAGAATCTCACATTCCTACAAACCAAACCTCAATCCCACTCTTAACCAAACTCTCTATCTTCGATCGTTTATTCCTAAAATATAGTCTGTCGACATCAAAGTACAAAACCACTTAGGTGTAAAGTTCTTAGAATACTAAACTTTCATATTCAAAACAACTGCTCCTGATTTTCTATTACCTTCCACATAGTGATGGGCTTTTACAACTTCATCATACTTATAAACTGCATCAATTAAAGGATTGTACACTCCTATTTTGACTAATTCTATGATATGCTCTAAATCTGATGATTTTGATTTAGTCACATCAAACATAAATTTCTTACCATTTTCTTTATTAAAAAACTGTCTAATGATGACCCCAATTCTAACAACAGTTGTAATATAATTCCCGTTTATTGCCAAACAAGATTTTATAACCGACAAACTTTCCTTTCCTACCGTATCTAATATAATGTCAAACTGCATTTTATAATCTGAAAGGTTCTCAAGGGTATAGTCAATCGTCCTGTCAGCACCAATTCCGATTACAAATTCAACACTTTGGGAATGACATACCCCAGTTACATGAGCGCCAATACTCTTCGCATACTGTACTGCATATGAGCCGACCGAACCCGCTGCTCCTATTACCAAAACTCTTTTTTTTCTTGCAATTCCAGCTTTAGTTAAAAAATACTTTGCTGATAAGGAACCAAAAATTAAAGATGCCGCTTCTTCATGAGTCAAACCCAATGGCTTTTTAACAACGACTGAATTTTCTTCTATAGCAATATACTCTGCATATGTGCCTGATTTAATGCCTAGCGAACCCAATATTTCATCTCCAACTTTATACTTTGATATGTTTGCTCCAACTTGTACTACTTTACCAGAATAAGCTGTTCCCAGTATTTTCTGTCTGGGTACTATTGGACCTGCAAAAATTCTGGCTAACAGAGGGGTTCCACTTCTTAAATGACAATCACCAGAATTCACAGTAGTGGCATATACTTCTACTAATAGTTGGTGATCATTAAAATTCAAATTATCTACTTCTTCAACTTTCAAAACTCTTGGTGCTCCAAATTTATGATATCTAATCGCTTTCATAACGGCCTCCTTGTCTTCCTAATATAATTATATGCTCACAAAAAAAAGATTCATTGACTTAAGTCAATGAATCTAACCTCTTTTTTATCCTAGAAAATGATTCGGGGGTAACACCTAAGTAACTAGCAAGTTGATGCTGAGGTACTCTTTTAATCAGACTGGGTCTGTTTTGTAATAGTTCTTTTACTCTATCTTCTGGCGAAAGCGCTGCAAAGGAATAAATATTTTCATTGATTTCACCTAATCTTTCGCCTAACATTACTGTAGTCATATCCTTTAAGTCAGGATATGCTAAAAACATATCACTCTTAAGTTGCGTTTTACTATAAATAAGTATACAATCTTCTGAACAAATTATACTATACTTAGAAACTTTATCTTTAGCAGTTTCGTTAAATACATTTACCCATTGACCTTCTTCGTAAAATTCACTTGTTACATCATCACCTTTTTCATTTATCCTATATTGTCGCAAACAACCACTAATTACAAATATGCAGTGATTAGACGGCTCACCTTGGTATAAAATCATAGATCCTTTTTTAAACCGCTTAACAGGTAATTTGCTTACAATTTCACTGATTTCTTCATCTGTAGATTGAATATAGGATTTTAGTACTTTTTTCAAATATGCGTCCGCTGATTGATCTCTGATAGTAAACACCTCCCAAGCTATCACCAATACTCCTTTTAAATAGTTACGCTACATCCTCTATTTTCCTCCAATCCATTTTACGAACCACAGTCCCCATGGCGTTAAATCCGAGTCATTCCATCCCGAAACAGTTTTAATATCCGATTTGATCAAAGCGGACGTCTCTTCTTTATTTGATAAGTTCCATGCAACATATCCAATTCCATGTGCGTCTAAAAACTCTAACCAAATCGCACCCTGTTCATAGTCGATTTCTCCACTGCCCGAAGCATCGCTGATACCAAACTCACTTACGATAATTGGAAGCCCCAATTTCAATGCTTCGGAAAGTTTTTCTCTCAAGCCTTCTTTATGAGTTGCCGCATAAAAATGCAGTGCATATAAAATGTTTTCTTGATTCTCAATGGGATCATTTGCAACTAAATCCACATCTTGTGACCACGTAGGTGTCCCCACTATGATGAGCGCATTTTCATCATTTTGACGGATGACATTAATAATCGACTCTGCATAAGGTTTAATATCTCTTGACCATGTGACATCGCCATTTGGTTCATTGCAGATTTCATAAAGCACATTTGGATTGTCTTTATACTTCTTTGACATTGCCTCAAAAAACTTAATGGCTCTATCTTTTGAAAGATTTGGGTTGCCATCAGATAGTATGTGCCAGTCGATGATCACATATAAATCGAGTTCAGTCGCATATGCCACACCCTTCTCAACAAGTGCATGAAGTTGCTCATCATAGCCTGCATTAGGATCGGAGTACATAGCAAGCCTAACGACATTAATATGCCAATCATCTTTCATTGTTTTAAACGTATCTTGCGAAACATATTCAGGGAACCATTGAATACCATGTGTACTCACGCCCCTAAGTTGAATCGGTGTACCTGACTGATCGACGATTTGTAGCCCATCTAGTTTAAGCCTTCCATGTTTTAAAACAGGATTATTGCCCTCTGAAAACGTTTCAGATGTTAAAGTTTCAGTTGTAGTCGTTTCAATTTCTATATTTGTTGATGTTGTCACGTCTTCCGTGGACATTATGTCAGCTCGTTTACAGCCGGCATTTACAAGCATCAATAACATCAATAACACTATAAAACCATTACGTTTTAACTTTACTCGAATCACAAAATTCACCTACTTTCATCAAAAATACACTATGATTACTTAGACACAGCTAATTGTGTATGACTCATTTTTTCATAAAAAAACCGATCTTTCTTCATACTGTTGAGTATAAGATGAACCAAAAACATGATGTCAATAACTGCTAAAATAGCCACTGCAAAAACAGTCATCCAAATACTATATGGATCTTGCAATGCAACCAAAATATCAATTGCTTTTCCAAGCACTCGTATAAGTCCAAAAAAACCAAAATATAAAAGACCATACCTGATAAAGGCCTCTTTAAAGGTAAGTTTTTCACCAGCACCTTTTACTTTAGTTGAAGTGAGCCATTTGCCCAGTGTTCTCCCATTTGTTGCTGTAACAATAAGTATAAAATACGTAAAATACACTGCAGCTTCTATTAGTAGGTTATCATAAAGACGTGCAAATAAACCTAATGCAAACCAATCAATTCCAAGTGCAAGTGTCCGCCTAAATAAAGACACCCGCATTGCTTCTAAATTCACATCATTATCAAGTGTTGAGGGCTTTGGTAAAAAAAACGTGAAGAATGGTGCGAATATATAGCCAAACGCGCCTCCCATTGTATTTAAAAATAAATCGTCCACATCAAACAAACGATAAGGCGCATTATACATTCCATATAAACCTGTAAGCTGTGTGACTTCGAAAAAAAGTGAAAGTAAGAGGGTCAATATAATGGTCTTCTTAAAACTATATTTGAAATAATAACGTAAAAAAATACCAAATGGCATTAACATCAAAATGTTAAACGCCGCCTGTAGAAAAGTCCTTTCTGTCAAAAGGTTTTGATACGTCTCAGGTACGCGGACATCAAAATTAGCTTCACGCATCAAATCTGCTACAAAAGTAAACGGTACCAAATTATAATACGGTGCGTCTTTTATCATCGTACTTTTTATGTCTCTAGAAGCCGGAAGTGGTAAAATTACGAGATAAAAAGCAACGATTAAAAAAAGTAAAAAAGAAAACAAAATAAAAATTCTAAACTTATTGATGTAACCATACTTTTTATACTGAAATATTGCAAAAGGCAACGTAAAAACAAAAGCGAACAGTGGAAATGTTAGAATTGCGATTTTGATGGGAAATAAGTAAGTATCCATGATGTCTCCTAATTAAATATTGAGTGACTTTTCAATACTTAAGTATACCTTTTTTGTGTTTATCATAACACACTTTTATTTAGGTTGAGATTCAACACAATGATTATATATAGTTTATGTAAAAGAAAGCACTTTTTTCAAATTTTGATAGGCAATCTGAAAGATAATGTCGAGAACATCTTGCCTTAAAAAATTTAAAATGAGTGCTTTAGTATAATGATTATCAATTACTGCTTATGAATGCTGATACATAATCGCATTTTCATGAAAGGACTCTAACTCTTGTAAAAACTTTTCCTTTTCAGTGTGGTCTACAAACGTTGCTATTTGACGCCATGTATACTGATTCGTAAGCTCTTTTAAATGACTAATTCTTAATAGGGTATCTGGTGTGCACGATTTTCCAGAAAGGTCATCATGAATATCAAGCAAATGTGATCTTAGAACTTCTTTTAGGTATAACGCCTCTAATGCATCCATATCTGCTATGCCATCACGCCATTCTTCAATAATGTTTTGAAAGTGTACCAACACTTGTTTATTCGCACCTTGACTTTCTAGATATGCATGATGATCTACATAACTTATGATGCCTGCCCTTTTAATTTCTTTAAATAGGTTTAAAGTTTTATTTTTCCCATTTTCTTTCTCATATCGATAAAGTGCCAGCATCAAATACCTTGTTTCAAGTCGCTCTAAAGCATGGAATCTCGGTTCATTTAATCCTTCTGAATTATAAGCAACCAGTGGATCAAATTGATAACAGTAACCAAAATCAAATAATTTAACTTTTTTATCTTTTACTAGAATATTTCCACGACTTAAATCCCATTCAAACAAACCAATCTTTTGCAAATCAAGTGCAATATTGATCGTATCTTGAATCCAATCTATATCCAGTGCTTTGGGATGGTTACCATCAATCCATTCCGAAAGTAATATACCTTTCCTATAATTAGCATATATTGTTTTGACAATATTGTTTTGAAAAGAGGCAAACTTCCATTGATTTTCTATAATTTTTGACCGGCAGATCAGCTCATTTAAAAATGAAAGTTGTCCATCTATATTTTTTACCTTACTTGTTTTCCTTTTTCTTTTTAAATTGTAAACAGCGTCTTTATTTATCTTAAAAATAACACCTGTAAGCCCAGACTCTATAATTTCGCTGACGAGTTTACTGTTCTCATCAATATTTTCCAATTCATCAATTTTAAAATTTGTATTTTGTAGCGTCCCAATAATATATTCTTCATTGCTTTGATCAAATGATGCTAGTTCTCTTTGTCGAATGTTCATTTTAGTCTAATCTCCTTTTTTATAATTCACACCAATTACGCCAATTAATATTAAACTTGCTCCAATGTAATGCTGGTAGCTGCACTGTATACTTTATTCATCTTTCGGTACCCAATCTTCAGTATTGATAATGATATCATGCAACGGATCTGGTATAAATTGCTCGTGTTTTCTTAATGCGCTATACGTTTTGTATGGAACTTGATTTTTTTCCCATTTTTCAATAGTCTTTCCATCTATCAATAATTGTCTACCAAGCGCTATCAATTCCACATCGTATTCATATAATCGTTTTGCTGCTTTTTTTGTATAAATACTTCCAACACCTATTAATGGCTTTCTTGAGTTTATGGTGTCTTTAATAACTTTAATAATCTTTCTTGTATCACTATGCGCTCTAATTGATGTCTGTTCAAAATCGCTTAAGGATATGTGTAAATAATCAAGATCAAGACCACTAATTATATCGATGAACTTAACCGTTTCTTCTAATGAAATACCCGGTTCAGAGTTTTCTTCTGGTGAAAACCGATAACCAATCACAAAATTTTCAAGTTTCATTTTTTCACGCTCAGCTAAGCAAGCCTTTATAATTGCAAGTGGAAACCTCATTCTTTTTTCAAGACTCCCACCCCACTGATCCTCTCTCCGGTTTGAGTGTGGTGAAAAGAACTGTTGTAACAAGTATGTGTTTGCGCCATGAATCTCTATACCATCAAATCCAGCTCTATAGGCTCTATCTACACAGTCTCGAAACGAATTTATTGTATTTTCTATTTCAATCTCAGACATTGCTCTTGGAATGTTCTCAATCTCTCTTTTACCTGGAATAGGAGAAGCACTAACAGTTATCCCATTAGGCATATCATGCGGATTTCCTTTTCGGCCTGCATGAAAGACCTGTAAAATCGCCTTCGCACCTTGTGACTTGATTGTTTTTGCAAGCTCAGTCAAAGATGGCAACATCGTATCATCCCCTGCAAAAAACTGACCAGAAAACCCCTTGCCGCTTGGCTCCATGTAGGTTGTTGCCGTAATAACCATACCTACTCCACTACTCCTAAACTTGTAGTATTGGAGTTCTTCTTCGGAGACAGTTCCATCAGAATTTGCACTCCAAGTTGTCATCGGCGCCATGACAAAACGATTTCTTAGTAACAATTTACCGTTTAGTTTATACTCAGCAAACAATTCTTGAGCTACTTTATTTCTAGCAATCTGACCATATAGTAGCCCCAAATCACTATTTTTATGCATCAAATAATTTTTATGCAAACTATAAACCAATTTGTGTGTGTGTTCATCCTTTGATTTAAGTGCTTTCTCAAAAACCAGATTCCAATCAGTATTTTTCTGATCAAAGCTAATTTTGTTAAGTTTTTTACAGTTCGTCGATAAATATGCTATTTGTAAATGTAGCCAATGTAATTCTATGGCTTTTTTTACATCTAAAATATAGGGGGACAACACAGTCAACGCATGAGTTGATGTAAACCCGTGAAGCATTGTAAAATCTTCAGTCATGGCATAGATTTTCATGGTTAATTCGCTAAGAGCATCTTCAGTCTTGTAACTTTCTGGTAATTTTTTCAGCAGTCCTAGCATATTTTCATCTTCAGAAACCTCTTTCATTCGTCCGATAATTAAAGATTCTTTAAACTTCTTTTTCTTGAAGTATTCACTTTTTGATAATGTTTCAATTGTTTTTAGTGGTTCTTCTTCTAATATCTGATGCTTATCAATATTGAATTTCTTATAGCTATCAGATAAATAAGCTAATGCTCTGCCCACTTCATCACTGTTGTCACTCTCAACTGCATATGCCAATCTTATTAAACCATGAAAAGCATCACCTGAAGAACCCTCAAAGAGCATATCAATATATTTTTTTACGACTTCTTGAACACCATTTGAATTAATCTCAACTTTAAAGTATTGTATTAGCTCACTATAATATTTATTTTGACCTAAATATTTTTCTAAGTTATCAATAATAAATTTAGGTTCATCAATGGATTTAATTTTTTTATCCTTTTCATACCAAAACGCATAGTCATAGATATCTTTTACGTCCATACCAAGATAATGAAGTGCATAAGCTGTCATTGGTAAGTGGTTTGTTAATCCGCCACTATAAGTTGGCATTTGATTGCCAATTGAATCTATTAAGGTTTTAAAATTCATAAACATAATTGTATACTAAAAATAGTATAACTCTCCCTTCTATAAACGATTTGCGAGACACTTGAAAAATTCTATCTCTTATAAAATGACTTTTTCCTGAAACTAAGTCTGATTAGTCCAATGGCAATTGCAAACTCAGTAACAATCCAAATCAGCATTGATACGTTAGACCCTGTATACATTTTGAATTGTGGAAAAATAAAATTCACAATACTGTCTGCTACATATAGCGTACCTGACACGCCAATAAAAAACACTACTATTTTGTTAAAATAATCTGTTTGTCTAAATTGAAGTGCAATAACGATCAGATATAGACCAAAGAAGACTAACGCTAAAAAGTAACCATACCTAAACATCTCAAGTTGATAAATACCCAATATCTGCGAAAATACAGGCTCTATTATATCATTTTTAAAATATAATAACGCTGTGTGCATCCTTTGTAAATTCATTGCCAACAATACGGATTGAATCATCCTTAAAATTAATCCAGTCATAGCTAAGGTTTTGTTTAGATTTCTAAAGATCACATAAAGCGCTATTCCAACAGTTATATCGAGTAGTACCATTAACAAATCACTAAAGAATCCAAGTCTAAATAAAAGTTCATTTGAAGTTATGTTACTTACAGTTTCTGTCATGGTGCCTGTAATAAGTGAGCTTCGAACAAATAACTCAGCAAATAAACCTAGTAGTATTAAGAGTACATAAGATATTCCACCTATTCTTGCAGCCTTTTTAATCGTTTGATCGCTATCAAAGTTTACCGTTTCCATAATTACCTCCTAATTTTCAAAATCAATTATTACTGTACCTACTTTAGCTCCAGACTTCACTCGATCCAGTGCTTTACTCACTTCTTTCAGTGCAACTCTACTATCTATTACTTCTCTTATGCCACCTACTGAATATAACTCAAATAATGTTTCAATATCCTCTTTCTTAAAGCTTGCTATTCCCATTTTTATTCTCACGCTTTTTACTAGCCAGCTCTTTAATAGAGTTCCTATCAATTCAACGCCTACATGAGTGGTTATAAAATCAGAGTCTTTAGACATATGCGCAACAGTTCTATGCACATTCAGTTTACCTACAGCATCAAAAACGACATCAAACTGGTCCAGATATTCCTCAATATTTTCTTGAGTATAATCAATACACCTATCTGCTCCAAATTGTTCAAGAATCGCAAAATTTTTAGCGCTACTTACTGCAGTTACATTGTGTCCATAAGCCTTCATTAATTGAAGGGCTAAAAGACCAACTTCACCTGAGGCACCATTAATTAATATCCATAATTTTCTGTTCATACTAGCCAGTTTTTTAAGAAAATACAGCGCGGCACTCCCACCAAACAACAGCGAAACAGCTCCTTCATAGGAAATATCATCAGGAATTTGATGAATGATACTTTCATTACTTACACATATAAATTCAGAAAGTGTACCATTCTTATGAAGTCCACAAACTCGGTCTCCAATGTTATACTCATCTACACCATTACCTAAACTGACAACTTCTCCAGCATAAAATTGACCAACAATCTTATTTTTTTTTGAACCCATGCGCATCAGTGCAACATCACCTGTAGTCAAAGGAACCTTTTTCACTTTAACTTTAATTTCATATTTTGCAGGCTGAACATCAAAAACTTCTACTAACGCGAGTTCCTTATCATTGTCCTTGTCAATGACACTTATAGCTTTCATATTTCACCTCTTTTCAAATTTTTATACTGATACCTTAAAATTTCTTACATCATACCGTATTGCAGATGTCATAAACTACCCCCTTTAGTGGGTAAAAAAATAAAAGACAAGCAATAAAAAAGCCATAGACTAAACATAGCTTGTTTAATCCATGACTTTGACTTTGTAATTTCTAGAATAATAGTTATTCTTAGAATTATTTTAAGAAGCCTAATTCTTTTGCTTTCACAATGGCTTGAGTCCTTCTATTTACGCCCAATTTTCTATATATACTTTTATTGTAACTTTTTATAGTTTCTTCTGATAAATATAATTTACCACTAATCTCTTTATTTGTTAAACCTTCGCTTATACATAGAAAAACATCCAACTCACGCTTAGAAAGTGGTTCTATTAAGCCATTATTTGAATTTGAATAAATTAGACTTCCACGGCTAATTGGAATGTTTTCAATAATATTCTCTATAGAATACAAAATAAAAGGTAACTGGTAGCCTTCTAAATTAGCGTATTTCTTACTTAACTTATAAAATTCTAGGCGCTTAATGTCATTTTTCTCATAGTGATAACAGATGCTTAAGAGCAAATTAAATGTTACCATACTGCTTACTCGTTTTTGTTGCTCGAAATGTTTTATGTTTCTAACTAGAAATGCTTTTATATACGCTAGATTAAGCTTATCTTTATCATTGGCCTTTATCTTATATAAAGCGGACAAAACTAATAAAATTGTGGCATATTCGGTTATAAAACTGCTTAACTCATTTTCATGAATATGACTTAAAACAAGTCCTGTTTCCTTAGTTTGTCTCAGTCTCATAGCCTCTTCTAAATCTAATGTTGTTAAATATTCTGGGATCGGACTGGGATTTATCACCATACGCAATTGCGCAATAGTCTCATAAGCTTCTTCATACATATCTTGACTGATCAACATGCGTGCTTTAAGTTTCAGCATCTTATATTTCCAGTCATCAAGCGCACAAATACTGCCACTTTCCTCACTCAATCTCAGTTTCTCATAAGCTAATTCTAAATCTCCTTTATAAAAAAACAGCTTACCTCTGAATAAGTCTAGACTTGCATTTAGTATTTTTAATATACTATTTTTATCTACTCTACTAGACACTAAGTTTAATAAAAATTCCGCTTTTCTAAAATAACCGAACTCACAATACAGTTCAATTAAAGTTAAATCCACTAGATTATATACGAGATCATCTTTAAGATACTCTTTGCTTTTGATCAATGACTGCTCTGCAAGAAGGAATTCTCCTTGAGCCCAATACGCACACGATTGCAACGTATAGATTACACCTACATATTGAATGCTGATTGATTCATATTCATTAAAAATTTTGTGCACTATGTCGAGTGTTCCATCATGCTGATTATTCATGGAAGCAATATAAATCTCTGCAATTTTACATGACAAAGGAATTGTTTGGGTTATTTCTGGGTACGCTAAATAGTTACACTGTGTATAGATATCAAAAGATAAATTAAATTTTGCTTGAGCTAACTTTATATTTCCATCTTGTAATAGCGACCAACCCAACCCCAAATAAATGATCGGATTATCTGAGTAGGTCTCTAAAGGAAGTTTTTCAACTAGTTCTCTCCAGCTTTTGTGCTCCATTTTAACATCTACATCCGGCCATATTTCAGACAATAACTGCACCGCTTTAGAATACGCTTTAATTTGTATATATTGGTTTATCGCATCTAAGAACATATCATGCTGTTCATACCAATCTGCAATTATTAAAATAATTGATTGTAGATTAACCATAGATTGAGTTTCAAAATACTGTTGCCGCGTTATATCTAAAGCTTCTTTGAACAAATGATGATACCGATAAGTGTTCTCCTTTTCAAGTTCAACTAAAAACAAGTTTTTTTTCTTCAACTTAACTAGAATTGATTCAATACTAAGTTTTGTGTCATCCATGATTTTTTCACAAATAGATATATTAAAAAAATCAAGTACCGAAGTTCTATACACAAAATCAATGATGGACTGATCTTCAAAAAGTAGAATTTCATCAATCATATATTGCTTAATTGATGCGATTTGTTTTGACTTTAACTCATTGTGAATGGTTTCCCCTTTTACTACAAATGAAGACATCAACTGAACACCGAATAGCCACCCTTCTGTTTGGCTATAAATAGACTCAACCAATTGAAAATCACTTGTTTTAGGACTCAGCATGTTTAAGTAACTTTGAATCTCTTTCTTCGACAAAGCCAAATCACTCAACCCAATCTGAGTGACGAAGCCTTCTAGGACTTTAGTTATAGGTGGAAAATGTTGTTCTTCCCTTGATATGACAACTATCTTTAAATATTGATTCTTTAAGCTTAAAAGCCTATTAAGAAAAATAAAAATATCATTGTTATTTAGTGAATGAAAATCATCAAAAATAAGATAAAAATCATATTTAATATTTAAAAATTGACTTAATAGGAATGCACTCATGTTATATTCGGAATGATTGAACATCTTAAGTACACCCAGATATTCTTCTTCACTTATAATTTCACTAGAAACTAACCCTCTCAATAAATAATTATAAAATCTAATCAAATCATTGTCAGTTGGATCAAGTGAATACCATAAATGTGGATACTCCTTTTCACTCACCCAATGACTGATTAAAATTGATTTACCGGAACCGGCTGGAGAAACAACTTGAATTACATCATATACGGGATTTTCATCTAGCTTTCTTAATACTTTTTTTCTTTTAATCCAGTTCAGCGGCAATTGTGGCTTCGACAATTTGTTCTCATAAAACCATGTATTCATCAAATCGTCCTTTCATATATTAATAATAAACCGCTTCGCAACCAATGTTGAAAAGCGGCTATTGTATTTATTTATCTGACAATTCATCAAACATTGGCAACTCATCAAACTTTGGTACGTTCTCAAGTTCAGTGTCCCAGCTTGCTCTACTTGCATAGAAGATATGTCCTTGTGGCACTATGTTTATATCACTATTAAGACTTCCTGCGGGAACTACAAGTAATTTTCCCTCCATTTGTATATTGGGCAATGCAGATCCACAATTTGTACAAAAACTTTTTATATGACCTTCTGAACGAAAATTGAAGGTTTTAACTTTTTCTTTACCAGACAACCATCTTAACTTGGCTGTAGAAGAAAAAAGGTTGGCAGCATGTGCTGAACCTGTATCTTTACGGCATCGCTTACAATGACAGAGATAAAAATTTTCAAAATCTCCTTCTACTTCAAAAGTAACATCACCACAAAGACATGATCCTAGATATTTCATAACAAAACTCCTTCCTATATGATTCTTTGTACTTTTGATCCCATTGGTTATTCTTATCTCTAAGTATCTATAAAACGAAAAGTGGCTATTTTGTTTTTCTTTAATTATACCTAGTGACTGGATTTTTGTCTATTACTCTCACTTTGATCAATAATTCCGAATCTATTCAATTCTAATTCAAAAAAAAGCCCCAACAAAACTAATCTTCGTCAAGGCTTGATTCTATTTAAGTACTATTTGGATTCTATTTTGATATTATTTTGATAATATTTTCATAATTCTATTATAAAGTATCTCAATTTTCGTCCATGAATCACCACCACTTGTATTAACAAATAATATAACGACAGTATCTCGTTCTTTATCATATCTCGCTATACTCTGATACCCTGGTAGTAATCCCGTATGTTCATACACATATAGTTCAGAATAGAGGGTTCTTTCGCTCTCTGTCATCAACGATCCATCATTAAGTGCTCTTAAAAATATACCAACATCTTCAGCAGTTGCAACCATTGAGCCACCAGGAATTGTATAATCACTGAGTTTCAAATCACCATCATACCCTACATCATAGCCACTCATCACATTTTGCTGATTCACCTCTTTAAGGAAGCTAAATGTATTGGTCAGATTCAACGGTTCCAAGATTTCTTCTTTGATATATTGCTGATGCGAATACCCTAAAGCTTTATCCATAATCTCACCGATTAGCAGATAGTTGGTATTGGAATATGCGTATTTACTATCTGGAGAAAAATCAGCTGACATGCCAAGAACTAGCTTTAGTGCATCTTTATTACTTATTGGCAGATTTGACCAAGGAAACGCTTTCAATTTAATAAAATCTGGGATACCGCTTCGATGCTTTATTAGCATTCTTAATGATATTTTATCAGAGAACTCAATCTGATTTGCGTATTCTGGCATAAGCGTACTCAAAGTATCGTCAAGATTTAACCGTTGTTCATCGATAAGTTTCGTTGCTGCAACCGCAATATAGAGCTTGCTTATGCTAGCAATTTTGAATAAAGATTCTGGATCCGTCTCAATCTTCTTATCCCTATCTTTCCAACCGGCGCTATAAAATGATGCCTTTCCTCCTTGATTTACATATACGATAACCCCATCTAGATTATGATTTGTCACTGCGCTTTCTATATCCATTTGTATCGTTTCCGATAGTGGTGATGCCCACATTTTCACGATTCCCCATGGGACAAAAGCTAATGAGACTATAAGCATGACAAATGTAATTATTCTTATTATCACTTTTTTACTTTTCATTCAATCAATCCTTTCAATAAATATCACCAAAATTTTGGAATTCTGGACCATTTGTGAGATCAAGTTGTTTTATATTGTGTATGTTGTGTATGCACAATATATCACTAAATAATAGGATTGTCAAACGAAAGTATACAAGTACTTACTTTAGTGACATTTTGCAAGGCTACATCTGGATGGCTGTAATCCAAAAGCATGCTGCTCCAATAAACGAAAGTGGAGTCATAACATTTCTCTCTTTTTTACTTTTAGAAATAAGATTCATAATCGTATTCAGAGATAGATAAGCAGCAAAAAAGAAACAAATAGATTTAGTTAATCCCAAAGAAAACATCAGTGGAATGATTCCTCCAGCCTGTAAAACAATAAAAATGGCAAAAATCTGGATAACAACAGAAACTATTGCCATGATTCTAAATTTAATTGGTAGGATTTTATATTGTCCTCCCATTGTAAATTCTCCAAGTGGAAATCCTAAAGCAACTAGAACTGTCAAAACAGCAATACAAAAAATATTAATGCACCTAATACCGCGAACATAATATATGCCTCTCTTTCTTCTAAAATAATTAAACACTAATCCAAGTACTAGATATAAGTTATGTTATAAGAATTATAACCATAAATATTCGGATTCAATCAACAACTTAGCATCAAACTTATACAAGTGCTTGCAATACCATAAATGCAATGCTTAATTTGGTCAAAGTATTGGCAATAACATGCAAAGTAATAACGAGTTTAATATTTCCATACTTCCAATAAGCTACTGCCAATATCAAACTAGAACCAAAAATACCAAAGAAGCTATAAAAACTGTATGCATGATAAATTGTGAATAGAAAAGCGTTTAAGATCGCTCCATAAATGCTTTGAATTGGCATATGCTGCAATAAATAGCCTCGAAAATAGATTTCCTCAATAATTGGCACTATGAATGCCGTTATTACCAAGAATGCAAAAACAGTTATATAACTTAACATCTTATTCGAAGAAGTAAAATCCTCTAAACCATCAAACACAAACCATTCTGGCAGATGAAGAAGTTTTAGTAGCTCTTGGTCAAAAAAACTCAATACAGATATCAAAACTGTTGCAATCACTAAGAAGCCCAGTACCAAACCTACAAATTTCAGTTTGGTTAGTTTTTTATCTTGATTTAAGATGTTCCCCCATATATGTCTAAGTGGAATGCTTTCCCTGATGCAGATGATGCCAAGTTCAAGACCACATGTAATGAGAGCCAATACACTAAATGTTAAAATCGGTGGAATCCCATGCGTCTGAAGTATTGGTGTTAGACTGATAAAGGTCATAAATAAAAATAATCCAGGAAGCAGATGTAGTACAATTGATTCAATCAATTTGTGCTGAGTAAAATTGTTTATTTCTTTATTTTTTTCATACATATATCTCTTCCTTTCCATAGCAGTTATACTATAAGTTCGTTTCTATGTGCCCACTCTTTAATAACATGAACGAGTTCTTGATGCATTGGTTGATTCAACTCAGCTTTGTACTGTTTTTTAACATCTAATACGCTCAGTTTTCCACTAAATCTTTTTAACATATGGTCCATATTTTCTATCACATAGATCTCCATATGCTTAGAATCTAATTCAGATAAAGCATCTAGATTCCGATAATCTGTTTGCACATCTTTATCCCCCGTCACTGCTAGAATAGGAATTGTCTGATGATTCAACTTGTTGATTAAGTCTTGATTAGAAAATTTCAAATGTTCTCTAAGCCATTTTGCAGGAAAGTTCATCAACTGGATGCGTACAGTATCTTTTGTACTTTTACTGATACGCTCAAAAAGTTTCTTTTGCTTTTCAATAACCGATTTTTCACTTAGTGCAAAGCGTAAAAACTTACCTTTTATTCCCTTAATTTCACTCACTTCATCCAGTAAAAATCTTCCTTGTTCCTCCATACTTGTTTTCATAGAGACGCCTGCGCCAGAAATCAATATCAATCCCGCTACAGATATAACTTCTGCTGATAAAGTTGATAGAATACACCCTTCACTATGGCCAACTAGAATAACCTTATCTGAATCCACATAGGATAGCCCTTTTAAATACTGGACACATTCAACAACGTCATCTACCATATCTACAACACCGACTGCATTTGCTTTACCTTCACTCTTTCCTATGCCTCGTTTATCATATCTAAGGGTGACAAAACCTAATTCAGTTAAATTTTCCGCTAGATTTTTATAGATATTCATCTTAAAACCAAACCCATTACCATCGCGATTCAGTTTTCCAGTACCTCCGATTATCACTGCTGCTGGGTAAGTACTTGATTTAGAAACGGGTCTAGATAATGTTGCAGCAAGTTTAACTTGGCCATGAATTGTTACATCTTCCATATATCTTTCCATAACGCTACTCCTTTTCTTCTGTGGGCATAAATGCAAATGAATACTTTCTCAATCGCCTGCCTTCTTTTGATTCTTGATTATTTGCTTGATTGATTAATTGATACATATTAGTGATAAACACATCACTTTCCTCATCTGTCATATACATAGGGATACTTCTTAAGCCTATTTTATCCGCTTTCAAATCGAACTCATCCTGCTTTAAATATTCGCCAAAATCCATGAGTATAGACATTGCAAAGGTATAACAGACATTGTACAATTGATCTCTATCTTTCTCATCAACTATCTTATTTATCGTATTTAAAGGGTTATTTTTTATTTCATATATTTTTTCATAGACGCCTCTAATCTTATTCTCACCATAGACACCCAAGATATCATCCTTCATCATTTTGTTAAGATGTCTATATAAACTTGCTGGTGGTACATCAGAAAGTTCTTTGGCAATCTCAGCTGTTGTTGCCTGTTTGTTCATTAGGACAAATTGGAATATCTTCATGCGTATAGGATTAAGCAATCCTTTTAATATTTTTTGATCCATGGCAGTGCCTCCAAATTCCATTGCGCAAACATTATCATTTTTGATAATGTTATCACTTTTGATAACATCATAGCACCAATGATAACCAGTGTCAAATCAATGATGTTATTACATATCTTAATGGATATAACAACTTATATTTAACATATCCTATAAGAAGCTCCTATATAGTTGACAATTTGCAAAATAGGGTTATAATGAAACTGTATTAGTTTTAATAGTTTCATTATTGAGGAGGAAAAAACATGTTAGAAAAAAAATCATTGGTTTCAAATTTAATTATTGCAAGTTTGATGGGAATTTTATTTTGGTATATGAGTAGTGGTTTATCACTTATAGTCACTTTTGTTGTAGGGGTAATTTTTGTCTTTGGTCTGCTATTATACTTATATAAAAATCAAAATTTAGTGTGGGAAAAAGACAAAATGATTCAACTGTATTTGATAATGTTGAGTGTCCAATTTGTGCACTTTGCTGAGGAGTATGTGACAGGATTTGCTGAAAAATTCCCGCTACTTTATGGCGGTGTTCCGTATAGTGATAACATGTTTGTTATCATAAACATGGTTTCATATTTTATATTTACAATAACAGCAATGTTAGTCCTCACAAGAAATAATTACCGGGTTATGACGCCAATGCTATTTTTCATAGTATATGGTGCAATGGGTAACGCAATCGCACATACTGTGTGGAGTATTTATTTGGCAGGTTATTTCCCAGGACTTTATACAGCTCAGTTATACTGGATTGTTGGTCCATTAATGCTCAACAAAGTAATCGGTGATTGGAAGAAAACAATAGGATTTATTACCCTTTATGCAATTGTTTTATCAAGTATACTAATTATATTTATAAACTAGTTTATACTGCTTAATTTTGCTATAGTATAATCAGGCGAAATGTTAGGGAGTTAAAGCATGGGAAAACAAAAAACATATAAGAGAATCCTTGAATATTCAAGAAACATTTTTTTTGAAGTTGGATATTCAAAAGTATCTATGGATGAACTCGTTCATGAAATTGGAATGAGTAAAGCTACTCTATACAGATACTACAGTTCAAAAGAAGAATTATTTGAAGCCGTTGTTGATGACTTTTTTGATGAAATTGAAGAAGAAATTTATCATATTTTAAATACTAACCTATCAAGTGATGCTATTATTGAAAAATTTATTTACACCATGAGTAAAAGATTAAGTATTATTGATCCAAATGCTGCATATGATATTGAGAAAAGTACCCCCTTGCTGTTCAAAAAATTCTTGGAGAGAAGGAAAATAGCCATTTTAGATAATTTAGTAAATATACTTGAAAATGGCAAAAAAGAAGGGATTTATAGATCTGATATATCGTCAATTATTGTTGCCAATATTATACTAGCTTCAATCGACCAATTAACAAAAAAGGAATTTGTGATAAATAATGAATTTAGTTATAGTGATATATTCGGTAGTGTGATCAGCACCGTCATTGACGGTTACAAATTAAGATAAGATCTAAAGTAAAAAAGACACTCACTATTCTCTATTAAATAGTCAGTGTCTTTTTCGCTGTATTTTATCTATGTTGATCTACTAAAATCGGATTGCCGTCAGGATCATTAATTACAAAACTACCCGGCCCTTCTGTGTTAATTTCCACTTCACTTTCAAACTGAATTCCTTTTTCTTTTAATTCTTTTTGAATTTCACGAATATCTTTAAATGCATCTAAATTTTCTGCTTGATCGTTCCAACCTGGATTAAAAGTCAACATATTTTTCTCAAACATGCCTTCAAACAAGCCTATAGTAACGTCACCATTTTGCATAATAATCCACTTTTCATCTAATGCTCCACCGAAACGCTTAAAACCTAGCGTTTCATAGAATGCCATTGACACCTTAATATCTTTTACTGCTAAACTTAACGAAAATGCTCCAATTCCCATATCAATCTCCTTTCTTACAAAATTCAATTTTCCAACTCAGCAACTATTTTAAATGCATTCATATCTTTTGTTGTCTGCTTAACAAACATACCTTTCATTAAACCAAAGAATTTCATACATCCTGAAAATTGAAATTCATGTTCGGCTATCCAAAGCACTTGATCACCTTGGTCAACAAATCTATTTCTAGCCCAGTTCTTGACACCTTTAGTTTCATACAAAAAATCAAACCGATCTGGTAATTCCTTTAAAATTATTGTTTCAATAATTTCAGAGGTTTTGCCATTTGACATATAAGATAACCTACTTCTGGAACCTACCTCTCCGGGTACACCTTCTAACACATCTAAAGACTGAAAACTTGGTTGCCACTTTTTCATGAAATCCACATCTTGAAACAGAACTAACATTTTTTCTCTTGTTATGTCAATTTTTAACTCAATTTTGTATTTCATCTTTTACCCCCAATTTTCTTTATATTGAAATTATTACCCAAATGAAATAATACCTAAACTCCATATCAAATCATTTGAATGAAAGCGCAATGTTTTGAAAATTGCTGTTTTTGCAACAATTGATTTGTAGTGTGGGATTATTTTAATTGAATGAACCTTTTGATGGTAAGACGATGCATATCAAAATATCCAGAATTAGATGCGCATTTCAAGAAAAGCAAAAGTGAAACAACTTCTCAGTCTCTCATGAGATTTGAAACTGAACCAGGCGAGTAAGCACAGTTAAACTGGAAAGAGTCTATGAACTTCACTTTATGTACAGGTGAAATCATGAAAATCAACCATCTGTTTAATTCTTTGACTATAATAGTCCACTTCACTTTCATTGACTATTTTAATAAATTGAATTGAAAACACTACGCTATTGGTGAACTTACCAACTCCTTATTCTTGATGACTTTTGTAAAGGCTTCTACCATTTTGGCGCAACCTCTGGTAGTAACTAAGAAAATTAGCGAAAATAAGTTTGCACATTACTACTTATTACTCACTTAATAAATAAAATATGATAGTTTATCAGGACAGTTGCTGTATAAAGTAGTCTAATTTAGTCTACTAAGAACAATAGTTCAATTTTTTTACTAATAAATGAATTACAGATAAAAAAATAAAATTAGTGTACTTGAAATAAATAGTTTAAAAGCTGTTGATAATTCAGAATTATTGTTCTTTCTATTTACAAATAATACACCATAATGTATTACTATAGAAATTGGTAAGGAATATACTTCTAGAAAAATTACCATTAAAGCAACAAGTTCTAGATTTCCACTATCCTTAAATAAAGTTAAGATTAGTTTGAAAAAACTAACCAAATACATTTGTAAAATTACAATTAGTAAACTTTTTTTCTCGTTTGTCCAATAATTAATGTTCTTTAGTTTCATAATTTTACCACCTAATTAATTTATAATGCCTAAGTGATTTCCTTGTTCCTTTAATGGTTTCAGGGGACTTCAATTATCGGAATTCCTATTTATAGAGTTTGAAATACTTTCAATTACAATACATTCAGTCGCCTTGCCCTTCACATCTATGCTGATAATTGTTTTTCCGAAATATGAACAAGAATTTCTTTCACAGTAAACTCAGGCGTATTACAACTACTAATTTTTGTAGTTCAGCTATTGCAAAATAATTTTTTTTTGATTTACCAATGATGCTAAACTTCCAAATAACTGCCAATGAATGTTGGCTTTTCTATACTTATCTAGACGAAAACCGACTTATCAATTGGTTACCCTTATAAAGGGAAACCAATACATTTATTAACACGAAAACAACTATAAAAGGCGTTAAGCTTAAAAACATGTTCAAAGATATAAGTAGTGATGCAATCAAAGTCTGTGTATGAGCTATAAATAAAAATATAACACAACTCACGGTTAACACACTTAATATTACGTTTATGAAAATAGCGATTGTGAGGAAAATCAATGTACCTGCAAATAAAAGCATGATATTACGTCTATCTGTGCAGCCAACGATCCATAATCGGTACATTTCTTTTTTACGTTTTTCTAAATACTTACTCACTAAAACCGCATAAGTTAAAAATGATATGATTTGAGTTAGTCGATTGATGATATTTGTTGATATTTGAATGCCTTTAATCAAATTTTGACTGGCTGTGTACTTGCCACTTACCGCTGTACCACCAAAATAGTGTGACTGTATATAATTCCCCATTTCCAGTAAATCACGATAATCTCTTATGATGATGACCGCTGTATTCAATTGATCGGCATCATATAGAACTTGTTCAATATCCGGATGGTTTTGAAGTTCAACTATGCTGACCATTATTTGTTCTTCTGTGATTAAATGTTCCTGTAGTGTTTCTTCAAATTGCCATCTTATAGTTCTATTCGTCTCAATATCTGCTTGTACTTCTTCCTCTGTAAGCTTTACAATCCATGCTGATACCATTTGTGTAGAAAAAAAGATAAAAAGACCTATTGAAAAAATCGTTATAAAATGTCGACTTGAGTTTTTACTCCCCATCATACTCATCCAAAGATAGTACCCCATTTTTTTCATTCCACCACCTCGGCGATGGCATCTAACGGTTGGATGGCATTGATTCTTTTAAGGTTTATAAAGCATGAAAGAATTGGTAAAAGCGTTAGCATGGCAAAAGTAAAAATTAAATCTCGACTTTCGAAAATCAATTTTAAATCTCTAAAAAAAAGTGAGCCATTATCAATTATGAATTTCTGACCTATGCCCACAAAAATTAAACTGAATAGCATCGTTACGAGATAAGTACTGATTCCCCATATAGCTATTTCCATCAATAACATTAAATTGACATCCTTATCTTCATAACCTAAAGCTTTCAAAGTGCCTATTTCATTTGTTCTAAGTAAGATGATTCGTTTTACCAATTCCGTTTGTAATAAGAATCCTAGAAAAAATAGTATTAAACTTATAAATAATACCAATTGCATAAAAGGTTCTATCATTCTTAGTCCAGAGCCAGGTCGTGCACGCATGTGTAAAATTACACTATAATTTTTTAGTAAAACTTGTAAGTCAGCTATCGTTTCATTCGCTTGTTTCTCATCATCCACCATAAGTGAATAAACGACTGAAAATGGTGAATTCATATCATTTAAGACTGTTTCTACCATATCAATTGATTTTTGATTGTCAATTATACCAACACAAGATAACTGATGTGCTTTTAAATTATCATAAACACCAATCACAGTAAATGTATCTGTGTACTCTTTGTTTTTAACCAATTGGTTATCTAACAATTTATAAGAAAAATAACTTAATTCTATTGATTTACCTATGAAATCAGAACCATCAAAATAATCAATATCTAGTTTTAAATGCTCTTCATATATTGCATTGAAACTTAGAATCTTAGGGAGAATGATGACATTCTGTTCACCCTCTTTAAACCATCTGCCTTCAATAAGATATCTTTCATCCACATATTGATTTGATGTTGTGCTCAGCTCACCATATCTTATTTCATTTTTGGGCTTCTTATTGCCAGTTAATTCAGATACGTTGTTTATATTGATACTGACTCCCCAAGATTCTTGACTGATGCTTTTTACATGTGGATTTTTTTCTTTATATTCATTTAGAAAATCTATGACAATAGGCCAATTGTCAGTGTCATCAATGTCTATCATTATTGAACGAAAACCTGGTGACTTAAACAATATATTCTCAGAATGTATGATTAATGAGTGCGTCATAACCCCTATCAATATAACCAATTGGGCCGTTAGCATCATGACGATGCTACTTTTAAACCAACTCTTTTTCCAATAGTTCAGATTTTTCAGTATAAGGAATAATCGCTTATTTGACATGGCGCACCTCGATAAGTCGCCCAGCCTTCATGGTAAGAAGTGTATCAGCATACTCCCATGTTTGCTCACTATGTGAAGCGATAATGATCGTTTTATGAAGCGCCTTTAATTTGACAAATTGATCTAATACCAGCTGCTCATTTTCAAGATCTAAGTTTGCAGTAGGCTCATCCGCTAATATGTATTTGGGCTCATTGGCAAGCGCTCTTGCAATAGAAACGCGCTGTTTTTCTCCCCCTGATAGTTGGCTGGGATAATGCCCTAAACGATCGGTTAGCCCCATAAGATTAAGTAGTTCATGTGCACGTTCTTTAGTATCTTTAAGTGTATACTTTGGATTAATTAGCAATGGGACCATGACATTTTCAAGTGCTGTATAGGCAGGATTTAACTGAAAATCTTGAAATACAAAACCAAGCATTTCTCGCCTATGATGCGATTTTTCCTTATGTGATGACGCTATTGATAAACCTTCAAGGTTTATCGTCCCTTCAGTGGGGGTATCCAAGTAGCCGATGAGACCCAGCAAAGTCGATTTGCCCGAACCTGAAACACCTCTGATTACATAGATGTGACCTTCTTCTGCTTCAAATTGAAATGAAAAATCACTTACTGCTGTTACATTTCCGAAACTCTTAGTGACATTATTGACTGATATCATGATGCCTCCTTTTTGATGCCTTTCTTAAGTGAGATTGACTATTCATTTAGTTTACTGCTAATAAAACTTACTTTTCAAAGTAATTGTACTTCAATTTTTCAATACTTTGTATTATATAAAAAATATATTCGCTATTTTTTTCCCCGTTCCCAAGAATATAACATTACTCCTTTTGTTTCTGTTAAAACCCATTCATCATTCTCGTTTTTTCTAAAGATATTTGTTCTATAGAAACCAGAAGCATAATTAGTAATCGTTTCATTACTTTTTTCCTCAATTATGAGCTCTATTTTATCTAAATAGGAATATTCTTCCTTATACTTACTCTCCTTTAAATATGCCCTTTCAATAATTACGCCTTCATCGTAGATTGTAGGTATATACACTTCATATTCACCTTTATCAAAAAGAATAATTCCATTAGGATCCTTTACTTCTTTGCCGTTAGAATCAGTAACTACAAGACTTTCATAAATATCATTTTTTATTAAATCGTTCATATATGTGAACTTATATATATTAAAAAATTCTTCTCTCGAAGGTATTTCTACTCTGGGTTTAGTCACAAATTTAGAGTCTGTCATAGCTTTTATAGGTTCCCAAGTTTTTTCTAATATAATCATTGCTTCATCTAGATCGAAATCATTTTCAATGACTTCATAAGGTTCTATGTTCTTAGCGCATCCTCCTAGGAAAAATAATACAATAAATAAAATTAGTAATTTTTTCATATTCCCTCCTCTATAAATCAAGCGTATTGTCAACTAAACTTACTTAGTTTAGCCTTACAACCTTTGTTTTTCGAGGTTTCACAAAAAAATATAGTGACCCCCCATTTTTTAAGTATAATTGATTCACCACAAACCATTATCCTGCCAAAAAAGAAAGGAGTCACTATGGTGTCAATTATACGCTATTTACTCGTTTTAAATCAATCTTTGTTAGCTCAAATCCAATATCTTTTGAAATTTATTGCTTCAAACATCAACCTTTACAAAGATGAAGAACTCCCGAATTACCCTTACAAGAAGCTTGTTGTGGACAAACCACCAATAATCAAAGAGGTTAAGCTTCTTAACTACAAGGAATTGCTTAAAGAACATCTGATGTCCACTGGCAAGGAAATCAAACCAGTTGCCCTTCGAAAAGATTCTTCAATTCCCAAAGATGCTGTTTGTAGTCGTTGTGGTGCACCTCATCAGTATCTTTATGATAACAATGGTGGTCGTGATCAGCTCCTTTGCAAAGTTTGTAAGAATACATTTGATAAAAATACCAAACAGTTCAAGGTCTCGCGTATTCACTGCCCTTATTGTGGCAGACAGGTTGATCTTAAACACTCCAGATCAACTTTTAATGTCCATGATTGTCGCAACAAACAATGTTCTTTCAGGCACAATGCTTATGCAAAACTGACGGCTTCAGAAAAAGAAGACTGTGAGCTTCATCCGGAAAAATACCGACTTAGATACACTTATCGCGAGTTCAAGACTGACTTTTTCAAGATGGATATTTACTCGCTACCTAAAAATGCGCATACACTTCAGTTCAGAAAATTCTCACCGCATGTCATGGGACTCTGTCTCACTTATCTCGTCAACTGTAATCTTTCAACACGTGTTACGGCTAGAGTGCTTCGTGAAGTCCATGGCGTTTCTATTTCTCATGCTCACGTGGCCAACATGGCTAAAACCGCTGCTATTATTGTTAAGCCTTTCGTCGATAATTTAGGCTACAAGCCTACCGATTCTCTTGTTGCTGATGAGACATATATCAAAACCAAGGGCAAGCTTCATTACATCTGGTTTGTACTTGATGCGGTTAAAAAATCAATTCTTGGATACAAAATCTCTTCCAAAGGAGACCTCGAACCTTGCATGCTTGCCCTTCGAATGGCCTTTGATAAGTTCAAACCTTTCATCCAAGACAAAATCCAGCTCGTTGCAGACGGCTATCCCGTCTACAATCTTGCACATTTACTCTTTTCAATGAATCAAATGCCTTTTAAGCTGATAAAAGTAATTGGCCTTACAAATGATGATCCTGTTTCCACTGAACATCGTTTTCTTAAGCAGATCGTTGAACGATTTAACAGGACTTACAAAGCGTCCTATCGAATCACCCTTGGCTTTAAGTCTGATGAAGGCTCAGATTTTATTTGTAGCCTTTTATAACTTCTTAAGACCGCACAGCGCCTTCACAAACTATCTGCCTCTCAACATCATTCCTGAGGTTCAAAAGGCGCCTAACATGCCAGCCAAGTGGCAAATCCTTATCAAACTTGCACAACGACAACTCTTAGAATCTCAACTCAACTCTTAAATCTGCATTTCTGAGTTAACCAAGGGTGAAATCTGCATTCATCCATAATCAAATGGTCTTAATCAACCTTTGACTCACAAGAAAACGTTGATTTTTTTTAAAACCTTTTTTCATAGGTTATTTGACACTACCTTATAAACATAATAATTTACGAAATATATTTCCATTATACCCCAAATAAAATTTTGTTTCATTAATTATCCAATTGTATAACGCACCCAATCTTATATATAAAACTTAATCCAGTTGACATGTTTCCACATACAAAAATCCACTGAATGTCATCTAAGCACTCAGTGGATTTATTCATTGATTTTACTACGTGTTAACGTCTTTCCAACTTAACCACACACTCCACATGCTCCGTCCAAGGAAACATATCAACCTATTTTATGCATAAATATTACGTCACTATTTTTATCACTTCAAGGGTGGTTGAAGGAGCCACTCTTAATCAATCCTTATTGAACACATCAATATATCGCTTATAAATGAAAACTTTCTTGCGTGTACGATTATCCAAGTTGCTCAAGATACCTTCTTCGCAAAGCCTATCTAACAAGCGACCACTTGTTGCTACGCTTATTTCCAATTTTTTTGTAGCTTCTTCGATATTGACTGTCGGTTTGTCAAACAAACCTTCATATATAATGAGAGCATTCTCACTCGTGCGCCCCATTGCATTAATTTTCTTCAGGTCTTCTTCGCGAATGGATGTAATGCTTCTTGCAATCTCCACTGCCTCCTGAGCTGTTTCGATAACCCCGGTTAAGAAAAATTTAATCCAGGTTTCATAATCACCCTTTGCATGGATGTTGAATAAGCATTCATAATAGGCATGTTGGTTTCGTTTTATAAACTTTGATAGATATAGCGTTGGTTTATGCAAAATATCATTGGCTGCTAAATAGAACGCAATGAGTAGTCTGCCAACTCGTCCATTTCCATCTAAGAACGGATGGATCATTTCGAATTGACTGTGGATTAAAGCCGCTTTTACAAGTGGAGACATCCGATCATTTTCATGCATGAATTTCTCAAAATTATCTAAGCAGCTATTCAATTGATCAATTGAAGGAGGGATATAGCTTGCTGTACTGATTGAATATCCTCCAATCCAGTTTTGAGATTTTCTGAATTCCCCTGGCGTTTTGTTTTCTCCACGAACACCTTCCATGAGAATTCCATGAATTTCTCTAATCAATCTTAATGAGAGTGGTAGAGTTTCCAGTCTATCAAATCCATAACTTGTTGCTTTCACATAGTTCTCAATCTCTCTTACATCATTGGGGACTTCATCTGACATACCTGCTTCTGCCTTAATCAAGTCAGAAAAGGTAGCTCTGGTGCCTTCTATCTGGGATGATAAAGTCGCTTCTTTTCTGGCATACATATAAACAAAGTAACTGGGTGAGATTAATGTGTCTGTGACTTCATCTAGTCTCCCAATATATCTATTGGCTTCTGAAATCAAATAAATCATTTCATCATCATATTGAATTGTTGGATTCTGCGGTGGCAATGGAGCAGGTATAAAACTTGAATACTCTGCGTTTCCATTACCAACTTTTATATTTCTACCAGCTCTATTTTCCACATCACCACTCCTCACTTTTCACTATGAACTGATTATACTTTATTTTAATTAGCATTTCAATGTCTAAAATGAAAACAAAGTATTTTAGTACTCACTTTATCCCATTATACGCAAACAGAGCGCCCCTCATATAGAGCACTCTTTTTGAATGAATACTTCTTTAATTAATTAGCTTCGATTCCACAAAAAATTCTTAATCGCCTGTGCTGCTTCTGCATAAGTCAGATTTGATTACGACTTTGAAGCCGGTGCGACTTACACTCTTGAAAGCAACTTGAAATGAATCGATCATAAGATGAACCTCTACCATTACTATTCAGACATCCAATATCTGAATCAAATCTGAATTGTTCTGGTAAGGTGGGCAAGACCTCTTCTTCTCTTTCTTATGTTTCTGCCTTTCCAAATCCATGGACCACAATTATTCCTCTACCCCTTGATGAGAAATTTGGAACCAACATCATCAACTGCTCTAGTTCCTGAAGTTCTGAATCATTCATAAAATACTTTGACATCTTTTTATTAATTATTATGAATTCTGAGTTCTACATTCTTTCAACAAGATTGATTTCCAAATAAGCAACTAACTGACTATAATCATAATCGGAAAATACACCTTTTATGTTATCATAAAACACACTTTTGTAATAAAGCAAGAAATGTCCATGTTCACTTAGTATACAACACTCAGGCAATTCAACTTGTTTTCCTCTATTATATTTCATTTTCTCTGCACGATCGACTTGAAACAAATCCAATGCCTCAAATAATTTTCTTCCCGACATTTTCCCTTTACCACATTTTGTCGCTTTTACAACTTCTTCTACACTCATATTCATCAATAATGCGATGCAAGTCTGGCCACAAAGCCCCCTCAAATCTTGTGCTAATATCGCTGTATTCATCAATCTACCTCCACAGCTATCCATAATTCTTGACGATTCTCTTGGAGATAACATTCAATGACTGGCAAATTTGCTAATTTATACCCTGAATTAGGAAGCCACTCAGAATAAAATTCTCTATAGATATCTTGGACGGCTTTGGGAAGTTCACCATCTGCATTAATTACTACCCAGGTTGCTGATGGATAAGAAAATTCAGTCATTCCTTCAAGAACAGGCGCATGCTTACATTCAGGTACATCAACATGGCTCGTTACTGCAATTATATAATCCATTTCTTCTGAATTTCCCCATTTTCCTCCTACTGCAATCCCTAAAAATCCCGCAGGTCTGTAATCCGGAAAGTTCTCTATAAATCTTTTCATCGTCCCATCTTTCCAAGCATTTTCCCATATACTTGGCACATCTTCGAACGCAGTTGATGTACTTATACTGTTTAGTATTCCCATCACTTTAAATGCAGGCCACTGTTCAACTTGATAGTTCATTTGATTTTCTCCTCTGATTGAAATTTGAAAGGAGAGTTTTGGACAAGATTTCAACTGAACTATTCCAGTTCTGACACTTGAAGGTAATACCCCATGAAAATTTTTAAACGCCCTAGAAAAAGCATCTTGGGATTCATACCCGTACTTTAAAGCAATATCGATGATTCTATCCGAACTGTTTAACAAATCAAATGCCGCCATTGTTAAACGCCTGTATCTTATATATTCAGATAATGGCTTATCTGCAATATAAGAAAACATCCTTTGAAAATTATAAACTGAACACCCTGCGATTTTTGATATCAAATCATAGGATATTTCATCAGTAAGATTTTTCTCAATGTAGTTTATTACCTCGTTCAAATGCTTAACCCAATCCATTCTCTCACTCCCAGATCAATCATATCTTGTTACTAATACGTTTACTCGACTTTCTGTGCCGCATTTTGTAGTAGAGTTTTCGTTACTTTCACATGTCAAATCTCAAATTTGATTTACATTTCAACATTTCTATAATTTCACGAATGTATGTCTATAATAACCTTAACTTCCCGAAATCCAATCATGTCATCTATATTTTTGCCCATTTTAAAGGGCCAAAAACGTCATTTTTTTGATGTTTTTTGGCCCCAAAATCGGTTTAAAACCACTATATAATGTGGTCAAAATCTACTTTTTCGTGTTCGAACCACTACGCGTCATAAGAACTACCGCTTCAACATGCTCCGTCCAAGGAAACATATCATACGCATGCATCTCTTTAACCTTATACCCATTGTTCACAAGATACTTAAGATCACGTGCCAAAGACTCAGGTCCACACGATACATAGACAACTGTTTTAGGTCCAAGCTTCACAAGTGAACTGAGGAAACGCTCGTCACTGCCTGAGCGTGGTGGATCCATGAACACGACATCTAGTGATTCGCCTGCTTCTTCAAGCTCAAGCATAAAGTCACTTGCATCTGCTTGGAAGAATCTCGCGTTGCTGATGTGGTTGTTTTTAGCGTTAAATATGGCGTCTTTTACGGCGTCTTTGTTGAGCTCTACGCCGATGACTTCGCCTGCTTTATGGCTTGCGATTAGGCCGATTGTACCGATGCCACAGTAAGCGTCAAGCACGTTTTCTTTACCAGTAAGTCCAGCAAGTTCAATGGCTTTGTGATAAAGCTTTTCTGTTTGAACTGAGTTGATCTGGTAAAAAGACTTTGGTGAGAGTCTAAACACGGTATCACATAGTGTATCTTCTATATAACCTTTTCCGTAAAGGACAGTTTCATTTGGTCCAAGTACCATGCTTGTGCGTCTGTTGTTGACGTTAAACACAACCGTCGTAATTTCTGGATGTTCTTTTACAAGTGCTTTTACAAAGTTGTTCTTCGATGGGAAGATCGGGCTGCCACCGATGATGACCACCATGATATCGCCACTCACATGACCTTTTCTGATCATTACATGTCTTAAGAAACCTGTATCATAATCTTCATTGTAAGGTGTCAACTTAAACGAAGGCATTAAGCTTTTTACAGTATCTATGATGGCATTGGCTTTTTCATCTTGTATCATGCAGTTTTTAATGGGAATTACTTTGTGTGTATGTTCTTCATAGATGCCTGAAATATATTTCCCATTTTTATCATATCCATAAGTAGCCAGTACTTTGTTACGGTAGTGCTTCGGTTTATCCATACCGATGATCGGTGCAACTTTGCCAAATGGCTCAAGTAATTCACCAATTTTATGGTCTTTGTATTTCAGCTGGCCTTCATAAGTGAGGTGTTGTAATTGACAACCGCCACATTTTCCAAATACGCCGCACTTTGGCTCTGATGCAAACTGTTTTGCGATTCTTCTAATAACTGCGCTTTCAATTTCAAATTGACCCGGTTTCACATACTTGTTGCGCGGTGCGCTGTTTTGTGGTTTCTTATCCACTTTGCGTTCATGATAAAGCTTGGCTTTGCCATGTGAAGGTGTATCTGAAGAGGTAGATGAAGCGGGTTTAGCACTTCTTACATGCGATGGCTTAGCACTTTGCGGAGCCACTATTTCATCATCATAATCACTTTCATCATCCCATAGATCTTCATAGGCTTTGGGGATAAACTTCTTCTTTTTATCAAATGCCTCGTAAAATGGGCTGTTCTGTTTTTGTGATGGTTTTGGTTTCTTAGATTTTGATTTTGACGATGACTTTGGTGATGATTTTTTCTTATCCATATTGCACCCTTTTTCTATAAATTTATACGATTACGCGTGTGTCGCAATCTATTAATAATCTCGTTCTTAAATCAGTCCAACGATTTGTCTGAGTCTCGCCTTATCTAAGATGGTGATGCCGCCACGCTGTAGGGTGACGATGCCTTCTGAGGCGAAGTATTTGAGCATACGTGAGACGACTTCTCTGGCTGAGCCGACGTATTTGGCGATTTGATCGTGTGTCATGTGGATTTCTAGGGAACCGTCTCTGGAGATCTCGTCCAGTAAAAAGCTCGCAAGGCGTTTGTCAAAACTCATAAAGAGGATTTGCTGCATCGCCCACATTACATCTGAGAACCTTGCCACGGCTTCTTTGTTGGTGAAGTTTTCTATATATAAGTTGTTGGCTGCTAGGTCTGAGTAAACATCGGAGTTGATGATCAATAACTCACTGTCGAAATCCGCATCGATATGCACATCAAAAGTGATGTTGCTGAGCACACATGAAGATGATAAAACACAGACATCACCGGGTGTCAGTCTGTAAAGTGTCACTTCTCTGCCGTCCTCTGAAAGGATATAGGTTCTAAGGCCACCAGTTTGAATGAGCAGTATACCGATACAGTCACTATCGCCACCGTGGATGCTTTCACCTTTTTTATATTTAACGGGGTAAGTATTATCTATAATCCGTGTTTTGTCATTTGATGAAAGGTCTTCCCAAAAGGTTAGTGACTTTTCCAGCTCTATTTCAAGTGCCTCTTTATTGATTTCATGTAAACTCATAACCCAACTCCAGTTCATTTAAAATGTACCTTTTGCAAAGAAAAAAATCCCATCTGCATAGGTATACACATTATACCATACAATTGGGATTTTTACAGGGTGAGGCTTATGCCTTCACTATAACATTTTCGCCATTTATTCTGATGCGATCGTCTATTCTAAAACAAGCGCTCTAGTTGGACAAAATCTAATACATTTGCCACATTTGATGCATTTATCCATGTCTACTGTTGGTGCACCATAACCAATTTGACGCATTGCATCAACTGGACATACACGAATTGCTGGACATGGATGATTTTGTGGACATCTGTTTAATTTCACTACTAGTTTTAAATCATTACTCATTTTAACACCTCTTCTATGAAATACCTATTCTTCAAATTACTTTTTAGTCAACAGATGTTATTATAGGCTTTTCCCAAAGTAGCATCAGTGATTAAATCACTTATCTAAATAAATACCCAGTCATAGACATGGTCCCCATCAAGCATTTGTCATTGAAAACTTCGATTTCATCATCGTCAGTTACTGCACCTAGTGCATACAAAAGCGGAAAATAGTGATCCGGAGAACTAAATGCTCTATCTGTATAAATGTCTGTTTCATGATAGTTAATCGCTGCATCATAGTTACGACTAAGGATGTTCGTTTTGATGTAATCGTCAAAAGCTTGAGCCTCTGGGTAACCACCTTCCATGTTCCAGTTTATCAGTCCAAGGTTGTGGACGATGTTGCCACTTGCTAAGATGAGAACGCCTTCTTCCCTAAGTGACTTCAGTGCTTTTCCTATTTGATAATGCGCCTTTGCGGGTGCTTTATAGTCCACACTAAGCTGTACCACTGGGATTTCAGCTTCTGGAAACATACGACAAAGAACGGACCAAGTGCCATGATCGATGCCCCATTTATTATCTATAATAGTATTCACACCTACCAGACGCATTACTTCATCAGCGAGTTCTTTTGAACCTTTCACAGGGTATTTTAGTTCATATAGTGCTTTAGGAAAACCATACATATCGTAAATTTGATTAGGCACATCTACATCTGAAGTCTTCGTGCCATCAGTATACCAATGCGCAGAAATAGCCAAAATTGCTTTTGGCTTTGGTAGTTTACGCCCTAATTTTTCCCACTCTTTTGTGAATTCATTGTCTTCAATTGCATTCATAGGTGAACCATGCCCTACAAATAGTACTGGCATCTTCATTGTGACCTCCCTCTAAATAGGTTTATGTTAAAAGAATATACCCATTTAGAGAGAAGTACAACGAGGAAATAAGAAGGATGATACTAAAGTGTTTTTAAATTATAGTTCAAAGGATCCCATATTGGAAATCACTTGATCTGAGTTTTCGTCTTTGCCATGTTTTTCTCCGTCTTTAGAAGCACTTGAAGCTTTGATCACGCCATGGTTAACTTTAACTTTTTTCATGATGATGCCATAAAGCGATTCAGGGCATTTGAGTGCACCATAATTTTCTATTTTAACGAGTTTTTCTTCAAGCTCATCAGGTGAAACACTGTCATCAAACTTAAGTGAACCATAGTTGATGAGTGATAATGTTTTAAGTGTTTTAAGATAAAAATCTGTTATTTTCATCGCGCTAGTATTTGTGACTGCATTTGGATCAATGACTTTCACGTTTTCTACTTTTTCGATGATATTTAAAACCTCTTTATAATCAGGTTCATTGACTTCTAAGTTTTTACAGATAATCCCTGTCACTTTAGCAATCAATTCCTGTGCAGAAACTTCTATCACTAATTTGCCTCTTACATAGAGTTTTGGTGCTTTTAAGTTTGTAATAGTGTTTGCATCAAGTGTTAACTTGTCAAAATATTGATATTCAGGTGTAAGTACATGTTTTTCTACCTCTAAATAATTCTCAATTTTACCAGCGATTTTTTTGATGTTATCTTTGCTCACAATCACTGATTTTAGTACGCGAATATTTTTAAAGGTCTCATCAAAGAGCGCTTCATCAAATGTATCAAGTGCAATCAATTCATCTATCACAAGTTTAGTTCCAGGTGTTACACCATACATGTTGTTGTCAATCAAGATAAATTTACCTTCAACTAGTCGCTCTCCTTCTTTGTAGACCACTGAATCACCATTTACTTGTAATTTTCCAGTGAGGACACCAAGATCGCTTTCCATGATGAAGACGCGTCCGTTGATGGTTCCACGGTATATTTTACTTAAAAGCTGCGCATCGCCAATAGGTTCAACAAAGAGTTTGCCATTAACGACGATGCACACCTGACCTTCAAACGCTTCAAGCATCACTTTAGTCAGTCTATACTCACCATTTTGGATCACAAGTTCTATACCATCAGGTAAAGTCAACACGTTACCGATATTTGATTGTTCTACATTACTAATCGCAGCGCTTTGTTCATCTGTCACAATAATTGTACCGATATTTTCAATCTTGCCAATTTCTAAAACTTCTTCTTTTGTTGCTTTTCTTAGATCCAATAATCCGATATTTTTATAAATTTTCATGTAATCCTCCTAAGATTAATTTAATAGATTTATTTTGTCCAATTAAACCATTTTGCTTTTTGCTCTTCAATTTTTTCTTCTTCTTCGATAGGTCTAAATATGATTCTACCACTTGGATCATTAAGCCATAAGCCGTTATATAATTGATTGTTTTTCATAGGAATGCTCCTTCCTCATCTCACATAAATGATGCTATTCGTAAGGAACTGCCCTTCTAAGTTGACTGATTGCTTGACTGAGTCTCGACCTAACTGTCGATGGGTTCAGCCCTAATCGTTCGCCGATTTCTACACTGCTATAACCTTCTAGGTACCTAAGTACCACGACAACGCGTAGTGAATCGGGAAGCTGACTGAGCAAATCTGATGTGATCAAATGGTCTTCAATATTTGCTTCATAAGGCACTTCCATTGCTTCGTCGAAAACACCCTTTCGTCTTTCACGTCTAAATTGATCGATGAAAGTCGTTTTGATGGTAGTCAGTAGCCAACCTTTAATCTGCATCGGATGCATCTGTGCAAATAGCTCATATTGATCTATTGCTTTGACATATGCTTGCTGTACGAGATCTTCCGCATCCTCTTTGTGCCGGCATAGAGAACTGGCATATCTCAGTAAGTCCGATTGATAAGTTTCATAGATTTGATAAAGTTGCATGTTAACCACCTTTTGTGTTGTGTTTGCGATTACACTAATATAACGAATGAGAATCACAAAGTGTCCAAAGAAATTTAAAATATTTAAAAAGTTTTTTTTACATTCCTACTATTATATGCCCACACACAACATAAATAAAACGCATAAATCGAAATAGATCACAAGGATAGCTGCTTTCACATTATTCAGAGTATACGCAAAAAGACCCTATAGGATAGACATTTTTCTTTGTCTATTCTATAGGGTTCAGTACGCTCCAATATATAGCTTTATTTACTAATGTACTCAACGTACTTTTCAATCGGCATCAGTTCCATATCTAATTTGGCTTTTGTTTCTTCAGATACCTTCAAATTACTAGCTAACTCATATCCTGTAGTTGATACAATCTCCAAGTATTTGTTAACAATTTTCATGACTTCTGGATCTTTACTTTTAAGTAGCATACCACAATTTCTGTACACTTCTAGTATTGGATCCATTGTTTTCATTACCATTTTCATGGTTTCAAAATTATGCTCTCCTGGAAATCCAGCATTAGCTATAATGACCACCTCAGGTAATTTAATTTGCTGGTTTGCCATGTTATAGTTTCCATCATGTTCTACCACAGTTGGCCGCTTAATAGGGATAAGTCTATCCATGAAGTTTTTTAGATGTGCTGTCATATTCCATAGATAAACTGGTGTAGCAAAACAAACGATATCAGACGATAAACAAGTTTGAAGAAGGGTATCCATATCATCTCTGTGAATACATTTACCAGGCGTTTTATGCCAACATGCGAAACACCCGACACAATGGTTCACGTCTTTCTCACTTAAAAAAATATTTTCGACATCTGCACCAGCTTTTCTTGCACCCTCTAATAATGCAGTAGCAATGATATGCGTATTGCTATTTTCACCTCGAGGGCTTCCATTAAATACAGTTATTTTCATATGATGAGCTCCTTTAATAAATTAATTTGTAGAGTTAACATGTCCTTAGACATTGCAAGTATTGATGACGAGGTCTTCAGGCTATCCATAAAATATATAATATGTGTGGCAACAACTTCTATGTCAAAAGTCTTAAACACCTTTGTTTCTTGTCCATGTTCAAGAATCATCTTGAGTATATTGACACTATCTCTTATCCGCTGATTTAAACTTTCTCTTTGATCAGGTTCTGCAAATGCAAATTCATGAATTGCAAAATAAAGTCCATTCTTATCACTAAAGATATCTTCTACTTCCTTACGAAAATAGGCATCTATAATTCTCTCAGCAGGTACTTTTTTCTCAATATTTTCCACTACCACTGAACGATTCATCTCTAGATCAGCATCAAGCATCTCGATGAAAATCTCCTTAGTAGATGAAAAATGCCTATATACCCCTCCCCGGCTCATTTGGCATCTATCACATACATCTTTCATTGTTGCAGCAGTATATCCTTTTTCTGAAAACAAATTAATCGCGTTTTCAATAATAAATTGTCTAGTTTTATCCCCTTTAGTGATCATAAGCTAAATCCTCCCGCTCATAAGCGACACGCGTGTCTTTAATCGATTATACGACACACGTGTCGTTTTTGTCAAGGCTTTTTAATCACATATTAAATACCATAACTGCTAATACGAATTATTCTAACTGCAAGCGTTTATTGGAATTCAGCCTTAAAAAAAACCGAGCTTTAGAAAATTAGTTTTTATGCTAATTTCTAAAGCTCGGTTTAAACTAGTATATCATAACCTTTTGAGGCTATATTACATAAATAAATTAAAGCTCAAATGGCGTCTCCTGATACACATAGTAGTTCAGCCAGTTGGCAAAAAGCAGATGCCCATGCGAGCGCCACTTCACCACGATCTCTTTCTCTGGGTCATCCTCTTCAAAATAATTAGCAGGCACATCAATCGGAAGTCCTCTCCCCTTATCTCTAAAATACTCAAGTGATAACGTCTCTGGGTCATACTCCGAATGCCCAGTCGCATAAACCTCTCGTCCATCTTCTGACACGATTAGCCCAATTCCAGACTTTTCTGAGTAAGCCACGATTTCAAGGTTACCAGCTTTCTCAATATCCGCACGTCTAATTTCAGTATGCCTAGATTGCGGAATATAAAATGCATCGTCAAATCCCCTGAGCAACTTCACATGCTTGCTTTCAAGCTTATGCTCAAAAACACCAAAGCACTTTTTCGATAGTGGGTATTTTGGGATGCCATAGTGTTTATAAAGTGCCGCTTGCGCCCCCCAACAGATGTGGAAAGTAGCAAAGCCATGGTATCTGCTCCACTCCAAAATCGCTTCAAACTCCTCCCAGTAACTAACTTCTTCAAAGGGAAGATTCTCAACCGGTGCACCTGTGATGACGAGACCGTCAAATTTCAGGTCCTTTACACTTGAAAATGGGACATAAAACCTTTCAAGGTATTCTTTTGACGTATTTTGAGGGATATGACCATCTAACTGGATGAGCACAATTTCAGTTTGGAGTGGTGAATTCCCAAGTACTCTTAAAAGCTGCGTCTCAGTGGTTTCTTTCGTAGGCATGAGATTCAAGATACCGATCCTAAGTGGTCTGATATCTTGGTGCTCAGCTCTAAATTCTGTCATGGTAAATATATTTTCAGCTGCCAGTGTGGAAGCCGCTGGCAATTCATTTGGTATTATTATTGGCATGGGTCGCTCCTTTACAGCTGCGAAACATCAAGTGCCTGAGCAAGATCATCAAGTAAGTCATCTACATTTTCAATCCCGATAGAGATCCTAATAAGATCTGGTGCTACACCTGCTTTGATAAGATCTGCTTCGCTGAGCTGTGCATGAGTGGTACTTGCCGGATGAATCACAAGCGACTTAGCATCTGCAACATTTGCCAGTAGTGAGAAGATTTCCAGTGCTTCGATGAATTTCTTACCCGCATCAGCACCGCCTTTGATTCCAAAGGTAAAGATCGAACCCGCCCCTTTAGGATAAAACTTCGTTGCTAGGTCAAAATAAGGACTGCTTTCAAGGCCCGGGTATTTTACCCAGCTTACAGCAGAATGTGCTTCAAGATAATGCGCGATTTTTACAGTATTGCTCACATGTCTCTCAAGTCTTAAGGATAGCGTCTCAAGTCCTTGTAGAAGTAAAAATGCGTTAAAAGGACTTAAGCAAGCGCCTGTATCTCTGAGTAGCTGTACCCTTGCTTTTGTGATGTAAGCGGCTGCGCCAACATCTTGCGCATATCTGATACCATGATAACTCTCATCAGGTTCAGTTAAACCGGGGAATCTACCAGAAGCTACCCAGTCAAAATTGCCTGAGTCTACAAGTAAGCCACCGATTGACGTCCCATGACCACCGATGAACTTTGTCGCCGAGTGCACGATGATATCCGCACCGTGATCAAAGGGTCTAAAAAGATATGGCGTTGCAAAAGTGTTGTCCACGATTAGTGGGATACCGTGTTTATGTGCTATTTTAGAGAGTTTTTCTATATCGATGATATTGATCTCAGGGTTACCGATAGACTCTACAAAGATCGCTTTCGTTTTATCAGTGATCGCTTCTTCAAATGATTCAAGTCTAGAAGGTTCAACGAACTTTGTGGTGATGCCAAACCTAGGGAAAGTTACTTTAAAAAGGTTGTAAGTGCCACCGTATAGTGTGGTAGCCGCTACGATTTCATCACCTACACCAGCGATGTTCAAAATCGCATAAGTGACAGCTGCTGAACCAGAAGCGACTGCAAGTGCGCCGACACCACCTTCAAGTAATGCGATGCGTTTTTCAAGGACATCTGAGGTTGGGTTCATGATACGCGTATAGATATTACCCGGTTCTTTCAGGGCAAAAAGGTTAGCTGCATGCTCTACATCTTTAAAAACATAAGATGAAGTTTGATAGATGGGAACTGCTCTAGAACCCGTTGTCGGATCTGCTTCTTGTCCGCCGTGTACTTGAAGTGTTTCGAATTTAAGATTTTTGTCGCTCATGTTGTCATTCTCCTTTAATTTTAATTTACCAGAAGAAGAGAATCTTTGGGCATCGAGCCCTCTTATTCTGTCACAAGCAAGTTGTGACGAAACAACAAAGACCCCTTTCCAAGAAAGAGGTCAAAATATAAAAAGTTTGGGTCCTCTCTCATCTCTCAGTTTAAAAACTGCAGGAATTAGCACCATGCTAAAAAGCTGGTTGCCGGGCGTCATAGGGCCTGTCCCTCCGCCACTCTGGATAAGAGTATCTCGTTATTCGGTTTTGACTATATTAGCATGATAAAAAAGCGTTGTCAACATGAGATTTACAAAATACTGTTCTAATTGAAAATTATTCTCACATGTTAATTATGCTCAAATTTTCATAAAACTCATTTTATTACATGCCTTGTATACTGGTAGCTTAAGAAAAATGAATGCGCTTTATACTCATCTGGATGTATTCTTCAATATCCGCTAGTCTTTTCTCATCTTTGATGGTTAAAAAAGTATAGGTTACGCCAACAGTGCCAGCACGGCCTGTTCGTCCGATACGGTGAACATAGTTTTCAGTATCATCCGGTAAGTTATAGTTAAACACATGGCTCACGCCATCTATATCAAGCCCTCTTGCTGCGACATCTGTTGCCACAAGGTACTGAAGTTCTCCCGTTCTAAACTGCTCCATGACAAATTCTCGCTTTGCCTGAGTGAGTCCACCGTGTAAGACTTCTACAGAAAAACCATCTGCAAGCATATCTTTATAAAGGGATTCTGAACCCATCCTAGAGCGACAAAAAACCAGTGCTTTTTGCGGAAAATTTTGTTTTAACACGGTTTTAAAATCTGCATATTTCTTACGGTTTGAAGTGACAACTACGAACTGCTCTATCGCCTCTAACGTAATCTGCTTTTTAGGCGCTTTTACAAGCACGGGATCTACCAAGATCTCATGTGAAAACGAATCTACGGTTTGAGAAAGCGTCGCTGAAAAGCATAATGTCTGCTTTTTAACAGGTGTCTGCTCTAAAATCTCATCCACTTCTTTTCTAAAACCTATATGGAACATCTGATCTGCTTCATCGACGATCAACATCTTAAGCGCATCAAAATTAATAGCACCTCTTCTGAGATAATCTAAGATTCTACCCGGCGTACCAATCACGAGCTGTACTTCGCCACCAAATTTGTGAAGCTGTGCAACGACGTCTTGTCCACCATAAGCAGTGAGTATCCGCATCGGTGTGATTTCAGCAAGCTGTTTTGCCACTTTAGAGATCTGGATCGCAAGTTCTCTGGTTGGTGTGATCACGAGCCCTTGTATACGGTGGTCTTCAGTATCAATCGTTTGAAATAACGGTAAAAGAAAGGCTAAAGTCTTTCCAGTTCCAGTTTGTGCTTCACCTAGTACGTCTTTTCCCTTTAATGCCTGCGGTATACTAAGTGATTGTATCGGTGTTGGGGTATGAATCTCCATTGTTTCTAGTGCATAGACGAGTTCAGGTGAAACCCCTAATTTATAAAATGACATATTATCCTCCATGAAAATCATATCATTATATCACATCGCAAGATTTATAAAAAGTTACTACGGCTTTGTTTTTGGGGTAAATACTTAAGAGCTATATCAAATATACACTTTGATATAGCTCTTTCTCAATAGTCTTATATAACTTTTCTTATTTATTTATCCTTTTTTTGATGCTTTTCAGCAATCTTACTGGCTACATCTGGTACAAAATTCATAGAATCAATCGGCGGACGTACGTAACCCGTATTTTTTTGACGTTTTGGTAGTTCAAGTTTTTTCATCTCTACTTCTTGATATGGAATCTTTGATAGCAGATGCGATATACAATTAATTCTTGCATTTTTTTTGACATCTGATTCAATCACATACCAAGGAGAAGTTTCAGTATCTGTATACTGGAACATCACATCTTTAGCTTTAGAATACTCAACCCATTTTGACCTTGCTTCCAAATCCATCTCACTCAATTTCCATCGCTTTGTTTCATCATTGATCCGGTCTTGGAACCTTTCTTCTTGCTCCTCATCACTTACTGAAAACCAGTACTTAATCAAGATGATCCCCGAACGTATAAGCATGTCTTCAAACTCAGGAACAGTTTTAAGAAATTCCCAATACTCCTCATCTGTACAAAATCCCATAACACGTTCAACACCTGCACGGTTATACCAACTTCTATCAAACAAAACCATCTCACCAGCACTAGGGAGATGTGCTACATACCTTTGGAAGTACCATTGGTCTCTTTCCTTTTCTGTAGGTTTTGGAAGCGCAACCACTCTACAAGTTCTTGGGTTAAGACCTTCAGTGATACGCTTTATCGCGCCTCCTTTACCAGCAGCATCCCGACCTTCAAATAAAATGATTACTTTGAGTCCTTCTTGAACAATCCATTCTTGCATCTGTATCAATTCTGCCTGAAGTTCTTTCAGTTTTTTCTTATAGATTTTTTTGGATAGTTTCATTTGCCACCTCATACTTTCTTCTTTTATTTTCGTACATTTTTTGGTCTGCTTTTTTTAAGGTTTCATTGAGCATTGTTCCTTTTTCATCGCTTTCATATCCAATAGATAATGAAAGCCAACGCTCAGCGGATTGATCTTGATTGTACTGTTCAACAAGCGTATCTACACGCATCATGATATCAAGTGCTCCTTCTTCGCTACATGATTGTGCCAGAATTCCAAATTCGTCTCCTCCAAGTCTTGCAAGCGTATCGCCAAACCTCAAACTCTTGCCAAGGATTTCAGCCGCCGAAATGATTTGTTCATCACCCGCGGGGTGACCAAAATGGTCATTGACCCTCTTAAGCCCATCAATATCAATCACCATTATCACTACAGGTAACTTTAATTTAGTACCCAATAACCACTGAAAATATCCCCTATTATAGACTTTCGTTAATGCATCGTGACAACTCTTATATGTGAGTGTGCTAATCTTTATTTGGTATCGAAGTTCTTTTTTCCATATTTCGTTGAGAATAATCGATATCAAAAGTATGATCATCGCCCTTATAAAAATACTATAAGAAACTTCTGATTTGATAGATATTTCAAGTAAAATGTGGTAAAGAGAAAAAAATATGCCTAGCGGAACAGTCCATTTTGGGCGCCAAATGGCACTCATAGCTATGGGGATATAAAAGAAGTGTGTATAGAGTCGATCTGTTTTATATAAAATAGAAGCTACCATCGCTATAAACATTACGATCACAACGGTCGCTTTAATCAACAGCATTTCTTTTTTAAAAGAGCGTTCGCCACTTATAGCTTCTTCTTTTTTTTCGATTTTTTTATCTTTCAATTTGTTTTGCATCATATCACCAATAAAGCCACGATAAAACAAAAAAATATATAAGGGAATGGTTTAACAACTCACTCCCTTATATACCCAGTTTATAGGCAACATCACAAATTTGCAAAAGGCTTAATATACTTGTTTCACTGTGTAACCTATTAAGTTAAGTCCACCTACGATTTCTCTGATATGATCGTGCCCATTGGTTTCAACAGTAACCTGTAGCTGCACATGACTAAAACGATCAAAGTTCATAAACTGATTATGGTCAAGTTTGATGACGTTTGCTTTATGCTCTGATAAAAGCTGTGCTATATTCACCAGTTGTCCAGGTGTATCAGGTAAATCGACTGAGAAACAAAAGATTCGCCCACGCCTTGTCAGTCCTTTGTTAATCATCGCTGAAACTGTGACGACATCTATGTTGCCACCCGACACCACACACACCACTTGTTGATCAGTAACATTTAGTTTTTTTAGCCCTGCAAGAGATAGTACCCCTGCATTTTCAGCCACAATTTTATGCTTTTCAAGTAGCATTAAAAAAGTATCCATAATATCATAGTCACTTACAGTGATAATCTCATCTACATAACGCTTTGCCAGCTTGTAATTTGCATCCCCTACCCTTTTTACTGCCACACCGTCTGCTATGGTATGCACAGCATCAAGTTTACAGCTAGACGAGTTGTTAAAGGCTAGTTTCATAGAAGCAGCACCTTCTGGTTCTACACCGATTACTTTACATCTTGGATAATGTGTCTTCACATAAGCCGCTATCCCACCGATTAGACCACCACCCCCTACAGGTACCAGGACAATATCAGCCCCTGGAAGTTCTGACATAATCTCAGCACCGATGGTACCTTGTCCCGTCATCACATCAAAATCCTCAAAAGGATGGATAAAGACACGACCTGTTTGGGTGTTAATTTGCTTAGCATATTGATAAGCTTCATCGAAGTTATCACCGAATAGTATGACCTCGGCACCATATGCTTTTGTTGCATTGACTTTGATCAAAGGCGTTGCAGATGGCATCACAACAGTTGCCGAGATCCCCATCTCGCTTGCAGCCAGTGCTACACCTTGTGCATGATTTCCTGCAGATGCAGTGACCACACCAAAATGCCTTTCCTCTTCAGAAAGTTTACTCATTTTATAATAAGCGCCTCTGATCTTAAAAGCACCTGTCCTTTGCAAATTTTCTGGTTTGATATAGACTTGATTCCCACCTTCTTCACTAAAAAAAGAACTATAAATCAATGGCGTCTCCTTGATGACACCTTTTAGCACATCAGAAGCTCTGGGAATTTCATCTATAAGTTTAGCAATTTGATCTTCTATTTTGGAATCTAAGCGACTACTTTTACCATCACTTGGCGACATAGGTTGTGAAACTGTACCTTGAGGCTCAAATAAAAAATCGCGATGATATTGCTCTTTTGGTTTTAAATTTAAGTTCTCCATGGTGCTACCTCTAACATCTCTTCGATGCCCTTTCCTGCTGGAATAATAGGATATACACCTTCGTCAGGGTGAATTTCACATTCTATAAGTACAGGTCCTTCAACCCACTTTACTAAATCAAGTACTGTCTGAAGTTCAGCATGTGAGGAAACGCTATAACCTTTTATACCATAAGCCTCAGCCAGTTTGACGATATCAACTGATTGGTTGGCATCAGTTTCACTATACCTTCCTTCGCAAAATAGACCTTGCCATTGTCTCACCATACCAAGTGAATGATTATTCATAATCACAGTTGTAATCGGTAAGTGGTATTTGCTCACCGTCTCAAGTTCATTACAATTCATCTTAAAACTACCATCTCCTGCAATATGAAGTACACGCCCTTTTTTTGCCACTGCTGTTCCTATAGCTGCACCAAGACCAAACCCCATAGTACCAAGCCCACCTGAAGTGATAAAAGTTCTAACATGCTCAAAATGATAGTATTGTGCCGTCCACATCTGGTGTTGACCCACTTCAGTTACTACTGTTGTTTCTGCACCCGCATAAGCCTTTAATTGCCTAAACAGTGCTGGGATGTTGAAGCTTTGAACTTGAGTCGATGCTTCATTGGTTACTTCATTTCCAGTCTCATCAGAACTTTCAATTTGAAGCTTTTCAAGGTCTTTTTCTCCTGTCCAAACACAACCTAATGATAGCTGAGTCAAGGTTGCTAACGCCTCATGGATACTAACGCGCCATGGAAAATCCACTTGTTTATTCTTTCCAAATTCACTTGAATCTATGTCTACATGGATGATTTTAGCCCCTTTACAAAATTCTTCTGATGCACCTACCACACGATCGCTAAACCTAACACCTAGTGCTATGATCAGATCAGCACTTGCCATGTATCGATTTGATGGTGCATGACCATGCATACCTATGAGTCCTAGTGATAAAGGATGCGTCTGTGGAAAAGCACCACTGCCCATAAGTGTATTGGCCACAGGAATATGTGCTTTACTTGCCCACTTAAAGAGAGCATCGTTTGCTTTTGAGATATTGACACCACCACCTGCTATGATGACAGGACGTTTGGCAGTCTTTACGGCATCATATATCCCTTCCGGTAGCGGATGTTTTTCATATCGCTTCCTATCAGCTTGCTGCACACTTGCTACATCTGAATTTGTTTTATATTCCGTTTTTTGTGTCAATATATCTTTTGGGATATCTATCAGCACTGGTCCTGGTCTGCCTTCTTTTGCAATCTCCATCGCCCGGTAAAGTACTTCTTGAAGTTGCTCGATGGATTTGACCATCTCACAATGCTTGGTGATGGTAAGCGTCATCGCTGTTATATCAACTTCCTGAAAAGAATCCCTTCCAATCAACCCACTAGAAACTTGTCCTGTAAGGATCAAAACTGGAGAGGAGTCCATATAGGCGGTTGCTATGCCTGTGATTGTGTTGGTCGCACCGGGTCCTGAGGTCACTAAGCAAACGCCAACTTTTCCCGTCGCTCTGGCGTAACCATCTGCTGCATGAACCGCCCCTTGTTCATGACAAGTACGATAATGTTTGATGCCTTGATCATCCTGATAAAGTGCATCATATATAGGGATAACTGCACCACCAGGAAACCCAAAAATACTTTCAACCTTATATTCTTTTAAACACTTCAATACTATCTCAGCCCCTGATAGCAACATGTTTTCACCCCTTCATAAACTCATATTATTTTATCTGTAGATTGCCCCTTCTGCTGCGGAACTTACATGTCTGGCGTATTTTGCCAAATAGCCTTTAACTTGAACAGGTCGATGTGTCATCTGATCTCGTCTATTTGAAATTATGGCATCCTCTATTTTATGGTTGATGGTGCCAAGAGAGATATCGATCTCTATAAGGTCGCCATCCATTAGATATGCTATATCTCCCCCTGCTTGTGCTTCTGGTGAGATATGACCTATAGCAGCACCTTTCGTCGCACCTGAAAATCTACCGTCAGTGATCAGTGCCACCGAGTCATCAAGCCCCATCCCTACGAGTGCAGATGTCGGTGTGAGCATCTCAGGCATACCAGGTCCACCTTTGGGCCCTTCATACCTGATAACGATAACATCTCCACTTTTGATCTCACCACTTAGTATGGCTTTTACTGCCGTAGCTTCTCCATCATAAACCCTAGCTGGACCAGTGTGTTCCATCATGCTAGGTAGAACTGCAGATTGTTTCACAACTGCGCCATCTTTGGCAAGGTTTCCCCAAAGTACTTTGATCCCGCCTTTATGGCTATAGGGTGCATCAACTGATCGCATCACTTTTCCATCTACAGATTTGATTGGGTGCTTCATCAGTTGAGACTGGAGTGACAGCCCTGATACGGTTAAGACATCTCCTTTTAAGTATTTAGCAACGTTCAGTTGATAAAGAAGTGTTTGGATACCCCCCACATGATAAAGGTCCTCAATATGATCAGCACCAGCAGGACTAAGCCTACACAGATTTGGCGTTTGATTGCTAATCGCATCCACTATATCAAGGTCGATTGTCACGCCCGCTTCATTTGCAATCGCAGTTAGATGGAGTACTGTATTGGTTGAACACCCAAGTGCCATGTCAGCAGTTAATGCATTGTGAAAAGCATCTTTTGTCATGATTTTACTTGGCGTTAGCCCTTCTTCCACCATCTTTACGATGCGCATCCCTGATTCTTTTGCTAGTCGTTGGCGTTTAGAGTAAACGGCTGGAATTGTTCCGTTTCCCGGTAGCGCCATACCAAGTGCTTCAGTCATACAGTTCATAGAATTAGCTGTGTACATCCCTGAACATGAGCCACACGTTGGACAAGCTTCTTCTTCATAAACTGAAAGCTCATCTACTGATAATACACCGGCATTTACTTTCCCAACTGCCTCAAAAACAGCACTAAGATCCAGTACCTTTCCCCGATGGTTGCCGGCTAACATAGGACCACCACTGACGACGATGGCTGGAATATCCAGCCTAGCTGCTGCCATCAACATCGCAGGTACAATTTTGTCACAATTAGGTACTAGTACAATGCCATCAAAGGGATGTGCCATCACCATGGCTTCGATACTATCTGCAATCAGCTCTCTACTAGCGAGCGAATAGCGCATGCCTTCATGGTTCATGGCTAAACCATCGCACACACCAATCACGGGAAATTCAAAAGGTGTGCCGCCAGAGATTCTGATACCTGTCTTTACACTATCCGTTACTGTTTTTAGGTGTGCATGTCCTGGAACGATTTCACTAAAAGCACTTACCACACCTATAAAAGGCTGATTCATCTCTTCGTCTGTAAGACCAAGTGCTTTTAAAAGTGAACGATGCGGTGCTCTCTCTACACCTTGTGTCAACTGACTGCTACGACTATTAAGCATCAAATCCCTCCTGATTTGGCAACCAACTCATCATTGACCTTAATTTTTTACCAACACCCACCATTGGATGTTCTGTTTCTTGTCTTCTTTTCGCATTGAAGACTGGACGACCTGCCATATTTTCTAAAATCCATGCTTTGGCAAATTCTCCGTTTTGAATTTCACTTAGCACTTTTTTCATCTCCGCACGGGTTTCTTCGTTGACGATGCGTTTCCCCACTTGATAATCACCGTATTCTGCTGTATCACTTACTGAATAGCGCATACGTTCAAGGCCACCTTCATAGAGTAAGTCTACGATTAATTTAAGTTCATGTAGGCATTCAAAGTAGGCAATCTCCTCTTGATACCCTGCTGAAACCAACGTTTCAAAGCCCGCTTTCACAAGTTCAGTAACACCACCACATAGGACTGCTTGTTCACCAAAAAGGTCTGTCTCAGTTTCTTCTTTAAAAGTAGTTTCGATAACGCCTGCTCTCGCAGCACCTATACCAAGTGCATATGCCATGGCAAATTCTCTCGCCTTTCCCGACGCGTCTTGGTGAACTGCAAAAAGTGCTGGAACACCCATCCCCTCTTGGTAAAGTCTTCTCACAAGATGTCCAGGTCCCTTTGGAGCAACCATAAATACATCGTTACTTGCAGGTGGAACAATTTGACTAAAATGAATATTGAAACCATGTGCAAAGACCAGCGCTGCATCTTTTTTTAGGTTAGGTTCTACTTTTGACTTATAAACACTTGCTTGCTTTTCATCTGGTAAGAGCATCATAACAAGGTCTGCATCTGCTACTGCTTTTTCTGCTGTCTGAACTTCTAGCCCTGCTGACTCTGCTTTCTTCCAGCTCTTAGAACCTTCATAAAGACCAACCACGACTGAAACACCACTTTCTTTAAGATTAAGTGCGTGAGCGTGTCCTTGACTTCCAAAACCAAGTACCGCCACCTTTTTTCCTTTAAGTAATTCTAATTTGCAATCCTTCTCGTAATACATCTTCGCCATTTCATTTTCTCCTTATATTTTTATGATTTTATATGATGATCTCTTGATCACGTTTTACTTTTTTTCACTGCTTTGTTGTTACTGCTTCACCTCAACTACAGAATAAACATTGACCACGCGTTTTAGAACCAAAAGTGCTGCATCAAGTGCAGGTCCATTGTTTTGCATGGTGATTTCTAGATTCGCTTTCTTTTGGTCATCGTCACTTTGCATTACGATGCGTTTCATCTGGAATCCTTTTCTTTTTAACAGTGCTGTTACACGCATCAGCACTTCAGGTTCATTTTCAATCGTCGCTCTTAACATCCTCTCCATCACGTTCCTCCTTGTATTTTGGTAAATAAAATCAATTTTGGACAAAATAAAAACCCCTCGACAAATATGATTGTCGAGGGGCGAGTAATCTTTCTCGCGGTACCACCCTGCTTTTTAGATATGCTTAAAACAAATAAGCCATCCACTTACTAAGTCGCACGATAAATCGTGTTAACTCTGATCACTTTAACGAAGATCAAACCGGCTCAGTCTACTGTCATACGTTCGACTTTGCTGCTCTTGAGTGATTATTAAATACCACATCCCTGCTACTTTTCACCAACCGTAGCTCTCTATGAAGAATGTTTAGGTATGTTTCTCTCAGTCGTTGCATTTGGTATATTAAAAACGATAATACACGTTTATTGACAGCAAGTCAACCCTTTTTTCTAAATTTTCTGATTTATCTGTGATTTAACTGTTTTCTTTCACCTTTTCGATCAAAACATCAACTTGTCTCAAGACGTGCTCGATGTCCTCTTGCTTAGCACGTCCTTTGAACTCGTATGGGGCTACAAAGTTCCACCCCATCCTAAGTTTCTCATGAATTTCATCTAACTCTTTTTGTGCGCCTCCTGACCAGCCATAAGAACCAAATCTAAATGCAATCTTTCCATGTGCTTTTTTCTTTCCGATCTCTTCAAGCGCTGCTGCCATAGGTGGAAACATCTTATACTCATAAGTTGGCATAGCTAGTATGATGCCTTTTGAAGTCCAGACAGAGGTCAAGATTTCACCCCATGATGTCTCTGGAACGCGATGTACATAATATTTAATCTCCGATTTCTTAAGTTTTTCTTCAACTGCCATCACCACTTCTTCTGTCATGCCATACATACTTCCCCAGAGTAAAGTGATCTCCTCTTCAGCATCACCTTTTTGGTTGTTGGCTAAATGGGTATAGGTTTCTAAGATCCAGTCTTTACGCTGATGCCAAATAAGGCCATGTCCAGGTGCTATCATTTTGATGTCAAGTCCTTTACATTTTTCAATTGCTTTAAGCACAAAGGGTGAAAAAGCACCAATGATATTGGAATAGTATCTATTAATTTCTCTTTGATATGCTTTGATCTCAAGATCTGTATAAGCATCGTCAATTGTAGATTGCTCAAAAGTACCAAACATACCAAATGCATCACAACTAAAAAGGATTCCCGATGACACTTCATAAGTCAACATGGCATCTGGCCAATGTACATGTGGTGTTGTTAAAAATTTCAGAACTTTACCAGCCCCTAGATTGATCTCAGAAGTATCATTAACTACATGAATCACTTCATCTTCTCCAAAAAATGCTTTATAAAGCTCAGCACCTTTATCAGTGCATATCACTTCAAAATCAGTATGCATTTTTTTGAACTCTGTAATCCACCCAGAATGATCTGGTTCAAGATGATTGAGTACTAAGTATTTTACTTTCTTGATGTCAATATCAAGCTGATCAAACAACTTAAAAAGATCCTCTGGAACACCTTCCCAACCACAAACACCATCTATTATTGCGATTTCATCGCCTTTTACAATATATGAATTAAGCGTTACTCCTTTTGGCATCTCCCATAGCCCTTCAAAGAGTATATCTTTAATATCTACTGTTAGCTGTTCGATGCCTTGTCCTAAGTTTACTGTTTTCATCTGTCGCTCCTTTTTTGATAATTATTCTCAAATACATATATACCATGTGAACACAAGGCTCAAACATAGAAAAACAATAAGTTTTCAAAAAAAATCAACCCCCAGACAGGCATCCGACTTGAGAATTGCCCATCTGGGGTGAAATAACTGATCGTGAATATGAACCTAGAGTTAAAGTTAAATTTCAGACTAATCCAGAGCAGGTTTAACCTTCTTTTTTGCTGGTGAAAAATTCATCTGAGAGATGAGAATTCCCGTTAATATGAAGCCACATCCCACTAATCCTCTCATGCTCATACGCTCACTTAATAATAAGGCACCACCTATTGCTCCAAATACAGATTCCATGCTTAGTATAATCGCTGCATGGGAAGGCTTTGCATGTTTCTGTGCCACGACTTGCAAGGTATATGCTACCCCAACTGAAAGGAGTCCACCATATAACAGTGGGATTAAACTACCTGTTAGCCCTTCTAAGGTAACAACTTCCGTGAAAAAAGCTGTAATAATACTTAAGATTGAACACGTTGCAAACTGTATGCTAGAAAGCTTAAGCGGATCTACTGAATTGGCAAAACGATCAATCGTTAAAATATGGATTGCCCAAAATATGGCACCAATTAGTACCAAAAAGTCACCAGTAGCAATACTAAACCCTTCATTAACGCTCAGTAGATATAGCCCTATAACAGCTATGATCACTCCTGCCCAAGAGTTCTTCGTAATTTTGTGTCTTAACAAGATGCCAAACAAAGGCACGAAAACCATGTACAGACCAGTGATAAAACCAGCTTTTCCTGCAGTCGTATATGCTAAGCCAATTTGTTGGAGGGTCGCTGCGACATATAAAACAGCCCCTACTAAAACGCCAGGTAAAATGGTACTTTTAAGGATGTTGTCTGTCGCCGTCTCCACCACGGTCTTTTGAACCGCTACTCTGGTAGACCTCTTTCGCTTAGAATCCATGTATAGGATCAAAGGTATCAATGAAATTGCCCCTAGTCCAAAACGAATTCCATTAAAGGTAAAAGCGCCGATGTACTTTGCACCCACGCGCTGTGCTACAAAACCAAATCCCCATATTGCAGCTGTCAATAAAAGTGCCATATTCGCCAGTACTCTCTTGTTCATCTAATGCCCCCATGACTCAAATTTTATCTACTTAATATACTCATAAAATGCTTTTTAATTATACTTTATTTTATCAGTATTAACGTTTTATGTCATTGTTCAACAAACAAAAAAAACAACCTTTTTTTGTTTGTTATACAAAAGGCTGTTTATCTATTTTGAATCTGATTCAGTTGATGCAACTTTATAGCCACTGATAGCTGTTCAAAAAAAGACTCATCATCTTCTTTAAAACCTAAAATTTCTGCAATTTTTGAGAGACGATAACGTATCGTGTTTTTATGAACAAAAAGAACATCAGCAGCTTTTTGAGCGTTCCCATAATGTGTCACATATACGATTGCTGTTTCTAAAAGCTCAGAGTGATATTGCGTATCATATTTGAGTATAGGATCAACCATTTGCCTCATAAAGGTTCGAACCCAATGGTCATCACAATAAGGTAATAAAATTTGATAAATCCCTATTTCAGAAAAAGCCATTTGATCTTTTTGCGTGTATGCGGCAATCTTTTGTGCATAAAAAGCTTCATTTATTGCAAAATCAATATCATATAGACTTTCATGCGAACAACTGATTCCAACATGAAAATCATAGATATTAAGTGCTACTTCTTCAAGTGAGGCATATGCACTTTGGATCGCTTTGTCTACAGCTATAACATCGTTCCAAGTTATAACAATTAACAGACCAGTTTGATATTTTATTAGACTTGTACTTTTATGAAATAACTTTTGCTTCTTAGCTTTTTCAATAAAGGTCATAAAAGTCACGTCATGAAGATACTTCTTACTTTTAAGATAAATTACAAGATGTTTATCACAAAAATGACTATTCAACTCCAAGGCAACTTCTTTAACTGTATTTTTATCTAATTGCTTATTTGCCAATAAATCGACTTTCGCCTCCATCAGTTCAAAACTGTCTGCAAAGCGAATGCGATCATTTACCTCTGTGATGATATCTTCAAAATAAGCACTATTGTCAAATATAAAAATTGGGAAACGTTTTTCATTTGATAATTCAATGACTTCTGGTGGCATTTCACTATAATAGATATTTTTTACTGCAAGACCACTTGCACCATCTATTATCAGATCCCGTACAGCTTCAAAGATATATTCTGGATGATCCTTAGCAAACAAGAGACTCGTCAGCACGAACTCGCCATGAACAAACTGTCCCTCTTGTCTTGAAAAAAATTCCCAGTCTAATATCCCTACTTTATCGACAGGATTATCAAGACCACCTACACCTGAAACCAATCTAAATTTCCTAAACGTATGCAGTTTTGTTGCTTCATAAAGTGATATCGACATATACCCTCTCTTCATCATTTGATGACTACATCATTTCATCTACTACACTGAAAACACTAGAGCCTCTAAATAATATTATCGCAGATTCTCCATTTGAAAGATAGAGTAGATTTCCATGGTCAAAAAAACAAAAAAAGCCAATAAAAAACAAATTCTCGATTTGCTAGTTTATTGACTAATCATCTAAATAGTGATAGAATTAAATTTGAAAGTTTTATTTTGCCAACAATACAAACTTACATTAGTATTATTTCATATTTTTTCGTTTTTGTCAATATTTAAAAACGGTTTTTTCAAAATCAACCATTCGATAGGAGTTTATTATGCAACTAGACCTAAAAGTAGCCAACATATTTGCTTTCACCCCTGCCACCCTTGAAAAAAACATCGAGAGTGTCTTACGATGTAATGACTTTACAGAACCAAAAGGTTTATCACTCAATTATGCTCAAGCTTTATATCTAGTTGATACACGTACCAATTCGCTAAAAAGCAACGGTCGTATAGAATTTTCAGATAGTATCATAGGCAAAATCATTTATACTTTCTCTGATTCAGCTTATATTGATAATATAAACTACGAGGATACAATTCATGATTTAATTGAGCTTTTTTATTATTTTAAAAACGAATCTTTAGATAGGTATAATGATGATCAACTCATTGCTTACCTGTACTCTGCATTTGAAGGCTATTGTCAAGGTTCAACCGAGCTTCTCGCTAGCAAAGGCCTAGAAAAACTACTTCATCCTGAAACTGCAATTGAAGACGAACTTGAAATAAAAATTTCAGATATTCAGCTTGAAGCAATAGATGAGCTTGAATTATAATTAAAAACATTTTAAATTCAATATATAAATAAAGAGGTCGATCCCATGAATAACGATAGTACAAACGAACGAAAAAATAAATTGCTTAATCCCATAGTAGACCAAGAAACTTTTGCTGTGAGTAAAAATTATGTACTGGATAAAAAGCAGATAGACAAACGCTTTTATTTTCAGTCACTGGTAGATACGGCTTCTCTTATGGGACTCATAGAAGATGAGATGTTAGACCATTTTCAAGTGAGTTTAATCGCTCTACTTGGATTTAAAGTTGATCAGTTTACTCAAGGCAAAAGTAGTTCTGTGCGCATGGAAATTGCTGAGATGCTAATGAAATCCAATTTATTTACCATCAGTCATTACCTTAAATCACTTGACTCACCCGATGATGCACTTCACATTATTAAAACTACACCACTAAAAGAAGTCTATGAATTGGGATTAAATTGCATCAATGAATCTATAAAGAAAGCTAAAAAACTGCACAAAATTATATTAAGCACTTTGTATCACACGCCCAATGAAACTTATAACGAGACGGTTGTCGAAGGCATAAAAGGTTTTTTCAAGCTCTATGATCCTAGCTTTGAAGCACACAGTATCCATATCACTGCGGATTATCCAACCATTAAACCTATCGAAAACCTTGACGGCATCGAATTTATACTTGCTTTTCTTCAGTCTATCTATCATGAAAACAAATTTTGTAATTCCTTTAACACTGGGGACACACATCTTTATCTCAAAGGGTTGCACGCACATTATGACTTGCTCATTATTAACCTCTTTGAGCCATTACTAACAGGAGCGATTGCATGTCATATCCTCGGTCTAGAAGTGAATAAGCTTTTGCTTAACCCCTTTCAAATCGAGCGATTATATACCGAACTTCATACACTGTCTAAGCAAGCGCTTTATCACAAGTTTAAAGAGTCAACTATCGCGCTGTTAGATCAGCTTCGCTTTGACCATGCATCTTCCAAAAGATATATCATAGGCGTATTACCAGTCATCGTTTCACGTGTGTACCTCGCACTCAAAATGGATACACTTGAACAAGTCATCTATATAAAAGCAGCACCTACAAAAGATAAAGAACTTTTGTATCATGCTGCTCCCAAAATGAATGATGAACTTTTCCGTATCGTTCTTGAAGAATTATCCGAATGTAGATATTCCAGTGATCGTGTTGCCCTGATTCTTAAAGAAGTTAAATCCTTAGAGGATTTAGAAGACTTTGTTGAAGAAGCATCACTTTCAAAATCAGAAATCAAAGCTATCCTTTCAAAGTTACCTTTAATCGAGATTGCAGTCCTGATAGAAAGACACCCTCTTACAGTTCAGATCAGTGTGACTGACCGTACGACGCAAGAACTTCTCCTTAGTCAATGCCTAGAAGAACATAAGAACAAACTCTCTGTAAGCATGCAACACGCTTTAAAAAGACTTTCTTACCACTTATCAAAATGAACTTTTTCAGCTTGATAGCGATCTACAAAAACATTATCTTGTCCATCAGGATACCCTACTGCAATTAAAGCAAACGGTTTGATATGACTAGGTAGATCGTATAACTTACTGACATTGTCCATCACAACATCAGATGTTGACACACCAAACCAGACGCCACCAAGTCCTAGTTCTGTTGCTTCAAGCAATAAGTTTTGTGCTGATGCACTCATGTCTTGTTGCCAAGCAGTTGGTACCAATAAAGATTTCTCATTTGCTGTTAGTACAAAAGTCACGCCTGAATTCGCTACAGGCTTTGCATAAGGAGACACTTGAGATAACATTCCAAGTGCTTCTTTATCTTGTACAACGATGAATTCCCATGGTTGTTGATTGGCAGCAGAGGGTGCTTGCATAGCAGCTCTCAATAGTTTCTCAATTTTTTCAGATTCTACAGCTTGTTCTTTAAACTTTCTGATGCTTCTACGGTTAAAAATTGCATTCATAATAGACCTCTCATATTAAACTCATATTCAAACAAACGAGTGAGTTAGATTCTGCTATTGGCCCAATTTATCTATAAGCTTGTTACTGATATTTACAAATTGTCTTGTCTCTTCTTCCGATAAAATACCATCATAAATTGTATGAAGTTCATTCCATGCTGCAACAATTTCTGCTTGTAGTGCTTTCCCTTTTACAGTTGAGCTCACATAGACATTTTTACCTTCTGAAGTCTTGGTCACTAACCCCTTCGCATCAAGCTTTTCTAAAAAACGTGTAATGGTCGAAGGTGTTAAAAACATCCTCTCGCCAAGTTCTTTTTGATGCATCTTTTCTGTTTGATTTAAGATATAGATCAGCACTGCATAACTAGGTGATAACCCCGTCTTTTTAAAAGCTTCTTCAGCAATTTTGTTAAACTCTCTTGCTAGTTTTGTAGTAGAAAAAAATACACAAGTATTCAGCCTACAGTTTCTCTTCTCTATATCCTCTTTGCTTGTTTCTTTATTTGTTTCTTTATTTACTTCTTTATTCATCACATACCCCTCGCTTGTTTGTACATACAACTATAGCATCGCCATTATTCTTCGTCAACATATTCACAAGATCGTTTTTAATTAATTTACATTTACATCATAATTAATGCTTTACAACTACACCCCATAAACCAATGAGATCTGATGCTTGAAAAGCGTTAATTATAGCCCCTTTAAGTTCTACTGGTGGCAAAGACACCATTGGTGCAATCAACTCATTTTCCGTAAAATCAATTGAAGTTAGCATTGTCTTAAAAAAATTATTTTTAATAAACTTTGATTCAGTCGTTTCAAATCTTTTGAGTTTCGCCTCTGATAATGATGCTTCAGTAAAGTCAGTTCTTACAAGCTTTACATCTGTTAACTGCGAACGATCAAAGTTCGTATATTGAAATTTTGATTCTTTTAACAGCACATGTTTAAAAACTGAATCTGACAAATTCGCGCCAGTAAATTTACACGATATAAAGTGACATCTTTCAAAATAAGATTCATAAAATTTACTATTAGAAAAATCACAACTCTCAAAGATTACATCGATAAAACTAGCTTTTTCAAAATTACATTGATTGAATGTACAATTTTCAAAAATAGATTTTCTTATATCTACTTTTGGATATCCTTGAGAGAGGATCGTCTCTTTCACTATTCTAAGTTCAGAAACTGGCATTTCTTCTTGTAATGGTTCTTGTATATAGTCTGTAAAATTCTCTACTGCGTCAAGTTTACTTGGTACTTTGGGATTGATCATTTATATTTCCTTTCTGAGTTGGTTGATTAGCAAAATAATGATCCACTGCATACTTAAAAGCCTGCATGAGAAATTCTTTGGCTTCTCTGCTCACTTTAGCCTTGGGGCAAACAATATCAAATCCATGATAACAACCTTCATAAATTTTGAAATCGACTTTACATCCCGCCTCTTTAAGCTTTTTTACATATGCTATCGTCTCATCTCTAAAGGGTTCTAGTTCTCCAACAAAGGTCACTGTAGGAGGTAAATAAGTATAATCTAAAGCTCTTGCGGGAGCAGCGTAATAAGGTACATTGTTCGTTTTGAAAAGGTCACCTAGATATAAGCTCCAACTATTATAGTTTGACTTTGAGTTCCATACAGGCGCATTGTTATTTACCGCGGACACTGTATCCATCCGGTCATCTATCATGGGATATAATGGCATTTGAAATGCAATAGCCACGTCTCCTCTATCTCTTGCATATAGTGTCAGTGCTGCTGTTAAGCCACCGCCTGCACTCTCTCCACCAACCATAAGTTGATTTTCCCTAATCCCAAGCGTTTCTATATGCTCTTTCATCCATAAAAGTGCCAGATAACTATCCTCTAGTGCTGCTGGATAGGGTGCTTCTACTGATAACCTATAATCTGGTGCAACGACTACACAGTCACTGGCCTCTATCAAACTTTTAAACATTGCGGTACTTTGTTCAGGTACACCAAGTCCATACCCACCACCATGTAACCATAAAATACCAGGGACATCGGCTTTAGGTACTAGTGGCTTGAAAATACAGAGTCTCAGCTTTGTACCGTCTGGACGAACTATCCATTTAATCTCAGTATCAATCGCAGAATCTATCATCTTATGTTTGAACTTTCTCGTCAGTTTATTAAAAAATTTAAAACGATTTTCAGTGAATGTATTGTTGATCAGTTTGATAAAAGTGCCCGTTGCCCTTAGTTCTTTATCAATCATGCTCTGTTTAACTTTCATAAAACCTCCAAAACACTTTGCTAAATTAAGCTTAGTTCTATTAGATTATATATGATTTAAATTAACTTTCACAAAATATTTTATGACTTAACAAAAATAAGGCTACAGATGTTTCTTATAGCCTTATCTTAATGCATTTTTTAAAATTCTAAAAACTCTGTTACTTTATCAATAAAAACTTCTCCATCAAGATGATCAAACTCATGGCAAACACACTTTGCCATATGATCTTCTACAGTTAAAACTATTTTCTTTCCATTTTCATCAAGTGCTTCAAAAGTCACTTTTTGAGGACGAATCGTTTTCCCGTAAACGTCTGGAAAGCTCAAACACCCTTCGATACATTCTTGTTCACCACTTGCCTCGACAATTTTAGGGTTTACAAGCTTCAAAAGATAGCCTTCATAATCGATAACGACCAAACGTCTCAGTAGCCCGACTTGATTGGCAGCAAGCGCTGCACCTGTATCAATAGAATGAAGTGTTTCCATCATATCATCCAGTTGTTGACGTATTCTATCGTTTACTTCTGTTACTTCTTTGCATTTTTTTTTCAAGATTGGGTCTTCATTTAAACGCAGTGTAAGAATTGCCATTTTTAATATTCCTTTCAAATCAATTGGATTAATGCTTTGATAAATAGCACGAAACGCAGTAAACAGCGCCCTCTTCAGCAGTACCTGCAACTACTTCAAGCTCTGTATCACATAAAGCACAATTTTTTGTCACCACTTGTACTTGTTCTGTCTCGTCACTTGAATAATGTGTACACGTTAAATCACATCCATCAAGTTCACATTCAGAACACCCGTCAGCAGGAAAACCAAATTCACACGCTTCATTAATGCTATTACCTTCTATATCATTTTCATCAATAATGCTTTTTAAATTTTTGCAGCTACTACATATACATTCACTCATCTACTTACTCCTTAGTTTTTAAATATTCACTTTAGTTGAATTATATCAAAAAAAGTGGTATGAAACTACATATAGTTCCATGCCACTTACAAATATTCGTTATTGCTCAGACACTATTCAATAGAGGCTAAAACAAATCTTCCTAAAACTACTGCAACCTCTGATCTTGTTGCATCACTTTTGGGACTAAAACTGTCATTTTCTCGACCAGTGATTAGATTACTTTCTTGGCAATATATAGCTCCCTCAATCGCCCATGTTGAAATACTTGAACAATCACTGTAGTTTAGAGAAATATTTGACGGTTCATATATGTCTAGAACTCTAGCGAAGTTTAACATAATTACTGCTAATTCTTCACGGGTAACGTTACGCTCTGGAGCAAATCTGTTATTACCTATACCTGTAACGATTCCATTTTTATTTGCCCATGCAACATATTTTCCATAATAGGCATCACTATCTATATCTGAAAAATGACTAATACCTGAAATTGTACCATATGAACTTTCATACAATTTACCGATTGCAGTAACAAGCATTGCCCTTGTCATCCCCAATTTAGGACTAAATAAATCTTGACTTGTTCCCGGTAAAAGTTCTCTTTCAGTGATAAAATCAATACTTGATTTAGACCAATTAGTTGTATTATCTTTAAAATTTTTGATATTTTCACCAAATAGAATAGAAACATCTTTAGGTGCAATATATTTATACGTATTTCCAATTATTGCTGACATACCTACAAAAACCCGCTCTCCATTCTCAAGATAATAAGGAATTGCTGTTTCCTTAACGAAGTTTGCAGCTATTTTGTGACTGTTATTATCTGTAAATTGATAATTTTCAACAGCGCCTATACTTATTTCATCAATAATAACATCAGCGATCACATAACCATCTTCTGGAATAATCGTTCCAGATTTTTTATCTATGCTGATATCTATCTTTCCACCTTCGCTTTGAATCACAGTTATTTGAGGTAATACAATTTTATTCTCAACAACTGGATTATTATCATTTGCAGAAGCTTGTGAAGTATACGCTATTGCATAAGTAGAAAATTTCTTGGTGGTAAGTTTCAGTATTGTGCCATTGTTAACTAGTTCTAATTTTTCACCATCTCCGTTTGCGACAGTAGTGATCGTATCAACTGAACTTCCATGAAAACGATAAATTACGTAGTTGTTTTTACCTTTTACTGAATCCTCTAATGGAATAAGTACTTCTATTAAACTCTGCAGTTCTGATATTACTGCGGATTGTGTAGGAATTTCAACGCCAAGGTTATTCTTTACCGTTTTTAAAATTGATAGATCGAGAAAAATACCAACCGTCTTACCATTTGAAGTAGCTGTTGCGATTATATTACTCGCATTGCTTGTTGTATTGTCTTTTTTATCTGCGACTAGCCTAATTTCAACTGATCCACCACTAGTAACGATATCATTATCAAGGGAAGTAATTCCTTTAACTTTGTCTGCAGTAACTGGTGCGGCAAATTGATCATCTAACCCCCCCACAACAATTGAAGGGGTATTCGTCTTTACTTCAACGATACTGTTTGTTTTACTTGATGAAAGCTCTATTGTTCCTAAATCATAGTTCGCATTACTTATAGTGATAACTTTTGTTCGAACACTACCACCTTTGCTAATCACGAGGTTGTAAGTGCCACTAAGCAAATCAGTAATGGCAAAAGTTCCATCATTTGCAGTTAATGTTGATAAGCCGACTTGATTTTGACCTTTCATGATTTTGACAATTGCATCTTGAACATCAGATGGTGTCTCATCGGTTACTTTTCCACTAATATTATATTTAGTAATTTCAACATATGGTGTAGCAACAATTACAATTTGCTTGACTTCCGTAGTATATGAAACTACTCCCTTTTGAACTGTTAATGTAAACTCATATTTACCATTGATACCAGCATGGTTGGCGCTGGTTCCAGCGATTGGTGCTAAATAGCTTACTTTATTAACTTCTATTGCGATATCACCATTATTTACAGATGATTCTGCAGCTATTTTAATCGCATCTTCGACAACAGTCTCACTTGTAACTTCTGCTTGAGTCATATCTTCATAATGTGTATTGCTTGCAACATTTTTAGCATTAGCAACTAATGTAATATCGGCATTTGATGCAACCACAACTGTAACTGTATATGTTTTTGTCGTTATTCCATCTTCAGCAGTTACCATATGATCAACTGGAGAGGTGAAATCAGTTGTAGCGCCACTCAAAGGAGAAACCGTAGCTCCTGCTGAAATTAAAATATTTGAAATTAGACTTGTTACATCCGTTTCAAAAGGTACTGTTAGCGTTATATTTGTACCTTCTATTACTCCTGCGACTTCTGGAGCTGTGATACTAAAGCTACTGATGTCACAGCTCATGCTTAACCATTTTGCATAAAGGGTACTATCAGCTGTAGCTGTATAGCTTGCACCGTCAGTATAATCATCCCCGTTGCCATCTGCCTGTGTATTCCATCCGGCAAAGCTGTAACCAGTCCTTGTGTATCCATTCATTGTTAATGCCTGGGTTTCATCTTTACTAATTAACTGTGCTAAAGTAGAGCCTCCGTCACTTCCATTGCCATCGAAAGTGACCTTATAAGAGGTTAGGTCATCAACTTCTGATTCTGTCGCTGTTCTAAATACGATACCATCAAGGAGATTTCCCGATTCTGGATCTGTTGCTGCTCGGCTTGCAAAAGCAAATCTAGTTAGGGTTTGCCCCTCTGGTACAACATAAATGCCTTCATACTTCGTCCATCTTTTTACTTCAGTATATAATTCTTTTTTATTGCTATCTTTTCCAGCATATGCATCTGGAACTACTGAAACTTCTGTCATATTATCGACTTCATAAATAGTTCTCTTTATCCATTCTTGATCATATACTGTTTGATTAGAGTCTTTCATCGTCCCAGTTTCAAGATTATCTGGCGTTCCAATTCTAACTGCCATTGTGTTGTTTATGTTGGTTTTATTAACATACCAAACCCCACCTTGATAGAGAGACCAGTAAATAATCTGTCCTGGTGTCGTCTGAATATCTTGAAATGCGGCAGAAACCTCTGCAGCATTTAGCTCAATAAATTGACTACCATCTGGTACAAATTTCACCCCCCAATCTGCTGTAGCTGAGTTGGCATCACTGCCAAATTCAAATAATCTATTTACACCTGTGGATGTTGTATCCCATCCAAATTCAGTAGGATCATAATCGGGGATTGTTCCACTGTCCATGCTAGTTTTATAGCTCCCTGCACTATGCCCAGAGATATCAAACGGGTAAAAATTGGTCCACCACTGAGAACCTGTAGATATTAAATTGCCTGGATATTCAAAGCTTCCATTTACCAAAGCTGTTGGATAATCAACCGCATATGATTGCAAAGAGTATAGCGGAAATAACGAGATCAACATTGTTAATATTAATAAATGTGTCATCACTACTTTAAATATGCTTTTTTTCTTGTATTTTTTCATTACCGTCTCCTCTTGTGTCGAAAATTTCTTACAATTTCAAATTACATCATAGCAGAAAATCGAAAGAGATTATGAATTTGGGGTAATTGACATCTTTTTTGGGGTGATTGCTTTTCAATTCTCTCTTTAAATACCATCAAAAAAGACTGTCTTTGATAATAGACAGTCTTTCAATGTATATTTTTTTACTATTAGTTGGAATTCAGAACAATTTGTGTTATAAATTTTCCATTTACAACAGAAAATCCTGCAGTTCCATCATACCTTTCAGCTGTATAAAGGATACTTTTTGTACCTGTTCCTCCACTTGATTTTTGTGTAATAGGTAAATCATCTTGAAAAATGAGATCTGTTACGCAGGTGTTTTCAACCTGAATTCGCAATCTTTGATCAATATATTTTACTGTTACTGAGATTTCCTTTTGAATATTCTCCGATATTCTTAAGCAACCTTCAAGCGCGTTTTCTAATGAATTACCAAGCACACAGGTTAAATCAACATTATCAATTCCTACCTTCTCAGGTATACTAGCTCTAAATATAGTCTTTATTCCCTCTATATTAGCCTTGTTGGCATAAACATTTAGTATACTATTCGCTATGGGATTTGCACAGTAGGTATTAGCTTGATGAGTATCTAAAGCTTCATCAAAACTCTTTAAATATGAACCTAATTTATCAAGTTCTCCATATTGTAGCATCCCCATTATGACCGCATTATGATGATGCATATCGTGCCTTTGTCTCATCGTATTTGCAGCAGCAGATTTTTGCCTAGCGAGCTCGGCTTCCCATAATTTTTCTTGTTGCCCCATTAACAATTGGCGTTTCTCTAGAGCATATTTATCAACAATAGCATTTGCCTGTATATACAATAGGTAATATACTGCTAAAAACAACAGGTATAGCGTAATAATAATAACTTTATTCCACTCCTTATTTTCCCAATGCCAGTATGGTGATGGATAATATAATACCATTATTTGCATCATTAAAAACATAAACGGAACAATAGTAGCAAAACGCCATTCGTGATCCAAGACTTCTACAAGTTTTCGAAAGCGATGCTTAACAAACTTAAATAAGAGTGGTAAGATCACGATGTAGATTAACATTCTAATCAATATCCGTTCATTTACAAATGAGAGTCCCGTTTTATGTATCGCTAGATTATCACTAATATAACTGATAGATACATAGATATTCACAAAAGTTAAAAAACTGAACATCGAAACAAAAAAATTATCAGCCGAACATATCAAATACCAAGAAAGTTCTATGACCAATATCACTAGTACTGCATATCGATCCACAGAGTTGATTCCCTTTGTATATAAAGTATAACAAAGAAGACTTATTCCAAGGAACATCACAAATAGACCCGCTGTCACTATTTTATTTATAGGTTCTCGAAAACGCATTACTGAAGAAGACATCAGTGTAAAACCAATCACAGATTGCAAAAAAGATATAAAAATGAAAATGACATACCACATTGACCTTCTCCTTATAAGTAAACTCATATTTAGTCTACCATAACTGTTACTGAAATTATGTTTTTGGGGAGATTTACATTATTTCTGGGGAAATTGCATGACTTTTAAATCATCTTCATTCATTTGAAAGCTCATAAATTGCTCTTTAAGTTTTGGATAAATGCGATATGGGTAATTGATAGATTCTCCTGAATCAAAAATTATGGTGTCTTTTGTAATTTGACGGACATATTTTAGATTCACATTTATAGATGCACCACATTTTATAAAATACTTATTTTGTGATAGTAGTTCATACAGTTCGGAAGCAGTCATACGTACTTCTAACTTTTCACCTTGAATCGTGTGTATAATCTGATAATTATTTTTCCCAGTTTCAGTAAATATCACGTTGCGAGGAGCGAGTCTAAAGATACCCTTTGAAGTTTTCATAGTAATAATCTGTCTATTGTTTATATTAAGCCTACTAAAAAGTTTGTCCAAATTAGTTTTTAAAGTAGTTTCGTTAAATGGTTTAAGAATATATTGTACTGCATCCAACTCAAATGCTTCAATCGCATGATCACGTGAAGAAGTAAGAAATATTATTTCACATTTATCACCCAGGCTACGCAATTCACGGGCAGCATCAGTTCCAAGCATACCAGTCATATAGATATCAAGTAACACTAAATCAAACCCACCATTCTCTGATACATATGTTAAAAGTTCCAATGGGCTGGAAAATGCAAATAATTTTATATTATACTCTGGATAACTTTCACTATAATCATTGAGCATTCCATATGCATATTCAACTTCTTTTACTTCATCATCACAGATTGCAATTTTAAACATAATAAGGCTCCTTTAACTACTGATATGTCTAAATATTGTTTACTGCAACTAGTGTAGCATATCAAAATTAAGGTTTCAAATAAAGTTTAAATGGTTCATATTAACGTAATTCTAATCACTTTTTCTTCTATCTACGCATGGTTTTGCTATCTCAGCATTGATCTCTCCACCAATGATGAGTATTGTACTACTCAGATTTAACCAAAGCAATAATATAATGATACTACCAATTCCACCATAGACTTTTGAAAAGTTTCCAAAACGACTTACATAAAAAGAGAATAGTGCTGAGATGGTGATCCATCCTATTGTTGAAAACAGCGCTCCTGCTATTACTTGTTTAAACTTGATATGTCGATTAGGTGCTAGTTTAAAAAGGAAAGTAAAATATAAAGTCATACTTGATAAAGGAATAAGAAATCTTAGCATTTCCCATAAACCCAAATAATCTGTTAGTCCTAAATTATCTGAAATAAATGTTCCTATTTGCTCCCCCAAAACTAAGAACAAAAAAGATGCAATGATAATGATGGGAATGCCTAAAGTCGCCAAAACACCAACGCCTTTTACTATAAAAAACGATCTTTCTTCCTCTACATCGTAAGCTTTGTTAAGTCCTTTTATGATTGCATTTGCGCCCTTAGAAGCACTCCATAAGGTTGTTATCATACCGATAGATAAAAGCGTTACACCACTACTGGCAATCACTTCATTTACAATATTAAAAACTAAACTACTTGACTCTGCTGGCATAATCTTACTAATTGTATCCATCATTTTTGTCTGATCAATATCAAAGTACATCAGTAAGTTTAGTAAAAAAATCATAAAGGGAAAAAGCGCCAACAGAAGATAGTATGTGATTTGAGCACTTATATCACCTACATGATCATCTTTGATTCGTTTTACAATTCCCTTAATAAATTTTAGAGTTTTATGCTTTTCAGATAATCTATTCATTTCTATTTTTACTTTATCTATTTTTCCACTTATTAGTTTGAGTCTTCTTTTTATCATTTAGGTCTATCACCTTTCTTGATATTTATATGATTGTAATATTTATTATCTACCCATCAGTTCATATCAATAAACGCCTTAGAAACAACTAAACTGCAGCCTATTGTTGTGCACACAACTTTTGTGTGTTATAATTTCAATATCGAGTTGTGCACACAACAATAGTTTGTTTACTTATATCTTTGGAGGTTAATAATGAACAAAACTGATCAATTAGGTGATTTGCTTTTTAATATTAATAAAGAGATCAAAACAAAAATTGAACGAGATCTCAAACCCTATGGAATTGGTATGGGGCAACTTCAAATTCTCATGCTTTTTTATGCAAATCCGCATAAAACATTTTCACAAAATGAAATTTCAACTACATTAAATGTTGATAAAGGAAATATCAGCAGAAGTGTGGTAAAACTAGTTGAACACGATTATATAATGCGTCATTCTGAAAGTTTGCGTGAATATCAACTTGCTAAAAAGGGGATTGAATTTAAGTCAGAATTAATGTCAAAGTTTATAAAATTAAATAACATAATGACCCTGGATCTTGATTCAAAAGAACTAAACCAAGTTATACTTACTTTAAAAAAAATAGCGTTGAATTTGGAGGAAAAATAATGAAAGTTTCAATTATTTATTTTAGTGGGACAGGAAATACGAAAGCTATTGCAATTGGTTATAAAGAGGCACTTGAAAAAAACGGACACACTGTATCCCTTCAGAGTATTGAAGAATATAAAACAAATGAAGCGCATGATTTGCTTATCATAGGTGGTCCAATCTATGCTGGCAATATGCCCGATGATCTCCTCAATTGGGTAAGAAAGAATATCCCTCATGTCAGCAATAAGAAAGCTATCGTTTACTCAACATCTGCTGGACTTTTAAATGCAAATGGCATTAAGTCTATTGGTAAAAAGCTAATGAAAAGAGGATATAAGGTCATTGATACCCTTACTTTCGAAATGCCTAGGAATTTTTATGTTGATAAATATGATCCTACACCAGAGAAAATCCAAAAAAAACAGTTTGAAACTGCTAGTCAAATGATTATAGAATCTGTTGATAGTCTCTCTTCAAATAGTTCTTTTACAATAGAAAGTGCAATTAAGTTTAAAGACTCAGTTTTAATGATAGACCTATTAGCTGATGTTTTCCGTATCATGGCTAAATCAATGGGAAAAAATTTTGCGATTGAGGCTTCTTGTATTGGCTGTGGAAAATGTGAGCAAAATTGTCCTAAAACTAATATTAATTTCAAAGAGAAGGCTTTTAGTAATAAGTGCATGCTCTGCACAAGATGTATCCATAACTGTCCAGTGAATGCGATTAGCTATAAGGGCAAAAAAATCGAACAATACAAAGTTCAATATTCCTTATAAGAAAAAATGACTAAAACGGATTCTAGTTCCAATCGTTTTAGTCATTTCATCTTAGGGGATTAAATATATCAGCAATTTATGCATATTATGAAGCTGTTTTTATTTTAACTTTTGATTTTGAATAAACATCAAAAGCTACGGCAAGTAACAATACAAGCCCTTTAACAATTTGTTGCCAAAAAACACTAATACCCATAATGGACATCCCATTGTTTAAGATTCCCATAATAAAGCCACCAATAATTGCTCCCATAACAGTACCAACACCACCAGTTGCTGAAGCACCGCCTATAAAACACGCTGCAATTGCATCGAGTTCAAACCCATCACCTGCTGTAGGTGATGCAGAATTAAGACGTCCAGCAAAAACAATACCTGCAACTGCAGCAAGTAGTCCCATATTCGCATATACCCAAAATAGAATTTTTTTAGTTTTTATACCTGATAGTTCAGCTGCTTTACGATTACCACCCATCGCGTAGATATGTCGTCCAACAACAGTCTTTTGAGTTAAAAATGCATAAAACAAGATTAATGCTGCTAAAATAACGAGTATAATTGGAAGGCCATTTGCAAGTGAAAGCCAATAACTAAAGAGCATAATGACAAATGATATAATGAAAAGTCTTGTATAATATGCGGTCTTTGATTCCACTTCAAACCCAAATTTCATTTTTTCGGATCTAGATATTCGACTGAGCAATAGAAATCCCAAAACAGAAAGTGCTCCAATCAAGATTGTAGTTAGATGTGAGGTACCTCCTACCACATCTGGAATAACCCCTGATGAAATCTTTGTATAAAGCTCTGGTAGTAACACTGTTTTACCATTTAATATAATATTGTTGATCCCTCTAAACAAAAGCATACCAGCTAACGTTACAATAAAGGGTGGAATCTTCACATAAGCAATCCAAAAACCTTGCCACATACCAGCAAGTAGTCCCGATAAAAGTCCAAGTATGATTGAAACCCATACAGGAAGGCCAAAAGTAACACTGAAAAGAGCTGATAAAGCACTTACAAATGCTACTATGGAACCGACAGATAAGTCTATATTACCACCTGTTAGAATACAGAGTAACATACCAATTGAAAGTATTAAGACATAACTGTTTTGATAAATAAGTCGTGAGACATTTATCGGCTTAAGTAGAATACCTTCTGTCAAAATTTGAAACATGATCATTATGAAAACCAAAGCTATAAGCATGGAATACTGTTTCATATTATTTTTAAAGCCATTCTTAAATGCATTTTTTAATCGTTCCATCGTATCCTCCCAACCCTTAATGCATAGACTGTAAAATACAAGTCATGATACTTTCCTGACTTGCGTCTTTACGGTCCATCTCTCCCACAATCTTGCCTTCATTCATGACATATACCCTATCACAAATACCCAAAATTTCTGGAAGTTCTGACGAAATAACTATAATTGACTTGCCTTCATTCGCCATTTGTTGAATAATGGTATAAATTTCGTATTTTGCTCCAACATCAATCCCCCTTGTTGGTTCATCTAAAATCAGAACATCAGGTTCGGTAAATATCCATTTGCTTAAAACAACCTTTTGTTGATTACCACCCGATAAGTTGCCTGTTTTTTGATGGATGCTTGAAGACTTAATATTTAGTTTACCTCTATAAGATTCAGATATTGTTTTTTCTTGATTCTCGTTGACGACAAATCTTCTACTTATATTTTTGAGATTAGAAAGAGTAATGTTGTGTTTAATATCATCTATAAGAATCAACCCCGCTTGCTTTCTATCTTCCGTCACATAAGCAAGGCCTGAGTCAATTGCCTGCTGAACATTTTTAAATTCAACTTTTTGACCTAACTTAATGATTTCACCTGATATTTTCTTGTCATATGCCCTTCCAAATAAGCTCATTGCAAGTTCAGTTCTACCAGATCCCATCAATCCAGCAATTCCAAGTATTTCTCCTTTTTTAACGTTAAATGAAATATCATCTAATTTTTTGCGGGACTCATCCATAGGATCATAAACAGTCCAGTTATTAACTTCAAATGTCACTTCTCCAATTTGCGCATCCCTTTTTGGAAAACGATCCACTAAATCCCTACCAACCATCCCCTTGATGATTCGATCTTCTGTAATTACTTGATTTTCTTTATTAAGTGTTTCTATACAAGCACCATCTCGAATAACCGTGATCTGATTTGATATCTTTGTAATTTCATTTAGTTTATGCGATATAATGATACAAGTAATATTCTTTTCTTTATTAATTTTCATCAATAAATTCAGTAAATGTTCAGAATCTTCGTCGTTAAGTGCAGCAGTTGGTTCATCTAGTATTAACAGTTTTACATCTTTTGATAAAGCTTTTGCAATTTCAACTAACTGTTGTTTACCAACACCAATATCTTTAACAAGTGTCGTATGACTTTCTTTAAGCCCTACTAATTTTATAAGCTCTTTAGCTTTATTATGCGTTAAATTCCAATCAATTATGCCCTTCTTTGCTTGTTCGTTTCCCAAAAATATATTCTCAGAAATACTCATATATGGGCTTAGTGCAAGCTCCTGATGAATAATGACTATTCCCTTATGCTCACTCTCTTTTATATCTCTAAAAGCACACAGTTCACCTTCAAAATATATCTCGCCTTCATAGTCACCATAAGGATAAATACCACTTAAAACGCTCATCAAAGTTGATTTCCCTGCGCCATTTTCTCCAACCAGTGCATGAATCTCGCCTTTTTCTACTTGTAAATTTACTTTATCTAGCGCTTTAACTCCTGGAAACAACTTTGTAATATCCCTCATTTCCAATATTAATTCTGACATAACACACCTCTAACAAAAGTCATGCTGTGACTTTAAGGCCACAGCATGCATTCACCTTACTTAAGTTGATCTTCTGTATAGTAACCTGAGTCAATAAGTAATGCTTTATAGTTATTTACATCCGCAAATACTGGCTCACAAAGATAAGAAGGAACAACTTTTACACCATTATCATATGTTTCAGTATCATTTACTGGTGGTTCTGTACCTTTCATAAGCGCTTCAACCATTTCAACAACTTTAGTTGCAAGTGTTCTTGTATCCTTAAACACTGACATTGATTGCTCACCAGCGATTAACATCTTAACGTTAGTTGTATCACAATCTTGTCCTGTCAAAATTGGGAATGGAAGATCTGCTGATCCATAACCAGCTGCTTTTAATGAAGCAACAATACCTTGTGCTAAGCTATCATTTGGAGAAAGTACTACATCAACTGGTTCATCAGCATAGAAAGCAGTTAATAAGTTATCCATTCTCGCTTGAGCGCCTTCAGATTTCCAGCCTTGAATTGCAATTTGAGACATATCAGTTTGACCAGATTTTATGACAAGTGCGCCACTTTCAATATATGGTTTTAATGTATCCATTGCACCACCATTGAAGAAGTATGCGTTGTTATCATCTGGTGAACCACCAAATACTTCCATTGTAAAAGGCCCTTGTTCTCCCTTATCTAGACCAAGTGTTTGCATGATATAATTACCTTGTAAAACACCAACTAAATAATTGTCAAATGTTGCATAATAGTCAACATACTCACTACCTCTGATAAGACGATCATACGCGATAACTTTGATACCAGCTTTTCCAGCTTCATCAAGTACGCCTTTAAGTGCTTCACCATCTATCGACGCAACCACTAGTACTTTACATCCTTTAGTAATCATATTTTCTAAGTCTTTTACTTGTTGATCTACTGAGTCTTCAGCATACAAAAGTTCGACTTTGTAGCCTTTCTTTTCTAGTTCAGTTTTCATGTTAGCGCCATCTTGATTCCAACGTTGTAAAGATTTCGTTGGCATAGAAACACCAATTAAATTTGACTCTTCTTTTGCACATCCAGCAAATAGTGTTGCCATCACTACTATTAGCAACAACAAAATACCCAATTTTTTCATAACACCCTCCCAAATTCTTATTTTCAAATGCATCTAAATTGTATCTTTTTAGTAACAATTATAGAATGGAGCAAATTACAAAAAACTAGACATATTTAAATTATTTTAATAAGCATTAAAAAAACACTAGACACATTTCAATGTTAAAAATGTCTAGTGTATATATATTTACTACTATATTAAGGCTTTGGCCATTCCTTAGTCGGAATGTTTCTATAGACTTCATCCATTGTGTGAAACCCATCATCTATAATCACAGATACCATATTGGATGCATCTACAAGTGTTGGTTGAAACATAATAAATGGAACGTTAAATTCTCCATCATAGATAGACTGATCACTGATTATTGCTTTACCGTTTGCTATATCAACTGCTACTTCAGCTGCTTTTTGAGCGAGTTTCTTGATGGGTTTATAAACAGTGATGGTTTGCGTCCCTTCCACTATTCGCTGGCATGCGGATAAATTAGCATCGTGACCTGAAACAAAAACACTACCCGCTAATTGGCGCTCTAGTAAAGCTCTTATTGCACCTTCTGCTAAATCGTCATTTGCACCTATGATTGCATCTATATGCTCACCTGAATCGATTAAGGTACTTACGGTATCATAAGCTACTACCTCTCGCCAATCATCTGCCCAAACATTTGCGATTATATCAATTTGACCCGCATCAATATTTGCTTGCAATATTGACATATATCCCTTGTTAAACATATAGGCATTGTTATCTTTTGGAGAACCATTAATAATTATGTACTTTCCAGTTGGTGCTTTCTCCAAAATAGCTTCTCCCATAAGCTCGCCGACTTTTACGTTGTCAAAAGACATATATAAATCAACGTCCCCTTTTTCGACTAAACGATCATAAGCAATAATCTTTATACCTTCTCTTTTGGCTTGTCTCAGAATAGGCGCTATCGCCTCGCGGTCATAAGGTATAATTACGATTACATCTACCTTGGCTTCAATTAATTCTTTTACTTGTTGAACTTGTAAGTGTGAGTCTTCATTTGCATTTTTTAATATAACTTCCGCACCTAAAGCCTTTGCTTTGGAGATAAAAATGTCTCTATCTTTTTGCCATCTTTCTATAACAAGTGAATCCACCATTAGGCCAATTTTTATTTTATCATCTTCTATCACTTTTTTTGAATCATTTAATAGATAAAGCATACCTATAATCAAACACAATATGCCTATGATACTGAACGTGAGAATTTTCTTCATAAGTACCTCCGCATTCTAGTTATAGCTTATCTGTTCTGTATTGACTAATAAAAGTTTTAGGCATAAAACCGGTTTGTTTTCTAAAAAGTCTACTAAAATAATTGGGATCACTATAGCCTACTTTATAACAGATTTCCTTAATTGAAAATTCAGATTCTATCATAAGCTGTTGTGCATATTCAACTCTTAAGTGGGTTAAGAATTCAACAAAAGTGTATCCAGTTTCTTCTTTGAAAAGCTTACTCAAATACTGCGGACTGATATTTTGTGTCCTTGCAACACCTTCAAGTGTCAATTCATCAGTATAATTTGATTTTAACAACGTCTTTGTACGTTCAACCAATGCACTACATTTCTGTTCTTTTTTTTCTTGAATTCGAATTGAGATGTACTTCATACGTGATAAAATCCACTGGTAAAGTTCACTATTACTTTTCATTTTACTCATTTCATCCAAGTACGTTGAATAATCAAGCAACTCATTTTCTTCAATTCCCTCTTCATGCGCAATTCTAAACATTAAAACTACAAGCTCAAAAATACTATCCTTTTGATGACCAACGTACTCAAATAGGGCATCAAAATATTTGTTTGCTTTTTCTAAACGCCCTCTCGAAAGGTTGTCCATCATTTGATTTTGTAATTTTAGTCTTTGCCTTGAGAATTCATGATCAGCATACAGGTCTGCTATATGAAAAATTTCGTCGCCAACGGTTTTGCATACTGCTTTATTTGCTTGACCATAAGCATAGTATAGTTCTGACAAACCAACAGTACTACTTATACCTATAGAGCACTTGAGAGATAGGGCTTCTTGAAGCTTTCCCTGTAACATTCTGCCAATGCCATTGATTCAACACGACCATCATAATCGTTATCCATTTGCTTACAAGGAATAAAAATTACCATTTTATTAATCATAAGTGGTCCTACGATTGCATTACATTTGTATTTAATAATTTCCCTTATTTGATCTGCTTTTTCATGAAGGTTTGAGTGTGTGTTCAATACATCTATTTGATGATCATCATCATGCATATGAAATTGAAAAACCATTAAATAGCCTTGCTCACAATTTACATTTAGCAATTTAATGACTTTTTTCATCTCATTCAAGGCTTCACTGTTGGTGAGAATCGAGTAAATGAACCCAGTTTCTAAAAATGGCATCATATTATAAAGACGTTCCATCGTTTCTAAATCACGTGCTTTTTGTTCACGGATACCATCTAACTCACCAATCACCTGATCTAGAATCTGGTTAAGTTTAGCCCTGTTGATTGGTTTTAATATATATTCTTTCACACCCAATTGAACAGCTTGTTTAGCAAACTCAAACTGTTCATAAGCTGAAATAATAACGAACTTAATATCATGGTACATATGTTTGATTTCTCTTATGGCTTCAATCCCATTGATACCAGGCATTCTAATATCCATAAAAATAATATCAGGTGTCAATTTTTCAGCTTGTTCAATTGCTTCTCTACCATTACTAGCTGTACCACAAACCAATAAATTATCTTCTCTTTTGGAGATGATATATTTTATAGCATCACAAACGATTTGTTCATCATCAACGATCAATACTTTGTACACTTTAATCCCCCTTCACTTGATTCCATGGAATGGTTATGGTTATTTCAGTTCCAACTTCCAAAGTACTTTTTATGTCCATGCAAATTTCATTGCCATATGCTAATTTGAGCCGTTGTAGTACATTTCCTGCTCCTATACCGGAAGAATGACTTTTTTTAGGAATAGCTTGTTCATTATTTTCATTTAAAATGCGCTGCATTTGTATGTCAGTCATCCCAATTCCGTTATCTCTCACTAAGAAATATAACCATTCTTTTTCATGCCATACTTCTACGAAGACTTCTCCCCCATCTTCTTTCTTGCCAATTCCATGGATAAATGCATTTTCAACAAGTGGCTGTAAAATTAATGGCATGATCGCTACTGGTAAGACCTCGCTCGAAACTTTTAAATCAAATTTTAATTTGTCACCAAATCTGACTTTCATCATTTCTGAATAAGCCTTAATATTATTGAGCTCTTCTTCAATCGTAACCGTTTTATCTAAAGGCTTGATATTGTATCTGAAAATCGCAGACATATTCTCTAAAAATTCTAGTGTGAGGTCAGCTTCCTCCATCATGGCAAGTTGGACGCCAGCATTCAAAGAATTAAATAAAAAATGTGGGTTAATTTGTGATTGTAAAGAACGTAGTTCCGCTTTATTTAGCAAAGTTTGCATCTTTACAGTTTGAAGCTCTTTTTCAAAGAGTTGCGCTTCCACTTCATTTGTCTTTTTAAGTTCTTGGATCAAGTTTCTAATACTGATCCTCATTTTATTAAAAGCTTTTGCCATCATCTGGATTTCATCTTCATCGCTAACGATTACTTCTTCACCTTCGAAATGACCACTAGCGATTTCATTTGCAGAATGTGCAAGTTTTATAATCGGTGTAGTCATCCTATACGTCACATGAAGCACTAACATAATCGTCAAGATGATGAGATCGATGATCATGACCATATTACTGATTTGAACTTTTTGACTATTGTAATCTAAGCTTTTGTATAGAACAACATTGTCTTCAAGTTGAATAAGTTTTAAATTTTGAATCAATCCTCTGATATTTTTAAGGATATCTTCAGCCAATTGATACATATCTCTACAGCCTTCAGCATCTCTTCCACGTTTAGCTACAACAGCGTCAGCTGAATACTGATTATACCTCAAAACAAGGTTATGGACATTTTCTACAGAAAGCATCCCTTTTTCACTACCATAATACCTCAATAACGCTTCTGTACTTGATGCAAGATTTTCACTATTTTCAATATAAGTGTTAAGTGCATCAGATGACTTGGTCTGTATATATTGCGTCAATGAACTATGCGTAATTTCAAGCTTATTCTCTATTTCACTTAAAGTAATGGATGTATTAAACATATCTTTGATTTCATCTAGGAGCATTTTGGAGTTATAAGAAACATATAAACTAATAAGCCCTATCATCAAGGTCATCGTTATAAAGTAAAACATCATTTTTTTTCGTAAACTGTTTAATTTCACGGTTTACCTCCAATCAAGTCACGATAGAGGTCAATATTTTCTTTAGTTATAATATCAAGAGGAATTTCCACATAAGTTTCAGCCTCTGGTAAGTTTATCAATGTTAACACAGCTTCCGACCCCATATTAATGGGATTTCGGTATATGGTACCATATACGACACCTTTATCAATATATTCTGCAATTTCTTTAGTAAACCCTGTACCAATTATCGTTGTTTTGCCTACGCGATTTAAATCGACGACTGCCTGAGCTACACCAATGGTATCTGTTTCGTTTGTACATACTACAGCTGTAATCCCTTGGTCATCAATAAATAATTCTGATATAAGTCCTTCAGCACTTAACATCACTGGGAGAGACATTTTCATCATCACTTTTCCGGGATCGATATAGCCTTCTAGTCCGTCTAAAAACCCCAAGGTATTCATTTTACTCGCAGGATTTTCACTTGTTAAACTCGCACTTTGTGAAATAAAAACAACATTCCCTTCGGTCGCTTTTGAAGCTACTGTGAGTTTTGCAATTTCATTACCCATTTCAAAAGGGTTTATCCCAACAAATGCGTCTCTTTCAGCTATTGCAAGGTCTGTATATAAAAGAACTAGCGGTATTTTTGCTTGTGTGACAGATTTCAGTGCTATTAAGAAAGAGGTATCGTTAATCCCTTGAGTGATTATCCCATCAATCCCTGCTTGTACAAGAAGTTCAATAATACTTGTCGCCTGTGCAATATCATTAACTTCATAAAATTCAATAGCAATCTCGTTTTTATTTGCAATTGTCAGTATTCCCTCTTTGAGATCAGAAATGAAGTGAGTCTCATTTCCAATAAAAAGGACTGCATAGTGTCCATTATCTAATATATTTTGATTATTAGAATTCTTTGAATTACCTATTTGAGCAGAAAAATAGATGGATAGAATGAAAGCAATACCTAAAATAATGCTAGTCAATATGATCATCCAATTGATGATTTTTATTTTAAGGGCTTGCTTTTTTTGAGATTCCAACCCATTCCTCCCAAATCGTTATATGTATATCTATATTATATCTTAAATATTGCAATCTACAATTAGCACAATCTTCAGATTAAAATAGTCTATCTTTTCAAATTGATATCACTGTGAAGCATTCTAAACTTAAAAAATCCCTAATTATAGGGATTTTTATGTTCAATCGATTTATGCAGTTACTGCCACTGAAAATTATCTATCCCTGCACCTATTTCAAAATGATATTTTACTATACCTAGATCCATTTTCGCGTAAAAGGCAGTTAATGGTTTTGCAATTACCTTATTGCCACTTTGAATAAGCATGAATTTTTGTTGATTCATAGCTGTAGGTGCAAGCATAGCAGCTTCCATACCTCTTCTAAACCATTCCTGCATTTCACTTTCTACTTTACATAGCTGCATCATATCCTTTGATTTTCGTGGAACACCATCTGTTTTACCATAACCAAGTGCAATTACAATTCTAAGTTTCTCACCTTTTTTAAGTTTTACTGGAGCCTGTGACTTTTTATAGGTCATAGCTACCCAGCATGTATTAAGCCCTAGTTGTTGAGCGCTTAACACAAGCTTTTCACCATAATACCCATAGTTTTCATCGGTGATATTATTTCCAATTAGTGCAATATAATTTTTGCAATTTTCAAACTTTCCATAACGCGCCATCATGCTATCAAAGGCCTTTGGTTCATCTAAACAAAGTTGAATATTTAGTCCACTCTCCTTATTACAGGCATCAACTGCATTTTGAAGTGCTAATTTTACGTCGCCTTCAATTTTTTGATCCGTATAACTACGCACAGAATGACGTGCTTTGACAGCTTCTATTAATTCCATATTTTCTCCTTTTTTCAGCTCACTGTTTATTCTAATTTGTTATTTTTTTCAAATCTTCTCCTGTTGGACTTTGGAAAATACGAAGATCAAATTCTGAAATCACAGCTAAAATATGGTCAAAAATATCAGCCTGTATTGCCTCATAATTCACCCATGCTGTATCATTAGTAAAAACGTATATTTCAAGAGGAAGTCCCTTTTCATCTGGTGAAAGTTGTCTAACCATCAAAGTCATCTCTTGGCTAATCCTTGGATGATTCTTCAGATAATTTTCTATATAGGCTCTAAATGTACCAATATTCGTAAGATGTCTACCATTAACTTTACTTATTTCATTCACAATGTTTTCTTTATTATACGACTGAATTTCTGTTTTCTTGCGCTTTAGATAGTCCTGGATAAAGTTGATATGATCAAATCTTTCAAGCATTTCTTCATCGCAAAATTTAATACTATTCATATCGATATTTATTGAACGTTTTATTCTTCTTCCACCAGCTTCTTGCATCCCTTTCCAGTTCTTAAATGATTCAGATACCAATGCATAGGTGGGAATAGTTACTATGGTCTTATCCCAGTTTTGAACTTTAACTGTATGCAGTGAAATTTCAAGCACATCACCATCAACGCCATATTTGGGTATTTCAATCCAGTCACCAATTTGTAGCATGTTATTGGAAGTCAGCTGAATTCCCGCTACAAAACCTAAAATTGAATCCTGAAAAATCAGCAAAAGTACTGCCGAAGCCGCACCAATACTACCAATTAGGATCAGTGGTGATCGGTTCATTAAAACACCTGCTATCACAATAATACCAACTGCATAAACGATGATTTTTCCCACTTGCAAGTAACCTTTTATTGGCCTTGCTTTTGAAGCTTTAAAAGTATTATAGATATCATTTAATGTATCAAAAAACTTATCTAATACCAATATGATGATAAAGACGATATAGCATAATGAAATTCGCTGAATCCAAACTTGGAAAGTAGGGAAAATCGGTGCAAATGCATGTATGACAACAGCTGGAATAATATAGATCATACGGTCAATAACTTTATTTTTTAATAGGATGTCATCCCACTTAGTTTTACTCTTGTGTATAAATTTTGCTAACATTTTAAGTATAATTTTTTTAGCGATAAAATAAAGGACTACACTTATAAACACGATCAACAAAATCATTATCGCATTTACAGCAAATACGGTCAGCCCTTCGCTTAGTCCATAGGTGCTTAATTTTTTTTCTAAAAACTTGATCATTTGTCTACTACCTCTTTTGTTTATTTATGTTTTAACAACTTCTAGTCTATACTATTAAAAAAAAGGTTGCAAGACAGTTAGGGCGTCAAAAAAAAATCTTAATAAATTGTTACTGCTATATACTCCAACTTTATAATCTTGCAGAGCTATTTCATATTCACCAAATAATTTGTATCACATGATATTTTAGCCTCACCATATTCAGAATTTGACGAACCACCATAAAAGTATATATCAAACGTAAACTGAGATTTTGCCGTTGTAACTTGATTTTCCATTTTACTAGAGTCAACTGTAGATATACTCGACATAAAATTCAAATAATGATTATCACTATATAATTCTTCTTTTTCTAGATCTTTATTATATACTCTTTCAAAAGTCCTATCTGTAACATTGAACTTATTTAACGCTGTCTCACCAGATAATTTCATACTACTTGTAAAGGCAGTATTATCCCCACAAGCTAACTCACTAGATATACTCCTATAACTAATTATATTTTTCAAACCAGTTGCAATATCGCCATTTACACTTATGTGTTCAATTATTTCAAATTTACAATTAATATCTGTACTCCCCGCAGTTCCAACATCAGAAACCATCAATAAAACACTTGGCAATGATCGATAAATCAGAATATCACCATTAGATGTGATTACAGTCGATGTATACAAGTCTCCGTATGCAACATTAATATTATTATGCGCAGTCGATGTAAGATTAATTTCGTTTACCTTGTTAAACAAATCCTGTAGTACAGAATCTTGCACTATTTCTTCCTGAGTATATGATGCTAGTGCTCTTGCTTCATTACTTACTGTTGCTTTTCCGTTAAGGATTTCTTTCAATATGTCTTTATCTTTACCAATATGTAAATTACCAACAAAAGTGATCAACATTATACATGTAACTACACCAACAATTAATATTAAAAATATTTTTTTTCTCATGAAACATTCCTTTCTTCTCTATTTAACTTTAACAGACTGTTCTTCAACCACAAAGCTCATGTAGGCTCAAAGCTAATGTAGGCTCAACTTTTTCACCCTAAACTACCAATTTGATTAAAAAAGGACTTTCAAGTTTCAGATGTTAATCTCTAAAACCCGAAAGTCCTTAACTTTAAAAAATTATTGAATTTGTTTTTATACTCTTGACACTAGTGCAACGGATTCAACGTGCCTTGAGTAGATAAAAATGATGTCGTCGGAACATATTGGGGCCTTATCGGAAGGGTATTTCTCTCGAAAGTAGATCTACAAATCTGCATTTTTGAATTTTAGCCTTCACTCTTTTACATCGAAATAATCGGAAGTGTCATCATTCCTGTTCGGCACCTTGTAGTACTGCTACAACTTTACCAGTCAGTAAAAATTATCTTGATTAAGTCTTTTTTCATAAGCAATCCACTTTTAAAGAAAATTGTTGTAGTTCTTTCATCCTTTACGATTATCAGATCACCTTCTGGTTCAGTAGAGTTTTCTTCAAACAGGTTATTTTAATATAGGCAGAAGCTGTTCCAAAATGATTTTCACTTCGAAACAGCTTCTTTATAATAGTATTTTATTACTTTTATTTAAAGTACTCTGATCTCTCCATAATTTCTTCACCCTCTAAAACCGTAGCCTGTTCTATAGAAACACCGGTTTTTTTCAAGAATGCTTGCACCGCATGATATCCCACAGCATATCCGGAATATGGAGGTATGCCTGAAGCTTCGGCTCCCTCGTAGCTTGTCAACATGTCACCAAAAATATATTTTCGAACTTGATTAAAGCCTTTAACATTTAAGGCCTCACCGGTTGTTTTACGTGCCTTTTCTAACTCTTCTCCTTTTAGTCCCTTAATCCAAGGACCAAGATATTCATAGCCATATATACTTTCAGCAAAGCTCTCTGCAAGTCCTTCTAGCACCAAGTACTTTGCAACAGTAACCTCCATAAAGTTCCACTTTGCATTATAAAACAATACATTATGATGAAACTCATGAGCAACAATTGATGGCAGTAATGTTAGACTCTTTTCATCCGGTGTTATTACAACTTGTATATAGCCTGGAATTCCACCAAAGCCGGTAATACCTCCATTATTGGCCAAAAACTCAGGGTCGCCAAGGAAAATTCCAAGTACAACCTTTTCTGGCACAGCTAACCCTGCAGCATGGAACCTTTCAGCTGCAGTTTCCAGTGCTTTACGGGCAGATTCCCAAGCATTAGCAGCCTTAAGCCTAGTCAGCATCTCCTCTGCCTCGGCATCCCTACCTAATAGTGGTAAACATCCCATTGTCTCAGGCTTTGCAGGCATATTCATTATCTTTAACATTGGCTCAAAGGGTTCCATTAACTTATTCTCATAAAAGCCACCTCGTTCTTCATTTGGCAAGTTAATCATTTCCTTGTATAAACTATAAGTATCGTGAATTATAATCTCCATAATATAATTACTCCTTTCTGTTAAGTTTTATTTTAAATTATCACAGTAGTAATGCATTGCTTCTCTCAAAAATTCTGCATAACCTGGTTTGTCTTTATCAATACTTTTCGTAAAACGCTCATCCTGTACATATAGGTCTCCAAGTCCTCTGAATATTTCAACGGTACAATTGTAATAGCTATCAGTTATATGCTGTCTTAACTTTGCTACCCCTTCTTGAACAGCAGGATCCTTAGGACCTTTATGCCTATTAACAATAATCTTCTTGTTAATCTCTTCTGCTTCTGCATAAATTTTGGCCCAGTCTTCTTTATTGTACTTCGAAGTCTTCTTGACACTCTCTTTGTAAGCATCACTGCTGCCATATCTCTCCTTAGTTTCCTCAGCATATCTTTCTTTATGTTTTTCCAGCTCCATTGTATCGAATCCATCAAACATATCCCTTTTGTTTATTTCTATTCCCGTTTCAACTGCCTCCAATGTTTTTTCAACTGAGGTTATAAGTCTCTCAATTCTTTTCCTTTTCTCTATTAAAAGCTCCTTGTGGGTATATAAAGCTTTCTGCTTATCAAAACCTGGAGTATCTAAAATATTTTTGATTTCTTGTAGGTTAAAGCCCAGTTCTTTGAAAAAGAGAATTTGCTGCAATCTTTCCAAGTCCTCATCAGAATACAGCCTGTATCTGGCAGCCGTTACAAACTCAGGTGTTAATAGTCCTATCTCATCATAGTGGTGAAGTGTTCGCACACTTACTCCTACTATTTTAGATACTTGTTTTACTTTGTAGCTCATTATTATATCTCCTTGTAGCTTTATAGTAGTCTATCACGTAGCGTTAATGTCAATATCTTTTTTATATAATCAAATTTATCTACCAATTTCTTCTTTAGCCTTTTTGCTTGAATGTATTGCAGTTATAAAATCATTTAGTCTTACTTTACATGTATAACCCTCTCTTTCAAGAGCCATAGAGCTTGCATTGACAATTATATTAAGAATATCTCCACCTGAAAGCCATTCTGTTTCAATAATTATGCACTCCCTATCACTCTTTGAAAGTTCTATGGGAAGTTTACTCGGTATAAGTTTTTTAAAAATCATTTCTCTGCAGCTTTTATCAGGCAGAGGCATTTCTATGTGCCCAAGAATACGCCTGACGAATGCAGAATCATAGTTTGATGCAAAGTTAGTTGCGAAAATAGTTATGCCTGAAAAATTGTCAAGCTCTAAAAGCATCACAGACCTGCTGACATTCACAGCATGATCTGTACTTTGAGTTATATTTGATAATCTTTTTCCAAGGATAGAATCTGCTTCATCAAAGAACAGTACAGCATTTGATTCCTTCGCTTTCTGAAAGACCGCCTTAATATTTTTTGGTGTTTCACCTACAAACTTAGATTCTATTTCTGCATAATTTACCCGGATAATGTCCATGTTAAGCTCATTTGCTATGGCTTCAGCAGCAAAGCTCTTCCCCGTACCTGGAGGACCATATAGGTTTATTGCAGTACGTCCTCCCGTAGCATCAACCTCCTTTAATCCAAAATCTTCATATAATACATCATGATATTTAACCTTTGTAAGTAAGCTTGCCATCTGTTTTTTTGTTTTCTCTGAAACAACCAAATCCTCTAATCTACGCATTGGTTTTTCAGTAGTAAACATATCCATTCTCTTATTGATATCATTTTCGACTGTCCTCTGATTTTGAACTCCAGGAGGTGATACATATCTTTCTTCTGATTGCGGCTTCAAGCTTTGTCCATTTTCACTTTTTGTGCCTATTTTCATATTTTCATCCATTTTAAACTCTCCTCATCTTACATTTACTCTTGTAGGACTTCATATTGGCTTTCCAGCCATATCATTTCTAATTCATCAACATAACAATTTATAGAACTATGAAGGAAGTCTGGAAGCTTTGGATCTATTGTTTCAAAAACCTTTCTGAACTCAGAATCATAGCTATAAATATCACCTAATCCTCTTAATACCTCTAAAGATGGCTCGTAGAAGTACTGTATAAATTGATGCCATTTTATTAGTAGCTCCTGTATTACATGACTATCGACTCCATGCTGCATATTGTCTGCCAATTCCTGAAATATTGAATTGCATTCCTCCATTATCTGCTCTTTTTTCTTATCACCGCAGCTATTCCAACGCTGTGTTGATTGTCTAACCCTGTCTTCGCCCCATTGACTCATTGCCTGGTTTTCATACTGCTTTTGTTTTTCATCAGTTAGTTTATTTATTTTTTTATCTTTCTTCATTTTCCTCACCTCAATCAACTTGACTATACTGCATAATCAATTATAGAAATTACTATTGCCTCTGCCTAACTTATCGGCTTAAGACCATTAAACACTATGACGTAACGTGAGAGTCAATAACTTTTTTATATAATTTTGAAAAATATAAGTAATCCTACGCTTTATTGAAAGCTAAATAGCAATTGCCCACTACTTAAACAAGTCTACATACAATTCTGCAAAATTCAAACCTTTGCGCAAAATCACCTTAATATTTATCAGGTTGACGGCCCCCTAGTAAAAAATTCCCCCAAACATAGTTTGAGGGAACATAAAACACACTTCAGTATTTGGTTAGAAACTTTCAAAACCTTTGATATAAGCCTATTTCTTCTCTATTAACGCAACACACTCTACGTGAGCAGTATGTCCAAATACATCAACTGGTTGTACCTTTGTAACTTTATATGCGCCACCATCACACAACATCTTAAGATCTCTTGCAAGTGTCGCTGGTTTACAAGATACATAGACGATACGCTGTGGTGCCATAGCTAGAATAGACTCGATCACGGTGCCTTCGCAGCCTGATCTAGGAGGATCTACTACTACGACGTCAGCACTATGTCCAGCTTCATATAATTTAGCAATTTCTTCCTCTGCATCTCCAAGGATAAACGAAACATTCTCTATTTGATTTACTTTGGCATTTTCAAGCGCATTATCTACTGCTTCAGATATGATCTCGATACCGTAAACCCATTTAGCCTTTTGAGCTAAAAATAGTGAAATAGTACCAGTACCTGAATAAAGTTCATAGACATTTTCAGTGCCAGATAACGCTGCAAACTCAAGTGCTTTAGCATATAGTTTCTCTGTTTGAACTGAGTTCACCTGATAAAAAGAAGATGGTGAAATCTCAAAGCTAAGTCCGCCAATTTTATCCTTAATTGTCTCTTTACCATAAAGTAATTTACTAGTTTCGCCTAACCCCTTTATGCTGTTTGATGGTTGAATGCTTTGTTGTATTGAGACTATACTAGGGCATGCTTTTAATAGGCTTTCAACTAAAGTTTTAGTCATACTAAACTTGCTTCCAGCAGTGACTAACACTACCATCACTTCACCAGTTGCTTCTGACTTTCTGATCATGACATTCTTCAGTGAACCACTTTTAAATCTAGGATCATAAGGAGACACTTTAAAGTCCTTCATATGTTTTCTAATCGCATTGATTATTGATGCATTTTGAATATCTTGAAGAAGACAATCCTTTGCATTTACAACCGTATGAGACTGCTTTTTATAAAAACCAATCTTAGGTTTATCAAATGTTCCCTGTACTGGATAGACGCCTTTATTACGGTATCGGAAAGGATTCTCCATACCAATAATTGGTGCTACTTCACATTCAATACCACCGATTCTTTTTAATGCGTTTTCTACCATGCTTTGTTTAAGTTCAAGTTGTGCTTTATATGCATAATCCTGTATCTGGCAGCCACCACATTGATCATAGATCTCACAAGGTGCATCGATTCTATGTGGTGATGGCTCTTTTACATGAAGTAGCTTAGCTTTTGCAAAACTTTTCTTTTGCTCGATTACTTTACACATAACAAGATCTCCAGGAAGTCCACCTGGTACAAATACTGTCATCCCCTCATGTCTACCAACACCTTCACCACTATCGCCTAAATCTGTTATCTCCACTTCCATGAAAACTTCGGATTCCATCACAACTGGTGTAACCAATTCATTTTCATAAGTAGTATCTTCCGATTTAACTGGTTTTTCTGAATTTACTGGTTTAACTGCTTTAGATGGCTTATTAGATTTATTAGATTTAACGCCCTGACTATTTGATTTACTTGATTTACTTGATTTACTTGATTTATTCTTAAAGTTGTTTTTACTGTGATCATCTTGCTTATGTGGTGCCTTTTTTGCCTTATCGGCATTGTTACGTTGCATATAGCCTCCTAATATTCTCAATCCTCTCATTATAACACAAAGTATCAAAACGCCTTAGTAATATTTATTTATTCTCACAAATCATTATATACCCATTAAAAAAAGAGACAACACAAAGTCATGAATTGTCTTCGTGTCATCTCCTTGATAGCCCTTTTTCTCCAGATAAAGGGGCTATTTTTTCTGTGTACCTCTCTCGCCTAAAACGACGTCAATAACCATATTTTCTTTTTCATTTCTAACCAATTTCACTTTTACAGTGTCCCCTGGTTTATATTTAGCGAGAAGCGTTGTTAAATCTTCCATATTATAGACATTGTCATCATTCACACCTACAATAAGATCCATCACTTGTATACCAGCTTTTTGTGCTGGCGATGCATCATAAACATATTTAACTAAAACGCCCATTGGTATATTGTAAAGTTTTGCTGAATTTTCATCTACATCAACCCCACCAATTCCAATATAGGGTCTTGATACATAACCTTTTTCCATGAGTTCTTTTACAATCGCCATCATTTTCTCTGATGGAATTGCAAAACCCATACCTTCAACATCAGTTTCAGCGATTTTAGCAGAATTAATTCCGATTAATTCACCTTTGTTATTAACAAGTGCACCACCTGAATTTCCTGGGTTGATAGCTGCATCAGTTTGAATATAAGTCATGCTCTCGTCGTCTGCAACTTGACGGTCTACTGCACTTATTATGCCTTGAGTAACTGTATTGCTATATCCAAGTGGATTACCTATAGCTATTGCTACTTCACCAATTTGTAGTTTACTTGATTCACCTACTGCGATTGGTTTGATCTGATTTTGTAAATCAGCATTGATATCTGATTTTTTAACAGTGATTACGGCTAAATCAGTGCTTTCATCATATCCAACTAAAGTTGAATTGACTATTTGATCCTTAGCAAGTTCTACGACAACATCTGTAGCATCACTGATTACATGATAATTGGTTACAATATAATAAAGCTCAGAATTTTGATCAATTATAACGCCAGAACCTTTTGCAGTAGCTTCTTGTTGGTTATTAAACCAATCATAAATGTAGGATTTGCTAGTAATTCCTACAATTGAATTTCCTACGTTTTTATAAATCTCTGTCACATCTGAATCCGAAATATTTGAATTGATTCCCGATTCATCAATATAATCTTTCACTGACTTATAAATTTCAGCTTTATAATTACTTTCTAGTAACTTATCAACCTTATCACTTATTGCTACTTCATTAAGATTGATTTGTCCATGATAATAACCAATTGTATATGTGCTACCACTAATTAAAACAAGCGATAGAACAACCATTAACACCGACGTTAGCCTAACTTTTTTTCCCTTACGCACATGCACCGGCTTAGCTTCTTTTGTTTCATCATGGATCGGTATAGATTCTGCTTTGAAGGCCCTATTTAAAGGTTCTTTAAACTCTGAATGTTCAGGTTGTTCAAGAACTACTTCAGAATGTTCAACAGTATTAACTTGATCTACTGCATCCCCTTGCTCTACTATATTTATCTCCTCAGCTGGTTCAGCTGGTTCGATTTTATCAGCATCTGTTGCTAGATCAAGTTTTTCCAGTTGATTATCTTTCTCTGGAATTTCATTTGTTTCTAGTCCATCTTTACGTTCATTTTCATTCATCATGAATCACCTCGTCATAAGATTTAGAACATCGTATGTGAAGCTTTGGGAAGTTCAATTTTTAAAACACCATTCTTCAGCGTAGCTTTGATGTTTTCATTGTCAACATTTTGAACTAAAAAATTGCGTCTGAAGATCCCAAATCTTCTCTCACGGCGTATAAAATCATAGTTCTCTTCTTGATCAAGCCCATGCTTTTCAGCAATGATACTTAGATAACTGTTTTCATATACGATGGTAATATTGTCAATTGTAAATCCAGGTAACTCTGCTTCTACAAAGAAACATGTGTCATTTTCCCTTACGTCGACGTCAAACGTATTGATTACACTTTCACCCTTCTTAATCGCACAACTGACTTTTTCTTCCATGACATCGTAAAACAGTTGATCTAATGCTTGTCTATGTTTTGAACCACTATTTGTCTTCAACAATTTTACACACCTCCTAGATTATACAATAAGGTATTATTTTGAACATTTTATGAATAATACTATAATCAAATTTAAAGATTTTGCCTCAATTCATTATGAAACAAAGTAACTACGATTTAAAAATCTGTGTGGATAGCGTAAATATAAAGGCTACACCAATATCTTCATTTGAAAATACATCGATTTTTTCATGATGTGCTTTTATAATTTCTTTTACAATTGATAGACCAAGACCTGACGATTTTTTCTCAAGCCCTCTAGATTTATCAAGTTTGGTAAAACGATCCCATATCATTTCAAGCTCTTTCTCAGATAGAACTTTTCCGGTATTACTCACACCTACATAAAGTTTGTCTCCTCGAAGCTCTGTTCTAATACTAATCGATCCTTCAGGTTCTACAAATTTAGTTGAGTTGTCAAGAAGGTTATATACAACACGATGGATCGAAGTATAATCTCCATGTGCAAGTACTTTATCTTTCGCTAAATCAATCGTGAGCTTGATATTCTTTTCAATGATTTTCTGCTCAAAATTATCAAGTACATTTAATATTAACTCATTGATATCAAAATCAGTTTTATTAAGTACCAGTGCACCACTTTCCATCTTTGAAAGATCAAGCAAATCGTTGATCATCTTAATTAAACGATCACTCTCATTTAGAACTATCTTTAGGTATCGATCTTGCTTTTCACCCTCTATCGTGCCATCCAAAATCCCTTGCGTATAACCCTTTATAGTCGTTAGAGGAGTTCTAAGATCATGTGATAAACTTGATATAAACATACGCTTTGTGTTTTCTTGATTGTTAAGTTCATCTGCCATGACGTTGAAACTCTCAGCTAGTTCACCCAGTTCATCTTTGCGATTGATAATAATTTTCTTTTCAAAATTACCTTCTGCAATAAAGCGAGCCGAATCATTTATGACATTAATCTCATATCCCATACGACGCGTAATTAAAAAGATCAGTATAACCGCTAGTACACCAGATAATGCAAGTGAAACAAAAATTATAACACTTACTTTAGATATGGTATCTTCAATCTCGGGCATAGGCACATTAATAAACATCGCATAAGTGACATCTCCTACGTTAAATGGATACCCCACTCTTAACATACGTTCTTTATAAAGATCTTTATAGAGTACCTCTTTACTAGTCGTTTCACCTGAAAATACCTTTTGAATTTCATCAGGTAAGTCTGGAAAAGCAGATAAGTCCATATCCGCTCGATCTAGCTCTGTTGAATAAAGTATTCCATCTTCAGTGAAGAGCCATATATTAGCTCCAGTATACCCATCCAGTAACATCACTTGTTCTTGAAGGACGTTAAGGCTAATTGTGTTGACGTACTTACTATTAACCAGCTCTTCATAACTTGATACGCGCTTAATAATAAGTTCTGTTTCATGACTTACGAAATAAATATCTAGTACCGTTCTAACCCCAATAATAATGAGGATAAATGATATCAGAAAAATCAAAATATATATAAAGGCAAACTTATGAAAAATCGTCTTCATTATTCACCTCACTAATCCAATTTGAATTTGTACCCAACGCCCCATACAGTTTTGATTTCCCAGCCGTTGTTTTCTTTTTCAAATTTTTCTCTCAACCGTTTTATGTGAACATCAACAGTTCTGGTTTCGCCAAAGAAATCATAACCCCAGATATGATCAAGTAGTTGTTCTCTTGTAAATACTCTGTTAGGGTGACTTACAAGATAATTTAATAATTCTATCTCTTTCGGTGGCAATTCTAAAACCTCTCCAAAATAAGTCACGTTATAATCTGACATATTTATAGTTAGGTTAGACACTGAAACGATACCGTCCAAATCAACTTTATCTGCATTTTGAAATCTACGTATTACAGCCTTAACACGTGCAGTCATCTCTTTCGGCTCAAACGGCTTCACTATGTAGTCATCCGCTCCAAGTTCAAGTCCTAGTACCTTATCAAATGTTTCATCTTTTGCAGTAACCATAATTACTGGAACTTGACCGATTTTTCTTATCGCCTTTAAGGTGTCATATCCATCCATACCAGGCATCATTATGTCTAAAAGCACAAGGTCTGGCACGTTGACTTTAAAACCTTCAATGCCTTTCTCACCACTCTCAAATTGATCTACTGTATAGCCTTCCTTAGTAAGGTAAAGTGATATTAGTTCTCTAATGTTTTCATCATCATCAATCACAAAAATTCTTTTACTCATAGCGGCCTCCTTTATTTAAAAACATTGGATTTGAGGTCCAAAGTTCTTATGCGGATTCTTATATTTATTTGTAAATCTAAAAAAGATGAGCATTATTGTTATAATGCTCATCTTTACTCTTTATTATTATACAGTATTTATTTAATAAGTTCCAATTCAACAATTGAATAGGATGTAAATTATTTGTGACGAAGTAACTTATTTAAAATAAATCAACTTACTATCTGTTTAAGAAAGCTCTATATGCTTTATATGTCATATAAACATCTACTTTACTTACGACTTCATAAGGTGCATGCATGCTTAAAACAGGTACACCACAATCAACAACTTCAGCGTTTGAATTTGCAAGTATATACGCAATTGTACCACCGCCACCTTGATCAACTTTTCCAAGTTCTCCAATTTGCCATACGATACTGTTGTCATTGAAAATTTTTCTAACTTCACCTAAGAACTCAGCATTGGCATCATTACAGCCGCCTTTTCCTCTAGCACCAGTATATTTGACAAGTTGAACACCTTTTCCAATATGGGCAGAGTTTTTCTTGTCATAGGCACCTGCATAATTTGGATCAAATGCAGCACCAACATCACCAGATAATACACTTGTATTTGAGATACATCTTCTTAAAAACAAATCATTAAAATTAGGTTCTTGAAGTGCGATTAACTCCGCAACAATATTTTCAAAATATCTTGATTGAGAACCAGTATTACCTTGGCTTCCCACTTCTTCTTTATCCATAAACATACCACAAGCAGTTGTTTGAAGATTTTCAAGTTCAAACATTGCAGCTAGACCAGCATAACTACAAACTCTATCATCATGTCCATATGCTGAAATCATACTTCTATCTAAGCCTAAATCTTTTGCTTTTCCAGCAGGTACAATTTCAAACTCTGCAGATAAGAAATCTTCTTCTTGAATACCATATTTCTCACTTAAGATTTTTAAAACATGAAGTTTTACTTTATCCTTAGTCTTATCATCACCTATTGGCATATGACCAACCAAAACGTTTAATGTTTCACCATCAATACCTTCAGCGAGGGTCTTAGAAGATTGATCTTTCGCTAAGTGTGGTAACAAATCAGTAATTGCTAAGATTGGATCAGTTTCATCTTCACCAATTACAACTTCTATTTTTTCGTTGTTTTTATTGTAGACAATACCATGTAATGCTAATGGTGTAGCTGTCCATTGGTATTTTTTTATGCCGCCATAATAATGTGTTTTAAAGAAAGCCATATCACTATCTTCATATAATGGAAATGGTTTAAGGTCTAGTCTTGGAACATCAATATGAGCTCCAACTACATTCATACCTTCTTTAAGGGGTTTTTCGCCCATTACAAAAAGTACAATTGATTTATCGCGATTCATCGCATAAATTTTAGAACCTTTCTCAAGTTTCTCTTTACCCTCAAGAAATAGATTGACATCTTTAAAGCCTTTTTCCACAGCTAATCTTAAGATCTCATTTGCGCTTTCTCTTTCGGTTTTACCCTTATCAAGAAAAAGCTTATAGTCTTCATTAAATGCAAAACAAGTCTTGATCTCATCTTCACTTAATGCTTCCCAAGCATTTTTGAAGCTGTGGGTTAATGACTTTGATAATTCTTCAAATTGTGTTGAATTTTCCATGATATCCCCCTCGAAATTGTTCAAAATAATGTGAATACTATATATATAGGATATCTAAATAATTCTATACATTCAAGTGAATTAAATTTTTGTAATATTATGTTTGATTGCATACAGTGCTGCTTGCGTTCTATCGGTCACTTTTATCTTTTTAAAAATATTTGATACATGGTTTTTAACTGTCTTCTCACTAATAAAAAGTTCAATTGCAATCTCTTTATTATTATAGCCTCTTGAGATCAAACGGATGACTTCAAACTCACGTTTGGTTAAATTGTTACCAATTACATCTTCCATGTTTTTATCTTTTCGCTTGTATTCACGTACTAGTATGCCAGACAAAGTTGGATGGATATAGACTTCACCTTGCACTACTTTTTGAATTGCTTTTACAAGAGACGATACATCAGCATCTTTTAGAACATAACCTTCTGCACCAATATTAATCGTTTCGATCAGGTATTCTGCATCTTCATGGATCGTCAACATGATAACTTTAGTTTCTGGATAATCAGTTTTAATTTGTTTAAGACAATCTATACCATTCATGTTTGGCATATTGATGTCAAGCAAAATGACATCTGGTTGTGTGTTACGGATACATTCAAGAGCCTCGATACCATCACCAGCTAATGCAACTATTTCGAAATTGTCTTCAAGCTCAAGTAGCTTCTTTATGCCCTCTCTTATAAGTGCATGATCATCTGCTATTGCAACTTTAATTTTTTTCATATACTCCTCCGTCAATTATTGGGAATCCTGATTTTGATTATAGTACCCTTTTGATGTGTCGAATTGATTTCTAAAGTGCCATTAATAATTTCAATGCGTTCTTTCATATTATAAAGGCCAAAGCCTAGTGGACTTTCAGTGGTTTTTGTTACATCAAATCCAACACCATCGTCTTCAATCATCACGTTGATCTCAATATCACTAATATGCAAATCTATCTTAGCATGTTTACAATGTGAGTGTTTAACTATATTATTAAACGCTTCTTGTATCACTCTAAACACCATAAGGTTCGTCAGTTGATTATCAATCACTGAACTCTGAAAAACGTTAAAATCTACAATGATATTAGATGTATCCATTATATTTGAAATCAATTTTTTGATAGTTGGTACTAAACCAAGGTCATCAAGAGACATGGGCATCAAATCGTATATAATCTTTCTGATGTCTTTAAGTGTATCTCTAACATCCTCTTGTAACTCAGCAATTTCTCGTTTTGCTTTAACGGGAGATGTATCAATAATTTTTGAAGCATATTCAGCTTTAAAGATAACATTAGCAAGTGATTGCGCTGGCCCATCATGAATATCTCTAGAAATTCTTTTCTTCTCATTTTCTTGAGCTTCAATGATCTTAATACTTAAATCCTTTTTCTGTTTTATGTCTTCTATCTGTTCAAAGACACTGCTCGTTAGATATTCTAGTGCAACGCTGACCTTAGTTTCTAGTATCTCTGATTTTTTAATAACCTCTACACTATTACGCATTAACCTTTCCAGTTCATTTCTACGTTCGTTATATTCTTTTTCTTCTTGTCTTTTAGAAGATAATGCCAATAGTACTTTTTGAGACAATGCATATGCTTCTTTTATATCATTTTCAGTAAACTCATCAAAATGCTCATTGATGGTCTTAATCATATTTCTAGCCATTTTAGACCGTATCTCAAGTTTATCTACTTCATTGATCATGATGGTTAACTTCGCCTTAATACTCATCAGTTCTTGCTCATATGATGTGTAATCGTGACGTGCACGTTCTGAGATGTCGAAAATCTCTTTTTTGCCATCTTCAATCGCCAATGCAGTTTTTTGTATAATTTGATCCAAACTACTGATATTAATCAAGTTTTTCACACAAACACCCCATATTTAGTCTAAGAAGTATTATACCATAAAAGCCCACGTGTATATATAACGTGGGCTTTTTTGAATCTTGAGTCCTAGTAATCTAGTCAATATTGCATTCATTAGAGTGTTATTATTTCTTCTATTTCTTCATCGCTTAAAACATTGTCAAGATCAATTACAATAATCAATTCGTTATTGTAAACGCATACTTCAGAAATATAAGCATTATCTCGTTTGATTGCAATTTTGGGTGGAGGCATAATCAAAGATTCTTCAACAGTCATTGACTGAGACGCGTCATCTACCAAAAATCCGATCTGAATATCACCTTTTCTAGCAATGAGAATTCTCTTTTCATTCATCTTTTGCTCTGCCATTTTAAATCTTTTTTTCAAATTTACAACTGGGATGATATCGCCTCTAAGATTTAATAGACCATCGATATATGCTGGACCATTTGGTAATGGTGTAATTGAAGCATATTCAGTGATAGACGCAATATGATTGATACTGGCTGCAAATTTCTCTTCATTTAATTTAAAAATAATGTACTGTTTATCAGCCATATTCTTGCCCCCTATTAATCTTTATATACGATTTCTACATTATCGAGTTGATTTTTGAAATTTTTACGAAATGCTTTAAGGTATTTTTCTCTTAATTCTAACTGCTCTATTGTTTCTTCTTCAGTTAATCCAACTGTTTTTTTCTTTTGAGCTAACGCATTTATTCTATCTAACTTTTCTTGTCCTAACACTTTAACACCTTTCTAAGCTCGGTATAATCTTATACTTTAAGTGTTCCGAGCACATCTTCTACCTTTGTCAAAATTTTATTTGTTTTTATTATATCATATATTTTATTAAAATCTACATTCATTACTCGATCTTCTTCAATTTTAGAAACTGAACTTCTAATCACGTCATATGCAGCTTTCGTTCCTTTTCCAAGGCGTGTTGCGTCTGAAAAATCAATCGCTTGTGCAGCACATAAAAGTTCAATTGCAATTACGTTTTGTGCATTAAAAAGGATCTCTTTCGCTTTTCGCGCAGCTATGGTTCCCATACTTACGTGATCTTCTTGATTTGCCGACGATGGTATCGAATCTACACTAGCTGGATGAGCAAGCACTTTATTCTCTGATACTAAAGAAGCAGCAGCATATTGTGCAATCATAAAGCCAGAATGTAAACCACCATGTGGTGTTAAGAATGCAGGAAGACCGCTTAGCTGTGGATTAACCAATCTTTCAATTCGTCTTTCGGAAACATTTGCAACTTCTGCCAGAGCGATTCCTAAAAAGTCAAAAGGCAATGCCATAGGTTGACCATGGAAATTTCCACCTGAAAATACAACGCCATCTTCTGGGAAAAGAATTGGATTATCAGTTACGGCATTAATTTCAATATTGATTCTCTCAACCACGTAGTTCAGTGCGTCTTTAGAAGCACCGTGTATTTGAGGAATGCAGCGTATTGTATAGGCATCTTGAACTCTTATTTCACCTTGTCTTGTCGTTAGACCACTATCTTCTAATATTCTTAACATGTTAGCAGCTGTATCAATCTGCCCTTGATGTGGTCTAACCATATGGAGTCTTGGATCAAATGCATCTGTAATACCTTTAAGTGCTTCAACAGTCATTGCAGCAGATATATCACTTAACTTAACCAGTTGTATCGCTTCATAGGCTGTGATAGTACCTACAGCGGTCATCACTTGTGTTCCGTTTATCAGTGCGAGACCTTCCTTTGATGTCAATTCAATAGTTGGTATCCCCGCTTTAGCCATTGCCTTAGCGCCATCCATTCTAACGCCTTCGTAGATAGCTTCTCCAAGTCCAATCATAACTAGAACCATATGAGAAAGTGGTGCTAAATCTCCACTTGCTCCAAGCGAGCCCTTTTCAGGAATGATTGGGTGAACGCCCTTATTTAACATTTGAACCAGTGTATCTATCGTTGCAGGCTGAACGCCACTATGCCCTTTGGCCATATTATTAACACGTAATAACATAATTGCTCTTACAATTTCTTCTGAGAAAGGATTGCCAATGCCACAAGAGTGACTGATGATTAAATTTCTTTGTAGGTCCTTTGTTTCTTCTTTGGATATTGTCACATCAGAAAATTTCCCAAATCCAGTTGTTATGCCATATACAACTTTTTTAGAATCAACTATTTCATCTACAAATTTTCTCGCTATAATTACTTTGTCTTTAGCTTCTTGTGACAATTCAACTTTATAACCAAACCTAGAAACTTCTAAAACTTTATCAATTGTTAAGCTTTGTCCATCAATCATGACAACATTTTTCATAACGCTTCCCCTTTTTGTTGATATTTTGTTTACATCTTACCAAATTATCGTCTTTTTTGAGTCTTTTTAGAACTTGATTTACTTTGCGTACGTTGTGAATACGATTGTTTACCAAGTTTAGGTCTGATTAATGCTTTATCATGTGTGCCAATTAGATCTTGTCGATTGGCTAGAATAAGAGCTTCATAAACCAACTCATAGTTTCTAGGATTTTTGTATTGTAAAAGTGCACGTTGCATTGCTTTTTCCTGTGAAGTCTTAGGGACATAAACTGGTTTCATCGTTCTTGGATCAATGCCAGTATGATACATACATGTACTTAGAGTCCCTGGAGTAGGATAGAAATCCTGCACTTGCTCTGGTGTATAGTTTATATCTCTCAAATACTCCGCTAACCTAATAGCTGATTTGAGGGTACTTCCTGGGTGTGAGCTCATCAGGTAAGGAATAATATATTGCTCTTTCCCTATAGATTTATTAATATCGTCAAATGTTTTCACGAACTCGCTATACAGTTTACCACTTGGTTTCCCCATGTAGTCAAGTACGGTTTCATCTATGTGTTCTGGTGCAACTTTAAGCTGGCCACTTACATGATGTTCACAAAGGTCAAAGAAAAAGTCTTTTGAGTCATCATACATGAGATAATCATATCTAATCCCACTGCGTATAAATACTTTCTTAACCCCTTCAAGTTCTCTTAATTTTGTCATTAACTCTGCATAATCTGTGTGATCGACATTCAAGTGTTCACACGGTTCAGGATAAAGACATTGTTTATGCTTACACGCTCCGTGTTTTAATTGTTTATCACATGCTGGGTTTCTAAAGTTAGCTGTTGGACCACCAACGTCATTGATATAACCTTTGAAATCACTATCAGAGATAATCTGCTTAGCTTCCTCTAAAATTGACTCATGTGATCTAGAACTTACGATTCTACCTTGATGAAAAGCAAGCGCACAAAATGAACAATTACCAAAACAACCTCGTTCACTAATAATACTCAGTTTGACTTCTGAAATTGCTGGAATTCCACCTAACTGCACATAAGTTGGATGAATAGCGCGTTGATAGCCTAGGTTAAATGTCCAGTCTAGCTGATCACGTTCAAGTGGTCTTGTAGGTGGATTTTGGACCAAATATCTATCTTGATGTTTCTGGACAATTGTTTTACCTCTTATTGGATCTTGTTCGTCATATATTTTTTTAAAACTCTTTGCGTAAGCAACTTTATCTTTACTTACGATTTCAAATGGATCAATTTCTAGATAGTCTGGAAGCATGTCTAAGTGACTTGTCATAAAGCAAGTGCCTGGGATATGTGTAATATATTCTACATCAATACCATTATTTAGGTATTCAGCTATCTCTACGATCTGATGTTCTCCCATGCCAAATACAAGTAAATCAGCTCCACTGTCTACTAAGATTGATCGGCGTACCAAGTCATCCCAATAATCATAATGTGCAAATCTTCGAAGAGAGGCTTCAATTCCACCTATAATAATAGGTAATTTTTTATATTTTTTTCGAATGAGGTTGGTATATACAATTGTAGCACGATCAGGTCTGAGCCCCATTTCACCACCTGGTGAAAAACTGTCCGTCTGTCTTCTTTTTCTAGAGACATAATAATGGTTTACCATTGAGTCCATGTTTCCAGAAGTTACCAAGAAGCCTAATCTTGGCGTCCCTAGTTTAGTTATACTTTCAGGATCGTTCCAATCTGGTTGTGCAATGATGCCAACTTTATAGCCAGCATCTAATAAAACTCTTCCAATTATGGTTGGACCAAAAGTAGGATGATCAACATATGCATCGCCAGAAACTAAGACGAAGTCTACGCCTTCCCACTCAAGTCGTTTAAGGTCCTCCTGATTCATAGGAAGAAAGTCATTTAATATCATGTGTTTCCCTTTCTAAATGAGCGCATTGCTCTGTGTAGATGATTAAAACAGTATGTGTTCTAGAACTGGTCTAAGTGATTCAACAAAATTGAAATTACTAAAATCAAATTCTTTAACTTTAATTCTTACTGAAATCGCTAATATACCTCTTTGCTTCTCGGAATTAAAACTCATAATAATATAAGATTTCCAATCTGGCATTATAGTCACTTCTGAACCCACTTCTTCTGAGATAGTTAACTCATCCCAATCGATAAAGTAGTGACTCTGATTTGTATTGATATATTGGTTGATAATCCTCTGTTCAACAACAAGGGTATCCCCAATTATGTCTAATCCCTTTTTCTTATAGAGTACTTGCTTGATCTGATCATTTTCATCAAGCTTTAGAAATTGAATTTCATCCCCTTCAGTTATATCAAGTAATGAGATAAATGTATTTCTAATGCCTTCTTCTTGAGAATGTCCATGATTCAACTGGTTGATAATATCTAATATTGCTTGCATGTTTCTCGTGTCAGATGAGATATTGCCCGTTAATATGCCCGTCAATCGATCATAACGATGCCCTTCTTTGATGAGGTTATCATCCCAACTTGTAGATTTATTTCGACCATTGTTTTTACTATAGTAAAGCGCTTGATCTGCTTTCTCCACAAGTTCTTCTTCATTGGCACCATCAATTGGATATGTCGAAACACCAAGACTTACTGTAAGCGGATGTTCTTCCCCTAACAATTTGCTTTGTTGAATCAACAACCTGATTTTCTCGGCTACTTTATAACCACTTGGCGCATCAGTCTCAGGTAAAATAATAATAAACTCTTCTCCACCATAACGTGCTACATAGTCAGTATTTCGAACAGATTTTAGCAAGAGTTCACCAATTCTAGTAAGAATTTCATCCCCTTTACGATGTCCATAAGTATCATTGACATTTTTAAACTTATCTATATCCAACATAATCACTGATAAACTATAGTTTTGTTGTCTTGAGATACTCATCATGAGTGCAAACTGTTGCTCTATATATTTTCTTAGATACACGCCTGTTAGTTTATCAATTGTAGAAAGTTTTTTCAAGTTATAGTTGTCTATAAAGACATAGATCAAATTTATAAAAGATTTTGCTTGTTCAAAAGTAAAGTCATTAAAACGATTAATTACATTAGTGGTATCTAAAAAAACATAACCACTGATTTTTTTCTTTGATGCAAACATATCATCTCTTCTTTTTTCACCAAAATCCTTTGCAATTGTCGCTTCATAAATAGGAAAACAGATCATGCCCTTTTGATCGTCAATTAACAGTTGTGCATTTGTATTTGAGTTCAACTTAGAGATGTAAATGCCATCTATATCGTTACCGAAATTATTAATCAAACGCATAATATCATATTCTTTAGCACCTTCTGCGGTGCTAATAACTTCACTAATATTATCATTTTCATCTAGTAAGTAAATAAATGCACGTTCACCAATTGTTACCTGTTGTAAGTACTTAAGAATAAGCTTAAGGTTTGTGATTTCATCTTTTTCTAAATGCTTAATTAAATCAATAGAACTTTCATACTTTTCATGGTCCGTTAGCTCATAATTTTTATAAACCAGATTTAAGAACTCACTATTATTGTATAGAAGATTAAACTGACTTAAATCGAAAAAGTCTTCAACGGTATCAATTCTTCCCTCAACAATTAAGCCATACTTACTGCCTTCAAAATTGAGTAAAATTCTGATGATTTTGTTGATCTTATTTTTAAGTGCCATTTTTAAATCGTCTTGAAGGATATACGTTTCTTTGAACTCATAAGGAATGTTTGCAGTAAGATCTGCGATAACATCAAGCGCCATAAGATAATACCTTAAAGCTTCATAGGTATTTCTCTTTTCATAGTACTCGTTCCCCAATATATAATAAACACGCCATAAGAATTCAGAGGATTGCTCTTTAATTTGATCAATTAAAGTAAGCGCTCGTTCAATGGCATAATCGGAAAAGCAAGCTTCTATAAAATCTCTTTTAAGCCTCACTAATTTAGTATTATAGCGTTTCATCAGCGCATAATCCATCTGTAAAAGTCTTTCCGCAGATAGATAATCGTTCTCTACGATGGTATCAATAAGAAGTTCTAAGACAAACTCTCTAAGCAATTTAGATTCTGCTGGATTTTCAGTACTTTCAAATAAAGATTCAAGTTCTTGATGTGGCAAACTTTTTACGGAATGTCGCTCCCCTTTATTGTTTAGTACAATATTTTCTTTTTTATAGCTCAGCTTTAAGTCTATTATTTTTAGTCGATATTTTCGATATTCATCTACAACTTCATCCGCATTAAACTCGTAACGCCACTGGTTCACTTTCATAATACTATTCATAGCTAGAAAATACTCAAAATGAAGTAAATAATAATCAAATTTATCATAATCCCTTTTTTTAATAATTTGAACTTCATGTTCTAATCTTGCGATTAACTTATGTGCTTTACCATAGTTTTCATTGAGAACTTGTCCATGGCATAAGTTTAATAAAGAAAGTATCGTCATATTTTTATCGCCGACATTTTCCGCCATTTCATTTGCTTCTTCAAAATATTTGTTAGATGTTTCGTATCGCCCTTCTATCCTATAAGTTTCTCCAAGATTATTGAGATATATTGGTAAGTTCATAAAATAGTTCCTGTTGATGGCTTTAGTATATGCTTTCCTAAAGTAATCTCTCGCTACTATATAATCCCCATAACCATCTAGGTAAATTACACCAAAATTATTGTAAGCTCGAACGATGTTTTCTTCATCATTACTCTCTTTATAGTATTTTAAGCTTTCAGTAAAAGCATCAATACTTGCATCAAACTGATTATTGTATAGATGATTAATTCCCTTCTCATTTTCAAACACTGCAATATGATGGGGTAAATTGTTCAATTTACTTACTGCAAGATAATGCATCGCTAAAATACGATGACCTTCTAGGTCACCTTTACTAATCGTGCATTTACATTTTATAAAAGCTGCCCTTAACTCGCCTTCAAGATAGCCAATTTCAGATGATAAGGTTAATGCGTCTTGAGATAGTTCTTCTGATCTCGCAATGTCATTTTTAAAGTATAGGATATAAGCATGTTCTAATTGAACGTCAATTCGACTTGCATCAGATACATCTTCGATAAAACCATAGAGGAAATTAACACGTTCCATTGCTTTATCCAGTCTACCAGCCTTTATCAGCAGTTTGATCAATTTCATACCTAATTCAATCACTTTTAAATGCATATTTAACTTCAAATAAAGTTCAAGGCCCATATCAATCAAGTCAATTGCTTTATGACTATTTGATTTCTCTAGGTATAGATTTGCAAATTTCACACAATAAATAGCCGCTTGTTCAACATTTTCACTGGCAATAAAATAGTCTATTAAGCTTTCATTTACTTCACCATGTTCGATAAACTTTTGTTCAAACATCTCAGCTGCTTTAACAGATATTTCTACGAACTCAGTTTTACTTAAAGTATCAAGAAAAGTTTTTCTCAATTCATTGGTATTAAAAACAAAAACATATTCTACATCACTGATTCTTTTATTCAATATATGTTTTTCTTCCATTTCGTACAGAAAATAGTATCCAAACTCCTCTTCAATCTCGGCGAAATTAAAAATGGTTTGCATGCTAAATGAGCCCTTAAGAACAGATAGTTTTCTAAGAACTTCATAATATTCTTTATTTATACTATTTACTATATTATCAAAATCTTCGCGCTTATGATCGAGATAATCAAAAGTAAAACTATCGTCTACTTCATCAAAGTTCCACATCATTCTAAACTCATCAAAGAAGATTACACCGTCATACCAAAGCCTCTTGATCATTCTTTTAGTCACACTAGCTTTACCTTGATTTTCAAGCATTAACCTATGCGTTAACTTATACGGTATATAATTTAATCCCAGAAGCGATTGAATAATTTGCCCTGTTTCTTCTAAATTTAAAGATGATAATTTGAAATGATTAAACGTATCCATATATTTCTTAATTAAAGCTTCAGCATCGTTTGTCGTAGCTACGACATAAAAATTGGTAGACCCCTTAAATTCAAAGAGCATCTCATAAAATGTCCGTTCAATGTTACTGATTTTTTCAAAATCATCTATTAGGAATATGAAAAATTTATTGCTGGTATAATCTATAAAAAAATTAAAAACTCTATTCAATATCCGTAAATATTGCGCTTGAACATTAAAATCTCTAACCTCTTTTATATTCCACTTGACTGCAAGTTCAGGCACTAATGAAGCGAGTTCTTGTCCATATTTTTGTATCAGTATGGGGGAGACGTCTTCCTGTTCAGAAATGTGTCTAATCAGTGCTTTGGTTGTATAAAAGACATCGGAAAAATCTGTAGGTTTAAGATAGATATAACTGTATCTGTTAAACTTTGAAATATAATAAATTTCATTTAAAACTCTTGATTTTCCACTACCATTTTCCCCTTGTATAAAAAGAGCATGTTGAGTTAATGCTTTTTTTGATTTGAGTTCTAACAGTTTCTTTATGTCTTTAATAAGGGCTTCTCTACCAATAATCTTAGTAGTATCGTGAATTTTATCATAATATTTAACATCATTATTATCTACTTCTATCCAAATCAATAAAGCAAGTTCATCGATGAACTGACGGATACTTTCATGTCTCTCATCTCGTATCTGGCTTGTTGCCCTAAGAATTAACCTCTGAATTTCGTTATTATGTCCACTGTTCGATATATTTTGAAGTGCTCTTGTTCTATAATCAACTCTATAATATAAATAGTAGATTAATGCACCTACTGAATAAATATCAACTTGTTCATTGGTCTCCTCGCCCCATATAATTTCAGGTGCAATAAACTGACTGTATCGTTCATGGTCTAGTTTAAAGTAATAGTCATTAATAAAATTTCCAGCTATATCTTTCAATTTTAGCTGGATTTGCCCCTCTTTTCGAATCAATATTAGTTGATCAAAGTTTAGGTATTTATAAACTACACCTCTAAAATGTAAAAAACGCATCACTTTACAAAGCTGAATAATGACGCTGTTAATCTCTGATTTATTAAGTTCAATATAAGACACAACATTATCTTCTTCAAAATGCTCATAGGTATAAAAATATTGCTTTCTGTTAACTCTATTCCCATTCACGGTAAGAATTGCTTGAAATTCAAATGCAGAAAGCAAATTTTCATGTACGATAGTTTTGATTTCTACAAACTGCTCCTCCATTTGCTTGATAAAGTCATAGTTAGACATTTCAGTGTCAAAGATTCGGATACGTTTGATTTCTTTATTCTTTGCTTTGTCCGATACAAGATACTCAATAAAACTGCTATCCTTATGGATCAATTTGATAATATCGTATCTTTCATTAATTACTTTCAACTGAATACGCCTCCTATAAAGAACTACTACAACTCTACTTTTTCATTGAAAATACCAAAACCCATATCAATTGCATCAATTACATCTTCATCTAATTGACATAAAATGCTTTCCACATAGTTCACTCTATTCTCCATTACAAGTTTAATGAGATCATGACCTTTTGGTAATACGACAATCCTTACAATTCTACGATCATTTTCATCTTTTACTCGTTTTACCAGTTCATTACGCTCCATACGATCCAGTAGGTCAGTTACAGTACTACAAGCAAGGTACATTCTTGAACTTAACTCACCAATCGTCAAATTATCTTCTTTTCTTAAATATTGAAGTGCTTCAAATTGCGGGGGTGTTATATCAACATCATTCAAGATCTCTCTACCTTTTTTCTTTATCTTATAACATACACGTCTTAAATTTTCTTCTATTCTAACGGTTCTTTCATTCATTTTCATTACCTCCATGATTGTCTCTTACCTACTATTTTACAAAATAAATATACTTAGGTAAACTAAATTCTCTATTTACATTGTTTTTTTATATTATTCTATGGTAGAATATATTAAGTTTTTATTACAACGGGGGTACTATGGAGAAGTTAAAAAACTACTTTATGAAAAATAAAGTAACCATAATGGTCATTCCGAATGCTGAAAAATCAATCAAACAATGGAAATTCAACATCGCAATAGCATTTATCATACTCATCGGCTTGATCGTTATAAATATTTCACTTTTATTAAACACCATAACATCTAAAGTCACTTCAGACAACTTAACTTCTGAGAATTCGCTACTCGAAGAAAATTTGCTGATGACACAAGATAAAATTGAACTATTACAGAATATAAATTCCAATAAAACAGAAGAAATTAAGGAACTTAAAAATTCGCTTAAAGCTTCCAATGAATTTATGGTCGCGCGTTTAAGTGAAATGGAACAAACACAGGCTTATGTCACTCAATTGGTGACGCTCTTCAATAAAGAAACTAATTCTGATATAAAAGCACCAATTAGTAGATCGTTCAACAGGGCCACCGATACGGCTCAAGAACAAAGTGCTGAGTTAAGTGCAGATGAAGTACTTTTATCTGACATCAATGCATTAATTACCAATGATGAGATTTCTGTTATTATAGCTGAACAGACACAAGCTTACAATGACTTAACTGAGAAACTTGAAAAACAATTAAGTTATTTAGTAGCTAGACCAGATTTTTATCCAACAAAAGGTACTTACAGTTCACCATTTGGTTATCGGAAAGATCCTATTACCGGTAAGACAACCAAACATAATGGTATAGATATCAGCAACAAAGTTGGCACTGCTATATATGCCGCTGGCTCAGGTGTAGTTACTTTTGCTGGATATGATGGCAATTTTGGAAATGTAATGATTATTGATCATGGATATGGTTATGAGTCTGTATATGCGCATTGTAAAACGCTTTTGTTTAGCCCTGGGGATTCTGTGGATAAAGGGACTCAAGTTGCTTTAATGGGCAATTCAGGTCGAACAACTGGACCACATCTTCATTTTGAGATAAGATATAATGGAACACCAATAAACCCATTAAAACTACTTGATCAATAATTTTTATAATTACTTACCACTCTATCAAAAGTCAAATAGGAGGAACGAATGTTTCAAAAAAAAGAAGCAGAATCAAATTTTGATGTGATCATCGGACCAAGCTCTATTATCAAAGGTGATATAGAAAGTGAAGGCAGTATTCGAATTGATGGTAGAATCATTGGCAATATAACATCACTTGGCAATATCATCATCAGTGAAAATGCATTTGTCAAAGGTGACATAAAAAGTTTCAATGCTGACATATACGGTAAATGTGAAGGTAATGTTCATGTAAAAGGAAAAATTAACATTCATCAAAATTCTTCTCTCATGGGAGATATAATTGCTAAAAGCTTCAATACGAAAGAAGGCTCAATGTTTAAAGGTAATTGTATCGTTGATCCAAATGAGGAATTAGTGATTACAGTTGACGCATTAAACGAAACTACTGACGCTAATTTAGTTGATTTTGTAAAATCGAGTAACAATAAACAAAACAAAGACAAAGACAAAGATCAAAACAATACGCCTGAAAATGCTAAAGATCTTGAGAATAAAAAAGCTTAAGTTTCAGGGATTAAATAATTAAATTTAAAGGGATTGTTTCAAGATGATATATAGTCATTCTGAAACAATCCCTATTTATTTAACCAATTTTTCTTTTTATTCCAGTTCATAAACACTATCTTTATTTTGTAGCTCGTTTACAATATCGAGTACAGAATCCGTCTCAGTCACTTTTTTACTTAAGTTAATCGCTTTTATAGCACGCTCGTATTCATCACGACACTGTTCAATATCAATTGGCTCATGTGTATCTCTATCATAAGCTATTGAATTTTCAAAAACACCATCTCTAGAAATTTGAAAAACTTTTTCATCATCAATAAAAGAACCTTTTTCCATAAATGTTTGCGCTGCTACAAAACCACTTTCTGAATTAAGTAAATCTCTACCAAAAGTTAAATATTCATTTTTTATACCTAAAATATTCATCAAAGTTGGTAGGAGATCTATCTGTCCTCCTGTGATTGTCTTCGTTTCTTTAAGTCCCGATCCCGGAATATGAACAATCAAAGGAATATTAAACATCTCCTCATAGGTATATGGCTCACCTAAGAAGTTCTCCATTCTTTCTAGTGCTAAATCATCTTCCATGCCAACAGCATAATGATCACCATAAAGTACAATGATAGAATCTTCATATAGACCTTCTGTTTTTAAATCTTCGATAAATTTACCCAGCGCATCATCAAAATAATGCACTGATTGGATATAATGTCCAAAGAAGTTTTCATCTTCCTCATCTAAAGTAATCCATTTCTTATCTTCTGGTAAGTCAAAAGGTTTATGTGATGACAAAGTTACCAGAAAATTGAAATTTTTACCTTCTTTTGCTTTAAGCATAGGTATGGTTTGTTCAAAGAAATCATGGTCATCTAAACCGAAGCCGATCTTTTCTCCCATCACATAGTCCGTATCAAAGTGGCTATCTTCAAATCCGATTTGCGGATAAATGTTAACTCTGTTCCAAAAACTCGCTTCAAATCCATGATAAGACGAAGCCGTGTATCCGTGATCACGCATAATCCAAGGAAGCCCGAAAAAGCTATTTTTCTCATACACATTATATGTGTTGCCAGATGTAATGGCATATAGTGAATTCAACGAAGTAAACTCAGCGTCTGAAGTATTCCCCTTACCTATCATTTGATAGTAATTGCTAAAATACAAAGAATCTTGGTTGATGATTTTGTTGAGATTCGGTGTGATTTCTTGACCGTTATAAAATGCATTAACCATAGCATTTTGTAAAGATTCGATCTGAATAACAATCACATTTTTTTTGTCTTTAGCAATACCAAAATAATCACCATAAGTACTCTCTCTATGCAGTTGCCTCATATCATCTATTAACTGATTGTGTATTTCACTCGTCATAACATTGTTTTCAGGGTCAAGTGAGATAAGATCATATACATGGTAATTAAAAAATTCATATTTTTTAATCCCCGTCCACACAGAAGTAAATGAAATGCTGAGTATAATTGTTGGTAAAATAATCAAAGTGAGAATAAAAGATAATTTGTGATTAAATAATTGCAAAGTGCCCTTAGATTTGGTAATCATGATAAAAGCGATAATATCAACAAATAAAAGTAAGTCAGTAACTTTTACGATTGACAATATAATCGATGTAACAGAACCAACAAATGTCGCCTGATTCATAAGTTTTACAGATAAAAAATCATTGAAATATCTATAATACAATAGGTCACCAAACATAATGAATGTAATCAATATGCTGACTCCAATATACCCTCTTCTTACTTTGTATAGCAACGTCAGCAACAAAACAAGAACTGAAACTGTTACTATGCAATATTTGATTTTATCAAGTGGCATACCAGTAGAAAAGTTAAAGTACATTACTTTAATTATATAAGTAAAAATCAATATTAAGGCATATTTAGTGTATTCGTTTTTGAGTTTAAATTTATGAAACTGTTTCATGACATACCTCCATAAAGTAAATTATATTCTTACACATCAAAGAATACAATAACATAAATTTAACATTAACTTCACAATTCAATGACATTAATCTTACGAACTTATTAATTGAAATCTTCTGTAACTTTTTCAATGCTTAATTATGACATATCTATATACAGAAAAAAGCCACGCCAGGCGTGACTTAAATATCATTAAATGGTGATCCAGAATGCCGTCACCCCAAAAATCTCACACCACACCTTCACTAGGTGGGTGGACTATCTATTGTTTCTGACTTCTACTTAAAGCAGCTTGTCATACACAGCAGAACACGTTCTCCCTATAAATAATCAGTGGTAAAATTTAAAAAGATGACCAACATTCCAGATGATAGGTTTATTATACACTTTTAACCTTAAAATATCAATGGCAACTGGTGTTTTAGAGTCTAATTTATCCTCTTAGTCTTTTCAAAACAGACTCTATGTCAGCAGGAATTTTACACCTTACAGAAGTTTTTTCCATTTCCCTAGGTGATTTAAAACTCATCTCATAACAATGAAGTGCTTGTCGATCAATCCACTCACTTGGCTTGCCATAAAGGCTATCTCCAACAATTGAGTGTCCTATATGTGAAAAGTGAACTCTAATTTGATGCGTTCTACCGGTTTCAAGTTCAATTTTAATGAATGTATGATTTTCAAACTTTTCGACAACTTCATAATGTGTAACAGATTGTAGACCACTTTCAATTACAATTCGTTTTATATCCAATTCTGCTTCTCTATCTATTGGCAAGTCAATCGTTCCAGAATCATCTTTTAGAACACCTTCAACAATAGCATAATAGTGTTTACCCACTTCATCTGCTTGCATTTGTTCTGAAATAATTTGCTGTGCATAAGCATTTTTGGCGATTAACACGATACCTGAAGTATCACGGTCAAGTCTATTGATAAATCTGATTTTATAATTTTGTTTTTGCTGATATTGATGATATGAGAGTGCATTAGCTAAAGTCCCTTCAGGATGACCTTTGGTTGGGTGAACAACTAAAAATGGTGGTTTTGATACTGCCATAATATCACAATCTTCGTAAAGTACTTCTACATCAATTGGATTTGGTTCAAAAGTGTTTTCATCATGATCCAGCATCATCGTAATGATATCGCCTGTCTCTACAATTCGATTTACCGAACCATTCTTATGATTTAAAAATATATTTTTATGATTTTTACATTTTCTAATCAATCTACTAGATATATTCATCGAAGTCGCTAGTACATCGATGACTTTAAGCCCCGCATCTTTAGCTTCAACTTGATATTCGAGACGCAAAGACTCTTTATTAATATACATATATATCCTTCCTATTTCACATCTAAAAGTTGTATCTTAAAAGCAATATCGTTTGAGTTTCTAATTCTTTCAACAATATATAGTGTCTATATTTTTTCTCAGCAATTCCTCTAACTTTTTTAATATCCATATCGTTACTGAACTCTACGATATCAACAGATGATTTTTTCCAACCACATTTCAGTAAAACAGCGATCCCCTCTTTAGAAGCTAACTCTATCGGCAGAGAACCGTATACATTTCCATATATAATCTCATGTGCTTGCCAAAAATCATTATGTGCCTCCATAACACCAGATTCGTTTAACTCTTCAGTGCGCTCTTTTGAAAAAAATTCAATCTCATTACCTTCATAGATGTTTTGAAAATACATGGGTTTATATAAAAATTCCAATGTATTTATGGTTTTGTATCCTTTGTTTTTTTCTTGAACTGGCTGGATGACAATATCCGCTTCATTAACATGTATGCTCCAATAGTCATTTTTAATTTGAGTAGCAATATTCTTGATCATACGGACATACATATCAACTTCTTCTGGATCTTCCTTATATAGCGAATCACTTAGTCGATTTACTGCTTCTTTTAGATCATCAATTTGGTAACTCATTGTTCCCCCATTATATTTTTAATATTTTTAACGAGAAGATCAACAGACGCCTTTGGAGTCCAGTAGTTAGTTACAAACCTAAATTCACCATCTTCAGAACCATTAATCTTGATTCCCGAATTTAACAAGCGACTCACAAAGTCCTCTTCACTTATTTTTAGTCTTATATGACAAAATACCATATTGATATCAAGTCTATCCTCAAGTACATGAACACCCTCAATTTCATTTAATTTTTCTGCTAAATATTGAGCTAGCTCATGATCTTCTTGAAGTCGCATAACCATATGATCAACTGCAACTAAACCGGCTGCTGCTAAAAATCCAGCTTGTCTTAGACCACCGCCCATTAACTTTCTATTTTTTCTCGCTTTCTCAATAAACGCTTTGCTTCCTACCAACATAGAACCTACAGGCGCACATAAACCTTTACTCAAACAAAACATAATAGAATCGGCATACTCAGCTAGTTCTGAAGCTTCTACCCCTAACACATGTGCTGCATTAAAAAGTCTTGCACCATCCAAATGAACAGGTATAGCATGTTCTTTCGCAATTTTATATATAGTTTTCATTTCACTCAACTTTATAACTGAACCTGATGAGTGTGCATTTTCAATACAAATAAGTCCTGTATCAGGATAATGAATATCCTCTGTCCTAATTAATCTCTCAACATCTTTTGCAGTCATAGATCCATTAATCGTAGGGACTTGTCTAAGTTGTACACCTGCAATGACTGCAGCTGCTCCAACTTCATGCATCATTATATGACAAGCATCTCCAAGTATGACTTCATCTCCACGTTTAGTGTGCGTCAGAATTGCCAATTGATTCCCAAAAGTCCCACTAGGTACAAAGAGTGCAGCTTCTTTTCCTAGTAAATTAGCGCTTCTCTCTTCTAATGCTTTTACAGTTGGGTCATCACCATACACATCATCTCCAACTTCCGCCTCAAACATGGCACGTCTCATTTCATCAGTTGGCAAAGTAACAGTATCACTTCTAAAATCAAAATATTGCATAATCTTCACCTTCATATCATTATTTTGTACCTTTTGGGTTATAATATAATTATAGCATAGGGTTCTAATTAAAAAAATACTTTAGGAGGTCAAGAAATGAACGTATTTGTATCCAAAGTCTCTTTCGTCGTTCTAATTTTAGCTTTGATCATACTAAGTCTTTGGTTGAGCGTAAGGGCCTTCTTCATTATTATCCCCTTTATCATCTCATATCTGCTCTCAAAACCTTTGACCAAGTTAACTAGGTGGCTACATAGAAAACTACACATTCCTTTTGGGATTATTACTATGTTTGTAGTATTACTATTTGTGACTGCCTTTATCACTGGCGTTTCATTTATTGTTTATAAGTTTGCAATTTCGTTAAGCGGTTTTTCAGATTACCTTTCATTAACGCTTGATAAAATTCAAAATTTCACCACAAACATTCAAGGCATAAAAATCGAATTGCCTTGGCTTGATGCGCCACTTAAAATCAATGATATGGTGCTTCAAGTTTATAACTTGATTTTTCAATCAATTTCAAACCTAACAAACTCTGCTGTTGATACATTACTAAGTATTATTAAAACGATTCCACTTATCATGTTTTTTTTCTTTTTCCTATTTATATCTTTGTATTTTTTTATCAAAGATCAAGACAGAGTTAAAGCAACTTTCGAATCTGGATACAAAAAATTGACTTCACCATTTATACAACTTTTTTTTAGAAAGACTAAAGATGTTTTTGTTAATTATTTCAAAGCGCAACTAATACTTGTTAGCATAACATTTATTATTTCACTTATCGCTTTAACGATTCTGAAGGTTCCTTTTTCACCACTTGTTGCATTAGGAATTGCCTTTGTTGATTTAATTCCAATGGTTGGACCCGCATTTGTATATATGCCTTGGATTGGATTTGCGATTGTATTTTCCGAATATTCAACAGGAATTGGATTATTTGTCGCATATTTAGCAACTACACTTACTCGTCAAATAATTGAACCTAAAATCGTGAGCAGCAAGATTGGTACACATCCACTCATCACTATCATTTCAATGTATACATGCTATAGGATTTTTGGTGTTTTAGGTTTTGTATTAGGTGCGATCCTTGTTATGCTCGGTATAATTTCTTGGAACACTTATAAAGAATTGAAGAAAAAAGACGAACATTCAACAAATTTTTGAACTTGTTGTTAATTTAGTAGAAAGCTGTACGCATATTCAAACACAACAAATGTAGAGATTTTATTTTTAAATATAATCTTTACATTTTTTCTTTATGTGCTATAATTATTCATTATATCGATGTGTGTATACAATATCTCAAGGAGGCCAAAATGTTATACGTCGTTAAACCAGAAGACAAATCACCTGCTCGTCTTGCCGCTTTATTAAAGGAGCACCCAGAAGTTCAATTTATTTCTTTACTTGCAGTAGACTTTGGCAATAACCATACGGATGAAAAAATTCCAGTAGGTTTAGTCATTGATGACCTTGAAGACTTCTTTAAAAACGGTATTCAGACTGATGGATCTTCAGTTTATTTACCAGAAATTGCATCAATCAACAACGCAAAAGTTGATTTAATTCCTGATCTTGATGCAAATTGGGTTGTAGATTACAACATGGGACACCCTGTTGAAGGTGATAAGTTATGCGGTTCGTTGATTATACCAGCATTCTTAATCCATGATGGCAAAGAAGTTTGTTCACGAAGTGTATTAAAAAATGCTGTGGTAAATTTTAAAAACGAAATTATCGATTTATTTACATCAACACCTTCTTTATTAGATGACTATGATGGTATCGATAGTGTTGATGATATTGAAGACGTTGTCTTAACAAGTGCTACCGAGCTAGAATTTTGGGTAAAAACACCTGATTCTAAAACTGATATTGAAAAACTTGCCACTTCACAAAACTTAAAAGAACAGTACTGGAAACGTACTTATGGTCAAGTAAGAACTGCACTTGAAAAGTCACTAAAAGCTTTAGAAGACTATGGCTTTGAGCCAGAAATGGGCCATAAAGAAGTTGGTGGTGTTGCATCAAAACTATCAGGCACAAATATTCATACACATGTTATGGAACAACTAGAGATTGACTGGAAATATGATAAAACACTTTTGTCTGCAGACAAAGAATTACTTGCAAAAGATATAATCAAAGATGTATTTGAATCCAATGGCTTAACAGTTACTTTCCAAGCAAAGCCACTTGAAGGTGTTGCCGGAAGTGGAGAGCATCACCACATTGGTGCAGCTCTTAAACTTAAAAACGGAAAAATAGTTAACCTATTCTCTCCTAAAGTATTAACTGATGCTTTTATGACCAAAATCGGTTACGGCGCTTTAATGGGAATTCTTAAAAATTATGAAATAATCAATCCATTTGTTTCTTCAACAAATGACAGTTTAAATAGACTCAAACCTGGCTTCGAAGCACCAATCTGTATCGTTTCTTCACTTGGACATTCCCCAGAAATTCCAACTAGAAACAGAACTGTACTTATTGGTCTCGTAAGAGATTTAAACAGCAAATACGCTACTCGTTTTGAACTTAGAGCACCAAATCCAAACTCAAACTCATATCTTTTACTTGCTGCGGTCTGTCAAGCAAGTATTGAAGGAATTAAGGCAGCTTTAAATAGCGGAAAATCTGTTGATGAAATTGCAAAAGCATTTGACAAAGGCTATGGAGAAAAACACTTCTACCTTGAAGAAAATCGTGTATACCGTTCAGAAGAAGATGTCTTCGAAGATTACTCACCTGAAGAAAGAGATCGTTTGTTTGGAACACCTCCCAAAACAGTATATGAAAACCTTTTAGCGTTTGATCACAATGCTGATAAAGCTAAAGTTTTACTTGGAAATAACGTTTTTACAGATAAAATCATCGCTTCATATAAAGCATACATGCTAAGTGAGTGGTCTATCGAGCTAAAAGATAGAATCATTCAAGACCATGTAAGAACTATCAGAAGACTTGTAAAGCTTCATACCGATGAAGAAATAACAGATTTAGACATTGTTAATTGGGAAAAAATCAAAACACTCAAACATTATTTAATGAAAGATTCTCTAAACACTAAATCACTTTTCACAAGAATCAAAGAAGCAATTCTTGACGAAAACTATTCTCTTGCTTCTTTATTACAAATCGAAATGAATGCTCAAATGTCATTATTAACAAAAATGTACTTGGATTATCGCCGTAACCTCATCATTATTGCTGAGTAACATAAAAATCCCATCTCACTCCTATTCTTATTTCAAAGAAAAAGGCTCAAGATTAATCTTGAGCCTTTTTCCTGTTTATTATAAAGTTTACATCCAATTATTAATCTGCTAACTTATGAACAAATAATCCACTTCTTAACTTAGGTTCAAACCAAGTTGATTTTGGAGGCATAACTTCTCCTGCATTTGCGATATCAATCAAATCATCCATTGTAGTTGGATACATTGAAAACGCAACTGCAAAATCATCATTTACTCGAGCTTCTAGCGCTTCAAGTCCTCTGATACCACCAACGAAATCAATTCTTGTGTCAGTTCTTGGATTTTCGATACCTAAAATTGGTTGTAATAAATTCTTTTGTAATATAGATACGTCTAAGCGATCAACAGGGTCTTGAGCATTGTATGTGCCTTCTTTTGCAGTGATTTGATACCAAGCACCATCTAGATACATACCAAAAGTAGCTCTAGTCATAGGCTTATATGGCGTTGCTTGATCAACTTTTACACATTCAAAGTTTTGAGCTACTGCTTCTAAAAACGATTCTTTATTGTATCCATTTAAGTCTTTTACAACTCTATTGTAATCCATAATGAATAAGTCTTCATCAGGGAAAATTACAGCCATAAAGTAGTTAAACTCTTCTGATCCATCATAATTCGGAAACTCTTCTCTTCTCTTTAAACCAACTTTTACAGAAGAAGCAGAACGATGATGACCATCAGCAATATAAAGGTATTCTATACCATCAAATATCTCAGCGATTCTACTAACTAAGCTAAGGTCATCTAATTTCCAGAAAATATGCGTAATCGCATCGTCAGAAGTAAAATTGTAAACTGGCATGTGAAACTTTATCCAATCGTTTACAATTTTGTTGATTTCATCATTTTTTCTGTAAGTTAAAAATACAGGCTCAGTATTTGCATCACAGAAATCAAAATTATTGATTCTATCAATTTCTTTTGCAGGTCTTGTGAACTCATGTTTTTTAATTACATCATTGATATAATCGTCTATCGATGTACACGCAACTATACCCGTTTGAACTCTACCGTTCATCAATTGTCTATAAATATAGTAGATTGGCTCACTGTCTTGTGTCATGATACCATCTGCAATAAATTGATCTAAGTTTTTACGAGCAGTTTCGTAAACCAGTTGATCATAATCGCCAACTGAATCAGGTAAATCAATTTCTGAACGAACGATATGCAAATATGAATTTGGATTTCCTTCAGCCATTTGTTTTGCTTCTTTTCTATTCATAACATCATATGGTAAACAAGCTACTTGCTCAGCTAATTCTTGTTTTGGAACAATACCTTTAAACGGTCTAACTACTGCCACAATATACCTCCAAATATAATTCTCATCTCAATTTTTTATCAAACATAGCTTTATATTTAAACTTGTATTCACTTATACGTTAAAATGCGCTCTAATAACAGCAATTGTTTCCTCGCCAATTCTTTCTTGAGCTTCCCCTGTAGAAGCACCTATATGTGGCGTGCACGATACTCTTGGATGATTGATTAACGCCGTATTTTTAGTAGGCTCCTCTTCAAATACATCGATACCTGCTCCTGCAACTTTTCCAGAATTTAACGCATCAAGCAAATCATTTTCACATACAACACCACCTCTTGCAGTGTTTATGATATAAACGCCATCTTTCATCATATCAAATTGTTCTTTTTTAAGTGTTGCACCCGCTTTTTTATCAAATGGAATATGAAGCGATATAAAATCAGAAATTTTTAGAAGTTCATCTAGTGTTTTATATTCAAAATCTGGATACTCCTCCAATTTTCCTCGTCTGTTTGTATATACTACCTTCATACCTAGAGCCTTTGCTCTCACAGCAACTTCGTTTGAAATTCGTCCCATACCAATTAGGCCAAGCGTCTTACCATTCAATTCTACTCCAGCGTATTTGCTTTTGTTCCATTCGCCATTTCGCATTGTCACATTTGCGATGTGGATGAATCTTGCAAGTGAAAACATATGACCAATAGCAAGTTCAGCAACTGCCGCACTACTAGAATTAGGTGTATTCTTTACAGTAAAACCATTTTCAGTTGCATAAACATGATCAATGTTGTCAATTCCAACACCAGCTCTAATCATCAACTTTAATCTACTGCCTTTAACTTGATCAATTAAATCTTTGCGTAACTTAGTTGCTGATCTAATTACAACTACATCCGTATCTTTAAGTTGTTCTATTAAAGCTTCACCATCATAATGTGCCGTATCCACTTGATGTCCCAATGAAATTAAAGCATCTACTGCACTTTTGTCCATACCATCGTTCGCTAAAATTTTTAACATCCTACCAGACCCTCCTATTCAGAAATTAAGGCAATTGAGATCAATTGCCTTGAGTACTACTTATAAGCCAAGAATTTCTTCGATAACTGATAAAAGTGTTTTTAGTTCATCTATTTGTGTGTCAGCCATGTGCGCAATACGGAATGTAACATCTTTAAGTTTACCATAACCGTTTGAGATCATGTAACCACGTTTTCCTAATTCTTTGTTTAGATCAGAAACACTAATTTCTCTTGTATTTCTAATCGTTGTCAACGTATTTGACGCATATTTTTCCTCAGCAAGCATTTCAAAATGTTTATTTGCCCATTCTCTTGTAAGTTTAGCCATCTCTAAATGTCTAGCAAATCTATTCTCAAAGCCTTCAGCAACAATATTTTCAAGTTGATAATCAAGGGCAAACATGTGTGCCAGAGAAGGTGTTGAAGGATATTGGTAATCCTTATCTTGAATATACTTGTAAAGCTCTAATAGGTCAAAATACAGACCTCTATGTTCTACTTGCTCAGCTGCTTTTCTAGCTTTTTCTGAAAAAGAACAAATCGCCATACCAGCTGGTAATCCTAAACATTTCTGTGTTGATGTGATACAAATATCAACACCAAGCTTGTCTACTTCAATCTTTGTTCCACCAAGTGAACTAACTGTGTCAAGGCAGAATACTACTTCTGGATATTTCTTTACTACCTCAGCAATTTCGTCTACTGGGTTCATGATACCTGTTGATGTTTCATTATGTGTAATGGTGATTAAATCGTATTTTCCAGTTGCCAACGCTTCCTCAACCATTTCAGGTGTTGTCGGTTGACCTAGTTCAGATTTGAAAATATCAGCAGGTACATTATTTGCAATTGCCATCTTATACCATCTGTCTCCAAAAGCACCCACAGAAAATACTGCTGCTCTTTTGCGAGTACAAGATCTAACTGCGCCTTCCATTAATCCACTTCCAGACGATGTAGATAACAAAATCTCATTTTCAGTGTACATTAACTTTCTAATTTTTTCTGAAATACCTCTTTGTAATGCAGATGCATCTTTAGTTCTGTGGCCAATTTGTGGTGTTGCCATCTTTAAAAGTACATCTTCTCTAACGTCTACAGGACCTGGAATAAACAATTTCTTATGCATTCAAATCACCTCAAAATTATTATTTAATTCATGATAATCATATCATTTAATAAAGGGAATAACAATATTTGTCCCGCTTCTTTTGCTCAAAAAATTTTAAATTTATTTCATATATTCAATTTTTTGTGTAAACCGTTACATTGTTAACAATTTACCGTAATTAAAAACCGCTTCCTAAGAAACGGTTAATCATTAAAATGCAACGATGACTCCTTTTTTATCTGCATACATAGAGGATAATCCAGCACATTTGACATTGATGACTTCCTCTACTGTTTTAAGTGTGCCAACACCTAATGCAATCTGGTCTGCTCTTTCTGGATTGCCCACATGTGTAATCGCTACGATTTTCCTACCACTTTTGATCAATTCTGTTTGCATAATCTCAATGAGCCTAAGATATGCTTTATTGGAATTTCGAACTTTCTCTAAAAGTTTAATTTCCCCATTGCCATCCGAACTCATAATAGGCAATATATTAAGTGTCGAAGCAATTAAGCCTTTCCATTTAGAGATTCTTCCATTCTTAATTAAGTTATTAAGACTCTCAGAAATAAAAATCACTTTCATATCCTTAATAAACTCAGTCATCATCTCAACTAACTTCTCTTTGGTATAACCAAGTTTTTTTAATTCATGAATTTGTCTTGTAATCAAAGTTTCACCTGCAGCTGCACCGAGGGAATCAAATACATGAATAAACTTTCTGTTGGGATTTTCAGAATTATATAAATTTTTAGCTAAAATCGCACTATTAAAAGTACCACTTAAATGTGATGATATTGTTACAATATAGATTTCATCTTCCTCACCCTCAAAGTGCTCTAAAAAATCATTAGGCGCTGGGCAAGCAGATTTCGGCGTTGTGGTTATATTCTTCATATCCGATACAAAACCTTCAACGTCAAGGTTCTCATCATCTATATACTCTTTACCATCAAGATAGAGTTTAAAAGGGACTAAAGTCACAGGAAATTCCTTTTCAAACGTCTGATCGACATCTGCACTACTATCTGCAATTATTTTATACATCAAATCATCTCCTAAAGTTAATAAATATATTATACTTTAATCCAAGTACTTTGACAATTTATAAAAAAACTGCCCTTAGGCAGTTTTTTTATAAACTATATGAAGAATTTTCAAGTTGTACTTAGAGATCAGATAGCCCCATTATATATGCCTCTTTCTCTATTGCAAGCGCTTCAAGTTCTTTTACTTTATCACTTGTATCCTTTACAAAAGTCTCATCTTTTATAGAGCCAAGGTTAATCTTCACATTGTAAAGTGCAGAAAGGATTGCTGTTCTTGCCATCATTCCTGCAACTAATGCATCTGTTTGTGCATTTTTATTGCCATTTTCAACGAGATATGCGATATCTTCAAAAAGTTCTGCTGTTTTTTCAGCAACTTCAAGAGGGACAGAAGCAGCATATTTCATACCATCTTGTATCAATTGAGTTCTATGTGCTTTTTCTTCATCAGTTTCTTTAGGTAATTTAAACGCCTTCATGACACTATCAAAAGAATTTGCATCTTTGTCTATCAAATCAACAAAAACCTGTTTATATGCAGCCATTCTCACTGCCACATTACTCATTTCATCAGAAACAGCTTCATAATTTTTTTTACCTATTGTTAAATTTGCTACCATTGCTGCAAGTGCAGATGCAAGCGATGATGATAATGCCGCAACACTTCCGCCTCCCGGAACTGGTTCGCTTGATTCAAGTTGATTAATAAAAGCTTGCAAGCCTAAATCCTTTAACATTTTTGCCTCCTAATAAGGTTGATTATTCTCTTTGTCTAGAATTAGAACGCCATTTTTTATAACTTTTTCAACCGTGCTTACACCAATATGATAAGGCAAGAACTTATACGATGGAAACTCATGGACCACTAAATCAGCTTTTTTTCCTATATCAATACTTCCTATTTGGTCAGCACGATCAAGTGCAGCAGCACCGTTGATAGTCAATGCAGTTATTGTTTCTTCAATGGTCATTCCCATTTGATTTGTAGCAAGTGCAATTAAAAGCGCAATTGACTCGGTAAAGCAACTGCCCGGATTAAAATCTGTTGCCAATGCAACAATTAAACCTTGATCAATCATGTACCTAGCTCTCGCGTAATGCTCTTTTAGAGAAAACGCGGTACATGGCAATAGTGTTGCAACAACCCCAGCGTTTTTCATCGCTTCTATGCCAAGATCGGACGCTTGTAGTAAATGATCTGCTGAAATAGCACCTAGTTCAGCAGAAAGTTCAGCCCCTCCTAAAGCAACAATTTCATCAGCATGAATCTTAATTTTAAAACCTAATTTTTTTGCTGCATTTAGAAATCTACGAGACTGCTCAATAGAAAATACATTCTCTTCACAAAAAATATCCGAAAACTCTGCCAAACCACGTTGATCAACAACAGGAAGCACTTCTTCAATCATAAAATCAATAAAGGCTTCTGGATCTTGTTTGTATGCGGCTGGTCTAGCATGTGGCCCTAAAAATGTCGTGATAATATCAAGGGAATGTAACTTGTTGAGTTCTTTCATTACTTCGAGTTGTTTAATTTCAGTATCAAGATCTAATCCATACCCGCTTTTCCCCTCAACTGTAGTAACACCAAAGCTAGTCATTGAATTCAGTCTTTTTATTCCGACTTGAATTAAATCTTCCTTTGAAGTCGCCATAGTTCCTTTGACTGAATTGATGATGCCACCACCCCTAGACATAATATCCATGTATGATATTCCATTTAGTCTCCAGTTGTATTCTTCTTCTCTATAACCACCAAAGATGAAATGTGTATGTGAGTCTACAAACCCCGGTAATACACATTTACCTTTAGCATCAATTACTTTAAAGTCTTTTTCTAAAAAATATTCAAGATCAATCGGCTCTGCTGTAACTTTTGTGATAATTCCATCTTCTACAATTACTGAAGCGTTTTTCAACACATTCAGATCTTGCATTTGCGCTCCTGCCTTACCTTTATAACCGCTACAAGTAACGACCTCAGATGCATTATGGATCACTACGCTACCTTTTTTCATGAATTTACTCCATTATTCTTTTTTCTAATACCTGTTCGTATGAAAATTCTTCTATTCCCAGGTAATATTCTGAAGTGGCAATGAGTGCATCCATTGGAACTAAACCAATAATCTCACTACCAACAATTGACACGCCGTATCTTTGCGCTTCAATTCTGATAAGTTCAAAAGCACGATACAATGGCGTTTTTGTAAAATCGGTCATATTCATCGATATTTGTACAATACCACGTTCTTCAAGCGCAATACCAAGTGCTTTACAATAACGTAACCCACCGCTTAAGTGTCTCACATTTTTAGCTATTTTATTCGCAATTTCCAAATCGTTTGTATTGAGATTAACATTGAAAGCCACAAGCGGCATTCTAGCACCGATTGCTGTAATTCCAGCAGTTGGATGAATCGTAGTCCCAAAATCTGGCGTCCATTCAGGCGCTTTGATTTTCTCTGCCATCCCTTCAAATTGACCTTTTCTTACATTTGCTAAATTTTCTCTTGTCGATGCAGATGCTGATTTCTCATACAAGAAACTAGGCACGGCAAATTTATCATAGATAAGTGATGCGACTTCTTTTGAAAGTGCAACACACTCTTCCATAGTTGCATTTTTAATTGGTATAAATGGGATTACATCAGTTGCCCCCATCCTAGGATGTTGACCTTCATGCTTAGTCATATCAATCAATTGCGACGCAATTCCTACCGCTTCAACAACAGCAGCTTTTAAAGCTTCTCTCTCACCAACTACGGTTACAACCACTCTATTGTGGTCTTCATCATTGCTATAATCTAATAATTTAACGCCTGCTTTTCCTCTAAAGGGAGCTACGATTTTATCGATTTTTTCTAAGTCTCTTCCTTCACTAAAGTTAGGAACACATTGAATGATTTGATGCATAATAACCTCCAAATAATTTGATTATCTATAGTTTATAGTTTCTACGTCTATTTTTCGACCATTCACCATTCAAATCGTCAACTAAAGCTCTAGTTTAATTTTAAGTTTCTCTAGCATATCTATTGTCATGCTTTCCAAATTATATTTTGGGTTCCAATTCCATTCTGCTCTTGCACATGAATCATCAAGTGAATTTGGCCAAGAATTTGCTATGTTTTGTTTAATTGGATCCACATTATAATCCATTTCAAATTCAGGAATATGCTTTTTAATTTCATTCATTATATCAACCGGACAAAAACTCATAGCTGTGATATTGAAAGCATTTCTATGAATCAATTTTGAACCGTCAGCTTCACAGATTTGGATAATTGAATCAATTGCATCAGGCATATACATCATATCCATATAAGTTTCAGAATTGAGATTGCATGTAAATTTTTTATTTTTAAGTGCTTCATAATATATATGAACAGCATAATCTGTGGTTCCACCACCTGGAAGTGCTGAATAAGAAATCAATCCAGGGAAACGAACACCTCTTGTATCAACACCAAATTTCTGAAAATAATAATCACATAAAAGCTCCCCTGCAACCTTCGAAACACCATATATAGTTGTAGGGCGTTGAATTGTATCTTGTGGTGTGAAATCTGGAGGTGTTGTCGGACCAAATGCAGCAATAGAACTTGGCGTAAATACCATAGCACCAGTTTCACGAGCTGCCTCAAGACAGTTGTATAAACCATTCATATTTACATCCCATAACAATTGAGGGTTATTCTCACCTACAGCTGATAACAATGCCGCTAAATTCATGACAGTATCTATTTCATATTTTTTCATTAACTCTAGTAAACGATTATAATCAGTAACATCAAGCAATTCAAAAATTCCATCTTTTTCGACAGACTCATTGTTACCACCTCTAATATTTGTTGCAACAACGTTTTCAACCCCATAGACTTTTCTTAAGGTATGCGTCAGTTCCGTACCAATCTGACCGCAAGCTCCAGTGATCAATATTTTTTTCATTTAGCGCTCCCCTTCTAAAATTATTTGAATCCTTAAAATCTTTTTACCAATTCTATTTTACATGATACATTATAAGAGTAAAACAAATGTTTTTTGAAAATATTTTAACATTTCGACTTACTTTTTATTTTTAAGCGTTATTACCTATATTAAGCTAATAATTTTGTCTTGAAAAATTAGAATCGAAATAATTAGCAAATCCACAAAAGTACCTAAAGTCGCAACAACTCTAAACTTGATTTTACTCAACTTATGACGACCTACAATCATAGCCATTAATAATCCGATCCCACCCGATAAAAAACCATGAGATAAAAGAAAAAACTCAGAAATTCGCCATTTTCCTTTGACTGCATAGTATTTATCTAGTAACATACTGATAAATGCAGATAGATTTACTGCAATAAATAATAACCATATAATTTTTAATGTCATAGCACCTCCAAACACAATTTACTAGTGATTTAATTTATATAGATATAAATCTCATAGTGTGTATAATCTATATTAACTCACTATCAAGATATATACAATGAGAAAGGAGCATGTCATGAATCTTGAACTTGAAAGCGTCATCAAGATCTTAATAGCTGTTTTAGTAGGTGGCTTTATCGGACTTGAAAGAGAGTCAGCTAATCGTCCTGCTGGATTAAGAACTCATATACTTGTATGTGTAGCGAGTGCCTTAGTTATGGATATGAATATACTGCTTGCAAGAGAGTTTATCAATACAGATCCCGTTAGATTAGGCGCACAAGTCATAAGTGGTATGGGTTTTCTAGGTGCTGGTACAATTATCAAAGAAGGCGTCAACGTGCGCGGTCTTACAACTGCTGCAGGTTTATGGGCGGTTGCATGTCTTGGACTCGTCATTGGCGCTGGTTTTTATCTCCTAGCCGTTTTTGCTTCTCTTGTTATGTTAATTACATTAAAAACTTTCAATCAATTAGAGCAGAAATATACCAAACATAAAAGACCACCGATGGAATAGTCGTTATTTTTTCCTATTCATAGAAATTGATACACTAGTTTTTCCATCTAAACAATCTACATTTACACTACCACCGTGTTTATTGACGATAATATCATGAACTACGCTTAAACCCAGCCCCATAAAATGCTGTCTAGGTTTTGTCGTGAAGAAAGGATCAAATATATTGCTGAGTGCTTCACTGGATAACCCCTCTCCATTGTCTTCAATGATTAGTAACGAAGCACCTTCAACATCCAATGTCTTAATCAGAATCTCACTCTCATCAACATCTCGCATCGCATAAATTGCATTTACTATTATATGCATTAAAGACTGTTTAAATGAATTTACATTGCAGTAAACCAAGCCAACATCTTGATAACTCTTGGTTATCTTTGTAACTTTTTTTAGTTCACTTCCAAGCAACATCAAAACCTCTTCGACTAGCTCACTTAGTTTCGCATAAGTAAACTGCTCCTGTTTATTTTCAGAAGTTAATTCCTTCAAAGCGTTAATTATTTTTCTTACATTTGTAATTTCACCATTCATTTTCGCATATTGATCATACTCCTCTATACGCTCAAATTTAGTGCTATTTTTATTACAAGTTTCTATAATTTGCTCTAGATTTGTTAATGGTACATCAATTTCTTGAGTAAGTCCGTTAATTAGACTGCCTATGGCAGTCATTTTTTCTTTGGCGATTACATACGCTTGAGTATCTTTTAATGCTTTATTGATTCTTCTTAGTTCAGCATTCTGGTTTTCTAAAAGTTCTAATGCTCTTTTTAGATTTTTTTCACTTTCAGCTTCAGATAAAGCTGCTTTTACCCTAACTACAAATTCTATTTTATTAAAGGGTTTATGGATATAATCAGTTGCACCTAATTCAAAACATTTTTTCAGGATTTCAAGATCATCTACAGTCGTTAACATGATGACCTTTGCTTTGTTGAGTAATCCTCTCTCGTTTGCAAGTGAAAGGAAGTCAATGCCTGTTATCCCAGGCATTACAATGTCAAGCAAGATTAAATCAACCGGTTGATTCTCAACAAAATCAATTGCTTCTTCTCCACTTAGACTCGAAAATATAGTGCCCTTTACATTGAACTCATTAAGTGCATCTTCTGCTATACGAATATTCATCTTGCTATCATCTACGATGAGTATGTTCATTCATACCTCCTAAAGGTTTGCGTATGAACTATATACCCCGATGTATAGAAATAAAATCAAAAAGGGACCGTCTTACGACAGTCCCACTTATTAGAATTCAGCATTTTTAACAGTTCTTGGGAAAGGAATAACATCTCTAATATTTCCCATCCCCGTTAAGTACATAATCATTCTCTCAAATCCAAGTCCATAACCCGCATGTCTGGTTGTACCAAACTTTCTAAGTTCTAAATACCACCAGTAATCTTCTTCGTTAAGTCCAAGTTCCTTAATTCTATCAATTAGTAGATCAAGTCTCTCTTCTCTTTGTGATCCCCCAATTAACTCGCCAACACCTGGTACAAGCAAGTCCATTGCAGCAACAGTCTTTTGATCTTCATTCATACGCATATAAAACGACTTGATTTCTTTTGGGTAGTTAATTACAAAAACAGGTTTTTTGTAGATTACTTCTGTCAAATATCTTTCATGCTCAGTTTGTAAATCTGCACCCCAGAAAACAGGATACTCAAATACTTCACCCGAGTTAATTAGCGCATCAACAGCTTCTGTATACGTCACTTTACCAAAATCTGAGTTAAGAACATGTGACAATCTATCCATTAAACCTTTATCTATTCTCTCATTAAAGAATTTCATTTCTTCTGGGCAAGTTTCTAGTACATATGCAATGATGTATTTCACCATATCTTCTGCAAGTGACATGTTATCTGTTAAATCAGCAAATGCAATTTCAGGTTCAATCATCCAAAACTCTGCTGCATGTCTCTTAGTATTAGAATTCTCTGCTCGGAAAGTAGGACCAAATGTATATACATCTCTAAAAGCCAAGGCAAAAGTCTCCGCTTCAAGCTGACCACTAACTGTTAAATTTGTTTCTTTACCAAAAAAATCTTGTGTTGGATCAAATTTATTTTCATCATCAACTGGCAAATTTTCTAAATCTAACGTTGTTACTCTAAACATTTGTCCAGCGCCTTCTGCATCACTACCAGTGACAATTGGTGTATGAACATAAACAAATCCTCTATCTTGAAAAAACTTATGAATGGCAAAAGCTGCAGCAGATCTCACTCTAAATACCGCTGAAAAGGTATTGCTTCTCGGTCTTAAATGAGCGATAGTTCTAAGATATTCCATAGTGTGTCTTTTCTTTTGCAGTGGGAATTCTGGTGTTGAATAACCCTCAACAACGATTTCTTTCGCTTTAAGCTCAAATGGTTGTTTTGCATTTGGCGTTGCAATAAGCGTACCTGTAATAATGAGTGAAGATGCAATAGAACATTTTTCAATGTCTGCAAAATTTTCAAGACCATCATCAAACACGATTTGCAAATTGTTAAAATACGTTCCATCGTTTAGCTCTATAAAACCAAATGTTTTGGAACTTCTTGTAGTTCTTATCCACCCAGAAACTTTGATTTCACTTTCAATATATGCCTCTGGTTTTAAAAATAAATCTCTAATCAACGTATTCTTCATATAAACCTCCATCTATTATTACGAGCATACCAATCATTCAATCATCATAGCAAGCCAGTACTTATCAAATTCTATTAAATTATAATACAATAGGTAGATTTAGTCAAAATATAACATTGCCATTTACAAGAGTTTCTTATACTATAATAGTACAGTTTATTTACAACATGAAAAGTATAAATAAGTTATCTAAGAGAGGACAATATGAATCAAATAGATTTGCTTTTTTTAAGTGCTTCGTTATATTTAGTAAGTTTCTACCTTAATCTCAATATTGATAGAAATCGAGATCATTCAAAATTAACAGATTTAATCCCATTTGTATTAATTTTTGCCACATCAAAATTAAACTTATTGACATCTGATTTTGATATTTTTAAGATTGCCCTTATTTTTAGTATAGGCGGCAAAATTGCTATCCCACTATTCAAGCAAAAAATCACAGCCGCTGGGATTATGTTATATGACTTTTTTAGCATAATTGTCGTTCTTATATTTTTAAACTATTTATATATTCCTTATCCCATGTTTCTTAATCTTGTTTTGATCTTTATCGTTGCATTACAGATGATTATCAAAGTAAGAACGTATAACAACCATGATACAAAACAAAATAAAGAGATTATGGAACTTGGTTTCTTAAATTTAGTTGGTTTTCTAGCCATCTCCATTGGAAACAATGTATACAATCTATACATGGGCGTTGCAGTTATTATAATTGCTCAACTATCTGAACTGGCTATCAATGTAAAACATCACCACGATGAACACGACAAATCAAAAATACGACTCAAAGATTTGGAAGATCGTTTTGAGAGAACAGTCGAATTTGAAGCAAAAAAAAGAACTGCACATATGGCAGATAAAGTTGAATACATCCGTGAGCGATCTCAAAAAGATCCACTAACAAAAGCATATAATCGTAACGGTATTCTTACTGAAATGAATGGATTAATCAATGATTCAACCGTCAAGATCTTCTCTGTCGCAATGTTTGATATTGATTTTTTCAAATCTATCAACGATTCGAAAGGACATATTATAGGAGATGAATGTCTTAAATTTTTGTCCTACTCCATCATGACAAACAATCGTAAAACAGATTTGCTAGGAAGATATGGTGGTGATGAGTTTATACTTCTTATGCCTCACATCAATGCGCCAGCCGCTATGGAGATATGCGATCGATTGAGAAAAGAGATTGCTTTAAAATCCTCACCAAAGTTTTCTATATCCATGGGGATCGCATCTTATCCTTACGATGGGCGTTCCTTTAATGAACTACTTGAAGTTGCAGATAAAGGTCTTTATGTAGCAAAAGAAAATGGTAAAAATCGCGTTTCATATTCTGGAAATGTTCCTTTACTAAAAAAATAGGCCATCACTTGATGACCTCAAAATCATATATTTTAGGCAAGGTGGCTGCATTAGAAATAGTGTATGACACCTTGTTTTTTATGTTTGAATTTTCTTCTGTACTAAAAGTTTCTACTATATTGATGATAATAAAATCTCCATCAATTGACAACTCATATGGATAGTATTTTACGAAAGACATACCAGTTTCAGCTGTTCTCTCAACAGCATCAATCTTAATATAAGCTGGTGTGTCTACATCGACAAATTTCAATAAATCATCACTTTCATTGGTGATATAATTTACCCATGCTTGTTCAAATCCCAAAATCAAATTATAATATGCAACAGGTATTTCAATAACTTTCAAAGGAAATTCCTGTTCATTTTCTTCTTCACCATCTGTATTCTCTGTTGAAGTATTTACCTCATTATTCGAGCTGGGTTCAATAATTGCACTCAAATCATCACCTAAATCACTGCTTGGTATTTTAAATGCACTATGATAACCTGTAACAGAACTTTCATCTTTATACATTACTTGTCTCACAAAATCAACTACACCATGTCCTTCGTATAAAGTACGCTCTTCAAAATAACCATCTTTCGTTTCATAGCGTACTTTAACGCCCTTACCACTGTTAAAAATATCTTGAATTGTCGCTGTTACTTTCTGTTTTTGTCCTGCCTTATTCTGAGTGGTAAAAGTCCAAGAACGATTTATCTCTAAAGGCAACTTTAACAATACGACTTCATCAAAATCAGATTCATTTAAACGGCTACCAGAATAAGTTTGAACTAGAGCTTCATCTGTCACTGTTAATCGCATCGTATAGTTGTATTCAGCTCCCGTACCACCAATAAAATTATTTTTCACTTCACCAGTTATAACAGCAGTCTTAATGTCTTTTGAGCTTTCTATTTCTATATTTTTTGAGATATGATAATAATCTCCATCTCCTGAAAATTCATCTACTAATACGGGTAAAAATTTAATTAAGTTTTCATCAGATACTTTCATTGAAGTCGATTCAATTTCGCATCCTGTTAAAAGTATAATAGATAACAAAAAAGCTGTGATTATTATTTTCCTCATGCGATCTATTCACCTCCACTTATGTTATCATATCACTTAGTAGATGCTTAGCTCAAGTTTTTTAGAAAGAGACTCAAGTAACTTCAATCCCGCGATGCTATTACCTTTTTTGTTTAGAGCAGGTCCAAATACGCCGATTCCCATCTGTCCTAATACAGTACACATGATACCACCGCCTACACCACTCTTCGCTGGAAAGCCAACGTTTATAGCAAACTCTCCAGAACCATCATACATCCCACAAGTTGCCATATATGATTTTACAATACTCGAATACCTAGCAGAAAATACGCGCTCACCAGTAAGGATATCTACACCATCTCGTGCCAGTAAAGCACCTATATAAGCCAAATCTCTTGTCGTCACTTCTATAGAACACTGCTTAAAATAAACTTCTAATACTTCGTCTACGTCCCCTTCAATATTGCCAAAATCTTTTAAAAAATACGCCATAGAACGGTTCCTATACCCAGTTTTTGACTCCGATTGATACACATCTTCATTGATTTTAATATTTTGATTATGTGTAATCTTCTTGATGAAATTAAGAATTCTTTGAATTTTTTCTTCCTTACTTTCACCTTTGATTAATGCCGTTACAGATATAGCCCCCGCGTTAATCATAGGGTTTAAAGGCTTATGCTCATCAAACGTTTCTAATCTAACGATAGAATTAAAAGGGTCACCAGTAGGTTCTTTACCAACTTTCTCAAAAACCTTTTCTTCACCATTATCAATTAAAGCAAGTAACAGTACAATCGGTTTCGAGATACTTTGAATTGTAAATTGGTGTTTTGTATCACCCGATTCATAGATCATTCCTTTTGTATCAATAAGCGTAATCCCCAATAAATTGTTGTCCGTTTTCTCAAGTTCAGGGATATAACTTGCAACCTTACCTTCATTTGTTATAGGTCTAAATTGTTCTATTATTCCATCTAAATATGCTTGCATATGTTCACCTCATCTCAACTCAGTCAATTCTCATTATAACAGGCAATTGAAAAAAATGAAGTGCTTTTTATAAATGTGTATTTATTTTTAAACATGTCTACAATTGAGTGCATTTTCCTTATTTACAAACAACATTTAATTTGGTAGTATAGTATATGTTACATATCCAAATCATATAAGGAGTTGTCAGGAATGAAGAAAACTTTATTAACTGAATCTGCACTTGTTAAATTAAAATTTGAATACGATGAGCTCATAGAGAAAAGACATCAAATCTCTGACGAGATAAAACGTGCAAGAGGTTTTGGAGATTTATCTGAAAACGCTGAATACCATGCTGCTAGAGAAGCTCAATCACATAATGAAACTGAAATTCTTAAACTTAAGGAAATTCTTGAAAATTATGAATTAGTACAAGGTAGCTTTGATAAAAACAGCATTACTATTGGTTCTAAAATAAAAATAAAGTATATTGACTTAGACGAACTTGAAGAAGTTGAAATTGTAACTAAGATTGAATCTGATCCACTAAACAGCAAAATCTCTAATGAATCACCTATTGGTAGTGTTTTAATGGGTAAGAAAAAGGGTGATAAAGTTGAAGCACTTACACCAAACGGAGTTGTTAAGTTAGAAGTAATTGAGATTTTATAATCGGTTCAAGCAAACAAATAAGTAAAGCCCAGCAGATCTGCTGGGCTTTTTTTTTACTTTCCTAGTCATGTTTGTATTATGAAATCATTAGTTTAATCTTATATTACACTGCTACTTTGAGTACTCTTTTTATCTACATTCTTAAATGTATTGTAAAGGATAATTGTACCAATTAAATAACAGCTTATTGTAAAGTAATAAGGTGTATTATAGCTAAAGTTAAACATCAATATACCACCAATATAGATTCCAATAGATCTAAACAAATTATTGGTTAAGCTCACCATACTACTCATATAAGTTCTTGTTTGATCGTCAACTATTTCCATTGCTAAACTTCCTATAATAGGACTCGCCATATTCATCAATGAACTCCTAAAGAAAAAAGAAATTGTGATAATCACGATACCTTGAGGAAATGAAATGGAAAACAAAAATGGAATTGATAATAATTGACATGCTAATACAGTATTTACCCTACCTAATCTTTTAGCAAGAGGTGGTACAATCAACCCACCTATAACAGTCCCTACTTGGCTAATTGCCATTATCGTCCCTACTACACCATCGTCAGCATCCAATGCGTATTTTAAATACATACTGAAAAAGGGTACAATCATTCCAGCACCAAGTCCTATAAGCGAAACCTGAACCAAATAGAGCATTGTTTTGCCAGTAACTAACTTTTTATAGCCTCTAAAAATATTAGCAAAAGATTCATACAAAGATTGTTCTCTTTGACAACTTTCCATTTGATGTCCTTTAAACCTTAACGCGATAAGTATAGCAACAAAGATTAGTGAAGTTGCACCATTAAGAACTATTCGGTTTGCAAAAACAGCACCACTCGATTGAGTCAAGTATTGTGATAAATGTCCTAAAACTAAACTACCCGTGACAAACGCAACATTTTGAAGTACGAAAGCCATGCTAAAAGCAGTAACGCGATGCTCTTCAGGTGTATTATCATATATAATTGGTGCTTGAAGAATCATCAAAGTAGAATTTCCAATGCCAAATGTAAAAGCAAAGACCTCCATTATTAAAGGAATCTGAATATTCAAGACAATTAAATTACTTACCACCATCAAGAGTAGTCCTGTGATCAAGGTTGTTTTCTTATTCAACCGCTCCGCAAAGATAGCAACAGGCACAGCACCCAGGGCAACACCTAACGTGTTAATCGACAATATTCTTCCAACAAAAGCTTCATTAAAACCAATATTCTTTAGATAAATCCCGAAAAGTACATTGTAAGCTGAGCTTACAACTGTTGCAAAAAATATGATCCCCATGTATAGTTTTACATTTCTAGAGATATTTTTAAAAAAATCATAATAAACATTTAAAGCTGCTCTCATATCATCACCAAGCATTATTATACCATATATTTCGGCTTTCGAAATATAAATTTAGCTTTACGAAATATTATATTTTTTTTATAAAAATATAATTGTTCAACCTAAAAATTTCAGATATACTTAAATAATAATATCCCATAGGAGGCAATTATGGCATGTATGTATCCTGCAACAAGTAGTTCACCAGAAATATTATATCCTTACATTGAAAAAGAACTTATCAAACTTTTAGGGTCAGAAACCAATTGGATTTCAAACGCTGCAAATGCAGCTTCAACATTAGGTTTTCTAATGCCCATGCTGAATTGGGCTGGTTTTTATCTATACGATGGTTCTGAGCTTATTTTAGGACCATTTTGGGGTAAACCTGCTGTTACGAGAATCCAGATTGGAAAAGGCGTTTGTGGTGATAGTGCAAAGCTGAGAAAGACTATTGTCGTAGAAGATGTCCATCAGTATCCTGGTCATATTGCTTGTGATTTATTCTCTAATAGTGAAATCGTTATACCACTTGTAAAAAACAATCAATTAATTGGTGTTCTTGATATTGATAGCCCAGAAATTGGAAGATTTCAAGAAGATGATCGGATTGCACTAGAAAAAATAGCTACTATTATGTTAGACCATATCGACTTTCCAACTATAGTTTAATTTCAACTTTTTCGCGCACATAATTTTAAACTAATCATAAAAAATAGCGATTACAATTGAGAAATTCATTCTCAATGTAATCGCTATTTTTATCATAATACAATTATTAATATTTTCTATCTAAAAGTGCTTTTGCTAAACTTTCAAGTGCTTCTTTATAATTGCCCTCTGGCAAACTATCAATTCTCTTAAATGCTCTCTTAGTATATTTTCTTGCTAAGACTCTAGCTTTTTCGATTCCATTGTTCTTCTCAACGAGTTTCATCAATTCTGCTTCTGAATGGTTTAAAACTTTCTCAGACTCGCCTTGAAACGCATATATTACAGGTAATGTATAATATCCCTTTTTCAAATCATTTCGAGTAGATTTACCCACTAGTTCTTGATCATCTGAATAATCTAAAATATCATCAATAATCTGAAATGCAACGCCAAGTTCATACCCTATTTTGCCTAATTGCTTTGATAAACCCTCCGAGCAATTACTCTCAGAAGCACCTGCATACATACTTACTGCAAACAAAGCTGCTGTTTTACCAGATACAACTCTTAAATAGTTTTTAACTGTCATATACTTGAATTTGCTATGAAATTGCAACAACTCACTTTCACATATAAGTTCAATGGCTTTTGCAAGCTTAATCATGTGATCTGCATCATACTCTTTACCATTTAACATACTTAATGACTTAGATAGTAGATAATCACCTGCATACACTGCCATATCTTTTCCATATTTGCTCTGAGTGCTTTCCTTATTTCTTCTAAGCTTTGAATCATCAATGATATCATCATGTATTAGAGTAGCCATATGAAGCATCTCAATAGAAGCCGCCAGTTTAACAACTTTTTCAGAATCATACTCTCCAAAATGAGCAGATAAAATTGTCAAAGTTGGCCTGAGCATTTTTCCATTGAGATCAATAACATCATTTACAATTTCTTTAATTCCTGAAAACTTTGATTTTGAAAAGTGTTGGATCGTTTGTCTCACTTTTTCAAGCTCTACTTGAAGCGCTTGCTGTATTTCAGGAGTTACATGATTTAGTTGTACAGTAAGTGCCATATAATTCTCCATTATGTTATCTCCTGCAAGTTAACGTATAAAATTAACCCTTTCGAGATAACCAATTAATATTTTTGCTACAGCACCAACAAAAATACCTGTTGGTACGGCAACTATTAACAAAATAGGTAAATAAGTAAATATCAAGACGTTATGAATCATTATCGCAGCGACAAACAATTGCCCCATATTATGCGCAACTGCACCAGCAACACTAACGCCCATCAAACTTATTTCACCTTTAAATACTTTTAAAATTGCAGCCATCACCAACAGACTTAGTACCCCTCCGGAAAAACTATACAAAAAACTAGATAAAGAACCAAAGGTTGTAGCCGTTAAAATAACCCGTAACAATACAACTGCAGTTGCTTGCTTAAAAGTTAAAATATAAATTGCTGCAAGTGTAATAATATTTGCTAGTCCCAGTTTAGCTCCAGGAGCAAAAAAAGGAATCGGTAACATACTTTCAATAAAAGAAAGGATCATGCCTTGTGCAACAAGGACAGATATAAAAACCAACATTCTTGTTTTTGAAGCAGTTTTTTTTGATTTGGTGTTCTCATTCATGGCAACTCCTATTAGTCAAAGGCAATTCTGTTAATCAGCAATATCATCTAATACATCATCTACTGCTTGATCTGAGAAAATTTCTACTGTCACTTTATGTGGCAAACAAACGATGATTTCACCGTTATTAGAAATCGACTGTGTTTTTACGCAAATCTGATCACGGCAATCAGCATCGATCATACTTACTAACCCATCTTTTATTTGAATAACATTTCTCTCACCATCTTCTTCATAAACATAAGTTTCATCTGTTTTTTCAGTAAACGGATAAGATTGGATCACGACACCATCATGCTTGATTAAAACTTGCAATTCTGACTGGTCATTGCTTTGAACCATCTTCATAGCAAAAAGTGCAATTAAACCAACTATTAGAATTATCCCCATGAGAATAACATCATTTTTTTTCATTATTACCTTCTTTGTATAAATCATTTAAAAATCGTATCTGCAAAGCAGATACGATTTTATATTTTTAAGTCACAATCTCATTGTGATTAAATCTGCGCACCCGAGGTACATAGATTATTATTTAGTGGAAATATAAATATGACTTTCTAGCTAGTGGTGTTTTTTTCCACCATTTTTTTAGCCATGGAAGAACGTAGTAATCCATACCAAATGCGCTTCCTGATCCGCCAATTACAGCAATACCTGCAAAGAAGAACCACAAGATAGAAGCATCAGACATACCTGTAAGCGTAATACCCACTGTCATAATCGTTGTCATGATACCAGCGATAAATGTGAAAAGACCACCAATTAACATTAAACCAAAGATGATTTCCATAAAGACCATACCAGTTTGGAATAAAACAGCATGTGGAGCGATGATATTGTCAATTCCCCACTGAACAACACCTGGAACTGTTTCGATTAAAGGTTTAACTGCTGTAGTTCCCTCTTCAACCCATTCAGATGCCTGTGTAACTGCATCTGATGCATACATTTTAGCTTCTACTAACCAACCTTCATCAATTTTGTTGATTCCTTCGATTAGCCACATAACACCAAGGAACATACGTAGTGGTAACATCCAGAAGTTTGGAGATGCTTTCGCGAAATGACCACCAAATACTGATCTTCTGTTTTTAATACGGAAAAATTCATTCATAACATACTCAGATAATTGAGCAAGACCACTTACTAAGAATAAGTAGTAGAAGTTAACCATATGCTTAACCATAACAGCAAAGAAACCGTTAAATTTAAGACCATTATTATCAGATACTGCATATTTAGAACCAATTGATACCATGAAACCATGGTAATTTTGTTTGTGTTCATGCATTTCAGTTTTATTGATTAAAGCACCAATATTTACTGCTGCAGTATGACCTGATTGCTCAGCTGCTTCAACGATTTGTGGTAAGAAACCATCTTTATCTTCGTAGTGCGTGTTATCACCAGCCATAAATACATTTTCATACTTTAATGTTTGCATGTATTTATTAACAAGTACTCTTCCACCACGACCAGCTTCTAAACCAAGTTTTCCAATGAAGTTGCTAACTTTTATACCAGCACCCCATACAAGTGTTTTAGTTTTAATAAAACGGCCATCTTTTAATTCGAAACCATCTTCAGTTGCTTTAACAAGTGCCGCATTCTTAAGAAGTTCAATGCCCAATTTCTTATATCTGTTTTCTACTTTAGCAATTTGTTTTTCATCTTTTAATGTATTGAGAATTCTTGGAGTAGCTTCGATGTTGTAGATTGTAACTTCTTTCTTATCAACACCATATTTTACAGCTAAATGATCTTTAGCTTCACCAAGTTCACCAACCATCTCAACGCCAGTGAAACCACCACCAACAACTGCGAAAGTTAATAATTGTTTTCTAACTGCTTCGTCTTCTTCAATCGCAGCAAGTTGGAACATTTTTTCAACATGTGCTCTTAACTTAACAGCATCTTCATAAGACCATAAAGTAAATGCATGCTCATCAACACCTTCGATGCCAAATGAGTTTGAATCAGATCCGCATGCTAAAACCAAGTAATCAAACTTGTATGTTTTTTTATCCGAAACTAATTTTTTACCTTCTAAATCCACATTTGTAATTGAGTCTGTTACAACTTTAACTTTTCTACCCGCAAAAATTGTTCTAAGATCAATTTGGATTGCATCAGGTTCAGTACGATGACCAGCTACTTCATGTAACTCAGTCATAAGTGTGTGGTAAGGTTTTTTGTCGATTAGTGTAATTTCTACAGAATCGTCATTTTTGAAAATCTTGTGAAGTTTCTTGCCCGCAGCAACGCCAGCATAACCACCGCCAAGAATCAAAATTTGTTTCTTTTCAGCCATAGTATCCCTCTTTCTATAATTTCTATAATTCCTCTTTAATATTATACCAAAAACCATATAAATAGAAATAAAAAATTAAATAAAACTAAAGATTTTATACAATTAATTTTATTTCACCCATTTTTTATTTATTTATAGGTTATTGATTAACATACTCACTTTTGAAACAACTTCCTCAAATTGCACTTCTTCTTTAACACAATCTTCACGCTTTGAAAACTCTACTTTTCCTTCATCAATTGCTTTCCCAACAGTAACTCTTAGCGGAATTCCAATCAAATCTGCATCCGTAAATTTAACCCCTGCTCTTTCATTTCTATCATCAATCATTACTGAAATACCCTTTTTCTGTAATGACTCATAAAGCTCAAAGGCTTTTTGTGTTTGAAGTTCGTTTTTGATGTTAACGATAGTAATCAAAACTTTATAAGGCGCAATCGCCATAGGCCATATAATCCCTTTTTCATCATAGCATTGCTCAACAACTGCTGAAACACATCTAGAAATTCCAATACCATATGATCCCATAATAAAATGCTTTGCTTTTCCATCTTTATCTAAGAAAGTGGCATTCATCGCTTTTGAATACTTATCACCAAGTTGGAATATATTGCCAACTTCAGTTCCGCGGTCAATAGACAAAGGACTATTACAATTTGGACAACTATCGTTTGCTTCAACTTGAACTAAATCAGCTCCAATTTTATAAAGATTTGACTCTAAATTTACATTTATTAAGTGATAATCTTTTTTGTTGGCGCCACATATTGCATTTTTAATATCAAAAACTCTTTGATCTGCAATTATTTCAACGTTTTCTTTCAATCCAATTGGACCTGCAAAGCCAAGTAAAGAACCTGCTAAAGGATAAATCTCGTCTTCTGCTAACATGAGTAATTCATCTTCAGAAACATCTACAAGTTTTGATAATTTTACTAAACTCAATTGTCTATTACCAGGAATCATAACAGCAAAAATACGGCTATCATCTTCTTTTTTTAATAGTAGCGTTTTGATGAATTGAGATGCATCAATTTTGAAAAATGCTTCAAGTTCTTCAATTGTTTTTATATTTGGCGTGTGTACTTCTTCACAAGGTAAAACTTGAGTATCAGAACTCGACATCTTAAAATTTGCAGGTGCAACTTCATCAGTTGCTGCAAAATCACAGTGGTCACAATAAGCAATTGTACTTTCGCCACTTGGTGTTATTGCAATATATTCATGTGAGATACTCCCACCCATGTTTCCTGAATCACCTAACACAACTTTGTATTTGAATCCCATTCTATCAAACGCTTTAGTATATGCAGTTGCCATGTTAGCATATGACTTTTCCATGCCTTCAACATCTGTATCGAAAGTATAAGCATCTTTCATGATGAATTCTCTCGCTCTAACAAGTCCAAATCTTGGACGTCTTTCATCTCTATACTTCGTCTGTATTTGATATAAGTTGAGTGGTAGCTGTTTATATGATTTAAGTTCGTTGTTAATCATAAAGGTAAAATACTCTTCATGCGTAGGTCCAAGACAAAACTCGCGATCATGTCGATCTTTGAGTTTAAACATCTCAGGACCAAAATTTTCCCACCTATTGCTTGCATCCCATATTTCTCTTGGTTGAATCGCACTCATCAAAACTTCTTGTGCACCATGTGCATCCATCTCTTCCCTTACGATTTGTTCGATGTTTTTCATTACTCTAAAACCAAGTGGTAAGAAAGAATAAACACCAGAAACCAACTTACGGATCATACCTGAACGTAACAAGAGTTGTGCACTCATGATATCTGCATCACTAGGAACTTCACGTAAAGTAGGCATATATAAATTTGACATCTTCATAAATTCACCTCAAATTAAAATTACTGCTCAATTAATAATAATATAGGAAAAAACATATAAATACAATACCAATTGTGCATGAACATCGATTCTCCACTAAATAAATAGAAAAGCAAACTATATCACTTGCTTTTCTAACTCTAAATCATATTTTTCCCTTTAAAAAAAACTGCATCAAGTAATCTACAAAATTAAGATTACTATAAAAATGTGTGTGTAAATAAGTACCCATGGTGTTGTTTTTCATATAACCACAAAGATGTATTCCTTTTTTTCCCTTAAGCGTAATCATAGTTTTCACGTCATCTTTCATTTCAACATAAGAATGATGAAATTCATGACCACGTATATTTACATCATCAGCAAAAGTGTGAAAATCTTTAAAAATTGCTTCAACATGCCCAAAATTTTGTAGGCTCTTGGTCATAATCGCTCTACCACCTAGTATACCCGTCATTTTATAAGAGCAATCATTATACTCAAGATGATCCGTTAAATACATCAAGCCACCACATTCAGCATATACCGAGCCACCATTTAATGCAAATTTATAGAGGCTTTCTTTCATTTGAATATTCGCTTCTATCTCTTTGGCAAACAACTCTGGATAACCTCCACCGAGTAGAACACCGTCAATTCCGTCAGGTAACTTCGCATCCTTAACTGGAGAATAACAAACTATCTTAACACCAATTTCTTCGAGGAGTTTAAGGTTTTCATCATAATAAAATGAAAATGCTAAATCTTTTGCAACTCCTAATGTTAAACCATTATTTTTTTTGATCAAATTACTTAACTCTTTTATTTTATCTTCATAAAATTGGAATTTTGTTTCTACAACATGGGTTTTGTTTGTGAAATCAGATATTATTGAATCCACATCTACTGTCGCTTCTATCAAATTCGACATTTTTTCAATCTTAGTTTCTATAGTACTATCCTCGCATGCTTGAACTAATCCTAAATGCCTACTTTCAAGTTCAATACTTTGATCCGGTTTGATATAGCCATAGCATTTGATATTTGTATGTGTTTCTACTGCACTTTTCAATAGATTATAGTGATGAGCTGATTTGATTCGATTGAATATTACCCCTTTGATCTGCGTAGGTGTTTCAAAAGATATGAGTCCTTTTACGATTGCCGCTGCTGTTAAAGCCATACTACTGCCGTCCATCACTACCATCACAGGGACATCTAATACCTTTGCTAAATGTGCTGAACTACCGATTATATTGTCTGTTGAGTGTCCATCATAATAGCCCATAACACCTTCAATTACGCTTATATCATATTGCTCGGACCTTTTTTGATATAGATATCTCAAAGCGTCATCAGGAACCATCCAAGTTGGAAGGTTATATGATGATTCTCTTGTTGCTAATCTATGAAACATTGGATCGATATAATCAGGACCTGATTTAAAACCAGCTACTTTCATCCCTCTTTGAGTAAGTGCTCGCATCAACCCTATGGTTAATGTTGTTTTTCCTGCACCACTAGAGACTCCTGCAATCATTATTCCCATAAGTACTCCTCATATTAAAAAATAGGCAGTTTGCTCAATTGTTTTATTAAATAAATATATAACCCACTGTTATAAAGGTGATTTGAGTGACCTCTATCACCATCCCTATCGTATCTCCGGTTTGTCCTTCTATTACGCTTTTAAAAACGCGAAGTAACAAAAGCATCATTAAAAACGAAATTGTTAGTGCTATAATACCACTGATTGAAAGCAGCATCATCACAATACTGACCATTAGAATTAGATGAACTACTGCATGTTTTAAATTAAGCTTGCTTATAAAAAGAAACCCCATCCCCTCATCTTTTCTAGCATAATTTGAAATACTTGCTGATATGACGCCAAATGTTTTACCTATATAAGGCATTAAGAGCAGCCATTTCCAGTTGAGATGTCCTGCAAGGTTTGAGAATATTAAAAAATATAAAATTAAAGCGATCACGCCAAATGTTCCAATATGTGAGTCTTTCATAATTTCCAAAACACGCTCTTTTTTGCGATTACTAAATAACCCATCTGAACTATCTGCGAGCCCATCTAAGTGAATTCCTCCTGTTATTATCAAATACATTAATATCAATAAAATTCCCTTAACACTCTGATCGAAGCTATTGATTAATGTGACAGGAACTAAAAAAGCGCCAATGACTAATCCAATAAAAGGAAACCATTTTAGACCATTGAGGTATTTTTCTTCAGTATATTCGATTTTATTTCCTATAGGGATTCTTGTAAAAAATGAAATCATTAGTAAAAAGCCGTTAAAATTATTCTTCACTTATTTACCCCTTTTGTATTGTTTTTCGCCAAATTATTTTAACTTAAGTGGGATACCTACTGCAACGAAAGTAACTTCATCAGCAGCACTAGCAACATGACGGTTAACTCTTCCAGCAATATCTCTAAAATAACTCCCTAATTTATAAGCTGGAACAAGGCCCATCCCCACCTCGTTTGTCACTATAATCAATGATTTATTACTTTTTCTTGCAATATTTATGAGTTCATCAATCTCAGAGATCACAACTTGCTCAATCTCATATAGCTTTTCTTTAGAGATTGCATCATAATCTTGATGTTCTTCAAACATTAGATTCGTCGTCATAACGGTTAGACAATCAAGAAGAAGCATATCAGCCTCTAAAAATTCTCGTTGACTTGTTATCGCTTGAAAATCACGGTATCTCTCAATAGTGTGCCAAAATTGAGGGCGATCTAATTTATGTTTTTCAATTCTATTTGCCATATCAGTATCCGTCACGACTGCAGTTGCCAGATACACTACTTTTTCAGTTTGATTTTTTGCACACTCTTCTGCAAAGCTTGATTTACCACTTCTTGCTCCACCTACAACTAAGTGTATCTTACTCATGTAGTCCTCACTCTCACAATTAAATTGGATGAATCATTGGATATGAATTAGAAACAATTTCTACATCGATATCATATACCTCTTTTATATTTTGTACTGTAATCACTTCTTCAGGAGTTCCTATTTTATAAACTTGACCGTTTTTCATCATAATGATTACTTTTGAAAAACGACTTGCCAAGTTAATATCGTGAAGTGTCGTAAACACTGTTAGATTTTGTGATTGGTTTAAATCCCTGCACAGTTTCAAAATTTCCATCTGATATTTAATATCTAGATGTGAAATAGGTTCATCTAGTAGCAAAACCTCTGGCTCTTGTGTCAAAGCTCTAGCAATCATTACACGCTGCCTTTCACCTCCACTTATAGATAATAAAGTTTTATCTTTTAGATGATATGTTTGTGTTTGTTGCATAGATTTTACAGCTATGTCAAGATCCGTGGTATTTTCGTTTTGGAATCGTTTGAGATAAGGGTATCTTCCCATTAACACCACTTCCCCGACGTTAAAGTCAAAATCAGAATTCGCGCCCTGATGTACAACAGCGACCTTTTGTGCCAGCTGTTTAGGCTTAAAACCTTCTAAAGGCATCTGCTCTAATTCAATTTTACCAGAACCAGGATCAAGCAATTTGCACATATTCTTAAGAAGTGTTGTTTTTCCTGAACCGTTGGGTCCAATCACGCTAACAAAGCTTCCTTTATCAATATTAAAAGTAACTTTCTTGAGCACTTCTTCTTTACCATAGCTAAAATCTATTTGATCAATCTGATACATAGCTTCCACCCTTCTCTCTCCATGCTATAAACACTTAGGATACTTATAACTTATATAAACTTACGTTTATGTCTTTGTAGTAGCATTAGGAAAAATGGACCTCCAATTATTGAAGTGATAATTCCCACTGGAATTTCCATGTTTCCCAACAAACTTCTAGCCATTGTATCGCATATGACCATGAAAAGACCACCACCTATAAATGATACTGGTAATAAGATTCTGTGATCTGATCCAAATATCATTCTAAATAAATGAGGTACAATTAATCCAACAAAACCAATTATACCACTTACGGAAACCGAAAGCGCTGCTAGCATTGAGGCTACAACTAAGGTACCTTTCTTTATCAGTTCTACATTAACCCCAATATTTTTTGCATCATTCTCACTTATGGCTAACGTATTTAGTTCTCTAGATAAACTAAGCATGTAGGCAACACCGACAAACATGGGAATCAAGAATAACTTTACATGGTCCCAAGACGATGCATTAAAGCTTCCCATGGTCCAAGTCACAATCTTGTCTATATCATTATGATTGAGCAGCATTACAAATGAAATAACTGATGACAATATCGCATTCACTACTATTCCAGCAAGTAAGATACCAGTTGTTGATACACGTCCCCCCACCTTAGAAAGTTGATATACAAGTAGCATCGTTGAAAAAGCACCTACAAACGCCATGATGGAGACCATACCAAGTCCAGCTATGCTGATACCAAATCCAAATATGATCCCCATAGTAGCGCCAAATGCCGCCCCCGATGACACGCCCATCACATAAGGGTCAGCCATAGGATTTTTAAATACAGCCTGGAAAACAGTACCTATAATTGATAAGACACCACCCACTAAAATAGACAAAATAATTCTCGGAAGTCTCACCTGGTTTACTATAAAGATATATGAAGGTTTAATTTGATCAGCATCTTTGCTATGAATTATAATTTTAACGACCTGTGACACAGGAATTTTAACTGATCCCTGTGTCACTGCAAAAATTGCTATCATTATTAAAAATACAACCAGTATGATGATTTTCACGCTGTTTGCCTTTCGTTTCTTTGTATATTCCATGACTTCTCCTAGAATCTAAGTTGATGCTTAAACTGAGGGTACAATTTTTCAATAATTGTTTTCATGCTGTAATCCATAACTCTAGGTCCTGGAATTGAAAAGACATCTGTGTTAACAACTACAAATTGATTTTTATTAATTGCAGAAAGACTCGAATAATTGTTACTTTCTTTCATTGTTTTATAGGAATAATCTGCGCCAATAAGGTAATCTGGATTTTTTTCAATTAACTTTTCCAGTGTGTATGACCATTTATCAACATCGGTTGCAACGTTGACACAACCAGCACTTACTAAAATTTCATGAATGAAAGTTTGTTTACCCGCAGTAAATTCGCTCTTACCAGTTCCTACAACATAATAGATTTTTTTACGTTCTGCAGTAGGTATTTGTTTCATGATATTATTAACTCGATCTTCTTTTGCTTTCATCGATGAGATAACTGCTCTTGATTCATAAGTGTGATTTGTCAATTTTCCAAGTTGTTCTATTAAAATATAGATTTCATTAATTTTTGCTGGAGAGGCTTGCGTCAACGTAGAAATTTTAGCTTTAGAAAGCGCAGTCATTACATCTTCATTCATATGTGTTGCAGCAATAACTGTATCAGGTTCAAGATCAATTATAGTCTCTAAATCAGGCTCATAAAGTGTGCCTACTACAGTAACTTTGCTTGTCTCTTCGGGATAATTACAGTATTTGGTTCTACCTACTACCATGTCACCTGCACCTATAGCAAACAAAATTTCAGTTATTGAAGGGGCTAAAGACACAATTCTTTTTGCTGGCTTCGTAAATCTGTAACTCGCTGTATCATCATGAATCGTAATTGGAAAAACAAAATTTCCATTGTATTTCAGCGTGATTTCTTTTGTAGAGTAGCTATAGCCAACAGTATAATTCAAAGTTTCAAAGATAAACTTCAAAGGTACATAAGCAACATTATTTTTTATATAAGCTTCACCATCTATGGTCATCTTTGCATCATTAACTTTGACAGAATTTGAACCATTCGTAAATTCAAAAGTAACTGAGTTATTTGATATCTTGATGTTATTACCTGTAATTACCGTTTTTAATGAATATGACTTTAGAGATTCTGATGATATAAAAGTTCTACCATAGATTTGCTGTGTGACGACTTTACCACTCACGCCATCTTTGTTTAGTGTACCAGCAAAGCTAGGTGAATACATTACGCTAGAAAATAGCATGATCACCGTAAGTAATAGTGCCATTTTTTTCTTAATAATTTTGTTAATCATTTAGTGCCTCCCTTAAAATTTTTATCAAATTGCTATTTTGCTTTCGATTCATTATTGCCAATCTAAAGTATCGATTACCAAGACCTTTAAAATCAGTACATTTTCTTAGGTGTATGCCACTATATATCATTTTTTCATAAAAGTCTTTTGACTTATCCTCTGGAATTTTAATCAAAATAAAGTTTGCTTCATTTTGATATACACTCAAATTCTTAATGCTTTTGAGTTCCTCTTGCATATATTCTGATTCAGCCAAACACCACTTTTGTAAATTTAAAACAAAATCTTGTTGTTCCATAAAATATGGAATACTCATAAGTGCAAAATGATTCAGTGCCCAGGGATCTCTAGCATTTGTTATTTTCTCAATCACTTTCATAGTTCCAAATATATAGCCAATCCTGAGTCCAGGAACACGATAAGTTTTAGTCATTGATCTAATGATGACTATATTGTATCGATTTATTAAATTTTTCATCGCTTCTTGATGACCTTTGTGTGCTTTAAACTCTATAAACGATTCATCAATCACTAGTACAAATGATTTATAATCAACTTGCCTTAGTATTTGCTCAAGTTTTACCGCACTTATTAAATGACCAGTGGGATTATTGGGATTACAGATAAACAATGCTTCTAATTGATTTTGATTGATTTCAGCAGCTATCACTTCCGCTTGTAAATCAAATGTATCGCTTTCTTCAATCAATGCAATAGGATGTATTAAAGTTCCCTCTTGCTTGAGTGCTCGCTCATATTCTGTAAATGTTGGTTCTAAAATTCCTACTTTCCCAAATCGATTTGATCTACTAATCAGATAAATTAAATCTGTTGCGCCATTACCTAGAACCACTTGTCTAGGATCAATGTCAAGTATAGAAGCAACACAATTTCGAGCTGTAACGCCATCGATCTCCGGATAATCAACCAATTGATCAATTGAGCGAATCAACAAGTCTCTATATGTTTCTTCAAATGGAATTGATGGTATATTTACACTGAAATCCATCACACCACTTTGCTTTAGTTGTCCACCATGAAAATTCATAAACTCCCCTTAGCTATAAGATATATTAAACTCCCCATTGTTGTGAAGATCCACATAGAAGCAAACATAATTTGTGTCGTTTGCTCTATTTTCAGACTTGAAAGGTTATCTATTGCATCACCAATTGTAGGTTTTACTACTATATTTCCAAAGTAGTGATTGGTCCCGCCAATCTGAATATTTAAAAGTCCTGCTACAACTGATTCAGGATGTCCAGAATTAGGACTTTTGTGGTTTAAACGATCTCTTTTCAAAATCTTCATGCCGTTTTTTACATTTAGATTTAAAAAAAGACCAGAAACTAGCATGACCAAAGCGCCTAATCGCGCGGGTATAAAATTGAGAAAATCATCAAATTTTGCAGATGCAAACCCTATTTCTTTGTAGGGCTCATGTATATAACCTACCATGGAATCTAAAGTATTCACAATTTTATAGATCATTGCAAACTCTACGGATAACCCCATGGGTAAACCAATCATCATCATAAATAAGGGTGCCAAAACACCATCTACTGAATTTTCTGCTACTGTCTCTATAACGCCCCTACTTACTTCATCTTTACTTAAGTTTTGGGTATCTCTTCCTACAAGATAGGACAATTGTAGACGGGCTAATACTATGTCATCTTCTTCTATTGCCTTTGCTACCTTTTTAGCTTCAATTGATAAGCATCTTGAAGCCAAAGATGTAAAAAGGATATAGATGGAGATTATATTAAAAAGTATAGAAGGCAAAATAGCACTCAAGATTTCAAAAGGAATCAGCACACTTAGTATAGACCCTATAAGCAAAAGGTATCCACCTAACTTCAAATTCTGAATATGTGCTCTTATGAACTTTTCTAAAACAGCTATTAGCCTTCCGTAAAACCTAACTGGATGCGGCCAATTAGGAGGATCACCAATTAATCGGTCAAGTATGACTGCTAAAACAATATTTAATGCCATATTAACCCCTTGATTCATTTAAAATCTTTAATAACAACGGCATATTGATATGCGCTTCCACGTGTTTTGCCAAGCGGTTATATTCTGAGTCTTTTAATTCCTCGAAATCTACACTTTCATCAGATGTTTTAAATCCTTTTTTTGTTCGTATGTTATTAAGCACTGTATGCCTGAAATTATCATTATCAAAAATACCATGAAAGTATGTTCCAAGTACCGAACCATCAGCTGAGATCCCACCATCGTGTTCATTTTTATCAGTACTCATAAAAGGTCTAACCGAATCACTTAAATGAGATGTAATGCCCATGTGAATTTCATATCCGCTTAGTTTCATGCCTTCTAACTCTATGTTAAAGAAATTACTTAATACATTACCACTAGCTTGTCTAGTTGTTTTTTCCTCGGACATCGTTGTATGAACATCTAACAAACCAAGACCATTAATCTTAATCTCTTTTGATTCAACACCAAAAGTATCTTCAATTGTTTGACCAAGAATCTGATAGCCACCACAAATTCCAATAATCGGCGTTCCTTTCCTATGTGCTCTATATATAGCTTGATTCATACCCGATTCGCTGACATAACGCATATCATGGATCGTGTTTTTACTACCTGGAATGACGATTAAGTCACAAGTTTCTAGCGCCAATGGTTCAGTAATATATTCTAAATTTACATCCTTTTCTAAATCAAAAACCGTGAAGTCTGTAAAATTTGACATATATGGTAGTTTTACAACCCCAACTTTAATTGCGTTATTTGATTTCGCAGTAAATCTATCAGTTACACTGTCTTCATCATCAACTTTAAGATCTTGAATAAATGGAATAACGCCTAAACAAGGTCTATCAATTAATTCTTCAAGCATTTCAACACCTGACATTAATAGCGAAACATCTCCTCTAAACTTATTGATTAAAAAACCTTTAACCCTTTTTTGTTCTTCCTTACTTAACAATAAAAAAGTGCCATATAAAGATGCAAATACACCACCTTTATCTACATCTCCGATTAAAATCACGTCTGTATCAACAATTTCAGCAAGTCCCATATTGACAATATCTCTACTTCTTAAGTTGATCTCAGCTGGTGATCCTGCGCCTTCAATAACAATCGTTTCAAACAGACTTTCTAATTTTTCAAACGCAACTTTAATATGGGGGATCAAATAATCTTTTGCAGAAAAATATTTCATCGCTTCCATGTTCTTAAACACTTCACCATTTAAAATTACTTGACTTCCGATGTCACTGGTTGGTTTTAGTAATATTGGATTCATCTCAACCATAGGGTTTACTCTTGCCGCTTCGGCTTGAACCACTTGAGCTCTTCCCATTTCTTTTCCGTCTTCAGTAATAAAAGAGTTTAGCGACATATTTTGAGATTTAAATGGCGCGACTACGACACCCTGATTATTTAATATTCGACATACTGCAGCTACGATGATACTTTTACCTACAGATGATCCTGTACCTTGAAACATAATCTTCTTTGACATTTTATCCCCCATAAAATCGTAATATCTATTTGGTGATACGTTTTTTTGCAAATAAAAAAGCACACGTGGAAAACGTGTGCCAGACTATACATATAGATATGAAAATCCGATTCACTCAACTTCCCACCGAAGTTTTGGAAAAACATAAATCAAGGCAGGTTTCCTGGCTCATAGTTCATCTTACTTTCCAATCCTTCCCGAAATAATCAGTGGACAACTTGGATTTCATCACTATATACAGTAGCGGGGGCTGCAGAGGATTTTAACCTCTTTCCCTCTTAGCTTTTGACTAAGCACCTTAATTTGTATTCAATTCTTCCTCATTATAACTTTGCAAAACGACATTGTCAATAGTTAGACAATTAAAGATAAAAATAAATTTACTGTGTCACCTACTATATATAGTATTAAGTGTAATTATTATCTCAACATATGCGAACTAGTTACTAGGCGTAAAATCCTCTAAGAAATCGAGTACAGCTTTTGCATGTCCAATTGCTTTGACATCTCTAAACTCTTTTACTAATTTTAGTCCCTCACAAAATACAAATGTTGACCTTACTGTTCCTTTCACTGCTTTCCCATACATTTTCTTGTCTTTTATTACATTGAATTGTTCTAGTAAAACTTTCTCTACGTCGCTGATCAATGTATACGGCAAAGAGAACTTTTCTTTAAACTTCTCGTGTGAACCAATAGTATCTTTACTTATGCCATATACATGAAATCCTAATGCTCTAAAATCATCATAAAGTTCCGCAAATTCTAAAGCCTCAGTGGTACATGCAGAGGTATTGTCTTTTGGATAAAAATATAACACAAAATTTTGTTTCATTAGGCTTTCTATTGTAACCTCTTTCCCACCAGTTGTTGGTAATTTAAAGTCTTTACTCAAATAATTCATTTATTGGTCCTCCTCAAGTTATTGCAAATTTCAAGAAATTCTGATCATAAAATATATGGTCTAACTTATCTAAATTTAATATGAATATCATTATTATACCCATGTTCTTTAAAAAAAACATTATTTTTAGCTGTTTTACGGTTGAAAGCCTATACGTACTATGCTATAATCCTCCTAACACTTCGCGAACACTTGTCCGCGATAGAGAGACATGGAGGGAATATGGAAAAAGGTAATTTTCTTATGATTCATATTGATGTGTTACCTGAAGTTTTCGTGAAAGTTGTTGAAGCGAAGGAACTTTTGCATAGCGGCCAAGCCGCTTCAGTTGCTGAAGCTGTTAAAATTGTAGGCATCAGCAGAAGCACCTTTTATAAATACAGTGAATATGTATTTACACTTGCAGATGGTTTTTTGGGTAAAAAAGCAACCATATCGATGACTTTAGATCACCATTCAGGCATATTATCAAAAATACTTGAAACAGTCGCAATCAACAAAGGAAATATTTTGACAATTAGTCAGAGTACTCCTATTGATCATAAAGCAAATGTTACAATTACATTAGATATAACTGAGATGTCTACAACTTTCGCAGCGCTTACGCAAGAACTTCAAAACATTGAAGGTGTCCATAGATTTAATCTTGACGCAATAGAATCTACAGAACAATAGGGGGAATTCATGAAAATTTTGTTATTAGGATATGGCGTTGTTGGATCCGGTGTATATGAACTGATCCAACAAAATAAACTACGCTTCAAAGAAGAATATGAACATGATGTGGAAATCGTTGGGATACTAGTTAGCAAACTTGAGAAATACAATCAGCTTCCTCATTCCCATTTGTTTTCTAATGATTTTGATAGACTTAGCCAGTACGCTTATGATGTTGCAATTGAAACAATTGGCGGTATAGAGCCTGCATTTACTTACGTCTCTCAAATTCTTTCAAAGGGGAAACCCGTCATCACTTCCAATAAAGATCTAATTGCTGAAAAAGGTGGTGTACTACATGCTATTGCTGCTGAAAAAGGTGTTCAGCTTAGTTATGAAGCCAGCGTCGGTGGTGGAATCCCGGTTTTAAAGCCATTGCGTGAATGCCTTGGCGGTGATCAAATTAACGAGATCATGGGAATCATCAATGGAACTACTAACTTTATACTTACAAAAATGAATCAAGAGGGTTTAAGTTACGAAATCGCTTTAAAACAAGCTCAAGAGCAAGGCTTTGCTGAAGCAGATCCTACATCTGATGTAGAAGGATTTGATGCAGTGAGGAAAATTTCGATTTTAACGAAACTTGGCATGAAAGTCGATCTTGATTGGAAAACTATCCCCGTTCAAGGTATTACACATATACTTGCAAGTGATGTACATTATTTCAATGCAACTGATAATGTTGTAAAACTTATGGGAATATCCAAAGTTTATCCTGAAGGTATTTATACTGTTGTTAGACCCATTATATTAGAAAAACACTCTAAATTTGCCTCTATTAATAATGAATTCAATGCAATCAGTGTAACTGGAGACGCCGTTGGAGAACTGTTTTTTTCAGGAAAAGGTGCCGGCAAAAATCCTACAGCAACTGCTGTTATTGGAGATTTAGTTGATTTACTACAAAATAAAAAGTATAAAGTCAATCGACATTTATCAAAAGGAAAATTAATCACGCTTTATCCTGACAAAGCTAATTGGACCATCAGCGTTCATTCTGATCTTATGACAGCTGCTTTAAGAGATGAAATACTCGAAAACCCTCAGTTTAAATTACTAGGAATAAAGGAATTAACAATTGAATCTATCACTACCTCCAAAACACTTGATTTTGATCACTACTTTATTCAATTTCATGATTTATCCGAACAACAATTGATAGATCATAAAAATAGGCTTTTATTAAATACTGAAAATCATTACATTCATTTATAGATCGGAGTTTTTATGGTGAAAATTAAAGTCCCCGCAACCACTGCAAATATTGGTCCCGGTTTTGATACATTGGGACTTGCGCTTAATCTATTTCAAACTATTACCATAGAAAAAAAAGAGTCCAAAGAGAAAGAAATTATTTGGCCAGATGAAGTGCTTGTTTCCAATCAAGAGAACTTGGTCATTAAAGCACTGGAGCATGCACTGGCTTTAAAAAATCAAAGTGATCTTGGTTATACGTTAACGATGCTATCCACTGAAATTCCTATTTCTCGAGGATTGGGCAGTTCTGCAGCTGCTATTGTTTCAGGACTCTATGCAGCTAATTATTTGCTAGGCTATGTTTTTAGTCAACAAGAGCTCATAAATATTGCAACTGCTTTAGAAGGTCACCCAGACAATGTCACCCCGGCAATATTAGGCAACCTAGTAATAGCGAGTTCAATTCATAATGAAGTGATTCATGCGAGTGTCCCCTTTCCAAATGATTTAGAATTGGTGGTTTTAGTTCCAAATTTTAAACTTAACACCTCTGAATCAAGAGAAATTCTTCCGAAAACATATACTAAAGAACAATGTGTTAGCAACATTTCAAGAGTTTCACTCTTAATTCACTCTCTGCTAACAAAAGATTATACACATTTAAAAATAGCTCTTAATGACTTTATTCATCAGCCTTATCGTTTTACAATAATTGATGACAGTCAGCTCCTGATTGATGAACTTGTAGCGTCTCAAGCTTATGGTTATTTTTTAAGTGGCGCAGGTCCAACTATTATTGCAATAATTGATAAAGGATTAATAGGCTTTCAGAAGTCAATTAACATTTTAGATAAGGGATTCCAACATCATTGGCAGATTCTAACTATTGACGTAAATAAAAGTGGTGCAATTGTAGAAGTGATAAAGTGAGGCAATATGAATATAATCGTACAAAAATTTGGTGGAACATCTGTTGGAACAATTGAGCGCATAAAAAACGTTGCAAAGCGGGCCATAGAAACAAAACAAAATGGGTTTGATACCGTCATAGTAGTATCTGCTATGGGAGATACTACGGATCGTCTCATTTCACTCGCAAAAGCTGTAAATCTTACCCCTCCCAAAAGAGAGCTTGATATGTTACTTTCAACAGGAGAGCAAACTACTATTGCGTTGCTTGCTATGGCTATTGACGGAATGGGGTATAAAGCGGTATCATTAACAGGATATCAATGTGGTATAATAACAAATGACTATTATTCTAAGGCTAAAATTGACTCGATTGATCCGAAACGAATAAAAGATGAACTAGAAGAGGATAAAATAGTAATTATAGCTGGCTTTCAAGGTGCATCATTATCCCATGACATAACAACATTAGGACGTGGTGGTTCCGATACTACAGCAGTTGCTTTAGCAGTTGCATTGGAGGCAAAAAAATGCGAAATATATACTGATGTATTAGGCATCTACACATCAGATCCACGCCTTGTTTCTACTGCAAAATTACTTAAAACAATTAGTTATGATGAACTTTTAGAGATGGCTATGCTTGGAGCCGGCGTCATGCATCCTCGCTCTGTCGAGTTAGCTCGAAAAAATAATATGCCGCTTATCGTTAGATCAGCTTTTGATTATAATAACGTTGGTACAGAAATTATTGAGGTGAAAGAAATGGAAAAAGCACAAGTTAGAGGTGTAACATTAGACGAAGATATTGTGAGAATTTCAGTTCCTAACGTGCCAGATAAACCAGGAATAGCATATAAGCTCTTTTCTTCATTGATTAACTTAAACGTCCATATTGACATGATTTTACAGAACTTAAACCACGACGGTTTTAATGATATCTCATTTACAGTTCCTATTGACGACTTTGATACGATTCTTCCTACTATTGAAGCTTTTGTTGAAGAAGTTGGCGCATCTCCTATTTTAGTTAAGAAAGATGTTGCAAAATTATCTATTGTTGGGACAGGTATCACTTCAGATGTAAAAATTGCTTCAGGTTTGTTTGGAAAGATATATGAGCTAGGGATCAATATAGAGATGATTTCTACTTCAGAAATAAAAATTTCATGCATCATTAGTCAATCTCAGTCAAAACAAGCACTCGATGAAGTTCACAAGTACTTTGAGTTGAACGGTTTATAATATTAACAAGGAATTTTCAATAAAAAGAACATGTTTCTTTAATTCACTTAAGAGTTGAGAAACATGTTCTTTTTATTTTTTTGCTGACTATTTATTTAGACTTAACTCATTTCTTATAATATAGTTCTTCCAATAGAGGATCAATTCGCTCTAGCTCTTTTAAATAAGCTAACGTACTTTCAAAATAGTTTTTAGAAACATCTAATGACCAACTGCAAATATCAATTCCAGTTTTATATAAATTGAATCTAAGTTCTAAATTAAAAGTATCATCTACAGGTAAAACTTCTTCGTATCCCTTAAAAAAATGAGCAATCAATTTCGGTTCTTTCAAGAAATAACGTCTATAAAACCCTATGATATCCATATATTCATTGTTAATAACGGTTTTCTCAAAATCTAAAAAGCCATTAAGTTGCATTCCCTTCTCTGGAGAGATTTTAATCAAAATATTTCGTCCGTCTAAATCTCGATGTGTATACCTTCCAAACTTTAACTCGCGAATATTGACAAATTCATTTCTCAATTTTTCAATTGAATTTGAAATTGTATCAATTTCATGTAAATTTTGTTTGTGCAAATTATCAATTAATCGTTCACAATCGTCGACAACAAACGTATGATATTGACTCAATAAACTCTGTTTATCCTTTTGGACATCACCAAAATAATCAAAGGTCGTTATATTATGAAGTTTTGCTGTTCGTTTACCAATTTCATAAAAAATATATCTTAGTTGATCAAGATCTAAATCATCATAAATTTGATCTAAAAGCCACCCATCAAGAAAATTATAGATCATCCATTCTATTCCATCATCAGTTATACCATAATTTACGATCTTTAACTCATTGAATTCTTCAATAATAGGCACGGCATTTATTTCACGTACTCTTTTATTGGGCTTATAATAAAACTTAATAATGTAGTGACTATTCTCTAGTACCACTTTATACACCAAATTTCGTTTCAGTTCATGATTACCACATGGTGAGATATCAATAATTCTTTCAGAAAAATGCTTTGCAAAAATCTTTTTAACATCTTCTTGTCTTTCTTTCATAACTGCCACCTTACTTACTGTTTTAGACATGATTGAACTATTTTGTATATACCCGTATATGTTTAAGATATCTAAATAATAATTAATTAATGATCCTTTGATACAGCTAATCTATTATTAACTTCAGTTCGGACGACAGTATAAAGTACTGCCATTAAAGGTACACCTAACAGCATCCCCAAAACACCAAATAAACCGCCCCCTACAGTAATCGCAAGGAATACCCAAAAACCACCGATTCCAATTGCATCTCCGACAACTTTAGGATAGATAATATTGCCTTCAAGCTGCTGCAGTATCACAATAAAAATCAAGAAAAAGAGTGCTTTAGAAGGACTTTCCATTGCAATAATTAAGATTGAAGGAACTGTACCTATAAAAGCGCCTACGAACGGAATTAGGCTAGTTACAGCTATTAATACGCTTACTAAAGGCGCATATGGAATTTTGAATACTAACAAACCAATAAAGCATAAAGTTCCTAAAATAAAGGCTTCCGTTATTTGTCCACCTACAAACTTTGAAAAAATAAGATTTACGTTTTCCATTAAATTTGCTAAGTAATTTGCTGGTTTTTTAGGAATGAAAGCTCTATTCATTTTACTTATAATATTAATAAACTTTTCTTTTGATGCCAAGATATAAATTGAAAAAATAATCCCCATTAAAGTCGTAAGTGCACCAGTTGTAATGCTAATTGTTACACCTACTGCTTTCAACAAAGTTTCTGCCGTAAAAGATGAAAGACCGATTAATAGATCTTTTGAACTTGAGAATACTTGATTCATAATATCATCAGTAAGCCCTAATTCTTCATATAACTCTGTAGCATACTTTGCAATCTTGTCACTATATTCAGGGAGTTTATCAATTAGAGTTTTTGAACTTTCAGCAACTTGTGGAAACACAAAAATAATGATTACAGCAAAAATAAGTATAGTAATTAGATAAGTTGACACCATACTCACAAATCTCAAATGATTTTGCAGCCATTTGTTATTTTTAAACATCTTTCTTTTCATAAATAGATTCTTTTCAAATTTATTGAGCAATAGGTTAAGTATAAAGGCTATCCCAATTCCCATAATCAATGGCATTAATACAGATATAATCTTTGATATAAAACTAAGAACAATATTTAAATTTGATGCTCCTAAATATAATAAAACCGCGAATGTGATAATTGGAAAGTATTTTCTAAATTCAGCCATGTAATTACTCCTTATAATATGTCTAGATACTACTATTCTAATTAAATAAAAAAAACGAACATATGTCAATATGTTCGTTCATACTTTTTATTGGAGCGGAAGACGAGATTCGAACTCGCGACCCTCGCCTTGGCAAGGCGATGCTCTACCACTGAGCCACTTCCGC